>OZ244173.1:0-1972500 GCA_965216515.1 Afifellaceae bacterium | reverse complement strand
CCCCTCCCAAAGTCCGTCGACATCGGCTTGCGACCGCAGGGGTGGATTGACCTTGCCAACCGGACCGAGCGGGCTGTCCCTGGTCAGGGACAGATAGTGGATACAGGTTTCGATATTGATTTTCGGGCGGTCACTGCGGCGCAGGCGGCGGATCAGGTGGAGGCTTTCGACAGCCGACATATGCACGATGTTGACATCGCAGCCGGCCTTTTCGCCAAAGAAGGCCACGCGGAACACGTTCTCGGTCTCAAGAAATCCGGGCGATTGCTCATCCCAGGCGCCGAGATCGTCACGGCCGGCCGCTTTCAGCGGATCGCGGAAGACCGGGATCACCTCAGTGTTCTCGCAATGCACACCGACCACACCGCCCCTGATCTCCGAGCCGGCTTGAAGCGCCGAATAAAGAAGAGCATCATCGACGTCCGTGAAGCCCTTGGCGGCGCCGGTCGCGCCCTTGTACATCAGATACACCTTGATCGACGTGACGCCGAACCGCTTTGACAGTTCGCCAAGTTCGGCGACATGGCGGCGCGAGGTGACGCCAAAGTGCAAACCGAAATCGGTCTTCGCCCGGGCTTCGCCGGCCGCGATCCAGGGCCCGGTCGATTCGCCGAGATCGTCGTGTCGCCAGAAACTCATCAAACCGGTGACGCCACCCAGCGCGGCAGTTGCGGTCTCTGTCGCCCAATCGTTCTCCCGGTCGCCAAAGCCGATATGGGTGTGCGGATCGATGACACCGGGCAGGATCCAGCGGTCGGTGCAGTCGATCACGCGTGCCGCGCTGCATGCTTCGCCGCGATCCAGAAGGGCAGCGATCCTGCCGCCGCTGACCAGGACGCTGCCGCAGCGGATCGTCTGGCCGGGAAAAACAATCTCTCCGTTCTTGAGCAACAGATCGCAGCTCATCGTCGGGTCTCATGTTGTACCTGAGCCAGCAGATGTTCGCCGGCGTCATTCCAGACTTCCTGCCGGGTGATCCGGCCGTTTGTCAGCTCGAAGAGGTCGATGAACCGGATGTCATAGAACGGCACTCCATCCGGCCAGCGTCCGTGCAGCACCCCGGCGAACACCACATTTATGCGCCCGTTTTCGGTCCAGGCCGAGCGTCGCCTGATCACCTTTCCGATCGCCGCATAGCGTCCGCTCGAATTGGCGACGATTTCATCGATCCGTGAAAACCGCCGGCCGCCGGGAAAGATCAAATCGAGATCGCCCGCGGCTACGAGGGCGCGCGCGCGGTCGAGGTCGCGGGCTTCCATCGCGGCCAGATAGCTTTCGACGGTGTGAATGGCCCGGCGCAACTCATCCGGCATCGCATTGCTCCCCGTTTTCCAAACCATCGAGCAGCGTTGCAAACAACCCACCGCTTTGCAGCTGGACCGCTTCGCGATCATCTGCCAGATCGAGATGGCCATGGAATGTGCTTCGGCCTTGCGATCCATGGGCGACGATCGACACCGGCGACCCGGTCTGCAGCGCCGTGTGCAGGCCGGTGACATCGAAGCGCTCGAACCCGGTCAGACCAAGACTGTCGGCATTTTCGCCGGGCGCGAAGGTGACGGGTGCAATACCCATTCCAATCAGGTTTGCCCGATGGATGCGTTCGAAATTCCGGGCCAGCACCAGGCGCACACCCAGCAGTCTTGGGCCTTTCGCGGCCCAGTCACGGCTGGACCCCATGCCGTAGTCGCGGCCGGCCAGCACCATGGCGGGTACACCGGCGGCACGATAAGCGGTGGCAACGTCGAATACGGTCTCGATTGCGCCGCCGGGTTCTCTTCGGGTCCAGCCGCCCTCTCGTTCGGGAACCAGGCGGTTCTTCATTCTCTGATTGGCAAAAGTCACGCGCGCCATAAACTCATGGTTCCCGCGCCGCTGGGTAACTGCATTGAAGGCCTGCTGTTCGACGCAGCGGGCGGTCAGATATTGCCCGGCCTGGCTGGTGGGCAGGATCTCTCCGCTCGGTGTCACATGGTCTGTGGTCAAGCTGTCGCCGGCATGAATCAGGACACGAAGGCCTTCCAGGATATCCGGCAGCGGATCGGTGGCCAGTTCGAAGAACGGAGGACGCCGGATATAGGTCGAGCGCTCGTCCCAGGCGAACCGCGCGCCTTCGGGCGCGTCGAGGCACTGCCAAAGCTCGGCCCCGCCAAACAGCGTGGCGTAGCTGGCCTTGAAACGATCCGGTTGCTGGCTTGCTTCGACGAGCCGCTGCACTTCCTGCGATGTTGGCCAGATGTCGCGCAAAAAGACCGGTTGGCCGGCATTGTCGGTGCCGAGCGGTTCGGTCTCAAAATCGATGTCGATACGGCCGGCCAGTGCAAACGCGACCACCAAAGGTGGCGAGGCAAGGTAGGAAGCGCGCACAGCCTTGTGGATGCGGCCCTCGAAGTTCCGGTTGCCGGACAGGACGGCAGCTGCAACCAGATCGTTTGCGGCAATCGCCTCCGCCAGATCGGCGTCGATCGGCCCTGACTTGCCGGAGCAGGTCGTACAGCCATAGCCGACAACGTGAAACCCGAGCGCCTCCAGCGGCGGCAGGAGTCCGGCTTCATCCAGATAATCGGTGACCAGCCGCGATCCCGGCGCAAGCGATGTCTTGACCGCCGCCGGCACAGACAGATTCCTGGCGACCGCGTTGCGCGCCAAAAGTCCAGCGCCGATCATGACCGCCGGATTCGACGTGTTGGTGCAGGAAGTGATCGCCGCGATGGCGATCGTGCCATGGGCCGCCGGGCGGTTCAGGCCGTTCGCCGACACCTGCGTGACGGCCTGATCCGGTGTCAGGCCAAATCCGCCCTCTGAAACCGGCGCCGTGAGCGCCGATGCGAATTCCTGTTTCAGTCTGGTCAACGGCACCCGGTCCTGCGGACGTTTCGGGCCGGCGACGCTTGCGACAATCGTGGACAAGTCAATGTCGACCACGCTGGAGAAATCCGGTTCGGAATCGCCAACCTCGGCAAACAATCCGACGGATTTTGCATAAGCGGCGATGCGCGCGACATGCGCCTCATCCCGGCCGGACTGGCGCAGATAGGCCAGCGTCTGGTCGTCGATCGGAAAGAAGCAGGTGGTCGCGCCATACTCAGGCGACATGTTCGCGATCGTGGCGCGGTCGGGTACGGTCAATTCGGGCAGGCTGGGGCCGAAGGCTTCGATGAAGTCGCCGACGACGCCGACTTCGCGCAACCGCTCCGTGATACGCAAGACGAGATCCGTTGTCGTTGCGCTGGCCGGCAGACGCCCGGCCAGGCGCAGCCCGACGACGCGCGGTATCCGCACCGCATGGGCCATGCCAAGCACAGCCGCCTCACCATCGATTCCGCCAACACCCCATCCGAGAACGCCCAGACCGTTGACCATCGGTGTATGGCTGTCGCAGCCCAGAACGAATTCGGGCCCGCAAAGCCTGCCAGGTCCTGGAAGTTCGACCGTCTCGATGACCTGCGCCAGCCGCTCCAGATGCACCTGGTGGATAATGCCAGCACCGGGAGGGACGATGCGAAGCATCTGGAACGCCTGTTCGGCCCATTTGAAGAAACTGTAGCGCTCGCTGTTGCGGCGATATTCAAGCGCCATGTTTCGGGCTTTCGCATCGGGCCGGCCGGCCACATCGACAATCAGGGAATGATCAACGACAAGCGTGACAGGGACCTTCGGTTCGACCGCTCCCGGGTTGCCACCCCGGGTGGCCACAACATCGCGTGCCGCGGCCAGATCCATCAGCATCGGCAAGCCGGAGCTGTCGGGAAGAATGACGCGAGAGACCGACAACGGCACGCAAAAACCGGTTGTATCCGGTGTCCAGTTGGCAATTCTGACGACGTCGGCCATGGTTTGCGCGCCGGCGAGGGCCTGGCGGGCGAGGTTCTCCAGAACGATGCGCAGACAATGGGGCAGAGGCTGATCGCGGAACGCTGTGAGTTCGCGCAGATCCACGCCGACATGTGCATCGGCGTCGTCTGGGTGAATTCTCACCAATGGGATGTCGACGGTTGCCGTCATGCCGCTGTCCTGCCGCTTCCACGTTCGGCAGGGTTAGATAGATGCTGTCAAAGTGTCAACACTTTTCGGAATTGACTTGATACCACGGGCGGATACCGCTATTCGTTCACTTTCAATTCAGGAAAACGCGCAAAGTGTTGACAGGAGGTCGCAGTGCTGGAAGGCGAGGAACGCACGCTGGTAGATCGCGTGGTGCGCGAGATCTTTGCCCTTCTCCTGTCAAGCGAAATCCCCCTTGGTGGCCAGTTGAACGAGGCTGCATTGGCCGTGCGGTTCAAAGTATCGCGCGGGCCGATCCGCGAGGCAATCAAGCAGTTGCAGGGGCGCGGACTCGTCATCAAGGAGCCCTATCTGAAGGCGCGTGTGGTTTCGCTGTCGCTGCCCGACATGATCGAGATCTTCCAGCTTCGCGAGGCGGTCGAGGGCATGTCGGTGCGGTTGGCGACCCGGGCGATGTCCGATACCGAACTGGACGAAATGCTCGATGCGTTTTCCGCGGCGCGCGAGGCGGGCAGGGCTGTCGGTCTCGACCTGCACGTGCGGATCGCCGAGGGCTGCGGCAATGACAAGATCCGAACGCTATTGTGCGACGAACTCTACTATCTGCTGCGCCTTTACCGCGCCCGTTCGGCAGACCAGCCGGGGCGCCGCCAAGATGCGTTCACCGAGCATTGGCAGATTCTGCGTGCCATGCGGGCTCGCGACGGCGAACTCGCCGAATCTCTGATGCGAGCGCATATCGGACGCGCGACCCGATCGCTTGAAACCCTTTTGGCCCAACAGGCCGCGACCACCGACGAAGGATGACATCATGACCGAAGCGGCAAAAAAGCCGGCCCGCCGCATGCGCGAACTCCTGGCTGAGGACGGCATTGTCGTCTCGCCCGGCGTCTATGATGGTTACAGCGTCCGGATGGTGGAAAAGACGGGTTTCAGATCAGCCTGCACGACAGGGGCGGGTCTGGCCAATTCGCGCGTTGGCGTGCCGGATGTCGGCATCATGGGTCTGACCGACAATCTTGAGGCGTGCCGCATGATGGCGCGCAGCGTTTCCATTCCGATCATGGCCGACGCAGACACCGGCTACGGCAACGCTGTTGCGGTCTATCACACCATTGAAAGGTTCGAGGAGGCCGGACTTGCCGGCGTCAATATCGAGGATCAGGTCAGCCCGAAACGCTGTGGTCACATGGCGGGCAAGGATGTCATCGACAGGCGTGAGATGGCGCGCAAGATCGAGGCGGCCTGCGAGGCGCGCAAGGATGACGACTTCATCGTTCTGGCGCGCACCGATGCGATCGCGGTTGAGGGGATTGAAGGTGCCATTCGCCGCGCCCGGCTCTACGCGGCGGCCGGTGCGGACCTGATCTTCGCCGATGCGATCGGCGGAGAAGAACAGATCATGCGGCTGGTGGATGCATCGCCTGTTCCGGTGTCGGTCAATATGGGCTTCGGCATTCGCAACCGTCCGACGACGCCACTGATTCCGGTGAAACGGCTCGAGGCGCTCGGCGTCAAACGTGTGACCCTGCCCCGCATGTTGCCGGCCGCGGCGCTGATGGCGATGGAAAACGCCCTGACCATTCTGGCGGATGCCATGGAGAGCGGCATTGTTGTCGATCATCCGGATCTGCTTTACGGCATAGACGACATTTGGGCGCTGATGGGGCAACCCGAGATCAGGGCCATGGAACAGCGCTATGCGGATCTGGACGCCATCGCCATGCCGGAGGACCGCGCCGCCTCCTGATCCATCCGATGAAGGCCGGTTCGGCCGGCGCGCGCTTCAGCTCCGCGTCGCCTCGTATGCGGTGAGCTTCTTGATCAGCGGCAACGCCATCGTCAGCAGCAACAGCAAACTGGCTGCCAGAAAGGCGGCACTGATCGGCCGATCGATGAAGGTTGTCAGGTCGCCGCGCGAAAACAGCAAGGCGCGCCGGAAATGCTGCTCGACAAGCGGCCCGAGGATGAATCCCATCAGAAGCGGCGCCGTCGGATACTGGAAGGCGTTCATGACGTAGCCCACCAGGCCGAACACGATCACCATCAGCACGTCGAAGGGATTGTTGTTGACGCTGTAGACGCCGACGCAAATGAAGAAGATGACGGCGGGAAACAGCAGTTTTTTGGGTACCGTGAGAATGCGAACCCAGATGCCGATGAGCGGAATGTTAAGCACCAGGAGCATCAGGTTGCCGATCCAGAAGCTGACCACCAGTCCCCAGAACAGGTCGGCATGGAGCGTGAAAAACTCGGGCCGTGGCTGGATGCCGTGGATCATCATGGCGCCAAGCAGGACGGCCATCGCCGCATCGCCGGGAATGCCCAGGGCAAGTGTCGGAATGAAGGCGGCCTGGGTGGAAGCATTGTTGGCCGCCTCGGGCGCAGATATCCCTTCGATCGCGCCGCGGCCGAACCGGCTGGGGTCCCTGGCGACCCGCTTTTCCGCCGCATAGGCCAGGAATGCCGCCAGCGTCGGCCCGGCGCCGGGCAAAACACCGATGAACGAACCGATACCGGCGCCGCGCAATGCCGGTTTCCAGCATTGGCGCAGATCGGCACGGGTCGGCATCAGATCCCTGAACCGCACTTTCTGGAGCGTGGAGGTGTCACGCTCAGCCGTGCCGGTATTGCGCAAGATCTCGGCGACGCCGAACAGGCCCATGGCCATGGCGACAAGATTGAGCCCGTCCTGGAGTTCGAGAATGCCGAACGTGTAGCGCAACTCGCCGGAAGTCGTGTCCATGCCCACCATGGCGAGCATGAGACCTGCGACGACCGAGATGACGCCCTTGACGGGGCTGCCGAGCGACATCGTCGCCGCGGCAATCAGGCCCAGAAGCATGATGGAGAAATATTCCGCCGACGAGAATTTCAGCGCCATGGCGCCCAGTGCCGGTGCAAAACTCATCAAAAGGACGATCGCCAGACATCCGCCGAAAAAGGAGGTGATAGTCGTGATGAACAGGGCCACGCCCGCCCGGCCCTGCTGGGCCATCGGATAGCCGTCGATCGCCGTGACGGCCGTGGTCGACGTCCCGGGAAGGTTGAGCAGAATGGACGCCGTGGAGCCGCCATACTGGGCGCCATAGAAAATGCCGGCCAACATGATGAGCGCGCTCGATGCATCCAGATGATAGGTGACGGGCAGGATCATCGCGACGGCGGCAAGCGGCCCGATGCCCGGCAGAACGCCGATGAACATGCCGATGCTGACGCCGAAAAAGCAGAAAATCAGAGCGACGGGCGACAGTGCTGTCTCGAAACCGAGCGAGAGGCCGGCGATCAGATCCATGGCATCACTCCCCGATGACCGAAAGCGGAATGTTCAGGCCTTCGATGAAGACCACATAACCGAAGGTGCAAACGCCGACGGTCAGCACGAGCGTGGATCGCCAGGTGCTCGCGCGTTCGGCGCGGGCGCACGACACCATGAGAACGATCGTCGCCGGTAGAAAGCCAATAACATCGACCGTCAGCGCCCAGAACAGGATGCCGCCCAGAACGAGTGCCATCGGCCGGGCCTGAAACCCAAAAGGACGATGCTCGGCGCCGCGCGCCTGCAGGACCAGTACGCCGCACAGGGCAATGAAGATCAGGCTCAGCGCCACCGCAAAAACGCCGGCGCCGATGCGTACGCTGTTGCCCATCGCGTAGCCCTGACCGATTGCCAGCCAGATGAAGCCGAATGCCATCATCGACAGCGCGGCGATGATCTCGTTGCGATCAAAGCGTTTCATGGTTGGCCCCCTGTTGTGGCGCGGTGATGGATCACGGTGCCAATAATGGCCCGCCGTATTGCCGCGGTGCCTGCCCGGTGACGGCGCCTGGCGCATCCGAAAGCCGGATCAACATCGTCGACGCGACCTTTGCGGGCGCAATCAAGCGCCCCCTCGGCGGTAATGCAATCGCTGCATCGGTGCGGTTGGGACCGGTCGCCTGCCCTGTTCTGACAGGGCCCGGCGCAATGGCAATCAATCTGATCCCGCGCTCCATCGCGGTCACCGCCACCAAACGGAGCGCCGTGCTGCCGCCCCCGGTACGTCCGGCTCGCCAAAACAACGATACGAAAGTCTCGATCGGACCTGGTCGGTGGCGGCACCCGCACTGCCGGCGATCGCGCGATGTCCCGATTGATCTCGGCCCGCATGAGGCCCGCGGCATGCACGATGGCATTGCAACGCCGGTTCGGCAGCGGCCGCGCGGACGCCGGTACATGCCGAAGGCCCGGCGCAACCGTGCTCATGGCGACGGTGAAGATCGGGCGGCGTTGCGAAGTCGATGCCCACAGCGTTCGATTTCACCCCCGGCAGCGATTTTGCATCGGCCGGCCCGATGCCCAATCTCAAGCCCGTTACCACGACAGCCCGCGGCGGAATGATGGGAGAAGGGTGTTGCATGGATGTCCAATCGCGCGCCTACCTGTTGACCAAACCATCATGTGTTTCGCACGAATTCTCAAACTGTCAATACTTTTGGAAATTTGAAAAATGACTTTCCATCTGAGAATTTGTGAATGCAAATTTATTTTATTAGGAAAAACATATAGTTATGTAATTTCTGAGATTCCAGCTCTCTTGAATCAAGCGGCCCCAGCGTATGGAAACACGACCAGCAATTCACAAAAACTGTTGACAGAGTGTCATGTTCGCTTCCTATAGTGTCAACACTTAGTGAATGGTCGGATGCTTGAGCCGGTGTCCGACACCGAAAACCGGATTCCGGCGAGCGTGGGCATTCTCAACTATGACTGAGGAACATTCACCTTCGTTCGATGTGCTGGTGATCGGCGCGGGCGCCTGCGGCCTGGTCGCCGCGCTGGCGGCCCATGAGGCTGGGGTTGATGTCGCCATTGTGGAAAAGGCGCATTCGCTGGGCGGCAACACCGCACTGTCAAGCGGATCCATTCCGGCGGCTTCGACCCGGTTCCAGGAATCGGCCGGCATTGCCGACAGCGCGGCGTTGTTTGCTCGCGATCTGCGGTCAACTGCCGGCGCGCATGATGCAGATGCGCTGGTCGACGTCCTTGCCGAAACTTCCAGTGCGCTGGTCGACTTCCTTGTTGATTGTGGCGTCACACTCGATCTGATCACCACCTACAAGCATGTCGGGCACACCACTTACCGCCTTCATGCGCCGCCCTCGCGACGTGGTGCCGATCTGCTCGACGACCTTGCCGCCGCGGTTCGGGACCGCGACATCCCGCTCGCCCTTGGTTGTCCGGCAACCGGGCTTGTCAGCGCCGGCGGGCGCATTTCCGGTGCGCGGGCGGGCGAAGACCGGATCGACGCGCATGCCGTGATCCTGGCATGCAACGGATTCGGCGCCGCATCCGGCCTTCTGGCCGATCATTGCCCGTCGGCCGCCAACGCCACATATGGCGGATCGCCGAACAGCACCGGCGAGGCTATCGCATGGGGCCGTGAAATCGGTGCGGCCATGGGCAACATGGCGGCCTATCAGGGCCATGCCGCGCTGAGCGTCAAAACCGGAGCGCTGATGACGTGGACGCTGATCGAACGCGGCGGGTTTATCGTCGATCGCGACGGACAGCGTTTGGGTGACGAGACACTTGGCTATTCCGGTTTTGCCGACATCGAGTTTGCCGGTTCCGGGCCCTTTTACATGATCTATGACGCATCCATCCGCGATGACGTTGCAGCCGGCCAACCGCAATTTGCCGAAGCCTGCGCGTTCGGTGTCGCCAAGACGGCGCCGGATATCCACGCGCTCGCGGGGCAGATTGGCGTACCGGGAGATATTCTGGCCGCCACGTTCGCCGAAGCCGGCGCCGGCGCGCGCGGGGATCGTGCAGACCGGTTCGGGCGCGTGGACTGGGGCGATGGCCCGCTTTGCGGTCCGCTTTGCGCAACGCAAATCGAACCGGCGCTGTTTCACACCCAAGGCGGGCTGAAAGTCTCTGCGAACGCCCGCGTGCTCGACACCGACAACCGGCCGATTCCGGGCCTTTATGCCGGCGGCGGGGCGGCCATGGGCGTCAGCGGCCGTTCGGGCGGCGGCGGCTACATGTCCGGAAACGGCCTGCTGTCGGCGCTGGGCCTGGGGCTGATTGCAGGCCGCACCGCCGCTGGAGAACGCACCAATTGACGCCGTTCGGACGCAACGGCGGTCAGAGAGAACCACGCAATCCAAAACGGAGGAAACCATGAGATTTCGCATTCCCTCACTTCTCGCCGGCCTGGCGCTCGGCCTGAGCGCCACGCTGGCGAGCGCCGAAGGCTTTCCCGAACGCGCCGTGACGATCATCGTGCCCTATTCGCCCGGATCGACCGACACGATGGCGCGCACTCTTGCGGAGGATATGTCGGAGGCGCTCGGCCAGCCCGTTGTCGTTGAAACCAAACCGGGCGCTGGCGGTACGGTCGGCGCGACCGAAGTCGTCAATGCCGATGCCGACGGATACACGATCCTGATGGCGGTCAGTTCGGTGCAAACCGTGGCGCCGCACCAGCGCGAACTGAACTACGGATTTGGAGACCTGATCCCGATCGCGCGGGTGGCCGTGGGCCCCAACGTAATCGCCGCACGGAAGGGTGCGCCGTTCGCAACCATCGATGAGATGCTGGCCTATGCCAAGGAGAACCCAGGCAAAGTCAGTTATGGCAGCGCCGGCACGGGAGGCGCGACCCATATTGCCGCCGAAGCCATCGCCAAGGCCGCCGGGATCGAAATGTTCCACATTCCGTTTGGCGGTGTGACGCCGGCCATTACCGCGACGATTGCCGGCGAGGTCGATGTGGTGCTCGGATTTGCATCGGCGATTATTCCTCGCGGCGAGGCGGGCCAACTGGTTCCGCTGGCCCAGCTTTCAGAAGAGCGCACGAGCCTGGCGCCCGACCTGCCGACGCTTCGTGATGCGGGAATCGAACTGGCCCTGCCGCCGAATATCGGCCTTTGGGCGCCGGCCGGAACGCCCGACAATGTGCTTGCCACCCTGGCAGCGGCGATCGAGGCATCGGCCACCGGAAGCACCTTCACCGACTTTGCATCCAAAGCGCTTGTCGAGGTCGACTTCGCGGGCCCGGAGGAGTTTCTGGGCGTGCTCGAAGCGGAAGACGCATTTTTTTCCGCGCTTTTGCCGACAATCGACTTCTCCAAGTAAGCCCCGGTTCATTTGGAGACAGATGCGCAGACGGGCGGCCACAGGCCGCCCGTGTGTTTTTTTGGCGTTAGCGAATCGTTCGGCCATTCGGCGAATGATGGAACCCGGGGACGCCACATTGGCCGGCCAAAGGCCATTTCGATATTTGCCGTTCAACCACGGTGGGCAATCAACTTGCCCCAAGCTGGCATATCAACACAGTGCGCGCCCCGGATCCCGGCTCGTGTCCCACGCTATGAGTTTGAATCCGGCTTGACCGATGCGGAAGAACGCTCGCTCAGGGAATGCAAACCTGCATGCGAATTCCGACAAGATATTCAAGCGGATTCGGCATACTCGTGGCATATCTGGTCGGCCTCGCGGTTCGACAATTGCTCCTTGAGCAACTCACAATAGCCGCCGCCGGGCTTCCGCCGGTGGTACCTGCAAGTCTTGCAGACACCGAAGGCTTTCATCCCCCGCCGCCTTATCGATGCTCGAAGAAGCTCCTCCAGTCCGTTCGCAAGGTGAACTGACGTATCGCTGTCCAGCGACGCAAACAGCTCTTCCCTGCTGGTTCTGCGTTTCAGAAGGTGCCGGCCCGATGCGGTCAGCGAGTAGGAAAGCGATCTTTTGTCTTTTTCGGAACGAAGCTCGGAAATCAGGCCTTTCTTGGCCAGCGCCTTGAGGGTCTGCGAAACGGTTCCGCGCGTGGCGCACATGTATTCGGCGACATAAGAGGGCGCTCTCGAAAACCGGTTGGCGCGGGCAATATAAACGAGGGCTGTCCACTGTGCCGGGTTGAGCGCATCGGCCCATTCATCTGACGCAAGAATGCGGTTCAGCCGGTCAATGAGCGTTTCCAGCCGATGCGTGTCCTCGCTTTTCATGCAGATATAATATCGACTCGCTATTGCTATTGCAACAGGCACCCGGAAAGCTTAATAATATCGAGTCGCTACTATCATATAGGAGATTAAAAATGAACACGATGTTCTGGGGCGCGGCTGCGCTTCTCTTGTCACTCGATTTGGCTTTGGCTGACGGAAACCATACATCCCAGGCAGTCAATCAGCAGGACGCAGTCAGATCTGCCGCGGATGACAGCAAGATGCCGGCCTTCGACATTCTGGCCGCCCATGTCCACCGGGAAGGCGTTGTCATAACGTTTCACATGACAACAAACGGCATTGCCGGCTCGCAGAAGCCGCCCGCAGTTGGCGAACTGGCCGGTGCCCCCGTGTTTTCGTATGTTTGGCCAACATCGCTGGATCCCAAGGACGTCGGCTTTGAAGAGAAATCCGGCATTCTCGCTCTAGCGGCAACGAGCCATCCCGATTTTGACGACACCCCCTTGTTTGACGAGGATGGCGATGGGGACCCGGGCAACGACGGCTCCGAATGGCACAGTCATTGGGTGGTTCTGACGCCGAACGACGCATGCGGTCCGGGCGCCCTTGGCGTCTGCGATATTCCGGAGGGCGAGACACCGAAGATGCCGGCGACCTGGCCCGGACTGCCCCTGTTCATTGACAGCCCCGGCTTCTCACCCCTGTTCGACGGCCCGGAAATCAAAATCAACGTTTCCATTGCCGACGCAGACGCGATCGTCGGTGCGTCCTACGATGGCGTGACATCGGCTCTTCGAGTTCATGCAAATGCCCACGCACCGCTGTTGTGCGTAACGGACGTCTTTGACGTCGCTTCGGGAGACCTGAGTTTGCCCGGCAAGGTCAGGTAGGCCCGCTTGCATCGGGGAGGCGGGGCATTTGCCCCGCGCTCCGATCAGGCAGACTGCGATTGCGGCGGTCGGACAGGTGAGGCGACCTGCGCGGACAAGGGGCCGGGGCGGTTTGAGCCGTGTGGGCGGGGCTACAGGGCATGTCCGGCGGTCGCTTGCACAGGAAAGCCGACCAAATAAGTCGCCGGCCACACAGGCCGGCGACCATCAATCGGCCCGACGAATGGGCAATTGGCGGCTTCCAGGTGGCTGGTTAGAGGTCATGGCTGGCCCGGGAAAAGCGCCGCCTTTCAAGATGGTCAAATGATACCCGTATGGTCTTTGTTGCGGGGGCAGGATTTGACCTGCGACCGTCAGGCTATGAGCTGGAGCGTGGTTTTGCGCCAAGCTCCGAAACTGTAAGGAATTGAAAGAAAATGATTTTTTCTCCGGACTTGGCTTCCCGCCAGTTAAGCCAATTTCGCGCTTCTCGGATGATTTTGCAGGATTTCGCCCTAATCTGAACGTCTTGGATGCTCATGCCTTCAGAGCAAAAACCTGAAGCTCGGTCGTTAGCCCAAATGGCCTGGTTTGGCCCTGGCCCTGACAGTGGATCCGGCGTCATGCCCTAATCACAGGAAATCTGTTTCTATACCAATCCGGCCGGGCCGGCGGGACGTTTATTTTAGATCCGTGGCCACAGATTTCTCTGCTAAGGCGAACGCCTCATAGGGATGCAATTGTATTCGCCAACCAGTCGCCAACGATCTTGATCCTTGCCAGGCCTTTATGATCCGGATGACTGAGCAGCCAGACCTCACGAAATATTGGTGGAGGGCCATCGTCCAACCTCGTCAAATCGGCGCAAGCATCGCCAATGGCGACCGGCAGGAATGCCTTTCCGAGGCCGGCCTTTATACCCTGCAATAAGGTGTCGCCGTCACTAATGACCAGGGAAGAAAAATTCTGTTCGCCATTGCGTTCCTTGATCCAGCGCGTCTGAGGCAAGTCCGCGTATTTGTCCTCATAAGCGATCCACCCCAACGATTCCCTGTCCGCCTCACGAGCTCCATAAACCGCATAGTCGAGCTGTCCGATCCGCCGGGCAATATTCCTCATTTCGGCATTCGGCCGTGCCATCCTGAGCGCCAAATCCGCCTGCCGTTTGGTCAGGCTGATGTTCGCGCTCTCCGCAATCAGTTCGACCGTCATTTGCGGATTGTCGTTGAGCAATGCCGACAAGCGCGGAGCGATCAAATGATTTGCGACCAAAGATACACAGCTCACTCTGACCGTACCCGCCGCCATCTGGTCTTGCCCGGATACCGTGTTCTCAAGCGCCATCGTTTCAGTTTCGATGCGTTCGGCCGTCTCGATCACACGCAGTCCGGGTTCTGTCGGAACCAGGCGGCGGCCTTGGCGTTCAAACAGTTTCGCTCGAAGCGCGGTTTCCAGATGTACCAGCCGCCGGCTGATTGTTGTTTCGTTTACGCCAACGGCCTTAGCGGCTTCGGCTAAAGAAGCGGATCTCTCCACCGCCAGCACAATACGAAGGTCATTCCAGTTCATATCCTGCATTTCTGCATTTTAAAGTAACAAATTTGCTTGAAGACAATGCGTTTTTGCCATGCGAACTGATAAGCCGTCAAGGCAGCGAGAGCGATGCCATGCGTGATCTTTCCATCGATCATGAGCGGGCAGCTCGCTCTCATCTCACCAACACGGCCTTGGAATTGGAGATGACGAAAATGACTTTACGTATCAACGATACAGCACCCAACTTCACCGCGGAGACGACCAAGGGTGTGATAAATTTTCACCAATGGATTGGCGACCAATGGGCGGTGCTGTTCTCCCATCCCAAGGATTTCACCCCTGTCTGCACGACCGAACTCGGCTATATGGCGGGATTGGAATCTGAATTCGCCAAGCGCAATACGAAGACAATCGGGCTGAGCGTCGATGCGATTCAGGACCACATGCGCTGGTTGTCAGATATCCTCGATGTGACAGGCCACAAGCCTGACTATCCCCTGATTGGTGACACCGATCTGAAGGTTGCCAAGCTTTATGGCATGTTGGGGCGTGATGAAAATTCCGGCGCCGCAAACCGGACCGCGATGGCAAATGCGACAGTTCGAAATGTGTTCGTCATCGATCCGGCGAAAACGATCAAGTTGATCATTTCTTACCCAATGAGTACCGGCCGCAATTTTACGGAAATTCTGCGCGTTATCGATTCACTTCAACTGACCGCGGCGCACAGTGTTGCCACGCCGGTCAATTGGACCGCCGGCGAGGACGTTATCATCGTTCCCGCCGTATCTGATGAAGCGGCCAAAGAGAAATTCCCTACCGGCTGGAATGCGGTCAAGCCGTACATGCGGGTCGTTCCGTGCCCCTCATAACGAGATGATCCTGAAGAACCTGTGCCGGGCCGGCCGATGGTCCGGTGCGGTTTGAAAACGCACCGGGCGTCTCTGCACACCGAATTTCAATAGTTGATTCCAGCCAACGTGTTGAACGAGCGCGACGTTCAAGAGGTAACGCTCATGACCGGCCACACACCATCAAACAGAGGCGACTGGATTACCATCGGCATCCTCGGTGCCGTTCAAGCGCTCTCCCAATCCGGTCAGGTCGTCATCATGACAGTTACGGCACTGGTTGGCATTCATTTGTCCGAGGCGCCTTGGATGGCAACGCTACCTCTTGCCTGTCAGTTCCTGGGGGTGCTGCTGGGGACCGTGCCTGCATCCCTCCTTATGGAGAAGTTTGGAAGAAAGCGGGTTTTTCTCGCCGGGCAGATGCTTGCTGTTTGCAGCTCGCTAACCGCGATGTTGGCGGTTTATCAAACCCTTTTTTCCGTGTTTTTGCTGGCAAGCATCGGTATGGGCGTGCACAACGCCATATGGCAGTATTTAAGGTTTGCGGCAACGGAATGCGTTTCGAAAACCCATCATGCAACGGCCATTTCTTGCGTTATGGCCGGCGGGGTGGTTGCCGCGTTCCTGGGGCCCTGGCTGGCAACCTTCAGCCGCGATCTGCTCACCCCTGTAACCTTTGCCGGCTGCTATGTGGGCATTGCGGCTTTGGCGGCAATCAACATGATACTCCTCCGCATACCTGAATTTCCCGACCTCCAAAACGCCTCAGCGGATAATCGTGCGTTTTCTGTCTTGGCACTTTTGAATCGGCCCGATTTCCCGCTCGCGGTCGCCTCGGCTGCAATCGGCTATGGCGTAATGATACTGGTGATGACGGCGGCACCGCTTTCAATGTCCCGCCACGGGCACAGCTTTGAAAGCACGGCGTTTGCAATTCAGTGGCATGTGGTGGGCATGTATGCGCCGAGCTTCTTTACCGCTAAGCTTGTTGCGCGGTTCGGAATAAAGCAGGTTATTTGCACAGGTATCATGTTGAACATGGTTGCTGCTGTGACAAACCTGTCAGGAACTACTTTGGTCCATTACTGGGTCGGGCTGTTTGCGGTTGGTGTGGGTTGGAATTTCATGTTCATTGGCGGCACCACATTGTTAACGCAAATCACTCGGCCGAATGAGCGGGCGAGAGCTCAGGCGCTCAACGATTTCCTCGTCTTCGGAATTGTTGCAACTTCAAGCTTCGCATCGGGGTTTCTCTTTTCCCTGTCCGGGTGGACATTGGTGAACAATGTGATTGCGCTCCCATTGTGTCTTCTGCTCTTAACATTTCTGCTTTCGTGGCCGTTCCGAATCCGGAGAGCTTCTCCGCTCCAAGGCAGGTTCCGGCGCAGCCGCCTGTTGTGGACGAAAATGCCTGCCAAGGGGATATCTTCAAGTTTGCGTGGCTGGAAGAAGGAACGCGTGGGCAAACCAATGAAGTTGCCCAAGAGTTCAAAGAAAGACATGAGACTGACATAGAGCCTTGACCTGACCCTCCCCCAGTGAAGTGGTCCGCCGTTATGTTTGGGAAGACGGCGGATCAGAATGGCTACGAAGCGACACAGGCCGCGTAAATGAGAACTCGGGGCGGCATCAAATCGTGACAGGTTCAAAAGTGCTTCAAACTATACCTCATGCTGCTAGACGCCGATGCCTCCGGCGCGGAGTGGTCAGAAGCGTACGAATTTGTATTCGGAAAGTCAGCCGATGGAGATTACGAGCAAGCACGTTGGCAATATGATGCTCACCTCGCCAGAGCTCGATGGATGACAACGTTCGGTTACAGGCAGCTTCTTTGAGCTCCTACATTATGGCTGAAGTTTGCCAGATATTCGTTTCACGGTGGCGACTTAGTGACGACTATTCTCAGAATCGCAAAAAGCCCACCGAAAGGCGGGCCTACTTAATTCAGTAAATACAAAGGTTTGTTTGGTTGCGGGGGCAGGATTTGAACCTGCGACCTTCAGGTTATGAGCCTGACGAGCTACCAGACTGCTCCACCCCGCGCCAATTCGTCAAGAAAAACAACGGGCCGAAATGGGGCCCGCGATACCGATTGATATAGTCGATCAACCGCCCAATTCAAAGGCCTGTTTTTCGAATTTTCCAATGAAATTGTCACCAGCACCAGACGACTGCGACCCAGGTGCCCGGCGGCCGAAGCCGGATCGACCGGCGGCCGCGGTTGCCGGTCCCGTCACCTTCGAACCGTATCGTCAGACGCCGGCGGCCGGAAAACAACGAGCCTTGGGAAATCGTCCCGACCGACCTGTTGCTCCTTGCTCATTCATCCGGGCGTATTGTCTTGCGTTCCGCGGCGGCCTTGTCCATTGAGAGCGGGGCGAGAATTCGACGAGCCTCAAGTAACGGCCCGCCGGAAGATTTGAAGATTTCCCCCTGTTGACGCCGCCCATGTTCAACGGAACGAAAAGCCGGCCTGTTGACGGCCGCGCGCATCGGGCGGCCGATCCGTCGGTCTCCCAGCCGGGCCCCGGGCCGGTGCCGGCGGTCGCGCTTTCAACCGCGGTGTTTCAGCTTAGGAATTCCAGCACATCGGAAGACTGAACAACATGGCAGTAAATCATGTTGATGATCTCCAGTTCACGGTGATGAAGCTCCATCGTCGCCGCTGCACAACAATCGTCGACGACAAGCACGCCGAAGCTCTCGTCTGCCAAGCTGCGGACAGTCGAGGAGACACACTGGTCGGTGAAGATGCCGACGCAAACCACGTCGCGAATCCCCATATTGTGCAGCGTCAGCCGAAGGTTCGTTCCCGTTAAGGCGCTGTCGGTCGTTTTCAGAATTTCGATGTCTTGCGGCTGCGGCGCGAGTTCGGGGACGATTTGTGAATCCGGTTCATCCCTGGGCAGCAGCAGGTAGTTGAAACCCGGCTTCTTCTGGCTCAGCGAACGGTCCCGGCCATCCTTTTTCTGGCATGCGATACGCGCATGCATGATCTCGACTCCACGCGTCCGGCAGCTCTGCGTCAGGGCTGCGATGTTGGGTATGACGGTCTCCCGCATGCGCGCATAAAACGGCTGCCAGCGCTTCGTTTCCTCTTCGGTGTCCTTGGGTTCCAGATAGGTGTTCTGCACGTCGATGACGAGGAGCGCGGTGGTTGCCGGATCGAGGCGGATGTCGTCGGGTTTCTCGGCATTGGCATAGTAAAATGACCGGTAGTCCGTTTTCCAATTCATTTCCCTCGATCTCCGTTCCGGTGACATCGCCGCTCCAGCCTGTCACATTTCAGGTATTAAGTGCCGCCAGCCTCTGGTGATGGGCGTCCAGCGCGGTTGCCTCGTACAATGCCCCGATGCGCAGAAGCAGCGCTTCGCCGTCATAAGGGCCGATGAGCTGAATACCACAGGGCAGGCCGTCAGCGAGCGTGGGGCAGGGCGCGGACAGGACCGGATTGCCGGTAATATTGAAGGGGCAGGTCAGCCGGATCATACAGTTGAACATCGGTTCGGTTTCACCGTCAATGACGACCTCTTCGTCGGTGAAGGGCTTCGGTGTTGCCGGAACCGTCGGTGCGGCAAGGATATCTATCCGGTCGAAAAGCGCGGCAGTATCAATGCGGAAATGGTCCCGGGCTTTCAGGGCGCCGACATAGTCCGACGCCGGAATCGAATGGCCCGATCGCAAGAACTGCGCGACATCGCCGCCAAGTGCGCCTTCATGTGCCTGCAGTCGTTGCCGGTGCGTGTAGGCGGCTTCGACCATCGCCAGAATGAACGCGGCGGATACGGCGTCGTCAAAGGCCGGAACCGCGATGTCGACCAAGACCGCACCCAACTCCTCAAGCGCCGAGTAGGCGGCGGCCGTTGCCCGCGCAACGCCACCTTCTATCCGTTTGTTGAAATAGTTCGTAGGAATGCCGATCCGCAATCCGCGCAGGTCATCGCGAACGGGTCCGGGCCGGGCATAGTTCGATGTTGCCATCGATTCATAGATCAGAGCGAGATCGGCGGCGGATCGCGCGAGTGGTCCGACATGGTCCAGTGACCATGCGATACCGCTTACGCGATCTGTGCTGAACCGGCCGATTGTCGGTTTCAGCCCAAAAATCCCGCAAGCCGAAGCCGGAATTCGGATGGATCCGCCGGTGTCGGTTCCGATCGAGCCGTAACCAATGCCCAGAACGAGCGCCGCGGCCGATCCACCGCTCGATCCGCCCGGCGAATAACCAGCGTGCCACGGATTTTGCGTCGCGCCGAAATGGGGGTTGTCGTTGGAGATCCCCATTCCGAGCTCATGCAGATTGGTCTTGCCGACAATGACCGCGCCATTGCGCTCAAGGCTGGCAACCGTGGGAGAGCTTGCCAAGCCGTCGGTCTCCCAGCCGGGGCCGGCGCCGTTGCTGGTTGTTGTGCCGACAAGCGCAAGGATATCTTTCACGGTCACAGGCACACCATCGAGTGGTCCAAGGCGTGCGCCGGCCATCGTTCGGGCCTCGGAGGCCTGTGCCATCTTGTGCGCCCGTTCGTCGAATATCCGGGTGAACGCAAGTGCCGCTTTGCCGCGATCGTTGGCGGCGGCGATTGCCGCATCGGTCAGTTCGACCGGCGAGACATCATGGCGATCGATCCGGTCGGAAATTGCTGCGACAGATGTATCGAACATTCGTGCTCTCCAATGTCTGTTGCCGGAGACAGGCGGTTACAGGGCGAGCTGCCGCTCGATATCAACAAGTGCATCGGCCGCGTCCGCGTTGCCTGCTGCCGCGATCGCACCCTGTTTGATAACCAGATAGGAGTCGGCCAGTGCCAGCGCGAAGTCGATGTGCTGCTCCACGATAACCAGGGTCAGGTCCTGCATCGTGTTGGCCGAGCGGATGATCTCGCTCATGCGCGTAATCTGCTTCGGCTGAACGCCTTCCGTTACTTCGTCCGCAAGAATCAAACGCGGCTTGACCAGCAGTGCGCGGGCAAGCAACAACATCTTCTGCTCACCGCCGCTCAATGTGCCGGTGCGCTGGGTGAAGCGATCCTTGAGAAACGGAAAATGCTGCAAGGCCTGCTCGCAGGCATTGTCGAAATCGGGTCGGCGGCCAAAGGCAACCTTCAAGTTGTCCCGTACGCTGAGATCGGGAAACAGCGCCGATTCCTGCGCGATGTAGGCGACACCCATCCGTGCGATCTCATGCGATTTGAGGCCGGACAGGGATCTTCCATCGAGCCGGATTGCCCCCTGCTGCGGTCGCAATTGACCAATCAGGCAACGCAGCAATGTCGTCTTGCCGACACCGTTGTAGCCAAGCACCGCAAGCGTTTTTCCGGCCTCGACGCGGAACGATATGTCGCGGAGGATCGTCAGGTCGCCATAACCGGCGAAGAGATTGCTGACTTCCAGCATCAGGCCTGCTCCGCGGATCGGGCACGGGGCCGGCCGACATAAACCTGCTGGACCGTTTCGTCGGAAAGCACTGTTTCGACATGGCCGTCGGCGAGCACGCCGCCATCATGGAGAACCGTCAGGCGCTCGGCGATATTCTTGACGAAATCGAGGTCATGCTCGACCAGCAAAAGACCAATTCCATGTTCTCGTACGAGCAGTTTGAGCACGGCGCCGACCTGCCGGCGGTCGATGGCAGACAGGCCGGCGGTCGGCTCATCGAGGAGCAGGATCGTCGGGCGTGCCGCGAGGACCATACAGAGTTCCAGCCACTTTCGCTGGCCGTGGGAGAGTTCGCTGGCCGGTATCTCCATCATTTTGGCAAGTCCGCTGGTCTCCATCAGCGGCCGGCAATAGTCGGGCAGAAGAACGGTTTTGCTCCGGCGGGTCAGCAGCGATGTTCCACTGGAGGCATCTGCGAGAAAAAGGTTGTCGCCGACCGTCAGCGTATTGAAGACGTTGCTTGCCTGAAAGGTCCGCAGGATGCCTAGTCGCACGCGTGCGTGCTGCGAAAGTTTGTCAATCGGCTTTCCATCGGCCATGACCGATCCGGCCGTCGGCCCGAGACGCCCGGTGATGACATTGATAAGAGTCGACTTGCCGGCGCCGTTCGGGCCGATAAGGCAGTGCAGGGCGTCGTTCCGGATAACGAGGTTGATCCGCTTGAGAACGTCAAGCGCGCCAAAGGACAGGCCGAGATCCTTGACTTCAACGCTTCCGATTGCCGGATTTGCTTGCCGGTGAGGGCGATACCTGAATGCCGATATTCCGTGGTCGATCCGCCGTCGGTTAATCAGGCCGTAGAGCCCTTGCGGAAACACCAGGATGACCACAATGAAGGCGAGGCCGAGGAAAAGCTGCCATGTGCCCGGGAAGCTTGCGTTCAGGGAGGGCTCGGCAATATTGACGATGAGAGCGCCGATGAGTGCCCCGACAATCGTTCCGCGCCCGCCCAGCGCCACCCACACTATCGCATTGGTCGACAGGACGAGGCCGACCAGGTCGGAGGCCACGAATCCGTTGTAGGGTGCATAGAGGCCACCCGCGAAGCCGGCAATTGCCGCTGATATGGCGAAGGCGGCTACCTGAACGAGGGATGTGTTGTAGCCGAGGAAGCCTGCCCGCTCTTCGTTGTCACGGACTGCCGTCAGCAGGCGGCCAAGGTCGCTGCGAATTATCCAGAATATCAGGGCCAGGACCAGCGAGAGGGCGCCCAGGACGAAATAGTAAGTGTACAGCCGTTCGTACCAGGGAAACATCGGTACGCCGCTCAATCCGGTCAGGCCGCCGGTCAGCTGGGGAATGCGCAGTGCGATGGCCGACAGCAGAACCGGAAGCGAAAGCGTCACAATGGCCACGAACAGCGTGTTGGTATTGCCATAAAATATAAACAGTCCGACCGCGCCGGCCAGAAGCGCGGGAAGGAAGATTGCAAGAAACATTCCAACGGCTGGCGCCAACGTGTGATCCCAGCGCATGAGCACAATCGCCATGGCATAGGCGCCGATACCAAAAAATGCGGAATGGCCGAGACTGAGTATGCCGGTGCGGCCCCAGGACAGGTCAAGCGAAAGTGCCAGAATTGCCAGCAATGCGGCACGCGCCAGGACGTCTTCGGCGTGGTAGTCGGGGATGAAGAGCGGTGCGATCGCCATCATCGCCAACGTGATAAGCGCGGCCCGTCCCGGCATGGCCAGGCCCATCAACTTGCCCGGCAGCGTGGTTTTGACAGGCTGCGGGGCGGAGGTCATGTGGTCCGCCGGAAGCGCACCAGCGCCAGTGCGACAACCACAAGTGCCACGCTTCCCCAAACCGGATCGACGAGGATGGCAACTGTCTGTTTGCTCGCACCGAGAACCGAGGCCGAAAACACCAGGCCCGGAAGGGAACCAAGCCCGGCGACCAGGACCGCGAAGAAGGAATCTGCGAGAAAACTCAGGCCCATCGCCGGATAGGCGCTGGTCAACGGTGCCAGCACCGCGCCGGCCAATCCGGCAAGCGCGGCGCCGGCCGCCATTGTGCCAAGATAGAATCGGGCGACATTGACACCGAGCGAGGAGGCGAGTTCGGAATCGGCGATCACCGCCCGTGCCGTCATGCCCAAATTCGTTCGTTTCTCGATGAGGAACAGGCCGATCACCAGCAACGCGGCCAGCGCCAGCGCGAGGAGGCGGTATAGGGAATAGTTCGTACCGAGCACCGAGACGCTGGCATCGGTTGCGTAGGGAACCGCGAGATATCCACCGCCGAAGATCATCTGCGCAAGCTGGCGCAGCACGATACTGAGCCCCCATGTGGCCAGAATCGATTCCATCATCTTCCCGTAAAGGTGGCGAAAGAAGATCGGTTCCAGAACTAGCGCAATCCCGGCCACCACAAGCGGTGCGAGGACCAGGGAAAAGGCGGGGGGCAGGCCAGCGGCGACGACGAGGTAGCTGACATAGGCGCCGATCATGATGAATTCACCATGGGCAAGATTGACCACGCCCATGACGCCGAAGATTATGGCCAGGCCGGCAGCTGCGATGAGAAGCAGCGACACTGCGCTCAGGACATTCAGAACACCCAATATCATCAGCGCGCTTCCCTTTTCGCCGCGCCGGTGACCCGGCGCGGCGCAATCAGTCTAGCAGATCGGAGAGTGACGTTGGCGAACGCCTGCTCAGAAGGAACACTGCTCCCCGGGATCGACCGGTCCGAAATCCTTGACGATTTCCGGTGTTCCGTCTGCGCTGATCTTTGCCAGATAGATCGGGAATGTGGCATGGCGCGTTTCGCCCGCGTAGCTGACCCTGCCGCGCGGCCCGTCAAAGGTGACCTCGGCAAGTGCCTCGGAAACAGCTTCCTTGTCGGTCGATCCGGCCTTTTCTACGGCGAGAGCCCACAGGTTCACCGCATCGTAGCCATTGATACTGATGAAATTCTGCGCGGCAGCATCGTCGCCCAGCCTGGCGCGATAAGCATCCTCGAACGATTTCGCGCGATCTGTCGCCCCGGCGAAATAACCGGCTGGCAGGAGCAGTCCATCCGCCGCCGGCCCCATTGCGGCGATCGCCGACTGTTCAACCAATGTCGCAATCGGGGTGATTTCCTCATGCAGACCCTGATTGCGGAACTGCTTCATGAACGCCACGACGTCGGACGGCAACATGATGAGCAATACGAAATCGGGCTTGATGCTTGAAATGTCCTGAAGGATTGCGGAAAAATCGGCTGTGCCGATGGGTACGAATTTCTTCCCGGCCAGATTGCCGCCGTGTTCGGGAATCACCGTCTCGGCAATCTTCGCTGTGTTTTGCGGCCAGTTGTAGTCGTTGCCGACAAAGTACCAGGTCTTGCCACCCATCGTATCCTGCAAGTGGGGGACCAGCGGCGCGATCTGGTTTTCCGGCACCTCGCCCATGACGAACATGTCCTCGTCGCAGGCATGCCCCTCATAGATCGCGTTGTAGAAAAACAGAGCTTCCCGGTCACGTTTTACGACAGACAAGATCGCTTCGCGCGAGGCGCTGGTCGTTGAGCCGAAGAGCGCAATGACATTGTCCTGATTGAGCAGCCGTTTGGCGACGGTGTTGGCGACGGCGGGATCCGTGGCCGAATCGCCGATCGAAAGCTCAACCTGTTTTCCGAGCACGCCGCCGTTTGCGTTGATCTCCGCTACCGCCATCCGATAGGCCGCCTCCTCGGACGGGCCAAGGAACGAAGCACCGCCGCTGAGCTGCGCGATCGCGCCGATTTTTATCGTATCCGACTGTCCCAGCGCCGGCGCGGATATGGCGGCAAGCCACGCGGTGGCAAATCCAAGTATTGTTCGATGCCTAATCTTCGAAAGCATGGTCCATTCCTCCCGTTGTCAATCAAAAACATGATGGGCAATACATGTTGGCCGAGCCGAAAAATTCACGCCATGAAGCGGTTGGCCAACGCCAAGTTGACACCCTGTCAAACCCATCCAACTCATTCAAACCACAGCGAAATTTCTAACCGAATAGGTATGCTTTTGTCAATATCGAATGAAAAATAGGTTTGTCATACCTAGACACGGATGCGCGGACAAATCCGGCCGGAACCGCTGCCGGGACAGGAGGTATCCGGACCACCGGCTTTCGATGGAAAGCGGCATCGATTTGCATATCGGGCCGATGCGAAACGGGGCCGGATCCGGTGAACAGTCCGGCGGATCGGACCTACCGCGCAACGGGTACAGGCGGGTTCGGAATTCGCCAGCGCCAGCGCCACGCCACTAGGAGACGATACCCATGTCCTTCGCTATGACGATGGCATTGGCGCGCGAGTTCACGCCGAACTTGGTATAGATTCTCCGCAGGTGATATTTCACGGTGGCCTCGGTGCGGCCGATCCTGATCGCGATCGCCTTGTTCGACAGCCCCCGCACGAGATGTTCGAGAATTTCGTGTTCGTGATCGGAGAGCAGGAATTCGATTCGGCCGTGATCGGTTCCACTTTGCAGCCGGACTTCTTCGCGCATATGCGCGCTCAGTACATCGTTGGTGAACTCGATCGACGCCCTGCTGAACGCCGAAGCGCCAAAACCGCGCAACAGGCCCCGGATGGCGACGGCCATCGAATAGCCTTCATCCGAAAAAACAGCCACGAGTTTCTGCGGTGTTGCAAGTGCGACAGCAAGCTGAAACGTTGCCTTTGCCTCTTCCGATCGTTTCAGGTGCCACTGATAGCTGAACAGCAACGCGGTGGCTGTCGCCAGGTCCAGACCGGCATCAAATGTTTTCGCCGACCTGCACAGTCTCTCCAGATATGTGACCGCTTCGTCGCGCCTGTTCTGGGCCCACCGTACCCGGGCCATCGTGATCAGGCATCGATGCCATTCGCGCCACGTGAATTTCCGGCCCTGTTCGACGTAGATCGCGCCCGGCGGCCAGTCGCCGTCCGCCATCCATTCGAAGGAGCTGGCAATATCGATGGCGGCCTCCGTAAGCCCGGCACGCAGAGTCACATCCATGCGGAGGAGTTTCGAAAACAGTTCCAGCCTGTTCAAACGGCGCCGGCTGGCAACCTGCTCAACCTGGTCGACCAGGCGCAACGCAAGTTCGGTCTCGCCATCGAGTACGGCGATTCGGGCGCGGGTTTCGTAGGCCCGCTGATAAATGTCCACCCAGGCCTCGGCGGACGGCAGAGTCGCCAGCGCGCTGTCAAGCAGTTGTCCGGCTCGTCTGGATGCGCCGGTTGCGCATAGGGCCTGTGCCATCGGCGCCTGGAGAATCGCCGGAACCTGCTTGTCGCCGCTTTGCGTGCGTTCGATCAGCCCGTCCGCTTCGCGCAAAAATTCCAGAGCACTTATGGGTTTGCCTCTGTCCAGGGTGATCAAACCCAGATGCAGCAGCATGAAGATCTGACCGTAGTAGACGCTGATCTCCCTGTAGCAGGCCAGCGCCTTGTGTGCCTCGCTTTCCGCTTCTGCGAGATTTCCTCTAGCCGTGTGCGCGGCGCACATGTGGTTCGCGATCCAGCCCGTTCGCCAGAGGCTGCGCGGCGAGGTGGATTTCGCTTCCTGGCGCATCACGGTAATCTGGTCCGGATCGGCAATCCGATCCTCGTAGATCGCGATCAGCGTGTCGATATGGTGGATATCATCGGGCAGTACATCGACAACTTCGGGTGTCGTGGCGGCGGCCTCCGCCACTGCGTCAACGAGATCGCGGGCTGATTCCAGCTGTCCCTGTTTGCCGAAAACCACCGCCTGGCACAGCTGCAGCGCCGCCGACTGCAAAATGACCTCGGTCGGCAATTGCTCCATCAATCTGTGCAATGTCGGAAAACCGAACTGGAGAAAAATGCGGACGCTGCCGGCCTGGCGGATACAGTTTTCCGCCAATCCGAAATCCTGCGCTTCCACGGCGTGAAACACCGCCTTTTCGATGAGTTCGTGTTCCGAGAACCACCGGGCGGCCGCCAGATGTAATCTTTGACGAGTCGCCTCGGCCTGGCGCTCAAACGTGGACCGCAATACGGCCGCGATCGCCGGGTGAAACCTGTGCCAACCTTTGCGGTCGGCCCTTTCCACAAGCGGTTCTGCCTCTGACAGGGCGCTTTGCCCGCCCGTCTGGCCAGCGCTTTCGATGCCCATCGCACGAACCAGATCCGGACAGCAGGAATCGAGGAAGCCGGCCAGGCGAAGCGTCTCCGCGGCGTAGGGTCTGAAAGAAGGAATGACCGTGTCATAGACATAGGCGCATGCGAGATCGTTGTCGCCGGCAATGAACCGTTCGAATATCTCGTTTCGGTTCGCCAGGTTGCTCTCCGAAAAGAGCAGGGCGCCGATGCGCACCATTGCTGGCCATCCCTTTGTGAATCGAGCCAGTGTTTCGAGCTTTTGTTCATTCAAGTCCGGCAAAAGCTCGCGCATTTCCCTCTGACCGAACGATAGCTCCCGCCATCCGATGCGCTGGGCCTGCCCCCGCAGGAGGAACTCGCCGATGACAGAGCATTGCGGACGGGTGCGGCCGGCGAGCACAAAGCGGACCTTTCGGGACGGCGCTTCAAGGATCCGATCGATCGCCGTCATCTCGGGCCC
Organism: Afifellaceae bacterium; assembly: GCA_965216515.1. Lineage (GTDB taxonomy): Bacteria > Pseudomonadota > Alphaproteobacteria > Rhizobiales > Afifellaceae > CAXMRP01. Next base: position 1,945,300 of record OZ244173.1, on the reverse strand, counting down.
GGTCAGCACCCTGTCGTAATCATCGACAAAGACATACGCATCCGTGGGCGACGCATCGAGCCGTTCGCATATATCCTCGACTTCAACCGGTTTGCCGGCGTCGCCCGACAGCTCGGCGGCCAGGACTTGGAGGAAGCGGCCGCCGCGACCGCGATCCGGGCGCACCCACACGGTCCGGGCGTTGGAAGCCTTCACTTGAGCGAACAGATCCGCCAGCAAACAGGTCTTGCCGAAACCGGGTGGTGCCTGCACGATCAACACACCGCCTCGGGCCTTGTCGAGTGCTCTTCGCACAAGTGCCGGCCGGTCGACCGACTTGCGCAAAGCCGAATGTGGCTGGCGATCCTTGGGACCGAGATGCGCGTTGCTGCTCAACGGCATCCGCCCGCCGGGGCGATCTTTTGTTCTGTCGACATCGCATGAATGTCATTCGAAGCCCGGTTCATGTCAATTTTGGCCGGGACCGGGATTCGCGGTCTCAATTTCAAGCTCCGACAACTGGATCAAGAACCAGAACATCGCCGAGTGACTTGCGTTTGGAGACCGGTACCGCGAACGTCTCCTTGAGATGCCCCGCGGCCATCATGGTGATCACGAGTTCTTCGTCGGGAATGCCCAGATGCGCGCGCAACGCGCGATCGCGTTCCTTTTCGACGCTCCAGTTGAGACAGCAAGTGCCCAAATTCTCCGCGTGCAAGGAAAGCAGAAGGCACATCGCAAAAATGCCGCCATCGACCCAGCCCTGATATCGTTCGCCGATGAGATTGAGCTGTTGCATATCCGATGTGATCACGAACAACACCCCGATTTCGTGGCCGAATCCGGCGTTTCCCGACTGGTAGTTGAGCGTGCTGGCGATGGCCTCCTTGTTTGTCAGGGCATAGACACGACAGGTCTGCCTGTTGCAGACCGATGGCGCGCGTTGTGCATTGACAACCGCCCGCTTGATCGTTTCGACGCCAACGGGTCGGTCGGCGAACTGGCGAACGCTGTGCCGCGCGCGGATGAACCGGTCATAATCGAAGCCGGTGGCCGCCTCTATCTGCGCACGCGTTATCGGCAATGTGCCCCCTTCAGCAGGTTCGTCATCGAATGGCGACCGGCTTATCGCATCGAGGCGATCCGCCAGATCGCTGAGGTTCAATCCCCGCTCGGCATGAAAATCCCGGTAGGCGCCAAGCACCGCGATCGCCATATCCGTTGTGCGGTCGGGACCGTATTCATCGATATAGGATTCCAGCTTGCCGGCCAGCGAGTTTGCCTTTTGCCTGCCGAAACCCGGTCTTGGCGCCGACAAGGACATGCCATGCTCAAGGGCGTGGGCCAGAATATGGATTATCGCCCTGTTGTTTTCCCGGGTGCGGGACCGAACGGCAAAACTGTGCCGGCTGTAGCGTCGCCAGTCATAAATTGAGTTGGCCAGCAGCCCGAGCCACGAACCGAACATTGCCAGGCGTCCTTTGTCTGCCATTGTTCAGGCAGCCGGCAGGGTTTCGATCGGTGTGAAGGGTTCATCCAGTCCAAAGCACTTCGGACCAAACACCTCCAGCGCCTCCGGCGTCCGCATCATCTTAGGCACGGATACAGCCATCACCGTTACGCGCTGGCCGTATCTCAGCTTTTCCGTCGTGATCGGCTCGGCGGTTTCGGAATCCATTATGCAAATGAGATCGGGCACGATGGCCCGGACCTCGTCGCCGACGCGGGCGATGAGGTTTTCGTTCTGAATTTCAATCAGCATCTCGCCCGACCATTTGTCGAGGCCCTCGATGCGGGCCCGACCGACCGAAAAGCCCTCGCGGGTTTCGCGCTGGATATCGGACACTTTGCCACCAAAGATTATGCGCCCGTAGGAATAGTGCGTCTTCGGCAGAAGTTCGAGCAATGCCGAGAAGGGACTGCGGTGCTCCTTTTTCGCCTCCCGCAGTTCGCGGCCAATCTGCATGGCAAGCGTCAGCGTATTGGGAACGGCGGTGCGTTTGACATCTGCGCCGGACATTGAATATTCGGCTATGTAGGCACAGCCGCCCATTCGGATCGTCACGCCGCGGGCGTACCATTCCATGACCTTGTTGTCGCGGGCATTGATGAGTGCGGTGTCGCCGTATTCATTGCTGACCACGAGCGGCGAGCCGGATACGCCATAGACTCCGAATGTCTCCATTTGCAATTCGGGAAATGCCCGCCCCATTCCGTCGCCATCGACAATAGGAAGGCCGAGCCGGGCGCCGACAACGAGGGGGATGGTCGAGTTGATACCGCCGACTTCGATCGGCATTGTCGCCTGCGCTTTGCGGCCGAGATAGTTTTCCAGTTCGCGCAGCGAGTGGACCGCCTCCTCGCCACTTGGAATTTTTTCGACGAGAACCGTCGGCGCGCCCATCATGGCGGTGGGTATGACGAGGTCATCATCGGACAGGTTCTTCGGGTCGACGATCTGAACCTCCAATCCCTCGTCAAGGCACCGCTGGACCATCAAACGCCCGACATATGGGTCGCCGCCACCACCTGTGCCCAGAAAGGCCGCGCCGATGCTCAGATCGACCAGGTCCTGTGAATCGAGTGTTCTCATTGCTTTCTCCATTTGGGTGGCAACCGCAGTTCGCCTGCCGAATTCATCCGGACAGACGGAGAGGCGCGGCCGGCCGACGCTATTGCGGTGCCAGGTCGCCGACCGCCTTTACGCGAATGCGCGCAGCGCTTCCGGGCAAATAGGCGAGCGGCACTTCCTCGATGTCGATTATCTTGACGGTCTCCGCCTTCGCACCGGCATCGGCGGCGCGCTGGGACGCTTCGGCCCGCGCGGAATTCAAGGCTTCTTCGCGGCTTATGTCGTGGAGCGAATAGACGCGATCGACCTCGCCGCCGACCTGTGCGATCGCTGCTCCAATCGCATTGGCCACCGAGGCGTGATCCGGGCAAATGACCCTGGTTGCAGATGGGAGGTCCCGGGAGATCAGGATGGAACCGCCTCCGACCAGAATGACCGGCAGCGGCTCTGCGCTTGTCTTCATCCGGTCCACGGCTTCATCGACCATCGCATGCATCCGCGTGATCGCCGTTTCGATCAGATCCGCCGAAAGACCGGCGGTGCGGCTCCGGTCGCCGATATCGGCCAGGCCGGCTGCAACAACGATGTCGGTTGTCGTCAATGTGCCGCCGCCGAAGACCATCGATTTTTCGGTGAGCTCGTAGCCGACGGAATCGGGCCCGATGCGCGCACCGTCATCGCGGACGAGGCTGCCGCCGCCGAGGCCGATTGCCAGCACGTCGGGCATCCGGAAATTCGTGCGCACACCGCCGATGTCGACAGAGACCGCGGATTCGCGCGGGAAACCGTTGAGCAGCATGCCGACATCGGAAGTCGTTCCGCCGATATCGACAACCATTGCATCTTTTTCGCCGGCGAGCAGTGCCGCGCCGCGCATGGAGTTTGTCGGGCCGGACGCAAATGTGAGCACAGGATAACGGGACACAAACTCCGGGGTCATCAGCGTGCCGTCGTTCTGCGAAATGTAAAACGGTGCGGAGATGTTCATACGCTGGAGCGCGGCGCGAAAGGAGTTGACGACACGAATTGCAAGATCCGCGAGGCTGGCGTTCATGATCGCCGCGTTTTCGCGCTCCAGGAAGCCAATTCGGCCGATTTCATGGCTTGCCGTCACCTGCAGGTCGGGCATTTCGTTGGAAATGATCTCGCAGGCGCGCTTCTCCATGGAGTCCTGAACGGGGGAGAAGACCGAGCTGACGGCGACAGCTCCCAGCTTCTTGCGCTTGATGTCGGCGATTGCCGCGACAAGGCCCTTTTCGTCAAGCGGCGCGATCTCGCGGCCGTCGAATTCGTGGCCCCCGCGCAGCATATAGCTATGCCCTCCCAACGCTTTCGCCAATCCGGCGGGCCAGTCGAAGAATGGCGGCAATGCGCTGGTGGCGGGGAGGCCCAGCCGTATCGAAGCGACCTCCAGCAGCCGCTTTCGCTCCACCACCGCATTGGTGAAATGGGTTGTCCCGATCATGACGGCTTCAATGGCCGACGCGTCGGTGGACGATTCCTCCAGAACACTATTGAGTACGGAGACGACACCGGATTCCACGTCGCTGGTTGTCGGTGTCTTGCACCAAGCCCGAACATTGTCATCGTGCATCAGGACCGCATCGGTATTGGTGCCGCCCACATCTATGCCAATGCGCATGTTACAGATCCTCCCGCCTGAGACCGGTTGTTGAAATTCGTCGATGTCATTTGCCGATGATGCTGGCCCGATCCGCCGGCCATCCGAGCTCGACGGTCCGGCCCGGCTCGTACAATTGGTTCTGTGACTGGTTTTGGGTTTCGCAGTAGAGGATCTGTTCGCCCCATTTCAGCCTGTAGCGAAGCAATGCGCCTTCGTAGATGCGGTCAACAACCGTCACGGTGACGGTGCGGTCGCAAGCCGCGCTGGCGGCTTCTCCGAGAATTATGCTTTCCGGCCTCAAAACCAGTTTGGCGTCGTCGCCCGCCCGGGTATCGGTGCCCGCGCGGGCCTGCATCTCCTCGCCGTCGGCGACAATCCAGGCCCAATCGCCGTCAATGCGGTTCACGGTCACGTCGAGGATGTTCGATTCCCCGATAAATGTCGTGACAAACAGATTTGCCGGTCTCTCGTAGATCTCCGTCGGGGACCCGACCTGGACGATTCGGGCGTTGTCCATGACACCGATCCGGTCCGACATCGTCAGTGCCTCGCCCTGGTCGTGCGTGACGTAGATCGTGGTGATTGACAATTCGCGCTGGAGATCCTTGATCCAGATCTTCATCTCCTCGCGCAATTTCCTGTCGAGTGCAGACAACGGTTCGTCGAGAAGCAGGATCCGCGGCCGGGTCACCAGAACACGCGCCAGGGCGACACGTTGCTGCTGTCCGCCGGAAATCTCTTTCTGGTATCGTTTGTCGTAGCCAGCCAAACCGACCTGTTCGAGCGCTTCGTGGACACGCCTGGTGATTTCCCGCTCTTCGACCTTTCGCATGCGGAGGCCGAAGGCGATATTTTCGAAGATGTTCAGATGCGGGAAGATGGCATAGTTCTGAAAGACGATTCCGATGTTGCGTTTCTCCGGGGGAAGATCCGTTACATCCTCGCCGCCGAGGGCAATTCGTCCGGCGCTGGGCCGGACGAACCCGGCGATCATGCGCAGGGTTGTCGACTTCCCGCATCCGGAAGGTCCCAAAAGCGAGAAGAACTCGCCTTGGGGGATATGAAGGGTCAAGTCATCGACGGCGAGAGCCTCACCGTATCGCTTTGCAAGCCCCGTCAACTCGACGTCTGACATCTTGGTCCCGTTCGATTGCAGGCAATATCACGGCCGGACCGAAGGGCCCGGCCGTTCGGGTTCAAACCTGGGTGTGATCAGCTCGCGAAGATCTCGTTAGTTGTTTCGGAGATGTCCTGCTCGTTGTCCAGGTACCAATTCCAATCCGGAATCCAGAAATCCTTGGTGGCGTCAGCCGTGTTGACGACGCCCTTGTCCTTCATGTTGTCCGGGATTTCGGCAAGCTTGTTGGTCGGCCGGTAGCGGAAAACCGAGTTGAATTTGGTCATGAACCCAGGATCAAGCCGCCGGTTGAGCAATGCCAGTGCAAGCTTCTTCTGCATCGGTTCGGAATATCGCGAGATGGTCGACGTCTGGGTAAGCAACGCCTTTTTTTCGTCCCAGTGCAGAATCTCGACGCTGACACCCTGGTCCTGGAGCGTGTAGACCTCGCCCTCGATCATTACCGCGATGTCCACTTCGCCGCGGGTGAGAAGTGTCTGCATGTTTCCGGTGAAGTCGGAGATCTTCATCGGCATCGCGCGCCGCATGGCATCGAAGCCGGCTTCCATGTCCTTGAAGTCGCCGCCAAATACATGGCTCGCGGTCATGAAGAACAACATCTGTAGCGAATTCACCGCGACATAGGTGCCGCGCTTGCCGCCGCCGAAGCGGTCCTCCCAGAAGGACTCGAAGCCGACCGGCGCCGGATCGACTGCTTTGGGATCATAAAAGAAGCACATTCTGCCGTATGCCCATGTCACCCCGACACCGTTGTCGAAGGCGAACGGCCACAGGTCGGCTGTGTTTGGAACATTTGCCTTGATTTCCTCAAGCGGCAGGAAGTACTCGCCCGCCCTGGCCGTCTTCATCATTTCGGCAAGGTTCCAGTTGTTCGTGTCGAACGGCGGGTCTTTCGGACCACCGGCGACATATTTCGGGAACCACGGCCAGCTGCCGCCATACTCGATCTTGCAGTTGAAATCCTTTTCGAATTCGGCGAGCAGGACATCGGTTATCTGTTCCTGCCAGAAGCCCGGCCACTCTCCCAGCCGCAGCACGGCGCCGCCGGCATCAAACACACCTCCGTCATAAACGACGTCCTGGGACCAGGCATGATTGATGTTGAACATCGGCAGCGCGGTGGCGCCGGCCACCGTTTTCAATGCATCTCGGCGGGAAATTCCCTTGTTCTGCTTTGGTCGATTGGTCATCGTAACCTCCCTTGGTTTCGGCTTTGGAGTTGCTGTTATCTGCGCTCACCGGAAATCGCCCGCCGGATGTCGACGAGATGCGCTGTGACAATCATCGAAATAATCACGAGACCGATCGCGAAAATGCCGGCGGCTGCGGCAATCGGTTCGAATTTGTAGCGAAGCGATATGTACATCGCGATCGGCAGAGGCTGGAGGTCGGACGCGCTCAGGAAGAGCGACATCTCGAACTGGCCAAATGACACGATGAACGCGAAAATGGCACCGGCCGTTATTCCCGGTGCGATCAATCTGAGTGTCACTTTTCGAAAGGCGGTCCACGGACCGGCGCCGAGGCCGCGGGCGGCCTCCTCAAGGCTCTCGTCAAACCCGACCAGAGAGGCCGTGACGGCGGCAATCACAAACGGGAATGTGACCAGCACATGGCCGATAAGCAACCCCAGAAGACTGCGCGCCAGCCCCAACTCGGTGGAGATGTAAAAAACGTAAAGCGCCAATCCGAGAACGACACCGGGCAGGATGACCGGTGCGAGGAAAAAACTGCGCAGAATGCCGGCAAGGCGAGAGCGCGAGCGCACAAGATAGATGGCCGCCAGCGTGCCGATCACCGTGGAGATCGCGGTTGCGAGAAGCGCCAGGCCCAGGCTGAAAAGATAGGCGTCCAGGTAAGTTTCGGATGTCAGAAATGCCTTGACCCATCTCAACGATAGCCCCTGTGGCGGGAACGTCAGAAAGTCGCCGGCGTTGAGCCCGGCCAGGACCACGATCCCGACGGGCAGCAACAGAACAATCAGCGCAATGACCGCGACGAGTTTGAAGGCGAGGGGGACCCTCGGTTCTTCCTTGCCGGCAGACCCACCAAAGCGCAGTCTCATCACGCGCGTCCTCCCGAGGTGCGGGCCGCGAGATGTCGGTAGACGATCACGGTTGCAAGGCTGATGATGAATGTGATCACGGCGATCGCGGCACCAAGCTGCCACTGCCCGAGCTCGGCGATCTGCTGATAGATGTGGATCGGCAGAACCACGACCTTCCAGCCACCCATCAAGGCCGGGACGACGTAGGAACTGATCGAGAGGGCAAAGACCAGAAGGGTTCCCGCGAGGATGCCGGGAATGGACAGCGGTATCGTGATCTTGCGGAAGGTCATCACCCGTGATGCACCCAGGCTGCGCGCGGCCTCCTCCAGAGACGGATCGATGTCACGAATTGCGCCGATCAGGGACAGGACCATGAAGGGGAGGGTGAACTGCACAAGGCCGACGATGACGCCGAATGTGTTGTACATCAGCGGCCACGGCTGCTCGATTAGGCCCAAATGCATGAGGGTGGCATTGATTAGGCCGTTGTCGCCCATCAGCACCATCAAGCCATAGAGCCTGATGACCATATCGAGCTGCATCGCCGCCAGCACGAGGATCATGAGGAAGGTGTTTCGGCCGGGGTGTTCCGTTTTGGCGATCAGGTACGCCAGGGGGTACCCCAGGATCACGCAGCAAATGGAAACGGCGACTGCAATTCCCACCGAACGGAACGCGGCCATATAGTAATTGGCGCGCAGGAAAAAGCGTTCGAAGTTCGCCAGGTCCCAGTTGCCCTGGAAGGTGACCACGCCGGGGATCGGCTTGTCGACAGAGATCAGGAAGAGCGACAGCAGCGGGGCCAGAAAGAAAACCGCGAAGAAAATGATGGCGGGAAGAACGAGCCACCAAAGGCCGGGCCGGATCGTGAATCTCGTCCCGACGCCGTGCCATCCTGTATTGGCAAGGTCCGTCATTCTGTGGCCGCCGTCGCGTGCACATTCAGGACCGGATAGCCGTGTATCGGTTTGTTCCGGGGTGCCGGATATGTGAGCCTGGAATGGCTCAGGCCGCCGGCGACCAAGGCTTCGGCAAGACGAATCGTCGCCGGGACCGGATCTATGACCGGAATGTCGTATCCGCGTTCCAGCAAGCCGGAACGGACCGCATCGGCGCTACCCAACAGACCGGTGCATCCAAATATGATTACATGTGCGCCATCATCGCAAATCGCCTGCTCGGCGGCATCGATCAGCGCCGCATGCGTCGTTTCCAGCTCCGCTTCGAGTTCGAGAACCGGGATATCGATTGCACGTACGCTCGCAAGCTTGCTCGTCAGGCCGTACGTCGCCGCAAGGTTCTCTATCGGTACCCGCATGCTCGGCAAGACCGTCAGGACAGAAAAGACATGACCCAGCAATCCGGCAAGGTGCATTGATGTGTGGGACGGGCCCAGAACCGGAATCCGCACGCATTCGCGAGCTGGCGACAGGGCCGGATCGGCCATGCAATCAATAACGACGGCATCAACCCCGTCGGCCTCGGCCTCGATGATCCGGGCAATGGTGTCCGGCTCGGCAATAGCGGTATCAAATGCACATTCGATCGAAGCCGGGCCATTGGAAACCGATGCCAGGCTGATCGTCAGGTGCGGGCCGGTGATTTGCGAAAAATCGCCTAAGTTGCGAAAGCCAGGTGTTGTTATCGGCGTTATGACGCGGATGTGCACCGATCGATCCTGTTGCATTTCCGCCCCATCCGCGTCGCCGAGTTGTGGCATCCTTCACAAGAAACCGTACGACGCGGGTAATCAATTAGCTAGGAAGGATAGCCGTTGGCCCAAAATCCCGATCTTTAACTATCCCCTCGGATAGTGAAATCGGATCTCGATCGGATTGAATGGCGCCGGTCCCAACCGTATTCGATTTCCGGTGCGGGGATTGATGTGTGGGTATGGGCCATTGCCCCAATTTGCCTGGTTACGCAGTCGAGACCGGCTGAGCCACCTCCGATCGTTTGGTCTTACACTTTGAATTTCAAGGGATTTCCGTTACAGCCGATCTGTCGCCCGGGTGACGGGGCGGCGGCGGGCGCATGGCGGAATTGCCGTTCTTCGTCCGTGCGGGTCGGCCGCAACGGCCGCTTTGCGTCCGAAGTTTGCGCGAAGCTGTCAGCAGGGGCACAAGGCATTGCAATCTATAGGTACAATGTATTCAAATAATATATTGACTTGACAATGACGTACCGATTTTATGGACCGCCTTGTCAATCGACGATGACAGCAACAGGAGGATAACTTGCCGGTTATACCGCGAATTGCCGATTACAGCGATGAACTGACCTCAATCCGCCGTGATCTTCACGAGCATCCCGAAATCGGATTTGAAGAGTTTCGGACATCGAAGATTGTTGCCGAAAGGTTGGAGTCGTGGGGTATCGAGGTTCACACCGGACTGGCGGTGACCGGAGTTGTCGGAACGCTGACAGGACGCGGGGATGACAACGGCCGCAGACTGGGTCTTCGCGCCGACATGGATGCCCTGCCGATGGATGAGCGGACCAACCTGCCGTATGCGTCGAAGAATTCGGGTTGCTTCCACGGTTGCGGTCACGACGGCCATACCACGATGTTGCTGGGCGCGGCACGTTATCTGGCGGAAACCCGGAACTTCGGCGGAACCGTGACGTTTATTTTTCAACCGGCCGAGGAAGGATTGGGCGGCGCCCGGAAAATGCTCGAAGACGGGCTGCTGGACCGGTTTCCGTGCGATGAAATATACGGGATGCACAACAACCCCATGGTCGAGCCGAACAAGTTCGGCATAAAGCCGGGGACCGCGATGGCGGGTGCGTCCTTCTTGGATATCACTGTAAATGGCGTTGGAAGCCACGGCGCATTGCCCCACCACGCCAAGGATTCCATCGTCGTCGCGAGCACACTCGTTCAATCGCTGCAGTCAATCCTGAGCCGCAATGTTCCGGCCAAGAACACGGCAGTCCTGTCCGTCACGCAGATCCATGCCGGATCGGCGTACAATGTCGTTCCCGACACCGCGGAGGTGAAAGGGACCATCCGGTTTTTCGATGAGGAAACCAAAGCCCTGATGATCGAGCGGATCGGCACGATTTGCACCGGGCTCTCCCAGGCCTTTGATTTGACGATCGACATCGAGTGGCGGGACGTGTTCGACGTGCTTGTCAATGATGAGCAATTGGCGCAGGAATATCTCGATGCGGCAATCGATATCGTTGGTGCCGAAAACGCGGCCAAAACAACGGATCTCGTCACCGGCAGTGAAGACTTTGCAGACATGCTGCGAGTTGTTCCCGGCGCCTACTGCACCCTGGGCCACGCGGGCGGCGTTCCGGTTCACAATCCCGGTTTCATCCTTGACGATGAAATCCTGCCAGTCGGCGCCAGCATCATGGCGCGTATCGTGGAACGGCGCCTGCCGGTGGACAATTGAAGGCGAGGCTGGCGCCGAATCGGCTGAACCGGCCTTGATCGCAGGCGTCATTCCGGCCCGGCAGCATTTGTGGCGCGGCGGCGTCCGGCTGCCGCGGCACGACAAAGACGGCCCGGATGGCTTCAAAATATCCGGCATTATCCCGTGTAACTGAAATTATACACCCCGCCTTGCTTGTGAATGGGCGGGAGCCCGCCTAGTTTCCTGCCCAGATAACCGCATTCCGGGAATTGGGTGACGATGGCCGCGCAGGACACCAAGCACAGGATACTCGATGCCGCCGAGGAGCTGTTTGCAAAAAAGGCGCACGGAAATGTCACTTTCCGGCAAATCAGCGAACATTCCGGTCTGCATATCTCGCAGATTGTGTATCATTTCCGAAACAAGGACACGTTGCTGGAAGCCGTCGTGGCGCGGCGGGCGAACAGCCTGAACGAAGAACGGCTGGCCCATCTTGAGACGTACAAGCGGCTCTTCGGCAATCGGCAGCTGGATGTCGAGGCGCTGGTGCGTGCCTTTGTCGATCCCTATCTCAGCAAACTGGCCCAGGGTGATCCGGGATGGCGCAACTATGGGGCGGTCATTGGGCGGATTGTCTGGGACCCGATCGCATTGCCGATGATGGAGCGTGCGTACAATGATGTGGCACGCCTTTATTTGAAAGCGTTGAGCAACGCGCTGCCAGACGCTTCGGAGGAAGCCATCTATCGTGGTTTCCAGTTCATGCTCGCGCTGGTCTTCAGCGCCGGCGCCCATAGCCGGCGGCTGGACCGGCTGTCCGACGAACGCTACTCGAGCAGCGACTATGATCGCACCTACGCGATGCTTGTGCCCTTCATTACTGCCGGTTTCCTCGGATTGGCGGAAGTTGAGGACACGATCCAGCCGATAGACGGCGAGGATGCCGCGACATCCCGCCCCGGACGTCTCGTAGAAACCTGACAGCAGGCCCGCCACAACGCCAATGCGGTCCCGCCGGCGCGGGCCGCCTCCCGATCTCGCGATATACCCGCTGTGAATGATTGCCGTTCAAGGGATCGTAAACCGGCGGCCAGGGTATCGGCAGCTACGCCGGGCCATGCCGATTCCGGCGCGACACGGGGCGGTGTTCAGATTCCCGGTTCGCACCGCAGTTTCGTGTCCGGGAGCCATAACCCAACGGCATACAAAGTGTTCATATCCACATTGGCGCCTGTTTTGAACGCAAACTAACATCTGCGGACATATCACAAAAATTTGGGAGTGACGTCCGATGAACAGGCGAAAATGGAGTATATGTTCAATTGTCTGTGCCGTAGCCGCAGGGGCATTGTCTCTGACGCCGCAAATAGCTCAGGCTGGAAAGTCTGACGACACCTTGCGCGTCGTCTTGGGCACGATCGACAATACCGACCTCTATTTCAGCACGCGCCGCACGACCATGGAATTCGCGCTCATGGTCTATGATACGCTGATCTATCGCGATCCGTCGGATTTCTCCTACAAACCGCTTCTGGCCACTGCCTGGCGCCGGATCGACGATTTGACCCTGGAGTTCGACCTCAGGAAGGACGTCAAGTTTCACAATGGCGATCCGTTTACCGCCGAAGATGTGGCCTATACGCTGAACTGGGCCACCAATCCGGAAAGCAAGGTGCGTGTGCCGCGCAACAGCACCTGGATCGACAAGGCCGTTGTCGTCGATCCCTATAAGGTGCGTGTGATTTCCAAGGGGCCGTTTCCGGCCGCGCTTGACTATCTCGCAATGTCGCTGCCGATTTACCCGGCCAAATATCACCAGGCTGTGGGTTTGACCGAATTCCAGGCCAATCCGGTTGGAACCGGCCCCTACAAGCCGGTCAAGCTGGAAATCGGCAAGGCGCACCGGCTGGAAAGCAACGACGACTATTTTGAGGGGAGCCCGAAAGGCAGCAAGCGCATTCGCTTCATCGACATCCGCGAAGTTCCTGATGCACAAACCCAGGTCGCCGAATTGCTGGCCGGCCGCGCCAACATCATCTGGAATATCAGCGCTGACGATACCCGCGAAATCGGCAAGCTGCCCAATTTCGTCGGCAATCAGGTCGAGGCCATGCGTGTCCTGTTCTTCTCTATGGACGCAGCCGGCCGCTCGGGCCACGAGGCAATGCAGAATGTCGATGTGCGCCGGGCGATTGCCCATGCCGTCGATCGCCAGGCCATCGTCGACAATCTGATCCGTGGTTCGTCTCGTGTCATCGACGCTCCCTGCTATGACAGGCAGTTCGGTTGCGTGGTCGCGCGGGCCGTCCCCTACGAGCAAAGTCTCGACAAGGCAAAGGCCTTGATGAAAAAGGCCGGATACGAATCGGGTTTCGATGTCGAATTGTACACCGTGCCGATTTTGCAGCCGGTGGCGGAAGCCATTGCGGCGGATGTCGCCAAGATCGGTATCCGGGTCACATTGCGCACGATGGAATATCCCGGCCTGCACAAGCTGCAGATCGAGGGCAAGACGGCGTCGTATCAGCTGTCATGGGGCTCGTACTCCGTGAACGACGTGTCGGCGCTGATCGGGTTGTTCTTCGGTGCCAACAAAGAGGACTATTCCGGCGATACGGAACTTCAGGACTGGCTCGGGCGCGCGGAAACGATTGTCGATCGGGACAAGCGGCTGGAGCTGTATGGTAATGCGGTTGAACGCATAACCGACCAGGTCTATTGGCTTCCGATTTCGACCTGGGTGCGCAACTACGCCTACACCAGCGATCTTACGTTCGAACCGGGTCCGGACGAACTCGTCCGTCTCTACTCGCTGAGCTGGAAGTAGCACCTCGGGACGACGGGCGAGAACCGCGATGTTGCAGTATGCCGCACAACGGCTCTTCGTAACGATACTTGTCGTTCTCGCTGTTTCGTTTCTGACCTATTTGCTGACACAGTTGGCCGTCGATCCGGCAATCGCACTTGCCGGACCGGAATCGTCCGCCGCGGACATCGAGCTGATCCGCAAACAGCATGGCCTCGATCGACCCTTGATCGTGCGCTATTTCGAGTGGCTCGGTGTCCTGCTGCAGGGCGATCTTGGAACGTCCCTCCACTACCGGCAGCCGGCCGCGGAAATGATTTTGGTCCGGCTGCCGGTGACGATCACGCTGGCTGCGTGCGCCATGTCGCTGGCTTTGCTGATCGCCATCCCACTCGGCGTCGTCGCGGCGCTGCGGCCAGACAGCCTGATTGACCGCTTCGTCCTGGCGCTTGCCGTCGTCGGTCAGGCGCTGCCGAGCTTCTGGTTCGGACTGATGCTGATAATCGTGTTTGGTGTGAACCTGGGCTGGTTGCCCATTTCGGGTTCTGATCAGGCTACCAATTTCGTGATGCCGTCGCTTGCGCTGGCGTTGTTCAGCCTGCCGGCCCTGATACGCCTGACGCGAAGCGGGATGATCGATGTCCTGTCCGCAGAATATATTCGCGCGGCCAAGGCGCGCGGTTTGTTCCCCGGCCGCATCATGTTCAAGCATGCGTTGCGCAACGCCGTGATGCCTCTGATCTCGGTCGCCGCGGTCCAGTTGGGATATTTGCTTGGCGGCTCAATCGTCACCGAGCAGATCTTCGCCATGCATGGCGTTGGATTTTTGGCCTGGCAGGCCATTCTCGTCGGTGACACGGCGATCATTCAGGCCGTCGCGCTGATGATGACGGTTCTTTATGCGACGTTGACGCTGCTGGCCGATCTTCTGAACGCCTTCCTCAATCCGCGCGTGAGACTGGGCTGATCATGAGTGCAGATGCAACCGTATCTGAACGGGAAGGCGGGCGGCGTATCGGGGCCGTCATCCGATGGCTGACGCGTGATCTCGGCCTCACGGTCGGACTGCTCATCATCGCAGTGTTTGTCTTTTGTGCTCTGTTCGCGCCCCTCCTGGCGCCGCAGGACCCCTATATCCAGGACCTCTCCAAGCGATTGACTGTGCCGGTCTGGTATGACGGGGGAAGCTGGGATCATCCGCTTGGGATGGATGGCCTGGGTCGTGACGTGCTGTCGCGGGTTCTTCACGGGGCGCGGATATCGCTGACGATCGGCGCCCTGGTCACGCTGATCGGCGGTGCGATCGGCATTACCCTCGGCACCGTGGCCGGCTATTTCGGCGGGCGCGTCGACATGGTGGTCAGCTTTCTCATCACGGTGCGGCTCAGCCTGCCGGTGGTTATCATCGCATTGGCTACGGTCGCCCTGTTCGGCGGTTCGCTGCCGATGGTCGTCGCCGTGATCGGCGGATTGCTGTGGGACCGGTTTGCCGTAGTCGCGCGATCGGCAACGATGCAGGTGCGAACGCGGGAATACATCAAGGCGGCCGAAGCGGTCGGCAGCAGTTCCGGCCGAATCATCCTGGCCGAAGTGCTGCCCAACATCCTGAACGCGTTGATCGTCGTCGCCACGCTGGAAGTCGGCGCCGCAATCCTGATGGAAGCGACCCTGTCGTTTCTGGGTTTTGGCGTTCAGGCGCCGTTGCCGTCGTGGGGTTTGATGCTCTCGGAAGGCCGCAAGGACCTGTTTTTTTCACCATGGCTGATCGCCATACCGGGCACGGCACTGTTTTGCCTGGTGCTTTCGCTGAACCTCATCGGCAACGCCTTGCAGAAATGGCAAGACGAGAAAACAAGGTAGGATTCGGTTTTGGCGATGACGGACGATCCGGTACTGGAGGTCGCAAACCTCGATGTATCGATTCAATTGAAGAACGGTCACCTTCTGCGCGCCGTGCGCGATGTCTCGTTGAATGTGGGGCGCGGCGAAACCGTGGCGATTGTCGGCGAATCGGGCTCAGGCAAAAGCATTACCGCCTCGGCCCTGATCCGGCTGCTGCCGCCAAGCGCCCGGACGACGTCGAGCCATCTCCGGTTTATGGGCCGCGATCTGGAGACCATGAGCGAACGGGAGATGACAGACCTCCGCGGCGCCGGTATCGGGATGATATTCCAAGACCCGATAAATGCTCTCAACCCTGCTTACACGATCGGCAACCAGCTGATCGAAGCCTATCGCCGCCATCGCAATGCCACACCAAACGAGGCGCGCGAGCGGGCGATCGAAATGTTGGGGCGGGTCGGCCTTCCGGCGGCCGAGGAGCGGCTTGGCCAATATCCGCATCAGCTCTCCGGCGGTATCTGCCAACGGGTCATGATTGCAATATCGCTGATTTGCGCACCTGCCCTGCTGATTGCCGACGAGCCGACAACGGCGCTCGATGTCACGACCCAGGCGCAGATCCTGGCGCTGCTCGCGGAACTGCAGCGGGATTTGAATATGGCCTTGATCCTGATCAGCCACGATCTGGGCGTGGTCTCAAGAATAGCCGACAAAGTCTATATCATGTATGCCGGACAACTTGTCGAACAGGGCGATCGAACGGCGGTTCTCACGCGCCCTTCGCACCCCTACACCCGTGCGCTCCTGGATTGTATCCCCACGCCCAACCGGCAACGGCTGGGCGCGATACCCGGTGTGGCCAAAAGCGTCATCGGCACGCTTGAAGGATGTGCCTTTCATGACCGCTGCCGGTACAGCGTTGCGGGTTGCAATCGCGACGTTGCGGCCCGCGAAGTGGGACAGAACCACTACAGTCGGTGCGTGTTTTCGCCAGGCGAACTGGAGCGTTTGTCGAGGGCTGCGTCGTGACCACGATTCTGGAAGCGGAGCAGGTTAATCGGGTTTTCTCGGTACGCCGGAGTTGGTTCAAGCCGCGTGGCAGGCTGTTTGCTGTTCGCGACGTCAATCTGCGGGTCGCCAAGGGAGAAACACTGGCGCTGGTTGGCGAGTCGGGCAGCGGCAAGACGACCTTGTCCAATCTCCTTATGGCTGTCGACCGGCCCACCTCAGGCCGTATTCTGATTGATGGGGTCGACATCACACGAAGATCGCGCCGCGAGATCGCGCGCCGGATACAGCCGGTCTTCCAGGATCCCAACGATTCTCTCAATCCGCGGCAAACCGTTGCCGAGATCATCGCAATGCCCCTTGTCGTGCATGGCATCGGCGACAGCCAGCATCGCCTCTCCCGCGTCCGCCGGATGATGGACCTGCTTGGCCTGCCTTCGCGTCTGGCCGATGCCTATCCACGGCAGCTCTCCGGCGGACAACGCCAGCGGGTCGCCATCGCGCGGGCTTTGGTGATGGAAGTCGAGATTGTCATATGTGACGAGCCGACATCGGCCCTTGATGTTTCCGTGCAGGCGCAAATCCTCAATCTTCTCGCCGATATACGCAACGAGCTCGATGTAACCTTCCTGCTGATTTCCCACAATCTGGCCGTTGTCCAGTTTCTGGCCCAGAGGGTCGCGATCATGTATCTGGGCCGGATTGTCGAGGAAGCGCCGGCGCAAAATCTGTTTGATGCGCCCGGGCACCCCTATACCCGCGCACTGCTAAATTCGGTCTTGACGCCGGACCCATCGGCATCGCTGCCTGAAGTGGAACTGGGATCGGTTCGCCCGAATCCGGTCGACCTGCCAAGCGGGTGCGCATTTCGCGCCCAGTGCCCGATCGCCAAACCGATTTGCAGCGAGTACAATCCCGAGCCCATGCCGCGGCGCGATGCCGGATGGGTCGCCTGCCATGCCTATTCGGAGGATTTGCCATAGCCGCCGGCAGGTGTGGCGGGCTTTCCCATCAAATTGCCGCCGACCCGAATTCCGCGATCCGATCCAGGGTGTGATCGGGCGGCTACACCGTCCTGTCGCTGACAGGCCGGCTTTGCAGAAATCCGCTGACATCGGCAGATTGCGGCGCGCCGAACAGATTTTCAAATGCAACGGCAATCGCAAGACACGTCTCATCACGGCCGCCGGCGCAAATGGTTTGCAGGCCGACCGGCAGCGTTGCCGCACCCAGAGCCTGAATAGGGGAGGTTGTCGCGCAAAGCCCGAAATAGCTTACAAGATGCGTATTGATACCAAGTTGCGCCTCTACCCTCATCGTGTCGTTGAGGGAATTCATCGCCGTGGCCAGATCGGATGCCGGGACCCGGCAGGTCGGCGTAATCCAGGCATCAAAACCCGCGATACGTCTTGCATATTGCCGCCGCCGCCGCTGGTGCCGCAGAACCATCTCGACATATTCGGTCGCCTGTACATCCAATCCCGGTCGAGCGCGCGCCACCGTCAGCGGATCGAGCCGTTCGCTTTCTGCCTGGAAACGTTCACGGCCAAGATTGGCGATGAACTCAACCGTACAAATCTTGTCCACGAAAGCCTGGCGCTCTTGCGCCTCCGGTATTGTGATCTCCTCGATGGTCGCGCCGGCGGATGCCAATGCCTCAAGAGCCGCCGACATGCAGTCTGCCACACCGGGATCAAGCTCATCGTAGAAATGGTCAACCGGTTTGCCTATTCGCAAGCGATCAATCGGAGGTGATTCGGGCACCGGTTGCCCGGACAGGGCCTCAAACACGAGCGCCGCATCGGCGGCCGTGCGTGTGATGGGACCGATTGTGTCGAACGACGGGGCGTTGGGATAAAGACCATCGGTCGCCCAAAGGCCGTGAGTCGTTTTCAAACCGAATGCGCCACACAGAGCCGCCGGCCCGCGAACAGAGCCACCCGTGTCCGTCCCGATTGTAAAACCGCACATTCCTGCCGACAGCGCGACAGCCGAACCGCTGCTCGATCCGCCGGGTACCCTGGGTATGGCCGCATCCCACGGATTGCGAGGTGTGCCCCGAACGCGATTCACGCCCGATGCGCCGCGGGCAAACTCGACGGTCTTGCAGGTGCCGAGAATAATGCAGCCGCAACGCCTGAGCTGTTTGACAAAGCTGCCCTCCGCTCCGACAAGATCGGTGACATCCACTGCCGATCCGGCGGTCATCGGCATGCCGTCGACCGCAAAGAGATCCTTTAGCGCGACCGGTACGCCCATTACGGATCCAAGGTCGATTCCGAGGGAGATCAGGGAATCAATTTCGCGGGCAGCCGACAGCGCCTGCTCTGCGGCCACATGTTCGAATGCCAGCAATGCCGGATTCAAGAGCTCGATGCGGGTGAGGCAGGCCTCCACGGTTGCCACGGCGGTTGTCTCGCCGCGGCGCAACCGGGTGCCGTAGTGCGCAAGACCACCGTCGGCGAAAGGATCTTCGGGCAGGTGCGGTGCGGCGACGTGATCGGTCATCGGTCATTCCCCCGGTGAGGTGTCGCGGTTGCCTGCGGAGCCGTCATCTTTCTCCCCTGCATTGCCCGGGACCGGCAAGTCGTGCGGGCCGCGTCGTGCGCGAGGGATGTCCCCCATCCCTTCCGGCGTTTCCGGTTGATAACGCCGCGTCGTTTTCCGGGCATACTGTAAAACGCCCGATTGAGATAGTTTATTACAAGGAGGTATGGATGCTGTCGTTCTGAATATTGGACATGAATTTTTCGCCCATACTATTGTTCCGATCAATGAGACAAGACCCGCGCTAATATTTCGATGGCGCAGGGCTGCCGTGTTGTTTGCCGGCAGCCATCCACGTTGTTGCCGGGAGACGGAGCATCCGGCAGGAGCGGTGGATTGTCCGATCCCTCGGGCTGTGCGGGGACCGTACCTTGGGCAGCCGGTCGATATGCCCGTCGGCGCCGGCTGAATCCGCCGGTTGTGGCTGCCTATTGGCCCGGCGACGACAGGCCGGCAGACACCGTTTGCCGGCGGAAACGGCGATTGAAATCCGGCTCCGGAAACAGGGACCGTGCACATGGCGATGGTGGTTTGTCCGGAGATTCAGGCGGCTGAGATCGGAGGCGCTGTGTTCGCCAATGGCGGCAATGCGGCGGATGCGGCTGTCGCGACGGCATTTGCCCAGACCGTTGCCAATCCGTTGATGTGCAGCCTCAGTGGAACGGCCATTCTCCTGCATACGGATTTCGAAGCCAACCACGCCGTCATAAACGGGGAAGCGGCGATCGGATCGCGACCTGTTCCGGAAGATTGGGTGGAAACGCTCTCGGGGCGGTCAGAGGCAATCGGTCGCTATCTCATTCCATCGGAGGACAACCAGATCGGTCCATCCTCCGTGATGACACCGGGAATGGTCGCCGCGTGCGACCGATTGTACCGAATGTTCGGATCGGGGCGTCTTAGTTGGCGGCAGTTGATCGATCCTTCCGTTCGGCTGGCTGAAACGGGATTTCAAGTCGATCCGCAACTGGCCGACTCCTGGGAACGAAACCTGACCAGTTCGTCGCCCGGTTATCCATCCGTCGAGGAAAAATTCAGGCGTGATCCCGTGGCGCTGGATATATTCATGAAGGCGGGCGGCGCGCCCTATTCGGTCGGCGATAGGTTTTGCCAAAAGGTGTTGGCGGGTACGCTGGACCAGCTTGCCGAAACCGGAGCGGATGATTTCTACCGGGGGGAAATCGGCGCCGTCATGGCGGCGGACCTGGAAAGGCGGGGCAGTCTTGTCGCGGATGCTGATCTGAAGGCGTATGAAGCGGTCGATCAGGATCCGATTGAGGGCAGGTTTCGCGACTTTTCGCTTGTTACGACGCCGCCCCCAAGCCCCGGCGTACAGGTCCTGGAAATGCTGGCGATCGTCGATGCGCTCGATTGCGACCTTGGCAAAATCGATGGCGCCGAAGGTATCGATCTTGTGGCAAAGGTCATGAGGGCGGGATTTGTTGACAATCGCGATATCAAATCCGTTCCACTTGCGGTGAGCGAGGAATGGACGAAAGGCATCATGCAACCGCAGCGAATCGCCGGTTGGGTGGAGAAAGTTGCATCGGGTGAACCGGTTCCAGGCCCGCAGAACTCACACATGAGCAAGGGAACAACCCATTTCGTGGTTGTGGATGACGACGGCGTCGGCGTGAGCATGACACATTCGGTCGGTACCGCGTTCGGGTCCGGATCGGTCACACCGGAACTGGGCTTTTTGCACAACAATTTCCTTGGTCATTTCGACCCGCGTGCCGGGCGCGACATGTCGATTGTCCCGGGGCGCAGGATTGGCAGCGGCTTGCCGACGATCGCGCGGAACGGTGACTGCAGAAAGCTTATTCTCGGTGCGCCTGGCGGCAGCCGTATCATAACATCCATTTTCCAGGTGCTGCTGGAGGTTCTCGGCCGCGGGACGCCTGTCGACAAGGCGGTCGAAAAGCTCCGGTTTCACAGTGAAGAGGGCCGGATCGTTCACCTTGAACCGGGATGGCCGGAAGGTATCGCCGCGGCCGTTGCGGGTTTGGGCAACACGGTCGGCTGGAGCACGTATCAGGCGCGGGTGCAGGCCATCGGCGTGGATCGGGATGGCCGTTGCACCGCCGGGATTGATCCGCGTGGCGGCGCCAGCTGCAGCACCGGTTCCGCGTGACCGTTCCAGGGTAACCGTTGCCGTCGTTCTACAATTGTTTTGCGGCGAATGCGGCAAATCGCGGTGCGAGGATCACCAGAATGACGATCTCGGGGCGCCGACCCAGGCGGGCATCCGGCGTGCCGGTTCGCCATGGTGTCCCCGTCGGTCACGGCGATCGAATGCGGATCGCCATCGCGTGAACGCTGTGACGAACCCTAACCTTGCGGAACGACCCGGCCGGACGACGATGCCGGCCTGCAACAGGAGGTTGGCAAGCAATTGCCCGATATAGTTTGCCGCTTACCGTCCGGCGCTTTGCAGGTTTTCCCGGATTGCAGTGAATTGCGCAAACAGCTCTTCGGGACGAGCCGGTTTCTCCACCAGATGCTGGGCATGCTGCTCCTCGCATATGGCCCTCAACATTCGTTGATGCGCTTTGCTTTCCAACCCGAAAGGCGGCGTATCCTCGGCAAATTCGAGCGCCTGAGTTTCCAGATCGACCATCGCCCAGGGGCCGGCTTCCGAAAAGCGCTTCGCCTTTGTCCACCATAATTCCCAGGCGCGATAAAGCGCATCGTACAGGCCGACCACCAGTTCCGGATGCTGCTCGGCGAAGTCCCTGTGAAATGCCATCAGATGGAAGTTGGGATAGATGCCGGTACGCTGATGATATTCGCGTTCCACACCCACATAGTCGCGGACCAGCCGGCGGATGCTGCCATCTTGCTGGAAAACGTCCTGCGGGGCGAACGCGACCGTGATCGCGTCGATCCGTCCATCGTGGAGCGCTGCAAGAAGCGTGTCTGATTGGGACAGTTTTTCGGCATTCGACGGCAGTGGAATATCGTCCGGCATCGGCCCGTGGCCCGGCGAATTTTCATCGAGGGGCCCGATCACCCACTGAACATCCTCCATTCCGACCCCGGCGTCGCGCAGGGCCGCACGCGCCCACAATGTGCCGGTATCGCTCCAGCCATTGGTCCCGATCCGTTTCCCGTGAAGGCTTTTCAAGTCATGCAGGTCGGAATCGGCGAGCACAAAGTAGTTCCGGTGACGGAAACCGCGGAGGATAAAGGCAGGGATGCCAACCAACTCGCCTTTGCCACGCGCAAAGGACAACACGTAACGATTGAACGAGACCTCGGCTGCGGCGAGGGTCTTGGGAAAGTCGGTTTCCAGGCGGCCATGGATTTCGAATGTCGCCTCGGCGCCGGGAATTTTCGCGTCACCCAGAAGCAGCGGACAGATGTGATCGTAAGGTCGAACCCGAATGGTGATCGGAACATCTGTCATTTTCGTTTCCTTCCGCTGTCGTTTCGGGGAACCGGAGTTTGGTTGCCGGCTTGCGCCCCGTTCAACTCATGAAGCGTTTGCCAACTGTCCAAGCGCAAAAAAAGAGGCGGTCCGGGCACACAAGTGCGAGGCCGGACCGCCCAAGGTTTCCCAGGGAGGAGGACTGGGAGAGTTTCGAGATCGCGCTGCAACCTGCCCCGGCTTGCCGCGAAACAGGACGCAACAACAGCCGGGCGGCGGCTTGCGGATTTCCCAGAAGTTCGGACGCAATCATTCCTCTCAATCATGAGCGACAAGTCGGGCTCCATCTGCCGCACCAGGCCGGCAAACTCGGCGTGCAAAATATCTGAGCAAAAACTACGGTGACCGTGTCAGCGCGTCCAATATGGATTCAATCACCATCGATATCTTGCGGGAATGGAAGCCCGTTGGAGCCCGTTACGGGGCGCGGTCCGGACAACGCCGTGCCGGGATCCATCCTGATTTCGACGTGCCGGCGCCGCGTGCTCTATGCGCCTGCCGGGGTGGCGGACCTGATGGTCAGGGATTTTCCTCGTCGAGCACGTCCAGCGCGACATCGACGAACTGTTTGGCGATCCGCGATAACGGTTTGGCCCGCGGCGTCAGGACATCGACGTGAACCGAAATTTCGGGCCGGAAAGGGATTTCGACCACATTCGTGTGGATCTGGCCAAGCTGGGAAAATCCATCGACCAGGGAAATGCCGACACCCTGGTCCACCAATGCCCAGGCGGTGGATATCCAGCCAGTCTCCAGATGCGAGGAAAGCGCCGTACGGCCGGCGGCGAAGGCGGATTTGATCAGTGGCTGGAGGCCCTGGTCTTCCGAAAACGATATGAACGGATAACCCGAGATATCCGAAGCCGTGACAAATTCTTTGTCGGAAAGCGGGTGGTTTCGCGCAACGATACAGTTGAGATAACTTCCGCACATCGGCTTTGTCTCGACGCTGGCGTGCGAGGGGGTAAGGAAAGCAAATCCGACTTCGGCGCGCTGGGTCGCCACGCTCTGCATGACGTAACGTCGGGGACGAACCGCAAATGTCACGGGTACGTCCGGATGTTCCTTGGTGAATGCGGATATGGCCCGCGGCAAGACGACCTGGCCGAGGGTGGGAATGGCCACGACGCTCAGCGTGCCACGGCGGCCGAACCGGACATCCTCGATGCTTTGCCTGACGGCCCGCATCTCCTGGAACACCCGCTCGACGTCCGGGAAAATGGCAATCGCGTCGTCGGTCGGAACGAGCCTGCCCTTGATCCGGTGAAACAGCAGGAACTTCAGCTGGTCTTCGGTATGGCGCAGGATTTTTGTTGCCGCCGGTTGTGTCAGATTGAGCGATTTGGCGGCCGCCGTCACCGACCCGGTGAGCATGATCGCGTGGAATATTTCCATCTGCCGGTACTTCATTTCTGCCTCTAGTTGTCGTGTTTGGGTTCGGTATTATTCCCTGTGGTGATGATGCCTGTTCCTCAATTCATTGGACAGTGTTGTTGGTGAGTGACACGGTTTGATGCCGTGCCTTCCGGTCCGGTGCGCCGGGGCTTGGGTGCGATTGGGCGTTGAATCACGGGTATATAAGCTATGGGCATGGAAAAACATATCTTTCACGGCGAGATCGTCGAAGGGGGGGCGGCGGCGTCGGCGCCGTTGCGGGCCCGGTTTGAGGACCACGACACGGCGAAGATTTGCGACAGCATGGGCGGCTATGGGGCCATGCATTACGAGATCAAGCCGCTGGAGACGTCGATGCGCTTTGTCGGCTCGGCGCTGACGGTGCTGACCCGTCCGGGCGATGCGCTCTATATCCAGCGGGCGATCGACCTGACCCGCCCGGGGGACGTGATCGTCGTCGATGCCGGGGGCTACCGGGACGTGTCGGTGATCGGCGAGCGGCTGGGCTACATGTTCAAGCGCAAGGGGGCGGTGGCGATCGTGATCGACGGGGCGGTGCGTGACGCCCAGGGGATGGTGGCGGATGCGCCGCCGACCTTTTCGCGGGGCTCGTGCATCCGGATCTTCGGATCGCAGGGGCCCGGCGCAATCAACGTTCCGATCTCGTGTGGCGGCGTGCCGGTTCATCCCGGCGACATCGTCGTCGGCGACCGGGACGGCGTCGTCGTGGTGCCGCAGGCGGATGCGGAGCGGGTGGCCGACCTGGCCGATGAACATCTGGCGCGCGAACTGGAGCGCCTGGCCGAGTTCGAAAGCGGAAAACCCGTCACAGACGTCTTCAACCTCGATGAACGAACCCAAAAATGGAAATCATGACATCCGCCGCGACCCAAACAGCAACGCGATCCGGCACGGGGCGGCCAAGCGGTCTGTCGGCCTCCGGGGGAACGGCCAACGGGCCACGGAAACACTAAGATCTTTGATGGAGGAACGGATGAAAAAGATCGGACTCAAGAGAACTGCCATAAGCGTCTGCTTGGCCAGCGCAATTGCGTTCGCCGGGTCGGCGGGTGCTGCCGAGACGTGGAAGATGGCAACCAAATTGCCGCCGGAAAGCCTGGACGGTCAGGGGTTTCAGAAATTCGCCGATCTGGTTGAGGAGTATACGAACGGCGAGATCAAGATCCAGGTGTTCCCCAACGAACAGCTGGGCAAAACGGAAGCGACCCTGGAACAGGTCGGCGCCGGCATCGTTCAGATCTATGCCGAAGGTCCCGACTATCTCAGCAAGTGGGCGCCGGAGCTTGAATATATCTCGGCGCCATTCATGTTCGAGAGCCGTGACCACTGGCTGCGCTTCATGTCTTCCGACCTGGTTCAGGGGTGGCTGAAGCGGGTGGAAGACGAGGGCGGCCTGACCGTCATCGGACATATCACCGAATTCCCCCGCGGCCCCTACCGCGTGCTGGCGGCCAAGAAACAGGTGGAAACTGTCGCCGACATACAGAACCTTAAGCTGCGCATGTTCCCCAACGATCTGGTGATCGACGCCTATTCGCATCTGGGCGCCGAGGTCCGGGTTCTGGGCTGGACGGAAGTCTATGAGTCGCTGGGCCGCGGTATCATCGAATCCGTGACGCTTCCCATCTCGCTCGTCGAAGCCATGCGCTTCTACGAGCAAGGCGCGAAGTTTGTGATGCAGACGGACGAATTCCACCAGGCGGCGGCGTTCATGGTCAACGCGGAGGCCTATCGCGGCCTGTCGCCGGAGTTGCGCGAGGCGGTCGATCGTGCCGTGACCGATGCGGCAGCCTTCCAGAGCGAGCTTCTCGCCGGCGAAGTCGAGAAGTCGATTGCCCGGCTGGAAGCGCAGGGTGTAAAATTCATGAAGGCGGATACGGTGGATTTCGTCAACGCCATGAAAGACTTCTATGAGAAGAAACGGGACGTTTTGCCCGAAGGTTTCATTGAAGCTGTCGAAGCCACCCGGTAACCTTCGACAAGTCTGGCTTGGCCGAAAAGGGGTGCAGCCATGTCGATTCTTCAGGCTGTACACCGGGCGTTGGACATCTGCGGGCGCGTGTTTCACGTGTCCGCAGAAATCTGTCTGGTCGTGATGCTTGTGGCCAACATTGCGAACATCGCTTCGCGCGCGATTTTCGACAAGGGGCTGGTTTTGGTTTTTCCCTGGACGGTGGTGCTGTTCGTGTGGCTCGTGTCTTTCGGATTCTATCCGGTCTACCGCGGTGCCCGGGACATCACGGTCGATTTCCTTGTGTTGAAGCTCGGACCGAGAGGGCAGTCGCTTTCGCGCCTGTTCACGGGCGTCATCGTACTGGTCCTCATGGGTGTGTTCCTGTCGAAGGCGCCGAACATTCTTGCCTCCCAGGTCACACCGATCGATATGGTGGGCCTGGATCGCTACATGCTCTCGGTTCCCTTTTTCCTGAGCTGCGCGCTGATTTTCGCCCACTATCTGCTGGATTTGATCGACACGCTCAGAACGTTCGCCAAAGCGGAATCCTGAGGGCGCAATCTTGGTCTGGATCCTTTTTCTTTCCTTTGTCGGCCTGATGCTGGTGCGGGTGCCGATTTCCATGGCGATCGGCGCATCGGTTCTTCTTGCCATCTTTTTCGCCGAAGCTCCGATCAATCTGCTTATCCTGCCGCTTCAGGTTGTCGAGGGGTTGGACAATTCCGCGCTGCTGGCGGTTCCCTTCTTCATCATGGCCGGCAACCTGATGAATGCCGCCGGCATGACCGACAGAATCTTCGACTTTGCCACGGCGCTGATCGGTCACTTCCGCGCCGGGCTTGCTCAGGTCAATGTTCTGGCCTCGCTCATTTTCGCCGGCGTATCCGGCGCGGCGGTCGCTGATTGCGCCGGGCTGGGAACGGTCGAGGTCAAGGCCATGCGCGAGCGCGGCTATCCCAGCGATTTCGCCGCCGCGCTCACCGTCGCTTCCTCTGTGGTCGGGCCGATTATCCCGCCCTCCATCCCGCTTGTGATCTACGGTTTCATCACCGGCACATCCATCGGGCGGCTGTTTCTGGCCGGGATCGTCCCGGGTCTGCTGATTGCCGCCTCGTTGATGATCCACAATCGTCTGATTGCCGGCCCGCGGGGTTTTCCGCGCGAGCCCAAGGCGCCGTTGCGCGAGGTCGGGCGCAGGGCCATTTCCGGCATTGCCGCACTGGTGGCGCCGGCGATCATTCTGGTGGCGATCCTGACGGGCTTCACCACGGCCACCGAAGCGGGCGTGCTGGCCTGCGCCTACTCGCTGTTGCTGGGCCTGTTCTATCGGACGCTGAACTGGAAGAATGTGCGTGCCGCGATTGCCGACACCATGATCATGACGACAGTCGTGATGCTGATCGTGGGTTTCTCGCAGGCCATGGGCTGGCTGCTTGCTTTCGAACAGGTGCCGCAGGCCATGGCGGGTGCGGTTCTTCTGGTCACCGAAAACACGTATCTGTTCCTGTTTCTGCTGATCGTCTTCCTGCTCGTTATCGGGCTGTTTGTCGAAGGCGTTCCGGCCATGCTGATCCTTGTGCCGATGCTCCTTCCGGTGGTCGAGCAGTACGGCATCGACCCGGTCCATTTCGGGCTGATTTTCACATATGCGATCCTGATCGGCATCGCCACGCCGCCGATGGGTATCGGGCTCTATGTGATGGTGGAGGTGAGCGGGGTCCCGTTTGAGCGCATTGCGATTGCGGTCCTGCCGATGCTGCTTCCGCTGATCGTCATCCTGTTTCTGGTGACCTATCTGCCGGGCCTTTCGCTGTGGCTTCCCAACCTTGTCATGGGGCCGCCCTAGACTCCGCGGATCCTGTGCCCCGTGCCCGTTCGGGACCGGGCGGACCAAGCGGTTCGAACGGATTCGATGATGCCGGCCAGGCATCGGCGCTCGAAAACAGCGCCTTCCTCCAAAGTGCCGTCACAAGCCGATGAAAGCGTGATTGCGAACGAATTCGACGGCCGGGCCCGGCGATTCCGGAGTTCCGAAGTCACCTATTCCCTGTGGTGATGATGCCTGTTCCTCAATTCATTGGACAGTGTTGTTGGTGAGTGACACGGTTTGATGCCGTGCCTTCCGGTCCGGTGCGCCGGGGCTTGGGTGCGATTGGGCGTTGAACCACGGGTATATAAGCTATGGGCATGGAAAAACATATCTTTCACGGCGAGATCGTCGAAGGGGGGGCGGCGGCGTCGGCGCCGTTGCGGGCCCGGTTTGAGGACCACGACACGGCGAAGATTTGCGACAGCATGGGCGGCTATGGGGCCATGCATTACGAGATCAAGCCGCTGGAGACGTCGATGCGCTTTGTCGGCTCGGCGCTGACGGTGCTGACCCGTCCGGGCGATGCGCTCTATATCCAGCGGGCGATCGACCTGACCCGCCCGGGGGACGTGATCGTCGTCGATGCCGGGGGCTACCGGGACGTGTCGGTGATCGGCGAGCGGCTGGGCTACATGTTCAAGCGCAAGGGGGCGGTGGCGATCGTGATCGACGGGGCGGTGCGTGACGCCCAGGGGATGGTGGCGGATGCGCCGCCGACCTTTTCGCGGGGCTCGTGCATCCGGATCTTCGGATCGCAGGGACCCGGCGCAATCAACGTTCCGATCTCGTGTGGCGGCGTGCCGGTTCATCCCGGCGACATCGTCGTCGGCGACCGGGACGGCGTCGTCGTGGTGCCGCAGGCGGATGCGGAGCGGGTGGCCGACCTGGCCGATGAACATCTGGCGCGCGAACTGGAGCGCCTGGCCGAGTTCGAAAGCGGAAAACCCGTCACAGACGTCTTCAACCTCGATGAACGAACCCAAAAATGGAAATCATGACATCCGAAATCCCATTCGGTGCGGGTGCGTGAATTCAGAGCGGATGTTGCACCCGCAATCTTTATTCGAAGGAGGAGTTACGATGGTTCGAATGCACAAAAGCCTAACTTCGGTGCTGACGGCATTGCTGCTGGGGGTGGCAGCCTCTTCGGCAAATGCAGCGGAAATCGTGATCGCACAAAGCACAGATGCAACAACCCTGGATCCGGCCTTCCGGGCCGATACGGTGACCGGCAGCATCCAGCGCCACCTGTACGATTCGCTGCTGTTCAGGAACTCCGACATGGAGATCGAACCCCGGCTGGCGGAAAGCTGGGAGCAGGTCGGGCCAAAGGAATGGATCGTCAAGCTCCGGCCGAACCTGAAGTTTTCAAACGGCGAAGCGCTCGATGCCGAGGCCGTCAAGTTTTCGTTCGAGCGGGTTCAGAATCCCGAACTCAAGAGCCCGATCCGCGGCTGGTGGAAGGGATTCACCGAAATTGAGGTCCTCGACAAGACGACGCTCAAAATCACCACGGCCAAGGTGGACCCGTTGTTTGAGGCGCGGTTGAGCCTGTTTGCACCCGTTCCGCCAAAATACGTGGCGGAGGTCGGCGATACGGCGTTTGCCCAGGAGCCCGTCTCGAGCGGACCGTACAAGCTTGTCAGCTGGCGGCGCGACGAGGCGATCGTTCTGGAACCAAATCCCGACTATTGGGGCGCGGCGCCGAACATCGAAAACGTGACATTCCGCGTGCTGCCGGAGGAACTGGCGCGCGTTGCCGCGAACCGGACCGGCGAAGCCGATGTTATCGGCGGCGTGTCGCCGACCCAGGCGCTGGCGCTGGAGGGCACGAACAATGTGCGTGTGGAACGCGCATCGAGCACCCGGGTCATCGTGGTGAATTTCGATATCAAGCAGCCCCCCGGAGATCAGCAGGCGTTCCGGGACGCCGTGGCGCACGCCATAAACCGGGATGAAATCATCGATGGCCTGTACCGCGGTTATGCAACGAAGGTGAATTCCATGCTGAGCCCGGGCACTCCGGGCTGGCCCCGCGAAATGAACTTCACCCGCGATCATGATCAGGATCGGGCCAGGGAGCTGGTGGCGGAACTGGGCATTGGCGATCAGGAGATCGTCATGAGAACACCCAGCAATTCCTTTGCGCTTGATCGCGAAACCGCGCTGGCGGTCGCCGGCCAGCTCAAGGCGGTCGGACTCAATGTCAAGGTCCGCGCCGATGAATGGGGCGTCTTCTTTGGCGACCTCAAGAACGCTGCGATGTCGACGCTCTATCTCAACAGCCACGGCAATGTCTGGGCGGACCCGTATCCGCAGATCGACGCCTTTCAAAGGACCGGCGGGTTCATATCCACCTGGTCGGATCCGGAACTGGACGCCCTTCTCGACAAGTCTCTGACCGTAAAGGGACAGGAGCGACTGGATGTATTCCAGAGCACGCTGGAGCGGCTCAACGAAACGTCCGCTGTCGTGCCCCTGTTTGCACGACAGGATCTCTACGGTGTTCGCGACAAGATTGATTGGGCGCCACGGCCGGACGGACATGTGTTCGCGTTCGAAATGGCGGTCGCCAACTAGCCCGTTCGCAGTCTCCCGCGGCCGGCCTGAATGGCCGGACGCGGGGTTTACGTCAATTGAAACAGGAGGAACCCGTGATGAAGAGAAGCATATTGGCAGTGATCGGGCTGGCGGCAGGATTGACACTTTTCGGAGTGTCCGCCTGGGCCAGTGAAGTCGTCATTGCCCAAAGCACGGATGCGTCGTCTCTCGATCCCGCATTCAGCGCCGACACCGCAACCGGCAATGTCCTGCGCCATCTCCACGATCCGATTTTGCGTCGCAATGCAAACTCGGAAATCGAACCGCGCCTTGCCGAGCGCGTCGATCAGCTGAGTCCCAAACAATGGGAAATCAAGCTGCGTCCCGGACTGAAATTCTCCAATGGCGAAGTGCTTGATGCAAACGCCGTCAAGTTCACGATCGAACGGCTTCAGACACCGGAACTCAAAAGCCCGGTCCGCGGTTGGTGGACCGGCTTTACCAAGATCGAAATCATCGACGATCTGACGCTTCATATCACGACCAAGGACGTCGATCCGATCTTCGATGCCCGCATGACTCTTCTGTCACCCATCCCGCCGAAATATGTAACGGAAGTGGGCAATGAAGCTTTTTCGCTGAACCCGATCGGAAGTGGACCATACAAGCTGGTCGAATGGCGTCGTGACGAGGTGATCGTACTTGAACGGAATCCAGACTTCTGGGGTGAGCCGCCTTCGGTCGACCGGGTGACGTTCCGGGTTATTCCGGAGAATCTGGCGCGGGTCGCCGCACTTCAGACCGGCGAAGTGGATGTCGTGGCCAAAGTCTCGCCGGATCAGGCGCTGGCTCTGAAAGAAGCCGACGGTGTCTGGGTTGCAAGCACACCGAGCACGCGCGTCATGTGCGTCCAATTCGACATAACCAAGGCGCCCGGCAACGATCCGGCATTTCGCGAGGCGGTCGCCTATGCGATCAACCGCGACGCCATTATCCAGGGGCTGATGCGCGGCTTCGCCTCGCCCGTCAACTCGATCCTCAGCCCGGGCATCCCGAGCTGGCCGCGGCAAACCGACTACACCATCGGCTATGATCTGGAGACGGCGAAGGAAAAGATCGCCGCCCTGGGACTGGGTGACCAGGAGATCCTCATGCGCGCACCCAGCGGCCGATATTCGCTTGATCGCGAAACAGCGCTCGCCGTTGGCGGCCTTCTCAAGGAAGCCGGTCTGAATATCAAGGTTCGTCCGGACGAATGGGGTGTGTTTTTCGGCGATTTGAAGAAACGGACCATCTCGCCTCTCTACCTGATGGGGCAGGGCAATGTCTGGCTTGATCCCTATCCGCAGATCGACGCATTCCAGCGGACCGGCGGCTTTCTGTCGACCTGGGCGGATTCGGAGCTCGACGCCCTGCTCGACAAGTCGAATACCGTTCGCGGCGAGGAAAGGACGGCCGTGTTCGGCGAGGCGCTGGAGCGGATCAAGGAGACCAATGCGGCGATCCCGCTGTTTGCCCAGCTGGCGCTGTACGGTGTGTCGGACAAGGTGACCTGGCAACCTCGACCCGACGGGGTGATTTCCGCGACCGAGATGGAAGTCTCCGAGTGAATCCCTCCTTCCGCGCCTATTGTTGCCCGGGTCGACTGGATGTCTTGCAATATGGCAGGTGATCCGGAGCAACATCTACTGGCGCAGTGCGATCATGCGCTTGAAGCTGCAATCAATCACGTCCGGGATGCGATCCGCATCCCGGGCGTGAGCAAGACCGGCTCCAATCTCGACGAAATGGCGCGCTGGCTTGGTGATCACCTGAAGCAGGTTGGCGCCGATGTCTCCTACCATGACGGCCAGATCGCTCCGATCGTCGAGGGTCTGGTGCGGTCGCCGGAGAGCCGGGGCAAGCTGCTCGTCTACACCCTCTATGACGTTCAGCCGGCGGATCCGGAGGAGTGGAGCCGCCCCCCTTTTGATGCGGACATCGTCCCGGCCGGCGGCGGGCGGCACCTCATTGGCCGGGGCGCCTTCAACTCAAAGGGACCCCTGGTTGCGTTTATTTCGGTCGTGCGGATGTTCCGGGAACACGGAATTCCGCTGCCTGTCGACATCCATTTTCTCATCGAAGGGGAAGAAGAAATCGGCAGTCCTTCGCTGCGCCCCTTTCTGGAAGCGAATGCCGACCGGCTGCGTGCGGGATGTGATGGCGTGCTCATCCCCTATCTGGGAACCAATTCGGTCGGACAAACACCGATTATGCTCGGGTTCACGGGACTTGGCATGCTTGAGCTTTCGGTCGTTGGCGGTGACTGGGGCGGGCCTGCAGAACGTGATGTTCATGCCCTCAGCGGCGGGTGGCTGAAAAGTCCGGCATGGGAACTGGCAGGAGCGCTGGCGACGTTGCGCGACGCGGATGGATCGCTCAAGATCGACGGACTGACGGTACCGGATTGGTGGACGGAGGACGATGCCAGGCTGGTTCGTGAGGCGGCGGAAGTTATGGATGCCGACAAGATCCTCCGCGATCTGGGCGCGAAACGCTTTCGCTTCGATGGTGATCTGGCAGTTCAGATGACCAATCTTCTGAAGCGTCCGAAGCTCAATATCGACGGTATCATGGCGGGATCGCCCTGGTTGCCGGGTGATGCGCCGCCGACCCAGGTTCCCCGGCGGGCCTGTGCCTATCTCGACTTCCGGTTTGTGCCGGGTATGGATCCGCAGGTTGCCACAAACGAATTGCGGGGGCATCTCGACCGGCATGGCTACAGCCATGTGGACCTGACCGTCCACAGCACCTATCCGGCCTCGCGATGCGATCCCACACATCCCGTCGTTGAGTCACTGGTCGATGCGTGCCGCAAGCATTCCGACGATGTTCTGCTGCTTCCGATTCATGCGGGTGCGGCGCCGTTGTACATGTTCACCGACATTGTCGGCGTGCCCTACGCTTTCGGCGGGTTGGGATATGGCGGGCGCTCGCATGCGCCCGACGAGTTTCTCGATGTGGACTCGATCGGCGATTTCATGCGTTCGATGATCAGTTTTCTCTTCCTTTTTTCCTCGCGGGTGTAAATGCTTACGTTCCTGACCAAACGCCTGATCCAGCTGCTGATTGTTCTGGCCGGCGTCCTGACGATTATCTTCTTTCTTCAGCGATTGTCGGGTGACCCGACCAATCTGCTGCTGCCGATCGATGCCTCCGACGAAGTGCGGGTCGAATTCCGGAAACAGTTGGGTCTCGATCAGCCGCTGCTCACGCAATATCTGAAGTTCATGGGCAATGTGGTTACCGGGGATCTCGGTGTATCGTACCGGTTCCAGCAACCGGCCCTGAAGCTTGTGATCGAACGCATGCCCGCCACGCTGCTGCTGACAGGGGCATCGTTGTTGTTGAGCCTGTGTATCGCGCTTCCGCTGGGGATGTGCGCGGCCGTGTTCCGAAACACATGGATCGATGTTGTCGCAACCTCGCTGAGCCTTATCGGACAGGCAGCGCCGGTCTACTGGATCGGACTTCTGGCGATCCTCCTGTTCAGCGTCCAGCTCGGATTGCTGCCGAGCATGGGAGGCGGCTCCCTGACGGCGCTCATCCTTCCGGCAAGCACCCTGGCCCTATACTCCGCCGCCCGCATCATGCGGCTCACCCGTTCCGCGATGCTGGATGTGCTCCACCAGGATTACATCCGAATGGTTCGGGCAAAAGGTGTCGGTGAACTGCGGATACTGATCAAGCATGCGCTTCGCAATGCGGCCGTGCCGATCGTGACGATCATCGGCCTTCAGTTCGGCGGCCTTCTGGGCGGGGCGGTAATTACCGAAACGGTGTTCGCCTGGCCCGGCGTCGGCAGGCTGGCGATAAACGCGGTCCATCAGCGTGACTTTCCGGTCGTACAAGCAGTGACGCTGGTGATCGCGGTGTTTTTCTCGCTGATCAACCTGACGGTCGACGTGTTGTATGCCTGGCTCAATCCAAGAATAAAGCTTTCGTGATGCTGCGGAACTTTTTTTCAAGACTGGACGGAAAGGGCGCGATCGGTTTCGCGGTTCTCGCCACTGTGCTGTTTTGCGCGATTTTCGCGCCACAGATCTCGCCGATGGATCCCAACCAGCAAGACCTTCTGCATCCGGTCACGCCTCCGGCCTGGCAGGAAGGCGGCAGCGCAAAGCACATTCTGGGCTCAGACAAGCTTGGCCAGGACGTGCTGTCGCGAATTCTCTACGGCGCACGGCTTTCGCTGTTCACGGCAGTGCTGGCCGTGTCGGGCTCCGCCTTCATCGGTATTCTCCTCGGTCTGGCAGCCGGATATCTGGGTGGGTGGAGCGCGATTGTCATCATGCGACTGGTGGATATCGTTCTCGCCATTCCGTTCATTCTCCTCGCCTTGGTCTTCATGGCGATTTTTGAGCCGGGCGTGACCAATATCATCGTCGCTTTTATCATCGCCCGCTGGGTCGAATATACGCGGATCGTCTACGGACTCGTGCTGGAACTGAAAGAACGGGAGTTCATTCAGGCTTGTGTGGCTTCGGGCCTGACAACGAGCGACATCCTATTCCGGCATGTCCTGATCAACATTTCCGGTCCGGTCATGGTCATCGCCACACTGGAGCTGGGATTCGTCATCCTTATCGAATCCGGGCTGTCATTTCTGGGATTGGGCACGCCACCGGAAATTCCATCCTGGGGCGGCCTCCTCCAGGAAGGCCGTGCACTGATCAATATCGCCTGGTGGCTCACAACATTTCCGGGGCTGGCGATCATGATCACGGTCATCGGGTTCAACTTCGTCGGCGACTGGCTTCGCGATCTGCTCGATCCGCGAACGCATTCGGTTACAGCCACAGTTTCGGAGCGCTGACCCGTGAAGCCGCTTTTGGAAATTCGTGACCTTCACGTGTCGTTCGGCACAGGCGAACATGGCGCGCGGATCCTGAATGGTGTGAGCCTGGCAATCCAATCCGGTCGGAGCCTGGGAATCGTCGGCGAAAGCGGCTGCGGAAAATCCATGACCGCACTCAGCATCATGCAGCTGTTTCAGGGCACCAATCTGCATATCGACGGTGGACAGATCCTGTATGCGCCGGACAAGGCAACGGATCCGATCGATATCCTCCAATACGCGCAAAACAGCCCGGAAATGCGAAAACTGCGCGGTGCGGAGATCGCGATGATCTTCCAGGAGCCGATGACGGCGCTCGATCCGGTCTACACAATTGGTGCGCAGATCGCGGAGATGGTTCTGGAGCATGGAGATTGCACCCAGGCGGAAGCACGTAAACGCGCCGTCGAACTGCTTCAACTTGTTGGCGTGCCGTCTCCGGAAGAGCGGATCGACCAGTATCCGCACGAATTTTCCGGGGGAATGCGGCAGCGGGCGGTGATCGCAATCGCATTGGCCTGCAATCCGTCCCTGCTGATTGCCGACGAGCCGACGACGGCGCTGGACGTGACCATTCAGGCGCAGGTGCTGGATTTGATCAAGGACCTGCAACAAAGGCTTGGCAGTGCGATCTTGTTCATCACCCACGACATCGGCGTCATCCAGCAAGTCGCCGATGAGGTGGCCGTGATGTATCTGGGCCAGATCGTCGAATATGGCACGGTCGATGACGTGGTGAACCGCCCGGCCCATCCATACACCGCCGGATTGATCGCCTCGGTGCCGACGCTCGACACGCCACGCGGCCAGAAAGTCGATCCGATCCAGGGGGTGGTGCCACAGATCGGCACCATCACCAGCGGATGCCGGTTTCGCACCCGTTGCCCGCATGTCATGGCAATTTGCTCTAAAGATCCGCCCAGTTTCGATGTTGGCGACGGGCATGCTGTGACATGCTGGTTGATGAAGGAAACCGCATGACAAACGATCAGCAGACGCAAAACCGCGATCTTTTGACCG
The DNA here is from genome assembly GCA_965216515.1 of Afifellaceae bacterium. Lineage (GTDB taxonomy): Bacteria > Pseudomonadota > Alphaproteobacteria > Rhizobiales > Afifellaceae > CAXMRP01. The sequence goes on along the minus strand of OZ244173.1, from coordinate 1,909,259 downwards.
TCAGGGGATTGACCAAGCGATTTCCCGTTCAGCGGAATATCCTTGGTCGGCCGACCCGCTTCGTTCATGCAATCAACGGGATTGACTTCGATATTACCGAGGGCGAAACGCTCGGCCTGGTGGGTGAGAGCGGATGCGGGAAGACAACAGTCGGCCGCGCCCTGCTGCGGCTGATATCACCAAGCGAGGGGCACGCCCGTTTCCGCAGCCGGACGTTTGCCGAAGATGGCGAGAACAGTTCTGTCGACATATTCTCCCTGAGCTCGGTCAATATGCGCAAACTCCGGCGCGACATGCAGATCGTGTTTCAGGATCCGTTTTCTTCGCTGAATCCGAGGCTGTCGGTTGCCACGAACATCGCCGAGCCGCTGCGCGCGAATGGAGTTGCCAAACGGAATCGTGCAACGAAAGTCGATGAGTTGCTGGTCGATGTCGGGCTCGACAGCCATCACGGCAAGCGCTATCCGCACCAGCTTTCCGGCGGACAAAGACAACGTGTGGCGATTGCCCGGGCGATGGCGCTGGATCCACAGTTCATCGTCGCAGACGAGCCGGTATCTTCGCTGGATGTCTCCATCCAGGCGCAAGTCCTCAATCTCATTCTGGAACTGCAGAAACGGCGCGGCCTGGCACTCCTGTTCATCGGACACAACCTGGCCGTTATCCGGTATGTGAGCCACCGTGTGGCCGTCATGTATCTTGGAAAGATCGTTGAGATTGCCGGTACAGATGAACTGTTCGAACGGCCGCGGCATCCCTACACACAGGCGCTCATCGATTCCGTGCCGCGGAAGAATTTTGCCCGGAACACCGTTTCCGGAGAGCTGCCGGACCCGATGAGTCCGCCGGAGGGTTGCCCCTTCCATCCGCGATGCCCGTTCGCCCGGGACCAGTGCCGGTCCGACATACCGGAACTGCGGATCATTGTCGGGACACACAGGGCGGCATGCCATTTTGCGGAGGAATTGGCCCTGACCGGCGCCCGGCCGTCCAGCGAGCGCCAGGCGTGACGGAATTGCTCATGGCGATGGGCAAGGCGTTGTATTGCGGTGACAGAGGACCGGCCTGCCGCAAGGCCATGTCCGCGGACGGAGCCATCTAACCGACGGTTATGGAATTATGCGCGGAATCCTGCCGCGCCGCGCCGGCGAATTGCCGATTGGCAAAACAGTCATGCGGCAAACCGGTGATCTGAGCCGAACCTGGGGGCAATTTCGTCCGGTCCACGCTGGCAGGTTCGCACTCAGCGGCGGCCCAAATTCCATAACCTGGCGTTATTGAATTGGCTCAAGTAGCTATTGGACGTTGTCTTTGCGCGCCCTCTACACTCGCCGTATGTCGGGCGCGGCGCGTCCCGCCGTGATCCGGCTGATTCTCAATGATATGCATCGGGAGGCTTGTTGTGGGCAAAAACAAAGCATCGCACAAGACGTCAAGACGCGAAGTTCTCAAATATTCGGGCGGATTGGCGGCAATGGTCGCGGCGGGCACGGCGCCTGCGGTAATCGCGCGCGCCGCCGACAAACAACTGGTGGTGAACTCGCAAGGCGGGGAATACCAGAAGATATTCGAACAGACTGTCATCAAGCCCTTTGAGGAAAAGTTCGGCGTAACCGTCATTCATGACGCAACGGGTACCGCGTCGCAGGATATGGCGAAGCTCCGCGCCGCCGGCGGGAAGCCCGGATTCGATGTGGCGGCGGTTCTCACGCCGCCCGAGGTCATACTCGGCGGCCGGGAGGGTCTCCTTGAACCGATGACGGAGAAGGAAGTCCCCAACCTCGCCAATGTCTGGGCGGAGGCCAAAGGTCTCGGTTCCGGATTTGGCGCGGTTCACACGATCCAGTACGCGTCGCTTGTCTATAACAAGGACAAGATCGAGCGGCCGGATTCCTGGGCTGACTATTGGCGGCCGTGGGAACGTTACGGCGAGGAAATCCGCAATCATGTGATCGGCTACAATCCGGCCAATCTTCTGTCGATCTTCGCGTTGCTCTATGCGGCACGCCTGGAAGGCGGCGGAACGGACAATATCGAACCGGCATGGGATATTCTGAAAGCGCAAAAGCCGTATCTCGGGGTCGTTGTCACCGGTTCTTCGGAGGCGATTCCCCATTTCGAGAACGGCCAGGTGTGGATTTCGCCTTACTGGAGCGGTCGTGCGGCACTCTATATCAGCCGCGGCCTGCCGTTCGAGATGGTGGTTCCCAAGGAGGGCGTATTCGGCCTGCCGGACGTTGCCGCCGTGCCGACGGGTGCGGCCAACAAGGATCTGGCCTTCGAATTCGTCAACTTCCGTCTTTCGAAGGAGATTCAGCGCGAATTCTCGCTGGCCTATCATGCCGGCCCGGGGCGCAATGACATCACCGACTTCCCCGAGGAATTCCTCAGCCGCCAGATAGCGACCAAAGAGAAAATCGCCAAGACGGTCTGGCCGGATCTGGCCACGATCGGCGAAAAGCGGAAGGATTGGACGTTGCGCTGGCAGGAAATCATGTCCTGATCCGCTGATGTGGCAGATCGATTCGCAAAAGGCAGGTTCGGCGTTTGGTATTCACTGGATACTGATCGCCGGACCTGCGGTGTTTTTGTTGCTGTTTTTTGTCCTGCCAAATGCGCTTCTGCTTTCGGCGAGCCTTCTGAAATCAGAAAACCAGGTTCTGACATCCGAATTCACGCTTGAGAATTTCAGCTTCATTCTCGGAAAAGCCCATTATCAGAAAGCCATTCTTCGCACCTTTTTTGTCGGTGCGTCCGTCGGCGCGCTGGTCGCCATCATTAGCCTGCCGATTTCCTATTTCCTCATTCGCACCAACAGTCGGTTCAAGGGTGTGCTCATTGCGCTTTCGCTGGCACCGCTGCTGGCCAGCGTCGTCGTGCGGACCTATGGGTGGTACGTGATCCTCGACCGGTTCGGATTCGTGAACGATGTGCTCGTGAGCCACGCGTTCATTGAAGAACGGATTGCCTTCATTCCCAGCACGGGCGGTATCATTCTGGGTTTGGCGCACGCCCTTCTGCCGTATGGAATACTGACCAACATCGCGGCCCTGAGTTCGATCAATCCAAATCTGGAGATCGCATCCATGAGCCTTGGGGAAAACCGGTGGCGGACGTTTTTACGGATATTGCTGCCGCTGAGCGCACCGGGACTGGTGGCTTCGTTCCTGCTGGCGTTTTCCATTTCAATCAGCGCCTATGCGACACCGGCCATTCTGGGCAGCTACTCCTCACGGACGATCGCGACCCACATCTATACCTTCATCATGCAGGTTCTGGACTGGTCGCTCGGCGCTGCGTTCGGCGCGATCCTGATCGGATCGACGATCATCATTCTTGTTCTCATGTTCCGGTTTGGCGGCAGGAGGCTTGAATTGTGAGCGTGCTTTCCATCCGGCCCTGGACCTGGCTCAAGATCACGGTCGGCCTTACCTATCTATTCATGCTGGTGCCGATTCTGGTTACCATCGCCGTGTCGTTCAATGCCGGCACACGCTCGGCGTTTCCGCCAGAGGGGTGGTCGCTGAGGTGGTGGTATGAGGCGTTTTCGGCGGAATGGCGGAGCGCCATCTATCTGAGCCTTGTTCTGGCGACGACGACGGCGTTTTTGTGTACCGTTGTCGGCCTGCCGCTGGCATTCGGACTGGTGCGGCACCGGTTCCCGGGCCGAAAACTCCTCATTCTGATCGTTCTGGGCCCGTTGCTCCTCCCGACCCTTGCCACCGGGATCGGCCTTCTGCAGGTGTTCCACTGGACCGGCATATTCGACACCGTCGGCTTTGGGACACTGCTGGTCGGCCATGTCGTCATCAGCCTGCCATTCGCCGTTCGTACGATATCGGTCAGCCTGTCGGGTTTGCCGACAAACATCGAGGCCGCCGCCGCCAGCCTGGGCGCCAACCGGGTGCAGATCCTTTGGCAGGTCATTCTGCCGCTGATCCGGAACGGCTTGGTCGCCGGGGCGCTCTTTGCCTTCATTCACTCGTTTACCGACGTCAACCTGTCGCTCTTCCTTTCCGGGCCGGCGGCCTCGCCGATAACGGTGAAGATTCTCGGATTTCTGGAGTTTGGATTCGCTCCGACGCTCGCTGCCCTTTCGGCAATATCACTGATAATTCCGTTGCTCATCGTTGTTGTGGTGCAACGCAGCACTCGACTTGGAGATTTTATCTATGCTGCAAAGCAGCAATAGCATGGCCGGGGCCGCTGCGACCGAAACAACAGCGCTTGTGCTGCGGGATATCGGGAAAGCGTACGGCACGCACTGGGCGGTTCGCGATCTGAATATCTCCGTTGAGCAGGGCGAATTCGTCACGCTTCTGGGGCCTTCGGGCTGCGGCAAGACGACAACGCTCAGCATCATTGCCGGGTTTATCGAGCCGGATGCCGGCAAGGTCTTGCTGCGCGGCAAGCCACTGGTCGGGCTCCCGCCGTTCAAACGGGGCATCGGCGTGGTGTTTCAGGATTATGCGCTTTTTCCGCACATGTCGGTTGCCCAGAATGTCGGCTACGGATTGCGCGCGCGCCGGGTGCCCAAGCCGGAAATCGATGCGCGGGTGGAGGAAATGCTTGATCTTGTCCGTCTCGGCGGATTGGGAAGCCGGTCCCCGCAGGCGCTCAGCGGCGGCCAGCGGCAGCGCGTCGCGCTGGCCCGCGCGCTGGTGATCAATCCTGAATTCCTGCTTCTTGATGAACCGCTCTCCAATCTCGATTTGAAGCTTCGCGAGGAGATGCGGCTGGAGGTTGTCCGCCTTCAACGGCAACTGTCTGTCCCGACGATATTCGTTACTCATGACCAGTCGGAGGCATTGGCGATGTCTGACAGAATTGCCGTGATGAACGAGGGCCAGGTCGAACAGATCGGATCACCGAAAGAGATCTATGAAGCGCCGGTCAACCGCTTTGTCGCCCAGTTCATCGGATCGATGAATCTGATATCGGCCACCGTTGTCGAAGGCGCATCCGCCGGATCCGCCGGCCTTGTCGAGTTCGCCGACAGCAGCCGGGTGACCGCCACGTTCCGGGCTGACAGCCAGGCAGGGCAACAGGTCAGCGTCGCGGTGCGCCCGGAACGATGCGCAATCTTGCGGGATGCCGCCATGTCCGATGGCACGGCAGCGCTTGCCGCGACGATCACCCATATCGTCTATCTGGGCTCGAAAGTCGAAATTCATGTCAAGCTGGCAGCCGGCGGCAAGGCCGTTGCCGAGGCCATTGGAGGTTCCGCCGACGAATTGGAGGCCGGGCAGGACGTGAAGTTTTTGCTTTCGCCGCAAGACTGCACCGCGCTGCCGGTATAGCCCGATGTCATCAAGTCGCGGATCAATCGGATGAACGATGGACGAATGGCGCCGCGGAGGTGCCACCATTCCGGCCGGCCTTCGGCCTGCAACGAGACCGATCGGATTTGTCCGGCCGGGCGGTGCTGCGGCGAAGCAGCTTCAAGAACCATGATGACAGCCGATCACCGGCGTGCGGCACGGCAATCGGACCAGCCGCTGCCACTTGTTGAAATGTTGCATATTGCAATGGCCGCGCAGCCGATCGTGAGTGCGACTGCGGGATATGAGGGGATGCGCTGATGGCACTGGTGGAGGTCAATGCGCTCCAGGTCGATTTCCACACCGATGCCGGTGTCGTTCGGGCCGTGCGCGGCGTTTCGTTCAAGATCGAAAAGGGCAAGACCCTGGGCGTTGTCGGTGAAAGCGGCTGCGGAAAATCGGTGACCGCGATGGCCATCATGCGGCTGGTCCGCTCGCCGGGGAAGATCGTCGGCGGATCCATCATGTTCAGGCGCGGCGACACGGATGTCGATCTGACCCAGCTTGAGCCCATGGGCCCGGAGATCAGGGCCATCAGAGGCAACGAAATCGCAATGATATTCCAGGAGCCGATGACATCGCTCAATCCCGTCCACACGATCGGGAAGCAGATAATGGAACCAATCATCCTGCATCAGAATGTCAGCAGCGCCGAAGCCGCATCCAAGGCCGTCGCGATGCTGGAAGCAGTCGGGATTCCCTCGCCCGAGCTTCGCTTGAGCGATTATCCGCACCAGTTGTCCGGGGGCATGCGGCAACGCGCAATGATCGCCATGGCCCTGTCGTGCAATCCCGACCTGCTGATCGCCGACGAACCGACGACTGCGCTGGACGTCACGATCCAGGCGCAGGTGCTGAATTTGATGAATAAACTTCGTTCGGAATACAATTCCGCCATCCTGTTCATCACCCACGACCTCGGCGTTATTGCGCAAATGGCGGATGATGTGGCGGTCATGTATCTTGGAAAGATCGTCGAAAGCGCGCCGGTCAAGTCGCTGTTTGACGATCCCAAACATCCCTATACGCAAGGGCTGATGGGGTCGATTCCGTCTCTGGCGATCGAAAAAGGCGAGCGGCTGGTGCCGATTGTCGGCGCTGTCCCGAGTCCGCTGACATCGGTACCCGGTTGCAGCTTCGAGCCGAGATGCCCGCACGCGACGGCAAAATGCAAATTGCATGAACCGCCATTGGAGCAGGTTGGCGACAGTCACCATGCTTCCTGCTGGCTGCTTTCCAAGGGTGGTGATGGAACGGCGCCGACCGAAACTCCGAATGGAGAAACGTCATGAATGGTGAACGGCCACTGGTGGAAGTCAAAAACCTCCACAAGCACTTCCCGGTTCGCAAGGGGGTGTTCCGAAGAACAAAGGGCCATGTCAAGGCCGTCGACGGTATCGATCTGTTCATCAACGAACGCGAAATCGTCGGATTGGTCGGGGAAAGCGGCTGCGGCAAGACGACCGCCGGAAGGTCCATATTGCGGCTCACGACCCCGACAGCCGGTACCGTGCGTTTTCAGAGCAAGACGCTGGCGGCCGCCGACGAGACACACAAGGATGTCGACGTTGCCAAGGCCAGCGGCGACCAACTTCGAAAACTCCGGCGGGACATGCAGATCATTTTTCAGGATCCCTATTCCTCGCTCGATCCGCGTATCAGCGTGGCCGGGATCGTCGGCGAGCCCCTTTATGTCCACGGCATAGCCAAGGGAAGCGAACTGCGTGACCGTGTGCGGGAACTCCTGATCGCGGTTGGCCTGGCTCCGGAGCACATGGACAGGTACGCCCACGAATTCTCAGGCGGCCAACGGCAACGAATTGGAATTGCACGGGCGCTCGCCCTGCGGCCGCAGTTCATTACGGCGGATGAGCCGATTTCCGCACTGGACGTTTCCATTCAGGCGCAGGTTATCAACCTGTTGAAGGACCTCCAGGAAGAGTTTGACCTCACATATCTCGTGATTGCCCACGACCTGTCGGTTGTCCGATATCTTTGCGACCGCGTCGCGGTCATGTACCTGGGCAAGATCGTCGAGCTGGCGACATCGGAGGAACTGTTCTCCGCACCCAAGCATCCCTATACGGAAGCCCTGATTTCCGCCGTACCGATCCCCGACCCGAATTTGCGGATGGAGCAGATCATTCTGGAAGGGGATGTGCCGAGCCCGCTCAACCAGCCATCCGGTTGTCATTTTCATCCCCGGTGCAAATACGCGACCGAGATGTGTCGCAGCGAACAGCCCACCTATCGCGATATCGGGAATCGGCATTTCGTGTCCTGCCATTTGGCTGATTCCATCGCGCTGCGGCCGTCGCGCAAAGGGTAGACCATGACCGCGCAGGCGGCCGGCCGGACGAGAATTTCCGTGTAGCCGCGCGACCGTTTCATCGGAACGGACTCGCGGCCGCGCATATGCCCAACACAAGGCAGGCGCCGCGCTCGCCTGCCAAACTCTCAACCCACGCCCGCGACCGGGCGGCAGATTTCAGGAGGCGACATGAAAGTATTCATCTCGGTTGATATGGAAGGAATGGCGGGCGTCACCCACACCGACCACACGAAGATGGAAGGGCTGGAATATGAGATGGCCCGCAAGTGGATGACGGCGGAGGCAAATGCGGCCATCGAGGGCGCGTATGCGGCAGGGGCCAAGGAGGTGGTCGTTGCCGACGCGCACGGTTTCATGCGCAACATACTTCCCCAGGAGTTGCACGAGGAGGCCCAATTGGTCCGGGGCATTCCGCGGCCGCTCTTTCAGATGGAGGGGCTGGACGACAGTTTCGCCGCGGCGCTTTTGATCGGTTATCACGCTGAAGCCGGCGACCGTTCCGGAATATTGTCACATACCCATGTCGGTCGCGCCGTTCATCAAATGCGCCTCAACGGCGAACCGGTCAATGAAGTAGCCTTCAATGCCGCGGTTGCCGGCGAATTCGGCGTTCCGCTGGCACTCGCCGCCGGAGACGACAGGCTGACAGAGTCCGTCAAGGCCTCCCATCCCTGGGCGGAATGCGTGACGACGAAGTGGGCCATCAGCAGACTGGCGGCGCGCAATCTCAGCCCGGCGAAGTCACAGAAGCTTATTCGTGAAGCAACCGAGCGCGCGCTCGGGCGGCTTTCCGAAATGACGGTTGTGAAACTCGGTGCACCGATCGAATTCGAAATCGACTTCCTGGATCCGATTTACGCGGAGCTTGCCAGCGATATTCCGGGCGCCGCCCGCCCGACAGGTCGCGGCGTTCGATATCGGGGGAAAGACATGATCGAGATCAACCGCATCTGGCGGCTCATGATCAATGCGAGCCTGAGCAGTTTTCCGGTTTGATCCCGGTCGACCGCCCCGTAACCGGCAAATTCGATCTGTTGTCGCCGACCCGCGGGGCGGCCGGGATTCCCCCGCCGGAAAGCGGACCCCGGGCATCAGCCGGCGGCAATGGATGCCGGGCAACATCGCCCGGCGGCGCGGCGCACCGGGCAGGCCGGGTCCGTTCACGCAGGCCATTGATGCAGAGGATCCGGCACAGTGTAACGCGAAGTGATACCCGACGATCCGACCGGCAACTGCGGCAGCCTGATAATCGGGAAAATACCCGCCGACGTCGGCATTTTGGACGATCCTGGACCACATCAGCCATATAACGTCAGCTTATGGATCACGCCATCGTTGGCATTGGACAACGGCCACGTCAGAGCAGAAGCTTGCAACGGCCCAGGGATCGACCGCGAACCGAAATCCGAGAAGGCGGGATGCTTGGCCGTGCTGCATCAGTTCCGACGGGTGAGGAAATAGCAATGAAACGGATTGGATGGATATCGACGGCGCTGCTGGTCGCTGCTGGCGGCTGGTTGGCGATCGGCCAAAGTTACGCGGATACGCCGAAAAAAGGCGGCACATTGCGGACGGCAATGGCGCGTGATGTCGTCAACATGGAACCGTGGGTGGGCCATGGGGTCAGCGTCAACATGATTCAGATGAACGTGTATGACAACCTGATCGCCTACAAACCACCGAGCGCGGAGTTTGAGCCGCAACTTGCGGTATCGTGGGAGCTTCCGAACCCGACAACCTATGTGTTCAAGCTTCGCAAGGGCGTGAAGTACCACAACGGTGCGGATTTCGATGCCGAGGATGTGAAATTCTCGCTTGAGCGCATGAAAGATCCGGAAGGCGGTGCAACGCTGGCACCGCAACTCAAGGATATTTCCGAAATCAATGTGCTGGATTCGCACACCGTTGAGGTGAAACTGTCACAGCCGAACGCCGTTTTCCTTGCGCTGATGGCGGCCTCGACTGCCCATATGCTCGACAAGGACTGGGTGGAATCCGGTGTAGATCTGACACAGGAAATGAATGGCACCGGTCCGTTCAAATTCGTGGAATTCGAACCGGGTCTGCACACGGTGCTGGAGAAGAACCCCAACTACTGGAAACCCGGCATGCCTTATCTTGACAAGATTGTGGCGGTGCCTTTCCGGGATGACAGCGCACGCATCAATGCGCTCCTGTCCAACGAGGTTCAATTCATCGAATATGTTCCGTGGATCGACTTTGATTCCGTCGACGCCAATCCGGACTTCCAACTCTTCAAGGGCTTCACGCCGTTCAACCTGCTTCGGTTCAACGTCAAGGAGCCACCGTTCGATGATGTCCGCGTTCGTCAGGCAATGAACTACCTGATTGATCGCGACCAGTTGATCAAGCTGGCCTTCGGCGGGCAGGGTATCCCGATCGAGGCCGGATTGATTTACCCCGGCACGCCGTATTTCAACGAAGACCTGAAGCGCTGGACGTATGATCCCGACAAGGCCTTGGCGCTGCTCAAGGAGGCTGGTTACGACAGTTTTGAGGACCTCTCGTTCGTTCTCAAGTGCGCCAGCGTAACGGTACACACCGACAGCGCGGAGGCGATCCAGGGCATGCTCCAGGGGATCGGGATGAAGGTCGATCTCGAATATATCGATATTCCAACCCTTCTCGACCACCGGAAGAATGGCGGTTATGTCGCCATGATGGACGGTCTGTCCCTGTCGTACTTCGATCCGGATGCCTATTCCTACTATTTCGAGACCGGCGCGACCGGGCATGCGGCAGGCGCTGGATTCAGCGATGCCAAGCTCGACGAATTGCTGGCCAAGGGCCGGGTCGAAGTCGATTTCGATGTTCGCAAGAAGATCTACCGGGAATTCGAGGAGCGCCTTCTTGATCTCGCACCTTGGTATTTCGGTTTCTTCAGGCCCCAGGGCGAGGCCATGGCGACGTTCGTGAAAGGGTATGAGCGGCTGCCGGGCGACCTGGGCACCTCGTCGACGAGCCGGATGGAATATCTTTGGATCGACAAATAGTCGAACGCGCAAGTGCGGGCGGCCGGCATGCCGAATCCGGCAATGTCGGCCGCCGGCGAGTGACGCCGCGGAAATCTTCCCCCGCGGTGTCGAAACGGGATCTCTAACAGCAGTCGGCGGCGCTTTGTGTTGATCAATCCGTTATCCAGACCATCCTGTCGGCCTCGCGAGATGGCCGGTTCCCGCAGCTGTTACTAAGCACCGCGATCCGCAATGAGCGCATACATCATTCGCCGGCTCTTTCAGACGGCTCTGACGACGTGGGTTGTTCTCACCCTGATATTCTTTCTGGTGCACCTGCTGCCCGGTGATCCGGCCTTGACGATACTGGGCGGCCTTGCCGGACAACCGACCGAGGAGCAGATTCAGTTGGTGCGTGAGGAACTTGGCCTCGATCTGCCCATACCGACGCAGTATATCCGCTACATATCCAACCTGTTGCACGGGGATCTCGGAACATCCTTCGTATCGGGGCGACCCGTGGCAACAGATATTGCCCTGCGGGTGCCCAGAACGCTGCAAATCGCGGTGCCCGCACTGATCCTCGCCACGATCATCGGAATTCCGCTCGGTATCTACGCGGCGACCCACCGGGGCGGCCTGGCCGATCTGGCCATTTCGACGTCATCGGTGACGGCATTTTCACTGCCGGCCTTCGTCAGCGGCCTCCTGCTGGTGGCAGTGTTCTCAATTTACCTGAAGTGGCTGCCGTCCGGCGGTTATGTGGCGCCGTCTGAGAATTTCGGAGGGTTTCTCTCCAGAATCGTGCTGCCGACCATCACGCTGACGGTGGCGCCAGCGGGTCTCGTGATGCGGATGATGCGCTCCAGCATGTTGGAGCAGCTGGGGCTGGACTATGTGACGACCGCCAGATCGAAGGGCCTTGTCGAACGGGCCGTGATCTACGGCCATGTCCTGCGCAATTCGCTGATACCGGTTGTGACTTCCCTGGGACTGCAGGCCGGTTTTGTTTTCGCCGGAAGTGTCATCGTGGAGAATATTTTCAACTGGCCGGGCGTGAGCAACCTGCTGCTGGATTCGGTTCTCGACCGGGATTACCCGGTTATTCAGGGAACAGTCCTGGTCGTTTCCGTGACGTTCATCCTGATCAATCTCATGACCGACCTGACCTATGGATGGATCGACCGAAGGATCAGCTATGATTAAGCAGTTCATGGCAACATGGCGGTCGTTGCTGAAGTCGCCCCAGTTCATCGTCAGTATTGTCATAATCACGATGATTGCCGCACTGACGATCTTCGGCCCCCTCATAACCAAATGGGATCCGTGGCTGGTCAATGTCGATCTGCGGTTCGCCGGTCCGTCGGCAGAGCATTGGCTGGGGAACGACGAATTCGGCCGCGATATCTTCAGCAATATCGTTTTCGGTGCACGCATCAGCTTGTTCGTCAGCATGGCGAGCATGATCTTTGCCAGCATTCTGGGCACGACTCTGGGAATGATCGCAGGGTATTTTCGCGGCGCCCTGGAAGTGCTCGCGATGCGCGGAACCGACATATTGCTGAGTTTTCCGCCCATGCTGATGGCAATATTCCTGGTCGCGTTGACCGGGCCAAGTGTCCCCAATCTCGTCATCGTGATCGGTATTCTCTACACACCGCGCTTTGCGAGAATCGCGCACGCAAGCACGCTGGCGGTCAGCGAAGTCCAGTATATCGAAAGCGCGCGGGCAGTCGGGTCACCGACCTGGTTCATTTTGCTCAGGCATGTGTTGCCGAATATTCTGGCACCGCTTTTCGTTCAGTTCTCCCTTGGCCTGGGTTCAGCAATCCTGATTGAATCCGGGCTCAGCTTCCTGGGGCTGGGGCCGCCGCCGCCCGCGGCATCGTGGGGGCGGATGATCTCCAAGGCACGCCGCTTTCTGGCAATCACACCCTACGGCGTTCTGTGGCCATCGATCGTCATCTCCCTGACAGTGATTGCATTCAACTTGTTGGGCGATGCCCTGCGGGACACGTTGGATCCGCGCCTGCGCGGGCGATTGAACCGCGAAGAAAAATAGAAACCTCAAATCAGTCAGAAATGGAAAAGAGAGAGCCACCCGATGACACAGACCTGGAATGATCCCAGACTTGGCTACAAGGTAAAAGCACGCCCGGCCACGCCCGACCTGGATCTGGCACGATTCAAAGAGTTCAGTACGGCGAATATATCGGACGTTCTGGGAAAACTCCTGACATTCGATTGCCGAATCCAGTCGGTTTATCCCGTTGCCGAGCCATTTGTGGGCCATGCGATTACCGTTCAGGTTCAGCCCGGCGTCAATGTCCTGATCATGAAGGCCATGGAAATCGCCGAGCCGGGCGATGTGATCGTCATCAGCGATCAGTTCGATTCCAACAACTCACTGCTTGGCGGCGTGATGGCGGAAATGGCTGCTGCAAAAGGTATTGCGGCGTTTGTTACCGACGGTCTTGTGCGGGATGTGGAAGAGTTGCAGGAAGCGGGCGTTCCGGTGTTTGCCCAAGGTGTCACTCCGGTCGCGCCGGTCCGCGGCGGACCCGTCGGGCAGGTGAACACGACAATCAGCTGCGGCGGTGTGGTCGTCCAGCCGGGCGATATCATCATGGGTGACGGGAGCGGCGTGGTTGCCGTGCCGTCGGCCGATGCGGAGACCGCCCTTCAGCTGGGCAACCAACTGAAAGCGAAGGAAGAGAACTGGCTGCAACCTGATGATCCCGGAAAATATGTTCTCTACGACAGCGCAAACGCGGAACTGGTCCGTCTGGGCTGCACATTTGATCCGGAAGTGAGGCCGTCCGATGCCGAATAGTGCCGGCTCGCCAATCGCGTGCGACACGGGTGCGGATTGCCTGAGCTGGAGAACAAGAACGTGAGCGCAGATACAAAGCATGAGCTTGCACGAATGACCTTCCGCGAAGCGGAGGAGGCATTCGCCCGCAATCCGGTTGTCCTTGTCCCCCTGGGATCGACGGAACAGCATGGCCCCCAGTGCCCGACCGGTGACTTCCGGCTTTCCAATGCCCTGTCGGTGGAGATAGCCAAGCGGACAAATTCGATCAGTGCGCCGGTGATCCCCTATTCGGAAGGCGCGGCGGCAAGAGACTTTCCGGGGGCTATCCCCGTGCGTCCCGGCACACTCCACAATCTGGTCTGGGATGTGTGTGAGGCAATCACGGGATTTGGCGTGGACCACGTCATGCTGGTGTGCGGTGATCACGGCAATGTCCCCATCCTTGAAGGTCTGATCCGGGATTTCAAGGACCGGAAGGGCATCCGCATCGCGATGGTGGAGCAGTATCGGTGGTTTACCCCGGAGTTCCTCGCCGAATTATACGGTCAGGAAAGCCCGGCGATCGGGCATGGCGGCGATCCGATCACCTCGCTGAACCTTCACAAGTTCGCAGAGGATGTGCGCATGGATCTCGTCGAACCGCCTGTTCGAAACGAATTCCAGGGATTGCGGGCGAGCAGCTATACGCAGGTCAACTTCGATGATCACATGTTCTATCTGCCGGTCAACTACAGCGAATTGTCGCCAAACGGCGTGCGCGGTGATGCGACGATCGCCAGTGAGGAGATAGGGGCCAAGATCTGGTCGTTCATGGTTGAAAAGGGCGTGCAGATTGTCGAGCGGTTCAAGGACGTGGAAACAAAACTGCCCGGCTGACCGGACAAACATGCGCGTCTGCCGTGTGTCTGGCAAGGGAGATACGCCGATCTCCGGCGGAACGGTCCGATCCGGCGCAAGGGCGGTGCTTTTTTTTAAGGGGTATATGGAGATGACTTGGTCTGTTGTTGCGCGCGACGCGGTGACAGGGGAATTTGGTGTCGCGGTGGCAAGCCGGTTCTTCGCCGTCGGGTCGCTGATTGCGCATGCGGCAAGCGGGATCGGCGCGATCGCATCGCAGGCATTCGTCAATCCGCAAATCGGGATCGGCGGCCTGAAGCTGCTGCGTGAGGGTTATTCCGCGCCGGATGTGCTCGACAAGGTGGCCGCAGCCGATCCGGGAATTGATTTCCGCCAGGTTCACATCGTTGACCGGAACGGCGAGACGGCCGGTTTGACCGGAGCGGAATGCCGCGATTGGTGCGGCGGCATATCAAAGCCGGGTGTCTCGGTGTACGGGAACATGCTGGTCGGACCGGAGGTCATTGAAGCGACGCAGGACTCCTACATGGCCCATCGCGACCTTCCGTTCGCCGAGCGGTTGATCGAGGCGCTGGCGGCCGGTGACGATGTCGGCGGCGACCGGCGCGGGCGGCAGTCGGCGAGTTTGCTCGTCTATCGCGATCGGGCCTATCCGTGGCTCGACCTGCGGGTCGATGATCACGCAAACCCGATCCAGGAACTGCGCCGGCTTAACGATGTGGCGCAGGAGAGGTATTTGCGGATCGTGGAACGCATGGCCACAGAAGCAAATCCGGGCGGCGTGTTGGACCGGGAATCGCTGGAGCAGGAGATGGCGCAGCTCGATCGGGATATCGCCGAGGGCAGGCGAACAACCGCTTCGTACGCCACAGATCTGCCCTGACCGAACGGCCTGCGATCGTTCACTTGCCACTCCGGCGAAAACAAGGCTCTCCTTGAAGACAAATGCGGGCTTGTCCCGTCCCGCTCCGGGTCGTCGGAATTCCGGCGGACTGCCGAACGGGAACATCGGCAAACATCACCGGTGCTGGCGGGCGAACGGGGCCGCCGTGAATTGTCGTGCCGGACCTATTCAACCCGGCGCTCGGCTCAGCGCGGTTGCCGGCGCCGCTTGCTGCCGATGGCGCTCTTGACCATCTTCCCAAACGCCCGGTCGCGGGCCCGGCGTTGCGCCAGGGTCTCGGAGTTGCGGGATTCTTCGGCGGCAAGTTTTCGCCATCGCCTGAGGCGCTGCGCATCAAGCGTGCCGGCTTCAACGGCCGCCTGCACGGCGCAGCCGGGTTCAGCGTCATGGCTGCAGTCGACGAACCGGCACTGGCTTGCCAGGGTTGTCACCTCGGCAAAAACCTCTTGGAGCCCCTTTTCGGCATCGGTGAGCTGCAACTCGCGCATCCCCGGCGTATCCAGGAGCCAGCCGCCGGCCGGCAGGCGGTGCAGCATACGTGCCGATGTCGTATGCCGCCCTTTGTCGTCATCGGATCGAACGGCCTGTGTCGCAAGCTGATCGAAACCGGTCAGCGTGTTGATCAGGGTCGATTTGCCAACACCGGAGGAGCCGACCAAGGCGACCGTCTGGCCTGCTGCGCACCAGGGCGCAAGGCAGGCGACGCTGCGCGGATCGCGGGCGTCGACGGCTTCCACGAGGATGCCTGGCGACAATCTGGCGGCGGTGCGGATGAATTCGCCCGATCCATCGGTCAGATCAGCCTTGGTGAGCACGATGACCGGTGTGACTTCGGCCTCGCGGGCCAGCGCCAGGTAGCGCTCCAGCCGTGCCGGATTGAAATCCCTGTTGCACGAAGAGACGATGAAGAGCGTGTCGACATTGGCGGCGATGAGCTGCAGCTTGCGGCCGGTTCCCGCGGCCCGGCGTTTGAAGAGGCTCCTGCGTTTCAGGAGGCGCCGCGGCCGGAACGAAGTGCGGTCAAGAAGCAGCCAATCGCCGACGGTCGCGGCCGTTTCTTCGCTGCCGGCTATTGCGGCAAATGGGGGGATCAGGGTGTCGATAGCCGGTCCGGCGACAGCAAGGTTGCTGCGCTGTACCGCCATTACCCGTGCGGGGATGGTTGCGGACAGTTCGTCAGGCTCGAGTTGGGTACTGAAAAAGCTGTTCCAGCCGTAATCGGCCAGTTCGGAAGTTCGGGATGTCATTGGTCTCGTACCGGCTGCGGCGCCGTGCGCGCGGCACATGCGCCTCTATTCACGCAGGCAAGGCAGGCGCGTTCCGCACGCGGCGGAAAACATCCTGCATTCGGCCGGGCCGAGACGATCCGGAAATGAGATGCCGTCGGTGAAGTCGACGGATCAGGCTTCCGGTAACCGCATTCCTATGTGGCTATTGGTCTCTGCCAGCCGGGAGCGGAACAACGACAATCATAAAGTGCCCTTTCTTCCATCGCTTGCTGCCATTGGTCAAAGCCATTGGCGCCATTGCCGGATATATAAGCCGCCGGCGGACCGAAATCCAGCCGGTGCCCCCGCGGGCGGCCTGTCGCGCCTGGTTTGGGCCTATTGCGCGGCTTGATCGTCGGTTTGCGCGTGGTGCTTATTCGGCATGGCGGACCGGTTGCGCATGTCGGGAAGATCCGTGGCGCCGCCGACCCTAGTCACCGCTTCGGCGCCACAGGCATTGCCGGCCGCAAGGCAATGGCGGAGAGGCAGGTCCGCCAGCCAGGCATCGAGAAATCCGGCGTTGAAGGCGTCGCCGGCGCCGGTGGGATCGACCACGTTCACCGATTCAGTGCCGACATCAACGGACCCATCATCTGTTATCGCGCGGGCGCCGTCGGGTCCGCGCTTGATCACGGTGAGCGGTGCGATCGGCGATTGCCCGGACAAATTTCCGAGACGCGCCGCTTCGGCGGCGTTGGGCAGGAATATGTCGACGGATGCGATCAGATCATCCAGGTCATCGCGCGCCAGCACGTCTTCATCCCAGGAGCAATCGAGCGAAATGGAGAGTCCCGCCTTGCGGGCCAGCGGCACCAGCGCCGGCTGCTCGACCAGCGCGGAAAGTTCGCCGATGTGGAGGTGTGTGAATCCGCCGCCGGCAATGGTTTCGGCAATATCGGCCGGTACGGCGGGCCCTGTGCGGCGGGTCAGGAATGCGCGCTCGGCGCCGTTTGCTATGGCGACAGTGATTTGCGGTTCCTGCATTGCCGGCGCTGACCGGCAGCAGGACATGTCGACACCGCTTTGGGTCAGCTCCGTTTCGATACTCTTGAGAAAGGGGCCGGGAAACAGCGGTGAGGCAAGCGCGGCCGGCCGGCCAAGCGCCGCCAGATAGGCAGCGGTAATGAATGCGCCGCCTCCGGGCTTCAGCGACAATCCGCTGGCAAAGACCTCCTCGCCCGGGGTCGGCATTTTCCGCAGCCCCGTGAATATGACGTCGCAATAAAATCGTCCGGTGCAAAGAACCCGCGGGGGCTCGCCTGATCCGGTCACGACAGGACCTCGCCGCTTGACGCATCAAACAGGTGCATTTCCCCGGCATCAGCGATGAGATTTACCGTCTGGCCGAGTTCCGGCGGTTCGCGGCCCGATGCCTTGGCGATCACTTCGTGCCCGTCGATGGCGACATAGACCAGCGTATCGGCACCAAGCGGCTCGATGACATTGACCGTACCCGTGAGCAGACCGTCTGATTTTGTCACGACGAGGTCATCGGGTCGCAAACCCAGGACCACGCGGGTGCCGTCCGCCAACGTCCGGCCCGGCAGCGGAACACCGAGGCCTTCGGAGAGGTCCACGCCGCCATTGCGCCACGTGCCCTCCAGCATGTTCATGGACGGGGCGCCGATGAACTGGGCCACGAATGTGTTGGCGGGCTTGTGATAGACGTCGAACGGCGTGCCGACCTGCTGGATGTGGCCCTCCTTCATGATGACGATGCGATCGGCCATGGTCATGGCCTCCACCTGATCGTGGGTGACGAATATGATCGTGTTGCCGACGCGCTGATGCAGCTTTTTGATTTCCAGGCGCATTTGGGTGCGCAACTGCGCGTCGAGGTTGGACAGGGGCTCGTCGAACAGAAACACCGCCGGATCGCGCACCATGGCCCGGCCTATGGCGACCCGTTGCCGCTGCCCGCCGGACAGCTCGTTTGGCCGGCGCTCCAGGAGGTCGGTCATACCCAGGATCGTAGCGACCTCGGTGATGCGAGCGTCCTTCTCGCTCCGGCTCAGTTTCGATGTGCGCAATCCGAAGCCGATATTCTTGCGCACGGACATGTGCGGATAGATGGCGTAGTTCTGGAACACCATGGCGATATCGCGGTCCTTGGGCTCCAGATCGTTGACCAGCCGGCCGCCGATGTGGATTTCGCCGTTCGTTATGTCCTCCAGGCCGGCGATCATGCGCAGCGTGGTGGATTTGCCGCAGCCGGAAGGGCCGACGAAGACAACGAACTCGCCATCGCTCACATCCAGGCTGATGCCGTGAAGCACCTCGACCCTGCCGAAGGTCTTGACGAGATTGCGTATGGACACGGTGGCCACGGCTGCTCACTCCTGCAAAAGGGCGTTGAATGCGCGATCGAGCGCGGCTTTGGATTTCGCTTCCCTGGAACGGTTTGCGGTCTGCGTTCCGGCCAGACGGTCGAGCACGCCGCCATAGGCGGCAAGGGCCTCGTCCATGGCATTCGGGCCCGGACCTCCGAAGCGTTCACGAACAAGGACGAAATGGCGCGCGCCAACCGCCCTGGCATATTCGTCGCCGTCGAGCGAGCTGTCGCGGCCCGTCAACTGGCGGAAGGCTTCTGAAAACGCCGCATGGCCGCTGGCGAGCGGCCCGCCCGCGGCGATGACGGCGCGCGCCGTGGCCGCAGCGATCTCATGGGCCTGGCGGAAGGACAGGGCTTCGCGGCGAACAAGGGTGTCGGCAAGTTCGGTCGTGGTTATGCACGCCGCGTCGGTGTTATGGGCCACGCGGGCGGCATCGATGGTGACCGCATCCAGCAGCGCGGCAAGGAGATCGAGAACCCGGCCGCCGCTCCGGAACGCGGCATAGCCGGCGGTCTGGACCTCGCCTTCGCTGTCGTTCATGTCGGTGAACGGCGTGTTGTGCATCGTGTTGAGTATCGTGTCGGCCCGGCCGCATGTGACGGACGCGAGGTGACGCAAATGCTCGATTGGCACCGGGTTGCGTTTTTGCGGCATGATGGAGGAAATCTGGACAAGGCTGTCGGGCACGTGCAACTGGCCGACCTCGAAGGCAGACCAGAACTGCAAGTCCTGGATCAGCCGGCCGAGATGGAGAAAGAGAAGCCGGATCGCCGCGTAGAGGCCGGTGATGTAGTCCACCGCGGCGATACAGCCATAGGAATTGCGGAGGGGGGCGGCGAATCCGAGCAGTTCGGCCAGGCGGGCGCGGTCGGTGGGAAAGCCGCTCGTCGTTATCGCGGCGGCGCCCATGGGGCAAAGGTCGACGATGGCCCGGGCATCCTGCAGGCGTTGGATATCGCGCAGCAGCACCTCAAGGGCCGCGGCGAGATAGTGACCGAAGGTCGACGGCTGGGCCGGTTGTCCATGGGTGTAGGCGACGATTAGGGTGTCGCGTTCCTTTTCCGCCTTTTCGAGCAGTACGCCGGCCAGCGCCAGTGCCCGGTCGATCAGCCGGTCGGCATGGGATTTCAGCGTCAGCTTGAACACCGTGTGGTCGATATCGTTGCGCGAGCGGGCGGTGTGCAGCATACCGGCAATATCCGGCCCGAGGCGCCGGCCCAGTTCCGCCTCGACCAGAAAGAAATAGTCCTCAAACTCGCCGGTAAACGCCAGCGCGGGAATATCGATCGTCTCGTCGATATCGACCAGGGCGGCGGCGATCCTGCGGCCGGTCCCGGCGGTCAGGATGCCGGTTTCCGTCAACATGACCAGATGTGCGCGGTTGATGCTGCGAAAGGCGCCGGCATGGTGCGCCTTGACGCCCTCAAACAGCGGCTTGAGCACGGTTTCCCTGTAGACGGGGTGGGGGAATTCGTCGGTCACACTCACCCCTTCAACCCGGCCATGACGACGCCGCGAATGATGAAGCGCTGGAAGACAAGAAATACGACCAGCGTCGGCAGGGTCGATATTGCCGCCCCGGTCATGATCAGTTCCCAGGCGACGTCGACCTCGTCGCCAAAGCTCGAAAGACCGACCGGCAGCGTGTACATGTCCACGGAGTTGGTGACGATCAGCGGCCAGATGAAGGCGGTCCAGTTGCCGAGAAACACGAAGATGGCCAGCGCCGCCAGCGCCGGGCGGACAAGCGGCATGGCGACCTGCCACCAGATCTGGAATTCGTTGAGGCCGTCGATGCGGGCGGCTTCCAGGAAGTCGTCGGGCACGGTCTCGAAAAACTGTTTCATGAGAAAGGTGCCGAACGCCGTCATGATGCCGGGGAACATGATTCCCCAATAGGTGTCGAGCCAACCGAAGCTCTTGCTCATCAGATACCAGGGGATGACCAGCATTTCGGTGGGTATCATCAATGTCGACAAAATGGCGATGAACACGATGTAGCGGCCGGGAAAGCGGAACTTGCACAGTGCGTAACCGACCAGGCTGTCAAAGAAGACGGCGGACGCCGTGGTCAGGGTGGCAATAATGAGCGAGTTCCAGAACCAGGCGTAAAAGCGCCCGTCCTCAAGAACATATGTGTAGTTCTCGATCGTCGGCTCTTCGGGGATGAGATTGAGATTGTAGACCTCGAAGGGAAATTTCAGCGAGGTGGAAATCATGAAGACGATCGGCATGACCATCAACACGCCGCCGGCGAACAACAGCGCCCAGCGGATCAACTGACCAAGATTGCGCCGCCGGCCGGGGGATGCGGCAGAAAACAGAACCTCAGACGACGGCTTTAGTGCAAGATCCGGGCTGGCCATGTCAGCGATCCCGCAACAGCCTCAGTTGAACGAGGCTGACGATCAGCAAAATCGTGAACAACACCACCGTCTGCGCGGCGGCATAGCCCATGTTGAAACCGTTGAAGGCTGTGTCATAGATCAACAGCACCAACGGCTTGGTGGAGTTGAGCGGCCCGCCGGGATTGTTCGTGGTCATGTTGAAGACCTGATCGAATATCCGTAGAAAGCCGATGGAGGAAAACACAACGAGGAAAACGATCGTCGGTCGCAGCAGCGGAATGGTGATTTCGGTCAGCACCGTCCAGCCCGATACGCCGTCGATGCGCGCGGCCTCGTAGTAGCTTTGCGGAATGGCGCGCAGGCCGGCCATGAAAATGATGATCTGGAAGCCGAGGCCGGCCCACACCGCCGGCGCAAGTATGGACGGCAAGGCGTTTGTAGTGGAATTGAGGAAATTGATCTGCTCGATGCCGAAACCGGCCAACACGTTGTTGAACATGCCGATCGGCACCGGCTGATAAAACCAGCGCCACACCCAGGCCATGGCGACCGCCGTGGTCATGAACGGCAGGAAGTAAAGGGCCCGGATCAGCCCGTGCATGAACCGGATCTTGTCCAGGTGATAGGCGATGAGAAAGGAGATGACGAGGCTGATCGGTGTGCCGAGGATCAGATAGAGAAACGTGTTCCTGAACACTTTCCAGAATGTCGGATCCTCGTAGAGTCGAATATAGTTTTGGAGCCCCGCATACCGCCGGTCACCCAACAGGTTCCATTCCTGGAAGGACAGTACGAAGGCGTTGGCTGTCGGATAAAAGCGGATGACCACATAAAAAATGACGGGCAGGGCCAGGAACGTCCACGCCCAGGCAATCTGCTTCTGCGAGATGGAGAGATTGCGGTAAAATCGCATGGATCCGTCCCCACGACCCTGTCGGCACGCAACCGCGCCCGGACCGGGATCCGGGCGCGGCGGCATTTACTGGTAGTAGTCGTTGAGGATTTTCTGTTCCTCTTCGGCGGCCTGTTTCACGCTGTCTTCGATCATCGCGCCCTCAAGTTCAATGCGCTGCAACATGTCGACAAACACCTGGCGCTGTGCGCTCTCGTTGGCGAATGTCGTCGTATGCGCATATTCCAGGCCCTTGATGAAGGGGCCGAAGACGGGATCGGCGGTGTTTGCCTCCGTCAGGGCGGCCGATGGTTTGGCGGGAAGCTCACCGACCGTTTCCAGCCAGATCTGCATCGCCTCGTCGGATGTCAGGTATTTCATGAACTTGACCGCCGCGTCATGTTTGTCGCCCTTTGCCTTGGTAGTGATGGCGTTCACCCAATAGGAAGAATAGTTTGACTTGACGCCATCGGGTCCGGCGGGAAGCTCCGCCACGCCCCAATCCAGGCCGCGTACCTTTTCCAGCGCGCCGATCCGGAACGACCCGTCGATGTGCATGCCGGCGCGTCCCGCCTTGAAGGCCGCCTGCGGCTCGTCCATGAACGTGGAGTTGGTTACGCCGTGTTCATCCTGCAGATCGCGATAGAACTTGACCGCGGCCAGCCCCGCCTGATCGTTGTAGTTCACGGTCTTGTATGAATCGAGATAGGGTTCTCCGCCAAACTGCCGAACCAGGACCTCGCGCAGCCAATGATGGTCCTGCGCCGTCATGCTGCTTGTCATGCCCTCGGCTGTCAGATTGCCGGCATTGTCGCGTTCGGTCAGCTTCTTGGCCGTTTCCACAAGTTCGTCGAGCGTGGCCGGGGGATTTTCTATGCCGGCCTTTTTGAACATGCGCTTGTTGTAGAACAATGCCAGGGACCGCACGGCGGTGGGAAGCGCCCAGTATTGATCGCCCTGGCGCATGGCTTTCACCATCGGGAAGAATTCCGCCTCGATTTCCGTGGCGGGGAAGGCGTCGGCGGGAAGCGGCTGGATCAATTCCGCTTCCACATAGTCGTTCAGCCAGCCGTAGAACAGCTGGACCACATCGGGGCCCTGGCCGGCCGGAATGGCGGCCGCCACCTTGGTGCGATAGCTGTCGTAGGGGAAATGCGTCATCTTGACGGTGATGTCCGGATTGGCGGATTGGAAATTCTCAATCAGCTTGTCCATGGCGTTGACACGCGCCTCAAAGAAATACTGCCAATACTCGATCTCGACGGCGCGTGCATTGCCGCCTCCGACCACTGTCAGCGCCATGGCCGCGGCGCCCAAAAGAAACTTCTGAAACCGTCTCATTTCTCTGCTCCCAATTTCCCGCAACCCGGATTCGCACGCCGGCGACGTGCTTGGATCGCGCAGTAAACGAATGACTAACTCAATCAGGTTGAGTATTCAAGTAAGTTGAATTAATAGACGGCATGAAGATTTTCCAGGCGCGCCGTGTCGTCGGTTCCAACGCGGAGCGCACCCGATTGCACAATCGCCAGGTGGTGCTTGGTCATGTCCGCGAGCGCCAGCCGATCGGCCGTGCGGAAATCGCCCGCATATCCGGCCTGTCCACGCAGGCCGTCAGCAATATCATCGCGGAGCTGCAGGACGACGGCCTTCTGGCTGAAGCGGGGCGGCAGAGCGGCGGGCGGGGCCTTCCGGTCCTGCGATACCGGCTGAACGGCGGTGGCGCGGCGGCGCTCGGCATGGAGGCCCGGCCCGATGCGGTGTTTGGCGCGCTGGTCGATCTGGAAGGCGAGACGCTGTTCACCACACGGGTCGCACTTGCCGACAATTCGCCGTCAGCGGTGATGAAGGCGGCCCGGGCGATACGGGCCCAGGCGCTAGTCCCGAAGCGGATCGGCGCCCGGGTGCTGCTTGGCGCGGGCGTGGTCATGCCCGGCCCCTTCGGGGATGTCGCCATTTCCGGCGCCGGTCAATCCGTTCTGCACGGCTGGGAAGGCATCGACGCGGTGGCATTTTTCCAGGAGGCGCTGGAGACATCGGTCATCATCGAAAACGATGCCACCGCGGCGGCGGTGGCCGAATTGGTGCACGGTGTCGCCAGGGGGATGCGCACGTTCTGCTTTGTCTATTTCGGTGCCGGCCTGGGGCTTGGCGTGGTTGCCGACGGGCAGGTTCAGCGTGGTGCGTTCGGCAATGCCGGCGAGCTGGGGCATGTTGTCGTGCGGCCGGACGGGCGAGCTTGCGCGTGCGGCAATTGCGGCTGTCTTGAAACCTATGCCAGCCGGGTCGCCGCCCGTGCGCACATGAAGCGTGCCGGCGTCGATGTCACCAGCGTGCACGAAATCGAACGCCTGTTTCTGGCGGATGACGCGGACTTCATGGGCTGGCTGAACGAGGCCGCCGCGCCGCTTTCGCAGGCCATCGGCATGATCGAAAACCTGTATGATCCGGAGGCGGTCGTCCTGGGCGGCGCGATGCCGGACGTCGCGCTCGATTATCTGATCGGCAGGCTGGAGCTGCCGGGCGGTTCGGTCGCCGTGCGCCGGTGCCGGGATTCGCAGCGCGTGCTGCGCGGTGCAAGCGGCAGGTTGACCGCGGCACTTGGCGGGGCGGCGCTGGTTATCCACGACACCATCACACCGCGTATCGTGGCGCGGCCGCCAACCCAATAGGAGATCCCGCATGCCGGCCACCGATCAGGAGCGTATCGGCGCGCAGGCGCGCAATCCGCGGATCCTGCGTCTGTGGCGGGCGCTGGCGCCGCTTCGATCCTGCATATCGTTCATGAACACGGGCGCGCATCCCGACGACGAGACTTCGTCCATGCTGGCGGCGCTGGGTCTGCGCGACGGGCTGAACCTGTCTTATGCCTGTGCCAATCGCGGCGAAGGCGGGCAAAACGCCATCGGCACCGAGGCCGGCATGGATCTGGGCGTCGTGCGCACCGCCGAAATGGAGCGGGCGGCCGACATATTGGGCCTTCAACTCTACTGGCTTTCGGAACATCCCGAGGATGCGATCTTCGATTTCGGGTTTTCCAAAAGCGGAGAGGAAACCCTGCACAAATGGGGCCGCGAGCGCACGCTGAAACGGATGGTGCATATCGTCCGCACAGAGCGGCCGGACATCATTTGTCCGACGTTCCTGGACATGCCCGGCCAGCACGGACACCACCGGGCGATGACGGAGATCGTCGGGGACGCCTTCGATGCCGCTGCCGATCCGGATTTTCCCGGTGTCGACCTGCCGGTGTGGCCGGCCAAAAAGCTCTATCTTCCGGCCTGGTCCGGCGCCGGCGATTCCTACGATGACGATTTTCCGCCGCCGCCGGCGACCCTGACCGTTGCGGCGTCCGGGGAAGATCCGGTGACCGGCTGGAGCTGGGCCCAGACCGCGGAGCAATCGCGTGTGTTCCACCGGACGCAGGGGATGGGCCGCTGGTTGCCGCATGACGCGCCGGAAGACTGGCCCTTGCATCTGGCCATGTCGAGGGTGGCCGGACCCGATGTCGCGATTGCGGCAGGTTTGCCGATGAAACTGCGTGACCTTTCCGCGTATGGCGGCGCACCGGAACTGGAAGCAACATTGCTGGCGGCCGGCAATGCCTGCGAGGATGCCCTTGCCGGCTTTCCGGACCGGGATGTGGTTGCCCGTCATGCCGCGGTGGCGCTCAAGGCGGTGCGGCACGCCCTGCAGACCTGTCCGGAACATGCGATCGATGAACTCCGGCACCGGCTTGTGGCGAAAGAGCGCCAGCTTGGCCATGTGTTGCGGATCGCTTGCGGTGTCGAGGTGCAGGCTGTTTTGGAACGCGATATCCTGCGGCCCGGCGAGACGGTCGAATTGCATGTGGAATCAACAGGTGCCGCCGCCGATATCCTGCCGGTCCTGCCGGTCGGATGGCACCTGGAACACGGTAGGGTGCGGCTGGCCGCCGATGTCCCGAGCACCGATCCCTATCCTGTCCGCCACGATCCCCTTGCCGCCCAACCGCCCGCTGTCAGGGTCCGCGTGGCGGTCGACGGGGTGTCCGCGGAAACGATGCTGCCGTTCGAGCCGGCGCCGGTGGTTCTGCCGGCGCGCTCGGCGGCGCTCGCGCCTGACAGGGCGCTGATCAATCTGGCCGCCGGCTGCCGGTCGATCGATGTGCAGTTTCCCGACCTGTACCCGGCCGATGCCGTGCCGGCGCTGAATGCAACCGACGGCTGGACATCGGAGCGGGCGGAGAACGGCGTTCGGATCACGGCGCCTGTCGATGTGCGGCCGGGGCTTTACCGGTTCGCGATGCTGCTGGATGGCAAGCCGGCGGAAACGGTGCGCCGGTTTTCCTATCCCCATATCGGCAATCGGGCCCGAACCTTTCCGGCGGACCTGTCGGTGCGGGTGCTCGATGTTGCGGTGCCGGATGTGCGCATCGGCTATGTCGGCGGCGGCAATGACCGGGTGTGCCACTGGCTGGGTGCGCTGGGTGCGAACATGGTCGAGGTGACCGACGAGGCGCTCAAGGCAGGGGACCTGGCGGCGCTCGATACGCTTGTGGTCGGGATTTTCGCCTTGGGTGCGCGCCCGACCCTGCTGGCCGCGATGCCTCTGGTTCACGATTGGGTGGAAGCGGGGGGAAATCTGGTGACACTTTATCACCGGCCGTGGGATGCCTGGGATCCGGATGCGGTTCCGCCGCGCCGGCTTGAGATCGGCAAGCCGTCCCTTCGGTGGCGGGTGACCGACGAGACGGCCGAGGTGACCTGTCTGGATCCCGGCCACAGGCTTCTCAACGCGCCCAACCGGATCACCGGATCCGACTGGCAGGGCTGGCACAAGGAGCGCGGGCTTTATTTTGCCAAGTCCTGGGACAAGGCCTATCGACCGTTATTGTCCATGGCCGACCCGGCGGAAAAACCGCACCAGGGGGCGCTTTTGAGCGCCCGGATCGGCAAGGGCCGGCACACCCATGTCGCGCTGATCCTTCACCACCAGATGGACGCGCTCGTGCCCGGCGCGTTTCGGCTGATGGCCAATCTGGTCGCCGGAGCGCAGGGTTCAGACATGCCGGTACGCTCGTGAAGCCGGCCGCCGCCGTGCGGTGCCCACGCAAGTTCTGGCCGGTGTTCGCGCATAATCGTGGTGAGCTGCCAACCGGCAACAGCCATTGCGGGACAAGTGGATCGGGAAGGGACGGGAGTGCGACCTTTCGCCGGGCCGCGATCAGTCCCGGCGAGCGGCCGTGGGCGGGGCCGTGGGCGCGAAGGGGCAGCGCTCCGGCTTGATGTCGATCAGCGGTGTGCCGTCCAGGCAGTCCAGCCCCCGGACAACAAGCCGCGGTCCATCGATCGCGATCAGCTCAACAAGCGATGTGCCGATCGGATTCGGACGAACCGGTGAGCGGAGCGCAAATGTCCCCGATGTGCCGTCGCTGTGCGCCGGGTTTTGGATGACCAGATCGCGGCGCGCCCGGTCGAGCCAGTAGAACAGTTCCACCCGATCGTTGTTTTCCAGGCCGGAGAGGGCCGGCACCCAGGGTTCGAACACCTCAACCGTGCATTCGGGGCCATCGGGACGCCCCTGGCGGGGACACGCCCCTCGTTCCTTCCAGGGCGTCCGGATGCGGCCAATGAATTGCAGCCGGGCGTCGTCGGGCTCCGGCGCGCGGATGGCCAACTCGTGTTCGCGGATATCTTCTGTGTTTCCTGCCATCGGTTTCCGGTTCGCCGGTGTCGGTGCCGCCCGTATGCCCGCCGATACCCTATGACGGTACCGCAGCCCGATCGCAAGTGCGATCGCGCCTGCCGAGCCGGCGCCACGGCAATTGACATCAATCAATGATTGCAACCGGCAGGCGCAGGAACATCACCGGAAGGAGGGATCGATAACGGATCATGCGACAATCGACACGTGGATGGATCGCAACCGTGACAGTGGCCCTGGTCGCCGCGGGTTGGACAATCCCGCCGGCCTGGTCGCGCGAGGATGCAAGCGAAATGCTCTGCCGCGATGTCCAGGAGCTAGTCCGCGAGCGCGGGCGGGTGGTGCTTGCCACCGGCCGATATACCTATGACCTGTTTGTCGCCGGACGCCGCTACTGCCTGTCGGGAGAGATGACCGTGCCGGCATTGATGAAGACCACCGACCGCGACCGTTGCCGCGTCGGCTACCATTGCGTCGGCATCGAGGAACGGGTCAATGACTGATGGCGGACTGCCGGGACGGCGGTGTCGATGAGGAAGAGCGCGCGCAGAGCCGTCCCGATCATGCCGCGGGACTTTCGCAAGGCGGACATCAGCGGATCGCTGGTCACATATGTCTGGCGGGTGAGCGGCTGGCACCAGATTGCCGCTTGTGTCATCGCCCTCCTCATTGTCGGTCTCAACCTGGCTCCGCTCGAAATCCAACGGCGGCTGGTCAACAATATCGTCAATATCTGGGACATCGAGGCGCTGTTCATTCTGGGCGGCCTTTATCTTGCCGTCTATGTCGCGCTGCAATTCGTGAAATTCGTGTTCAATGTCTATCAGGGCTGGATCGCCGAAAGCGCGGTCTTTCACACCCGCCAGAGCCTGTTTGAGGTTTATCTGGAGCACCTGAAGCAGCGGCATGCCGGACGGGCGGAATCCCAGACGGGTCCGGAGATTGGAACCGCGGTGCAGATCGTCGGCGGCGAGGTGGACAATCTGGGTGCGTTCATCGGCACCGGATTTTCCCAGGCCTTTTCCAACCTTGCCATGCTGATCGGGATCAGCGGGTACATGCTGATCATCGAACCGCGCGTGGCGCTCTTTGGCCTGATGTTCCTGGCGCCGCAAGTGGCGCTGGCGCCGATCATTCAACGCAAACTCAATCGGCTGATGAAGACCCGGGTGGCGCTGCTGCGATCGATGGCCGACGATGTGTCGTCGGTCGATGCCGGCGACGGGATCAACTGCCTGATCATTCTGCCCCGGATTTTTCGCAACAAGATCTATTTCATCGTCATCAAGTTCGGAATGAAGGCGATCCTGAACCTGTTGCTGATTCTGCCGACGGTGACCGTGCTCATGTGGGGCGGCTACCTGGCCATTCAGGGCGAGACCGATATTGGTACGATCGTCGCCTTCATCACCGGCTTTGAAAAGCTCTCCGGTCCGCTCAGGGAACTGATCTCGTTCTACCGGACGGCGGCGCAGGCCAACGTGCGGCGCGAAATGATCGCCAAATGGATATGAGGTCGGGAACCGGATTTCCGCGTCCGGCCGCGGTTTGATGCCGTCGCCGCCACCTGTTGCGCACCTTGCGCTGGATCAATGTCGAGGCCGCGATTTCCGCCAATAATCGATCTTGAACCCACTGCAATCAGAACGCGCCGTCGCGCACGGGCGGCTGGCGTTGTTCGGCAAGGACAACAATGACCCGGCTTCCTGTATTGCTCGGACTGTTTCTCGGCCTGTTGTTTGCCACATCCGCCCATGCCGTGAGCGGTACCACCACGGCGAACGTCAACATGCGCACCGGGCCCGGCGTCGGCCACACCCGCATTACCGTCATCCCCAAGCGGCGGGCCGTCGTGGTCGAGCATTGCACGCAAACCCTGCGGTGGTGCCTGGTGCGCTGGCGAGGCAACCGGGGATGGGTTTCGGCCCGGTACTTGCGGTTCGACCGGCCACGGGTGCGGACCGTCCTGCCGCCGCCCTACCTCTTGTTCGATTTTCAGTATCGTGACCGGACATGGCGCAAGCGCCACGATCGATGGCACCGTGGCCGGCCTTATCCGAAAAAGAAGGTTCGGCGGCCGAAGTGGAACCGCGACCATGATCGCTGGCACAAGAAACAGGCACCGCGCAGACGGCTGGTCCGGCCCGGGGAACGCCGGCCGGGCAATCCGGGGCGGCGGATCTGCCCGCCAAGCGACCGCCGCTGCAGATGATTGAACCGGTCCGTTCCGGACCTGATGAAGAAAGGGGAGACGACATGGCGCAAACGCCACTTTTCGAGCATGCGGTCGCTCAATCCTATGAATGGCTGCATGAGCTGAATGCCCGGTTGCAGTCTCGCGATGACCGGTCAACGGTCGCGGCACTGCGCGCCGTGCTCAGTCTATTGCGCGACCGGCTTTCGGTCGACGAGGCCGCCAATCTTGCCGCCCAGCTGCCGACCCTTGTCCGGGGCCTCTACTATGAAAACTACCATCCGGCCTCCACGCCGATGAAACTGCGGCACATGGACGAGTTTCTGGTTGCGCTCGGGGAACGATTGAAAGCCCATCCGGACGTGCAGCCGGAAGCTGCGGCGCGAGCGGTGTTCGCTCTCTTGGAAGAACATGTGTCGGCCGGTGAAATCGATGATGTTGTCAGCTGCCTGCCGCAAGAGCTGCGACCGCTCTGGCCGGCCAAGGCCGTGGCGCGGGTCATGGCGAACTATGGCGATGACAAGCCGGCTGCCTGATAATTCCCGACTGATGTGAAACGAACGGACATTGCTACGTCGATCGCCGCCGGCGGTCGATGACCGGAAGGAGATCGAGCATGCAGATTGAGCCGCGGGTCAGTTTCAGGAACATGGACCACAATGACCGTGTGGAGGCCCATGTGCTTGAGAAAATCGCCGAACTGGAGCAATTCCACCCCCGCATCGTCGGCTGCCAGGTGGTGGTCGATGCGCCCCATCGCCAGCATCAGACCGGGACCTTGTACAACATCCGCATCGATGTGTCGGTTCCGGGTCAGGATATCGTCATCACCCGGGAAGCCGGCAAAAACCACGCGCACGAAGATATCAACGTGGCGATTCGGGACGCCTTCGATGCGGCGCGTCGAAAGCTGGAGGATCGCGTCCGGCAGATGAGCCCGCAGCGCCACAAGCGCCACCCCGAACCGATTCATGGCCGGATCGACCGGTTGTTCGAAGGCGAGGGCTACGGCTTTATCGAGTCGGAATTCGGCGAAGAGGTCTATTTCCAGGAAGACAGCCTGACCAAGGCGGTGTGGAACCAGATCGCCGTCGGCGGACGGGTGCGGTTCAAGCAGCTTGACGGGGAAAAGGGACCCTATGCCATTCACGTGACGCCGCAGGTGCCGGAAAGCTGATCATCCGGCCGGTACAAACTGTCCGCGCCCGCCGGGGATCGAATTGCCGCGCCGGGCGGAACACCGGCTATTGGCCGTTCAGTCCCGTGATGTAGGCGATCAGGTCGGATGCTTCCTGCTTGGAAATGACCAGGTTCGGCATCGAAAGATGGGGAGACCGAAACCAGACGGCGAGCGCCAGGGGCGTCATCTCCGGCCGGACGGCGATGTCCGCGAAGGGCGGCGCGTCCACGTGCGGCGAGACTGGCGCATCGGCCTCAATGGCATGGCAAGGCGAGCAGACTTCCCGGGCCAGCTGATAACCGGCCATCGCCGATCCGATCTCCTGACCTGAGGCGGCCGGCGCCGCGGCCAGCCAGCCGGCGGCCGCGACCACAAATCCAATGCGGCATGTGTTGTCAGCGCGCGGGCCGATCGGTCCGCATCTGATCCTTCCTGTCGGCACGGCGCTATTTGTCTTCAAGGGACACGATATACGCCACCAAATCCGCGATGGCGTCCGGTGCCAGGACATATTCCACGCTTGGCATGTTTACGTGCAAGGGCGGATAGGCGATGCGGGCGTGTATTTGCTCGGTGCTGCGAAAAACCGCGATCGCGGCGAAACTCGGCGGATGCTGCTTGAAGGGGCCGTCCGGTCCGATATCGTGGCAACGTGCGCACAATTCCCCGGCCGTTGTCTTGCCGGCTTCGGCATCGCCCTGTGCCATGACCGGCGCTGCGGCCGGTATCGCCAGCGTGGCGGATAGCGCAAGCATCCGTAGTAGGCTCATGGCTCCCTCCATACGGGTTTGCGGGGGATCCGCCGCGTGTACAGCCATGGCGCCAGACTACCCGATCGCGGGGCCGGACCCGTTGATATGGGTCAATTATTTGGTCCAACTCCGCCGATAGGATGTTCATGACCGGCCGATGCGACTGGCATGCTGGCATGCGTGGTTGGCCGGAACACTGCGGAGACAGACCGGAGGCAGACATGAGCAAAACCTATATGGTGGCGGTTGATGGTTCGGCGGCCGGATGGAAAGCACTGGAGCTGGCGGCGACCGTCGGCAAGGCATCAGGCGCGACGATTGTCGCGCTACACGTCATTCCCTATCGGCCCGTTCCGCCGGGGCTGGAAACCTGGGCGGAAATCGAGGGGCTCTCCACGGAGGAGGTCGCGGCGCGGGTTCACACCGATCGCTCCATCGGCGACACTATCACCCGAGAGGCGCAGACGCGGGCGCGGGAACTGGGGATCGACGACCTGCCGACGAAGGTGAGAGAGGGCAATGTCGCCGAGCAGATCGTGGAAATTGCCGGGGACATGGACATCGACATGATTTTCCTCGGCAGCCGGGGCTTGAGCGATGTGCAGGGGCTGTTGCTGGGCAGCGTGTCCCACAAGGTCTCACACATGGCTCCGTGCACCTGCGTGCTGGTCCGGTAAGCGCCCCGAAGGCGTTGCGACGGGCGCAGGCGCAAGGCACGGCCGGAATTCCGGACGCCGGCTGCTATCAGGCGAAATGACAGGCGACAGTGCGCCCGTCGACGGTTCGCAGTTGCGGGATTTCGCCGGCGCAGCGTTCGCCGGCCAGCGGGCAACGGGTCCGGAAGGTGCATCCGGAAGGCGGCTTGAGCGGTGAGGGGACTTCGCCTTCCAGGGCCTCCAGCGGCCGCCCCCGGGCGACCGCCGGATCGGGAACCAGGGCCGCCTGCAGGAGCGCCCTGGTGTAAGGATGGGCCGGTGCGGAAAAGATCCGTGTCCGGTCGCCCAGTTCGACGATGCGTCCGAGATACAAAACCATGATCCGGTCGGAGACGTAGCGGACAACCGACAAATCGTGGCTGATGAAGATCATCGACAGGCCCAGCGATGTCTTGAGTTCGATCAGAAGATTGACAATCTGGGCCTGGACGGAGACGTCCAGGGCGGAGACGGGCTCGTCGCAGATGACCAGCCGCGGCTTCAGAACGATGGCGCGGGCGATGCCGATGCGCTGGGCCTGGCCGCCGGAAAACTCGTGGGCGTAGCGATTGATCATCTGCGGCAGAAGGCCGACCTGGTCCATGATCTCGGCGACGCGGCGATGCCGGTCGGCCGCTGTCAGGTTCGGCTCGAACACGGTCAGCGGCTCGGCGATGATATCACCGATGGTCATGCGTGGATTAAGCGAGCCGATCGGGTCCTGAAAGACGATCTGCATATCCTGCCGGAGACGGCGAAGGGATTCTTCATCGACGCCGGTGACCGGCGTGCCGGCAAGAACGACGCTGCCGGCCGTCGGCTCGATCAGGCGCAAAATGGAGCGGCCGAGGGTGGACTTGCCGCAACCGGACTCGCCGACCACACCAAGTGTTTCCCCGTCGGCAAGCTCGAAGCTGATGTCGGAAACGGCTTTCAGTATCGCCGGTGGCCGGAAAAAGCCGCCGGGCCACTCGAATTCCGTCGTCAGGTTCCTAACGGCGAGAAGCGGTGCGGTCATCGGGCGATCTCCGCTTCGTCGGTCAGCGGGGTCACGTTTTCGCTCCAATCGAGATAGCAGGCGCTGGCGCGGCCATCGCGGCTGGCAAGCATCGGCGTCTCGCGCCGGCACCGGTCGGTCGCGTGCGTGCATCGCGGATGGAACGCGCAGCCGGCCGGCCTCGACTGCAGGTTGGGCGGCTGTCCGCGGATCGGGGCAAGGGCGGTCATGTCCCGGTCGACCCGTGGCGTGGAGGCCAGGAGGGCGGCGGTGTAGGGATGCCGGGGATCGGCGAACAGGGTTTCAGCCGGGGCGATTTCGACGATCCGGCCGGCATACATGACCATCACCCGTTCCGACAGTGCCGCGACAACCCCCAGATCGTGGGTGATCAGGACGAGCGCTGCGCCTGTTTCCTGCTGGAGCGTTCGGAACAGGCCGAGGATCTGGGCCTGGACGGTTACGTCGAGGGCGGTGGTCGGCTCGTCGGCGATCAGGATCCGCGGTTGGCACAAAAGCGCGATGGCGATCATCACCCGTTGCCGCATGCCGCCCGACAGCTCATGGGGATAGGCGGTGAACTGGCGCTCCGGGTCCGGGATGCCCACCTTTTGGAGCATGGCGATGGCGTTTTGCCGCGCCGTGGCGGCGGTCTGGCCCCGGTGGGTCTGCAGAACCTCGGTCAGTTGCCGCGATACCCGCAGCACCGGGTTGAGCGAGGTCATCGGATTCTGAAAGACCATGGCGATGTCGCGGCCGCGGATCTGGTCAAGCCGCGAAGGGGGCATGGACAGAAGGTCGGCGCCGCGGAACAGCGCCTGCCCGCCGGCCTGCCCGTTGCGGGCCAGCAGGCCCATAACGGCCAGGAAAGTCTGGCTCTTGCCGGAGCCGCTTTCGCCGACAACGGCAAGGGTTTCCCCCTCTGCGATCCGGAACGACAGGTGGTCGACGGCTTCCACGGTGCCCTCGGGCGTGTCGAAGCGGACGGCAAGGTCGCGGATGTCGAGAACCGGATCCATCACCTGTCCTTGGGATCGAAGGCGTCGCGCAACCCGTCGCCGACATAAGACAGCGACAGAAGCAGCGCGACGAGAAAGCCGGCCGGGAAATACAAGAGCCACGGCATGACCTCCAGCACGCCGGCGCCGTCGGATATCAACGTGCCAAGCGAAGTCAGCGGTTCCTGAACGCCGAAGCCGAGATAGGAGAGGAAACTTTCCGTGACGATGATTTCCGGGACGGTCAACGTGGCATAGATCACAACCGGCCCGACAAGGTTCGGAACGATATGTCGGAGGATGATCTTCATCGGCCTCTGGCCGCTGGCGCGGGCCGCCTCGACGAATTCACGCTGCTTGATGGAAAGCGTCTGGCCGCGCACGATTCGGGCCATGGTCAGCCATTCCACCGCGCCGATGCCGACGAACAGCAGGATAACGTTGCGGCCGAACACGACCATCAGAAGAATGACAAAGAGGATGTAGGGCAGCGCGTACATGATATCGACGAAGCGCATCATGGTGGCGTCGATGCGGCCGCCGAAATAACCGGCGATCGCACCATAGGCGACGCCGATGACCACCGAGACAAGCGTGGCGACAAAGGCGACGGCGAGGGAGATCCGGGTTCCGTAGAGCGTGCGGGCGAGAAGATCGCGCCCGTTCTGGTCGGTGCCGAAATAATGACCGTTTTCCAGGGTCGGAGGAACGCGGAAGGCGGCCCAGTCGGGATCCTCATAATTGTTGGTTATGACATAGGGGCCGGCAAAGGCGACCAGGATGATCAGCCCCAGCATGACAAGCGATACGATGGCGGCCTTATTACGCGCCAGGCGACGAAATGCGTCGCCGGTGAGGCTGCGCCCCTTGGGTGCTTCGGCCCCGAGGATGTCGGCAACAATGGCCTCGCGTCGCGCGCCGAAGATCATCCGACCCGCACCTTGGGATCGAGCCAGGCATAGGCGAGATCGACGAGCAGGTTCAGGATGATGATCAGCACCATGTAGAATACAACTGTGCCCAACACCATTCCGTAGTCCCGGCTGAGCGCCGCGCTGATGAAATAGTGGCCGATACCCGGCAGTCCGAAGATCGACTCCACGACAATCGACCCGGTCAACAGATAGCCGGCGGCAGGCCCGAGATAGGAGACGACGGGGGCGAGCGCCGGCTTGATGGCATGACGGGAGACGACCAGCCGCGCCCCGATACCCTTGGCGCGGGCGGTCCGGATGAAGTCGGTACCAAGAACCTCGATCATGCTGCCGCGCATCAGCCGGGAGATCCGCGCAATGTGCGGCAGCGCCAGGACGATGACCGGCAGCACGAGAAACGGAAGGCCGCCGTCACCCCAGCCGCCGACCGGCAGCCAGCCCAGCTGAACGCCGAAGATGAGCTGGAGGATCGGCGCGATCAGAAAATTCGGCAGAATCAGGCCGGTCATGACCAGAACCACCAGCGCATAGTCGGGCGCCCGGTTCTGATTGAGGGCCGCGACAACCCCGCTTGCGACCCCGATGAGGAGCGCCAGCAACAGGGCGGATCCGCCGATCGTGAAGGTGTAGGGCAGGCCGATGCCGATCAGTTCGGCAACGGAGAAATCCTCGGTCGTGAAGGACGGCCCGAGATCGCCCTGCACGACACCGGTGATGTAGATCCAGTATTGCTGGATCAGCGGTTTGTCGAGGTTGTAGTGGGCCTGGACGTTTTCGAGGATTTTCGCCGGCAGCGGCCGTTCCTCATCGAACGGCCCGCCGGGCGCGACCCGCAGCAGAACGAAGCAGACGGAGACCGCGATCCAAAGAACCGGGACCGCCGTCAGAAGCCGTTTGAACGCGTAGCGGAGCATCGGATGCAGCCACGCCCGGTGTCAGACCGGGCGTGGTGACGTCAACTGATCAATTTCATTCGGATTTTTCGATCCACCGGGTGCGATGAATGTCCTTGGCGTTGTCGACGAATCCGGAGACTTTCGGGGAAACCACGTTGCGCGCGATATAGTAGTAGATCGGCGCCGCTGCGGATTCCTCCATGGCGATCTTCTCGGCTTCGTAGAGCAGCCCGGCCCGCTTGGTCAGGTCGGTTTCCTTGGCCGCCTTTTCCAGATACGCGTCGAACTCGGCGTTCGCCCAGCGGCCGTAATTGTATTTGTTGCCGCCTTTGAGAAGCTCCAGGAAATTAACCGGGTCGTTGTAGTCCGCCAGCCAGCCGGCGCGGGCGATGCCGTCGAAATTGTTTTCGTTGAGATCGGCATAGTGGACCTTCACCTCGGTATTGAAGAGTTCGACTTCGATACCAAGCGACTTCCACATGGCGGCAATGGCGACCGCGATCCGCTTGTGATTTTCGTTGGTGTTGTAACGAAGCTGGAGTTTCAACGGATTGTCCGGGCCGTAGCCGGCATCCGCCAACAGCGTCTTGGCCTGCGCGACCTTTTCGCCATAAGGCATGTCACGCCAGGTCGCCATGTAGGGATCGCCGTAATTGTCCATACCCGGCACGACCCAGCTGTAGGCCGGTTTTTCGCCGGTGCCGAGGATCTGCGGACCAATAACCTCGCGGTTGACGGCCATGGACAGGGCCTGACGGACCCGCTTGTCGTCGAACGGCGGCTTGTTGTGGTTGAAGACGTAATAGTAAAGGCCGAGGAAGGGGGAGACCCGCGCTTCTCCGGGGTGATTTTCCTCCAACCAGGCGAACTGATCGGTCGGGAATTCGGTCAGAATATCGAATTCGCCGGCGCGGTAGCGCTTCAGGGCCGCCGATTCATCCTCAAGAACATAATAGATCACCTCGTCAATCTTGAGTGAATCGTGGTCGTAATAGGTGTCGTTCCTGACCAGCTTGACATGGCTGCCGGGCAACCATTCGGCAGGCTTGTAGGGGCCGTTTACCGCAATGTTCTCCACCTTCACCCAGTCGTCGCCCTTGGCTTCGACGATATGCTTGGGCACCGGATAGGCGGTGTAGTGGACGAGCGCTGTGATGAAGTAGGGCGTGGGTTCCTGAAGG
The DNA here is from genome assembly GCA_965216515.1 of Afifellaceae bacterium. Lineage (GTDB taxonomy): Bacteria > Pseudomonadota > Alphaproteobacteria > Rhizobiales > Afifellaceae > CAXMRP01. Next base: position 1,871,700 of record OZ244173.1, on the reverse strand, counting down.
GTGATCTCAAGCGTCTTGTCATCAACGGCCCGGACGCCAAGTGCGCCGATATCGGACATTTCGCCGGTGTTGATCGCCTCGGCATTCTTGATCGGATATTGCAGATAGGCATATTTCGCCGCCGATTCCGGGTTCATCAGGCGCTGGAAGGCGAAGACGAAATCGTCTGACGTGACCGGTGTGCCATCGGACCAGACCGCATCTTCGCGCAGCTTGAACGTGTAGACCAGCCCGTCGTCGGAAATCGTCCAGCTTTCCGCCTGGCCGGGGATCGCCTTGGCGTCGGCATCTTCCGCCACCAGACCCTCGATCATGTCGCCGACCACGCGGTTTTCCCAGTCGCCGGAGACCTTGTGCGGGTCCAGCGACGTGGGATCGCCGCCATTGTGGACGTGGAGAGTCATCGCCATCGCAACCGAGGCGATCATGACGATCGATGCGGACAGTCCGCAAATCGAAAGCAATCGTTTGAGCATTTGCATTTCAGCTACCTCCTTGTTTTTGACGCAGGCCAATTCCGGCATATGCACGGACGCCTGTTTTGCGGCGAGTCTAGCTGTTATGAAATGCGGCGGCAATTGACATCGACGCCCGGAGCACAATGAAACCGGTCGGCGGGGAGTCTGACATGGCGTCGCACTTGTTCGCCCACGTTCCGCTTGCAATCAACGTCGCCTTGTTCGCGTTGGTTGCCAGTGTCGTCTGGCTGGCCGGGACCCGGCTTGCCGCCTATGCCGATGAAATCTCCGACCGCAAGCGGATCGGCAAGGCGGTGATGGGCCTGGTGTTCCTGGCGGCGGCGACCGAACTGCCGGAAGTGGTCACGACGATAACCGCGGCCCTGGCGGGAAACGCGCAGTTGTTGCTCGCCAACATGTTTGGCGGGGTGACGATGCAGACCGCCATACTCTCGCTGGCCAACCTGTTTGCCGTCGGCGCGTCGATCACATTCTACCCGCGCAAACCGACCCCGATCCTGGAGGGCATTTCGCTAATTCTGCTTCTCGGCCTGTTGCAGATCGTCATCATGTACGGCGAGCGGCCGGTTTATCTCAATATCGGCCTGGGGTCCTGCCTCGTGGCGATCGTCTATATCGTCATCATCGCAATGCTGCGCCGGTTCGACAGCAAGGATGCATGGCTGGCGGTCGCATTTCCGGAAAACACCGGCGATCCGCCGGTCAATCCCTGGCCGGACAGGCTTGGCCGCATCGCCATGCCGGGCCTGGTTATGCGCTTCGTGGTGGCCAGCGCGGTCATTCTGGTCTGTGGTGTCCTGCTGGTGGCGCTGTCGGAGCAGATTGCCGCCCAATCGGGGCTTGGCCGCAGTTTCATCGGCGTCACCCTGCTTGCCGCCTCCACGTCGCTTCCGGAGGTCAGCACGACAATCATGGCCGTTCGGCTGCGCTCCTACACGATGGCGATTTCCAACATATTCGGCAGCAACCTGATCATGATCATACTTCTGTTGCCGGCGGATATTCTGTACACGGAGGGACTGCTGCTGGCGCAGGCCGATTCGATTTCCTCGTTTGTCATCGGCGTCGGCATCGTCGTCACCGCAATCTATGTCATCGGGCTGGTGATCCGCTCCAGCCGGACGATTCTTGGTATCGGAATCGATTCCCTGCTTGTGCTGGCGATCTATGTGGCGTCCGTCTGGGCGGCGTTCCAGTTGCGCTAGTCCGATTGCGGCGCAGCGGCACAAATGGCTGTGGTGAGCCGTTTGATCGATATCAAGATGCCGCGGGAGCGCCGGCACTAATGTCCGGTCGTGCGGTCCGGCCGGAAAGATGCGACCGGACCATGCGACACAGGTCTTGAACAAGGAGCCAGGCAATGAGCAATCTGCGGTCCATTATCGTCTACAGCCCCGCTGAGCGATACGCCAGGCGGCTGGTTCCCGTTGCCAATGCGCTGGCGCGGCGCAACGACTGCAAGGTGACCGGCTTGCACGTCATTCCGCCGGTTCAAATCTATGCCGATGCGGCGATCGCCGTCGGTGCCGAATATGTGCAGTCCCAGTCGGATATGTTTCGTGAAGAGGCCGACCGGTCCAGGGCGGCGTTCGAAGCGGAGGCCGCGGCCTGTGGTCTTGACGCCGCCTGGCGGGAGGGACACACGGCGGGTCAGCCCTATATCAGTGAAATCGCCACCGCCTGCCGGACGAGCGATCTGACCATCGTCGGTCAGCCGGACGAGGAAGGATTGTTGTCCGGCCTGATTTCACCCGCCGATATCATCATGGCGTGCGGCCGGCCGGTGCTGGTGGTCCCGGCGGCGGGATCCTTCGATGAAGTCGGTCACCGGGTGATGATCGCGTGGAACGGCAGCCGGGAAGCGGCGCGGGCGGCCTTTGACGCCCTGGCGCTTTGCCCGGAGGGCGCGAAAATCCGCATCCTGACCGCGGGATCCGGCGGAGACGGCGACGAGCCGCATCTGTCCGGTGGCGCGCTCGCGGCGAATTTCGCCCGGCATGGCTATGAAACCGATCTGCATCGCACCAATCCGGATTCGATCACGGTGGCGGAAGAGATCCTGTCGCGTGCGGCGGATTTTTCAGCCGACATGATCGTGATGGGGTGCTACGGACACGCCCGATTGCGCGAAACCATCTTCGGCGGCGTGACACGGGACATTGCCGGTCACATGACCGTGCCGGTGCTGATGTCACACTAGCCCGGCAGCCTGTGCCGCGAACGCGGCCCGGCACCGGCGGCAAGCAGCGTCGCGTTGCCGCCGGCGGCGGTGGTGTCGATGCAGACATGGCGCTCCAGCAGGCACAGGTCGGCGAAATCCGGCTCGGCTGCAAGCGGCACGATCGCCCCTTGCCGATCGGCGAGCGCGCGGCGCGCCGCCCTTAGTTCGTCCGCGGCACCAAACAAGGCGACCACCGATATGCCGCGCAGGGCGGTGATCGCGGACAGGTCCAACGCGCCATCGATCGCGTCGGGTCCGGTGGCGCCGGGGGCGACGATCACGGCCTCGCATCCGCAGTCATGGGCGATACGTGCCTGGTGACCGGCTTGAACGGGTCCGGGCCCCAGGCAAAGGACCACACCGCGCGGGTAAAGGGACAACCGGTTCGATTCGCCCGTGGGGCCGGGCAGGTCGTCGGCGGAGACCGGTTCGTTGTACGCGTGGATGCGTTGATCGATCATGGCCTGGACATCGCGCCGATCGACCGGTGTTCCGGCCGGCGGCGGCGTCGCGGCGGGAATGCCGGATATCCGGGTAAACCGGCGGACATAGTGCGGGCCGCCCGCTTTCGGACCGGTGCCCGACAAGCCCTCGCCGCCGAAAGGCTGGGATCCGACAATGGCGCCGATCTGGTTGCGGTTGATGTACATGTTGCCGACCCGCAGTCTGGCCGTGATCTGCTCGACCCGGTCGTCGATGCGTGTGTGCAGGCCAAATGTGAGCCCGAAGCCGCGGGCGTTGATGTCATCGACAAGGTTGCCGATCCTGTCGGCGCGAAAGCGCGCGATGTGGAGTACCGGCCCGAAAATCTCGCGCTTCAAATCGGCAATCGAATTGACGGCGATGGCGGCGGGGCCGACAAAGGTGCCGCGTGCCGGCGCGGGGCGTTGCTTGAGCAGCCGCCCGTCTTGTTTGGCGCGTTCGATGTGGTCTGCAATACCGGCCTGCGCCGGTCCGTCGATCACCGGGCCGATATCTGTGGCGAAGGACCACGGATCGCCGACGACAAGCTCATCCATGGCGCCGAACAGCATGTCCTGGAAGGGGCCGGCGATCTCCTCCTGCAGGAAGAGGATGCGGAGCGCGGAACAGCGCTGTCCGGCAGAGCGGAATGCCGATGCGACAATGTCGCGAACCGCCTGTTCCGGCAGGGCGGTTGAGTCGACGATCATGGCATTGAGGCCACCGGTCTCGGCAATCAGCGGTGCTGCCGGATCAACGGCTTTGGCCATCGACCGGTTGATCGCCAGGGCCGTATCGGTGGAACCGGTGAAGCACACCCCGGCGATATCCGGATGGGCGGTCAGGCGCGCGCCGACAACCGGGCCACGTCCGGGCAGCAGTTGCAGGGCGCTGTGCGGCACGCCCGCGGCATGAAGGAGGCGAACCGCGATGGCGGCGGTGATCGGCGTGGATTCGGCCGGTTTGGCGAGGACACCATTGCCGGCGGCAAGAGCGGCGGCGATCTGCCCGGTAAAAATCGCCAGGGGAAAATTCCACGGTGATATGCAGGCGAAAAGGCCGCGCGGCTGGCGGTTCGGCAAGCCGTCGATCCGGGCCGCGTAGTAGCGCAGAAAGTCGACAGCTTCGCGCAATTCGGCGACGGCGTCGATCGGCGTCTTGCCGGCCTCGCGGGCCATTGCCGCAAAGAATTCGCCGGCATGCTCCTCGTAGAGATGCGAGGCGCGGAGCAGGATTGACTTTCGTGTCGCGTCGTCGTGATCCGGCCAGGGGCGGGCGGCGGCAAGGGCCGCATCCGTGCCCTCAACCGTCAGTTCCCTGACGTGACCGACCGTGTCGTCGGGATTGGCGGGATTGACGATCGGTTGCGGCGGGCCGGTTTCGGCGCTTGTGGCGAGTCGCGGCCCGGCATCCCAGATTTGCTGACGAAAGGGCTCGCGGGCGGCTTCGAAGGCGGCGATGTCGTCGGTATTGTGAAGATCCCAGCCGCGCGAATTTTCCCGCTCCGGTGCATAGAGGCCGGCGGGTCGCGCGATTGCCGGATTGCCGGCGCCGTCCGCCCGGTCGATCAGGTCGAAGGGATCAGTGGCGACTTCGGCGGCGGGTACGGTTTCGTCGACAATCTGATTGACGAATGACGAGTTGGCGCCGTTTTCCAGAAGCCGACGGACCAGATAGGCGAGAAGGTCGCGATGGGCGCCGACCGGCGCGTAGATGCGGCAGCGGGTTCCTTCCGCCGCCATGACGGTGCGATGCAGCGCCTCGCCCATGCCGTGCAGGCGTTGAAACTCGAACGCCGACAGGTCGGGCGCCAGTTCGACAATGGCGGCGACCGTGTGGGCATTGTGGGTTGCGAACTGCGGATAGATGCGATCGGTCATCGCCAGCAGCCGCCGGGCGCAGCACAGATAGGACACGTCGGTCGCCGCCTTGCGGGTGAAGACCGGAAATCCGGCGAGACCTTCGACCTGCGCCCGTTTGATCTCGGCGTCCCAATAGGCACCCTTGACGAGGCGGACCATGAGCTTGCGATCCCGTTCGCCGGCGAGGCCATGGAGCCAATCCACAACCGGCCCGGCCCGCTTGCTGTACGCCTGAACCACGACCCCGAAGCCATCCCAGCCGGCCAGGCGCGGATCGCGTACAAGCGCCTCGATGACGTCGAGCGAAAGATCAAGGCGATCGGCTTCCTCGGCGTCGATGTTGAGCCCCAGATTGGCGTCGCGAGCGGCCAGGACGAGCGTGCGGACGCGATCGACCAGTTCGTCCATGACCCGTCGTTTCTGGCCGACCTCGTAACGCGGATGGAGCGCCGACAGCTTTATGGAAATGCCCGGATTGTCACGGATGTCGGAAGCTGTGGCCCGGTCGGCCAGCGCGGCGATGGCGGCGCTGTAGGCGCGCAAATAGGTTTCCGCGTCGCCGGCGGTCAGTGCCGCCTCGCCCAGCATGTCGTAGGAAAAGGTGTAGCCGGCGCGGATCTCCGGTTCGCCCCGCTTCAACGCCTCCGCCATGGTCTCGCCAAGCACGAACTGCCCGCCGAGTTCGCGCATCGCATGGCGAACGGCGGTGCGGATGACCGGTTCGCCAACGCGTTTGATGAGGCCATGCAGAATTGCCGCGACACCGGCAGAGCCTTCGTCGTCCAGCACCTTGCCAGTCAGCATCAGCGCCCATGTGGACGCATTCACCAGCGAAGAACTGGACCGGCCCAGATGCCGGCCCCAGGCGGAGGGGGCGATCTTGTCTTCGATCAGTTCGTCAATCGTGTCGGCATCGGGTACCCGCAACAGCGCTTCGGCGAGACACATCAGCGCGATGCCTTCGTCGGTGGACAGGCCATATTCGGCGAGAAACGCCTCCATCAGGCCGGGATCGCTGTTCCGGCGAATGGTTTCCACCAGATGGACGGCGCGCGCCGAAATCCGCTTGCGGCTTGCTTCGTCGATGCCGGCGCGGGTCCGCAGATCCTGAAGGCATGCCGCCTCGCCGATCAGGCATGATGTCCTGATCCGTGTACGGATGTCGGGGCGAACAGGCTGAGGCGTATCCAAGGTCCGGGCCCAATCGAAGCGGCGCGGAAAGTGTATCATTTTCCCCGGCCATCGGCCTACCCCCTGCGGTCACCGGCGCTGATGAGGCCCGGCGCGGGACGCCGATCGTCGCCATTGGCCGGACCGCGCGGGGAAACCGTTTTTGAAGAAAACATTTGCAATTTCGGGCAATCGGCCCGATGTAGGGGGTGCGGCGCACGGTTATGTTGGAAATGTGCGCCCTCTCGACGACCGGTTAAGACGATATGGCCCCAGGCCCCAAAGACCCTTTCCCGACAATTGAGAGACGATCCACACCTCGCGCCGATCGGCCGGGGCGATCGGCTTTATCCAATATCACAAGCGGGAAAGGATATCCCCATGCCGATTAATGGCACAGTCAAATTCTTCAATCATTCGCGCGGCTTCGGCTTCATCGCTCCGGAAGACGGATCGAAGGACATCTTCGTTCACGCAACGGCGCTGGAAGCCTCCGGCGTTCCCTCCATCGACGAGGGCGACAAGGTGACTTTCGAGGTCGCCGACGATCCGCGCGGACGCGGCAAGAATGCGATCAACATCACGCTTGCGTCCTGACGCAGCGCCGGGTTTTTTGCCCGTTTCAGACGCCGCCGGTTCTCCGGCGGCGTTTTTGATTCAATCGCCGGTTTCAAGTCAATCGAGGGTGCGACGAAACCGGGCCAGCGCCAGGCCGCCGAAAATGAAGACAAAGACAATCAGGGCGACCAGCGGGGCCGAAATCGCCGCATGATCGGCGCCTTTCAGCATCACCGCCCGGATGACGCGCAGGAAATGGGTCAGCGGGAAGATTTCGCCCAGCGTTTGCGCCCAGCCGGGCATGCCGCGATAGGGGAACATGAACCCGGACAGGAGCAGGGACGGCAGAAAGAAAAAGAAAGTGAGCTGCATGGCCTGCATCTGGGTCTTGGCGGCCGTGGAGATCAGATAACCGAGAAGAACCAGCGCCAGCACGAAAATCATCACACTGGTCAGCAACAGGGTCAGATCGCCGACAAAAGGCACAGAGAACAAGAGCTTGGCGGCGATCAGCACAACCGCGACCTGAACCGCGCCGACGGCCAGATAGGGCAACACCTTGCCCAGCATGATTTCCGGCGGGCTTGCCGGCATCGCCAGCAGGTTTTCCATCGTGCCGCGCTCGCTTTCGCGGGTGAGCGCCATGGAGGTCATCATGACCATGGTCATCTGCAGGATGACGCCAAGCAGGCCCGGGACGATGTTGTACTGGGTGATGCCTTCGGGATTGTAACGTCGATGCACGACGATCTCGACCGCCTCGTCGGCGGCGCGGGCCGCGGCGGCTTCAGCATTCCGCTCGCGCAGGAGCGCCCGGCCGATCAGCGTGCCGAGTGTGGAAATCGCGCCTGAGGATGCCGCCGGATCGGTGGCATCCGCCTCGATCAGGATTTGCGGCTTCGTGCCGCGATCGATGCGGCGGGCGAAGTCGGAGGGAATGGTGACGACAAACGATACGGTGCCGGCCTCGATCAGGGCCTCGGCCTCCGCGGCGCTCGCGACGACATGGTCAAACCGGTAGTAGCCGGTGAGTTCGAGGGCCGACACCATCGCCCGGGAATAGTGATCCTGGCTGGCGGTCACCAGTGCGGCCGGCAAGGCTTTGGGATCGGTGTTGATGGCAAAGCCGAACAGGATGAGCTGCATCAGCGGAACACCCAGCATCATGGCGAAGGTGACCCGGTCGCGCCGCATCTGGATGAACTCCTTGGCAAGCAGCGCGCTCAGGCGACCGAGTGAAAAGTAGGCGTTCATCTGCCGGGCTCCGCCGCATTTGCCGCAGCCGCCGCAGATCCGGCCATATTGTCCGTCGATGCACTCATGAACTGGATGAAAACATCCTCCAGGCTGGTTTCGCCAGGCCGGGCGGTCACGCCAGTGCCGGTCGCGACCCGGCGCACGCTCTCCGCCAGGCGTTCCGGATCCTGCCCGACCACATGCAGCGAGGTGCCGAACGGCGCCACCTGATCGATGCCGGGCATGCCGGCCAGCCGTTTCGCCGCCGCGCCGACGTCGGGGCCTTCGACGATGTAGGTGGTCAGGCCGGCGCTGGCGACGACCTCGTCGACGGTGCCGCTGGCGAGAAGACGCCCGTAGGAGATGTAGTGGATGCGATGGCAGCGCTCCGCTTCGTCCATATAGTGGGTGGAGACGAGAACCGTCAGGCCGTCGGCGGCCAGCTTGTGAATTTCATCCCAGAATTCGCGCCGTGCCTTCGGATCGACCCCGGCGGTGGGTTCGTCCAGGAGCAACAGCTTGGGGGTGTGCATGATGCAGGCGGCAAGAGCCAGGCGCTGCTTCCAGCCGCCCGACAGTGTGCCGGCGAGCTGGCGGGCTCGCGATGACAGACCAAGATCGTCGAGTGTGCGCGCAACATGGTCGCGGACCGGCTTCAGGCCGTAAAGGCGTGCCACGAACAACAGATTTTCCTCAATGGAGAGATCTTCGTAGAACGAGAAGCGCTGGGTCATGTAGCCGACCTCGCGCTTGATCATCAGTGCTTCGGTGCGGATGTCGTAACCGAGCACACGGCCGCTGCCGCCATCCGGCGTCAGCAGCCCGCACATGACCCGGATGGTGGTCGTCTTGCCGGAGCCGTTGGGCCCCAGAAAGCCGGAAATCTCGCCGCGGCGCACGCGCATGGAGACCTGGTCGACGACGGTATGATCGCCGAAACGCTTGACCAGTCCCTCGACATCGATGGCGATGTTGCCCTTGTCCCGGCCGGTGTTCATGTGTCACCGCCGGCCAGGACGACATCGACGATCTGCCCGGGTTTCAGGGCGGTGGCATTGGCGTCCGGGCGTGCTTCCACGAGATAGACGAGCTTCTGCCGGTTCTCCAGAGAATAGATCACCGGCGGCGTGAATTCCGGATCCGGCGCGACATAAGCGACCGTGGCCGTCATGTCCGGCCGGCAACCGTCGCAGCGGACGCTCAGCTTTGTGCCGATTGACACGCCCGCAAGCGCCCGTTCCGGCAGATAGAGGCGCAGTTTGACCGCGCCGTCCGGCAGGATGGACAGGACCGGTGCCTGTGGGCCGGCAAGGTCGCCGGGATTTCGGATGATATCGAACACGATGCCGTTACGCGGCGATGACAGGGTCCGCCGGTCCAGGCGCCAGCGGGCGCGGTCCAGCGCGGCACGCGCGCGGTCGACCTGCGCTTCGGCGGCATGGATCGTGTCGGGTCTTGCCGGGAGCCTGGCGACGGCGAGGCTTGCATCCAGTTCGGCGCGCCTGGCCCGGGCCATCTCAACGGCGGTCTCGGCGTCATCGAATTTTGCCTGGGCGGTGAATCCGCGCTCCAGAAGCAGGGTCTGGCGCTGCAATATGCGCTTCGCTTCGCGTTCCTGCGCCACGGCGGAATTGCGCGCGGCCTCGATGACCGCGATTTCCTCCGGCCGCTTGCCGCCTTTCAGATCGGCGAGCCGGCTGTCAGCCTCGGCAAGGGCAGCGGCGGCCTCGGCCACGGCGATCTCGATGTCGCGACGCTCCAGAATGACGAGGGGTTCGTTGATACCGGTCGCATCGCCGCGGCGAACGCGAAGGTCGACAATCTCGGCGACCTCGACGGGCGCCACAAGCACATATTCGCCCTCGACATAGCCGACGGCCAAAGGTGGCGCCGGATCGCAGGCGGAAAACAGCGAGGCGATCAGCGGAAGTGCGCACAGGATACCGGTCATGTCCGGTCCGTCCGGCGGGCGGCGATCTGGGCGCGCAGGTTTGCGGTGACCGTGGCCAGTATAAGACTGGCTTCGGCCTCGCCGATCGTTCGCCAGGCCATGCGGCGAATGACGACCGGTCTGCCGATGCGGAAATACAGCGCCTGCCCGAGCACGGCAAAGACATCGATGCGGGTTTGAGCGCTTTCCGGGTCGCGACCTGTGGCGGCCGCCCACAGGGTGCAAAGCGCCTTGTGGGTCGGCTCGATCAGTTCGGCGTAAATCCTGTCGAGGGCCGGGCTGGGCTGGGCCATTTCGCGCTGGATGAAGGCGGCGATCGGCTCGGCCTGGGGATTGGCGATCATGAAGGTGACCATCGTGCGGATGGCTGTTTCCAACCGGTCGGCGGCAACATCCGGTGCCGGCGGATGTCCGGACAGGTTGCCGGCGGCCAAAACGATCGTTGACAGGCGGTCGACGATGGCTCCGGCGCAGGCGCTTCTGAGCCCGTCCTTGCCGCCGAAATGGTAGGCGATGGAACCGATATTGGCATTGGCCGCGGCGGCCAAATCGCGGGTGGACGTGGCATCGAAACCTTTTTCGCCGAACAGGCGCAGACCGGCTTCGATCAATGCCTCACGGGTCCCTTCCGCTGCCGGCCGTTCCGACTTTGCCATATTCGCCCCGCCTGCCGCCGGCCGTTCCGACTTTGCCATATTCGCCCCGCCTGCTGCCGGCCGTTCCGACTTTGCCATTTTTGCCTCGCCTGCCGCCGGGTGGAAACGCGCCGGCATCGCACCGGGTATTTAATCATTCGATTGATTAAATACAAGTTTGACCGCCGTTGCGGTTAACTGGCGGCCGGTGCCTTGTCCTGTTGACGCCGGGATGAGGGGCCAGCGGCGGACAGTCCGACACACGGGGCGCCCGGCCGGTGCCTTTCCGGCGTGATATTTGATCATTGCGGGTTGTGGGCTGCGCAGGAGCGCATATGATCAGGGAAAATACCGAGACGGGGAGGAAACTGTCATGGTCAGTGGATTGCAATTGTCGCGCGAGGAGCTCGGCACGGCATATCGGCGGATGCGCACGATCCGGTCGTTCGAAGATGCGGTTCACACCGAATTCGCCGCCGGCTCGATCCCCGGGTTCGTGCACCTCTACGCCGGCGAGGAGGCGTCGGGTGTTGGGGTTTGCCTGCATCTGGATGATCGCGACGCCATTGCATCGACCCACCGCGGCCACGGCCACTGTATCGCCAAGGGCGTGGAGGTCGAGCCGATGATGCTGGAGATTTTCGGCCGCAAGGACGGACTTTGCGGCGGCAAGGGCGGATCGATGCATATCGCCGACCTGTCGAAGGGCATGCTCGGCGCCAACGGAATCGTCGGTGCCGGCGCGCCGCTTGTGTGCGGGGCGGCCCTGAGTGCCAAAACGCTGAAAACCGGCGGTGTCGCGGTTTGCTTTTACGGCGATGGGGCGTCGAACCAGGGGGCGGTGCTGGAAAGCTACAATCTGGCGAAGATCTGGAACCTGCCGGTCGTTTTCGTTGCCGAGGACAATGGCTACGCGGAGACCACGGCATCGTCCTGGTCGGTGGGCGGAAGCCAGGTGGGCCGGGGCGAAGGTTTTGGAATTCCGTCGCAGGAGGTCGACGGATCGGACTTTTTCGACGTCTATGAAGCGTCCGGCGCGGCGGTCGCGCGGGCCCGCGCCGGCGACGGCCCGACCCTGCTTCATGTCAGGCTCAACCGTTTTTACGGGCATTTTGAGGGCGATGCCGGCACCTACCGGCTGCCCGAGGAGCTTGAGGCGGCCCGGGCGCGTGATCCGATCGGGATTTTCCGGCAACGCGTCGTGGAGGCCTCGCTGATCACGCCCGACGAATTTGATGCCATGGACAAAGAGATCGACGAGGAGGTGGCGCGCTGCGTCGCGACGGCCAAGGCGGCGCCGATGCCGGACGAAGACGATCTGCTCACCGATGTCTATTTGAATTATTGAGGGATCGCCATGACCACGAAAAGCTATCGCCAGGCCATCAATGAAGCACTGCGTCAGGAAATGGAGCGTGACGAACGCGTGATCCTGATGGGCGAGGACATCTCCGGGGGCACCGGCGCCAACGGCGATCAGGATGCCTGGGGCGGCCCGATGGGGGTCACGAAGGGGCTGCGTCCCCAATTCGGCGATGACCGCGTTCTGGATACGCACCTTGCCGAGATCTCGTTCGTCGGCGCGGCGGCCGGTGCGGCGATGACGGGGCTGCGCCCGGTGGTGGAGCTGATGTTTGTCGATTTCATGGGTGTGTGTTTCGACCAGATTTTCAATCAGGCGGCCAAGTTCCGGTACATGTTCGGCGGCAAGGCTGTGACGCCGCTGGTCGTGCGCACCATGTATGGTGCCGGCTTTCGGGCGGCATCCCAGCATTCGCAATGCCTCTATCCGGTGTTCACCCACATTCCGGGCCTGAAGGTCGTTCTTCCCTCCAACGCCTATGAAGCCAAAGGATTGCTGATCGAGGCGATCCGTCACGACGATCCCGTCGTCTTTTTCGAGCACAAGGCGCTATACGACAGCGAGATGGATGTGCCCGATGAGCCCTATGCGATCCCGTTCGGCGATGCCAACGTGACCCGCGAAGGTGACGATGCGACCATCGTCGCATTCGGCAGGATGGTCAATTTGGCCAATGAAGCGGCCGACAATCTGGCAAAGCAGGGTATCACCGTCACCGTCGTCGATCCACGCACGACGTCGCCGCTGGACACGGAAACCATTCTGGAAACGGTGGAGGAGACCGGCCGCCTGATTGTCGTCGACGAGGCGCATCCGCGCTGTGGCATGGCCGCCGACATCGCCGGCCTGGTCGCGGAGAAAGCCTTCGGTTTCCTCAGGGCACCGATCCGCCAGGTGACGGCGCCGCATGCGCCGGTCCCGTTCTCGCCGACGCTGGAAGACGCCTACATACCGAGCGTCGACCGGATCGAAGAGGCGGTTCGTGACGCCGTCGCCCACCCGGCCCGGGAAGCGGCCGAATAACCGATCCCGTGGGCGGGCGCCGGCGAACCCGATCCCGGAAATCGTTTGCCGCAGCAATCCTGAACAACCGAAAGGCCGGTCATGTCGACAATCATTCCGATCACGATGCCGAAATGGGGGCTTTCGATGGACGAGGGCATGGTCACCCAGTGGGCCGTCGACGATGGCGAAACGATCGCTACCGGCCAGGAGATCGTCGATATCGAAACCGACAAGATCGCCAATGCGCTGGAAAGCCCGGTGGCCGGTATCCTGCGCCGGCGGGTGGCGGCGGAAGGCGAAACCGTGCCTGTCGGATCGCTTCTCGGCATCGTTTGCGAGGCGTCTGTTCCCGATGAGGATGTCGATGCGTTCGTGCAGGAATTTCTCGACAGTTTTACACCGGGCAGCGAAGCGGAAGCGGCCGGGCCGGTTGCCGATGCGGTCGATGTGAACGGGATCCGGATCGCCCGGGTCCGGTCCGGACCGGCCGATGCGCCGGCCGTCATTCTTGTTCACGGATTTGGCGCCGACAAGAACACATGGATGTTCAATCAGCCGGCCTTGTCGGACGCCTGCTTCGTCCACGCCATCGACCTTCCCGGCCACGGGTCGTCGGGCAAGGCCGTCGCCGACGGCGGTGTCGAGGCGCTGGCCGCGATCGTTGCCGGCTACATGGCGGCGGAGGGGTTGGAGCGGGCGCATCTGGTCGGCCACTCGCTGGGCGGTGCGGTCGCCGCCGCGGTTGCGCTTGGCGAGCCCGCACGTGCCGCGAGCCTGAGCCTGATCGCTCCGGCCGGGCTGGGCCCGGAGATCGCCGGTTCCTTCATCGACGGCTACATCAACCTGTCACGCGGGCGGAAGCTGCGGCCGATCCTGGAAATGCTGGTCCACGATCCCGGACTTGTGAGCGCGGAAATGGTCGAGGATGTCCTGAAGTTCAAACGGCTGGACGGGGCGCTGGCGGCGTTGCAGGCGATCGCCGACGCGAATTTCGATGGTGACAGCCAGAAGGTGTCGTTGCGGGCCCGTCTCGGTGAAATCGAGGCGCCGGTTCAGGTCGTTTGGGGCGAGCAGGACCGGATTCTGCCGGCGGGCCATGCCAGCGATCTGCCGCCGCAAATTGCCGTCAGCGTGATCGCCGATGCCGGTCATATCGTCCACATGGAAAAGGCCGGCCCGGTCAACGCGGCAATCCTCGACCAGATCGGTTAGGCCTGTTCCGGCGGGCGTCGCGGATCCGGACGGGCCGGTGCGCCGCCGCATGGTGGCCGGTGTGTGTTCGTACCGCCGGCAAATTGCGCTAAGGTCGGCGGGGTCCGGTGCCGGTGCCGGGTCGATTTCCGTTCGATCGGACGAGACCATTGCCGTTTGATGTCCATCAACTGCGCGAGCTGATCGTTTTTCTCGTTGCCGCCGGTGTGGTCGTGCCGCTCGTATCGCGGCTTCGGATCAGCCCGGTCCTGGGTTTTCTGATTGTCGGCCTGTTCATCGGTCCGTACGGGCTGGCGCGGTTTTCCGACACATTGCCGTGGCTTTCAAACATCGCCGTTACCGACGTGGAGGGGGTGCGGCGGATCGGCGAACTGGGTGTGGTGTTCCTGCTGTTCATGATCGGGCTTGAGCTTTCGATCGGCCGGCTTTGGGCGATGCGCCGGCTGGTCTTCGGCCTTGGCGGCGCGCAGGTGGTGATTTCCGGCTGCGTGATCGCGGCGATCGCGTCGATGTTTGAAAACACGCTCGCCGCGGCGATTGTGCTGGGGGCGAGCTTTGCGCTTTCGTCGACCGCGATCGTCATGCAGTTGTTGGTGGAGAACCGGCGGCTCGGCACGGAGACCGGGCGGATCAGTTTCGCCATTCTGTTGTTTCAGGATCTTGCGGTGCTGCCGATCCTGTTTCTGGTCAGTGCGCTGGCCGCCAAGGGAAGCGGATCGCCGGTGATCGCCTTCGCCTGGGCGCTCGGGCAGGCCGGTGTCGCCGTCGCCATCATCTATGTTCTCGGCCATCTGGCGATCCGGCCGATCTTCCGGCTGGTCGGAAGCACCGCCAGCCGGGAGATGTTTCTGGCGCTGGTCCTGCTTGTCATTGTCGGCACGGCGCTGGCCACCCAGCAGGCAGGATTGTCGATGGCGCTCGGCGCCTTTCTTGCCGGTCTGCTCCTGGCGGAAACGGAATACCGGCATGAAATCGAAGTCGATATCGAACCGTTCAAGGGCCTGTTGCTGGGCTTGTTTTTTGTCTCCGTCGGCATGGCGATCGACTTTGCGCAGATCGGCACGCGGCCCTACTGGCTGGTGGCTTCGGTGGTCGGCCTGTTCGTCATCAAGGGGTTGATTATCTTCGGTCTTGCCCGCCTGTTCGGCGAACTGCGGTCGGTGGCCGCGGAGGCCGCGCTGCTTCTGGGGCAGGGGGGCGAATTCGCCTTTATCGTTGTCGGCCTGGCGCTGTCGCTGGGGCTGATGCCCGAGCCGACGGTCCAGTTCATGCTGATCGTGGCAAGCCTGACGATGTTCGTCACGCCGCTCATGGCCAATGCCGCGCGCCGGGTGGCGCGGGCCATCGAAGCCCGGGACAGCGGGCCGGGCGGTGCGGTCGCCGACATGCCGGTCGACATTGCCGGTCATGTTGTGATCGCAGGCTACGGGCGGGTCGGCCGGATGCTGGGGTCGATTCTCGGCCAGCAGGAAATGCCTCACGTCGGGCTCGATATCAACTCAACCCTTGTGGCCCGGTACCGCAAACGGGGCGCCAGCGTCTTTGTCGGGGATGCGAGCCGGCCGGAGCTTCTGCGCCGATTCGGCGCCGACCGGGCGGCTGCGCTGGTTGTGACAATCGACAATCCACGGGCGACGGAACATATCGTCGCGGCCACCCGGCGGGACTGGCCGGACCTGGCGATCTATGCCCGGGCGCGCGATGTCGACCATGCCAAGCGGTTGATCGAACTGGGCGCGACCCATGTCGTGCCCGAAGCCATCGAGGCAAGCCTGCAACTGGGCGAGCATGTGCTGATCGGCGCCGGATTTCCCGAAGATGCGGCGCGGCACATGATTGAAATCCGTCGCCAGGAGGCGCAAATCGCCGTGGAAGGCCGGGCCGACCAGGCCGTGCCGGGAACCGAGTGAGCGGGCCGGTCTGCCGGCGCGGCGCTGTGCCCGACGGCGCTATGCCCGGCGGCGGTTTGCGGCGTACTGGTCGAATGCCACGGCAGCGACCAGGATCAGGCCGATGACGATCTGCTGGACGAATGAGGAGACGTTCAACAGCACAAGGCCATTGGTCAGGACGCCGATCAGGCAGGCGCCGATGACCGTGCCGAAAATCGAGCCGACGCCGCCGAACAGGCTGGTGCCGCCGATGACGACCGCAGCAATCACCGTCAGCTCCAGGCCGAGGCCGGCAACGGCTTCGGCGGAATTCAGCCGTGCGGACAACAAAAAACCCGCCAGGCCACAGAAGAACCCGATGAGGGCGTAGACCAGGAAAATCACCCGGCGGGTCGGAATACCGTTGAGATCGGCTGCGGCGGCGTTGCCGCCGGTGGCAAAGACATGCATGCCGAAGCGGGAATATTTGAGCACGATGTGGGCGATGACCGCAAAGGCGATGAAGACGATGACAGGCACGGGAACGATGCCGATCTTGCCCTGGCCCCACCAGGTGTAATCCGGCGCAAATCCGCTGATCGGGCCACCGCCGGAAAACAGCAGCGCGGCGCCGCGAAATGCGGTCAGCCCGCCGAGCGTGACAACGAAGGGCGGCACCTTCAGCCGGGTAACCGCCAGGCCCTGGATGCTGCCGCCGGCGATGCCGACGGCAATGGCCGCGGCCATCGCCAGAAGTGCCGGATTGCCGGCATCGACGCTTGCGCCGACGGCGAACCGGTCGGCCAGCCCGCCCTTGGCGACATAGGCGGCGACGAGGCCGGTCAGGGCCAGCAGGGATCCGACAGACAGGTCGATCCCGGCCGTCAGGATGACAAACGTCATGCCGATCGCGACAAGGCCGGAAATGGAAACCTGTCGCAGGATGTTGAACAGGTTGAGCGGATGCAGGAAGCGCGGTTCCAGAAGCGCGAACACGATGATCAGCGCCAGCAGGAACAGGGGTGCGGCATAGCGCGCCGCGAATCCGATCACGTCAAATGACGGCGGCGGGGTGATATTGTCCGGCAGGTCCGGATCCTGGTGCGCCATGCCTGCGATATACCGTTCTGGACGGCCGGCCCGGAAGTGCTTTCCGGGACCGGCGGGCCGGGGTCATTCGATGGGGGTGAATTGCCGGACCGGCCGGTTGGCCGATCCGGCGGATTTTCCTCAGGACGCTATTCGACCTCGCCCAGCCGCTCACCTTCGGAGATATTGTCCTTGGTGATGGCGATCGGCGTGAGAAGAACAAGCGGCTCCGGCTTGGTGTTTTCGCGCAAATGCTTGACCATGGCCTGGACCGCGGCCCTGCTCTGGCCGCCGGGGAACTGCTCGACGGTGGCTGCCAGGCCGCCGTCGCGGACGCTGGCCAGCGCTTCCGGCAGGGCGTCGAAGCCGATGATCGGGATGCTCAGGCCCTGCTCCTGGGTCACCTGAAGGGCGCCCAGCGCCATATCGTCATTGGCGGCAACGATGACATCGGGCGGGCTGGAAAGGCCGGCCAGGATCGCTTCGGTCACGGATGCGCCTTCCTCCCGCGCGAAGTTCGCTGTCTGCTCGGCGACAAATTCATACTTGCCGCTCATGGCGTCGAGCACGTTGTGGACGCCCTTGTTGCGATCGATGGCCGGGCTTGATCCGGGCTGACCCTGCAGGTTGACGACCTTGGCGCCATCCGGGAACAGCTTGACGATCAGGTTGCCCTGGGCCTCGCCGCCCTTGACGTTGTCGGCGCCGATATGCGCCAGGATGCCCGGCACGCCCTCGACACGCCGGTCGATGGTGATCACCGGCACGTCGGCATCGACAGCCTGTTGCAGCACCGGCGCCATGGCCACCGCATCGATCGGCGAGATGATGATGCCGTCAATGCCCTTGATGATGGCTGCCTCGATATCGGCTGTCTGCTTGGGTGTCTGGTTCTGGCCGTCGGATACGATCAGTTCGATGCCGCCGATGGAATTGGCTTCCGCTTCCAGTTCCTTTTGCATATGCACGAAAAACGGAAATCCGAAGCTCGGCATGGATGTGGCAATGGTGAGATCCTGGGCGCCGGCAGTTCCGGCGAACAGGGATCCGGCCACAATGGCGGCGGCGAACAGTCGGTTTGTCGATACTTTCATATGGTCCTCCTTGGGATCCGCCACAGGATCCGTCTTGTTGTTTGGCGCCTATCGCACAACCGACGATGGCACGCTTTTTTTGCATGGCGTCCGGTCCAGACCGCGGAAATCCAATTCTTCGGACCGCAGGCCCTGCCAATCGTCATTCATCCGGCTTCACCGTGCTGGTTCTGTCGCAACGGTTAAAACCGGTTTACTTTAGCGCCCGCGCAACAAAGGACAAGCGTCGATCGGGCCGGCCGGCCGGCAGCGGCGGCGGCCCGCGATGAGGGGGGAAATACATGGACCGGGTACGGGTGGCGGTCGTCGGCTGCGGCTTTTTCTCACCCAACCACCTTCATGCCTGGACGGAGTTGGGGCGGGCGGCGCTTGTCGGTGTGTGCGATCTCGACCGTGACAAGGCGGCGGCTGCGGCCGAAAAATTTTCGGTGCCGGGGGTATTCGCCGACGCCGCCGAGATGCTTGGCGCGGTGAAGCCGGACCTGGTCGATATCGTGACGACGATGGGGTCGCACAGGCAGCTGGTCGAACTGTGCGCGGCAAAAAAGATCCCGGTGATCGTGCAAAAGCCGTTCGGACCGACGGTTGCCGATTGCAAGGCGATGGTGAGCGCCTGCGCGGATGCCGGCGTCATGCTGATGGTGCACGAAAATTTCCGCTTTCAGTATCCCATGCGGCAGGTCAAGGCCGTCCTGGAGAGCGGCGTGCTGGGCGATCCGGTCTGGGGGCGGATTTCCTTCCGCACCGGATATGACGTCAAGGCCGGACAGCCCTATCTGTTCGCAGAGGAGCGGTTCGTCGTGCTCGACCTCGGCATCCATGTGCTTGACCTGGCGCGGTTCTTCCTTGGCGAGGTGGATACAATCGTTTCCCGGCACCAGCGCATCGATCCGCGGGTGCGCGGGGAGGATATGGCGACGATGATGCTCGGCCATGCCTGCGGTGCGACATCGATTGTCGACTGTACCTACGAGAGCCGCCAGTTGCCGGATCCTTTCCCCCAGACGCTGGTGTCGATCGAGGGCACGGCGGGCGCACTGGCGCTCACCCGCGATTTTCAGCTTGCGGTTTCCAGCGGCGGCAATCGTGACCTGCGCGATGTGTCGGCACCGCTGCGCGCCTGGACATCGCAGCCCTGGCATGTGGCCCAAGACAGCGTCTATCGCACGCAGGCACACGCGCTCGATGCGCTTGCCGCCGGACGCGAACCGGAGACGAGCGGCGGCGACAATCTGAAGACCTACGCGCTCGTGGAGGCTGCATATCAATCGGCGGCGCGCGGCGGTGTCGTGCGGCTTGCGTCGTGATCGCGCCGGCGCGGACGGGTGCGCTGCAAGACATTTGACGGATCACTCCGGCCGGCTTCGGGCGCTAGGCCGCCGGATCCGGCTGCAACGGCAGAATCGCACGGGAACCGGAAAGCAATGTCCGGCAGCGGTCGCGCAGGTCGAAGAGTTCGTCGTCGCGAATGCCCAGGATTTCAAACTGGCCGGCAAGATTGTCCAGATAGTCGAAACTGGAGCCGAGCAGGCCAGTCCCGGTCGCCATGTACCGCGCCGTTTCCTCGGCGCTCAAGCCGGGTCTGTAGTTTTCACCATCGTGGTCGACGACGAATGCGATGCATCTGATCGGTCCCTGGGGCGTTCGCGCGCGCAGGATCGTCGGCACATAGGCCTCCATCAGCATTTCGCGCCGCCAGACGATACGGGCCTCGACATCGACCATGGTGGGGTGGATGCGATAGGCCAGGCCCTGACATGTCCCGCCGATATCCAGCGCCGCCATCAGGCCCGGCCGCTCCGGCGTCCCGCGGCCAATATCCGTGCGCAAACAAAAACTGCGATGGTAGCCTTCCGCGATCGCGCTTCGCACTTCGGCAAAGTAAAAGCCCGGATCCCACATCAGCGAGCCATAGCCAAACACCCAAACATCATTGTCGCCGTTTTCCGCCAGCGCCGCCCTGAGTGTCGCCTCGCGTTCGGCGTCGGACCGGCGGCTTATGTCAATGCCGATCGCCTGCATGCGCTCGTCGAAGGCGGCCGGAACAAATTCCCGGAAATTGGAGCGTTCCGGGTGGATGATCCTGTCCCGCAGATGGGGGATGTGGCGAAACGGATCCGGGTTGCTGGTCATTTTCGGCGTATCCCGCATGCCCTGTCCGGTGAGAACCCCACGCAGTCCCGGGCGGTTTCAAGGGTCCACGCCGCTGACGGCCGCAGGCCGGCCTGGTGCGCCCGATTCGACTGGCCGGGGCGGCAAGACGCCGCGACATGACCAGCTTATTGCCGTTTCGGCAACAGAAACCGGCGACACTCCGGATCATCTGCGCCGATTCCGCTGATTTGACGTACAATATCTGGCTTTCATATGAAAACAAATTGCGCATTAAATGAAAACCGTGCAAATGAAAACCGTGCAATTTGCGACCCTATTGAATCCCGGATGATCTGACGCATGGAATTGTCCTCAAGGCAGTCCGATATTCTGGCCACCGCGCGGTCGGCGGGCCGGGTTGCGGTCGACAGGTTGGCGGAATCGTTTTCCGTGACGCCGCAGACGATCCGACGCGATCTCAACGATCTGTGCAATCGCGGACTGCTTGCGCGGGTGCACGGCGGTGCGGTACCGGCGCACAGCGTGTCCAATGTCGCCTATGAAACCCGGCGCGACCTTGCCGCCCGCAGCAAGCAGCAGATCGGGCTCGCCGCCGCGGCGCTGATCCCCGACAGTTGCTCCGTCGTCATCAATATCGGCACCACGACCGAGCAGGTCGCGCGGGCGCTTTACGATCATCGCGATCTCGTCGTTGTTTCCAACAATTTGAACGTTATCAATATTTTAAGTGGATCGCCGCGAAAGGAACTGGTGCTCGCCGGCGGGACGGTGCGGCAATCCGACGGCGCGATCGTGGGCGAGGCCGCGGTGGAGTTCATTCGGCAATTCAAGGTCGACTACGCCATCGTGGGTGCGTCGGCCCTGGACGAAGACGGAACCCTGCTCGACTACGACATCCGCGAAGTGTCGGTTGCGCGAACGATCATCGCCAATGCCCGCCGGAGCATCCTGGCTGCCGATGCGACGAAATTCGGTCGATCCGCACCGGTGCGGATCGCCGAGATCAGCGACATGGCCGCATTCGTCACCGATGTCTCGCCGCCGCAGCCTTTCGCCGCGATCTGTCGGGAACACGGGGTCGAAATCCACCTGGCGGGGGGCGGCGACGGGATGGAAGCAACGGGGTCCGGGACAGGAAAACGAACATGAGCGAACGCAGTGCCACAGCAATCCACGACCTTGTGGTCATCGGCGGCGGCGTGAACGGTTGCGGGATTGCGCGGGATGCGGCCGGGCGCGGGCTGGATGTGCTGCTTGTGGAAAAAGGCGATCTTGCCGAAGCGACCTCCTCATCCTCGACCAAGCTGTTCCACGGCGGGCTGCGATATCTGGAGTATTACGAGTTCCGTCTTGTTCGCGAAGCGCTGATCGAGCGCGAGGTGCTTCTAGGGGCCATGCCCCACATATCGTGGCCGCTGCGGTTTGTGCTGCCTGTCCATGGGGGGATGCGGCCGGCCTGGATGTTGCGGATCGGCCTGTTCATCTACGACCATCTGGGTGGCCGCAAGGCGCTTGCGGGCACGAAGACCCTGGATTTGCGATCCGATCCCGCCGGGGCGGCGCTCAAGGACATGTATGTGCGGGCATTCGAATATTCCGATTGCTGGGTCGACGACGCGCGGCTTGTCGTTCTGAACGCGCGCGATGCGGCGGCTCGGGGTGCGCAGATCTGCACCCGGACCCGATGCGAGCGGGCGGAACGGGATGGCGATGTGTGGCAGGTTACGCTCCGCGACATGTCAGGCACACGCACGGTGCGCGCCCGCGCCCTTGTCAATGCCGGCGGTCCGTGGGCAGGCGAGATCCTGCACCGGCGTATCGGACTTGAAACCGCCGACCGTATTCGCCTGGTCCGCGGCAGCCATATCGTGGTGCGCCGGCTGTTCGATCATGACCGGGCCTATATCATCCAGCAAGCCGACAACCGGATCGTCTTCGCGATACCCTATCAGGACGACTTTACCCTGATCGGAACCACGGAAGCCGATCACGACGGTGATCCCGAAACCGCGGAATGCAGCGCCGGAGAGGCGAATTATCTGTGCGAAGCCATCTCCAGATATTTCGCAAAGCCGATAACCCCGGCCGATATCGTGTGGACCTTTTCCGGTGTCCGGCCGCTCTTTGACGATGGGGCGAAATCGGCGACGGCGGCGACCCGCGACTATGTGCTGAAGGTGGACGCCGACGACGGCAAGGCGCCGCTGCTCAATGTCTTTGGCGGCAAGCTGACGACATACCGCCGGCTTTCGGAGGCGGCGCTGGACAAGCTTGCCGCGTACTTCCCGCAAGCCGGAGCGGGCTGGACAGACGGCGCCTGCCTGCCGGGCGGTGATTTCCCCGTCGACGCCGTCGACACCGTGATCGACGATCTTTCGGCCGCCCATCCGTTTCTGGGCCGGGCGTGGGCCGCGCGGCTCGTGCGGGCCTATGGAACCGATGCAAAAGCCATATTGAAAGGCGCCGAAAGCGCGGCCGATCTCGGCAGGTGCTTCGGTGCCGACCTGACAGAACGCGAAGTGACGTGGCTGATGGAACAGGAATGGGCGCAAACGGCCGAAGATGTCCTGTGGCGGCGGTCCAAGCTCGGTCTGCGGCTATCGGAGCGCCAGCGGGCGGCGCTTGCCGCCTGGATGGACAGGCCGCCGGTTGGCCCAATCGCTTCGTCCAGTTTGGCCGGTTCGGCGCAGAGCCGGACGTGACAAACTGTCGCCGCGAAAAATGCCGATCGATGGCCAGGGAGGATCGGAACCAACCCGCGGCGAATGGGCTGGTGTTTGGTTTGGAAAAATGAATAAGATCGATCCAACATGGCCAATGGCATGGGCGGCCGGGCCCGATGGCGGGTGAAGAAACCGGGCTGCCCGGAAATTTCATAGTAGACACATTTTCATAGTAGACACATAGGGAGGGTCTGACGGTGAGATTGAAATCAGGTTTGATGGGGCGGGCGCTGGTCGGCGCCGCGTTCGTGAGCTTTGCGGCATCGGGTGCGCTGGCGGCGGATTGTCCGGCGATCACGCATCAGGACATGATGGGCGTCGCGCCCGGCGCCAATCCGGGGCAGTACGAGTTGGCCGAATTCGAAAGCGCGGCCAACTGCACCATGACGTTTTCGGCGAATCCGGAGATCGAGGCGCTGAACGGCGAGATCAAAGGCAATCCGGCATTGCCGCCGCTGGCGGAGCGCATTCCGGAGGAGCCGATGGTCGTCATCCCCTACGAGTCGGTCGGCAAATATGGCGGCACGCTGCATGCGCTGTCGAACGCCACGGAAGCCGGCACCTCGGACTTCCTGTCGACCCGTCACGTCAACCTTGTGCGGTATGCCGACGATTTGCAGACGATCGTGCCGAACATCGCCAAGTCGTGGACGTGGAACGACGACTTCACCGCGCTTACGTTCCATCTGCGCAAGGGCCACAAATGGTCCGACGGCGCGCCGTTTACATCGGCGGACGTGAAGTTCTGGTACGACAACCTGGCGCTCGATCCGAAGGTCATCGAAAAGCCGAAAGACTATGTGCTGGTCGCCGGCGAGCGGATGACGATCGAAACTCCGGACGAGACAACGGTCGTCTTCAAGATGCCTTCGCCCAAGCCCGGTCTTCTGGCCCATTTCGCGATCTCCTTCGCACAGGGCTTCCAGCCGAAGCATTTCCTTGGCCAGTACCATCCCGACATCAATCCGGATGCCGACAAGCTGGCGCAGGAATGCGGCTTTGAGAACGGCCTGGCCGCGCTTTCCGCCTATTTCGGCAATTCGGACTGGACGGATACACCGTCGCCGATGCTGAGCCATCCCGACAAGGTGGATTGCCTGCCCAAGGCCACCCATCCGACGCTGGAAAGCCACATCTACACTTCCGACACGACGGAGGGGCGCAAGCTGGTGGCGAATCCCTACTTCCACATGGTCGACCCGACAGGGCAGCAGCTTCCCTACATCTCGCGTCAGGACGAGCTTTACGCCAATGACAACGAGGTCCGCCTCCTGAAGCTGGTCAACGCCGAAGCCGACTACAAGTCGCAGTCGCTGACACTGGGTGGCGCGCCAATTCTGATGGACGGCATGGACAAGGGCGACTATTCGGTCCAGTTGGCACCGACGGTGGCCATGCCCGTGTTTTCCTTCAACCTGACGTCGGAAAATCCGGCCAAGCGGGAAGTGTTCGGCAATCTCGAATTCCGCAAGGCGATGTCGATCGCCATTGACCGCAACCAGCTCAATGAAGTGGCCTTTTTCGGTCAGGGCGTGCCCAAGCAGTATATCGGCTTCTCGCCCACGCCGGAGTTTGTCGATTCGTCGCTGACCGAGCTCTACACGGCGTTCGATCAGGACGGCGCCAATGCCATTCTGGACGGCATCGGCATGGTCGACAAGGACGGTGACGGCTTCCGGGAGCTGCCCAACGGCGAAAAGATCGTGCTGAACATCCAGTTCGCCACGCAGGGCATCGGCGGCGAGGTCGTCGAACTGGTGGCGCAGAACTGGGCCGAAGTCGGCGTCCAGACGACGGTCAAGGAGGTGACGCCGGACGAGTACCGCTCGGCCCAATCCTCCAACCAGCTCGATGTCGGGGCATGGGAAAAAGGCCAGCCGGTCGGTATCGTGGTCGGCAACAACGAACTGTGGGTGCCGCCGTATGAGAACTATTTCGGCCATCGCACAGGCATGCTGTGGGCCGAATGGGTGGATACCGGCGGCGCCTCCGGTGTCGAACCGCCGCAATGGGCGAAGGACCTGATCGAAGACGTCAACACGTTCCAGACCGCGATTCCGGGTTCGCCGGAATTCGGTGAAGCCGGCGGGCGCATGGCCAAGGCCATGGCCGAGAACCTCTTGTTCATCGGCACGGTGCAGGCCCCGAACGTCATCTACCACCGCAATGCGCTGGTCAACGTGGCGGAATTCAAGACCCAGTCCTATGAATACTACCGCACCTATCCCTACCTGGCGCCGCAATGGTTCCTGGACGAATAGGTCCGAGCAAAGCTCCGGGCGGCGGCGTGCGCCGCCCGGATACCCTTCTTGACTAATCGGCCGATCGGCCATTGAGTTAAGAAAAGGGGCTTTGAGGAAATATGTTTCAGTTCCTTCAGTTCGCGGCGGTTCGTGCGGCCATGGCGGTGTTTACGCTTTTGACCGTCTCGTTGATCGTGTTCACGCTGATGGAGCTTGTGCCCGGCACCTGTGCTGAGCGTTATCTGGCATTCAAGAATACCCAGGGCTCCGGCATTTCGGTGGCTGACATCGAGGCGGAAAAAAGACGTCTCGGCCTCGACCGGCCGTTCCTGGTCCGCTGGGGATCGTGGGTCGGCAACGTGTTCTTCAAGGGCGAATTCGGCGATTCCTGCATCCTGCGGGTGAACATCAACCAGCTTCTGGGCGACAAGTTCCTGTTGTCGCTGGGCATATGTCTAACGGCGCTGTTGCTGGCCTATCTGATCGCCATTCCGGTGGGTATCATCTCGGCATCCTCCAACAGTGCGATGCTCAACAGTTCGCTGCGGTTCGTCTCCTATCTGGGCCTGGCGATGCCGAATTTCCTGCTGGCGCTCATAATCATGCTCGTGTCGACGGTGCTGTTCGGCGATTCGCTGACCGGGCTGTTCTCCAATGAATATCGCGATGCGGAATGGTCCTTCGACAGGTTGCTGGATTTCCTGTCCAGGGCCTGGCTGCCGGTCTTTATCCTCGGCTGGTCGGCAACGGCATTCGCGCTGCAGACCGTGCGGGCGCTGATGCTGGACGAAAACGGCAAGCTCTATGTCACGGCGGCGCGGGCGCGCGGCCTGTTCGGCCGCCGGCTGTTGTGGCGCTACCCGGCCCGGCACGCGCTCGGTCCGATCATCAATTCGCTGGGGTTCGACCTCAACCGCATTTTCAACGAATTGCCGATCGTGGCGCTGATCCTGACGCTGACGGAGGCCGGCGCGCTGCTGCTGGAGGCGCTGGCGCGATCCAATGACCAGCAACTGGCGGGTGCGATCATCTTCCTGCTGACCGCATCCATCGTGACGGTCAACTTCGTGACCGACCTGGCGCTGGCGCTGATCGATCCGCGCATCCGCAAATCGGTTGTGGGGGGGTGACGAAATGTCTGTGACCGAAGACCCGCCCGTTGTCAGCGCCGCCGAACAGCGCAAGAAAGAGGCCTATTTCACGGCATCCCAGCGCCAACTGATCTGGCAGCGGTTCCGCCGGAACCGTGTCGCGATGGCGGCGGCGGCCGTTGTTGTCGGCCTCGTGATGCTTGGAATTTTCGCCCCGTTCCTGTCGCCCTATGATCCGACCATCGCCGGCCGCGATCAGGAATACACCAACGGCGCGCCGCAGATCCCGCGGTTCTGCGACGGCACGGGCTGTTCACTGAGGCCCTTCATCTATGGCGTGAAGCGCGAGCGGTCCATCCAGACCAACTTTCGCTGGGTGACCAAGATCGACACCGATGACAGACGCTATGTCCACTGGTTCGTGCGCGGTGACGACTACCGGCTGTTCGGTATCAAGGGGAACCTGCACCTGTTCGGCGTCGACAAGGGCTTCATCCACCTGTTTGGCACCGACGACACCGGCAAGGACATTTTCAGCCGCACGCTCCACGCCATCTGGACGTCGCTCGCCGTCGGTACGCTGGGCGTCCTCATCAGTTTCGTGCTGGCGCTGATTATCGGCGGGGTGGCCGGCTATTTCGGGGGCGCGCTGGACGGGTTGATCCAGATGATCACCGATGCGGTCAGAACGATCCCGATCATCCCGCTGTTCATGGCGATTGCCGCCTTCATTCCCGATACCTGGTCGTCGGAGATGCGGTTCTTCTTCATCTCCATCATTATCGGCTTCATCAACTGGCCGACGCTGGCGCGGCGTGTGCGCACCCACCTGCTGGTGGAGCGCAACCAGGAATATGTGCTGGCCGCGCAGCTGTGCGGGGCGCCGGCCGGTCACATCATCCGCCGCCACCTGCTGCCGTCGTTCACCTCCTATATCATCGTCGATCTGGTGATCTCCTTTCCCTATATCGTGCTTTCGGAAACGGCCCTGAGTTTCATCGGACTCGGCCTGAAGGATCCGGTGAACTCGCTCGGCGTGTTGTTGCAGAACACCACCCAGGCGGACGTGCTCCTGAACTATCAGTGGTATTTCATCCCGGTCCTTTTCTTTATCGCGCTGGTGCTGGCCTTCGTTTTCGTGGGCGACGGTCTGCGCGATGCGGCCGATCCCTATTCGGACGTCAAGAAGTGAGGCGGGACCGATGACCGAGCCGCTTCTGACCGTCGACAATCTCACGCTCCGGTTCAGGACCGACGAGGGACTGGTGACGGCGGTGGACGATGTGTCCTTCTCTTTGCAGCCGGGCGAGGTCATG
This sequence comes from Afifellaceae bacterium, assembly GCA_965216515.1. Classification (GTDB taxonomy): domain Bacteria; phylum Pseudomonadota; class Alphaproteobacteria; order Rhizobiales; family Afifellaceae; genus CAXMRP01. Next base: position 1,844,004 of record OZ244173.1, on the reverse strand, counting down.
GGGCTGGTGGGCGAATCGGGTTCCGGCAAGTCGGTGACGGCCAAATCGCTCATGCAGCTCAACCCGCGCAATGCGGTCTACACACCGGAGAGCCGGATCGTGCTTTCGACGCCGGAACGCCAGATCAGCGTTCTGGATCTGAAGAGCGAGCGGGATATGGTGGATGTGCGTGGCGGTGCCATATCGATGATCTTCCAGGAGCCGATGGCCAGCTTTGCCCCGGCGATCACGATCGGCGACCAGATGGTCGAGCAGCTGCTGTTGCATCTGAAGATTTCCAGGCAGGAAGCGCAGGAAATTTCCATAGAGATGCTCGACAGGGTCGGCATTTCGGAGGCGAAGCGGCGCTTTCGGCAATATGCGTTTGAATTGTCGGGCGGCATGCGCCAGCGGGCCATGATCGCCATGGCGCTGTCGACCCAGCCGAAACTGCTGATTGCCGACGAGCCGACGACGGCGCTGGACGTGACCATCCAGGCGCAGGTGATCGACCTGATGAAGAGCCTGGTGGCGGAGTTCGGCATGGCGATCATCTTCATCACACATGATCTGGGCGTCATCGCGCAGACCGCCGACAAGGTGGCGGTGATGTATCTGGGGCGGATCGTGGAGGAGGGACCGGTGCGCGAAGTAATCGGTAGTCCCGCCCATCCCTATAGCCAGGGCCTGTTGAATGCCCTGCCCAAGCTGGATGACCTGGACGCACCGCTCACGCCCGTTGCCGGCGATATCCCCAGCCCCCTGGAGCGGCCGCCCGGCTGCGTGTTCCACACACGTTGCCCGCAGGTGATCGACGGTGTGTGCCAGACCCGCATTCCGGACCTGACGATCCATTCTCCGGGCCATGAGGCAGCCTGTTTTGCAACGGAAAAGAAGGCGGTGCCGGCATGAGCGACGTGTCAGCCGGCGGCGCAAACGCCACGGTTGCCGGGGGCGCCGACAAACCGACCATCAGCGCGCGCGGACTGGCCGTCCACTATCCGATCGGCGGCGGCCTGCTGGCCAAGAAACACGTGCTTCAGGCGGTCGCCGACATCAGTGTCGACATACCGCAAAAATCGTTCTTCGGTCTGGTCGGCGAATCCGGATCGGGCAAGACGACGCTGGGCCGGGCGATCCTGAAGGCGGCGCCGATTTCGCGCGGTGAAGTGATCTTCAATGACGGCGATGTGGAATACAATGTCGGCGAGCTCAGCAAGGTGGAGCTGAAGGACTATCGCCGCCGCGCGCAACTGATCTTCCAGGATCCCTACGCGGCGCTTTCCCCGCGAATGACGGTGCGCGACATCATTGCCGAGCCCCTGGAGGTCATGGGGATCACCAAAAACCGCGAGGAAACCGACGAGAGGGTGCGGGAGATCGCGGCCATGTGCCGGCTCAATGTCGTGCATTTGCGGCGCTTTCCCCACGCCTTTTCCGGTGGCCAACGCCAACGTATCTCCATCGCCAGGGCGCTGGTGTCGGAGCCGCGTTTCCTGGTCGCCGACGAGAGCGTCGCCGCGCTCGACGTGTCGATCCAGGCCGACATCCTGAACCTGCTCAAAAAGCTCCAGCACGAGCTTGGGCTGACCTTCCTGTTCATCAGCCATGATCTGAGTGTGGTGGCACACACCTGCGACCATGTGGCGGTGATGTATCTCGGCCGGCTGGTGGAAACGGCGCCGACACGGAAACTGTTTGCGATGCCGCGGCATCCCTATACCCAGGCGCTGCTGTCGGCGATTCCGTCGCTGGATCCCGACGATACCAGCGAGGCGACAAAGCTGGAGGGGGAGATCCCGAGCCCGCTGGCGCCGCCGCCTGGCTGCAAGTTCCATACCCGCTGCCGCTTCGCGCAGGACCGTTGCCGGACAGAGGAGCCGGCGCTTCGGGAACTCGACGGCGAGCATTTCACCGCCTGTCATTTTGCCGAGGATCTGGGACAAGCGGCGGTGGCCGGCTGACCGTTTACCGGCCGCCGTCCGGCGCCGGTGGCGAGCTGATCCTAAAGTCCGACTTTCACCAGCGCGTCGGCAAAGCGGTCGATCCCGTCTTCGGTGAGGCCGGCGACGTTCATGCGGCTGTCGCTGATCAGGTAGATCGCGAATTCGTCCTTCAGGCGCTGAACCTGTTCCGGCGTGGCGCCAAGCAGCGAAAACATGCCCCGGTGGTCGGCAATGAAATCATAGCGATCGGAGTTGGTCCGCGTGCGCAGGCTCGCCGCGAGCTGCTGGCGCAGACGCAGCATCCGCTCGCGCATGCCGGCAAGCTCGGCGCGCCAGTCGTCTGCAAGTTCGCGGTCGCCGAGCACGATTTCCACAAGACTGGCGCCGTGATCGGGCGGCATGGAATGGTTGGCGCGACCGAGCGCCTTCATGTTGGCAAGGGCGGCGGACGCCGATCCGGCCTCGCCGACAATGGCGAAGGCGCAGCCCACCCGCTCCTTGTAGAGCGCGAAGTTCTTTGAACAGGAGGCGGCAAGCAGCAGTTCCGGAACCGCGGCGGCGACAATGCGCACGCCGGCGACATCCTCGTCCAACCCGTCGCCGAAGCCCTGATAGGCGAGGTCGATAAAGGGCAGAAATCCTTGCGCGGCCGCCATGGCGGCGACATCGCGCCACTGATCGAGGGTCAGGTTGGCGCCGGTCGGATTGTGGCAGCAGCCGTGCAACAAGATGACGTCGCCGGGCCCGGCACCGGCGAGGGCGGCGCGCATGGCGTCATAGTCGACGGCCCGCGCGGAGCGATCAAAATAGGGATAGACGACGGCCTCCAGTCCGACCTGTCGCAGGATGGAGGGATGGTTGGGCCAGGTCGGATCGGAGAGCCAGACACGGGCCTGCGGATTGGACCGGGCGACCAGTTCGCACAGCAGGCGGAGCGATCCGCTGCCGCCGGGCGCCTGGGCGGCGCACAAGCGGCCGCGATCCAGTTCGTCGCCGAAAATGATGTCGGCAAGACTGCGATTGAAGCCTTCGTTGCCGCTCGGCCCGACATAGGATTTTGTCTTTTCGGTTTCCAGCAAGCGCCGCTCGGCTTCCTTCACCGCGTTCAGGATTACGGTTTCACCGGCTTCGTTGCGATAGACGCCTATTCCAAGATCGAGTTTGTCCGGGCGGGGATCAGCGCGAAAGTCGGCGGCCAGTTGAAGGATCTTGTCGGGGGGCGGGGCGATGAGTGTTTCAAGCATGGGTCGGACTCGCGTATCGGTCTGCGTTCATGTCGGTTGCGCAGGCGTGATAGGCCCGGCAAACCCCGCCGGCAAGGGCTCCGCGGGATTTTTCCGGCGCCGCCGAAATGAAATGTCGCCAAGGACAGGCTTTCTTGATAATCGGCGTTATGGTTCGCCGCGCTGTCCGACAGGCGGCCTCCAAATGAGGATGTGCCGATGACCGCCGTCATCCACCGCAACATGCGTTCCGTTCCCCCCGTAGCCGTGGGCGGCGACGGACCGTATCTGATCGACGAGACGGGCAAACGCTATTTCGACGGGTCCGGAGGGGCGGCGGTGTCGTGTCTGGGTCATGGCCATCGCCGCGTCGTCGACGCAATCCGCAGGCAGATCGGCGAACTGGCATACGCCCACACGTCATTTTTCACCAACGAGCCGGCAGAGGCGCTTGCCCGCCACCTCATCGACCGGGCACCGTCCGGTTTCGGCGACGGGCGGGTGATGTATCTGGGCTCCGGTTCGGAGGCGATGGAGGCGGCGCTGAAGCTGGCGCGGCAATATTATGTGGAGCGGGGGGCGGATGACCGCAGCCATTTCATCGCCCGCGACATGGCCTATCACGGCAATACGCTCGGTGCGCTTGCCGTCGGCGGCCACAGGGCGCGGCGCAAGCCCTATGCGCCGCTCCTGATCGATGTCGGCCGGGTGCCGGCCTGCTACCCCTACCGGTACCGCAAGGAAGGCGAGAGCGAAACGGCGTTCGGATTGCGGGTGGCGGATGCCGTCGGCGAAGAGGTGACGCGGCTGGGCGCGGACCGGGTCGCCGGTTTTGTCGCGGAAACCGTGTCGGGCGCGACGCTGGGATGCGTGCCGCCGGTCCCTGGCTATTTCCGGCGTATCCGCGAGATCTGCGACGAAAACGGCATGCTCCTGATTGCCGATGAGGTGATGTGCGGCATGGGACGCACCGGGACATTGTTCGCCATGGAACAGGAAGGCGTGTGCCCGGACCTGATCACCATCGCTAAGGGGCTGGGCGCCGGCTATCAGCCGATCGCCGCGGTTCTGGTGCGCCAGAACATTGTCGATGCGATTGTCTCGGGGTCCGGACTTCTGGCCAACGGCCACACCTATATGAGCCACGCGGTGGCTTGTGCGGGTGCGCTGGCCGTGCTTCGCACAATCGACGAAGCCAATCTGTTGCAGCAGGTGCGTGAGCTGGGAGACCGGTTGCAGACGGGGCTGGCCGAGCGGATCGGCGGCCATCCCCATGTCGGCGATATTCGCGGGCGCGGCCTGTTCCGCGGGGTGGAGTTCGTCGCCGACAGGTCCGACAAACGGCCGTTTCCCCAGGCCGCCAATTTCGCCAACCGGTTCCGGGCCATCGCCCAGGACAAGGGCCTGATCTGCTATCCGGCGAGCGGCTGCGCCGATGGCGTCCTCGGCGATCACCTGCTTCTGGCGCCGCCCTTCATTGTTTCGCCGCAGGATATCGACATGCTGGTGGACTTGGTGGCCCAGGTTCTCGATATCTGCGTTGCGGAGACGGTTGGCGTGTAGGTTTTTTTCCGGGGGCGCCGATCTCATGCGCAGACCGGCCGGCCACGACCCGGCACCAAAACGGGATCTCAATGAAACCGAACATTCTCCTGATAACGGCAGACCAGTGGCGGGGTGATTTCCTGGGTGTTGCCGGCCACCCGGTGGTCAAAACGCCCCACACCGATGCGCTTGCCGCCGCCGGTGTTTATTTCGCCCGCCACTATGCCCAGGCCGTGCCCTGTTCACCGTCGCGGGCCTGCCTCTATACCGGCCTTTACCAGATGAACAACCGCGTGGTGCAGAACGGTACGCCGCTGGATCGCCGCCACGACAATCTTGCCACCCTGCTGCGGGCGGCCGGGTATGCGCCGACACTGTTCGGCTACACCGACCAGACGATCGATCCGCGGACCACGTCAGCGGACGATCCGGCATTGACGACCTACGAGAGCGTTCTGCCGGGCTTCGATATCGGCGTCCACATGCCGGCGGGCAATCTGGCCTGGCAGATGTGGATGCGCGAGCGCGGCTATGCGGTGACCGGCGACGACGATGACCTGCTCTTTCCCGCCGACCGGCGGTCCGAACGACCCAACCGTGAACCCTCGCCGTACGGGACAGACGAAACGCCGGCGGCCTTTCTCACCGGTGAGTTTCTCCGCTGGTTCAGGTTGCAGCAAACCGACCGGCCATGGTGCGCGCATTTGTCTTTGCTTCATCCGCACCCGCCCTTTCATGCGCCGGCGCCCTACAACACCATGTACGATCCCGCCGATGGTGGCGATTTCGCCCGGGCCGCCGATGCGGCGGCGGAAGCCGGCCAGCACCCCTTGCTCGCCTACCGCATCGCCAGGGACCGGGCCGCGAACTATCTGGTGGGCGCAAAGGGGAATGTCGGCGCGTGGGCCGACGCCGATTTCCGCACCGTGCGGGCCACCTATTGGGGCATGATCAGCGAGGTTGACGCCCAAATCGGCCGGATCGTTGAAGCGATGAAGGCCGGCGGCGCCTGGGACAATACGGTGATCATTCTCACCTCCGACCACGGTGAGATGATGGGCGATCACTGGTCACTGGGCAAATTCGGCTATCACGAGGCGAGCTATCATGTGCCGCTGGTTGTGCGGGTGCCGGACCGGTCGGCGGGCCACGGCCGGCAGGTCGATGCCTTTTCGGAATCCGTCGATGTGCTGCCGACGCTTCTGGAGGTCTGCGGTGCGGTGCCGCCGGACCATCTGGACGGTCGCTCGCTGGTTCCGTTTCTTGACCGTGCAACTCCCGACGACTGGCGCGACGCGGCCCATCATGAGTTCGATTTCCGGACCCTGCCGGGTGGCGGCGGCGGGTTGTTCGATCTTCCGCAGGACGCGGGCAACCTGTCGGTTCTTCGCACGAAAACGCACAAATATGTTCACTTCGCAGGTCTGCCGCCGCTGCTTTTCGATCTTGGCGAAGACCCGGGCGAATTGGTCAACCGGGCGGGCGACCCGGCCTTTGTGCGCCTGCGCATGGAGTTGGCGGAACAGCTTCTGTCCTGGCGGGCACGCCATCTGGACCGGCGCCTGAGCGGACTGATCGCCTCGCCGGACGGCGTGGTTGCCTGCCAGACACTCTCCGGGCCCTGACGGCCGCCTCAGGCGGCCTCGACCGGCTCCAGGACGCCGCGGCGGATCTGGTCTTCCTCGATCGATTCAAACAGCGCCTTGAAATTGCCTTCGCCGAACCCGTCATCGCCCTTGCGCTGGATGAACTCGAAGAAAATGGGTCCGATCACGGTTCGGGAGAACACCTGCAACAGGATCCGGGTTTCGCCACCGTCGACCACGCCTTCGCCGTCGATCAGTATTCCGTGCTTTTTCATCCGGTCCAGGGGTTCGGTGTGGCCGGTGACCCGGGCGCCCGATTTCTCGTAGTAGACATCCGGCGGGCCGGGCATGAACTTCAGGCCATTGGCCGCGATCCGGTCGGTGGCATCATAGATGTCCTCGGTGCCGACGGCGATATGCTGGATGCCTTCGCCGCGATATTCGGCGAGGTATTCCTCGATCTGAGACCTGTCGTCGGCGGATTCGTTGATGGGAATGCGGATGCGGCAGCAAGGCGATGTGAGCGCCCGCGAAAACAGCCCGGTGCGCTTGCCCTCGATATTGAAGAAGCGGATTTCGCGGAAATTGAAGATGTCGGCGTAGAACCGGAACCAGGTGTCCATGTTGCCGCGCCGGACATTGTGGGTCAGGTGATCAAGATAGTAGAAGCCGACCCCCCGCGGTCGGGGATCTTCGGCGGCAAGCCACTCGAAGTCGTCGGCGTAGGGCGAACCCTTCGCTCCGTACTTGTCGATGAAGTAGATCAGCGAACCGCCGATGCCGACGATGGCCGGCGCATCGAGCACTTTGCCAGGGCCCTCGTAGGGCGTGGCGTTGCGAGCGACGGCATGGGCGAAGGCGTGGTCGGCATCAACCACGCGCCAGGCCATGGCCGGCGCGCAGGGCCCGTGTTCGGCAACGAAACCGGCGGCGAAGGAATCGGGATCGGCGTTGACGATGTAGTTGATATCGCCCTGGCGCCAGACAGTGACCGGGCGGGTGCGATGCCGCGCCACGGGCACAAAGCCCATTGCCGAAAACAGGGATTCAAGAACCGCGGGATCGGGATGGGCGAACTCGACGAACTCGAAACCGTCGGTGCCGGCGGGATTGGCCGTTGAAATCTCTGCGGCCGGCGCGTCGTGCGGAAAGGGTCCCATGGGTGCCTCCAGTCGGATCGGATCCGTGCAGCGGGATCGGCATGCCGGCGCCGTTTGGGGACGTCGGTGCGCCGTTAAAAACCTGAAGCGATCATATGTCGGCGAAGATGCGATTTGTTTGCAATTTTTATGGGAATCCAAACTTTCATGCAGGAAAATTGCATGATATTGATATTTCATGCGTGAATCACCTGTAATCGATGCCTTCGATATCGGTCTTCTTTCGGCGCTTCAGGCCGATGGATCGTTGTCCAATCAGGCGCTGTCGGAACGCATTCACCTGTCCTCGTCGCAATGTTCGCGGCGGCGCGCGCGACTTGAGGCGGCGGGACTGATCTCCGGCTATCGCGCGGTTTTGGCGCCGGGTCTGCTCGGATTTGATATCGTTGCCTTGATCGGCGTCCGGTTGGCGACCCATGCGCCGGGCGCGGCAGAGCGGTTTCACGGCCTGATCGGCCGCCGGGGCGAGATCCGCGAGGCCTACTCGCTGACCGGCGACATGGACTACCAGTTGCGTGTCGTAACACCGGATCTGAAATCCCTGTCCGATTTCATCTCCAACGTGCTTCTGTCGCACGATGCCGTGCAGACCGTGCATTCGACGATTGTACTGGATACGCTAAAAGACGACGGGGGCCTGCCGGTGGACGATCTGAATGAGGCTTTGGCGCGCAATGACTGACCGGGCGGGGCGGCTTTCCGGGCACCGGGTCGCGGCGTTTGTGCTCGCGGTGATGGCGCTGCTGCCGAATCCGGTTTCGGGTGCCGGCACCGCCGCCGAGCCGGTGCGGATCTATGTCGCGGCAAGCCTGATCGACGCGGCGGAGGCGTTGACGGAAGCATTCGGAGATTTCCATGGCAAATCCGTCGTCGTTCCCGGCGCGTCGTCGACCCTGGCGCGGCAGATCGCAAACGGCGCGCCGGCGGACGTGTTCATGTCGGCCAACCGGGAATGGATCGACTGGCTGATCGCGCGGCGGAAGATCGTTCCGGGCTCGCCGCGCGCCGTTGCCGGCAATGCGCTTGTGGTCGTGACCGGGCCGGATGGCGGCGCCCGGCCGGAGACCCGTCGCGCCGTTGGCGCCGATACCGCGGCCCAGGTTCTGAGGGCGGCGGCAGCGGGGCGGATTGCCCTGGGCGATCCCGATCATGTGCCGGTCGGGCGGTATGCCCGGGCGGTGATCTCGGCGGCCGGATTTTGGCGTGAAATCGAGCCGGCGGTGGTGCCGACCGCCGACACGCGGGCGGCCCTGCGCCTGGTGGCGAGGGGCGCTGTGGCTGCCGCCATCGTCTATCGCAGCGATGCGCTGGCCGCCGATGTGCGGATCGTCGGTCAATTGCCCCAACCCGACCCGCCGATCGCCTACCATGTGGCCCTGGTTGCCGGTCGCCCGTCCGGCGAAAATCCGCGGGCGGCCGAATTCATGGCGTTTCTCATGTCGGCGGATGCGGCGCAGGTGTTCTGCCGGGCCGGATTCCGGCCCTATTCCGGGGCCGCGCCGTCATGCGGGGCGACACCGTGACCGACGTCATTTTCCTGTCGCTGAAGGTGGCCGCGGCGGCGATGGCGCTGTCCCTGCCGCTGGCGCTGGGGGTGGCGCTGATCCTGACCCGGTTGCGGTTTCGCGGGCAACTGGTGCTGCGGACCCTCGTCTACCTGCCGCTGGTTCTGCCTCCGGTGGTAACGGGCTATCTGCTGCTGCTGGCGCTTGGCCCGACGACCCCGGCGGGGCGCCTGCTGGCACCGCTTGTCGGCGGCGGTCCGGCCTTTCACTGGACCGGCGCTGCGATCGCCGCCTCGGTGATGGCCTTTCCGCTGATGGTGCGGCCGATGGCGCTGGCGATCGATGCGGTCGATCCGAGACTTGAACAAAGCGCGGCGACACTCGGCGCCTCGCGCCTGCGTATCCTGATGACGGTGACCCTGCCAATGGCCTCGACAGGCATACTGGCCGGGCTGGCGCTGGGATTTGCCAAGGCGCTCGGCGAGTTCGGCGCGACAATCACCTTCGCAGCAAACATACCTGGCGAAACGCGCACGATCGCGCTCGCCGTCCATTCGGCGCTGCAACGAACCGACGGGGATGCCACGGCGCTGCTTCTGACAGCGGTGGCGCTGGCCATCGGGACGGTGGCGGTGGGATTGTCGGAATTTGCGGCAACGCGAATAACGCGGGCATCGCGTGCTTGAGGTCCGGCTCCGCAAGCGGCGGGCGACGTTCAGTGTCGACGCCGCCTTTACCTCCGGATCCGGGGTCACGGCGCTGTTCGGGCGATCGGGGGCGGGCAAGTCGTCGATCGTGCAGATGATCGCCGGATTGAGCCGGCCCGATGCCGGGCGGATCGCGGTCGGCGGCCGGGTGCTGTTCGACGATACCCAGGCCATCGACCTGCCGACCCGGAAACGGCGCGTCGGCGTCGTCTTTCAACAGCCGATGCTTTTTCCGCACATGGATGTGCGCCGCAACCTGCTCTACGGCTCCGGCACCCGATCCGGCGCGCGGATGCCGCATGAGGAGCGGGGGTCAGCACTGGAGCGGCTGACGGCGCTTCTCGGCATCGGTGACTTGCTCGACCGGAAGCCGGCGTCGCTGTCGGGCGGCGAGGCGCAGCGGGTGGCCATCGGCCGGGCGCTGTTGAGCGATCCGGATATTCTTCTCATGGACGAACCGCTGGCGCATCTGGACGGGGCGCGGCGCGCCACCATCCTGCCCTGGCTCGACCGGCTTTCCCACGAGACCGCGCTGCCGATCCTGTATGTCAGCCATTCGGTGGAAGAAGTGGCGCGGCTTGCCGACGACCTGGTGGTGATCGACAATGGCAGGGTCATCGCAAGCGGGCCGGTCGGCGACGTCTTCGGCCGCGTCGATCTGGGGCCGGTCACCGGGCGTTATGAGGCCGGCGCAGTGTTGACGGCCCGGCTTGTCGGGCACGACGATGCCTACGCGCTGACGCGGCTCGCCGTCGGCGATCAGGAGATTACCCTGCCGGCAATCACCGGCGAGATCGGCGATCCGGTCCGCCTGCGAATTCGCGCCCGCGATGTCGGCCTTGCCGCCACAGCGCCACAGGGAACGTCATTTCGCAACATGCTGGCCGGTACCGTCGCCGAGGTGGTGCCGGAAGACGGTGCATTCGCGGAAGTGCGTGTGGCGATCGGCGGCCAGTGGCTGCGGGCACGGGTCACGCGCAAGGCGGCCGAGGATATGGGTCTCAGACCGGGGTTGCCGGTCTGTTGCCTGGTCAAGAGCGTTGCGCTGGGCCGGGCGAGCGTGCGGGCGACATAGCCGGCGGCGCCCGAAGCCGTCGATGGCCGGCACCCGGCGCGCAGGTCCGGCCGGTTTGCGACACTACGACGATCGTATGGGGTGACAAAGAACCGCGCTTCCGGTTCCGGTGTTATCCGGGCTACCGGTTGCCGGTACGGATTGCGGGAGAATGGGCAGAATTCTGCCCAAGTTCGATCCTAGCGTGCAGGATCAAGCGCGTTCGGATCGGGTCGTTTCGGCCGGAGTGCGCCGGCGTGACGACATCTCGGGGCTATCGCCCGCCGGCATGATTTGTTCTTATTGTCCGGCGGGAGCCGGCTGGAGCATCGGGCCCCAGGGAAATTCATGGAGGAAGTCAAATATGAAAAAGCATCTTCTGGCTGCAGCGACGGCCATTTTCGCGGTGGCTTCGGCACCGGCGATGGCCAATTGCGATGACGGCGAGATCGTTATCAAGTTTTCGCATGTGGTGGCCGCAACAGGGCACCCGAAAGGTGAAATGGCATCGGCGCTGGAAAAACGCATCAATGAAGAGATGAATGGAAAGGCCTGCATGCAGGTGTTCCCCAGCTCGCAGCTTTTCGACGATGACAAGGTGATGGAGGCGCTCCTGTTGGGCGACGTCCAGCTGGCGGCCCCGTCGCTTTCGAAGTTTGAATCCTACACCAAGAAATATCGGCTGTTCGATCTGCCGTTCCTGTTCGGCAGCATGAACGCGGTAAACGCCTTCACCAAGGGGCCTGCCGGCAAGGAGCTGCTCGGCGCGATCGAGGGGCAGGGCTTCGCCGGACTGGGTTATGTCTATAACGGCCTGAAGCAGTTCTCGGCCAAGAAGCCGCTGCTGACGCCAGCCGACGCGGCCGGCCTGAAGTTCCGGGTGCAGACGTCGGATGTCGCCGTGGCGATGATTGAGGCGATGGGCGCGAATGCGCAGAAACTGGCGTTCTCCGAAGTCTACGGATCACTGCAGACCGGTGTCGTCGACGGACAGGAAAACACCTGGTCGAACATCTACACCCAGAAGTTCTTCGAGGTACAGGACGGGATCACGGAGACCAACCACCAGCTGCTGACTTATCTGGCGGTGACTTCCACGGAATGGCTCAACGGGCTCGATGACGATGTGCGCACGCAGTTTCTGGACATCTTCAATGCCGTTGCCGATGAGTACAATGCCCGCGCAGAGGCCATCAACGAGGAAAACAAGCAGAAGATCCTGGCAGCCGGCGGCGAAGTGCGGACGCTGACGCCGGAACAGCGCAAGGCCTGGGTGGATGTCATGCGCCCGGTCTGGGACAAGTTCCGCGATGATATCGGTCAGGACCTGATCGACGCCGCGGTCGCCGCAAACAGCTGACAACCGGCAATTTTGTTGGTGTGATACGGGACCCGTCGCCTTCGGGCGGCGGGTCGACTTGCGCCTGAAGCCGCCGGCGGCCGTCCGGCCGAGGCATGTGGAAGGGACAAAAGGGCCTGAGCAATTGAAGGGCTGGCGGGAACCGGCCGCCAATGACTAGAATGGGGCAACGGCCGGACCCGCTCACCGGCAAGGCGGGGTGAACCGTCACCGCTGATCGGCCACGCCCAGGGAGGGGGCAACCGATGATCCAGCTTCTGCAATCCTGGCCATTCTGGGGCCTTGTGGGATTCGTGGTGGTCTATTTCCTGATCGACCGCCGGTTTCCGAAAGCCATGAACACGTTCGAAGAAAGCGTCATTGCGTTGCTGCTGGCGGCGATGGCGATCGTCACCTTCTCGCAGGTGGTCGCGCGATACGGGTTCAACACCGGCTGGACCGGGGCGCTGGAACTGACCCAGATCCTTTTCGCCTGGCTGATCCTTTTCGGCATGAGCTATGGCGTGAAAATCGGCTCCCATCTGGGGGTCGACGCCATGATCCGCCAGCTGCCGCCGCGCATGTTCCGGGCCATTTCGATCTTCGGCGCGGCGGCCTGCGTCCTCTATGCGGTCATTCTGATCAGCGGCGACTGGCTCAATCTGTTCGGGGCCGGCACGCGCGGCGGCGGCGCGCTGTACTACTGGGAGCGGATGTACAATGCGGGCATCGGGCTGGAAGACCTGCGCTATCCGGTCTGGTTCCAGGACATGTTCGGGATCCAGGAGCGGTTTCATCGCTGGGTCGCCTACCTGATCCTGCCGATCGGTCTCGGCCTTCTGGCGTTTCGCTGCATCCAGGCGATGGTGAAGATCATCCGGGGTGAGAAGGAGACGATGATCGCCGCCCACGAGGCCGAGGATCTGGTGGCCGAACACAAAGACGCGGCGCGGTAGGGGCGGAACCATGGAATCGATCATCCTTTTCGCCCTGGTTCTGGGTCTCCTGTTTTTGGGCGTTCCGATCGCCGTTTCGCTCGGGCTTTCCAGCGTCCTGATTATCGCCTTCCTGTCCGATGATTCCGTCTCTTCGATGGCGTTGCAGCTGTTCACGGCGAGCCAGAAGAAGTTCACGCTTCAGGCCATTCCCTATTTCGTGCTGGCCTCGGCGTTCATGTCGACGGGCGGCGTGGCGCGCCGGATCATCCGGTTCGCGATCGCCACAGTCGGCCATTTTCGCGGCGGCCTGGCCATGGCGGCCGTGTTCGCCTGCATGCTGTTTGCCGCCCTGTCGGGGTCGTCACCGGCGACGGTCGTGGCGATCGGCACCATCGCCATCGCCGGGATGCGCCAGGTCGGATACACCAAGGAGTTCGCCGCCGGGGTGATCGCCAATGCCGGCACTCTGGGTATCCTGATCCCGCCATCGATCGTGATGGTGGTCTATGCCGCGGCCACGGACGTCTCGGTGGGCCGGATGTTTCTTGCCGGTGTCATACCCGGCCTCGTCGCCGGGCTGATGCTGATGGCCGGCATCTACATCAATGCCCGCATGAAGCGGATGGAGCCGCTGGCCTGGAAGGGTTTCGCGGAGATGGGCGAGGCGGCGGCGGAGGCCGGTTTCGGCCTGTTCCTGATCTTCATCATTCTCGGCGGCATTTATGGCGGCGTCTTCACGCCAACGGAAGCGGCGGCGGTGGCGGCGGTCTATGCCTTCTTCATCGCGCTTTTCGTCTATCGCGACATGGGTCCGCTGAAGGGCGTGCCCTGGCGCAAACCGGGCGAGGGGCTGGGCGCGGCGGCGCTGCGCAATCTCGCGCTGATCGTCGTGAAGTTCATTCCGGCCTGCGCCCATGCCGATACCCGCAATGTGCTTTTGAACTCGGCAAAGACGACGATCATGCTGATGTTCATCATCGTCAATGCGCTTCTGTTCGCCCATGTGCTGACATCGGAACGGATCCCGCAGATCATCACCGACTGGATGCTGGATGCCGGGTTCACCTGGTTCACGTTCCTGATCGCGGTCAATCTGCTGCTGCTGCTCGGCGGCCAGTTCATGGAGCCCTCCGGCCTGCTGCTGATTGTTGCGCCGGTGGTGTTCCCGATCGCGGTGGAACTGGGCGTCGATCCGATCCATCTGGGGATTATCATGGTGGTCAACATGGAGATCGGCATGATCACCCCGCCGATCGGACTCAACCTGTTCGTGACCTCCGGAATTACCGGGATGAGCCTGTTCCAGGTGGTGCGTGCGGCGCTGCCCTTCGTGGCGATCCTGATGCTCTTCCTGGTCCTGGTCACCTATGTGCCGATTATCTCGACATGGCTGCCGGTGTTGCTTATGGGGCCGGAAATCGTCACCCGCTGATGGTCCCTGATGCGCGGGCGGCGATCAACGCGCCGCCCGCTATCAACGCCGCCGCGGCGGCAATGGCGAGCGATGGTTCGCCGAAACCGAAGGCGATCAGGGCGAAAGTCGATAAAAGCGGCGCGCCATAGGACAACACCCCCAGAAGCTGAATGTCGCCGCGCTTCATGCCGATATCCCAGGCGTAGAATGCGGCGCCGACCGGCAACAGACCGAGGGCGGCGACGGCCAGCCACTGGCCACCGGTTTGCGGCCAAACGGTCCGTTCCAGCGCCAGGTGAAACGCCAGGCTCAGGAGCGCCGTCGCGAGGCAGTAACCGGCGACGATGCCGGTCGGCACAGCCGCAAGACGCCGGGAGAGAACCGAATAGGCTGACCAGGTCAGCGCGCAACCGAGGGCGGCCAGGTACCCGACGGTGTGGCTGCGCTCAAATCCACCGCCGCCATTGTCGCCGCCCGTCAGGATCAGGGCCGTTCCGGCCAGCCCCAACAGGGCGCCGGCGATATGGGTCCGGCGCAACCGTTCGCCGGGCAACAGCGTTGAAAACACGACAATCAGGAGTGGCCAGAGATAGGCGATCAGGCCCGCCTCCACCGGCGGTGCATTGCGCAGGGCGATGAAATACAGCGCATGATAGCCGAACAGGCCGGCGACACCGAGGGCCCAGACAGGCAGCGGCTGGCGGAGATCGCGCCAGCGGCCGGCGGCGGTCAGCCACACCGCGCCGATCATCGAGGCCAGCGAAAAGCACAGGGCGGCAAGCTGGAAGGGCGGCACCGCGCCGCTTGCCGCGGTGAACAGGGCGAGGAGCGACCAGGTGGCTATGGCGAACGTGCCGGAAATGGTCGCGCGGGCGGAAGTCATTGCCGCTTATCGCGCATCTTCACAAACGGTCAAGGGGGCCGGTCGCCGCCGGCCTAGCGGCTCGCTTCCGGGGTTTTCATCGTGATTGTCGCCAGAAGCGGCCGGTGGTCGGATCCTTCGACGCCAAGGGTGGCTATTTCCTTCACCACGACATCGCCGCGGGCGATGACATGATCGATCGGCAGGCCGACCCGGCCCAAAGCCGCCGGCCAGGAGGAGCGGAAGCCGGGCGCGGTGTGGAACCCGGCAGCCGGCGAGAACGCCCGCATCGTGTGCGACCACGGCGTGGCGTTGAAATCGCCGGCCACGACAGCCGGACCGGCGGTGTCTGCCAATTCCCGGGACAGTGTGCGGATGCTTTCCAGCTGAGCCTTGCGGGCCAGCGGAAACACCAGATGGACACCGAAAAGGGCAAATGTGCGGTTGCCCAGCGCGACGTCGGCAACCACCGCCGGCGGCCAGGCAAGGCCGGGGTCGAGGGTGCGAACGTTGGCAAGCGGCCGGCGGGACAGCAGCGTAACACTGCAACCGGTGGCGGCCGGACAATAGGAGCGGTACGGGTAGCCGGCCTCCAGGGCATCCAGCAGGCGGCCGGCGGGGCGGAATGTCGACCAGGATTCCGGCAGCACCAGGATGTCCGCATCCGCTGTCCGCACGGTCTCCAGGATCGCATCGTGATCCCCGATTCCGGCCTGGATGTTGTAACTCAGCAGCCGCAGGGATGGCGCCGATCCGGCGGTATCCGTTGCGGCGTGGGCGGCGCCGTTGCCGATCGACATCAGGTGGGGGAGGGTGCCGGCAAATCCGATGGCGGCGATGCAGGCGGCAAGTGCGGCGCGGCGCAGTGCGTTAGTCCAGCCAAAAATCGCCGCCAGCGCCGCCGCCATCACCGCCATGTGCAGCCGGAAGTGGCTCAACAGGTCGAAGGCCTGGTCCAGGCGGCCCAGATAACCCAGCACCATCGCCACACAGAGCCCGGCAAGCACCAGGTTCACGAGTGCGACACCCATGCGCGTGAACTGTGAACGTGCGTTTCGACCCCTGGCCATGTTCCTGCTGCGTCCGGTCTGTCCGTCGACATATGGTAATCGGCTGGTAACCGGCCGCCATCGCGGGGACGGCGGCCCGTCGCAGCCGGATGTATCAGGGCAAACCGTTCAAATTAAGGTCAAATGCGAGATAAGATGAACGGCCGCGCCGGGCACGGTCAGGCCATGTACTGGCCGCCGTTCGCCGATATGGTCGAACCGGTGATGAAACCGGCATCGTCGGACGCCAGGAAGACCACACAGCGGGCTATTTCCTCCGGCTCGCCGAGGCGGCCGACCGGAATCAGCGGCAATATCCGTTCGTTGAGCACTTTCTCGGGAACGGCGCGAACCATTTCGGTGCCGATATAGCCCGGGCAGATGGCGTTGACCGTGATGCCCTTGAATGCGCCTTCCTGGGCAATCGCCTTTGTAAAGCCGATGTCGCCGGCCTTGGCGGCGGAATAGTTGGCCTGGCCCATCTGGCCCTTTTGGCCGTTGATGGACGAGATGTTGATGATGCGCCCGAAACCGCGCTCGCGCATACCCGGAAAGACCGGGTGGGTCATGTTGAAGAGGCCGGTCAGATTGGTGCCGATCACCGCGTTCCAGTCGTCCGGCGCCATCTTGTGGAACATGGCGTCGCGGGTGATGCCGGCATTGTTGACGAGAATGTCGATAGAACCCAGCTCGGCCTCGACCTGTGCAATGCCGGCCTTGCAGGCGTCGTAGTCGGCAACCGACCATTTGAAGACCGGGATTCCGGTTTCCGCGTTGAAGGCGTTTGCTGCGTCATCGTTGCCGGCGTAGTTGGCGGCGACCTTGTAGCCCTCGTTCTTGAGTGCGATGGAAATCGCGGCGCCGATGCCGCGTGTGCCGCCGGTGATCAATGCGACCCGTGTCATGGTTTCTCTCCCCGTTCAGCCGCCCGCGAAACTGGTTGTTCGTCGTGTTCGCGGTTGCGGATGCTTCCGTGTTGCGGCGCCGGCGGGCCGGCGCCGCGGTTCAAGCGGTTGCGGTCAGTCCCGCGCAACGCACATGGCGATCCCCATGCCGCCGCCGATGCACAGCGTGGCCAGGCCCTTCTTGGCGTCGCGGCGCTGCATCTCGAACAGCAGCGTCGTCAGCACGCGGGCGCCGGAGGCACCGACCGGATGGCCGATGGCAATGGCGCCGCCATTGACGTTGACGATCTCGCCGTTCCAGCCAAGATCCTTGTTGACGGCACACGCCTGGGCGGCGAACGCCTCGTTGGCTTCGACCAGGTCGAGCTCCTCGACGGTCCAGCCGGCCCGTTCCAGCGCTTTGCGCGAGGCCGGTATCGGACCGGTTCCCATGATGGCCGGATCAACGCCAGCGGTTGCCCACGAGACGATGCGGGCCAGCGGCGCAATCCCGCGTTTCTCCGCTTCGGCCGCCGTCATCAGCACCGCCGCGGCGGCGCCGTCGTTGATTCCCGAGGCATTGGCTGCGGTAACGGTGCCTTCCCTGTCAAACGCCGGGCGCATGCCGCTCACCTTCTCCAGCGACGTGCCGTGGCGGATATATTCGTCGGCGTCGAAGACGATGTCGCCCTTGCGGTTCTTGACGGTCACCGGCACGATCTCGTCGGCAAAATTTCCGGCCTTCTGGGCGGCTTCCGCCTTCTGCTGGGACGCGACGGCGAATTCATCCTGCTGTTCGCGGGTAATTTGCCACTGCTTGGCGACGTTCTCCGCGGTGATGCCCATGTGGTAACCGTTGAAGGCGTCCCACAAACCGTCCTTGATCATCGTGTCGATCATCTTGTGATCGCCCATCTTGACGCCGTTTCTCAGATGTTGGGCGTGGGGCGCCATGGACATGGATTCCTGGCCGCCGGCGACGATGATCTGCGCGTCGCCGCAGGTGATCTGCTGCATGCCCAGGGCGACAGCGCGGAGGCCGGAACCGCACAGCTGGTTGATGCCCCAGGCGGTGGTCTCATCCGGGCAGCCGGCATTGCGCGCCGCCTGACGGGCCGGATTTTGACCCTGACCGGCGGTCAGGATCTGACCCATGATGACCTCGTCAACCTCGTCGGCCTTAACGCCGGCGCGATCCAGTGCCCCGGCTATGGCGACCGTGCCCAGGTCGTGTGCGGGCATCGATGCCAGGGTGCCGTTGAACGAGCCGACCGGTGTGCGCGCGGCCGATGCGATGACGATGTCACTCATGAATCTTCCTCCTCAGTGGTCTGCCTGGCGGCTGCGCGCCGCAACGATCTGTCCGGTATCCGAACCGGGCCGGCAGGGATTGAAAAACCTGTTTGCCGGCGGAACCGGAATACATCCCGGCCGGCGATTGTTCGTATTTAGCGTTAATGTTGCACTGCAACAAGAGCCGTTTCTCATCAATTCGTTCCAGATCATCGTGTGGGGTCCCCAATCCGGTGCATTTTGCGAAATCTGTTGCAGTGCAGAAAATGGCTGGCCTTGCAGCGCCCGGTTTTCTATTCTGGTTGCAGCGCAACCAATCCGGGCGCCGCCGAACACCCTTGTTCAATCGGCGGATGATCCTGACACGATCGACGGCAAAAGCATATTGCGCGCCGGCGATTGTTTGGAATACCGAGTGGCCCATGAACCGCGACGAACCGATTACCATCAAGAAATACGCAAACCGCCGGCTCTATCACACGGGCACGTCGTCGTATGTGACGCTGGACGATCTGGCGAACATGGTGAAGGACGGCGAGGAATTCGTCGTCCTGGACGCCAAATCGGGAAACGATATCACGCGGGCGGTTCTCGGCCAGATCATCTTCGAGCAGGAGAACAAGGGCGAGCACCTTCTGCCGATTGCCGTCCTGCGGCAGCTCATCAAATATTACGGCGACAGCATGCAGGCGTTGGTGCCGAGCTACCTGGAATCATCGCTCGCCGCCTTCCGGCAGGACCAGGACAAGCTGCGTGAACAGCTCTCCGGGGCGTTCAAGGGCAATGCATTCGAAGTGATGGAAGAGCAGGCCCGCCGGAACATGGACATGTTCTCCGAGGCGCTGAAGATGTGGGTGCCGTTCGGCGTGCCGGGCGGGGCGGGTGATGACGAGGCCGGCGATCCGGTAACCGCCGATGACGGCAAGGCAAATGCCGACAAGGCCGACATCAATACGCTGCGCGAGCAGTTGCGCGCCATGCAGGAAAAAATCGATACGCTGGCCGACAAGGACTGACGGCACCCGGATCGTCGACCCGTTCGCCGCGGCGGCCGGCAAAGGCCGCTGCCCGGGGCCGCTGCATATATTTGCCAACGGCGCTGCTAGTCGGATTGGTCTGTCGTGGCTGATCTTCAGGAGCGGGCGGGCCGAAATCGCGACGCGGCCCGCCGGCTCCGCGTAGGTCAAAACCCGAGCGCACAACCATCCTTGCGCGGGTCCGACGCGCCGATCAGACACGAACGGTCGACGTCGCGCCAGATCATCTGGCCGCCGCCGATCGGCTTCGGTGACGGGACGGGGCAATGACCCATGGCGGCAAACGCTTTGCGGGCCGTCTCGGTGATGCCCGTCTCACAGACAATATTGCCGTCCTCATCGAAGAACACACGCGGCGCATCGATTGCCGCCTGCGGATCCATTGCGTGGTCGAACATGTTGGAAAGCACATGGGCGTGGCCGCAGGGTTGGTAGTGGCCACCCATCACGCCGAATGCGGCGAGGGTGCGGCCATCCTTGCGCACGAGCGCCGGAATGATCGTGTGGAGCGGGCGCTTGGCGGGGGCCAGGCAGTTGGGATGCCCCTCGATCAGATTGAAGCAGGCGCCGCGGTTTTGCAGGACGATCCCGGTTTTCGCCGTTGCAATCCCGCTACCGAAATCATCGTAGATGGAGGCGATCAACGAAACGGCTTGCCCGTCGGGGCCGGCCACCGACAGATAGACCGTGTCGGACCGGGCAGGCAGCGCAAATCCGAAATTGCCGGATCGCTGCGCCGGGTCGATCTCGCCGGCAAGCGAGCGGGCGAGGTCGTCGGAATACATTGCCTGAGCGGAAACGGTCATCCAGTCCGGATCGGCAAGATGGGCGTCGCGCACGGCAAAAGCCGCCCGGGCCGCCTCCAGGTGCAGGTGCAGGCGTTCGGGACTTTGCGGGGCCAGCGCGGCAATGTCGAACCGTTCCAGAATGCGCAGGATCAGGAGCGCCGTCGCGCCGTGGCCGTTCGGCGGCAGTTCGACAATCTCATGGCCGCGATAGGCGGCCCGGATCGGTTCCACCCAGTCGACGCGCATGGCGGCAAGGTCGCTGTCCGACATGGCGCCGCCGGCAGCGGCGATCGTGGCCACGATGTCCTCGGCGACCGGGCCCTTGTAAAAGGCGTCGGGACCCCCGTCTGCGATGGTTCGAAGCGTTGCCGCGAGAGCGGGAAACGCGACCATGTCACCGGCCGACGGCGCAGCACCACCGGGCAGGAGATGATGCCGGGCGGCTTGGTGGACGGCGATCTTGTCGGCGGCGATCGCCCAGTCGCGGGCGACGCGGGGTGCAACCGGAAAGCCGGTTTCGGCAAGATGAATGGCACGTGACAGCGCCCGGTCCAGGCCGATTGTCCCGAACCGTTGGAGCAGGGCGTGAAATCCCATGACGGCACCGGGGACGGTCAGGGCGTGGGCGGATGTGCGCGGTATTGCGGTCAAACCCTGGTCCCGGAGCGCGGCCGCGTCGGCATTTTCCGGCGCGCGGCCGGAGGCGTTCAGTCCGTGGACCGTGCCGTCGGGTTGCGAAACAAGAGCGAAACAGTCGCCGCCAATGCCCACCATCTGCGGTTCGACGACACAGAGAACGGCGACCGCGCTGATCGCCGCGTCAACGGCATTGCCGCCTTGTTCAAGCACGGCGATGGCGGCCTGGGTCGCCAGCGGATGGGATGTCGCCGCCATGGCGCTGGGCGCGTAAACCGCTGACCGTCCCGGTGCCTGAAAGTCACGCATAACCTGTTGTCTCCACGTTTCCGGCTGCTGCCGGGCCGCTTGCCGGTGCGGGCACCGGCGATGTTCTAGAAATCGTTGCCATTGTCGATCGCGATGTCGCGGGTGGCGCTGCGCAAGGAGACGGCAAAGCCGGCGAGCAGGTCGATCAGGGCGATAGCGCCGAGGATGACAAAGGTGCTGGTGGCGGCGGCGGGAATCAGCAGGAATTCGAGCAGGAAGGCGATGAACACGAAGGTTGCGGCGACGTGATCCCAGATCGCGAGTGCGCTGATCCTGGTCGACTTGATCATTTCAAAAAAGAGAAAGATCAATGCGACCAGGATCAAGGCGGCACCCCCGGTCAGCACGAAATCGCCGCCGGATATGATAGCCATCTGCAGGAGCGGGCTGTCCCAGAAAGCCGGGCCGCCGGCAAATCCCAAAAGCGCGACGAGATTGTAGAGGACGAATGGCACGATCAGGAAGGGAAAGCTGCGCATCGGGAGCTCCTGGCGAATCGGCTGGCCGCTCGCCGGCGGCAATCGGCGGCAATCGGCGGTCCGGCGGAGGCCGGACGATGCCCCCATTTCGCCGGTTTGAACCGACAAGGCAAGATCAGATGTGGCGTTGTTGCAGCGGCGGCGATGGGCCGATCATTCCGGCTGCCTGGCCGCACACGACACAAAAGGCCGGCCCGCGGCCGACCTGTGGCAAGACACCGACCAGCGAGCGGCCCGTGCCCGACCTTTCCCGGCGCAAAGGCGCCGCGTCAGACCGTGTCCTGCGGCTCCAACACGTCACGGCCGCGATATTTGCCCGACTTCAGATCGATGTGATGGGGACGCCGCAGCTCGCCGGACTCCTTGTCTTCCACATAGACCGGCGACTTCAGCGCATCGGTGGACCGCCGGAAACCGCGCTTCATGCGGGTCGTCTTTCTCTTCGGAACTGCCATGATCCATTCACTCCGTGAAATTCCGTCGATCGGGGGTCGCACATCGTTGTCGGCGCGCCGGCCCGTATCGGTTCGTGCCTGTTGGAACGGCCATATAGCGACCTTGAGCGGAATTGACCAGTCCCAACGCCATTCCCGCCGGGCGGGCGGGGCGACTATTCCAGACAGGCGATGTAGGCGCCGGAGCGCGCGGCTCGGGCGGCATAGAGACGGGCCAGCCGGCCGGTATGGCGAGAGGGCCGGGCGGGCTCGCGGTTGCGCGGATCGGGCAGCACAGCGGCAAGCCGGGCGGCCTGGGCCGCGGTCAGGCGCGCCGCCGGCACGCCGAAATGATGCCGGGCGGCGGCCTGTGCGCCGTAGACGCCGAAATCCCACTCCGCGACGTTGAGATAGATCTCCATCGTGCGCCGCTTCGTCCACAGGGCGTCGGCATAAAGGGCAAGCGGGAATTCCAGCGCCTTGCGCAACCATGAGCGCTGGGGCCACAGAAACAGGTTCTTCACGGATTGCATGGTGATCGTGCTGGCGCCGCGCAACCGGCTACCGGCGGCGGCCCGGTCGAAAACCTTGCGCATCTCCGTGAAATCGACGCCGTTGTGGGCGCAAAACCGGCCGTCCTCGGCGACCAGGACGCTGCGTGCCAGATGGGGCGATATTGCGTCCATGCCGACCCATTGGCGGGTCATCGGGGCGCCGCCCAACCGCTTGATGATCATCACGGCGGAAACCGGCGGGTCGACCACGATGTAGACAGGCACGAGCACGATCGGGATCAGCACCAGAATGGCGATGCAGAGCGACAGGCGGATCAGCCAGCGGCGCACAATACCGGATTTGCGGGGTTCGGGCAGGGAATCGGCTCCGGAATTGTCGGCACGGCTTGACTTCGGCATTGTTTCGGTTTCCGCATGGCTGGCATACAGGCGACGGGACCGGACAATCGTCCGCCGCCGCATTAACACGCCAGTCCGACAGCCGTCATGCCCCGATTGCCGCCATTCGATCTCGCCGCCTTCTCCAGGGAACTGGCCGTTCACGCCGGCGCCCTGGAGGCGGTCCTGAAATCGGTGCTTGCCGAACAGGGTCCCGGCGAGGACCGGGGCGAAAGCGATTCCCGCGACCGGCTGGTGGCGGCAATGAGCCATGCGCTGCTGGCCGGCGGCAAACGGTTTCGCCCCTATCTTCTCAACATTTGTGCGGCGCTGTGTGCCGGGACGGACGGATCGGCCGGCGCGGGAGATCCGCTGCTGGCCGGCGCGGCAGTGGAATGCCTGCACACCTATTCGCTGGTTCATGACGATTTGCCGGCCATGGATGATGACGATGTACGCCGCGGCCAGCCAACGGTCCACAAGGCCTTCGACGAGGCAACTGCGATCCTTGCAGGCGATGCGCTGATGACCCTGGCGTTCGAAATCCTTGCCCGGCCGGCGATCCATCCCGATCCGGCGGTGCGCATGGAGCTGATTTCGATTCTGGCCCGCGCCTCGGGTGTCGGCGGTATGGCCGGTGGCCAGATGCTTGACCTTGCCGGGGAGTACAAGCCCCTCGATTCCGACGGCATCATGCGGATGCAGCAGCTGAAGACCGGCGCGCTGATTGCGGCGTCTTGCGAAATGGGCGCGGTGATTTCCGGCGGTGGCCGGGACGATCGCCGGCGGCTGCACGAATTCGGGGCAAAACTCGGCGTGGCGTTTCAGATCGCCGATGATCTGCTCGATGTGGAGGCGGAAGCCGCGGCCATCGGCAAAGCCACCGACAAGGATACCGGCAAGGGCAAGGCAACGTTCGTCGCGCTCATGGGCGCGGACCTGGCGCACGGGCTGGTGAACGACATGGTCGGCGAATGCATTGCGGTTCTCTCGCCCTATGGCGAGGCCGGCGGGCCGCTGATCGATGCCGCCCGTTTTGCCGGCGAGCGGGACCGTTAGCCGCGCCGGGATTTGATCGCCGGGCGGGGAATTCGGCGGCCGATCGTATCAGCCCGTGAATCGTATCAGCCCGTGACAGGCGGGTTTCCGTCCAGCTCGTCGTCGATGTGAACGCGGACGATCTCGGTGAAGTCGGTTTCCGCCCTGAAGCCGAGATCGCGGGCCCGTCTGGCCTCGAACGCTTCCGCCCAACCCGACACGATTCGGGCAATCAAGTCGTCGGGCTCGTGGCGGATCAGGCTGACGGCCTTTTCGCCGGCAACTTCGCGCAGCGCCTCGATCTGCTCGGCGACGGTGCAGGAAAGTCCCGGCATAATGACGTTTCGCCGCGGACCGACAGCGGCAAGGTCCATGGTGGCGGCATGCAGGAAAAACCCGACGGCGGCGCGGGGGCTGGCATGGGTGTGGCGAACCGTATCGGAAACCGGGAGCACAGCTGCCTCGCCATTCAGCGGTTCACGGATGATGCTGGAGAAAAACCCCGATGCCGCCTTGTTCGGCGCGCCGGGACGAACGCAGATGGTGGGCAGGCGCAGCCCGATCCCGTCGAAAAAACCGCGGCGGGTGTAATCCGCCAGTAACGCCTCGCCGATCAGCTTCTGAGTGCCGTAGCTGGTCAGCGGCGTGCAGTGAAACTCGTCGGGGATCCTGTCCGGGAACGGCGCGCCGAAGACGGCAATCGAGGAGGCGTAGACAATGCGCGGATTGTAGTTGGCGGCGCGGACTGCATCGAACAGGTAGCGGGTGCCGTCGAGGTTGGAGGCATAACCCTTGGCGAATTCGGTCTCCGCCTCGCCGGAGACGACGGCGGCCAGGTGAACGATGACATCGGGGCGCTCCAGGATCAGCCGCTCGGCCAGCACATAGTCGGCAATATCGCCAACGATGGGCAGGATGCTGGTTTGTGATGTCGGCTCGGCATTGGGCGGCACCACGTCATGCAAGGTAAGCTTGGTCACGGGCCGGTCGCCGAGCGCGCCGTCGGCCAGAAGGCGGGCCGTCAGTTTGCGTCCGATCATGCCGGCCGCGCCGGTAATGAGAATATGCATGGACCCCCCTTTTAATCGCGCGCGCCCGGGCGCGCGGTTCCGGTCTGCCGGCCTGCCGGCCTATATGCCGCCCGGCGAATTGCTGCCGGGATGCCGACCGCCCGGCTCCGAGGTTCCGGCGGTTGCGGCATCGCGGTCTGCCGGGCGGAGCCTAACACAACTCCGCCGCCGGCGGCCGCGAAATCCAAGGTGCCTGCCGCCCTCTAGAGTGAAAAGCCGCCGTCGGCGGAAATGGCGACGCCGGTCATGTAGGGACATTCGTCGGTAGCGAGGAACGTCGCCAAGGCGGCGATTTCTTCCGGTTCGCCAAGGCGGCCCATCGGCTGGCGGGAAACGAAATAGTCCATGGCCTTCTCGAACGATCCGAATTGCTCGGAAAGCGCTTCGATGCGGCTGTCGAGGGACGGTGAGCGCACGGTTCCCGGGCAAATGGCGTTGCAGCGAATTCGTTTGCCGATGAAGTCGGCGGCAACAGCCTTGGTCAGGCCGATCACCGCGGCCTTCGACGCGCCATAGGCATAACGATGGGGAATCCCGCGTATCGACGAGGCACCGGAGGCCATGTTGATAATGGCTGCGCCGCCCGCCTCTTCGGCCCGCTCCAGCATGGCCGGCAAAAAGGCGCGGATAGTCCGGTGCATCGATTTGACGTTGAGGTCGAAGGCGAAATCCCAGTCCGATTCGGAGCAATCCAGAATGGAGCCGTGGTGGACATAGCCGGCGACATTGACGAGGATGTCGACGGGTCCCACCTTTTCGGCAAACCGCTCGACAGCCCGCGTGGAGGTGACATCAAGCTTGCGGCGCCGGGCCCGCTTGATCCCCTTGAGGGCCGCAACATCGATATCGGTCGCCCAAACAGTGGCGCCCTCGGCGACAAAATTCTCTGCGATCGCGCGGCCAATTCCCTGGCCGGCGGCCGTCACCAGGGCAGTCTTGCCCTTCAGTCGTCCTGGCATGCCGTCTTCTCCTCAATATAGCATTCTTCCAGCCGCGCGATTTGTGTGCCGTCGGCGTGGAAATTCATTTCCGAAAGCCAGCGCTCATAGGCGGCGGACACAGCGGGCCATTCGCTGTCGATGATCGAATACCAGGCGGTATCGCGGTTGCGGCCCTTGACGACGAGGTCGTTGCGGAAGGTCCCCTCATAGACAAAGCCGAAACGTTCGGCGGCGCGCCTGGAGGCCTGGTTGGCGTTGTTGCATTTCCACTCATAACGGCGATAGCCGAGATCGTCGAAGACATGGCGGGCCATCAGGGCCATGGCCTCGGTGGCGCCGGTTGTACGCTGGAAATCATGCGCATAGGCAATGCACCCCACCTCGGCGGAGCCGTGGGCCGCGCGAATTCGCATGTAGCTTGCCATTCCGACAATGATATTGTCATATTGACGGGCAATAACCATGGTGCGCCACCCGTTTGCGGTGCTTTCGGCCAGAAAGCTGTCGCCGAACGCATCGGCCGTGTCGAACGGGCCGATCGGCATATAGGTCCAGATATCGGCGTTGTTTGTGCCGCCGAGCGCGGCGAAAAGGCCGTCGCCATGGCGGGCCCAGTCGAGGGGGTCGAGCCGCACCAGGCGGCCGGACAGGGCTGTTTTGCCGGGTTCGGGGCAACCGGTCCAGGCGGAGAGATCGGCGCCCGCCAGCCCGGCCGTTGGTGACGTGCCGGTCACCGGCCGGACGCCTTCAGTGCGGCATGGATATCGGCGGAGGAGATCATCGGTTCGAAGGCAAACCGGCCTTCGGCGAGCGCCGAGGCGGCATCGCGGAACGCGCCGATGGAGACCTTGGCGAGCCCGGAGCCGATGGAGACGCGCGACACGCCGAGACGGCCAAGGGCAGAAAGGTCGTTGCTGACGCCGCCAAGGCCGTAAAGGACGTTGACCGGAACGGACACCGCGTCGACGATGGCGCCGACATCCTCCGGGCGCGTCAATCCCGGCGCATATACGGCGCGAACGCCCAGCGCCTCATAGGCTTTCAGGCGCTCGACCGCTTCGCCGGACCGGTCGGGATGGTCGAAAAAGAACACTTCGCAGCGGCCGGTCAGCACGAAATCGGTGGCCGAGGCGGCGACGACATTGACCGCTGCCTCCAGCCGCCGGCAGGCGTCGTCGCGTCCGTACAGCCGGCCGCTGGCCTGGTCGACATCCTCTATGGAACATCCGGCGACGCCGGCGTCGATGGCCTGTCTCACCGTTTCGGCAACCTCCCCGGGTGTTGAGCCATAGCCGCTTTCAAAATCGCCGTTGACCGGCAGTCCGGTGGCTTCGCCGATGGCGACAGCATGGGCGATCGCGATCTCGCGCGTGACCGCGCCGGTGGCGTCGGCGGCGCCCAGGGTCCAGGCCAGCGCCGCGGAGGATGTGGCCAGGGCCTTGAAATCCATGCCGGCAAGCATGCGGGCGGTGGCGAGATCCCACGGATTGGGCATGACGAACATGTCGCCTGCGTGCAGGGCGCGGAAAGCGGACTGGCGATCGGTTGACGTTCCCATGAACAGATCCTCCGTCGGCCGCGGCGTCCGGATGCCGCGGCTTTTGCTCGTGAAGGCTGGCCGGGATCCGGCCCGGCTCAGTGATTGTCCCGTGGCATATGGCGGTGCGCAACATCCTTGAACGGCACCGCAGGCTTCAGAACCGCGCCCTCGTCGAACTGGTCGATAAGACCGCGCTGGATCTCCTGCCACGGGGTCTGGCTTTCGGGCACATAGTCCAGCCGGCCCTTTTCAAGGGCGCGGGCGATCTCATCCCGGCGGGCGGCGAGTTCCGCGTCGGAGATGAGGATATTGGCGCTGCGCTTGCCGATGTCGATGCGGATCCGGTCGCCGGTGCGAACCAGCGCCAGGCCGCCGCCGGCGGCGGCTTCGGGCGCGGCATTGAGTATGGACGGCGACCCGGACGTGCCGGACTGGCGGCCGTCGCCGATGCAGGGCAATTCGTTGATGCCTTTCTTCAGCAGGGCGGCCGGCGGGTTCATGTTGACCACCTCGGCGCCGCCGGGATAACCGATCGGTCCGGCGCCGCGGATGAACAACAATGTGTGCTCGTCGATTTCCAGCGCCGGATCGTTGATACGGGCGTGGTAATCCTCGCGTCCATCGAAGACCACAGCCCGGCCCTCGAAGGCGTCGGGATCATCGGGATTTGACAGGTATAGCTGCCGGAACTGGTCAGAGACGACCGAAAGCTTCATGATCGCGGAATCAAACAGATTGCCCTTCAGGTTGACGAAGCCGGCGGCCTCCAGCATCGGCTCGTCGAAGGCGTGGATCACCTCGCGGTTGTTGGTGAGCCGACCCTGGCAATTTTCGCCCATGGCGCGGCCGTTCGCGGTTACCGCATCGGGATGGGGCAGGGCGTCGTGCGCCAGCAGTTCGGCGACGATCGCCGGCAGTCCGCCGGCGCGGTGGTAGTCCTCGCCGAGGAAACGGCCGGCCGGCTGGAGGTCGAGAAGCAGCGGCACGTTGTAGCCGATCCGATCCCAGTCGTCGTTGTTGAGCTCGACGCCGACATGGCGGGCGATCGCGTTGAGGTGGATGGGCGCATTGGAAGATCCGCCGATCGCCGAGTTGATGACGATGGCGTTCTCGAAGGCCTTGCGCGTGAGAATGTCGGACGGCTTGAGGTCGTCATGGACCATTTCCACGATGCGCTTGCCGGTCAGGTAAGCCGTTTCGGCGCGCTCGCGGTGGACGGCGGGAATGGCGGCATTGCCGGGCAGCGACATGCCGAGCGCCTCGGTCAGGGAGTTCATGGTGGTTGCCGTGCCCATGGTGTTGCAATAGCCGGGCGAGGGCGCGGAGGAGGCGACCAGATCGACATATTCATCCCAGTCGATCTTGCCGGCCGCTTTCAGCTTCTTGGCATGCCACTTGATGGTGCCGGATCCGGTGCGTTCGCCATTGTGCCAGCCGTTCAGCATCGGGCCGACAGACAGCGCGATCGCCGGGATGTTGACCGTCGCCGCGGCCATCAGGCAGGCCGGCGCGGTCTTGTCGCAGCCGACGGTCAGAACGACGCCGTCGATGGGATAGCCGAACAGGGTCTCCACGAGGCCAAGATAAGCCAGGTTGCGGTCGAGCATGGCGGTTGGCCGCTTGCCGGTTTCCTGGATCGGGTGGACCGGAAATTCAAAAGCGATGCCGCCGGCTTCGCGGATGCCTTCGCGAATGCGCTGGGCCAGAACGAGATGGTGCCGGTTGCAGGGCGACAGGTCGGACCCGGTCTGGGCAATGCCGATGATCGGCTTGCCGGACTGCAATTCCTCCCGGGTGATCCCCCAGTTCAGGTAGCGCTCGATATAGAGCGCGGTCATGTCCGGATCGTCGGGATTGTCGAACCAGACCTGGGACCGGAGCTTGACCATCGTGCCGTGCTTGGCGTCAAAAGCCATGGCGGCGCCTCCTCGCATTTCTCGGTGTTTGATTGCGGCGGAACATGCGCGTAAACGAACGGGAAAATCAATCGGGGGAATGAAATTCGATGATGCAAACCATTTCCGGATTCGACCGGATCGGCGAGGAAAACGCCTTCGCGGTGCTGGCGCGGGCGGCGGAACTTGCGGCAGAAGGTCGCGACATCATCAATCTGGGGATCGGCCAGCCGGATTTCCGGACCCCCGATCATATCGTGGAGGCGGCGATCAGGGCGCTGCGCGATGGCCACCACGGCTATACGCCGGCGACGGGCATACCGGCGCTGCGGGAAGCGGTGGCGCGCCGGACCGAGGAGACGACCGGTGTGCCGGTGTCGCCGGACAATGTGATCGTGGTGCCGGGCGGCAAGGTGACGATGTTCGCCGCCATCCTGATGTTCGGCGAACCGGGCGCCGACATCCTCTATCCCGATCCGGGATTTCCGATCTACCGGTCGATGATCGAGTTCACCGGCGCGCGGCCCGTGCCAGTTCCGATCCGCGAGGCGAACGATTTCGCGTTTTCGGCCGAGGAGACCCTGTCGCTGGTGACGCCGCGCACCCGTCTGCTGATCGTCAATTCGCCGGCCAATCCGACCGGCGGGGTGACGCCAAAGGCGGAAATCGAGATGCTGGTCGGCGGGCTTGAGCGCTTTCCCAATGTCGCGGTGCTTTCCGACGAGATCTATGACCAGATGGTCTACGACGGCATGGCGCATGTGTCGCTGCTTGGCTATCCGTCGATCCGTGATCGGTTGATACTGCTCAATGGCTGGTCGAAAACCTGGGCGATGACCGGCTGGCGGATGGGGTGGTCGATCTGGCCGGACGGGCTGTACGACAAGATGCGAAAGCTTGCCGTCAATGCCTGGTCCTGCGTCAATGCGCCGTCGCAATATGCCGGGCTGGCCGCGCTGGAGGGGCCGCAGGACGCGGTCGCGGAGATGATGGCGGCGTTCGACGCGCGGCGGGTGGCGGTGCGGGACATGCTCGGCGCGCTGCCGGGTGTCACCTGCCGCCTGCCGAAGGGTGCCTTTTATGCGTTTCCCAACATCGCCGGCACCGGGTGGCAGGCCAAGCCGCTTGCCAACGCGCTTCTGGAGGAGGCCGGTGTGGCTTTGATCGGCGGTCCCGATTTCGGCATCCTCGGCGAAGGCTTTGTGCGTGTCTCCTACGCCAATTCGCTGGAGAATATCGGCCGGGCGATGACGCGGGTCGGCGAGTTCCTCGACGCCCGGCAGCCGGAGTGAAGACAAGCGGCAGGGGCGGCGGCCGGCGCGGGCAGGTCGATCGCGCCGGCCTTGTCGTTGCGGTCAGCGCCGGCGGTGCATCAGATTGCGCAGGCGCGCCGTCTGATCTTCGTCGAGTACGGCTTCGAATGCGGCGACCGGCCCGGCGAGGCCGGCAAGCAGGCCGGCCATCTTCTCCAGGTCGCCGGCGGCCGCGGTGACCAGATCCGCATAGGAGCCCCCGGCCGGCGACGGCGCATCGTCGTATTTCAGGCACATGTCGGAGGCGGCCTGCGAGGCCTCTCTCGCACGCGCCACAAGGGCGTCGAAGGCGGGTTGCTGGTCGGGCGACAGGCCGAGCCAGCCGGCGCCATATTCGGCCAGCCTTTCGAATTCCGCGGGTTCGTGCCGGCACCGACCGGCGCGGCGAGAGGACCAGCCCCGGCGCCCGTGCCAGCCGCTGTTTCCGGCGGCTTGGGCGAACGCGACGGGGCCGGGGAAGCCGGCGAGGCGGCCGGAGGCATAGAGGAGGCCGGCCAATATGGCGAGGGCTCCCACAATCAGGACAATCTTTTCAGGGGATGGCATGAGTCCCTCCATTGACATCGGTGGTGTGGCATCGATATTGATGACAATCAAATTGTCATCATGCATGACATCTGCATGATGACATTGATATTGTCAATATGACAAGTGACTTGTCACAAGGATGTGAATATGGATTCCGAAAAAGCGCTTTATGCCGTGCTTGACCAGATTCGCCTGTCCTTCAACCTGATGCGCACCATCGGCGACCAGATGCATCAGGATGTCGGCATATCGGCCGCGATGCGTGCGGTGCTGGAGCGGCTGGCGCGGGGCGGCCCGCAGACGGTGCCGGCCATGGCGCGGACGCGAAACGTTTCGCGGCAGCATATTCAGAAACTTGTCGATACGCTGGGTGCGGCGGGACTGATCGATCTGGAACCGAACCCGGCGCACAAGCGTTCACCGCTGATCGTGCTGTCGGAGGAGGGGAGGCAATTGTTCGCGCGCATCGAAGCGCGGGAAGCGCCGGTGATCGCGGCGGTGGCGGAAAAGATGGCCGGTCGCGACCTCGGGCTGACGGCGCGAACCCTGCGGGCGCTGGCCGCAGCGCTTGCCGAGGTGGAGGCGGCGCAGGCGAAAGACAGGCCGGGGATCGGCTAGAAGCGGTCCTTGCGGGCGCGGATCTCGGCGAAGATGGCGACCGGATCGCTGCCGGTCATGTTCAGGGCCGCGGCCAGTTCCGGATGATCGGCGCGCAGGAAGGGATTGGTCGTTTTCTCCAGACCGATCGTCGTCGGCAGTGTCGGCCGGCCTTCGGCACGCAGCGCCTCGATTTCCGCCAAGCGCTCGGCCAGCACCGTGTTGCGGGGATCGACGGTGACGGCAAACCGCGCATTGGCGAGCGTATATTCGTGGCCGCAATAGACCGCCGTGTCATCGGGCAGGCTGCGCAGTTTGGTCAGCGACGCCCACATCATCGCCGGCGTGCCTTCAAAGACGCGCCCGCAACCCAGCGCGAACAGCGTGTCGCCTGCGAAAACCACACTGTCGTCGGCAAAGTGATAGCTCACATGGTCGAGGGTGTGTCCGGGCGTATCGATGACGCTGATCGTGCGGCCGGCAAAGGCAATTTTGTCGCCCCCGGCAACGGAGCGGTCGTAGAGCCCGGTCTCCGCGGCGCTTTTTTCGGGCCCGATGACATCGACGCCGCCGGTCGCGGTCAGCGCCGGTATGCCTTCGACATGGTCAAGATGTTTGTGGGTGACGAGGATGTGGGTCAGCGTCCAGCCTCGGGCGGCCAACTCGGCCGCGATCGGCGCGGCCTGTGGCGCGTCGATGGCTGCGGTGGCGCCGCTTTCGGGATCATGGACGAGAACCGCGAAATTGTCGCTTCGGATGTTGAACTGGGCAATGGCGAGGGGACGCATGGGTGCCAATCGGTCGTTTTGATCAGGGGCGGCTGCCGGGTTTCGGTCCGGCCAATGTAGCAGATTGCCGGCGGGCCGGGGAGGGCGACGCAGACTGCGGCGGGACCATGCCTTGCTGCGGCCGGCAGCGAAGCCGGCGGGGCGGGGACCGCCATTGCGGCAATATCCTGTGAACCCCTATCGAATATATTTGTCGGCTATACTTGTCGGGCCGGCCGCGCCAACATGCCGTGGCCGGCGGCAGCGCGGATGGACAGCGGCGGAATGCATCTCGACGTCATCGACCTTCGTGATTTCTATGCTTCGGAGCTGGGCGGCGTCGTCGTGCGCCGGATCGGGGCGGGACTGGCGCGGCTCCATCCGGCGGGCGGCGGCGGCGGATGTGTGCTGGGCTTCGGCTTTGCAACCCCCTATCTGGAGCGCTACTGGGCAACGTCGGAGCGGCTTCTGGCGCTGATGCCGGCGCCGCAGGGCGTAATGGACTGGCCGCCGACAGGCCGGTCGGCAACGGCATTGACTGACGAGGACGCCTTGCCGCTGCCTGATTCGTGCATCGATTTCGTTCTTCTCATCCATGCGCTGGAAATGTCGGCACGGCCGCCGGCGATGATGGCGGAACTGCGCCGGGTGCTGGCCCCGGGCGGCAAGCTCGCGATTGTCGTGCCCAACCGTCAGGGTGCCTGGGCCCGTTCCGACGTGTCGCCGTTCGGCCATGGCCGGCCGTTTTCCCGCGGCCAGCTGCGGGCGCTGCTGTCGCAAACGGGTTTCGTCTGCGAGCAGTTCGACACCGCACTGTACATGCCGCCCAGCGGCCGCCGGGCGGCGTTGCGGACTTCGCGGTTTCTGGAAAAGTGCGGGCGGCGGTCCCTGCCGGCGTTTTGCGGCGTGACCCTGGCATTGGCATCGAAAGGGGCGATCGAGGGGGCCAAGGTCGCCGTGCGGCCGGGGTTTGCCCGGGTGCTGGTGCCGGGCCTGCGGGCAAATCCGGCGCAATTGACGCCGCCGCCAGGCTGACGGCGCGCCGTCGCCGGGCCTAATCCCGCCCGGCTTTCTCCCGGCCGGCCCGCGACAGCACGAACACGGCCTGGATACCGACCAGATTGCGCAACGCCAGCGGTGTCGATCGCGGCAGCCGCCCGGACTGGCCGTACAAGGTGACCGAATGCTCCACCGTTGCGTTGACGGTGCGGGCCAGTTCCGTGAAATCGCGTATGGTGCAGAAATGGATGTTGGGCGTATCGTACCAGCTGTAGGGCAGGTTTTCGTTGACCGGCATACGGCCGCCGGCGGCGAGCTGGGTGCGGATCCGCCAGTGGCCGAAATTGGGAATGGAGACGATTGCCTTGCGGCCAATGCGCAGAAGCGATTCTAGAACGAGGCGCGGATTGCGGGTCGCTTGTATCGTCTGGCTGAGGATGGCATAGTCGAATGCGTCCTGGGGATAGATGCCGAGATCGTTGTCGGCATCTCCCTGGATCACCGACAGGCCGCGGGCAACGCACTTGTTGACCCGGCTCTGGGCGATTTCGATACCGCGCGCCTCGACGTTCTTTTCCGCTTGGAGCATCGCCAGCAGGGTGCCGTCGCCGCAACCGACGTCGAGCACCCGCGCGCCCTCACGGACAAAACCGGTGACCACATGCAGGTCGGCACGGCCGGGATCCGCCGCCATGGTGCGGACATATTCGCCCGACTTTGCCGGGTCGGTCATCGGATGCCCCCGAGGCGGGCGGCGGAATTCAGAAAACCGCCGATCGTGTCGAAAAGCTCCGGCTCGTCGAGCAAAAAGGAGTCGTGGCCGCGGTCGGTTTCGATCTCGACGAACGAAACCGCGGCGCCGGCGGCGGTGAGCGCATGGACGATGGTCCGGTTCTCCGCGGTCGGGAACAACCAGTCGCTGGTGAAGGAGACGCAGCAGAACCGCGTGTCGGTGCCAGCAAAGGCGCCCGCCAGATTGCCGTCATAGTCGGCGGCGAGGTCGAAATAGTCCATGGCGCGGGTCATGTAGAGATAGGAATTGGGATCGAACCGCTCCACGAAGGTCAGGCCCTGGTGGCGCAGATAGGACTCGATCTGGAAATCGGCGTCGAACCCGAACGTCAAACCCTTCCGATCCTGCAATTCGCGGCCGAATTTCCGGTGCAGCGCATCCTCCGACAGATAGGTGATGTGGGCCGCCATGCGCGCCACGGCAAGGCCTTTTCGCGGTCGTGTTCCTTCTTCCAGATAGTTGCCGCCGCGCCAGTCGGGGTCGGCCATCACGGCCTGGCGCCCGACCTCGTGGAAGGCGATGTTCTGGGACGTATGGCGCGACCCGGTGGCGATCGGGATGGCGGCGAAAACCCGGTCCGGATAGCTGGCGGCCCACTGCAACACCTGCATGCCGCCCATCGAGCCGCCGGCGACGGCGAACAGCCGGTCGATGCCGAGCTGATCGATCAGCATCGCCTGGGCGTTGACCATGTCGCGGATGGTGATCACCGGCAAGTCGAGATTGTAGCGGCGGCCGGTGCCGGGATTGATCGATGTCGGGCCGGTGGAGCCGAGGCATCCGCCAAGAACGTTGGAACAGATGACGAAATAGCGATCGGTGTCGATCGGCCGCCCCGGTCCGACCATCAAAGACCACCATCCGGGTTTGCCGGTCAGCGGGTGATCGCTGGCCAGGTGCTGGTCGCCGGTGAGCGCATGGCAGACAAGGATGGCGTTGGACCGCTCGGCATTCAGCGTACCGTAGGTGCGATAGGCGAGGCGGACAGCCGGCAGATTGTCGCCGGCATCGAGCACAAGCGGCCGGCCGGCCTCGAAGACCAGGTCTCCGGGCACGGGTTCGCCGGTGGTGGCCACCGGAGTATTTCGGGTCGGCGGTTCGGTCGTCCGGTTCATCGTGCTGCGCCAGCGCCGCACCCCGCGGCCGGGGTTGCGTGTGTCAGGGACCGCGGGCTTACGGGTTTCATATTTGTTCTGTCAATCCTTTGGCGGCAACCCGATCCGCGATGCCGCGGCATGTTTTGCGTTTGATCCGCCGCCTTGGTATGGAACCCGGCCTTGCGGCGGGTAATCCGCCACAGGGTGTCCAGGCAAGGAAAACCGGCATGACAACGGAGGATCCGCTTACCGGGATCCGCAATCGGATCGACCAGATCGACGTCCGCATGCACGCGCTGCTGATGGCGCGCGGCGCCGAACTGGATGCACTGGCGCGGGCCAAGAACCGTGCCGGGTCCGGCGCCGCCGTCCGGCCCGCACGCGAAGCGGCGATCATGCGCCGGCTTGCCCTTGCCCATGAGGGCCGGCTGCCGTTTTTCGTCGTGGAACATCTGTGGCGCGAAATCATCGCCACATTTACGGCCATTCAGTCGCCTTACCGTGTTGCCACCGTCGCCGGCGGATCGGCCAGCGACATTGCAGCCATTCAGGATACGGTGCGGTTCTACTTCGGGTTTTCGGTGCCGGTGCGGATGTGCGCCGATGCGGCGGCTGCGGTCGCGGCCTGCGCGGAAGCCGGCGCGACGACGCTTGCCGTGATCCCGCTCGGCGAAAATTCACCGGCCGGGGCCGATGCCTGGTGGACGGAGCTGGATGCGGCAACCGGCCCGGCCGTGATCGCGCGGCTGCCGTTCGTGGAGAGCGCCGGCCACCCGATCCGGACCGCCGCCTATGTGATTGCGCCAACCTCGCCGGAGGCGGAGGACTATGACCGTCTGGTGGTGCGGATTTCGGCTGCATCGCTGCCGGGATCGGTTTTGAGGGCGGCCGGCGGTGCGCAGATTGCCGTCGCCGGCGACGACCTGCTGGTGGAGATTCCCGGCCCGGTCGGGCTCGACGGCCTGACCGGCGCGGCGCGGGATGCCGGAATCGACGACCTGCCGGTCCGAATGGCGGGCGGGTTTCACGCGCCGATCACGGTGGCCGCCGGCCTGGAGACCGGCCCCGATACTGGCCACAATGCCGGCGGCGACGGTCGCCGCGATCGCAACAAAAAGGGGCAAACCCGATGAACGAAATCGACAAGCCGCGGCCGCGGCCGGGCGTTCTCGACATTGCCGCCTATGTCCCGGGCGATTCCAAAGCGGCCGGCGAGACGGTGTTCAAGCTGTCGGCAAACGAGACGCCGCTTGGTCCCAGCCCTTTTGCCGTGGCGGCCTATCGGAAGCTGGCGGATCGGTTGCAGGACTATCCCGACGGCGATGCGGCGGCGCTGCGGGCGGCCATCGCCGACGCCCACGGGCTGTCCGCCGACCGGATCGTATGCGGTGCCGGCTCCGACGAATTGCTGGCGCTGCTGGCCCAGGCCTATCTCGGTGCCGGCGACGAGGCGATCCATACCGCGCACGGCTTCATGATGTACCGGATCGACATCCTGGCGGCCGGGGCCAGGCCCGTGGCGGTGCCGGAGACCGACGAGCGGGCCGATGTCGACGCGATCCTTTCCCATGTGACGCCGAAAACCCGGATGATCTTTCTGGCCAATCCCAACAATCCGACCGGCACCTATCTGCCATTTTCGGAGATCAAGCGCCTGCACGAGGGCCTGCCGGGGCGGGTGGTGCTGGTGCTCGATGCGGCCTATGCGGAATATGTCCGGCGCAACGACTATGAAAGCGGGATCGAGCTGGCCGGCGCAGCGGGCAATGTCATCATGACCCGGACCTTTTCCAAGATCCACGGCCTGGCGAGCCTGCGGATCGGCTGGGCTTACGGGCCGGCGGCGATCATCGACGTGCTGAATCGCATGCGCGGACCGTTCAATGTCGCCGCGCCGGCAATTGCAGCCGGCGCTGCGGCGGTGGCCGACCGGGCGCATGTGGACCGGTCGGTTGCCCATAATAGCGAATGGCTGGCGCGGCTGAGTGCCGGCCTGGCCGATCTCGGCCTGCGGGTGACGCCAAGCGTGGGCAATTTCCTGCTCATTCACTTCCCCGAAGAGGCGGGGCGGCGGGCCGCCGACGCGGATCAATATTTGCGGGCGCGCGGCTTTGTGCTGCGTCAGATGGGCGGCTACGGCTTTGCCAACGCCTTGCGGATGAGCATCGGCGTGGAGGCGGCCAATCGCGGCGTGCTGGCAAGCCTTGCGCAATTCATGGGCCGGGCGTCATGAGCGGCAAACCACAGTTCGACCGGCTGACACTGATCGGCATCGGCCTTATCGGATCCTCCATAGCGCTGGCGGCGCGGGCCGCGGGGCTGGTGGGTGAAATCGTCGTTCAGACGCGACGCGAAGAGACGCTGGCGACGGCCGAGCGCCTGGGCCTCGGCGATCGCTATACAACAGACATGGCGGATGCGGTGACCGGCGCCGATCTGGTGATCGTCTGCGTGCCGGTCGGCGCCTGCGGCGAAGTCGCCCGGGCGATCGGGCCGGCGCTGAAAGCGGGCGCCATCGTCTCCGATGTCGGGTCGGTCAAGGCGGCGGTTGTCGAGGCCATGGCGCCGCATCTGCCGGCCCATGTTCATTTCATTCCCGCCCATCCGGTCGCCGGGACCGAGCAGTCGGGACCGGAAGCCGGTTTCGCCGACCTGTTCGAGGGGCGCTGGTGCATTCTGACGCCACAGGGCGGCGCCGATAGCGACGCCGTCGCCGCGGTGCAGGCGTTTTGGGAAGCGGTCGGATCCAGGGTGGAGGTCATGGATGCCGACCACCACGACCTGGTGCTTGCCATCACCAGCCACGTTCCGCATCTCATTGCCTACAATATCGTCGGCACTGCCGCCGACCTTGAATCGGTCACCCGTTCGGAGGTTATGAAATTTTCGGCCGGCGGCTTTCGCGATTTCACCCGCATCGCCGCGTCGGATCCGGTCATGTGGCGCGACGTCTTTCTCCACAACAAACAGGCGGTGCTGGAGATGCTTGGCCGGTTCAGCGAGGACCTTACCGCCTTGCAGCGTTCGATCCGCTGGGGCGACGGCGAGGCATTGGAGAACCTGTTCACCCGCACACGGTCGATCCGCCGCGACATTATCGAGGCCGGACAGGAAACCGATGTGCCGGATTTCGGCCGGCATGGCGAGATCGCCGGCGAGGCGGCCGGCAACACGACACCGGGCAGGCCGGGACCGGACGGTGTGCCCGATGGCGCGACGCCGGCCCCCCCGGGAAAAAAGACCGCTGCGACCTGACCGGCGCGGATCAGGGACCGTGAAGGGGCGGGATCCGGGCGATCGGCAACGGGCCGGCGCGCAAGTTGCCGTCGCGGATGATCAGCGGCAGTGTGTGGACGGTTTCGCCGTCGCGATCTTCCTGGCCGGCCAGGGCG
The DNA here is from genome assembly GCA_965216515.1 of Afifellaceae bacterium. Classification (GTDB taxonomy): domain Bacteria; phylum Pseudomonadota; class Alphaproteobacteria; order Rhizobiales; family Afifellaceae; genus CAXMRP01. The sequence goes on along the minus strand of OZ244173.1, from coordinate 1,804,974 downwards.
ACGACCGCCCCGATCAGCGGCCCGGCCGTTGCCGCCACGGACGGCGGCAGGCCGGCGAGCGCGGCCTGAAGGGCCGGCAAACCCCGGATGGCGAGCACCAGCTCCGCATCCAGATACCCCGATTGTTCGATGACGGCGGTGCCGGAGATGTCGAGGCTGGCTTCGGCGATCGTCAGCGACACCTCGATCCGCGGGAAACGGGCCGGTTCGGCGCCCAGATCGAGACGCCCGGTCCGCAGGTCGGCAAGCGGTCGGTCTAGGTGGACGCGCGCCTTTGCCGCCATCGGCACGGCCGCGGTGTCGGCCAGTTGCAGGGCGGCGGCGTCGGCCGCGATCACGAGTTCGGTTTGCCCGGGATCTTCGGAGGGGCCGAGATGCGCGGTGAACCGTTCGGCGGTGAACCGGCCGTCGGCCCAGGCGGCGACAAGGCCGGTGACGGCGGAATCGGAACCGGAAAAACCGGCAAACCGCCACAGGGTGGCGAACTGCGCATCGGTCCAGCGAAGGACGACCGGCGCGCCGGACCTGTCGCGGCCGATGGATACCGGCGCCCGGGGACGGGTGATCAGCAGACCGGGGCGGGCGAGGGCGGTTTCGGCCTGCACCGCGGCGGCTGAAACGGTCAGGCCGGCGCTTTCGTCGCGCAGGGTCAAGGCGTCGCAGTGCAGGGCCAGGCGCGCCGGATAGCCCGATGTTTGCCGGTCGGCGCAGCGGATCTGGCTTCCGGCGACTGTCAGGTCGGCAAACGCGCCGTCGACCCAGCGGTTGGCCTGCCAGGCGGCGAGAGCCCAGATGGCCGACCAGACAATGGCGGCGAGCAGCAACAGGGCGGGCAACCATCGCGGCAGGGTGCGTCGGCGCCGGCGGTTGTCGGTTTGGGGCATGGCGCGGTCCGGAACGTTCCTGATATGCCGTTCCCTTGCAGGAACGGATGCAGCCTGATAGGCGGTCCGGCGCGTTTGGGGAAGGATCATGGCAGAGTTGTGGATATTCGGCTACGGGTCGCTGATGTGGCGGCCGGGTTTTGCCCATGCGGAGGCGCGGCCGGCACATGTCGCCGGCCTGCACCGGACGCTGTGCGTCTATTCCTGGGTTCATCGGGGCACGGAGACCGAACCGGGGCTGGTTTTGGGCCTGGATCGCGGCGGCGCCTGCCGCGGGGTCGCGTTTCGCGTCGAGGCGGACCGGCAGGCGGAGACGATCGCCTATCTGCGGGCACGCGAACAGGTGACAAATGTGTATCTGGAAATTGTGCGCAAGGCGCGGCTGGATGACGGACGCGTGGTGCCCGCCCTCACCTATGTCGTCGACCGCGATCATGCCCAGTATGCCGGCCGGCTGTCGCCGAAGGCGCAACTGGCGCTGGTCTCGCGGGCTCGCGGCCAGTCAGGCGAAAACCGGGACTATGTATTGCGGACCGTCGATCACCTGGACGAACTCGATATTCACGACAGCAACCTTGCCTGGCTGGCCGAACGGCTGCGTGGGACGGGTCCGGCCTGACGCCACCGCCGGGTGGCCTCGCCGGCCCGCGATCGCGATGTCAGGCGGCGTGGGGCAGGGGCTGGCAGGCGTCGTCGCCGTGATCGTCGAATTGCAGGCTGAGCTGGGGCGCCGGCAGCAGGTCGCCGATGATTTCGCGCCGGCGGGACCGGGTGCTCGCCAACAGGTGGAGATACCAGACCGTATCCGCCGGCAGCACGGTGAGCGCATCGGCCGTGGAAAGCTCCGCCGTGTCACCGGCCCAGACGACTTCACCGTCGAGGATGGCCAGAAGCACGGCCCCGTCATATTCCTGCGGAGCCGGCCGGTCGATCCTGGTGAACAAAAACCGCCGGCCCGAGCGACCCTGCCAATAACGATAGCGGCCGATCAGGCCGGTATCGCGCGCGGCGTGGGGCACGAACGAACGGTTCGCGGACGGGGCACGTCCGATGCAGTCATCGGCGGCCGGGGGCAAATCCTGTGAAACGCGCATCGCCATCATGATCATCCATCCTCCGCAGACATGTCGTCCGGCCCGAGGCGGCCGGCACCGCCGTGCCTGGTTCGGACTTGTGGGTCCGTGCCGGTCGCGGCAGGCCTGCTGCCCGAATCGGCGGAACCGCGCCCGGCGACCTCTGGGTCGCCGCGAACCGGCGGTCCCGCCGGGGCAAACGCACTACGCGACTGGAACACGCTACAGAACAAACAAAGAACAGGAACAAAACTAGAACAGCGATACGCCGCTGTCAAGCATCCGGATCTGTGCGAATGATTCGCGCCCGGAATCGCTCTGATTATCAAGATATGGTGGTGAATGCGGCGTTTTCAACGCCATATTGTGTCAAAATTGAGGGAATCGGGTCATGTGCCGGGATGGTCCGGGGCCCCGGCGGGCGCTTGCGGGCTGTCTGTGCGGGCTGCGGCGATCAGCGCGCCGGTGGCGGATTCGATTGAATCCCGGAGACGGGCGGAAAACACATCCGGCGGCAGGCCGGGTGGAATGGCCGGCAGGATCTGCGCGGTGATGGTGCCGGGCCGATGGGTCAGGCTGCGCCGCGGCCAGAACAGGCCGGAATTCAGGGCGACGGGAATGCAGGGCGTCTGGAGATGGGCATAGAGGTGGGTGACGCCGTAGCGGTAATTCGGTGTCGCGCCGGCCGGGCGGCGGGTGCCTTCGGGGAAGATCACCACCTGCCGGCCTTCGGCAATCGCCTTGCGGGCCCGGATCGTGAGCGCGTCGAGCGCCTTGGACCGTTTGCCGCGGTCGACGGGGATCGATCCCAGTTTCAGCAGATACCAACCGAAAAGCGGCAGCCATCCCAGTTGTCGTTTGTACACGAAGGCAGGCCGGTCGAACATGCCGACAAGGGCGATGGTCTCCCAGGCGGACTGGTGCTTGCAGGCGACCAGGCAACCGGTTCGCGAATCGGCCAGGGCGGCGTTTTGGGCCCCGACAACCCGGCTGTCGATGCCGCAGACCGTGCGGTGAAGCCACAATGACGTGGCCGACCAGAAGCGGGCGATCTTCCAGCCGTAACGTTCCGGCAACAGGAGGACCGGCGAGAAGGCAACGGCCTGGACGATGAAATTCACATACAGGAGCAGGTTGAAAATGAGCGAGCGAACCAGCATCCCGGCTGCCCCTATTCGTTCTCGTAGAGGCGGTTGAGCCCGGTGCGTACGAACAGATATTTCAGATATTCCTCAACCAGCAGGATGGCGAAACCGCGATGGCGGTACCAGGTGGCGACCGGCGGACTGCTTTCGACCGGGTAGGGAATGAGGGTGGTTCGGGGAAAGGCGCGGGTGAAGTGGATCATGGCGCGCGGCAGATGGAAGTCGCTGGTGACGACGACAAGGGAGCCTATTGCCTTGCCCTGCGCCCATTGCCGCGCTTCGCGGGCGTTGTCAAAGGTGCTGCGCGCCGTCAGGCCGAAATCGATGCAACAGTCGAACAGGCTGTCGCCGCCGGGATGGCCGCGAACGACGTTGGCGCTGGCCTCGCCGTCGACGCCGGAAATCAGCAGGCGGGGCGCGATTCCGGCCTGGATCAGGGCAATGCCCGTCTCGATGCGCTCGTGATTTCCGGTGAGGACGACCAGGGCATCGGCGCTGATCCCCGAAGGGGGTGCCAGACGGTCGATGGCGACGACGAAGGCCACCAGGCCGCCGGCCAATGCCAGAAGCGCGGCGACCGCCATCACCGGCAGGGCCACCAGGCCACGGCGCCATGGCGACCGGCGGTTCCGGTCCGCGGCTGCCCTGTCCGGGGCGATTTCGTCTCTCATCGACACCATTTGTACTCGCTTTCCCGAAAAGGGCTAATCCAGTTCATTGATCGTGCGCTGGACGGTCGCCCGTGCCGTTGCCGCGACAGCCGCCGCGACAAGGATGACAATCGCCAGTGTTACCGCATAGCCCCACGGGCCGACGAACAGATTGCCGAACAAGGACCGGATTTCGGCGTTTTCGGGGCGCTGGCCGCCAAGGCCCGAAACAAAGCTGGCGATCAGGAAAACAACGATTGCCGCAACGCCGCCGAAACCGGCCCCCTTGAGGCCAAGTGCCAGGAAATGGCGCTGGAATTCGGTGGCGACATAACGATCTTCGGCGCCGATGAAGTGAAGGACCTCGATGACATCGCGATTGGTCGCCATGGCGCCACGGGTCGCGAACACGACGGACAGGGCCGTTGCCATCAGCACCAGAAGCACGACGACGATCCCGGACCAGGTGATCCAGCCGGCGGCCCGGGACAGGCGCTTCAGCCACTGGCCGTGATCGTCAACGGTGGCGCCGGGCACATCGTCGGCGAGCCGGCGCGCCAGGCCTTCAAGATCGGCATCCGGCGCGACGCGGACGGCGATCAGCCGCGGCACGGCCAGCACATCAAGATCGAAATCGCGGCCGAGCCAGGGTTCCAGAAGTGCCGCGGCGTCGTCAGCCGAAAGGGCGCCGGCGCTGCGCACGCCGGGGATCTGGAGGGCGATCTCGACGGCGCGGGTCACGGCCTCTTCAATGTTGCCGCCATCGATGGGCCGGACCTGGATGGTCACCTCGTCGGAAATCTGGCGCTGCCAGGATTCCGCCTTGTCGTGGACCACGGACACGGTTGCGGCGGTCAGGCAGGCGAGGAAACTCATGATGGCGATCAGCGCCAGCAGGGCGCGGCGTGCCATGGTGCGCGGCGCGATGATCGGATTGGGGCCACGATCAGAGCCGGCCCCGGGCCGGAAGGCCGGCGTGACCTGCCGCAGCCAGCGGCGGGCCGGATGCGTCCGCGAGCGGCCCAGATCCGGTTGCGGGCCGGCGGGCGGCGTCTTGGTCCTGCCGCGCTTGGCGGTGCCGGGATGCGGGCTCCTAGTCATAGACATCCACATAACCGTCATCGATGACCAGACGGCGGGCATCGTACTGGTCCATCAGGCCGAGATCATGGGTGGCGATGACGACCGATGTGCCCAGCCGGTTCAGTTCCACGAAGAGGCGCAGCAGGCGCCGGGCCAGCGGCGGATCGACATTGCCGGTGGGCTCGTCGGCGAGCAGGATCTCCGGCCGCGTGATCAGCGCGCGGGCGATCGCGACACGCTGCTTTTCGCCACCCGACAGCACCTGCGGATGCACCCACATCTTGTCGCCGAGCCCGACCCATTCCATCAGTTCGGCCACATCGCGATGATAGGTGGCCTCGCCGGCGCCGGCCACCCGCAGCGGCAGGGCGACGTTTTCGTAGGTGGTCATGTGGTCGAGCAGGTGGAAATTCTGGAACACCATGCCGATGCGGCGGCGAAGGGCGGGGATGTCGGCCCGCTTCACCGTCGTCGCGTCGGCATCGAAAATACGCACATTGCCGCGCGAGGGCTTCAGCGAGAAGAACAGCAGCTTCAGGAGCGATGTCTTTCCCGCACCGGACGGCCCGGTCACGTACTGGAACGAGCCGGGCTCGACGTGGAAGCTCACATCGCGCAGCACTTCCGGGCCAATGCCATAGCGCAGGCCGACATTCTCAAACCGAATCACCGAGTTCGCCTTGCAAGCCGCGTTTCGTCGTATTCGCCGTCGAATCCGATTCAATTATCCGTTCATGACCGAGCGACGTTAAGCCGACATTAACGCTACCGGGTAAGGAATATGAACCGTTCGCGCAAGTTGCGAAAGACCGGGAGGTTCGGGATGGACGATCATGGCAGAAACTCCGACGTGACGTCGGATCTGACGATCCTGCGCTGCCCCTCCTGCGGCGCGGCGGAACCGGTCAAGGCCGGACTTCTGGAAAGCGGAACCCACGTCATCCGCTGCCGGCGGTGCGAGGAAACATGGCCGGTGCGGCGGGGCCAGGGCCGGGCGGTGGAGGTCATCCATCCCCGGAACCAGTCCGTCGCCTGGTCGAAGGGCTATACGCTGGAAGCTGTGCGCCGGCCGCTGGTCGCCTATGGCGAGAATCACGATCCCTGGGCCAGCAAAATCGAGCCGGCGGCGCCGGCTGCGGCCGGTCGCAACACGTCGCGGGTCTGGAACATGCTGACCGCCGTTCTGGCGCTGGTGTTCATCGGTGGCTTTTTCGGCAGCCGCCATATTGCCGTCGCGGCGGCGCCGGACCTCGGCAGTCTCTTTGCCGCTGTCGGACTGCCGGTCAATCTGGTCGGGCTGGAGATCGGCAACGTGACCAGCAAGCGGCGATTTACCGGCGTCGGCGTTCATGTCGCCGTCGGCGGTCTCGTCCGCAATCCGTCCGATCGCATCATGAACGTGCCGGAACTGGAGATCGCGCTGCTTGACGAGGCGGGCCGCGAGATCGCAACATCCCGGCAGCGCACGCCCATCGAGGCGCTGGAGCCGGATCAGTCGGTGGGGTTCGTCGTCCAGATCGACAACGCGCCGCGCGGAGCGGCGAAAGTGGCGGTGCGTTTCGCCAGGGACGGGGGGGAGCCGGGCGAGACCGGCGCGCTGTAGCCGGCAGACGTTGAAACCGCGAGGTCGCCAGGTGGCGGATCAAACCGAAGAGCAAGCACCGGAGACGGCGGAAGACGGCGGCCGGAGCGTTTCCAGCCTCTATTCGGCCGGCGAGATCGCCGAAAAGGTGGAAGTGCTGGCCGAGGAGATCGCCGAGAGCCGGCCGCAGAACCTGCTGGCCGTCGTTGTCCTGAAGGGCGGTTTCATGCTGGCGGCGGACCTGGTGCGGGCCCTGTCCCGGCGTGATGTGCGGATGGAGATCGAGTTCATCGCGCTCTCAAGCTACGGCTCGGGGCGGACATCGAGCGGCGAGGTGCGGATCCTGCGCGATATCGGCTGCGAGGTATCGGGGCGCGACGTGCTGATCATCGACGATGTGCTGGATTCGGGACTGACGCTGCGTTTCGCCCGCGACCTGATGCTGGACCGCAATGCCCGGCGGGTCCGGGTGGCGGTGCTGATCGACAAGCCCCGGGGCCGTTCCATTCCGTTTGAAGCTGATTACGTAGGATTTACCTGTCCGGATTATTTTGTGGTCGGCTACGGCATGGATGCCGGCCATGCGTGGCGGGAGTTGCCCTTTGTGGGTGTCGTTTCCGACGAGACGGACGACGCGGCGGATACGAACTAGGGTTCGGTTCAAACAAGCGGGCGACAGTGCGTAACCGGTCTGGGCGGAGTATGATCGCCATGCGTATCCTGTTGACGGAAGATGACGACAGTCTGCGGGGATTTGTCGGCCGGGCGTTGGAGTGCGACGGCCACACGGTCGATCCAGCTTGTGACGGCCTGGCGGCGCTGGCCGCGCTGGATGCGCGCGGCGGGCAATTCGACCTCCTGTTTTCCGACGTGCGGATGCCGCTGATGGACGGGTTGGCGCTGGCCCGATCGATTGCCGGGCGCTGGCCGCGCCTGCCGGTTCTGCTGATGACCGGATATGCCGACGATCGCAGGACCCTTGCAGAGACGGTGCCGGACACAGTGCGCATGGTCCTGGCCAAGCCGTTTTCGCTCGATGAGATGCGGGCCGCGGTTGCCGCGGCGTTCATGCCCTGCGAGCCGGTCGAGACAACGGCCCCGGTATTCGCGATGCCGGCGCAAGGGCGCGGCGAGAGGCCGGCGGAACGGGCGGGAATCGACGAACCCACGCCGGGGCGGGTCGGCCGGGCGATCCGGGCCGCCTATTCGGTCTTCAGCAACCGCTCCAGATAATCCAGTTCAAAACGCGGCCGGAAGCGTTCGCCCAGCCGCTCGCGGATGGCGTTCAGTATCCGGCGGGCCCGTTCGACATCGATCTCGTCGGGGATCTCGACATTTTCACCGAGATCCGGTCCCTGGGTTCGCTGCGGCCGGCCGAGCGGATCGATGGGCGGCCGGTTGGGGCCCTGGCCGAGCCGCTGGTCGCCTTGACCCTGGCCGGAGAACATCTGCTGCAACATGCCCTCCAGCCCGTCGCGCAGCGCCTGCAGCGCGTCGCCCTGGCGGCCATAGGCGCGGCCGCTTTCGCCCTGACCAAGCGAGCGTGCGGCATCGTCCATGGCTTCGCCGGCGCGACCGAAGGACTGCATGCCGCTGCCCTGGCCGGGTTGCTGGCCCTCGCCGGGCTGCTGGCCGGCGCCCGGCTGCTGACCTGTCATGCCGCCCTGAAGCTGATCGAGCAATTCCTGCAGATCGCCGGCAAGGTTTTGCTGACCTTCCTGAAGCTGGCGCAGGATCTCGCCCAGTTCTTCCGGCGTCATCGGCCGTCGCTCGCCCGGCTCGCCGAAGCGTTCCGGCCGGTTGCCCTGGTCCAGCTGAAATGTCTCGTCCATGAGCTGTTGTTGTTCGCGCATGAGGCGGCCGAGCTCCTCAAGCTGGCGCATCATCTCGCTGTTCTGGCCCTGCATCGCCTGGTTGTTTTGCGCGGCGCGGAGATTGTCGAGCAGAGCCTGGAGTTCGCTCAACAGTTCGCGGGCGGAATCCATATCGCCGAGGCGGGCAAGATCCTCGATCCGGTCGAGCATGTTCTGGAGGTCCTGCGGGGTCATGACCTGGCCGTCGAGGTTGGGCATCAGATCGGACAGGTCCGGCGCCTGATCGCCCAGCTGCCGTGCCAGCTGCTGGAGAAACTCGTCCATCGCCTGGCGAAGCTCATCCATCAGGCGGGCGATTTCCTCTTCGTCGGCGCCGCGTTCCAGCGCCTCCTGGAGCGCTTCGCGGGCGGCGTTCAGCCGCTCCTCCGCGTCGGTCAGCACGCCATCCTCGATCTGCCGGGCCATGGCCCACAGATAGTCCAGCATCTTGCGCAACTGATCGTCGGTCTGGGCCCTTGTCAGCCGCCGATAGCCAATGGTGAGACCGAGATAGACGGCGCTGTCGCGGATATGGATTTCCGGATAGAGGGTCAGCGCGTCCAGCGCATGGGCGACCCGGTCGCGGGCGTTGGCATCGAGCGCCAGCAGGCGGCGCTGCTCGACCAGGGCGCGGGCGATGGGATTGTGGAACGGACGGATCGGCAGGACCATTTCGCCGTCATTGCCGTCGCCGCCTTCGCTGGTGTCGTCCGGCCTGCCGGTCTGGCCGGCATCGTCGGTCACCGTCGCATCGGCGAATGCCGCCATGCCGGCATAGGGATGGTCGTCAAGACGGACATAGGCCCGCGCCGATCCCTCCTTCACCTGAGAACGGCCGAGGCGCATGTCGACCGTCGGCGCCGTCACCAGCGGGCGGGCATCGGCGGGCTGCGGCGCGGCGGGGCGGAACACCACAGATCCTTCGCGCACGCCGTAATCGTCGGCGATCTCAAAGTCGAGATTGAAGGACCCGGTGCGGTTGATCGTCACTTCGCCGCGCCGGATGGTCGGCGGCCTGTCGGGAATGACAGTGAAGGCATAGCGGGTGCGGGCGTTGCCACGATGGATGGTCACTGCGCCGTCGGCATCCAGCACGGCGGAATAGGAGCGGATCGTCTGGCCGTCGGCGGCCGGCTCGGCGATATCATCGGCGATTTCATCGGCGGTGGCTTCGGCCGTGGCGCCGGCGGCGCCATCCGCCGGCGCCAGGCGAGCGATGGTCCCGTCCGCCGCTTCCAGCTCGACGGTGAAGGCCGATCTGGAGACGATCCGGACGGTCAGTTGGCTGCCGGCCGGCACGGCGAGGCCTGCCGCCGCGTTCGGTTCGGCCGTGCCGGATGCCGGATCGCCCGGCGCCGGGGCGTTGCGGCGGCTCAGGAAGATCGGCGGCTGGCGTGTATAGGTGGGGGGGTCGATCCAGGCATCGATGCGGGCCTGAAACGGCGAAATCGCGCGGGCTCCGCCATCGAAGGCCTCGCCGACGCGAATCCAGTGCTCGCCGTTGGCGATGGCAAAGGCGACCACCAGCAGTACCGGCACGACGAACCGCCAGCCGTCGGGATCGCGCCGGGCCATGGCCGCATCGGGCGCGCCGGCCCGCAGGTTCTTCAGCGTCGCCAGAAGGCGCAGTCGATTGGCCTGCCACAGCGTCCGGGCGGCCTGGTCGTCGGCGACCGGGGACATCCTGTCGTCCAGGCCGGAGGCCGGCCGGTGCCGGAGGCCGGAACGGCGCTCGACGCGGCGGATCGCCTGGGCGCGGGTCGGCACCGGCGTGCGAAGCGCCACAACGAGGGCGGCGACGGCGGCACCGGCGAACGCCGCGAGAAGCCCGTAGCGGAGCAGATCCGGCGTCAGGCGCCACAGGCCGAACCAGGACAGGGCGACAAACAGGCCGATGATCGTCATAAGCGGCAGCAGCCGCGGCCAGACCTGCTCCAGCGCCAGCGCCAGCCGCGCGCGGCCGACGACGCGTTCCAGGCGCGGCGATCCGTCTGCGGGATTCGATGTCTCGGTCATGGCTTCGTAATCTAGCACAAACCGCAAACCGGGCGAGACAAAGGCATGTGATCGCCGGCGAAAGCGTAAACGGGTCGCCAGCGAGGCGTCGCGGCCCGACTTCGCGGGTTCAGGTTCACCGGCTCACGGCGCCAGCCAGGGCGGCAGACGGTCGAGGCCGATCAGTTCGTCATAGGTCGGGCGCGGACGAACGATCGACCATTGATCGTCATTGACCATGACTTCCGGCACCAGCAGGCGCGTATTGTAGGTGGAGGCCTGCACCGCGCCGTAGGCGCCGGCGGTGTAGAGGGCCAGCAGGTCGCCGGCTTCGGGCCGTTCCAGATCGGTGTCGCGGGCCAGATAGTCGCCGGTCTCGCAAACCGGCCCGACAACGTCGCAGGAAATTGTCGGCGCGCCGGGGCGCGGAGCCACCGGACCGAGCCTGTGGAAGGCCTCGTAGAGAGTCGGACGCAACAGATCGTTCATGGCCGCGTCGACGATAACGAAGGTCTTGTCGGCGGTTTCCTTCACATAGATGACCCGGGTGACCAGAATGCCGGCATTGCCGGCGATCACCCGGCCCGGTTCGAACATCACCGTGCAGCCGATGGCGTTGATGTGCTTGCCGACGATTTTGGCATAGTCCACCGGCAGCGGCGGGGCGTCGCGGTCATAGTTTCCCGGCGCCGCATAGGGAATGCCGAGGCCGCCGCCGAGATCGACATGGCCGATGGTGTGGCCGTCGGCGCGCAGGGTCGTGACCAGTTCGCCAAGGAGGCCGAAGGCGTTGTCGAACGGGGCGAGATCGGTGATCTGGCTGCCGATATGCATGTCGATGCCGCTCACCCTGAGGCCGGGGAGCGCGGCGGCGCGGGCATAAACGGCGCTGGCATCGGCAAAGGCGATGCCAAACTTGTCGAACGACCGGCCCGTGGCGATCTTTTCGTGGGTGCCGGCGTCGACATCGGGATTGATGCGCAGCGAGACCGGGGCGGTTCGGCCGGCGGCGCTGGCGATCCGCGACAGCGCCTCAAGTTCGGGCACCGATTCCACGTTGAAACAGAAAATACCGGCATCAAGCGCGAAGGCGAGTTCGGACTCCGTCTTGCCGACGCCGGAAAACAGGATCCGGTCGGCCGGTATGCCGGCTGCCAGCGCCCGCCGCAATTCGCCCTCCGACACGACATCGGCACCGGCGCCCAGCCTGGCCAGCGTCGCCAGCACGGCCTGGTTGGAGTTGGCCTTCATGGCGTAGCAGATGCGGTGGGGAAGCTCGGCAAATGCTTCGGCGAAGACGGTGTAGTGGCGCACCAGCGTGGCGGTGGAATAGCAGTAAAAGGGCGTGCCGACGGTTCCGGCGATGGCCGGGACGGCAACCGCTTCGGCATGCAGGACACCGTTTTGGTGGGAGAAGTGGTGCATCGGCGTTTGCCCGATCGCCTGCCAGCGGCAGCGTCAGATCAGCGGATCGAGGATGAAGGGGCGGTCGGGCACGTCTTCGGCGGCGCGCGCGGCATCGTCGTCGGCAATTGTCTGGCGGGAGACGTCGGCGCCGGGTGGCGGCTCAAGCGCGCCGCGCCGGCCGCAGCCGGCCAGCGTCAGTGCGGTGATGAGGAGGATGAGAAGCGTGCGCATGTCCGGCGATCTGCCCTGTCTTTGTCGTGTCGGGACGTTGTCGTGTCATTACCGCGTCATCGGCGGTTCGTCATTATAGCGCGGCGATGCCGCGGCGCATGGGTTTTGTCGCCGTCAATCCGCGGCGGCGTTTTGGGTCAGGCGTGCGATCCAGCGTTGAGCCTGGTCGCGGACATTTTCCGGCGCTGTGCCGCCGAGGCTGGTGCGGCTGGCGACGGATGCTTCCACGCTCAGGACCTCAAAGACGGTATCGGTGATCGCCGGGTGTATCGCCTGCATGTCGGCAAGCGGCAGGGCGTGCAGCGGCAGATTGTCCTGCGCGGCCCGGGCGACGACCCGGCCGGTGACATGGTGGGCCTCGCGGAACGGCAATCCGGCCTCGCGCACCAGCCAGTCGGCAAGGTCGGTGGCCGTGGCATAGGCGGCGCCGGCGGCCTCGGCCATGGTGTCGCGGTCGGGTTCCAGATCATCGATCATGCCGGTCATGGCGGCCAGCGACAGGGACAGGCTGGCCATGGCGTCGAAGACCTGCTCCTTGTCCTCCTGCATGTCCTTGGAATAGGCAAGCGGCAAGCCCTTCATCACGGTCAGCAGGGCGTGGAGCGCGCCGTAGATGCGGCCGGTCTTGGCGCGAACCAGTTCGGCGGCGTCGGGATTGCGCTTCTGCGGCATGATCGAAGAGCCGGTTGCGAACCCGTCGCTGAGGCGAATGAAGGCGAACTGGGCCGATGACCAGACGACCATTTCCTCGGCGAGCCGCGACAGGTGCATGGCGCAGATCGCCGCCGCCGCCAGGGTCTCCAGGGCGAAATCACGGTCGGAAACGGCATCGAGCGAATTGGCGGCCGGCCGGTCGAAGCCAAGGGCGCGGGCCGTGGCGGCACGATCGATCGGGAATGCCGTGCCGGCCAACGCGGCCGCGCCCAAAGGCGATTCGTTCAACCGCGCGCGGGCATCGGCGAAGCGTCCGGCGTCGCGGGCCAGCATTTCGACATAGGCGAGCAGGTGATGGCCGAACGTCACCGGCTGCGCGCTTTGCAGATGGGTGAAGCCGGGCATGATGGCATCGAAATGGCTTTGCGCCTTCGCGGCCAGCGCGAGCTGGAGGGCGGCAATGCGGGTTGCCGCGTCATCGATGGCATCGCGCGTCCACAGCCGGAAATCGGTGGCGACCTGGTCGTTGCGGGAGCGGGCGGTGTGCAGGCGGCCGGCGACCGGACCGACGATTTCGGCCAGCCGGGCCTCGATATTCATGTGAATATCCTCAAGCGCCCGCGACCATGTCACCGATCCATCACCGATTTCTGACCGGATCGTGTGTAGACCGGCGATGATTTTTTCGGCATCCTCGGCAGCGATAATGCCCGTATCGGCAAGCATTTGGGCGTGGGCGAGCGAGCCGGCGATGTCGTAATCGGCCAGGGCCTTGTCAAAATCAATCGAGGCGTTGATTTCTTCCATGACCGTATCAGGCGAACAGGAAAAGCGGCCGCCCCACATGGTGTTGGACGCCGTATCGGCGGATCCGGGTGTGTCAGCTCCATCTTTTCTGGTCATGACCGGTCGCCTCTCGGCCCCTTGCGCTTGAACATGACGGCACACGATAAACAGGACACCCGATGAACAGGACATTGGCGATTGCCATAGCCATCACCGTCTCCGCGGCCCTGGGTGCGGGTGCCGCCCTATACTGGAAGTATGCCGGTCATGGCAATGTCGGCACGGCCGGACCACAGACCGCGGCGGCGGCATGCCAGGACGCTGCGGCGCGGGCGACACGGCTTGCGGACCTGGCCACCGGTGACGTGGCGGCGTTCACGCTGGCGAAGAAGCCCGCCAACCTCAGCGGTCTGGCGTTTCGCGACGAACAGGACGCGGCCATCACCCTGACTGATTTTTCCGGCCGGGTGTCGCTGGTCAATCTCTGGGCGACCTGGTGTGCGCCATGCCGCCGGGAAATGCCGGCGCTCGACCGGCTGCAACAGCAGCTCGGCGGTGCGCGCTTCGGCGTGGTAACGATCAACATCGACATCGGCGACTGGAGCCGGCCGGCGGCATTCCTGCAATCGGTGGGGGTGACAGCGCTGCCGGGATATCGCGATCCCGACAATACCAGCTTTCAGGAGCTGAAGCGGCGGGGCCTGGCGCTCGGACTGCCGGCAACGGCGCTGGTCGACGGATCGGGTTGCCTGGTCGGGCACCTGCAGGGGCCGGCGGAATGGGATTCGCCGGACGCCATCCGGCTGATCGAGGCGGTGCTGGATGAGCAGTCCGCAGGCGCAGCCGGCTCAGGGTAGCAACAACAGGATCGGCAAGCCGTATGTCTCGTGCAGGATTTCTGTGAATTCCACATAGGGAAAGATAAGCAAAAATAAGGCGTTGTCGCGAGCGGCTGCAATCAGGAACGACGGCGAGAAGGTGACGAGCGAGCCATCGCGATAGCCGGTAATGCGGGGCCCGAACCGGGGCACATCGGCCTTGTAGTGTCGGTATTCGTCGCCGAAGATCCGCTCCAGATGCTCTTCCTCAAAGCCAATAACGACCCGGAATACCGCCCACACGGCGCCGGCGAGCAGGGCCGCCAGGAGAAAGCTGCCGAACAAGGCCCCGGCGCCGGCCGCACCGAGGATGGAGAACATGTAGAGCGGGTTGCGCGAGATCGAGTAGGGTCCATTGCGCACGATGCGGCGGGACTTGTGGCCGCCCAGATAGAGCGTGCACCAGCACCGCCCGATAATACAGGTCACGATCATCAGGCCGCCGGCCAGTTCGGTCGCCTCGCCCAGAAAGGTCTCATCGGCGAGCGTGGAGCCGACGAAGCACAGCACGGCAACGCCGACAGCGACCATGACCGCCAGCACGCCCCGGCGCGTTCGCTGAACCAGAGCGAGATCAGAAGTCAACATCGGCAAGTCCCCGCAAACGGCAATGTCGGAGCGATTCCATCAGCGGCAATCGTGTCGCCAGCGCGACCACCATGTGGCGATTTGATGGCCGGCCCGCCCGTTCAGCGGGTGGGCACCGGCGTGTCGCCGCGATAGTCGTAGAAACCGCGCCCCGTCTTGCGGCCAAGCCAGCCGGCCTCGACATATTTCACCAACAGCGGGCAGGGCCGGTACTTGGAATCGGCCAGGCCGTCGTGCAGAACCTGCATGATCGACAGGCAGGTATCCAGGCCGATGAAATCGGCCAGTTGCAGCGGACCCATGGGATGGTGGGCACCCAGCTTCATGGCCGTGTCGATGGCGTCGACGGAGCCGACACCCTCGTACAGGGTATATATCGCCTCGTTGATCATCGGCAGCAGGATGCGGTTGACCATAAAGGCGGGAAAATCCTCGGCCACGGCGATGGTCTTGCCGAGATCGGCGACAAAGGCCCGGGTCTGCTCGAAGGTCGTGTCCTCCGTGGCGATGCCGCGGACCACTTCCACCAGCTCCATGACCGGAACCGGATTCATGAAGTGGACGCCGATGAAGCGTTCCGGCCGGTCCGTGGCGGAAGCGAGGCGGGTAATGGAAATCGACGAGGTGTTGGTGGCGAGCACCGCCTCCGGCTTGAGGAGCGGGCACAACTCGGCAAATATCTTGCGCTTGACGGTCTCGTCCTCGGTCGCCGATTCGATCACCAGATCGCAGTCGGCGAGGGATTCCAGACCGGGCGCGGCGGTAATGCGGCGAATGGCGGCCTTGCGTTCCTCGTCGGTGATCTTTCCCGAGCCGACCTGGCGGACGAGATTGCCGTCGATTGTGGCGAGCCCCGACTCGATGCGTTCCGCCGACGTGTCGTTGAGCAGCACCTCGCAACCGGACAGGGCACACACATGCGCAATGCCGCAGCCCATCTGGCCGGCGCCCACCACGCCAATTCTCGCAAATTTCACCGACATCGCCTTGGCATCGCCTTCCCGATTTCGCCTGGACCCGGTCACCGTGTCGCCTCATCGCGAGGACGCCCGGTCGACAGGAAACGCCCGGCCTGGCTTCGACCGGCACAGAGTATTTCGCAAGTGCGAGCAAAGGGAAAGCCATTGGAGGCGAAAATGTGCAGGAAATGTGGGGCAAAATTGCCGCAATACCCGCCAAACCGCACGAGTTCCGGCAAGCTGCGGCGTTGCCGGTTGCGCCGCGGCCGGGCGACCGGGCGGCATCGGGCGCGCCGCTTCGCCTGCGCGCGCGGCGCCGCCGCGCGGCGCCCGCCTAGCCGAGCTTGTCGAGTTCGGCCTCGATTTCCGGCAGAACGTCAAACAGGTCGGCAACGAGACCGTAGTCGGCGATCTGGAAGATCGGCGCTTCCTCGTCCTTGTTGATGGCGACGATAACCTTGGAATCCTTCATGCCGGCCAGATGCTGGATGGCGCCGGAAATGCCGGCGGCGATGTAGAGATCCGGGGCGACGATCTTGCCGGTCTGCCCGACCTGCCAGTCGTTGGGCGCATAGCCGGCATCGACGGCGGCCCGGGAGGCGCCAACGGCCGCGCCCAGCTTGTCGGCCACAGGTTCGATCACCTTGGCGAAATTCTCCTTGGAGCCGACACCGCGGCCACCGGACAGGATGATCCTGGCGGAGGCCAGTTCCGGCCGGTCGCTTTCCTGAAGCTTTTCGCCGACATAAGAGGACAGGCCGGGGTCGCCGGCCGCGGCGACCGCTTCCACCGGTGCGCCCGACCCGCCCGCCGTTGCCGCGGCGAACCCGGACGTACGGACGGTGATTACCTTGCGGGCATCACCGGAGCGGACCGTCTGGATGGCGTTGCCGGCATAAATCGGCCGCTTGAAGGTGTCCGGCGCGACGACCTCGATGATCTCCGACACCTGCATGACATCGAGAAGGGCGGCGACGCGCGGCATGACATTCTTGCCGGTTGTCGTGGCCGGAGCGACAAGGGCGTCGTAGGCATCGGCCAGCGAGACGATCAGCGCCGCCATCGGCTCGGCCAGGTGATGCTCCAGGGTCGGATCGTCGGCGTGCAGCACCTTTTCCACGCCGTCCAGCGACGCCGCGGCGGCGGCGACGGATGCGGCATCCTTGCCGGCGACGAGCACGTGGACCGGTGCGCCAAGCCCGGCGGCTGCCGTCAGCGCCTTTCCGGTCGCCTCGTTCAGTTCAGCATTGTCGTGTTCGGCCAATAGAAGGGTGGTCATGGTCAATTGCCTCTTGCGGGTGCCGATGGCGGGCGCCTAGAGAACGCCGGCTTCATCGCGCAGCTTGCCGATCAGCTCGGCGGCGGATGCCACCTTGACGCCGGCCTGGCGCTTCTCCGGCTCGACGGTTTCCAGGATCTCCAGACGCGGCGCGGCATCGACGCCGTAGTCGTCCGGGGTCTTGTTGTCGATCGGCTTTTTCTTGGCTTTCATGATGTTGGGCAGCGAAGCGTAGCGCGGCTCGTTGAGGCGCAGGTCCGTCGTCGCCACGGTCGGCAGGGTGACGGAGATCGTCTGCAGGCCGCCATCGACCTCGCGGGTGGCTTCCGCGCGGTCACCGTCGATCTTCAGCTCTTTCAGGAAGGTTGCCTGGGACCAGCCCAGAAGCGCCGCCAGCATCTGACCGGTCTGATTGGAATCGTCATCGATGGCCTGCTTGCCGAGGATGACCAGGCGCGGCTGTTCGGCATCGACGACACCCTTCAGGATCTTGGCCACCGCCAGCGGCTCCGTCGCCGCGTCAGCCTCCACCAGGATGCCGCGGTCGGCGCCCATGGCCAGGCCGTTGCGCAATGTCTCCGCCGACTGTGCCGGACCGACCGTGACGACGACGATTTCTTCGGCGGTGCCGGCCTCCTTCAGGCGGATGGCCTCTTCCACGGCGATCTCGTCAAACGGGTTCATCGACATCTTGACGTTGGCGAGATCGACGCCGGAGCCGTCGCTCTTCACCCGGACTTTCACATTGTAGTCTATCACCCGCTTTACGGGCACCAGTATCTTCATGGGACAATCCTTCCGACGGCCAACGGCGCGCCCGTTGACGGTGACGCTCTAGGTCTTGGGGGGCGGGATGGCAAGGCCTGATGCGACGAAGACCGGCCGGGTTGCGTCATTGTCGCCGCCCGCCGCTTCCGCACCGAACGGCCCGGCCCCGGTTCACGTCGCCGACAAATTCCTGTCGAACAGCGGCACACCCGGCCGCCGCGCGACCAGAATGAGCAGGGCACCGGTTACGAAGCCGCCGATATGTGCCCACCACGCGACCTCGTTCTCGCCGGGCACGGACAGGAACAGGCTGGCGATCTGATAAGCCGCCCAGCCGACCAGTACATAGGCGGCGCGAAGCCGCACCGGAATGCGCCCGAACGCCAGAATCCACAATTTCACCTTCGGGTGGAGGATCAGGTAGGCCGCCACAATGCCGGCGACGGCGCCGGACGCGCCGATCAGGGGGGCGTCGGAGGTGCCGTTTGCCACGACATGGGCACCGCCGCCGCCGGCGGCGCAGGCGAGGTAAAAAATCAGATATTTCACGTGGCCGACCGCGTCTTCGATATTGTCGCCGAACACCCATAAAAACAGCATGTTGCCGGCCAGGTGCACGAAATTGGCATGCACGAAGGCATAGGTGAGGAAGGTCAGGCTGTCGGGGAGATCGACAAATCCATCCGGCAGCTCCTTGAGGTCGTTCACCAGCGAGGGGACGAGGCCGTAGCTGAACGCCGCCTTCTGGATGGATTCCGCGTCGATGCCGCCGGACAGGAAAAACACGATTGTGGTGACGACGATCAGCCCGTAGTTCACATACGGCCGGTCGATATGGTCAATGGCATTGTCGTCGTGGAGGGGAACGAACATGGCGGCGCGGTCATCCGTGGTCGGGGCGGGTCATGATTGCCGGATCAGCGGCCGGCATTGCCGGCTTCGATGCCGCGGGTGGCGCCGGGTTCCCACAGGACGTCGCCGGCACCGCCGTCGTTGAGGTGCCGGCTGGCGACAAACAGGAAGTCGGACAGGCGGTTGACATAGCGCAGGGCCGGCGCGCCGACCTTGCCCGGCTCGGCCGCGGCGAGCGAGACCATGCGCCGTTCGGCGCGGCGGGCAATGGTGCGGGCGAGGTGCAGCGCGGCGGCGGCCGGCGTCCCGCCGGGCAGGACAAAGGAGCGCAGCGGTTTCAGGCCGGCATTGAGGGTGTCGATTTCAGTTTCCAGGCGGGCGATCTGCGCCGGCAGGATGCGCAGCGGTTCAACGTCCGGCGGGCGATCGCCTTCGGGTGTCGCCAGTTCGGCGCCGAGGTCAAACAGGTCGTTCTGGATGGCGGCGAGCATGGCGTCGAGGCCGTCCCGGCCCTGATCATTCCGGTGGGCGGCGAGCTGGCTGCGGACGATGCCGATGGCCGCGTTGGTCTCGTCGACGGCGCCGCAGGCGTCGATGCGCGGATCGTCCTTGGGGCGGCGGTCGCCAGTAGCGAGCGCCGTCGTCCCGTCATCGCCGGTGCGCGTGTAAATCTTGTTGAGCACGACCATTGCGGTTTCCCTGATCCGGCCTGTCGGCCGCCGGTGCGGCCCGATCCGGGACGCGATTCAACGACTCGTCAGCCACAATGCACCCATCATGACGACGATCGCCACAAACTGCAAAAGCACACGGGCGCGCATGAGCTGCTGGGACCGGTTGGCAGAGCCGCCGCGCATCATGTTCCACAGACCGGCAATCAGGACCAGGGCAACGGCGGCCATGGAGACGGGGACGGCGTATTCGGCAAGTGCGGTCATGAAAATGTCTTCCGGTTGGGTGCTGATCTGTGACCGGGCCGGGATCCGCCATTGCGCCCGGATTTGCGATCGCGACCGGCGAACGGCAGGCCGCCGGCCTCATGCCACATATCGTGCCGGTTCGCCAAACGGCAATTGGGCCGGCGGCGGGGGCTATCGCGAAAGGCGGGAAAAGGCACGGTCCAGGGCGCGGGCGGTGAGCAGGCGGCGGGCCGTGTCGGCGATGCGGGTTGGCACGGTGACCGGATAGGCGGGCCGCGGGCGGGGGTGTTCGCAGGCATGGACCAGCGCCCTCAACACCGCTTCGGGGCCCTTGAGGCCGAATGTCGTGCCGCCGTCCTCCAGTTCGGCCAGACGCCGTTCGTAACCGGCGCGATGGACGGACCCGGCGATGTCGATATTGCGCCGGAACGCGGCAAGGGCATTTTCGGCGATGCGGCTCCTGATCGGGCCGGGATTGATGACGCTGACATGGATGCCGCTGCCGGCCAGTTCCATGCGCAGGGTCTGCGAATAGCCCTCCAGCGCAAACTTTGTCGCCGTGTAGGCGCCGCGAAAGGGAAAGGCGACAAGGCCGAGAACGGAGGAATTCTGGACAATACGCCCGGAGCCGCGATCACGCATGGCGGGCACGACCTGCCGGACGAGCTGGTGCCAGCCAAAGAAATTGGCGTCGAATTGCGCGCGCAGCGTGGCGTCATCGAGGTCCTCGATGGCGCCGGGCTGGGCATAGGCGCCGTTGTTGAACAGCGCGTCGAGCCTGCCGCCGGTGGCCGCAAGCACGGCATCGGCGGCAGCGACGACGGTACCGGAGTCGCGGTAGTCCAGGAACAGCGCCTCCAGCCCGCCGGCCCGAAGCCGCGCCAAGTCCTCCTCGCGCCGCGCGGTGGCAAACACCCGCCAGCCGCGCGTCTTCATGGCGGTGGCGCAATGGGCGCCGATGCCGCTGGAGCACCCGGTGATCATAATCGTCTTGCGTTTCATCGGTTCATCGGGGAGTTTGCCCGTGCCTGTCGCGAATTCGCCTGCGATCGACCGGCGCCGCCGGCTGGCGGCCGGGGGCCGGTTCGGGCGTATGCGCCTACATCCCTATAGCGGTTCCCGTCGTGTCCGACATCGTCCAGATCATTATTTCGATATTCGGCCTCATCGGCATCGGGGCGGCGTGCGCCCGCAGCGGCTATGTGGATCAGGAGACCGGCGACCGGGTCGCCGATTTCGTTTACAAGGTGCCGGTTCCGGTGCTCCTGGCCAAGAACATGGCGACGGCGGACTTCGGCCATGTGTCGCCCTGGGCGTTGTGGTTTTGCTATTTCGGCGGCGTGGTTTGCGTGTGGATCCTGTCGCATCAGCTGATTCGCCGGCTTTTCGGCCGCGATACCCGCGCCAGTGTCGTCGCCGGGGTGTCGGCGGCGTTCTCCAACACGGTGCTGATCGGTATCCCGGTGGTGCAACTCGCCTATGGCGATGCCGGCCTTCAATTCGTGGTGACGATTGTCGCCGTTCACCTGCCGAGCCTTCTGGCGGCGGGAATCGTGCTCAACGAATGGGCGCTCGCCGCAGATGGTGTGCGGACCGGGCCGATCGATCGGGGGGCGCTGGCGCGGGCCTTCGCCGCCGGTCTTTTCACCAATCCGGTCATCTATGGAATCGGCGTCGGGGTGGTGTGGCGGCTGTCCGGTTATACGCCGTTTCCGGCGCTGCAGATTCTGATCGATTCGCTGGCCGGTGTCGCCGGGCCGGTGGCGCTGGTGTCGGTGGGCATCTCCGTGGCGCGATTCGGGGCAACGCGCCAATATGTGCCGGCGTTGCTGATTTCGGCGCTGAAACTCCTGGTCATGCCGGCGATTGTCTTCGGTCTGGCGCAGTTTGTCGGGATCGGACCGGTCGCCACCGGCGCCGCGGTGCTGACCGCGGCGGCGCCGGCCGGGATCTCGGTCTACCTGATCGCCAGCCGGTTCGGCACCGGCGAAGCGCTGGCGTCGAACAGCATCGCCATATCGACGGCGCTGGCGATCGTGACAATCAGCCTGTGGCTGGTGTTCCTGCGCACGGTGACAGGTTAGCGCGGGCCGCAGATCCGCCCGGCCCGTTTGCTTCGTGACAGATCGACACGGCGGCGGACGTCGTCGGTCGAAAGCCCGGCATCGCGCAGGGCACGGATGGCGTGGCCGCCGGCCGACTTCGACAGCTTGGCGCCGGTTTCGTCGCGGATCAGGCGGTGATGCCAGTAGACCGGCGCGGGCAGGCCGAGCAGCGCCTGGACAAGCCTGTGGATGCCGGTCGCCGGTTCCAGATCGAGGCCGCGCACGACGTGGGTGACGGCCTGGCCGGCATCATCGATGCAGACGCACAGATGGTAGCTTGCCGGGGCATCGCGCCGGGCCAGCACGACGTCGCCCCAGGCGGCGGGATTGGCGGCGATCGTGCGCGCGTCGCCGGGATCGAAGGGATTCCGCTCCGTCCACGTCAACCGGCCGACCTCCGCCAGCGCCCTGGCCATGTCGAGGCGCAGGGCATAGGGATCGCCGCCGGTCATGGCCGCCCTCCTGCGGGCGCCCGACCATTGGCGCTCGGTGCCGGGATAGTGGGGCGCGCCATCGGGATCGCGCGGCCAGGGCCGGCCGGCCCTTTCGATCTCGGCAATCCGCCGCCGGATCACGGACCGGCTCATCGTCGCCGGATACAGAAGGCCGCGGGCGAGGAGCCGGTCGACGGACCGGCGATAGATAGCGAACCGCTCCGATTGCCGCATCACCGGTTGCGGCCAGTCGATGCCGAGCCAGGCAAGATCCTCAAAGATGGCGGCCTCGAACTCCGGTCGTGCGCGGGCGGCGTCGATATCCTCGATACGCAGCAGCATCCGGCCGCCGGCCGCCCGGGCCGCATCGTGGTTGAGAAGCGCCGACAGGGCGTGGCCCTCGTGGAGCAGGCCGTTGGGACTGGGCGCAAAGCGGAAAACCGGTGGTGGTGTCATGGTGATCGGGTCGGTGTCCGGTTTTCGGATCTGGGGTGCCGCGGCCAGCCGGCGCGGCCGGACATGACGGCGACATTGCGGGTCGTCATAAAACATGCAAACCGGTTTGGCGCGGCCGCGCAACCATTTTGCACGGCGGCATCCATGACGGGCGATCGGGATCGGAGGCGAAAGCGAACATGGCGATGCGTCACTATGAGGCGGTGCGCGCGGCAGGCGGGCCGGTCGACCCGAACCGAACCGTCGCGGTCCTGCCGCTGGCGGCGACGGAACAGCACGGGCCGCACCTGCCGAACACGACAGATACCGACATTGCGGAGGGAATGATGGGGTGCGTCAGCGCTTGCCTGCCGGCCGGCGCCGACGTGATCGCGTTGCCGGTGGAGGCGGTCGGCGCGTCGCGGGAGCATGAAAGGTTTGCCGGCCTGTGCTCGGTCTCCACACCGCAACTGATGGCACAAATCGTGGCGCGTGGCGGCGACCTTTGCGACCTCGGCGTGCGCAAGGTGGCGGTGATTTCCGCACATGGCGGCAATGTTGCAGCGATGACGGCGGCAACACTCGACTTGCGCGCCGATTTCGGGCTGCTGGCGGTGGCGACCACATGGATGCGGCTTGGCCTCCCCGACAGGCTGATCGGCGAAGCGGAGCAGGCCGTCGGCATACATGGCGGGCAGATCGAAACGTCCCTCATGCTGCATTTTCGGCCCGAGCGGGTCGATATGGCGGCGGCGCGGGACTTTCCCTCCGTCCAGTCGGTGCTGGCGCGGCGCTACGCGATGCTGCGGGCCCACGGTCCGATCGGCTTTGGCTGGCTTGCCGGCGATCTCAACAGTGATGGCGTGGTCGGCAACGCGGCGGCGGCGACGGCGGCGATCGGGTCGGCAATCGCCAACCACCAGGCCAACCGGTTTTGCCGGCTGCTTGCCGAGATGGCTGATGTCGACCTGGCCGGGTTGTTCCCGGATGCCGGGTGAGGCGGATCGCGGCCGGCGTCAATCGCCGGTTTCGATGTCGCGGCAAGCAGGCCGATGGCCCGGGGCAGCGGCGTTCGGGCCAGGTGACCTTTGGGGGCAGTCGTTCTGGCGGCGG
Organism: Afifellaceae bacterium; assembly: GCA_965216515.1. Taxonomy (GTDB): domain Bacteria; phylum Pseudomonadota; class Alphaproteobacteria; order Rhizobiales; family Afifellaceae; genus CAXMRP01. The sequence goes on along the minus strand of OZ244173.1, from coordinate 1,781,300 downwards.
CGGGGCGGCCCGTCCGGATTGCGCAAGGGGGCGACAAGCAAGGCCGGACGGGCCTCTCGGGCGATTGTTCCGCGCCGGGCACGCGGAACAGCCTGTCGCACTGTGCGCCGAATGCCGATCAACTGGAAATCAAAGACGAGTGACCGGGACAAGTGACCGGGATAAGTGACCGGGACGAGTGACTGGCCGGCACCGATCGGGTATATCCGATGGCCGGCCGGACGCCTGACCGGGCGGGCGGGCCGGTGGTCTTGCCGACCGGTGAGAAATTTGGCATTGTATCGGGAAAGGACAGCCATACTGTCCTAAATCGATGCCGAAGGGGCGCGCTGGCCCGACGCCCGCTCCGCAAACGACAACGGGCAAACAAACGGACCGGTGCCGGAACGCGGGCGCTGAACCTGGGACCGGTACATTGGACACGGCGGACACGGCGGACACGGCGGACACGGCGGACACGGCGGCGGCACACCGCACCCAGGATTGTGAGCGGAAGCACGCGTTTCCCGGCTCGAGCCGCATCGTAACGATGTGACCCGATCGGCGGTGTTGCCGCAAGCGGGGCAGCGGTCCCGGCCGGACGACCTGTCCTGGCGGACCGGAAATGGTGGTCGGACGAGGGTGGTGAGGACATGAAAACGGTGGCAACAGCGAAGCGAAGCGAACGTGTCAGACAGGCCCGGGCCGCGGCCCGTCGCGCGGCCGGGATCGCGCCGGCCACGAGAAGCGCGCCGGCCGGCCTCTACGACCGGCGCAACGACCATGATGCCTGCGGTGTCGGCTTCGTCGTCGACCTGAAAGGCCGCAAGTCCCGCAAGATCATCGAAAGCGGCCTGGAGATCCTCAACAATCTCACCCATCGCGGGGCGACGGGCGCCGATCCGCTGTTTGGCGACGGTGCCGGCATGCTGATCCAGATCCCGCACGATTTTTACGCCGGCGAGGCGGAAAAGCTCGGTTTCCAGCTGCCGGCGCCGGGCGCGTACGGCGTCGGCATGTTCTTCATGCCCCGCGACGAGCCGACGCGTGCCCGCTGCGAGGCGGAGGTCGCCCGCGCCGTGGCGGCGGAAGGCCAGCGGCTGCTGGGCTGGCGGACGGTGCCGGTCGACAATTCCGGCCAGTCGCAGACGGTGATCGACGCCGAACCGGTGCACCGGCAGGCCTTCATCGCCAAGGGCGATCTCGGCGCGGCCACCGACGACAATGCCTTTGAACGCCGGCTCTTCATTCTGCGCAAGGTCATTTCCAACATGATCTACGCGGCGGAGAATGATGGTCGCGAAAGCGGATTTTACATCGTCTCCATGTCGGCGCGGACGATCGTCTACAAGGGTATGTTCCTCGCCCACCAGCTTGCCGAATACTACGCCGACCTGCACGAGGAGACCCTGACCTCGGCCATGGCGCTGGTTCACCAGCGATTTTCGACCAACACCTTCCCCTCGTGGAAGCTTGCCCATCCCTACCGGATGGTGGCCCACAATGGCGAGATCAACACGCTGCGCGGCAACGTCAACTGGATGGCGGCCCGGCAGGCGTCGGTCGCCTCGGAGCTGTTCGGCGACGATATCGAGAAGCTGTGGCCGATCTCCTATGAGGGCCAGTCGGATACGGCGTGTTTCGACAATGCGCTGGAGTTTCTCACCATGGGCGGCTACGAGCTGGCCCATGCGGCGATGACGCTGATCCCGGAGGCCTGGGCCGGCAATGCGCTCATGGACCCAAGGCGCAAGGCGTTTTACGAGTATCACGCGGCGCTTATGGAGCCGTGGGACGGGCCGGCGGCGGTGGCATTCACCGACGGGCGGCAGATCGCGGCGACCCTCGACCGCAACGGCCTGCGCCCGGCCCGCTATGTGGTCACCGACGACGACTGGGTGATCATGGCGTCGGAAGTCGGTGTGCTGCCGGTGTCAGAGGACAAGATCGTCACCAAGTGGCGGTTGCAGCCGGGCAAGATGCTCCTGATCGACATGACCGAGGGCCGGATCGTCGGCGACGACGAGCTGAAGGCACGGCTTTCGGCCGCGCATCCCTATGAGAACTGGCTCGCCAAAACCCAGATCGTGCTGGAAGACCTGCCGGAAGTCGGCGGACGGGCGCCGGTGACCAATGTCTCGCTGCTCGACCGGCAGCAGGTGTTCGGCTACTCCCAGGAAGACCTGAAATTGCTGATGTCGCCGATGGCGTGTACCGGCCAGGAGCCGATCGGCTCGATGGGAACCGATACGCCGGTGTCGGTGCTGTCGGACAAGTCGAAGCTGCTTTACACCTATTTCAAGCAGAACTTCGCCCAGGTGACGAATCCGCCGATCGATCCGATCCGCGAAGAGATCGTCATGAGCCTGGTGAGTTTCATCGGGCCGCGGCCGAACCTGTTCGACGTGGAGGGGCTTTCAGAGCGCAAGCGTCTGGAGGTGCGTCAGCCGATCCTGACCAATGCCGACCTGGAGAAGATCCGGGCGATCGGCGATATCGCCGACAATCAGTTCCAGACCAAGACGCTGGATATCACCTATTCGGCCGAGAAGGGCGCCGACGGCATGCACGGCGCGCTGAAGGATCTGTGCAAGCGCGCCGAAAAGGCGGTGCTGGAGGGCTACAACATCATCATCCTGTCGGACCGGCTGGTCACGGCAACGCGGGTCGCCATTCCGGCGCTGCTGGCCACGGCGGCCGTCCATCACCACCTGATCCGCAAGGGTTTGCGGACTTCCGTCGGCCTGGTGGTGGAAACCGGCGAAGCGCGGGAAATCCATCACTTCTGCGTGCTGGCCGGCTACGGGGCGGAGGCGATCAATCCCTATCTGGCCTTCGAAACCCTGGCCGATATGCACGAAAACCGCGAGTTCCCCGATGTCGTCGACGACCAGGAGGTGGTGGCCCGCTACATCAAGGCGATCGGCAAGGGCATCCTCAAGGTGATGTCGAAGATGGGGATCTCCACCTACCAGTCCTATTGCGGAGCGCAGATTTTCGACGCGGTCGGCCTGTCGCGGGAATTTGTCGATACCTTTTTCTTCGGCACGGCGACGACGGTCGAGGGTGTCGGCCTTGCGGGGATCGCCGAGGAGACCGTGCGCCGGCATGCGGATGCGTTCGGCGAAGGCCCGGTCCTGCGCCACGCGCTCGACATCGGCGGCGAATATGCCCAGCGCGAACGCGGCGAGGCCCATGTCTGGACGGCACCGGTCGTGGCGTCGCTGCAGCATGCGGTGCGCGGCGATCTGCCGGAAAAATACAAGGCGTTTTCCCAGGCGATCAATGCCCAGGACGAGCGGCTGCTGACACTGCGCGGCCTGTTTCGCATCCGGTCCGCCGAGGAGGACGCGCGCGCGCCGGTGGCGCTGTCGGAGGTCGAGCCGGCGGCGGAGATCGTGAAGAGGTTTTCAACCGGCGCCATGTCGTTCGGCTCCATCAGCCGGGAGGCGCACACCAACCTGGCGATTGCCATGAACCGGATGGGCGGCAAGTCCAACACCGGCGAGGGCGGGGAGGAACCGGACCGGTTCACCCCGCTGGCGAACGGCGATTCGGAACGCTCGGCGATCAAGCAGGTGGCGTCGGGGCGGTTCGGCGTGACGGCGGAATATCTGGCCAATTCCGACATGATCCAGATCAAGATGGTGCAGGGCGCCAAGCCCGGCGAGGGCGGGCAGTTGCCGGGCCACAAGGTTGACGCGGTTATCGCCAAGGTGCGGCACTCCACACCGGGTGTCGGACTGATTTCGCCGCCGCCGCACCACGACATCTATTCCATCGAGGACCTGGCGCAGCTCATCTTCGACCTGAAGAACGTCAATCCCGATGCCGATATCTCCGTCAAGCTCGGCTCGGAGGTCGGGGTCGGCACTGTCGCCGCCGGCGTCGCCAAGGCGCGGGCCGATCATGTGACGATCGCCGGCTTCGACGGCGGCACCGGCGCCAGCCCGCTGACATCCATCAAGCATGCCGGCAGCCCGTGGGAGATCGGGCTCGCCGAAACGCACCAGACGCTGGTCGAAAACGAACTGCGCTCACGGATCTCGGTCCAGGTGGATGGCGGGATCCGGACCGGCAGGGACGTGGTGGTCGGGGCGCTCCTGGGTGCCGACGAGTTCGGTTTCGCAACCGCGCCGCTGATCGCGGCCGGCTGCATCATGATGCGCAAGTGCCACCTCAACACCTGCCCGGTGGGTATCGCCACCCAGGACCCGGTGCTGCGCAAGCGTTTTTCCGGCAAGCCGGAACATATCATCAACTATTTCTTCTTCGTCGCCGAAGAGGTGCGCGAACTGATGGCGGAACTGGGGTATCGCACGGTCAACGAGATGGTCGGCCAAATCCAGATGCTCGACCAACGCTCGGCAATCGACCACTGGAAGGCCAGGGGACTGGACTTTTCGCGCCTGTTCTACAAACCGGCGGCCGGCGCGCAGACGCCGATCTTCCAGTGTGAGCCACAGGACCACAAGATCCACGACATCCTCGACCGGCAGTTCATCGAAAATGCCCGGCCTGCGATCGAGGCGCAAAAACCGGTGCGGATCGAATCGGCGATCGCCAACACCGACCGGTCGGCGGGCGCCATGCTGTCCGGCCGGATCGCCAGGGATCATGGCCATGAGGGCCTGCCCGACGACACGGTCCACATCCGGCTGACCGGAACGGCCGGCCAGAGCTTCGGCGCCTGGGGGGCGCGCGGGCTGACGATGGAGCTGGAGGGTGACGCCAACGATTATGTCGGCAAGGGGCTGGCCGGGGCGCGGCTCATCATCTACCCGCCGAAGATCGCCACCGGGATCGTGGCGGAGGACAGCATGATCGTCGGCAACACCGTGCTCTACGGGGCGACGGAGGGCGAGTGCTATTTCCGCGGCATGGCGGGCGAACGGTTTGCCGTGCGCAATTCCGGCGCCATCGCCGTCGTTGAAGGTATCGGCGATCACGGGTGCGAATACATGACCGGCGGCGTGGTCGTGGTGATCGGCAAGACGGGGCGCAATTTCGCCGCCGGCATGTCAGGCGGTATCGCCTATGTGCTCGACGAGGTCGGCGACTTCGCGCAGCGCTGCAACCTCGCCATGGTCGATCTGGAACCGGTGCCGGAGGAGGATGACCTGATGGAGGAAATGCAGCACCACGGCGGCGATGTGGAACACAAGGGCCGTGTCGACGTGTCCTCCGACATGACCCGCCACGACGAGGAGCGGTTGCACCAGCTCATCTCCAACCACCGACACTATACCGGCTCGGACCGGGCCGGCCATATCCTGGAAAACTGGGATGCTTACCGGCCGAAATTCGTCAAGGTCATGCCGGTGGAATACCGGCGGGCGCTCCTGGAAATGGAACAGGCGCGCCAGGGCGCGCAACAGGCGGCGGAATAGGCGCCGAGGGCAGGGAACATGGGCAAGGTAACAGGCTTCCTGGAAATCGACCGCCAGGACCGCAAGTATCGGCCGGCGGCCGACCGCATCCGCAACTATCGGGAATTCGTGATCCCGCTGTCGGAGGGCGGCACGCGCGAACAGGCGGCGCGCTGCATGGATTGCGGCATCCCCTATTGTCACACCGGATGTCCGGTCAACAACCAGATTCCCGACTGGAACGATCTCGTCTATCAGGGCGACTGGGCGGAAGCGGCGCGCAATCTTCACTCCACCAACAATTTTCCCGAATTCACCGGCCGGATCTGTCCGGCGCCCTGCGAGGAAGCGTGCACGCTGAACATCATCGACACGCCGGTGACCATCAAGACCGTGGAATGCGCCATCGTCGACCGGGCCTGGAAGGAAGGCTGGATCCATCCGGAGCCGGCGACGCGCAAAACCGGCAAGTCGGTGGCGATCATCGGTTCGGGCCCGGCGGGCCTTGCCTGTGCGCAGCAACTTGCCCGGGCCGGCCACGACGTCCATGTGTTTGAACGCAATGCAAAAGCCGGCGGCTTGTTGCGCTACGGCATTCCCGACTTCAAAATGGAAAAACACCTGATCGACCGGCGGATCGGGCAAATGACGGCCGAGGGCGTGGCGTTCCACACGGGCGTCCATGTCGGTGCCGACATGCCGGTCGCGGAGCTTGTGGCGGCCCACGACGCGGTCGTGCTGGCCGGCGGCGCGGAGGAACCCCGCGATCTGGCCGTCGAGGGCCGCGATCTGGACGGCGTTCACTTCGCCATGGATTTCCTGCCCCAGCAGAACCGCCGGGTCGGCAACGAGCCGCAACCCGATGAGACGCCAATTCTGGCCGGGGCCAAGCATGTCGTGGTCATCGGCGGCGGCGATACGGGATCGGACTGTATCGGGACGTCGGTGCGCCAGGGCGCGCTTTCGGTGACCCAGCTTGAAATCATGCCGGAACCGCCGGTGCTGCCCGACAAGGCGCTGACCTGGCCTGACTGGCCGTTGCGACTGCGCACCTCGTCAAGTCACGAAGAGGGGGCCGACCGGGCGTTTTCCGTCATGACGCGGCGGTTCGAAGGCCGCGACGGGCGGGTGACAGCGCTGGAGTGCGTGCGGGTCGACGACGCATTCAATCCGGTGGAGGGCAGCGAGTTCCGCCTCAAGGCGGATCTGGTGCTGCTGGCCATGGGTTTCGTTCATCCCGTACATGACGGCATGATCGAGGCGCTTGGCGTGGACAAGGATCAGCGCGGCAATGTGCGTGCCGATACCCGCGATTATGCGACCTCTGTGGACAAGGTGTTTGTCGCCGGTGACATGCGGCGGGGCCAGTCGCTGGTCGTGTGGGCGATCCGCGAGGGCCGGCAGGCGGCGCAATCCGTCGATACCTATCTCACGGGCTCTTCGCTGCTGCCGCGCTAGTGGGGCCGGTCCCGGCCGCGGTCGCTTCGGCGGTCACGGCGGAGGGCGGCGCCGGTTGCGTTCGCGGCCAGGCATAGTTGTCGACGCGACCAGGCGGTGGCGGACCGTCGGCCAGCGCCCGATCGCCGGTTCCTCCGTTTTGCGGTCCCGCATCGTCCGGTTTCCTGCCGGCCTGACGGACCGGGATACGGATGTCTGTGGAATCCGGCGCGTTGACCGGCGATGCCGCCTGATCGGCGGCCGCGATTTTCGTCTTCTCGCTTCCAATGCTGCCGCCGGTTCCGGGGCCGAGTTCAGGGTCCAGTCCGGAGTTCCGGCCAGAGTCGGCGTGAGAGTCGGCTGCGGGGCCGGGCCCGGTGACCTCTGCATTGCCGGTCGCGTCGTCAATGGCGTTTTCTGGCGCGTTGTCTGGTGCGTTTTCTGGCGCGTTATCTGGCGCGGCGGCGGTTTCGGCCGCCGGTTCGGGTTGCGGAAACGTCGCCAGTTCGGCGCCGGCTGGCACCGACAAGGTGTCGAGGGCAATCATCGGGCTGATGCGGGCCCGGCTGGCGGCATTGCGCTGGGTGGCGGCGGCAAATTGCGGCACCGTGCCGTCGCGGATGATCTGGCGGATGTTCTGCTCGAGAAAGAAGGCCAGCTTGCGCTTGCCCGCAGATGTGAAATTCAGGCCGTCATTGATCCGCAACCGCCGGGTCTGGCCGTTGATGTCCGGGCCGCTGGCGGCAAACCGGCCCTGATCGTCGGCGAAACCGTCCCACAAGGGCACAAAGGGCATGGCTGCGGCGCTGGCGGTCTCCTGATAGATGGTGTTGAACTCCGAATAGGCGCGTGAGAGCTTGGCCTTTGAAATCGGCACCAGGCCGGCCCAGATCGCCGGCGTTTCCGTCTCCGCCAGCGCGGCGACAAAGGCGCGAACGCGAGCGACATAGGCGGCACGCCATTCCTCGCTGCCGGGCTGGATGCGGCCGGCGTCGGTGCGGAAGGGCTGGCTGTCATTGGCGCCGACCATGACGACGATCGCCGCCGGTTCGTAGCGGGCGACCAGGGCGCGCAACTCGGCGATCCAGTCGAAATAATCGATGCGGACGAGGCCGGATGCGCCCTCCGCGGCGTTGACGATCTGGATTTCGGGGCTGTCCTGAAACGCCGCGACGAGCCCTCCCGACAGGGCCTGGGCCATGAAATCTCCGACAACAAGGACATTGGAAACCGGCCCGTCATAAGCCGGTTTCGGCGCGGAGACGATGCGCGCCTTCGTGCCACCCGATCGCCGCTTTGCCGTGCCGGAACTGCGGTTGCGGCGGGTTGCGCGCGGCCGGGTCGAACGCTTTGGCGCGGCCTTGCGGGTCTCGGCCGGCGGCGCAGCGTTCTGGTCGCGATTGGAGCCGCCGAACAGAAAGCGGAAGAGACCGGGGCGTTTGGGCGGCTCTTCGGCCTGGGCCAGGCGGATCAGCGGCACCTGGTCACTGGCCGCGACCGGTCCGGCCACGGCAAGGAAGAGGGCCAGTCCGGCAAGGAAGGGGTGGATACGCATCGACTGCCTGTCTCGTCTCGTTCGGCCTGTCTCGTCCGGCCTGTCTTGTCCGGCGTGTTTCGCTTGTGCCCGCGGGGGCCGGTGCCCGATCGCGGCCGTTGGCCCGTACGAGGCGTCCAGTCCGGCCCGACGCCGGCAGATCGCCGGGCCGCCGGTTGTGGCGCCGACAGCCGGACCTTAGCCGTCGCGCAGTCGCAACAGCAAATTAAATCCGGCGAAGCCGTCCGGCTCCAGGCCACGGCGGGCCTGATAGGCGCGAATGGCCTCTTTCGACATCGGTCCGATCTTGCCGTCGATCTTGCCGCCATAGTAACCGGCGCGGGCCAGATGGCTCTGGATCTCGCGCAATTCGGCACCTTGCAACGGTCTTTCGTCGGTCGGCCAGGCGCGTTGGAACGGCCCGCCGCCGCGCAGCCGGTCGGCAAGATGGCCGATGGCGAGTGCGTAGGCCGTGGCGTTGTTGTAGCGCTTGATGACATAGTGGTTGCGCAGCATCAGGAAACCCGGTCCGCTGGCACCGGCGGGAAGCAGGAGCACCGCCTTGTCGGCTGGCCGCGGGAACGGCCGCCCGCCGACGCGCACCACACCCAGCTGCTGCCATTCGGCGATTGTCCGGCTGGTCTTTTCGTCGGCGTAGCGATAGTTGAAGCCGCGTTTCAACGCGATTTCGTATCCCCATGTCCGGCCAGTCCGCCAACCGGCCTTTTTCAGGTAGTTGGCGGCGGAAGCCAGTGCATCGGTGGGCGTGGTCCAGATGTCGCGCCGGCCGTCACCGTCGAAATCGACCGCATAGGCATTGTAGGTGGTGGGAATGAACTGGGTATGGCCCATCGCGCCGGCCCAGGAGCCGGTCATCCGGTTCAGTGTGATGTCGCCGCGCTGAACGATCTTCAGGGCGGCGATCAGCTGCTGGCGGCCAAACCGGCGGCGCCGGCGGTCGGCATAGGCAAGGGTCGCCAGCGAGCGGATGACATTCTTGACGATCTTGGGGTCATCGAGCACCTGGCCGTAGGAGGATTCCATGCCCCAGATGGCAACCAGAATGTGGCGGTCGACGCCGTAGGCGCGTTCCAGCGCGTCAAGGAGCCGGGCATACCGGCGCAGCATGGCCGTGCCGTTCTCCAGCCGTTTCTCGGAGACCGCCTTGTCGACATAATCCCACAGCGGCTTGACAAATTCCGGCTGGTAACGGGCCTTTTCCAGCACCTCCGGATCGGGCGTCAATCCCCGAAAGGCGGCATTGTAGGTGGCCGGCGATATGCCGGCGGAGCGGGCGGTCGGCCAGAACTCACGGACCCACCGGTCGAATCCGGTATCGGCGAGGGCAGGGCCGGCAAACAGAGCGAGCAGAAGGACAAATACGCTACGAACGGCCAGTCGGGGCATGGCTGGATTCCCGTATGCGAATCAGTTTCTCCGGATAATATGGGGGGAAGCGGGGAAAATTCCACGCCTTTCGCCAAAATGGCCGCCGGGTGTCATGTTCAGGCGGTCCGGGCGGCGCAGCCGCGGCGAAGCGGCGTCAGGCGGTGCGCCGTCTTGCGGCCAGTTTGTTTTCCCATGCCAGCGCGTGGCCGACGATGGTGTCCAGATCGTCGTGGCGTGGCGTCCAGTGGAGTTGCTCGCGGATGGTGTCGGCGCGGGCGATTATCGTGCCGATGTCGCCGGGCCGCCGGTCCCGGGGCCGGATGTCGAGGAGCCGGCCGGAAAGACGCTGAACGGCATGGAGCACCTCCAGCACCGAGTGGCCGCGGCCATAACCGCAATTGAGTACCAGATTGTCGCCGCCGGCGCGCAGGTGCGCAAGCGCGGCGCAGTGGGCGCGCACAAGGTCGCTGACATGGATATAATCGCGGATACCGGTGCCGTCGGGGGTGTCGTAGTCGGTGCCATAGACGGCGATATGGTCGCGCTTGCCGACGGCGGCTTCGACCGCCACCTTGACGAGATGCGTGGCGCCGCGCGTCGACTGGCCGACGCGGCCGGCCGGATCGGCGCCGGCGACATTGAAATAGCGCAACACCGTATAAGCGGTGCCATAGGCGGCCGCGGCATCTGCGAGCATGCGCTCGGTCATCAGCTTGGATGCGCCGTAGGGCGAGAGCGGCGCAAGCGGTGCGTCCTCGCCGACCGGTATGGCGGCCGGGACGCCATAGACCGCGGCGGTTGAGGAAAAGATGAAACGGGGCACCCCGGCGCTGACCGCGGCGGCCAGGAGTTCGCGCGACTTGACGGTGTTGTTCAGGTAATAGCCGAGCGGATCGGCGACGGATTCAGGGACCACCACGGAACCGGCGAAATGGATGACCGTATCGATGTCGCGGGTGGCGAAAATGCGGTCGATCAGAACCCGGTCGCCGATATCGCCGATGAAGATTTCCGCCGCCGCGGCGATGGCCTCTTCGCGGCCTGTGGTCAGGTTGTCGAGCACGACAACCCGTTCGCCCCGGTCAAGAAGCTCCAGAACCATGTGGCTGCCGATATAGCCGGCGGCACCTGTTACCAATACGCTCAACTGCTGCCTCGCTGTCGGCGGAATTTTATCGTAAACAAAGTTTAAACCCTGCCCGCAATAGATAGGATCGAACGCGCTTCGCCCGAACCGAAAGGACTTCAATTGGTTAATCCCATTCGCAAGGCTGTCTTCCCGGTCGCCGGGCTCGGCACGCGGTTTCTTCCCGCCACAAAGGCAATGCCGAAGGAAATGCTGACGATCGTCGATCGCCCGGTCATCCAATATGTGGTTGACGAGGCGCGTGAGGCCGGCATCGAGCATTTCGTGTTCGTCACAGGCCGCAACAAGGCGGTGATCGAGGACCATTTCGATATCCAGGTCGAACTGGAAGATACATTGGCGTCGCGCGGCAAGGACGATGCGATCGCCTTGCTGAAGGCGGGCCTTCCGGAGCCGGGCGCGACGAGCTTCACCCGCCAGCAGGCGCCGCTGGGGCTCGGACACGCTGTCTGGTGCGCCCGCGACATTGTGGGCCGTGAACCGTTCGCCGTGTTGCTGCCGGACATGGTGATGCAGGCGGAACGGGGCTGCCTCAGCCAGATGATGGCGGCGTATCAGAAACACGGCGGCAATGTGATCGCGGTGGAGGAAGTGGCGGCGGACCAGGTGCACCGCTACGGGATTGTCGGGATCGGCGCGGAGGACGAGACCGGATTTGAAGTGACGGCGATGGTCGAAAAACCGGCTCAGGCCGACGCGCCCTCCAATCTCTACATTTCCGGGCGCTACATTCTGCAACCGGAGATCTTCGACCTGCTGGCGACCCAGACCGAGGGCGCCGGCGACGAGATCCAGCTCACCGATGCGATGATCCGGCTTTCGCAGAACCAGCGGTTTTCCGGTGTCCGGTTCCGGGGCCGCACCTTCGACTGCGGGTCCAAGGCCGGCTTTTTGGCCGCCAATGTCGCCCACGCCCTGGCGCGGCGCGACATTGCCGGGGAATTCCGGGCGGAACTGGACAAGATCTTTTCAAGCGACGGCCCGTCGCAGCGCGACGCGGCCGAATAGGCGGCCGGCGACCCGGTTTTCGCAACGCGGCCTCAGCGCTTCACGCGCAGTCGTATGCTTGCCCGGTGCTCGGTGCCGACGGCGGCGGGGTCGTCGCTTTCGGTGCGGATATAGTCGTAGCGGCCGACGATCGCGGCATAGCGGCTGACATCATATTGCAGTTCCGCGTAGCCGGTGATCGTCTGGTCGGTGCGCAACAGGCCGATGAAATCCTCCCGCTCGTATCCGGCGCCGACCGCCGCCCGCAGGCGATTGCGGAACCGGCGGTCGACGGAAAGGGCGACCGCGTTCAGGCGCGAACCGGAGACACCGGGCTGGAACGAGCCGTCGGTGCGCGACGTCGCCAGGAAGCGGACCCGGGTCAGCCGGACCGGCGACCACAGGATATCGGCCTCGGCGACGAGGGATTCAATGTCGGCCAGCGCGGGATCGGCAATGTCGTCGCGGCGGTAGCCGGCCGACAATTCACCGGAAAGCTTCGGGCCGCGGTCGATGGCAATACCGGCGCGGATCTCGGCGAAATCACGGGCCCTGGAGAAGCCGCCGGGATCGACCGGCTGGTCATACTCGACGCGGCCGCCGGCGACAGCGAGAAACGGCGACAGGCTGGCCCGCGTGGCGACGGCGATGCGGGCCTCGGCTTGCCATTCGGTGCTGTCGCGCCCGGACAGGTCGGCGAAGCCGCCGCCGGAGAGGGCAACATCCTCGTTGAGGGTGCGGACGACGCTGCCGGCCAGCGAGGCGGTGATGGCGCCGCCGGTGCGCTCTGCCCGCAGGCCAGCGGAGAGCGTGTGCACATCGGGCCGTTCGGTGGCAGCGCCGGGCGTGTCGGGGTCGGTGAATGCGGTCTGGCCGAGGTTGTAGCCGGCGGTGGCCTCCAGCCGGGTGTCGCCGGCAAGGTCGCGGCGGGCGAGCAGGCGGACATCGAGCTCGCGTTCGTCGAGGGCCGGATCGCCATATCCCGTTGCCGAGCCGCGCATTTCGAAACGCACCAGATGATCGGTTCCGTCGGAAACCGCATCGATATTGGCCTCCACGAGGGCGGCGATGCGATCGGGACCGTCGGGGCCGCCGTCGGCATTGGTGGTGGCGAGGATGCCGAGATCGAGCGTCGGACGGACGATGAAGGTGCCGACGGCGATGCCTGGCGCGGCAAACGGATCGTCTTGGCGCCGCGCCGGCGGGCCGGCGTCGGCATCCGGTGGCGGTGTCAGGGGTTGCGGACCCAGCAGGGGCGGGCCGAGCGGATCGTCGGGGGCCGGGCCGGCCATGGCCGGCCCAAGCGGTCGTGCGGCGGGCGGCGCGGGCTGTCCACCGGCATCGGCTGCCGCCTGCGCCGTTTCGCTGGCATCCGGCTCGGCGCCCGATGGCCCGTCCAAAGGGCCGGGATCGGGCGCGCTTCCGTCGGGATTGCCGGACGAAAGATCGCCAATGACCACCGGATCGCCGGAGCCGCGCAACAGGAAGTCGACTTCGGCGCCAGGCTGCTGGGCGCGGGCCGGCGCAATCATCAGTGCGGCGGCTGCGGCAAGCAGGATCCGGTGCTGGCAAGACCCTGTCGGCGGCATCAGATACGGACCCTCAATGTTGCTCCCTCCGGCGCATCGCCGGTGCCCGGCCGTTGCGTTCACAAACCGTAAAGAGGTATGGTTAACAACCGCTTTCCGGCGCCCTGTCCAAACAGGTCTCGCCTTGCCGCGCGCCCGCATGGTAGGTGCAGGGCGTATTTCGATCATCGCACCGGGCAATCGGACATGTCGGACGCCATTCGCAAGCCGGAGACCGTCGAGCCGCCGGCGATCCTGTCGGCGCAACGCACGCTCGCCACCGAGCTTGCGGGGCTGGAGGCGGTGCGCCAGGCGTTCGCCGGCCGGCTCGGCCAGTCATTTGCCGAGGCTGTGGACCTGATCCGGCGGGCCTCCGGGCGGATCATCGTATCGGGTATGGGCAAGAGCGGCCATGTCGGCGTCAAGATCGCCGCGACGCTGGCCTCCACCGGCACGCCGGCCTTTTTCATCCATCCCGCCGAAGCCAGCCATGGCGATCTTGGCATGGTGACCCGCAATGACGCGATCGTGGCCCTTTCAATGTCGGGCGAAACGGCGGAACTGCATAACCTGGTCGCCTTTTCCCGGCGCTTCAATGTGCCGCTCGTGGTCTTTACCGGGCGGGCCGACTCGACGCTGGCGAAGGCTGCCGATGTCGCGCTGATCCTGCCGGAGGTGACGGAAGCCTGTCCGCACGGGCTGGCGCCGACCACCTCGGCGCTGGCGCAACTGGCGCTCGGCGATGCGCTGGCGATCGCGCTTCTGGAGGCGCGGGGATTCACGGCGCGGGACTTTCACACCTTCCATCCGGGCGGATCGCTGGGCGCAAGCCTCACCCATGTCAGCGATATCATGCATGCGGGGCCGGCGCTGCCCGTCGTCGCCGTGGGAACGACGATCGCCGAGGCGATCGGCGTGATCTCCGGAAAGGGCCTGGGGTGCGTGGCGGTTGTCGATGAGGAGGACCGGCTCGCCGGCATCGTCACCGATGGCGATCTGCGCCGGCTGATGGCGACCGGGCGCAGGATCGAACATGTCGAAGAGGTGATGACCCGGTCACCGCGGACGATCCGGCCAGACGCGCTGGCGGCGAGCGCGGTGGAGACGATGAACAGCACTGCGATCACGGCGCTGATCGTGGTGGAGGGCGACCGACCGGTCGGGATCGTCCACCTGCACGATCTGTTGCGTCTGGGCGCCGCCTGAGAACCGGCCCGTGTCACTCTCCAGCGGGGACCGATGCACGTCATGACAGAAGATCGATTTTCGCCGCAGGCCGTATTGGAGTTCTGGTTTCCCGACACCGGCCATCAGGACAGTGCGGACAGCCATGCGGCCTTCTGGATGGAACGCATGCAAGGGGGCATGGACGCGGCGATTGACGAGCGGTTTGCGGAACTGACGCTTGCCGCAGCCACCGGACAGCTGGATCACTGGAAGGAGACGCCGCGCGGGCGGCTCGCACTGCTGATCGCACTGGACCAGTTTCCCCGATCGCTGTGGCGGGGCACACCCGCCGCCTATGCCCAGGACATCAAGGCGGCGCGGTTGGCGCTGGAGGGGATGGCGAACGGCCATTATGGCGACCTGGAGTTCTGGGAGCAGGCCTTCTACGCCATCGCCCTTGGCCATTGCGAGGGACCCGACCATCTGGAACGGATGACCCTTCTGGACGACGTCACGGAAGGCATTGTCGAGCGGATACCGGATCATCTGGAGGCGATGAAAGAGCGGTTCCGGGCACAGCAGGCACGGGTCAAGGCCGTTATCGCAACGTTCGGCCGGCATCCGCACCGCAACGAAATCCTCCGCCGCCCGTCGACACCGGAAGAAGACGTCTATATCGCCGCGGGTGATTTTCCCCACAACAACCGGCCGGACGGCGGCGACGGCAAGGTCTGACCGGGCCGGAACGGCCGGCGTTGGCTACTCCGCCTCGGTGACGGTCAGCGTCGCACCGTCGGAGCCGATCACCTTGACCTTGGTGCCGGCCGGCCGGTCGGGACCGGAAACCCGCCAGACGGAATCATCGACCTTGACGCGCCCGGTGCCCTGCTCGATGGCATCGGTCAGAACGAAAGTGCGGCCATGGAGCCGGGAGGCGCGCAGGTTGAGATTGGGATCTTCGGAGGGTGTGTCGCGATAGCCCATGACCTGGCGGCCGATGTAGGCGACAACCAGGGAGAGCACGGCGAAACCGGCGATCTGCGCCTGCCACGGCCAATCGATCAGCAGCGTGCCGGCGCCGATCAGGATGGCGGCAATGCCGAACCAGAGAAAGAAGAAGCCCGGCGCCACGACCTCGATGGCCAGCAAAAGCATCCCGAGCAGCCACCATGTCCAGCCGCCAAGCGCCTCGATCAGTCCGCCAATCATGAGCCTGCTCCGTCGCTGGCGCCGGTGACCGGCACCCGCCCGGCCTGCCGCCGCGGCGGTGTGGCGCCGTTGCCGAAGGTCTCGCGGGCGATTTCGGTGATGCCGCCGAGCGCGCCGATGATGCCGGTCGCCTCAACGGGCATCAGGAACGTCTTCTGGTTGGGCGACGTGGCAAACGCCTTCAGCGCCTGAACATAGTCCTGGGCGACGAAGTAGTTGATGGCCTGGACGTCGCCGGCGCTGATCGCCTCCGACACGTAGGCCGTGGCCTTGGCCTCCGCTTCGGCCTCACGCTCACGCGCCTCGGCGTCGCGGAAGGCGGCCTCGCGCCGGCCCTCGGCCTCCAGGATCTGGGATTGCTTCTCGCCCTCGGCCTTCAGGATCGCCGATTCGCGCAGGCCCTGGGCTTCAAGGATGGCGGCGCGCTTCTCGCGTTCCGCCTTCATCTGCCGGGCCATGGCGTCGATCAGATCGCGCGGCGGATCGATGTCCTTGATCTCGATGCGGGTCATCTTGACGCCCCATGGCGAGGCGGCGGCATCGACGACCTTCAACAGCCGCTCGTTGATCTCGTCGCGGTTGGACAGCAGTTCGTCGAGATCCATGGAACCCATGACCGTCCGGATGTTGGTCATGGTCAGGTTGAGAATGGCGTTTTCCAGATTGTTGACCTCGTAGGCGCTGCGCGCGGCGTCGATCACCTGGTAGAAGGTGACGCCGTTGGCGGTGACCGTGGCGTTGTCGCGGGTGATGACCTCCTGGTGGGGCACATCGAGCACCTGCTCCATCATGTTCATCTTAGCGCCGACGCGGTCGACGAACGGGATGATGATGTTCAGGCCCGGCTTCAGCGTGTTGATGTACTTTCCAAACCGCTCGATGGTGTAATTGTATCCTTGGGGGATCGTCTTGACGCCCGCCGCGAGCACCAGAACGATCAATACCAGCAGAACAATCACTGCGATATCAAATCCAAGCATGGTTCATTCTCCGGCTGTTCCCGTACAACCCTGACGTGGTGTCGGAATTGTCAATTCGCAACGCGATATAGGAGAGGATGATTAAGATTTCGGATAGCATGCGGGCCCAAACCGGCCAAAAATGCGCGGAAATGCGGGATTTTCAACTTGTCCCCGGATGCAACCTCGCCGCTTGCAGCCACCGCGGCCGGCAACCGGCTGTCCTCAAACCCAGCCTTGCAACTCCCGGCGCACCACCGTCTGGATCACGGCCATGCCGGCATCGGTGTCGTTCAGGCAGGGGATGTGGGCAAACTGTTCACCGCCGTTCTCGCGGAAGATTTCGCCAGCCTCGCCGGCGATCTCTTCCAGGGTCTCCAGGCAGTCGGAGACAAAGCCGGGATTGACGATCGCCAGGCGTTTGACGCCGTCGCGGGCGAGCTGTTCGACGGTCTTGTCGGTATAGGGCCGGAGCCATTCCTCCGGCCCGAAGCGGGACTGGAAGGTGATCCGCAGGCGCGCCTCCGGCCAGCCCAGGCGGGCGCGCAGCAGGCGCACCGTCTTCTGGCAATGGCAGAAATAGGGATCGCCCTTGTCGAAATATGATCTGGGGATGCCGTGAAAGGAGGCGAGGACGGTCTCCGGTTCGAAATCCAGACCGGCGAGATGGGTTTCGATGCTCGCCGCGAGCGCGGCGATATAGGCGGGATCGTCGTGATAGGGCGGTACGGTGCGCAACGCCGGCTGCCAGCGCATGGTCATCAGCGCCCCGAACGCCTTGTCGTTGACTGTCGCCGTCGTGGAGGCGGCGTACTGGGGATATAGCGGAAACAGCAGGATGCGGTCGCAGCCGGCCGCCTGCAGCGCTGCAAGCCTGTCGGGGATCGACGGTTGGCCGTAGCGCATGGCCCAGTCCACGGTGATGTCGGGCGCGCCGGCAAATGTCGCCGCCAGCTTTTCGGCCTGGGCGCGGGTGTAGGTGCGCAGGTAGGATTCGTCGCGCTCGGTGTTCCAGATTGTGGCGTAGTCCCGGCCCTTGCGGCCCGGCCGGGTGTTCAGAATGATACCGTAGAGGATTGGGTACCACAGCGCGCGCGGCCATTCGATGACGCGGCGGTCGGTTAAAAATTCCTCAAGATAGCGGCGCATCGGCCAGAATCCGGTGCTCTGCGGCGTGCCGAGATTGACCAGCAGCACGCCGACACGGCCGAAGCGGACGGGCGGATGACCGTCCGGCCGGTGGCGCGGGCCGGCGGCATCCCGGTTTTCCGGTGTCTGGCCCTGCGGTGATTGCGACGCCTTGTCGACGGCTGGACGTGATGTGGACTGTTCGGTCACGCGCGCCTCCCTGGGCGACAGGGTAGCGCGGGCCGGCGCAAGGTAAAGGCCGCGCCGCCGCGCCGGATCGGGATGTGGCGGATTGGCCGGCTATTCGATCAGGAAGAACCAGCCATAGCCAATCAGAAGGGCGGGAATCGCCGAGTAGGCGGTGGCCCAGATTGCCGCCTTGGGCGCAAGCGCCAGGGCGGGGAAAAGGGCATCGCCATCGTTGGAGATGGCATTGGCCAGCTGGGCCGACAGGGGTATGGCGCCGGCCAGATAGAGTGACGTGACGACGATCTGGGGGCCGCAGCCGGGAATGAAACCGACCAGCAGGCCAACCGCCGGCAGCACCGGCGCCCACCCCTGGAACAGCGCGCCGACATCGGCGCCAAAGGCATAGACAGCGATTTCATAGGTCAGAAAGGCGCCAACCACCCAGGTGGTGACGAAATTGGTGTCGAGAATGGCGCGCTTGCCAATCTCGTTGCCATCGATCGGGCACAGCACATGGGAATTGCCCTGGGTGGCGACAGACCACAGGAATATGGCGAACAGGGCGCCGATGAACCCGAACAGGCGGGCAAATCCGTCGATGCCCAGTGCTGCATCGATATCCGTCTGCAGCGCGACCATGATGCCGAGCGCAAGACCTGGAACAAGCCACAGGAACCATATCCGGCTCGCCCACCCGGGCAGCCAGGGCTGCGGCATGTCGGCAAAGGCGGCCATGTCGATTTCGGCCGACCGGCGCATGAAGTCGGCGCCATGGATGCGGTCGACGACCATGCCGGTCACGGTGCCGGCGGTCAGCGACACGGCGAAGACCAGAAGGGCCGTTGTCGGCTCGCGCGCAATGAGCAGGAAGGCCGCATCGCCCATGGTGGCGACGAGCACGGAGATCAGCGCCCCGAAGGAGGCGTATCCGCGCGTGTACTGGGTGACGATAACAATAGCGCCGCCGCAGCCGGGAAGGGCGCCCATGAGGGCGGCGATTGCCGGCTGCCAGCGCAGATTGTTGACCATGACGGCGCCGAGATCGACCTTGAAAAACCGCTCGGCGGAATAAAAGACCATCAGCGTTGCGGCGACGAACACGGACACCTGCAAATAGGCGTCGGACATCGCCTGCATGACCGTCTCGCGCAGCCCGTCCGACATTGAAAGCAGCAACGCGATCAACATCAGAAACGTCAGCTTCCGGCTGTTCGGCGCCAGCCTCGTGGCCCAGAACGACAGGATCGATCGGCCGGAACGGATTGCCAGTTCGGTCATGTATGCTCACAAATCCTTTGCACATGATATTAAGAATGATTTGCAGAAATTGCAACCGGAATTCGCCGGTGAAGCCCAAATGAAGCCCGGACGAAGCCCGGACGAGGCCCAAATGAAGCCCGGACGAGGCCCAAATGAAACCCGGACGAAGCCCAAATGAAGCCCTGACGAAGCCCAAATGAAGCCCGGACGAGGCTCAGACGAAGTCCCGGCGAAGTCCCGGCGAAGTCCCGGCGATGCCGTGACGTACCCGGTTTTGGCGCGCGAAAAGTTGCGCTAGTGTGTCGGGCAGAGCGCCGGTTCGTCTGAAACCGGCCAAACAGGGAGCGAGTGGAGATGGTGCACAGATTGATCAAGCGTGCCGTGGGCGTGGCGCTGGCGGCCGGGCTTTTCGCGGGCAGTGCGGCGGCGGAGACCGTGGACGTGACCCTGCTTCTGGTCAACGATATCTACAAGATGTCCGGGGACGACACGCGCGGCGGATTTGCCCGCCTGGCGGCGATCGTCAAGGCGGAGCGGGCCAAGGGCGGCAATGTGGTCTACGCTCATGCCGGCGACACGATCTCGCCATCGCTGCTTTCGGGCTTCGACCAGGGCGAACACATTATCGCGCTGCTCAACATGGCGCCGCCGGACATCTTCGTGCCGGGCAACCACGAGTTCGATTTCGGCGAGGCTGTGTTCCGCAAGCGCATGGGCGAGGCGCAGTTCCCGGTGCTGGCCGCCAATCTGCGCGACGGGGCCGGCGCGCCGCTTGCCGGCATCGCCGATACGGTAATCAAGCAGTTCGGCCCGGCCAAAGTCGGCTTTGTGGGGCTCACCGCCGATGACTCGGTGGAGAAATCCAATCCGGAAAGCCTGAAGCTCGCGCCGACCATCGAAACCGGTATCGCGCAGGCCAAGGCACTGAGGGATGCCGGAGCCGATCTGGTGGTCGCCGTGGTCCATGCCAACCGCAGCCAGGACCGGGAACTCTTCGACAGCCGCGCCTTCGATATCATCCTGACCGGCGACGATCATGACCTGATGCTGTTCTATGACGGGCGCACGGCGATGGTCGAATCCAAGGAGGAGGGCGAGTTCGTGACGGCGGTGGATGTCGCCATCGATGTCACGGAAGGCGACCGGGGCCGGCGCGTGCGCTGGTGGCCGACATTTCGGCTGATGGATTCCGCCGTTACCGCGCCCGATCCGGATGTCGCCAAAGCGCTTGAAAGCTACGAGGCCGACCTGTCCAAGGAACTCGACGTGGTCATTGGCCGGTCGACGACGCCGCTCGACAGCCGCAAGGCCTCGGTGCGGTCGCAGGAAACGGCCATCGGCAACCTGATCGCCGATGCCATGCGCGCGGCCGTCGATGCCGACATCGGGTTCACCAACGGCGGCGGCATCCGCGGCAACACCGAATACCCGGCCGGCGCGGAGATCACCCGGCGCATCGTGCTGACCGAACTGCCCTTCGGCAACAAGACCCTGAAACTGGAAGTGACCGGCGCCGACGTGATGGCGGCGTTGGAAAACGGATTCAGCCGGGTGGAAGACGCGTCCGGGCGCTTTCCGCAGATCTCCGGCATGACCGTCGAGGTCGACCTCTCGCAACCGGCCGGCAGCCGGGTCAAGGCCGTCATGGTCGGCGGCGCGCCGCTCGATCCGGGCAAGGTCTATACGCTGGCCACAAACGACTTCATGGCCCGCGGCGGCGACGGATACGGCATGTTCGCGGGCGCCAAACGGGTGTTCGGCGAACTGGACGCCAAACTGATGGCCAACGACGTCATGGTCCATGTCCGCAAGATGGGCGATGTCGCGCCGGCAATCGAAGGCCGGATCAAAATGTGAGGCCGAACCCGGCATGACAAGGCAAGGGCCCGCCGCAGGCGGGCCTTTTTCGTAAGGCACAGCGGCAAACACGCCTGACAGTCCCGGCCTGATTTTATTTAACAATTGTGTTAATCAGGTCATTTCGGGACCGGAGGAGACCATGCAGGGAATTGTCATTCGTTACAGCTATTCCGGCGAGGAGGCGGACTGGCGGCAGTTGATCGACACGTTTGTCTCGGCGATCGAGGCCGATGGGGACCTTGCCGGCAAGTTCCACTACCTCGTCAGTGTCGGCAAAGACGGCGTGTCGCGCACCCATGTCGGCCAATGGGACGAACAGGCGACCGTGGAGACCCTGCAATCGCGGGACTTCTTCAAGACCTTTGCCGGCGCTCTGAAGGAAATGGCTGGCGACACGCTGCAAACGGCGCCGATGACGGTTTACCGGTCGACGGTCTGAGCTTGCCTATTCGGCGGCCTGCGCCACCGGCCTGTCACCGGTCCCCCGGAAGGCCCGAAGCAATGCGCCGCGGCGGGCGAGGGCAGCCTGCGCGCTGGCGGCCCTGACCGGCCCGAAGCCGCGGACGGCTTGAGGCCAGGCCGCCAGATCGCACGCTGCGGCATGGTTTTCGGCGGTGAGCGCGGCGGCGATCTCGTCGACCAGCACCTCGTAATCGTCGCGCAGCCGGCGCTCCGACCTCCGTTTGGCCTGATAGCCGAAGGGGTCGAGGCGGGTGCCGCGCAGGCCCTTCAGCCGCGCAAGCAGCGTCTGCAGGCGGGTAATCCACGGCCCGAAGGTCTGTTTTGCCGGCCGGCCGGTCAGCGGATCGGTGCGGGCGAGGAACGGCGGGACGAAATGAAATTCCAGCCGGTCGTAGCGATCGAATGTCGCCGCGAGCGCGTCGCCGAATGTGCCATCGGTGAACAGGCGGGCGACCTCGTATTCGTCCTTGACCGCCATGAGCCCGTGGAGCGAACGGGCGACGGTGCGGGCCAGCACGGTCTCGCCCGGCAGAATCCCGGTTTCCGCGGCGGCGACCTTTTCCACACAGGCGCGGTACCGGTCGGCATAGGCCCGGTTCTGGTATTCGGCCAGATGGCCGGCGTACTGATCGACGAGATCGGAAAGCGTGCGCGGTTCGTCGGCGGATCGATCGGCCAGCAGCGGGGCGAGCGCATCCGGATCATGGGCAACGCGGCGGCCCCACTCAAAGGCGGTGATATTCCGGTCGACGGCGACGCCGTTCAGGCGGATGGCCTGGAAAATCGCCTCGCGATCCAGCGGCAGGGCGCCGGACTGCCAGGCGCAGCCGACGAGAACCATGTTGGCGGCGATGGTGTCGCCGAACAATGCGGTGGCGAGGCCGGCGGCATCGACTGTGACAAGCGGGCTCTCCGCGGCGCGGGTGCGGATGGCCCGCCGGGCCGCCTGCGCCGGCAGCGCATAATCGGCATTGCGGGTGAATTCGCCGGGCGTGACTTCGCCGGTATTCAGAAAGATGCGGCTCGCGCCGGGTTTGATGGCGGCGAGCGCGGCCGGTGCCGCGGCGACCATCAGGTCGCAGGCGATCACCGTATCGGCCTCCTCGGCGGCGACGCGTACGGCGCCGATGGCGCTTGGGGTCGGCGCGATCTTCAGATGGGTTGTCACCGCGCCGCCCTTCTGGGCCAGGCCCGCCATGTCAATCAGCGCAGCACCGCAACCCTGGATGTGGGCGGCCATGGCGAGCAGGTGGCCGACGGTGACGACACCGGTGCCGCCGACGCCGGCGACGAGGATGGCGCGGGTGCGGTCCACCTCGGGCACCGCCGGATCGGGCACCGGCGGCAGGTTGGCGGCGGCCACGTCGGCCTTTCGAAGTGTGCCGCCATGGACCGTGACGAAGGCCGGGCAGAAGCCGTCCAGGCAGGCGAAGTCCGCGTTGCAGGCGCCCTGGTCGATCCGGCGCTTGCGGCCGAAGGGCGTGTCCAGCGGCTGGATGGCAATGCAGTTGGAGACCAGGCCGCAGTCGCCGCAGCTCTCGCACACGGCGGGGTGGATGAAGATCCGGCGATCCGGATCGGCGAGCTTGCCGCGCTTGCGCCGGCGCCGCAGCTCGGCGGCGCAGGTCTGGTCATAGATCAGAACCGAGACGCCGCTGATCTCGCGCAGTTCCCTTTGCACCGCATCCATGGCGCGGCGGTGGTGAAAGGTGGTGCCGACCGGCCAGGCGGTGCCGGCTGCGTACTTGTCCGGTGCGTCGGAGACGACGGCGATACGGGTCACGCCCTCCGCCGCCATCTGGCGGGCGATCTCGTCGACGGTGATGCCGCCTTCCGGCGTCTGGCCGCCGGTGAGCGCGACGGCGTCGTTGAACAGGATCTTGTAGGTGATGTTGATGCCGGCGATCACCGCGGCACGGATGGTCAGCGAGCCGGAATGGACATAGGTGCCGTCGCCGATATTCTGGAACATGTGGCCGCGGGTGGAAAACGGCGCCTCGCCGATCCAGTGGCCGCCCTCGCCGCCCATGTGGGTGTAGGCGTCGGTGGCACGGTCCATGCCGACGACCAGGGTGTGGCAGCCGATGCCGGCATAGGCGCGGCTTCCTTCCGGCACCCTGGTGGAGGAATTGTGGGGGCAGCCGGCGCAGAAATGGGGGCTCCGCGGGGCGAGGGCGGGCAGGCCGGCGCGCGCGGTGCGGGCGTCTTCCAGTGCCGCCAGCCGGGCCTGAAGCGCCGGATCCGGCCGGTGGGCGAGGATGCGGCGGGCCAGGGCAATGGCGATGTCGGCGGCCTCCAGGGCGCCGTTGGAGGCAAAGAGCGTGGCGCCGGCCTCGTCGGTCTTGCCGACGACCTGCGGCGTGTCGGCGGTGCCGTAGAGCCGGTCCCTGATCTGGGTCTCCACCAGGGCGCGCTTTTCCTCCACGACGACGATCGACCGCAGGCCGGCGGCAAAGGCGCGAAGACCCTCCGGTTCCAGGGGCCAGGCGGCGGCCACCTTGTAAAGGCGGATCCCGAGATCGGCGCCGCGTTTGTCGTCGATGCCCAGAATCTCCAGCGCCTGGACGGTGTCGAGCCAGCTTTTGCCCAGGGAGACGATGCCAAGCCAGGGTTGCGGCCCGCCGCGCCAGACGAGGCGGTCGACGGGATTGGCGCGCAGGAAGGCGAGCGCGGCGGCCTTGCGGTGGTTGTGGAGCAAATCCTCCTGCTCCAGGGCGGTGCGGCCGATGGCGATGTGGAGGCCGCCGGGCGGCGGGACGATATCGGGGATTGCGAAGTTCCGGTCGGGCAGGGCGCCGCTGACGGTGGCGGCGGATTCCATATTGTCCTTGACCCCCTTCAGGCCCACCCACAGGCCGGAAAACC
This sequence comes from Afifellaceae bacterium, assembly GCA_965216515.1. Classification (GTDB taxonomy): domain Bacteria; phylum Pseudomonadota; class Alphaproteobacteria; order Rhizobiales; family Afifellaceae; genus CAXMRP01. The sequence goes on along the minus strand of OZ244173.1, from coordinate 1,756,791 downwards.
GGGACAGCGCATAGCCGTAGAGCCCGAAATCGAGGATCTCCTGCACGCCGGCGGGATTGAGGATCGGCATCATGGCATCGACGAAGGCATATTCGGAATGATGCGCGGTGGTGGAGCTCTCGCAGGTATGGTCGTCGCCCATGACGGCCAGCACCCCGCCCTTTTCGGCCGTACCGGCCAGATTGGCATGACGCAGGGCATCGCCGGCGCGGTCGACGCCGGGCCCCTTGCCGTACCACAGGCCAAAGACGCCCTCGACGCGGCCCTCGCCGCGCAGGGCCACCTGCTGGGCGCCCCAGATGGCGGTTGCCGCAATGTCCTCGTTGAGGCCAGCCTGGAAGACGATGCCGTTGTCGGCGAGCCGCGACCCGGCAGCCCAGAACTGCTGGTCCAGCCCGCCGAGCGGCGAGCCGCGATAGCCGGAGGCATAGCCGGCGGTGTTCAACCCGGCGGCCCGGTCAGCGGCTTTCTGCATCAGCATCAGGCGGACCAGCGCCTGGGTGCCGGACAGGAAGATGTGATCCCGGCCGAGGTCGAAGCGGTCGGCAAGGCTGACGGTGCGCAGGTTTCCGCCGCAGCGACGGTCCATGTCGGTCTCCCCGTGCGGCCGGCGCGCCATTGCGGCCGGCGGCCTTTCGACTATCTGGCGCATCGGGCGCGCGAAGCCAAGGGCCGCGGGCCGGCTTCGCCCTGGCGGGCGGGCCCGATTCAGCGGGCGAGCAGGGCCGGCAGGCCGGTGGCCAGCCCGGGCCACACCCACAGCACCGCCAGCATGGCGAGCTGTAGCGCCACAAAGGGAATGATGCCGCGATAGATATCGATGGTGCGGATGGCGGCCGGCGCGACGCCGCGCAGATAAAACAGGGCGATGCCGAAGGGCGGGGTGAGGAACGAGGTCTGGAGGTTGAGCGCGATCATGGCGCCCAGCCACAGCGGGTTCATGGTCGAGCCGTCGGCCAGCGGCATGGCGAGAAGCGCCGGCACCGTGACCGGCACGACGATAAACAGGATCTCCAGAAAATCGAGGAAGAAACCGAGGATGAAGATCGTCACCATGACAACGAGCATGGCGGCGGCGACGCCGCCGGGAAGCCCGTGCAGCGTCGCTTCGACAAAGTCGGCGCCGCCGAGGCCGCGAAAGGTCAGGCTGAAGAGCCGGGCGCCGATGACGATGGCGAAAATCATGGCGGTCAATGCCAGGGTGCGGGTCGCCGCGGCCCCGAGCAGCGAATCGCCCCGGCCGGGCGCCCGCGCGGTGGACAGGAGGGCGACGCCGACGCCGGCGAGAAGGGCAATCGCCGCCGGCACGGCAAGGCCGATCGCCAGCCCGTCGGCAAGGGGGATCGCCTGGCGCTGGGGACGCAGGTCGAACAGGGCGGCCAGGACGACCAGCACCAACGCCGCCCAAAGGCCGATATCGATGGCGCGGCGGGCGGCGGGGCCGGTGCGCCGGGCGGCGAGCATCAGGGCGCCGACAGCGCCGATGCCGGCGGCCTCGGTCGGCGTGGCCAAACCGGCGAGGATGGCGCCGAGGACGGCAAAGACCAGGAGCAGGGGCGGCGCGAACGCACCAGCCGCAGCGACGCCGCCGAGGCGCGCCGCGCCCGGATCCGCCGCGCCGGTCTGGCGGCGGGCGCGCAGGAGGATGGACAGGGCATACAGGCCGGCCAGTGCCAGCCCCGGCACCAGGCAGGCGGCGAAGAGGTCGTTGAGGCTGATGGTCCGGGGCGGGAACACGCCCTGTTCGATCTGGACATTCTGGTGGGCGATGGCGATCTGGTCACCGAGCAGGACCAGCGCGATGGAGGGCGGGATGATCTGGCCCAGCGTGCCGGAAGCGGCGACGGTGCCGGCGGCAAGTCCGGGGCGGTAGCCGGCGGCGAGCATCGCCGGCAGGGCCAGGAGACCGAGCGTGGTGATGGTCGCGCCGACGATGCCGGTGGTGGCGGCGAGCAGGGTGCCGACGAACACCACGGCCACGGCTAGCCCGCCGCGCCGGGCCGACAGCAGGCCGGAGGCGGCGCGCACGAGATCGCCGGCGATGCCGGATTTTTCCAGCACGACCCCCATGAAGACGAACAGCGGCACGGCGACCAGGGCTTGCGACCGCATCAGGCCGAAGATGGCCTGGGGGAAGGCGGCGAGCAGCGGCAGGTGAAAGACGCCCAGGGCGGCGCCGGCCAGGGCGAACAGCAGGCCGCTTCCGGCCAGCACGAAGGCGACGGGAAAGCCGGTCATCAAACCGGCGAGCGTCGTCGCCGTCATGACCGCACACAGGACGAGGGGATCGATCACGGCGCCGGCGAACGCATGCGGGCGGCGGCGCGGATCGCCGCCGCCAGGGCCTGCAGGCCGAGCAGCACGGCAAATCCCCAGACGGCCGTCTTGAGCAGATAGAGAAGCGGCAGGCCGCCGAACTCGGCGGAGCCTTCGCCGATCCGCCAGCTTGTCGCGACGAAATCGCGGGAGAACCAGACAATGGCGATGCAGACCGGGATGAGCAGGAACAGGGCGCCGGCGAAATCGATCCGGGCGCGCAGATGCGCCGGCAGCCGGCCGTAGAGGATATCGATGCGGACATGCGCGTCGCAGGCCAGCACATAGCCGGCGCCAAGGCCGAAGAACAGGCCGTGGAGATACCAGACGGCCTCGTTCATGGCGATGAAGGCGAGGGAAAAGACATGGCGCAGCACGACGTTGGCGAACTGGATCACGGCCATGGCGACGACCAGCCAGCGGACAAGGGCGGCGACGGCGCGGTTCAGGCGGTCGATGGCGTCGGCAAGGGCGATCATCGGTGCAATCTATGGGGGCGGCGGAACGCGGGCAACAGGCGTGATCCGTCGGGTCTTTCCACGATCCGCCGCGATCCGGGCCGGTGCCGGCCGGACCCATCCCCGCCCGGTTCGCTGATCCGGCGCGCTCAGTTGGGCAGCAGGTTGGGCAGGATGGTGACGATGGACGGGAACAGCCACAGCAGCGCCAGCCCGACGATCTGGATGATCACGAAGGGCACGATGCCGCGATAGATGTGGCCGGTGGTGATTGTCGGCGGGGCAACGCCGCGCAGATAGAACAGGGCGAACCCGAACGGTGGTGTCAGGAACGAGGTCTGCAGATTGATCGCGATCATGATCGTCACCCATTTGGGATCCAGCGTGCCGCCATAGATCACCGGCCCGACAATGGGGATGACGATGTAGATGATCTCCAGGAAATCGAGCACGAAGCCAAGGATGAACAGCACCAGCATGACCAGCAGGAAGACGGCGAACTCGTTGTCGAAGGAACGCAGGAAATCCTGGATATAGTGCTCGCCGCCGAACGAGATCACCACCAGGTTGAGAAGCTGGGAGCCGATCAGGATGGTGAACACCATCGATGTGACCTTGGCGGTCTCGCGCACGACCGGGCCCATGACGTGCCGGCGGATCAGCGTCCAGACGCTGTAGAGGACGCCGATGACGGCGACATGGTAGGCGGTCTGCGCCACGGCGATCGCCAGCCAGTCGGCGAAGGGCACCAGTTCACGATCGGTCCTGAGGTCGAAATTGACGCCAACCAGGATCATGATGACGATGGCGAAGCTGGCGAAGATGATGATGCGGCCGGTCTGGCCGGTGTCGTTCAATTGGCGGTAGGCGGCCAGCATGATGGCGCCCGCCGCGCCCAGGGCGGCGGCCGGCGTCGGATTGGTGATGCCGCCGAGGATCGAACCGAGAACGGCGATGATGAGAACCAGCGGCGGGAAGACGACGCGCACAAGGTCGTTGCGGGCCAGCCGGGCCGCGGCGTGGCGCAGGCCGTAGAGCGACAGGCCGACGGGAACCGCCATGGCCAGGAATGTCGCGCCGGGCGAGGATGTCGGGGCGAGGAAAAGGATGTCGACGGCGGCGCCAAGCGCGATACCGAACGCGCCGACCATGAGCGGCCGGGGATTGTCGGCCGGGGCGACAGCGCGGCCGAGTGACAGGACAAGCGCGAAGACGACCAGCATCGCCGCGATGCCGGCGCCGACCGGCGCGGCAAGGGCGAGCAGTTCGGTGCGGGCGGCGGCGATTTCCTCGCCGGACAGTTCGCGCATCTCGGTGGAGACGTCGGACGCGGCGATCGCCTCGGCCTGGGCGCGGGCGCGGTCCCATTTCTCCTGGCCGTGGAGCTCGATCATCGCCCGGGCGCATTGCGGCGAGACATTGGTGCGAAGGTCGGGTGCGGAGGCGTCCTGGACGGCGGTGGCGACGCTCACCGACTGGCTGCCGACGAGGCCGGTGACGCCGGCGAGACCGGCGGCGATCAGAATGGCGGCCGGGACGGCCAGATACCAGGTCAGCGACTGGCTGCGCGAACCGGCCGTGCCGGCGGACAGCGATCCGGCCACCGGCGGCGCCTTGGCGGGATTGAGCAGCGCAAACCCGAAGGCATAGGCGGCGTAGAGAATGGCGAGCATCAGCCCGGGCAGGAATGCGGCCTGAAACAGGGTGCCGACGGAGACCACGGCCGGTTCGCCGAGATAGGTCAGCGCATCGGTGCAGCCGACGAGCTGTGCCCGTTGCTCCTGACCGGTGGCGTAGAGATCACCGGCCAGCGTGCCGAGCAGGACGATGACGATGGAGGGCGGGATGATCTGACCGAGCGTGCCGGAGGCGGCGATGACACCGGTCGACAGTTCCGGGGAGTAGTTGTTGCGCAGCATGGTCGGCAGCGCCAGCAGCCCCATGGTGACAACGGTCGCGCCGACGATGCCGGTGGAGGCGGCCAGGAAGGCGCCGACGACGACGATGGAGACCGCAAGCCCGCCGGGAAGCGGCCCGAAGACGCGCGCCATGGTGGTCAGCAGATCCTCCGCGATGCGCGAGCGTTCCAGGGTTATGCCCATCATGACGAACATCAGCACCGCCAGAAGCGTGTCGATCGACTGGCCGGCGATGACCCGCTCGTTCATCCGGTTGACGATGAAGCTGATCGTGCGGTTGACGGCGGTCTCCCAGCCGCCGTTGAAGACCGCCGTCTCGATGCGGGGCAGGTCCGGATAGCGGAAGACGCTGATCGCCTCACGCGATATGCCCTCGGCGACCAGCGCGGCATATTCCGCCGAACGGGTGTCGATGGCCTGGTGGATCAGCATGCCGGCGGCATCGAGTGCGGCAATGATGGCAAAGGAAATCACCGCGGCGCCGCCGATCGCGAAGCCAACCGGATAGCCGGTCATGATGCTGCAGAACAGACAGGCAAAAACGATAAGGAGCGAAACCTCGATACCGTCCAGCCCGAACAGCATGGCCTAGCCCGCCACGCCGGCTGCGACGGATTCGCCAGATGCGCCAGCCGGCTTGTCCGCCGGCTTGTTCGCCGGCAGCACGTCGCGGTCGAGATATCTGCCGTCGCTGGCCGGGCCTTCGCGCAGTTCCAGATAGGCGCGGTAGAAGAAGGCGACGGCCTGAAGGAAGATCAGGCCGGCAAACGCCACGACCAGAATCTTGAAGATGAAATAGCCGTTGAAGCCGTTCGGGCTGAAGCCGATGGTTTCGACGTTCCAGCGCACGGCGCGGGCTTTCAGCAGCATCCGTTCGAGCGGATCGGTGGAACTGACCTTCGGCGTGATGAGGTGCCGCCACATATAGTACCAGCCAAACATCCAGACCAGAACCGACATCGGCATCACGAAGATCAGCGAGCCGAGCATGTCGATGATCTTCTTGGCCCGGTAACCGGCGGCGGCGTAAAACAGGTCGACGCGGACATGGCCGCCCTGCACGAACGTATAGGTGCAGCACAGACAGACGATCAGCGCGTTGTGGAGCTTCAACCCGTCGCCCCACCAGCCGAGCGGCATCGTCAGGTCAAGCCCGAACGGCGAAAGCGAAATCTCCGACACCCGGAAAATCGCCTGCAGGAAGATCACCATCGTCTGTTGCAACACCATGACGAGGCCGGCCCAGGCGACGACGCGGCCGATCGTGTTGGCCAGGCCCTCCAGCCCGCGCACCGTGGCCCACATCAGGGATGGCCGCCACAGGCCGGCGGCGGTCAGCGCCAGGAAGAGGACAAAGACGACAAAGAAGAACTCGACGGATCCGCCGTAGTAGATGAACCGCATGAGCGCGGTCGTGTCGGACCAGTCCAGCCAGCTCGCCGGATGGGTCAGCGCGTAGCCCAGATTGTAGAACGCAAGGGCGAGGTTTTGGGCAAACCAGACGATGCCGTCCCACATGCGTGCCCCCGATTCCCTTTCAACCGAATACGGACTGGCGACGCGGGCGAAACCGGCCCGCGCCGTCCTTCGTTCAGATCAGCGGTCCGGCAATCAGCCGAAAATGCGCTGACGCTGGGCGACGTAGGCGGAATCGGAGAGCGAGGTCCAGCCCGCCGTGGCGCCCATGGATGCCACGACCGATTCCCGTGCCTTCTTGAAGAAATCGTCGCCCATGTAGCTGTCCAGCACTTCCGTTGCGGCAGCGCCGAAGGCGTCCCAGATCTCATCGCTGAATGCGTGCGTCTGCACGCCGGCACCCAGCAGACGCTGCAGCGCCGGGCCGTTGTTGTAGAGGAACAGCGCATAGTTGGCCTGGTGGGAATCGGCCGCCGCAACCTCGATCGCCCGCTGATGCTGACGGGACAGGCTGTTGTAGCGGTCCAGATTGACGGCCACCGACAGCGCCGCGCCCGGCTCATGGAAACCGGCGGGATAGTAGTGCTTGGCGACTTCCTGAAGGCCGAGTTTTTCGTCCGACCAGGGGCCGATCCATTCGGTGCCATCCAGCGCGCCGGAAGAGAGCGCCTGGTAGATCTCGCTCGCCGGCAGGGTCTGCACGGACGCGCCGAGCTTCGATACCGTCTGGCCGCCCAGCCCCGGCATGCGGAACTTCAGGCCCTGGAAATCCTCAACCGAAGTCATCTCCTTGCGGAACCAGCCGCCGCCCTGGGCGCCGGTCTGGCCGGCGATGAAATGGCGCATGCCGAAGATCTCGCCAAGCTCGTGATGAAGCTTCATGCCATCGCCGGCATAATACCAGATCATCATTTCCGGCGCTGTCATGCCAAAGGGAACGGCGGTGAAGAAGGCGAGGGCCGGATGCTGGCCGACCCAGTAATAGTCGGCGCCGTGATACATGTCGGCCTGGCCGGAGGAGACCGCGTCGAAGCTTTCCAGCGCGCCGACGAGTTCGCCGCCGGCCTTGGCGTCCACGGTCAGCGTCCCGTCGGTAATGTCTGCGACCGCAGCGGAAAAGCGCTCCACGGAATCCCAGACACCCGACAGGCCGCGCGGCCATGTCGTGACCATGGTCACCACTTCCCGGCCCTGCGAAATGGCGGGTGTGGCCAATGCCGATCCGGCGACCGCGCCAGTCGCCAGGCCGGCATTCTTGATAAATTTCCGACGATCCATAAGTTGCTTCCTCCCTTTGGAACGTTTCTAAAGGAATATTGGTTGCACGCCGCGAAAAACCTGTCCAGTTCGCTTGACATGAACTTTGGTCGGAACATCCGCAATTTGCAGCGGACTCCGGTCTTGCCGGATGATCCGGCACCGTGCGCGAAATGACGCGGCAAGACGGAGATGGCCCGATGAAACCTGTTGTGCTGGTTTCCACGGATGAGATTGCATACGGGATCTACCGCTGGTCGGCAACGCCGAAGACCTATGTCGAGGCCCTGATCGACGGCGCGGATGCGGTGCCGCTGCTGCTGCCCAGTTTCGGCAGTGCCATTGATATCGACCGGGCGCTGGATATTGCCGACGGGGTCTTCATCACCGGTGCGCGAAGCAACCTTCATCCGGCGGCATATGGCGGCCGGCCGAGCGCGGAATCGGAGCCTTATGACGAAGCGCGCGACGCCACGACCCTGCCGCTGATTCGCCGGACCATCGCGCGCGGCGTCCCGCTGCTGGCGGTCTGCCGGGGCATGCAGGAACTCAACGTGGCGCTTGGGGGTACGCTGGCCGGGGAAATCCAGGCCCTGCCGGGGCGCCTGGATCATCGCGGCGCCGATACCGACGATCTGGACCGGCGTTTCAGGATTGCACATCCGGTCACCGTGGAGGCTGGCGGTGTGCTCGCCGATGTGCTCGGGCCCGGCGCCGTCGACGTCAATTCCGTCCATCGCCAGGCCGTCGACCAGCTGGCCGACGGGCTTGTCGTGGAGGCGCTGGCGGCCGACGGCACCATCGAAGCGGTGCGGGTGCGCGAAGCGCCCGGCTTCGCGGTCGGTGTCCAGTGGCATCCGGAATACTGGGCGCGGACCGACAAGCCGTCGCGGGCGATTTTCCAGGCCTTCGGCACGGCGATGCGGGACCAGGCCGGCAACCGGCGCGCAGCCGGCGATCCGGCAGTGGCCCGCTAGCCGGCGCGGCCGGGCATCGGCCAAAGCCCGGTCCCGGTCCGGTACCGGCAAGCTGCCGCGGGGGCGATAACCAGTTCCGGCCGGCCGTCAGGCGAACAGCGAGCCGCCGAGCAACAACAGGCCGAACGCGGCGATCGCCAGGGCGCCGGCAACCTCGATGCCACCGACGAGAAGGGCGGTGCGCCCGGGCCGCCCGGCGGCGAGGCGAGTGGCGACATCACGCGCGCTGACGGCTAGAACCGCCAGCAACGCGATGGTGAGCGCGGTGCCGATGCCCATCAAATAGGCGGAGGCGACGCCGGCCCAGAAATGGCCCTGCGCGACGGCGAAGACGAGGACGATCAGGGCGCCGGTGCAGGGCCGCATGCCGACGGCGATGACGGCGGAGGCGGCACCGCGAAGTCCCGTCATCGCGGCGGCGGTCGGATCGACATGATGGGTATGGCCACAGCTGGCGTCGCCGATGTGGCCGGTGTCCGCGGCGGCGGGGAGCCGATCGCCGGCCGGGACCCGGGCCGTGAATGCTGAAAAAAACGCCGGCAATTTGCGCGCCAGAAGGAAAATCCCGATCGCGGTGATCAGCCCGTAACTGCCGATCTCGAAGATCCGGGCGGTTCCGGTCATCGTCACCGCCGTGGCGTTGAGCGCCAGGGCGACGACGGAGACCAGGGCGACGGCGACGCTCGCCTGGACCATGGCGGCGGCAAATGCCAGCAGGATGCCGCGGCGCACGGTCTGGCCGCTGGCCAGCATGTATGAGGACAGCACAACCTTGCCGTGACCGGGTCCGGCGGCGTGGACTGCGCCGTAAAGAAAGGAAAGGCCGGCAAGCCACCAGAAAGCGGCCGTGTCGGCGCTCATGTTTTTCAGCGCGCCGGTCAGTGCCTTGTAGAAATCCGTCTGCATCTGGCCGATCCACGGCAACAGCCCGCCGGTGGCCTGCTCGGGCAGGCCGACGCCGAACGGCGAGGTTGCAGCCTGGACGGCCGGGCAGGCGAAAAGGATGATGGCTGGCGCCAGGGCAGCGGCGCGACACAAACCCGTCGGGCGCCGTCGGCCTACCGGCATGATATGTTCGCGATATTGCCGAGATCTTCCGTCAGCGCCTGAAGTTCGTCCGGCAGTTGGCGCTGTTCGGGGCCTATGGCGGCGAGCGTGGCCTGGTCGGCGGCGCTCAGCGCCCGGGCAAGCTGAACCTCCACCTGGCACCCCGAAGGCGCCTCGGCAAGGCGAATGGCCTCGGTGTCCGGCAACGAAAAGGCGACAAAATATTCCGGATCGTAGATCTCCACCGAAAAGCCGGCGGTGTCGACGGCGAGGGGCTCGGCGAGCGGCAGGGTGAAGTGGAGCGTCAGCCGGCCGGCGCCGGCCTCCAGCCAGTGTTCGGCGGGCGGCGCGAATTGGCGCGAAATGTCGCCGGTGGTCAGGAAGGTGAAGAAATCGAACTCGACGAGGGATTCCACATTCACATCGGCCAGCGGCTGCAATTCGGCGCGGGTGAGCTTGCCGTCGCCGTCGGTGTCCAGACCCTGGGAGGCGAAGGCGGAAAAGGCTTCGTCGAATGTCCAGTGGTGGCGAAGGGCAATCGCCCGGCCGGCGGCGTCGAAGACGATTTCGGCGCGGGCGTCCACCCAGACATGGGGGTGGGCGCGTGCCGGCGCCATGGCGGCAAGGACCATCGCCACCACAGAAATGACAAGCGCCAAGGTACGGTTCATTGTCAACATCGCGTTCGCGGTTCGTGTCGCGGATCGTGATCGGGCCCGGCGCGTGAGCCGGACCGGCCCTGCACACTCAAATGCCGCGGCCGGCCTTGCGTTCGCTCTCGTGCCAGTCAACCAGATAGTCGATAAAGGCGCGGACCTTCGCTGGCAACCTGTCTCGATGGGGATAGACGGCATAAATGCCGACGCCGGAGATTTCGAAGCTATCCAGAACGGTGACCAGGCGGCCGGCCTCCAGGTCCTCGCGGACGGTGAGCCAGGGGCCGCGGCAAAAGCCCAGCCCGAGGCGGGCCGCGGCGGCGGCCGTGGCCGGGCTGTTGACTTCCACGCGTCCCGACACCGGTACCGTGAAGCGGGCGCCGTCCTCGACAAATGGCCAGTTGCTGCGGGATTTCAGGTTGGTGTCGACGATGCATGGCAGCGCGGTCAGGTCGGCGGGATGGTGGGGCAAGCCGTGATTGGCGATGCACTCCGGCGAAGCGAAGACAATGGCCCGGAATTTGGCGAGCTTGCAGGCGATCATGCTGGAGTCCTGGAGCGCGTCGACGCGGATGGCGACATCGTAACCCTCCTCCACCAGATCGACGAAGCGTTCCTCCAGGGTCAATTCCATGCGGATATCGGGGTGGGCGGCGGTGAAACCCATAATCGCCTGGCCGAGGCCCCATTCGCCGATCGCTGCCGGTATGGATACCCGCAGGCGGCCGCGCGGCGCGGCATGCGTGGCCTCGATGTTCTCCTTCAGGCGGTCAATGCGGCCAAGCACCTCGCGGGCCTCCTCGTAGGCCGCCTCGCCGGCCTCGGTGAGCGACAATTGCCGGGTGGTGCGGTTCAGCAGGCGCGCGCCCAGTTCACTCTCCAACTCGGAAACATATTTCGACATCAGCGCCTTGGAACGGCCGGTGGCGCGGGCGGCGGCGGAAAACCCGCCGGCATCGAAAACGGCCACAAAGGCGCGCATGCGGGTGATGGTATCCACGGCCGCCGCGTCCTAGTCGCCGGTCCGGCCGGTGGCGAAGGCGATCAGCGCCCTGTCGGATCCGCGCGGTCCGATGAGCGACAGGCCAAGCGGTGCGCCATCGATCTTGGCGAGCGGCAGATTGACCTGCGGCAGACCGGCCAGGCCGGCGATTGACAACATGCACAGCGCCCGCTCGCGGTTCTCCTGCAGCGCCTCGGCGCCAGCGCCGTTGAAGGGGGCAGCGGTGGGGACCGTCGGCAGGACCATCAGGCCATCGTCGCCAAGCAACACGTCGAGGCGGGCGCGCAGCGTGGCGCGGGTCGACCGGGACGTGTTGAGATCGTCCGCCGCCATCGCGCAGCCGAACCGGAAGCGCTCGCGCACCGCCGGCATCATCTCCGCGCCGTTTCGTTCGACCCATTCACCGTGGATCTGCCAGGCCTCGTCGGCGAGAATATAGCGCAACGCCCAGTAGCAGGCGTCGAGCCCGGCTGTCGAAGCGGTGAGTTCGGCGGGGGCGCCGAGAACGGCGGCGATCGGATCGATCGCGCGATCCAGAATCCGGGTCTCCTCGTCGGATTTCAGGAGAGCGAAGGTATCGGTCGCCTTTATCAGGCGGCGGAATGCGAACGCCCGGTGGTCCTCGCCAAGCATCACATCGCCGACCCGGGCAAAGGTGATCTCGTCATCGGCAAACCAGCCGACCGTGTCCAGGCTCGGGGCAAGCGGCATGACGCCGGCAGTGGCAATGCGGCCGTGGGTGGGGCGCAGGCCCCACAGGCCGCAGTAGCTGGCCGGCGCACGCACAGAGCCGCCGGTGTCGGAGCCGAGGGCGAAGTCGCACAACTGGCCGGCGACCGCGGCCGCCGAACCCGACGACGAGCCGCCGGTGATGCGGTCGGTCGCGCGCGGATTGACCGGCAGGGGAAAATGCTGGTTCTGGCCGTTCAGCGAAAAGGCCAGTTCATCGGTCTGGGTCTTGCCGACGAACTCGGCGCCGGCATCGAGCAACCGCTGGACCGCTGGCGCGGAGCGGTCGTGGACCGGGCTCTCGCGACGTTTCACCGGGCTGCCGCAACCGGTGGGATAGCCGGCGACATCGAAAATATCCTTGACTGCGAAGGTGAGACCGGACAGCGGCCCCTGACCGGCGCGCGGAACGCCGACATCGCCATAGTCGAGAAAGGCGTTGAACGGATCGCTGGTGATCACCATGGGGGCAGTCTTGACCCATTTGCCGGCGCGCGTCCAGCAGGCCGGTACGTCGCGACGCCGCCCGTCTTGCCGAACGCGCCGGCGCCGGTTATGGCCGGGCATGCAGTTTTTCTCCGACAACTGGTCCGGCGTCCATCCCGATATCGTCGCGGCCATCGCCGCGGAAGCCGAACAGGACGGTGGCGCCTACGGATCGAGCGCCACCGATGCGGCGCTGAATGCCCGGTTCGGAGCGTTGTTCCAGACGGAGGTATCGGTCTTCACGGTGGGTACGGGTACGGCGGCCAACAGTCTGGCGCTGGCCGCCTGCCAGCGGCCGGGGGGCGTCGTCTTCTGCCACGCTGAGAGCCACCTGGAGGTCGACGAATGCGGCGCGCTGGCGCTGCAGGGCGACGGGATGCGGACGCGCTTGATCGCCGGCGCCGACGGCCGCATCGCACCGGAGGGGCTGGCCGCGGCGATCGCCTCCTTCCCGCCGGGCCATATCCATGCCGGCCAGCCGGTTGCGCTCAGCATTACCCAGGCGACGGAAGCCGGCACTGTCTATCCGGCGGCGGCGATTCAGTCGCTGAGCACGCTTGCCAAGGCGCACGGCCTTGTCGTGCACATGGATGGCGCGCGGCTTGCCAATGCCGTTGCGGCCCTGGGTCAGTCGCCGGCCGATGTCACCTGGCGGGCCGGGGTCGACATCCTGTCGTTCGGCGCGACGAAAAACGGTTGCGCCATGGCCGACGCCATTGTCGTCTTCGATCCCCGCCTTGCCGAACATCTGCCGCACCTGCGCATGCGGGCCGGGCACCTGATGTCGAAATCCCGTTTCATCGCGGCGCAGCTTGTGGCCTATCTGGAAGACAATCTGTGGCTTGAGATGGCCGGCCACGCCAACCGGCTGGCGGCGCGGCTGCGGGCGGGTATCGACGCATCGGACGCGGCGCGGCTCGCCTGGGCGACCCAGGCGAACGAGGTGTTCGCGGTGCTGCGGACCGAAGATGTTGCCCGCCTGCGCGCGGCGGGCGCCGGATTCGCGCCGTGGCCGAGCGCCAATGCCAGCGTCGGCGACGACGAAACGGTCATCCGGCTGGTGGCGAGCTTCAACACCACGGAGGCCGATGTCGACGCGTTTCTGGCGCTGCTTGCGGCGTAGAGGTGAGGGGCGCGGGCGCGTATCGGGCGGTCCGCCGGCTCAGCGGTCGGCCGCCGAATCATCCAGAAGCCACCGGAAGAAGAAGGCGGCCAGCGCCGCGGCAACCAGTTGCACCAGGACAAAGGCGGCGACATTTGCCGGATTGATGCCGGCGAAGGTATCGGACAAGGCGCGGGCAATCGTGACGGCGGGATTTGCAAACGACGTCGATGAGGTAAACCAGTAGGCGGCGGTGATATAGAGCCCCACCGCATAGGGCACGGCCTGCGGCCGCGACCTCAGACAGCCGAAGATCGTGCCGATCAGGCCGAACGTGGCGACGAATTCGCCGACCCACTGACCGATCCCCGTGCGCACCGTCGCCGACGGATCGATCAGCGGATTGTCGAACATGACATGGGCGACCAGCACGCCGCAGATGCCGCCGGTGATCTGCGCGCCGACATACAAAACCGAATCCCTGGCGGAAATTTCACGCCGCAGGGCGAATGACAGCGTCACCGCCGGATTGAAATGTCCACCTGAGATCGGCCCGAAAACCAGGATCAGGACAATCAGGATGGCGCCTGTCGGGATCGTGTTTCCCAATAGCGCGATGGCGACGTTGCCGCCGGCCAGCCGCTCCGCCATGATCCCCGACCCGACGACGGTGGCCAGCAGGGAAAATGTCCCCAACCATTCTGCGATCAATCTGCGTGTCACCGGGGTGTTCCTGTGTGTTGGGCACGGCTGCCGGCTCGCGGTTGCGGCAGTCGGCGTCAGGCCGCAATAGGCGACAAACGCGGCCGGGATCAACAAGTCCAAATGCCGCCCCTGATGCGGGCGCGATGGCGATGCGCCGATTCCGGGTTTCAATCCGCTGAACGGATACGGCCGGTGTTCAGTCGCACCAACTCCGCCGGGCGCCGTCCCAGGGGCGGGCCAAGCCCTCCGCGACGAGTATGGCGCCGAGGGAACGCCCGTCGCGTTTGATGGTCCGAAGGGTGCGGCCATACCTGTCGATGTCGCTGTCTCCGCTGGCGACCAGCGAGAACGCCCCCTGGTTCATCAGTTCGGTCAGGCGGCGGGTCGCCGCGCGGCCGCGTGCGGCTTCCGCCTCGCATCGGAGCGAGAAGACCTCCGGCGCATCGATATCCAGCACGCGGATCGTGGTGCCCTGATGACGGATCGTGTCGCCGTCGATTACGCAGGTCCTGGTGAGGGCGCTGGTGCAGACATGGAATGCGCCCGTCAGGTCGTCCCTCGGCTGGGCCAACCGGTAAAGCAGACCGGCAATGGCCAACAGGACCGCCCACTCCAACAGCCGCGCCAGACGCCAAGGCCGGCGCCCGCGGCGGCCGCTGATTGCAGGGCGCCACCGCCTGTGGCGACGCCGGCGTTGCAACTGGATGACCTGACCCACGCCTGACTCCGGATACGACGAACCCGGCAACATGCCATGGGCGCGGTTGTGATCGCGTTAATGCCGCAGGCAGGTATGCCGGCGAGAAGCACCGGACGGAGTGCCCGGATCGCCGCTCAAGCCCGCCAACCAAAAAGCCCCGGCGATTGGCCGGGATTTGCAATTGAATTGCGGGGCGTCCGGCCCGGTGCCACCGCCGGTCGTCCATCGCCTGCAGTGAGATCAGGAAGCCGGAAACCGAAAATCCGGAAATATCGAGCGAACAAACAAGCCCTTAGGGCATGGCGGCAATTCAACGGATTGCGATCATTTCCTATGTCTGAGACGTCCTATGTCTGAGACGAGGCGATCAGCGAAAGGCGCTCGATGGCCCGTTTGATCGCCAGCGGTTGAACGTCCAGTCCGGATACGTTCTTGGCAACCATGAACGGTGCCCAAAGGTCCGCCCACCTCTGCTTGTTGAATGGCATATGCTGCAAGGCGCCAGCTCCGACAAACGGATACGGTCCCTGGCGGGACAACCAATGTTTGGCCGCACCCATGACATCCTCTCGAACGGGTGCATTTCCGGGACCGAGAAGCTGGGCAATGACCGGCTGGCCGGAGCGGTCCGAACGCGGACGAATATCCATTGTCGCCACGTGGGCATTACGGCGTCGGACCGAATAGATGAGGCTGGCACCAGTCAATACCCGCCGTTCGTAGCTGCCAACGCAATTGCCCATACGCTTGCCTTCCATGACCAACTCTTTCGGCGTGCACAGAGGCACGATGCGAAATCTGCAAGACCGCTGCGCCACAAACCAGCGGCCTGTGGCGCCATCCACGTCGTTGCAATAGTCATTCAGGCAGCGGACAAACCAACTTTGCGCGGCTTCCAGTGCCGATCCGAAGCTCGATTTCGCTTTCCAGGGTCGATCGATCAGGCTGCGGGCGGTCGTCCGTTCCGTGGTCGAATACCAGGCGAACGCCGCCAGCGGTAGAATCGTTTGTGCATCCGGCCCGTTTTCATGCCAGAAATCCTGGCGCGCGATCCACACGGCGAAGGCTTCATCACAGAGCGCATTGCCGCGCAGAACCCACTGAAGCCACATCGCGCTGTGTCGCGGATTTCCCGGGAACTGGTTCACGATGCGGCGCGAAAACCCGTTGCTGCCGGGCATCGTCCCAAGCCTCTCGACAAACGCCTCCGGCGGCAGGCTCCGTGTCCAGTATGGTAGATTCAGCGAAAGCCCGATGTCGCGCAGCGGCGCGCCGCCCCGCACCAGTCGGATCGCTTCTTTGTCACGAATGGGATCCCGTTTCGATCCGGTGATGGTGAAGGCCGCCGCAGGAAACGTGTAGACAAGATCCTTCAACCGGTCGCCGGCCCGCGCGAATTTGCGCAAACGCCTCCTGCAACTGCGGTCGTAGCGCCGCAACTGGACGTCCAGATTCGGACGGATCGGGGTGCCACGCCTGTCGGCCAAAGCGCGTGACAATATTGTTCTCCTGCATGCTTCCGGACCGTTCCGGCGCGCACGCGCGCGTGGCTGGCCACGCCTTCTGCGGCGATGAAGCAAACTTCAGGTCAGGGATTCAGGATCCGCGAGTGCCGCACGCGCCGATGGGACTTGATCCAGACGCACGGCGCTGGCGACCTGTTCCGCGATGCGGTCAGGTCATCCCATCAGGATTGTGCGGGTATCTCGACGGATGTCAGTAAGCGGCGCGCCCGGAACAGGACGAGCCAGCTTCCACGTCCAACTGATGGATGTGTACTGGTTCGATCATCTTGTTCCTTCCTGGCTGTCTCGATTCCGCTCGTGAGGGCGCCGGAATATAAGATCAATTGGCGCCCGGGCAAGTAGGGCGATTTTTTTTCTGCGGGAATAGTGCAGGAATGCAACATGGGGATGGTTCGGATTTCTTCCCTTCCCCGTATTATCGCCTTGGAAATGACGGTCGGCGCTCCCTTCCTGCCTGGCGATCAATGCCGGCGGCGGCGGCATCGTGACGTTCCGTTCCCGGGCCCGCGCGAACGACGGTCTGATGATCAAAACAGGCGTTGAAAGGTTGCCCAAACCGGGGCCGTTCCGGTGCGGGACGAAGGCCGGCGCGGTTGCGCCCCAACCAAAAAGCCCCGGCCATTGGCCGGGGCTTGAATTGCTGGCGGACCTTGCAGTCCGTTTGCCCGTGGTCGGATTTCCGCGCCGTGTCAGGCGGCCTTGGCGTCGATCTGCTTGGCCTTCTTGCCGCCGCCGCCAATGGCGATCTTGCGGGGCTTCATGGCCTCGGGCAGTTCGCGCACGAGATCGATGTGCAGGAGGCCGTTTTCCAGGGCCGCGCCGGTCACCTCGACATGGTCGGCAAGCTGGAAGCGGCGCTCGAATGAGCGGGCCGCGATGCCGCGATAGAGCACCTCGCCGGATCCGGAGGACTGCTCCTCCTCCTTTTTCTCGGCGGTCACGGTGAGCACGTTTTCCTTGGCCTCGATATCGATATCGCCTTCGCCGAAGCCGGCCACCGCCATGGAGATGCGGTAGGCGTTGTCGCCGGTGCGCTCGATATTGTAGGGCGGATAGCCCTGGCCGTTGCCGTCGGCGCCGGGCAGCTGGTCCATCAGCGAGAAAAGCCGGTCGAAACCGATGGTCGAACGATAAAGGGGGCTGAGATCGAATGTACGCATTGTCGTGTCCTCTTGGTTTGTCGAGCAACATGTGTGCGACCGCGCCGGCACTCCCGAATTGGCGAGACAGGCGGGGTCTACAGGCCCGTTTGGCGCCTGCGTGAATTCAGATGGGAACCGGAATTCCCGGTTTCAACCCCTGTGGCGCGTGGTTTTTTCGCCGTTTGGCGGCGGCGGAACCGGCATGGCCGGCGAACGATCCCGGCGTCGGTCGCGGGCCCCAGCCGCCGCAGCCGGATAGCGCGCAGGGATGACGGGGAGAAGGGCGGAAACAATGGCGGAAACAATGGCGGGTACGGTGGCGGGTACGATGGCGGCCGGGCGGCCGTTCAGGCGCCATGCCGGTCCGGTTTGCCATGGTGCCGCCTTGATCGTGGGCCATTGACGCCGATATCCTATGGAGCCGCGCGGCCATTCGACCGTGCGGCGGGGGTCCGGCCGGGGGGGCGAAGACGAGGAAATCCGTTGTCAAGGAGGTCCGTCATGCCCATCGTCCGATCCACATTGCCGCCCGCTCCGATATCACCCTCCAGATCCGACCCGCGGTCCGATCCGGTGCCGGTCCCACGGTCCGGCCTGGTGCCGGTCCGTTTTTCCGAACTCCTGTCGGCTGCGACGGTCCTGGTTCTGGCCACCGGCCTGTGCCTGGGCGGCGGCGCGCGGCCGGCCTCGGCGGAGATCGTCTATTTCGGTTTTTCCGGGGGCGGTCCGGTTGGCGGCTGGCGGGGAACGACCAGGCGGGTGGCACCGTCCGGCCAAACCGGACCGGCGATGCTCATCCGTCATCTGCACGGGCTGGGCTATCACCAGATCGTGTTTGGCGAACGGATCGGCCGGCATGTCGGCGTCTCGGCCATCGACCCCGCGGGTCGGCGCGTGCAACTTGCCGTGGATCGTTTCACCGGCGGCATTGTCGAGGCGCGAATTCTCGGGCCGGCCGGCGTGCCGTTTCCCGGCGCGGGTGGGCCGGCCGCAGCGGAGCCGGCGCGAACGGTGCCCGACGAGGCGATCGGTCCCGGCACGATTCCAGCACACAGGCCGGCGCGAAGACCGGGAAATTGGGCGACCGAACGCGCTGTCCCGAATCCTGCGGTTGCACCGATTCCACGCGCCCGGCCGGCGATTGTTGCCGCTGTTCCGCCGCCGGTTCAGAAAGTCAGCCCGAAACTGGCCCTGCCACCGCCGCCGGACCCCGACGCCGCCAAGGAACGCGCGGAGCGCGACCCGTTGGTCGTATATTGAATTTCCCCAGTGTTTTCAGTGCTTTCTCCGGCAAGCGCAGAGGCCGCGAGCTGGCGGTCGGCAGCGGCCGGTGTCGCCGAACTCCACCTTACGTAACGTCAGGCAACCTGAACCCAATCTGAACGGGCCCTTTCGGTTTGGTTCAGGCACCGCTTGTTAGGTTTTCGCATCGATCCGGAAATGGCCGTCAGAGCCAGCGGTACGATTGTTGGAAGATCAAGGTGTGGGACATGACGAAACGATCGCGCATGGCGGCCGCCGCGGCTGCCCTTGTGTTTGCGACTGGCGTCGGTATGGCGGAGGCGGGCTCAACCATTATACGGGTCGATCCCCCTATTGCCGGCGAGTTGCAGCGTGCCGGCGATCTCGTTCCCGTTCACAACGTTTGGCGCAGGCACTGGCGCCATCAGCCGGTGCGCCGTCTTAACCTTACGGCCCGGCAGGTCCGCCGTATCCTCCGCCAAAGGGGTTACAGACATATTCGGTTTACCGACCGCAGAGGTCGGATTTATCGGCTTTATGCGGTGACGCCCCGCGGACACAGGGTTCGCCTGGTGATCAGCGCCCGCAATGCAAGGATTCTCAAACGCGAGTTTGTGTACGCAATTTTCTAGACAATATCCGTGTGGCAAACCACCGCCACATGGACAGTTCGGGTGCCGCTAACGCCCCCTCCGGTGCCCGATTGAACCGGCGGTCTTCTGACCGCCGGTTCGTCTTTTTTAGACCGGTCACGGCGTAAACATTGCAGTGCCGCGCCGCCGGCGATCCCCAAACTGCCGTATCTCCGGCTGCTTGCCCGGTCAGCGCATTTTTCCTATCACGAAGCACCGGCGGCGCTTCCATCTGCGCGGCGACTCACCAATGCGAAGGCGGTGCGCCATGGCCAGACAGGCGGCGATCGACAGGCTAGCAGACACCCCGCTCAATCCGCTGCCGCCGGATACATCGTGCGGCCTGTTTGAGGCGGTCGATGGTTTGAAGCTGCGTTACGCCTGCTGGCCGGCGCTGCGGCGTCCGACGCGCGGCACAATTCTGATCATTCAGGGTCGATCGGAATATATCGAGAAATATTTCGAAACGGTCAGTGATCTTCGCCGGCGCGGATTTTCGGTGGCGACATTCGATCTGCGGGGCCAGGGCGGATCGCAGCGGGTCCTGCGCAATCCGCTGAAAGGCCATGTCGATTCATTTGAAGATTATGCCAGCGATGTCGATGTGTTCGTGCGCACGGTGTTGTTGCCCGATTGCGCGCCGCCATATGCCATTCTCGCGCATTCGACCGGCGCCGCTGTTGCGCTGATGTACGCGACCCGTGGGCGGACACAAATCGACCGGATCCTGCTGACCGGACCACTTCTCGGTCTTCACGGCAGGTCTTTGCGCGGATACGAACCCGTTACCTCGCTGTTGCGATATCTGGGCCTGGGTGAAATCTATGCCACGTTCAGCTTCCGCCGGCGCGGGCCGGTTCAGCTTTCGCCGTTTCAGGGAAACGACGTGACAAGCGATCCCCGACGCTACAAGCGCAATTCCGCAGTCGTCGCCGCAATGCCCGAACTTGGGCTGGGGCCGCCGACCGTGTCATGGCTTCATGCCGCCGTACAGGCGATCAATCATTTCAAAACCATCGAATTCGCCAACCGGATTCCCATTCCGGTGCTCATTTTGATGGCGGGATCGGACCGGGTCGTTTCAAATGCGGCAATCGAACGGCTGTGCGCGCACTCCAAGACGTGCGCGTATGTGCGTATCCCGGGGGCCGCTCATGAAATCATGATGGAGCGGGATATCTATCGCGACCAGTTTCTCGCAGCCCTGGAAGCGTTCATCCCCGGACGGATGCCGGAAGAGGCGACCGAGCCGGTTCAGGTGACAGGATAGCCAAGCAGCCGGCGATCCCTGTCAATTGATAAGCGTCAGGACATCGTCGAGTACGCGGCGGTCGCCGGCGGCTATGATGTTGCTCTTGCCAGTCGGGGATTCGCCCTGCCAATCCGTGATGGATCCGCCGGCGCCTTGAATGATCGGAATGATCGGATCGATATCGTAGGGTTTTAGGCTTGCCTCGACGATACAATCTATGAATCCCATGGACGTCATGGCGTAGGCGTAACAATCGTAACCATAGCGAAGCAGTCGGCAGGCGCTTTCCACGGCCCGGAACCGGGTCATGTCATCGCCGGTGAACATGGTTGGACTTGTCGCGGAAACAACGGCCTGCTCGATACCAGGACAAGGCCGAACGTGGATCGGCCTGCGATCGCCGTTTCGTTCCATCCAGGCCGCGTCGCCCGTGCCAACGAACCGTTCGCCGATGTGCGGCTGGGCGATCATGCCCAGGACCGGCTGGCCCCGGTGCCTCAGACCGATGAGAATTCCCCACAAAGGCAAACCACAAATAAACGCCCGGGTGCCGTCGATCGGATCGAGGACCCAGACATGTTCGGCATCGGGCCTGTCGTCATCAAATTCCTCACCGATTATGCCGTGGTCGGGATAACGGCGACCGATAAGTTCGCGCATGACCGCCTCGGCGTCCCGATCGGCAGCGGTCACCGGATCGATGTCTCCGGTTCCGCCGCCGCCTCCGGATTTGTCTCCAACAGGCAGTTGTGTCCGAAAGTGCGGATGAATGACGGTTGAGGCCGCGGACGCGAGCTCATCCAGAAACGGGACAAAGGATTGCAAATTTTGCATAGCTCTTCGAAGATGCTGAGTGTTTGAATAGTCTATATATTTCAATTAATTAACAAAATTGCGCGCGTATCGGTCCCAATTCGCAGCCGGTTTTATTCGCAACACAATGCGTAATCTATGGCGTCGCAACCTTGAAATTTTTGCATAGCACAACTAATTTGTGCATTGCGATACGATGTATCGCAGCCCTCATTGGGCGTTTCCTCCCTAGACTTGGGCCGCACGTTGTGCGGCCCTTTTTTTGGTCAGCAGTCGAAGAGCTGCGCGGCGACCATCCTGCGTGCGCCAACGAACATATCGCCGGATCCGGCCGCCACGGTGTTTTGGTCACTCGGCGGCATCACGTTGCGGGTTGTTCAGATTCGCGGCCAGCTCGCACAAATCACCCATCATTTCCAGCAAATGCTCCTGGAGGCGAGCCATCCCTTCGTTTGGCTGCAGCGAGCATTCATCCATGTAGAGCGACCGGTTTACCTCGATCTGCAAGGCGTGGAGGCCACGGGACGGTCTGCCGTAGTGTTCGGTGATAAATCCGCCAGCGTAAGGTTTGTTGTTTCGAACCGTATATCCCAGACGGCCAAGCGCTTGAGAGGCTATTTCCGTGATCTCGGCAAAACAGCTGGCGCCATAGCGGTCGCCGAGTACGAAATCCGGCCGGGCACTGCTGGTTCGCCTGCTTCGCGGGGATGACGGCATGGAATGGCAGTCGATCAGGATTGCAAATCCGAAGGCGACATGGGTTTTGGCCAAAAGGCGCCGCAGCGCATCGTGGTAGGGTTTGTATATGGTGTTGATCCTGGTGATTGCCTCGTCGACCTGGATCGGTGCTTTGTAGATGTCCTGTGTGTCAGCCACGATCCGGGGCACGGTGCCCAGACCGCCGGCCACTCGCAGTGAACGGATGTTGGCAAATTCGGGGAGGCGCCCGGAGAACATTTTCGGGTCCAGCTCGTAAGGCTCACGGTTCACGTCCACAAAGGCCCGGGGATATGTGGCGCGAAGCAGTGGCGCGCCAAGATCGACAACGGGCCGGAACAGCCGATCGACCATGACATCTTCGGACCGGCGGATGGCGTTGCGGTCAAGTTTTGATGCGGCAAGGAACTCGGGCGGGTAATAGGCACCGCTGTGTGGTGAATTCAGTACGAACGGAATCGTCTGATTGAAGTCATTGCCGGCCGGCCGGTGCGAACTGCGAGGCGCGACAATTTCGTAAGGCGGCGGAGCGCCCGCTGAGTTAAATTCCGGTCCCGTCGTTTGATGCGTTTCGTCCATCCGGTCCATAACAATCCCGCAATTCCCGGCGATATTTCCCGGGGTCATGTTGCCGTCACCTGCGGTGGCTGTCCACCGGGAATCGGCAGCAAATCGGCCAATGCCGTAAAATACACAATTTGTAACGCTTTTTTCTGGCCGGCGATCCGCTTACCCGATATTTACCCGCCCCAGCCTATTGTGCTGGCGCATCGGAAGGGCCGTGGGGCAACCGGGAGAGATGATGAACCGTATTCTACTCGCCGAAGACGACGAGGACATGCGCCGGTTTCTCACCAAGGCGCTGGAAAACGCCGGGTATACGGTTATTTCGTTCGACAATGGTCTGAGCGCCTATGAGAGGCTGCGCGAGGAGCCGTTCAACCTTTTGTTGACCGACATCGTCATGCCGGAAATGGACGGGATCGAGTTGGCGCGAAAGGCGGCTGAACTCGATCCGGACCTCAAGATCATGTTCATCACCGGATTTGCAGCGGTCGCGCTCAATCCGGACATGCAGGCGCCCAAAGAAGCGAAGATACTGTCGAAGCCATTCCATCTTCGCGATCTCGTTTCGGAAGTTGGGCGGATGATGGCTGCCTAGGATGTCCGTTTCCGTTTGCCGGTCTGACACAGCCCAGGTTCAGGCCTACCGGTATTGATGCGGCCTTGCGCGAACTATGGCGAGACGATATATCCGCCCGGTCCCATCGTCTGTTGTCCGATTTCGACATCGATTTGGCGAGGCGATCCTTCGCCGAACATGTCATGGCGGGGCGCGTAGCTCAGTGGGAGAGCACTACGTTGACATCGTAGGGGTCGCTGGTTCAATCCCAGCCGCGCCCACCATTTGAATCAATCGGCCAGCCCATCATCGCGCGCAGTTCAGTCTTGTTCAAGTTCAACTTGTTCAATTGAACGCCGGTACCTCGACCAGGTAAGGGCGGTTTCCCGGATTCACTTCCCAGGGACCGGGCCGGTTTGAAATCCAAACAACCAGCAGGGCACGATGGCCAACACCGAGAGACCGGCCATCGTCAGCATAGCGACCGTTATCCCGGATGCATCGCCGATCAAACCAACACTGACCGGGGCGACCACCGAAGCAAAACTCGAGGACGCGTAGATCAGGGCGAAACCGCGCGGAATCCGCGAGCGGTGGATGAGGTCATCGACCATGCCATAGGTGATTGACGTTGACCCTTGCAGCACCGCACCCAGAAACGGCAACAGGAGAAAAGCCGCGCGGTACGGGAGAAAAATGACTGCGACGATCCCGACTGCGGTCAGTGCCTGCACGAGTGTGAATGCGGGCCTTACGCCGATGCGTTCGGCAAGGAAGCCGCAGAATGCTTTCCCGAACATGCCGCCGAACAGGATACAGGCGGCAGCGAAGCTGGCGATATGGAGCGGGACGCCTTTGGCCAAAAATACAAAGGCTATGAACGTCAGGGCCCCGGCCTGAACCGCGCTATCGAGGAACACAACAAGAAGCAAGACGGCAAAGCCCTGCCGATTCATAATCCCCCACCCGATTTTCCTGTCCGGCGGTTCTGTCTGGCTATCTGTGACCTGGTTGCCAGAATTTGCTGGTGAAAGGGACCTGAGTGAAAGATAAACCGCGATCGCCGCTGCAATTGCCGCTATACCAAAAGCCAGTGCGATGGAGCGCCAAGCGATACCGGCGCCAACCGCCAAACTGAAACAGGCCGTGTAGGCCAGTTTCCCGGTATCGCCGGAGGAATTGTAGAGACCGAGTGCACCCCGCCGCCAGGTGTTTGAGAAGGCGCGGCTGACAAGGGCGGAGGACAGTGCGTGCTGAAATGCACCACCGATGCCGACAATCAACAGACAGGCGAGGATAGTCTTCGGTCCATTTGCCGTTGAAAGCAGGATATATCCTGCACCGGCCACCGCCAATCCGAATACAAGCAGATGGCGCTCACTGACCAGTTCAGCGGCAATCCCGGATAATATCTCGAGCAAACCCTGGGCAAGGCTTTTGAGGCTTTTCAACAACCCAACGGTCCCATAGTTCAGACCGAAGGTTTCTGCGAGGATGGGAAGTAGGACATAGATTGCTGCGCTCAAGCCGTCCTGAACGGCATGTGCCCCGCAACAGGTCCACAAAACGGTTTTTCGATCCGAATGCGTGGGCGCCACGTCGCCGTTTTCGACCGATCGTACCGATCCCGATTCCTCACCGACAGCCATCAAACGTTCCCTTCGCTATATCCAGCTCGGCGCTTTCGACGACAGGGCATGCGGAACAGACGAAGTCGCACCCGAAACATTCAGGGTCCGGCAGCGGTTTGCACTAACATGCTGGCTTGTCTGTATATCGCCGGATAACGGATCAGGTCTCTGTCTACAGTACCAATCCGGGCCCCGCCAGCGTGGCGTGGCACGGTTGTCAGGGGTGTCGCCCGGTTGGTTCGGTTCGGGTGTCGAGCTTGCGTGTTTTGCGGGCGCGGAAATCCGGCCGAAACAGAATTGCTGACAGGGGCGCGGATTGGTGGCAGACTTATCCGGCTCGATGTCGGGCCCAAACGACATATCTCGATCCGGCCCTGCTGTTGCAGGGTTGCAATTTTTGGCGAAAGTTGAGTTCGCCGCCGAAAAAGGATGTAATCAAGGAATCGGGTCGCCATACAAAAGGGGAGATGACAATGACAATACCAACACCAACAGCAAAAGCGCCGGGCCATCGCCGTGCGCGCAGCGCAGGGGCGCGAACCTGGATCGCTGCGACAGCCGGGATGTTTGTATCGAGCGCAATTGCCGCGGGCGCGGTATTCACACCAACTTCATCGGCAGTGGCTGAGGAAATTACCCTCAAATTGTGGTCGCGTGCTGACCGGTCCGGACCGCTTCGCGCCGGCAATATCGTTTCGGCTGCCGACCAACTCAACCGGATGATGGAAGCGGCCGGCAGCGACACGCGCGTCAAGATCGATATCCATGAAAACAATGCCAAGGGATTTGACGATGATGCGCTGGATCTTCTGAAGGCGTTCGCGGTCGACAAGGGGCCGGATATTTACGTGGCAGCGCACGAATGGATAGGCGCCTTCGTCGAGGCCGGTTATGCCTACAAGCTGGACGACCATATTGCAGCAAACAACGAGCTTTATGGCGATGTGATCGAAACCTTGTGGGAATCGGTCAAATACAAAGGCAGCATCTACGGTATTCCACAGGATTCGGAAGTGCGCATGTTCTTCTACGACAAGAACATGTTGCGCAAGGTGGGCAAAGACGAGGCCTTTATCGAAGGCCTTCCGGCCATGGTCAATTCCGGCGATTTCACAATGAACGACCTTGTCGATCTCGCAAAAGAGGTGGTCGATTCCGGCGCGGCGAAATATGGAATGGTTCACCGGCCCAATGTTGGTCCCGATTTCCAGATGGCAATGGCCAGCTTTGGCTTTGATCCCTACGATGATGCACAGGGCAAGCTCCAGGCAAGCAAGAGCGCGCTGACTGATTTCTTCACCTGGCTGAAGTACGGTGTCGATCAGGGCGTGATCCCGGCCGACATGACGTCATGGTCCTGGGATTCCGTCCACGCGTCTTTCCGCGCCGACAAGACCTCGTTTATCAAGTTCCATGGAATCTGGAACATCCCGGCTCAGATGGAAACGCGCAAGATTGCGGACAAGGACGCCTATTTCCACGAGATTGGCTGGTTGAACAGTCCGGCCGGCAAAAAAGGCGGTCGTCCGGCCAATCTTTCCCATCCAATCATCTATGTCGTATCGGAAACATCGGCGCATTCCGAGTTGGCGTCTTACGTGGTCGGTCTGGCAAGCCAGAACTATCTCAACACTGAGCATGCCGTCAGCACCGGGCATACGCCAATCAACAACGGTCAAACGGCTATGCCCAAATTCCAGAATGAGGGATGGGCGCTGATCGCCGGTGCGCCAATGTTGAATTATTCGACATTCATGCCCAATCACGCGAAGATCGGCCAGTTCAATTCCGTTATCTACAAAGGCATCCAGGCTGTGGAGACCGGGAAACTTTCGCCGGAGGAAGCGGCGGAGTTTGTCATGGATGAACTCGATGCCGAACTTGACGACGATGTAGTCCTGCTTGACTAATCGGGATTGCGAGCGGTGACGCGGCCTGATGTCGCGTCACCGCCACTCTTGCCAAATGTCAAGTTATCCGAAGTCCGCCGGTTTTTCCGCCGCGCAGCGTCGGCAGTACGCGAACATGGTGCTGTTTCTCGGCCCTGCGTCGTTGCTGCTGCTGTTGTTTTTTCTCACGCCGGTGATCGTGGATGTCTTCGTTGCATTTACGGATATGGGCCGGACCCTGCGCATCGAAGAAATAACAACCAAGAATTTTGAACGCATGATTACGCGGGATCGTCGAATTTCATCGACTCTCGCGATTACCGCGATTTACGTGTTTACGACCCTTGCGATATTCAATGTCACGTTCGGGCTTTTGCTTGCCCTGATGACGACGGCGATTCCTGACAAGGTCGGCGGGTTCTTCCGTGCCGTATGGTTGCTTCCGCGCATGAGCCCGTCGGTGGTCTATGCGCTGCTTTGGTTCTGGGTAACGGATTCCTCGGAGCGGGGCCTGCTGAACCAGATTGGCCACGGCATGCTTGGCTTCGACCTGATCAATCTGCGAGGCGACTTTCCGCTCGTTACCATCGTTCTGGCCAACGGCTTCATCGGCGCATCGATGGGGATGATTATTTTCACGAGCGCCATTCGCTCGATACCGGAGCACCTGTTTCATGCGGCGCGGGTCGATGGCGCCGGAGCGCTGGCGATTACCTGGCACATTACGCTGCCGGCAATTCGATGGCCGCTCTCGTTCATAACTGTTTATCAAACCCTCTCCCTGCTGGTGAGCTTTGAATATATCTGGCTCATCACCAATGGCGGCCCCTTCTACGACTCCACGGTCTATGCGCTTTATGTCTACAAGCGCGCTTTTGAGAACGGACAGTATGCCTATGGCGCGGCTCTGGCGCTGGTTCTTGTCGTAATCGGTGTCGGCGCCGCCCTGTCGATGTGGCGCTTCTTCGATATGAAACGTTTGCTTCAGCAACCACGCATCGAGGTCCAGTGATGGCGAATATTGCTGACACCCGCGATATGGCAGCCGAAACCCAACAGGCCGAATGGGATCGTCTGGCGGCAAACGGCCGAAAACGACGTGCGGCGGGCCAGGGCTTGTTGATCTGCTTCCTCATCGTCGTATCCGTGCCGATCCTGCTGCCATATTTCTGGATGTTTACGATCGCGGTGTCGGCGCGGACGGGCGGTGTCGAATCGATCGTTCTGTGGCGAGCCTCTGCCATCCTTGTGCCCATGGTGCTGGGTTTCGGGCTGGTGCGTCTGTTTACCGATGATCCGCGCAGGCAACTTTACGGAATCCTCGGCATTGTCGCCGTCGCTCTGGTGGCGCTTGCCTGGCAGATTGGCGGCGATCTTCACGCCCAGAATTTCCGCTTCTTCTGGAATCCCAATTTTGTCCAGGATCTGGAGGGACGGCGCCAGGCGACAACGGAGAGCCAGTTCCCCTGGGTATGGGAAGCGTTTACCAACTCGCTCGTGCTTGCCGTCGTCCAGACGGTCCTTGTGCTGACCGTGTCCACTCTCGCCGGTTACTATCTTTCCCGCTTTCAATTTGCCGGGCGGGCAAGTTTTCTGCAGGGGCTCCTGGTCCTGCATGCGTTTCCGGCCATGACGCTGATCATACCGATCTTTCTGCTGCTTTATTGGTCGGGAATGCTCGATACGCTCACCGGCGTCATCCTGGTCATCGCCACGCTGGAACTGCCGTTTTCGATCTTCATCATGAAAGGCTTCTTCGACGCCGTGCCCTGGGATATCGAGATGAGTGCGCTGACGGATGGCGCATCGCGCCGGCAGGCGTTTTTCCGTATCGTGCTGCCCCAGGTAAAGGTCGGGCTTCTGGCGGTTGGTGTGTTCGCGTTTCTGAAAGGTTGGGAAGAGTATGTGTTTGTCCGAACATTGTTGTTTGACAAGCAAAACTGGACAATGAGCCTTTATATCTTCTGGGTTTCTGATGATATAATGGGTGTGGACTATGGAATTGTTGCCGCTGTTGCGGTTTTCTACGTTTTACCATCCATACTGCTTTATGTTTTCTGCCAGAAGTATCTGGTGCAAATGAGCATTGGCGGCATCAAGGGGTAAGAGCGATGGCGCAGATCGAATTGAAACAGGTGAACAAGAGCTGGGGCGATGTGGTTGCCGTGGAACCGACCGACCTGACAATCGGCGAAGGCGAGTTCGTTGCAATATTGGGGCCATCGGGTTGCGGAAAATCAACCACGTTGTTTCTGCTGGCGGGGATCTATGCGCCAAGCGGCGGACAGATCCTGTTCGACGGCGCGGTCGTGAACGAGGTCGAAGCGAAAGATCGCAACGTCGGCATCGTGTTCCAGTCCTATGCGCTCTATCCGCACATGAATGTCCGCCGCAACATCGGCTTTCCGCTCCGGTTCAAGAATGTGTCGAAGGAGGAAGCGGATCGGCGAATTCTCAGCGCTGCGCAGCTGGTTCACGTGGAGGATCTTCTTGACCGCATGCCCGGGCAAATGTCTGGCGGGCAACAGCAACGCGTGGCGCTCGCCCGCGCCCTCGTCAAGGAGCCGCAGTTGCTGTTGTTGGATGAGCCGCTTTCAAACCTCGATGCGACGCTGCGACTGACAATGCGCGGAGAAATCCGGCAACTTCACCGCAATCTGAAAGTAACCACCATCCTGGTGACGCACGATCAGATTGAAGCGACGACAATGGCGGATCGCATCATCTGTATGAGCAAGGGCCAGATCGAGCAGATCGGCACCGCAGATACGCTTTACCACCGGCCCGACAGCTTGTTTGTCGCCAGCTTCATCGGTTCGCCACCAATAAATCTTGTGGAATCGGAGGCTTTGGGCGATTCGATCCGGATCGGTGAGGAGACCTTGCCTCTGTCGGGCGCCGCAAAAGGCCCGGTGACCCTGGGGGTCAGACCGGAATCCGTGCAGATCGGTGAATCCGGTGTTCCCGCGCGGATCGAGGATATCGAGCCCCATGGCCGCGAGATCATTTATCATTTGGGTACTTCTATCGGGCCGCTGAGGTCACTTGAAGCGGGATCAGCCTCGCGTTTCTCCCTGGGTGATGAAACAAAAGCAACTATCGGCGATTCCATGCTATTCGGCGCGGATGGGCGCCGTATCAGCGATGTAAACCCTGTATTCTCTGAATGAGGGAGACCTTACCGCGCCTCAAATGGCACATGCTGAGACAGCGTGCCGGAGATGCGGCGCATCTGCGCGCCAATCTCGTTGCCGGGATTGCGGCGGGGGCGGCGCTCGAAGTCGATATTGGCCTTACAGCCGACAATCATTTTGTCTGCCTGCACGATTTGACGCTGGACCGCGAGACGACCGGCAGCGGACCTGTATATGAACTGGAAAGAGCGGCAATAGAAAAACTGCGCCTGCGTGACAGCGACGGCGGCGTGTTGGATGACCGACCGCTTTTTCTCGACGAGATTGTCGTTGAGGCCGGCCAGGCATCGACAGCGAAATCCACCACGATCCAACTCGACATAAAACCGTCCGCCGAACAATTCGGCGTTCCGCACCAAACCCGATTGCGTAACTGTCTCGGGGCATGTGCGCCCAGTTTTCTGGTTGGAAGTTGTGACCATGGGCTTGTCGAACAAATCCGGACTACAGCGCCGGATATCGCCAGGGGATTTGACCCGCTTTTTTTGTACACGCTGGGAGCGCTGAAAACTGCCGGACATTTCAATGACCTTGCGGATACAACCATTCGGCTGGCGCCGGATGTCCGTATCTACTACCTGCAGGCGGATCTGGTGTTGAAGGGCATTGAACAGGGCGTCAATCTGATCGGGCTGTTCAAGAAAACAGGGGCGGAAATCGACGTCTGGACGATTGACGCCGATCGTCCGAACCTTCGTCAGGATCTGAAAACAATTGTTTCCCTGGGTTGCGACCAGATCACCACAAACGATCCTGTCCGGCTGGATGAATTGCTTCGGGAGCTGGTGTGACCGAAATCGTGGAGCAAATCGAGGTTCCATCCGCTAAATTGCGCGAAGAAATCGGCAATGGCCCGATCCACGACAATGCCTTCCGGCCGGCGATGGCGGCATTGCCGTGCCTTCGGGAAGTGGAACTGATCAAGCCGCCTTCGCGGCCGGTTCGGCCGCTGGCGGATGCGCGGGTGGTATTCTGGAACGCGGAGCGCCTCAAATACCTGACGCCATCGGTCGCGCTGCTGAACGAGGCGAAGTCTGATATTTGTCTGCTGTGCGAGCTCGATCTCGGAATGGCGCGCTCGGGCAACATCCATACGACCGCGGAGCTGGCGGGAGGACTTGGGGCCGGCTATGCCTTTGCCGTTGAGTTTGTTGAGCTGGGCCTCGGTGACGCCCGCGAGCGCAAATGGCACGAAACGGAGGTCAATTCGGCGGGAATGCATGGCGCCGGGATTGTTTCGCGTCAACAGCTTCATCGACCGAAGCTGATCAGGCTGGAGACAACAGGCCGCTGGTTTGACGGGCAGTTTGGCGAGCGCCGCGTCGGAGGCCGTATCGCGCTGATGGCGGAGGTGGAGATCGGCGGTCAACCGGTCCTGGTCGTTTCCGTTCACTATGAAAGCCACACTGATCCTGACGATCGGCTCGCATCGACCGGGATTCTTCTGGATGCGATCGACCAGGTTGGTGCCGATCTTCCCGTCTTGATCGGCGGCGATTTCAATACAAACACGTTTTCCCGCGCCGACCACAAGAACAAAGCACTGGTCGCGCAGGCGCTGAAAGACGATCCGGACCGCTACGTGTGTCCGATGCCGTATGAACCGATGTTCGCGACCCTTCAGAGCCGCGGTTATGAATGGGAGACCTGCAATGTGATGGGGGCAGCGACCCAGCGCACCAGGCCGGATGGCAGCCCGATACCGCCATTCGGGCGGATAGACTGGTTTTTCGCGCGCGGACTTGTCTGCAGCGATCCAGTACAGATACCGGCCGTGGACAGTGTCGGATCTGCCATATCGGACCATGACGCCATGGCGGTTACAATTCGTCCGGCCGGGCGATAGAGCATGATATTCGAGCCACTTGCCAGCCAAGCGGGCCACATCCATGTCTGCGGTCATCGCGGCCACAGCGCCGGCGCACCGGAAAACACGATCCCGGCGCTGCAATCGGCGGCGCGATACGGTGCCACGGTTGCCGAGATCGATGTCGTGCTCACGCGCGATGATCAAATCGTCCTGCTTCACGACGAAATTCTCGATCGCACGACGGACGGAACCGGCAGGGCGTCCGATCGCGATC
Organism: Afifellaceae bacterium; assembly: GCA_965216515.1. Classification (GTDB taxonomy): domain Bacteria; phylum Pseudomonadota; class Alphaproteobacteria; order Rhizobiales; family Afifellaceae; genus CAXMRP01. The sequence goes on along the minus strand of OZ244173.1, from coordinate 1,724,775 downwards.
TGGCATTGATCGGTAAACTTGATGCCGGCTCCTGGTTCAGTCCCGACTTTGCCAAGACCCCCGTTCCGACGCTGCGGGAAGCGCTCGCCGTTGCAAGGGACGAAAAGCTTGGGCTGTTGGTCGAAATCAAAGAAAGAAGCCGCGAACCGGTGATGCTCGAACGCCTTGGCGCCTTGCTCGAGGCGGAAACTGCGGTGGACGGCGTATTGGTTATCTCGTTCGATCACACAAGCCTTGCTCGGCTGACGAAATGTTGTCCGGGATTGCGAACGGAGCTTATCACCCATGCCCGCCACAATGATCCGGCGGCCATGGCGGCGCGCGCCGGGGCGGCTTCGGTCTCGATCGAATGGGACATGTTTCATCCTGACGATGCGACGGAGCTTCATGCCGCCGGCGTCGCGGTTCGGGTAACGCTGCCGAGACCTGAAGTTCTTGCCCGCCGAAAGTCCTACGGATTCGATGACATGGAGAAGCTGGCCGACTATCTGGCTGACGGATTGATCGACTGTGTTGCGGGCGATGATGTGATGTTCGTCAAAAAGGCGGTGGATGGGCACCGGCTTTGATTTGCCCGAGACGGCTCCTCCACAAGGCCAGCGCTTCGCCTGCTGGCTGGTGCTGCCGGCCGTCTTTGACTAAGAGATTGGCATGAGTAGGGGTGGGACACGGCGACGGCTTGCGGCGATCATGGCGGCGGATGTTGTCGGCTATTCGCGCTTGATGGCGGCCGACGAGGCGGGGACGCTGGCGGCGCTGAAGCGGCACCGGGATATGGCATTCGACCCGATCATTTCCCGCCATGGCGGCCGGATCGTCAAACTAATGGGCGATGGCACGCTGGTCGAGTTTTCCAGCGTTGTCGATGCGGTCAATTGCGCCGTGGAGATCCAGCGGGCGGCCGGATCATCCGATTTGCCGGAGGCCGGCCCGGAGATTGTATTGCGGATCGGCATCAATCTCGGCGACATCATTGTCGATGGTGATGACATCTACGGTGATGGCGTGAATATCGCTGCACGGCTGGAACCGCTGGCCCGGCAGGGCGGAATTTGCATCTCGTCGATTGTCAAGGAAAGTGTCGGAGAGCGCATCGATGTGGAATTTGTCGACGGCGGCGCGGTGCAGGTCAAGAATATCGACCGTCCGCTGAAGGTCTGGCTGTGGCATCCAGACGATCCGGCCTCAGCCGCGGTTGCGGACGCACCTGTGCCAGCACCGCCGCCTGCGCCGGCTGTCAACACCGGGTCTGTCGCCGGCAAGCCGTCCATTGCCGTGTTGCCATTTGAGAACATGTCCGGCGACGACGAACAGGAATATTTTTCCGACGGGATCAGCGAGGACATCATTACGGACCTGTCGAAGGTGTCCGGCCTCCTGGTCATCGCCCGCAACTCAACCTTTGCCTACAAGGGCAAGTCAATCGACCTGCGCGAGGTCGGCCGTGATCTCGGCGTGTCCACGGTGCTGGAAGGTAGCGTCCGGCGCGCGGGCAACCGGGTCCGCATTACAGCCCAGCTTATCGATGCGGCAACCGGCGGCCATTTGTGGGCCGAGCGATATGATCGCGATCTCACCGATATCTTTGCTGTGCAAGACGAAGTTACGCTGGAAATCGTCGGTGCGCTGAAAGTGAAGCTCACGCAAAGAGAAAAAGACGTGATCGCCGGCGTCGGCACAACCAGTATTGAAGCCCATGATGCCTTCCTGCGATCACGCAGTCTTATCCTGTCGCAGAACCTGAACGCCTCGGTATTCAAGCAGGCAGTTGAGTGGGCCGAACGAGCAATCGCGCTCGATCCAGGGTATGCCCAGGCGCATGCGATCCTGGCAATGTGTCATGTGTTCGACTTTCACAACCGGTGGTCGGAAGATCCCGACAGTGCACTCGGCAAAGCCGAGAAGCTGGCCGCCCGAGCTGCAAAGCTGGACCCCTGCGATGCGTCTGCGCATCACGCCATGTCGGTGGTTGCGCGTTGGCGCCAGGATTGGGACTTGGCAAGGTCGGCGGTCGACCGGGCCCTGGAACTGAATCCTGACTTTGCACTCGGTTATTTTACGCGGGGCCTAAACCGGATCTTCGCAGGCGCACCTGCTGAGGCAATTCCCGATATCGAGCGGGCCATTCGTCTCGATCCCGGCTACAACCAACAGTATCTTCACTATCTGGGCATGGCGCATCTGCTGTTGGGCAACGACGAGACGGCAGTTGTCATGCTGCGCGAACGCATCCTGCTCGTTCCGGATACAGATGTCGGACGGGTCCTGCTGATCTCCGCGTTGGGGCATCTTGGCGATCGCGAGGCGGCACAGGCAACGTGGGCGGAACTTATCGGGATCAATCCGGAATTTTCGATTGACAAATGGCGGGCGCGGCTGCCGTTTGTCAATCCTGCCGACGCCGACCGGATCATAGACGGTCTGCTCAGGTACGACTTGCATGATTAGTGCGAATTGCGTTTTGTTGGACAGCAATCCGGAACAAAGACAGCCGGTATTGTTTTGGGCAACGCCACAGAGCGGAAAATTCTGACACAAGAGGGAGTATGATGGCGGAAACCGTAAAATATAATCTCGACGAAAGCCGCATTCCAAACACCTGGTACAATATAGCGGCTGATCTGCCGTCAATGCCGCCGCCGCCGCTTCATCCGGGCACGAAGGCGCCCATAGGTCCCGATGACCTGGCGCCGTTGTTCCCAATGGCCCTGATCGGCCAGGAGGTTTCCACGGATCGCGAAATCGAAATTCCGGAGCCTGTCCGTGAAGTGTACCGGCAGTGGCGCCCGTCGCCCTTGTATCGCGCGAGGCGACTGGAGAAGGCTTTGGATACGCCTGCCCGCATATACTACAAATATGAAGGCGTTTCGCCGGCAGGCAGCCACAAGCCGAATACTGCCGTCGCGCAAGCGTTTTACAACCGGGAAGAAGGCGTCCGAAAGATTTCCACGGAGACCGGCGCCGGCCAATGGGGTTCGGCGCTCGGATTTGCCGGTGCTCTGTTCGGCATTGATATCAAAGTCTTTATGGTCAGGGTCTCCTATGACCAAAAACCCTATCGTCGTGCGCTGATGGAGACATACGGTGCAAGCTGTATTCCTTCACCCTCCGATCAGACGAACACGGGTCGCGGCGTCCTTTCCGAAAAGCCGGACCATCTCGGATCACTGGGTCTGGCGATTTCCGAAGCCGTGGAAGTGGCTGCAACCAGCGACGATACGAAGTATGCATTGGGTTCGGTTCTCAACCATGTCCTCCTGCATCAGACAATCGTGGGCCAGGAAGCGATTTCCCAAATGGAAATGGCTGACGATTATCCGGATGTCATCGTCGGTTGCACCGGCGGCGGCTCCAATTTCGCCGGTATCGTGTTCCCGTTTCTCGGCGAACAGCTCAGGGGCGGCAAGAACATAAGAGTTGTCGCGGTTGAACCGGCGGCATGTCCGAGCCTCACCCGAGGGAAATATGCGTACGACTTCGGTGACACCGGGCATCTCACACCACTCGTCAAGATGCATACCCTCGGCTCGACATTCGTTCCACCCGGATTCCACTCTGGCGGTTTGCGGTATCATGGCATGGCGCCACTGGTGAGCCACGTCATGGAACTGGGTCTGATCGAGGCCAATGCCTATCAGCAGTCGACAGTATTTGAAGCGGGCGTCCAGTTTGCGCGCGCAGAAGGGATCTTGCCGGCACCTGAAGCCAACCATGCGGTCAAGGGCGCAATCGATGAGGCAATCCGCTGCCGCGAAGAAGGCAGATCGGAATCCATTCTGTTCAATCTGTGCGGGCACGGTCACTTCGACATGCAGGCTTACATAGACTATTTCGGAGGAAAACTTCGGGACCTGGACTATGACGAGTCTGAACTGGCGATGGCGCTGGCCGGCCTGCCAAGTGAATCCGCCGCTTGATCGGGATTGATTTTCGGGTTCTTCTTCGCCAGCCGGGAATTGGACTGGATAATGACTTGTGCGATTTCTTCGTGCAATGAGAAGTCATTCCGCGGTCCGGATATCATCTGGTTTGGCGAGGTGAAATGACCGCACGGCTTTTGCCGTGCGGTTTTGCCGATAGCGGCTGCCGAAGCTGAGAGGAATTGGGTATGTATTCGGAGGAACCGGCGTGAATTTGGGCAGTTCCATCGATATTGCCCAAATTATCTTTGCCGACATCATCCTTTCGGGCGACAACGCGCTTGTGATTGGCATGGCGGCATCCGGTCTGGCGCCGGAGCTTCGAAAAAAGGCAATCTGTTTCGGAATGGCGATGGCGGCCGGACTGCGCGTTGTTTTCGCCGTCTCGGCCAGCATTTTGATCAATATTCCGGGGATTCTGTTCGTTGGCGGACTGCTGCTGGCGTGGGTCTGCTGGCGATTCTACAACGAAATCCGGGAACATATTCCGGAGGAGGCCGCTCAGGCAATTGCGGCGCCCGGGTATCGTGGACCACCGCGCCGAACACTTCACCAGGCATTGGTCGTCATCACGATGGCCGATGTGTCGATGTCGATCGACAACATCATTGCAGTCGCGGCCATTGCCCGCGAAAATACGATGCTGCTCGTTTTCGGTCTCGTGCTGTCAATCGCATTTATGGCGTTTTTCGCCACGATCATTATGTCCATCATGATGAAGTTTACCTGGCTCTCGTGGGCCGGACTGCTGTTTCTTGTCTATCTCACCGGTTCGATGCTCTATGATGGATGGTTTCAGCTTCTTGCGCATTTTGCCTGAAATCACCGTCACCGCCGTTTTGTCCGGACGATCGCACGAATGCCTCCGGCCAGCGCAGCCGTCACCCAAAACCCGCTCTGCGAACGCGGAAAATGCCCTATGCCCGGGCCTGCGGACCGCAGCACCGGAATTTGGTATCGTGGAAGCGGTAAACGGCCACTTGTCGGCATGGCGCGGTGCGGAACCGGCCCGGGAAAATTGCGGGCGGTTGGGGTGTCCATCCCCTGGAATTTCGGCCGACGCCGGAAATTTCGCTTGGAATTCGGCTGCCGAGCTATATCGATAGGTGCGGTCGGAAAACCATTCCAGTCAATTCGGATATTCGCGAGTACAATTCATCCATGGCTGCAACAGCGCTGATTACCGGTGGAACCGGGGGTATAGGATCAGGGGTGACAAGTGCCCTGCTTGACGCCGATTGGCGTGTTGTTGCGACAGGTGCCTCGCAAGCGGAAATCGATGGCGTGGCTGATCGCGACGGCCTGACCAAGGCAGTGCTGGATGTCACCGATGACGCTGCCGTCGCAGAACTCCTGGCCTCGCTCGATCGCATCGATGGTCTGGTAAATTGTGCCGGAATTCTGCGCCAGACCGATGAATTCGAAATCGATACATTCCGCCAGGTCATCGAGGTCAACCTGATCGGCACGATGCGCATGTGTATGGGCGCAAGGGCGCTGCTCGGCGAAGCCGAGGGGTCCATCGTCAATGTTGCGTCGATCTGGTCGATATTCGGTGCCAAGCACGCACCGGCCTATACGGCATCGAAGGGTGGCGTGGCGCAACTGACAAAGTCACTTGCGACGGCATTCGCGCGCGACAAAATCCGGGTCAATGCGGTCGCACCGGGCTGGATCGACACGCCAATGACCGATGTTGTGCGCAACAACCCCCTGCGCAACACGGCGATCCTCGCCCGCACTCCGATGTCGCGTTACGGAACCGTTGATGAAGTTGGAGCGCTGGTTGCCTGGTTGATGTCACCGCAAGCCAGTTTCATGACGGGCGCTGTTGTTCCGGTCGACGGCGGATATTCGATCGCCTGACAGACCCGCGCCTGTTTTCCTTCTTGATTTCCGGTCAGGAGCGATCATGCCCACATTTGTCGACGACGCCGACCCCCAAATGCCCTATCAACTTCCGTTTCCGGCGGATGCGCAGGAAGAAATCGTTATCAAAAATGCTAACCCTAGCGACGGCAGAATTTGGGTGCCGCAAACCGACAATGTCTGGTTCCGGCCGCTGTGTCTCAATCGCTCACAGGGCTATTGGGTCAATCTGCTGAAAGTGACCAAATCCGGTCTCCTCTCCCGCCACAGGCATCCCAACCCCGTCCATGGCTATGTAATCAAAGGCCGGTGGCGTTATCTGGAACATGATTGGACGGCGGAAGCGGGTAGCTATGTTTATGAACCTCCGGGTGAAACCCACACGCTTGTCGTGCCCGATGACTGCGACGAGATGATAACCCTCTTTCAGGTGAACGGGGTGATGTCCTATGTCGATCCTTGGGGCAAAACCCTGGGATATGAGGATGTCTTCACCAAAATCGAGATGTGCCGAAAGCACTATCATGAATGCGGTCTTGGCGCGGACTATACAGATCGGTTCATTCGCTGAGCGAGCCGTGTTCCGGCAGATCGGCCGATCAAGCCGGCAGTCTGACACCAGGCGTTAGAGTGGCGAGCAAGCAACCGATTTCCGGAGCTCGGTATTGCGGAAATGGTGCAGCGCTGCAAGCGTGGATCTCAAGACCACCCATTCGCGCTGATACTATCGGTGATCGGACACGCCGCATCCGGTTTTCCGGGCCGAGACCGAAAGGGTCCGTCCGGCGATGCACGGGGCAGGCGGATTTGGGTGCATGACAAAGGCGATGCTCCGGGTTCGATGCAGATCCATCTTCCGGTCCGCCGGAACGCGGAAACCGGGCGGGGATCAACCGGGCGCAATATCCACGTTTGCATCCAGCCGGCGACCAGATCCCGTATCGAACAGGAACGTATTTGCGGTTGCCAGGCGGACACCAACGATGCTGTCGATATCCGCATCAAAATCCTTGGGCATCTTCACCGCCATATTGTGATCGGTCAGCTCGATCGTCACCAGGGTCTGTTCGCCGGTCATTTCGGCGGTATAGACCGTAGCGTCGAACAGCCCGGTGCCGGCGGGAACGATCTCGGCGTCCTCCGGCCGAAAACCGAACGTTGCCTCGGTATTGGTGTCGATGCCGCGAACCGGCACATTGATCCCGTTTGTCGAGAAACGGCCACCCTCGATCCGGCCTTCAACAAAATTCATCGGCGGTGAGCCCAGAAAGCCGGCGACAAACATATTTGCCGGATTGTTGTAGGTCTCGCGCGGCGTGCCGAGTTGCTGCAGTTCTCCATGATTAATGATGGCGACCCTGTGGGCCAGTGTCATCGCTTCGATTTGATCGTGGGTCACGTAAAGCGTCGTGACGCCCAATTCGTGCTGCATGTGTTTGAGCTCTGCGCGCATGGCACCGCGCAATTTCGCATCCAGGTTGGATAGCGGTTCGTCCATGAGAAATACGGAAGGCCGCCGGATGATGGCACGGGCGAGCGCCACACGCTGACGTTGGCCACCGGACAATTGCCGCGGATAGCGTTCCAGAAGTGTTTCCATGTGCACCTGGGCTGCGGCATCCCGAACCGCTTGGTCGCGGGCGACCTTGTCCACGCCGCGGACCTTCAGCGGGAAGCCGATATTTTCCGCGACGGTCTTATGAGGATAGAGCGCATAGGATTGAAACACCATCGCGACGTCGCGATATTTCGGCAGCACCCGCGTGACGTCGGTATCGCCCAAGCGGATTGATCCGGTATCCACTTCCTCCAGTCCGGCGACCATGCGCAAGGCGGTGGTCTTGCCGCAGCCGGATGGCCCGAGCAGAACCAGAAATTCGCCAGGGCTGACGTCCAGCGCGAGATCCTTGACAACATGAACCGCGCCGAACGACTTGTTCAGGCCATCGATCGTCAGCCGCTTGGCTTGGGTTGTTCTGGTATTCCGGGCTTCGGCACTCATCCTTTTACCGCCCCCAAAAGGACCCCCTTTGAAATAAACCGCTGCAGGACAAGAGCCAGCAGTACAACCGGGATGATCATCACGATGATCACCACCGACATGCTCCACCACAAAATCCCACGCTCGCCCGCGTTCATCGCCGCAACCAGTATCGGCATGGTCTGCGCTTTGGACGTGGAGAGGAAGAGGGCCAGCAGATATTCGTTCCAGGCCAGTATCATGACCAACAGGGTTGTGGCCGCGAGGCCCGGACGGGAAAGCGGCAGCACGATTTCCCAGAAGGTCGTGATGCGGGTCGCTCCGTCGAGTTGTGCGCTTTCTTCCAGGTCAACCGGGATCGACGCGAAGAAATCGTACATGAGCCAAACCACAATCGGCAGATTGACCACAGCGTAGGTGAGGATCAGGGCGACATGGGTGTCAAGGAGCCGCACCTGCTGAAACATCATATATATGGGCACGACCACGACAATGGGTGCGAGAATGCGCTGGGAAATAATCCAAAACAGGATATCCCCGTTGGCGACGGATCGCTTGAAACGCGGTCCGAGTGCGCGCGCCAGAAAGTAAAACACTGCCAGGGCCACGACAATCGCCAGCCGCCAGTCGACGCCGGCCGAACCAACGGCGATGAAGGCCGCGGCCATCACCGCCACAAAGAGCATGATAACGCCGAATTTGGGTTTGTACTCGATCCGCGCCAGCGCGTACGCCGCCATGGATCCGACGGCAATGCAAAGGATGGTGGAGCAAAATGCAATGACGATGGAGTTGAGATAGGCTTTCAGCGTGTCTTCGTAGTCGATAATGAAGAGTTCGCGCCAGGCATGGAGGCTGGGCGTAAAATCGATCCACGGCAGATAATAAGGCCCGCCATTGACGTCGATCGCTTCCTTGAATGATGTGATCAGAACCCAGTAGATCGGAAACAGGACGAACGCCGTCCAGCAGATCAGCAGCGTATAGACGATGAATTTCGTCGCCGGCGCCATGCGTCCGATTGCGGGTTGCTCGAACAACCGTTCCGTCCAACGCCGCTGATCCGGTGCACCGCCCGGTTTTGTGCTCGTTTCGGTCATGCGACACGTATCCTGTTCAAGATAACAATGTTGAAGAACGATACGCAGGTGATCACCGTGACGAACAGGAGAAGATAGGCGATCGCAGCCGACTGGCCGAGATCCAGGGCACGCCAGGCAAAAAAGGAATGCAGCGTCATGGATTCCGTGGCGATACCGGGACCGCCGGATGTCATGATATTTGGCAGATCGACGATCTTGAAAGCCTCGATCAACCTGATCAGGAAAACCGTGGCGGCGACCGGCACGATTTGGGGCCACGTAATCTCGCGGAAAATCTGCCAGCTGCTGGCGCCATCGACCTGGCCGGCTTCGACGAAATCCCTCGGAACATTTTCCAAAGCGGCAAGCAGGATGACAAACATGAACGGAATCCACTGCCAACTGTCGCCGACGAGGATGAATACGCGCGCCGCCCACGGATCGGCCGCCCATGCGAACTCACCAAGGCCGACCCACTGCCAGACCGGAGCAAATGGCCCCTTGGTGGTATCGGCCATCATGCGAAAGGCATAGCCGACCCCGATCGGGGTCACCATCAGGGGAACAAAGAACACGACGCGGAAAAAAGTCCGGCCGCGAATTGGCTGGGCACACAGGAGTGCCAATCCGAGCCCTATCACGAACTGGATGGCGCATCCGAACAACACGTAGAACAGCGTGACCCCGAGCGTCCCGAAATTGTTTCCGGACAACAGGGTTGCGGCGAACAGCAGTGCGATGCCGAACACAAAGCCTGCCGTTATCAGGCGACCCACGAAACCAAGCCACCAGAATTGCGTTCTCACATAGCGGACAAGCCACCACAGGAGTCCGATGCCCGCGGCGATCGTGACCATCCAGCCGATCATGCTGATCGAATTGAAAGTGCCGAGAAAATGGAACTGTTCAGAACCGAAAAACTGCTTTTCGAAGTTCCGGAATCCCACAAAACGCACCTGATAGGATCCGCCGCGCAGTCGAATGCGGGAAAACGCGATAATCAATGATGCGATGAGCGGAAAGATCGAAAAGATCAAGATCATCACCACAGCGGGGGTGATGAACAATTGCCGGGAATGGCGATCAAGCCACTCGCTGAAGCCGCCGGAGATTGCGGGAGATGCGCCGGCCGGGGCCAATGGCCCCGGCCGGGCGGATCGCGTTTGATCCTGTTCGGTCATATCCGGTCAGGTCGTCAGTTGGTGACGCCGAGCGAGAGTTTGTACATATTGCGTTGGGAATCGCGGCCGAAATCTTCGGTGATTTCCTCCCAGCCTTCCTCGATGTTTGCGACCGCTTCCTCCGCTGTGATTTCACCGGCGAGGAAACGGGCCAATTCGCGATCCAGCACAACTCCCGTATACTGTTGGGCACCCGGAATCCGGATATCGGATGCCATGTTGGCGTGGTTAAGGCTGGTCTTGATGGCGCCGAGATAGTTTTCGGCAAACTCCTGGCTGAATCCGGCCTTTACCCAGTTGTCCGTGTTGTCAAGCTGCGAGTTCCGGTACGGATTGTAGCCGGTCCAACCGATGGTGACATCGACATTGGATTGCGCCGCCTGGTTCATATAGGACAGGAAATCGTAGGCTGCCTGTTTCACCTTCGGATCGGCCTTGGTGTTGATGGCACCGGACCATCCGCCAAATGCAGCAAACGGGGCATAGTTGATCCCGTCCGTCATGTGCGGACATCTGTCGGAGGTGCAATCAACAAGCTTGCCGCTGGCTTCATCGAGCACGCGGCTGGTCCCGGGCATAATCACTGCGCCCATCTTGTCCTTGATGGCCGCACCGGCCGGATCGATGGAAAGCGGGCCGATATCGCCCCAATCAATCACCAAGGCGCAGCGTCCGCTCTGGACGAGCGCCCGCGTGTCACCGATATCGTGATTCAATTCATCGGGCGGGCCGAACTCGCCGGTTGCCTTGTAAATCCGAAACGCCTCCGCCCAGGCTTCGTTGTTGATCTTCGGCTTCATGGATTCCGGATCGAAGAAGATGCCGTGCCCGGTGCCTTTGGTTTGAACATACGCGGCGGCGATCGACATGATGGCAAAGTAGGATTGGGCATTTCGTTTCTTGAAAATACAAGAACCGAAATCGCCATCTCCGTCGCCGTTCAGGTCCTTGCCGTGCGCGGCTTTCGCGACGTCCATATATTCCGCCCAATTGCGCGGCGGCTTGAGACCGAGTTCATCAAGCACGTCCTTGCGGTAGTAGAGCATCTGGAAATCGCCATCGACGGTGATCAGATACGTATTCCCGCCGATCTTCTGGTTGTATTCGCGGAAATACGGCGCGATATCGTCAATGTCGATCTTGTCGTCCTTGGCGATATAGGCGTCCAGGGGCTCCAGAAGATCGCCATCCACCATTTCGACCGCCCAACCAGACGCGAAGACGCCGACATCGATGGAATTGGTGCCGGTCGCCCAGTCGGTCAGAAGTTTCTGGAACAGCTCGGCAAACGGCACTTCATCCACCCGGATCTCCGCGCCTGTCGCAGCCTTGAATTCCTCACCGCGGTCAACGAGACGCTGGGCGATGACAGGACCGGGGCGGGTCAGGATATTGACCGTCACGCCTTCATATTGGGCAAAAGCCGCCGAACTGGCGGTCAGCATTCCCGCCGCAGCCGTTGCACCAAGCAGTGCACGGTTGATCGATTTCGCAAATCCACGCATCGTGTGCGCCTCCCTTTATGTGATGTCGATCGCAATTCAAACCCTGCGATCGTTTGCCCGGAAAGGCTATCCAGAGGAATTGCGATCGTCAATTTTTCAATCGGATTGAAGCCCGGTTTGGCGGATACCCGCTTATTTCGCATGCCGACGTTGGCACGGTGATCCCGGCCGTTATCATTGGCGGCCGGATACGGTAGGTCCGAGTACGATTGCCGAACCTGCAGACAAGCCGGACTTGTGGACCGCGCCGCCGCTATCCGGTTTGCCGCTCCGCGCTGGCCGAATTCCAATTGCGCCGCTACATGTTTTCCAATGCGGCATTTCTAGGGATTGAGAGAGAAATGATGACTGACATTGTTGCTCGCGAACCTGAACTACCAACCTGGGCTGTTGGCCTTATCAATTTGGCCTCACCCCGCCTTGGCACCAGAACGGTCCGTTGCAGCGACGACAGCTTTGCGTCGATGGAGAGGTTGCTTGCCGACAGCCGCCCGGTGTTCAAGCCGGATGTCTTCGATGACTTCGGCAAGTGGATGGACGGTTGGGAATCGCGTCGAAGGCGCGACGACGGTCACGACTGGTGTGTTGTCAAACTGGGCATTCAGGGCCGGGTTCAAGGAGTTGATTTCGATACGTCGCACTTTACCGGCAATTTTGCACCGGCAGCGAGTTTGTGGGGATCGCGTGAAAGCGGTGACCCGGGCGACGATCCGTCCGCCTGGACGGAAATCGTGCCGGCCACGAGTCTGGGACCATCGGCCCATCATTTTGTCAAAGTTGCTGATAGCGGCCCATGGCGATGGTTGCGGATCAACACGTTGCCGGATGGCGGTGTTGCGCGGCTTCGCGTTTATGGCAATCCGGAACCGGACTGGAATTCCATCGAGACGGGCCAGGTGGAGCTGTCGGCACTGAAACACGGCGGCCGGATCGTTGCCTATAATGACGCGCATTACGGCGATGTCTGGTCGCTTCTGACGGAAGGCCGCGGCAGGAACATGGGTGACGGCTGGGAAACCCGCCGACGCAGGGAGCCGGGGCATGACTGGCTGATCGTGGCGCTTGGAACCTGCGGTGTCGTTGAGCGTGTCGAAGTGGATACGGCCCATTTCAAAGGCAACTATCCGGACCGATGCAGCATTCAGGCCGCACGGGTCTCTTGGGGAACCGACAAAAGCCTTGTTACCCAGGCGATGCACTGGCCGACAATGATGGCCGCGCAGAAGCTGGAGGCGGATACGATCCATACGTTTGACGGCGATGCGATCAGCGACCTTGGTCCGGTGACCCATGTGCGCTTGAATATCCATCCCGATGGTGGTGTCAGCCGTTTGCGGATATTCGGGAGGCGCGCTTGAAGACGATACCGGTCATGCCGCTCACCGCGGCGGCATTTGCGCCATTCGGGCGGGTTATCGAGGCAAAGGACGCCAGCAGCACCTTAATAAATGAAGGGACGACGAGACGTTTTCACGCGCTCGCCTCGGCGGATCCGGGTGAGGGCGGGGAAGCCATATTGTCGATCTTTCGCACCGAAGCTCGCCCGCAGCCTGTCGAAATCCGGATGCTGGAGCGGCATCCGCTCGGTGCGCAGGCCTTTGTGCCGCTGTCGCATCGGCCATGGCTTGTCGTCGTCGCCATGCATCCGAGAGCATCCGATTGCGCGGCTTTCTATGCCCGGGGCGATCAGGGCGTCCAGTTTGCGGCGGGCACCTGGCACCATCCGCTTCTCGTTCTCGGCGCCCGTCAGGATTTCCTGGTCGTGGACCGTCAGGGACCGAATGACGAGGCCGGCGACAATCTGCAGGAGCATTGGTTTCCGGCTGACGAGATTTGTTTGCTCGGCGAAATTCCGGGTTGAGCGGGCCGACAATCGGCGCCGGTTAACGCCCGCCACCCTGGATGGCGAAACAGCCATAGTAGAGTTGCGGCGCGATGTCGGGATTGGTTGCACACAAGTGAAATGAGGCCAACTGCTGGGGCTGCGAATATTGCATGTACGGGCCAATCAGGTAGCGCCCTTCGCCTGTATCGAAGTATCCGAACTGATCCAAACGCCCGGCAACAGACGGGTCGGACTCCTCGATTGCCTCGCGAAGCCGGTCATCTTTGTTGAAATTATCCGGCAACTGGTCGAACGGGCCATCGTAGTAATTGTTCACCGCAACATTGGCCGCCAGCACGCCGATCAGGATTTTCCGGTCCTTTTTCCCGTCGCGATACACCGCGAAACCCGTACGCCGGCCGATGAGTATTCGGTCTGTGTATGCTGCCGGCTGAAAGTCTTCGGGCACCTTGCCGGATTCGTTCAGGACATAATGGAAAAGTTTGAGATCGCGATTGAAGACCAGATAGAACTGGATACCGGATTCATCGTAAACCGGGCCCAGATAGGTCTCGTTTTCATTGAGCAGTCCGCCGGGCGGGCGGACATCGGACAGGTCATTGAGCGCAAAGCGGATCCTTCTGTCGCGGAAACGGACGGAATAGCGAAGGGGATCAATCTTCTCGACGATGACGCCGTCACTCGCGGCCAAGGGCCTGTAGTGCATTTGACCTTCGCGGACACCGGCATTTGCCGCCGGAAAATAAGCGAAGTGCACGATGCCGTCGTCGCGATCTGATGCCGCAAGCCGTATGTTGCCGGCATAGTCGACGCCTTGGTGGTGAAACCTGAAGTAATAGTAATTTTCCGTCGGATAGACTTTTACGTCTTCCGGCAATTGCGACAGGACATACTCGAAGACCGAACCAACATCATCAATGGTGAAGTCGGCGTCTGCATTCAAGCTCTCGATAAATTGCTGATTTGTCGACAATGCCGGATTGGAGAGTGCCGTGCCGACCGAAATCGATAGCGCGATACCCAAACCTGCCACGAACGGGCCCGCTTTCCTGAAGCTGAGAAACGTCATGCGCGACCGAAACGGGCTTATTGTTGTTGTCGTTTGATAAATTGGCACCGTTCAGTTCACTCGTGTCCCCTGATTGAGCGGAATCAATTTCTGCTGCAGCTGCTTTAGTCGTTCTTCACGCGTCTTGCGGGGATCATGGACCGTGTCCGTCGAACCTTCCGGCTGGTGTGCCGGTTGCTGTGTGCCGGAAGACTGGGCGCGGGATCTCCGTTGCAAATGCAACTCCTGTGTTGAACCTGGTGGTGTATGAATCTGCGGCCTGGAGCCGATCGGTGTGTGGACCTGAGGATTGGAGCCGATCGGCGTGTGGATCTGGGGATTGGAGCCGATTGGCGTATGGATCTGGGGCCGGGAACCGAGCGGCAGATGCACTTGCGGGCGGGATCCCAGAGGTGTGTGGATCGATCCGGCAGGCCGGTGCGGCTGCTTGGATCCGATCGGCCGGTGCGGTTGGATCGAACCGATTGGCTGATGGATGGACCCGATGGGCCGATGTGGCTGGACAGAGCCTTCGGGTCGATGGACAGAGCCGATCGGCCGGTGCGGCTGGACGGACCCGATAGGCTGATGGATGGACCCGATGGGCCGGTGCGGCTGGACGGACCCGATAGGCTGATGAATGGACCCGATGGGCCGGTGTGGCTGGACAGAGCCCCGCGGCTGATGGACCGAGCCGATGGGCCGGTGCGGGGCCTGCGATCCGATCGGCAGGTGAAGTCCGGTGGACCCGATCGGCCGGTGTGGTTGCGTGGACCCTATCGGGCGATGGGGCTGGACAGAACCGGCAGGCAGGTGGACGGAACCCACCGGACGATGTGGTCCGGTTGATCCGACCGGCAGGTGTGGCTGGATGCCGCCGCCGCCCGGTGGAGGCGGTGCCGGAGACGGGCCTGGCGGCTGGGTCAAACTGGAACCGGCCGGGATATGCAGGCTTTCACCCAGCGTGTGGATATTGGACCCCGGCGGTTGATGACCGGATCCGACAGGGAAATGCAGCGAACCGGGCGGGAAATGACCGCCGGAACCGACTGGCAGATGAATGGAGCCGATGGGCGTGTGGCTGAGCGATTGAACCACTTCGTGGAGTTGCGGTGATGACAGAAGCGGGGCGTGAATCGACCCAACCGGCAGGTGCGCACCGGATCCCGGCGGAAAATGCAGCGAACCAATTTGTCCATGAAGATTGGATCCGAAAGGCATGTGGATCGATTGCGGCGGTTCGTGACCCGGGCCGGATCCGATGGGCTGGTGGATAGACTGGATAAGTGCGTGATCGGGAGCGGAGCCAATCGGCAAGTGAATCGATTGCGGATGCAGATGGCCCGGCCCGGATCCCAGTGGCAGATGTAGCGATCCCGGGAACAGATGTCCGGGATTGGATCCGATAGGCAAATGCGCCGAGAGCGGGAACAGGTGTCCCTGATTGGATCCGAACGGCAGATGGATCGAAAGGGGCACGATATGGCCGCCAAACGATCCGATCGGCTGATGGATGGACAGCGGGAAGAGGTGCCCCGGAATGGAACCGGCCGGCAGGTGCACCGATTGCGGGAACAAGTGACCGGGCGCGGAACCGAACGGGAAGTGAATAGAATTCGGGAAGCCGTGGCCGGGATTGGACCCCAGCGGAAGATGAATGGAGACCGGGAACAAATGGCCGGGCCCGGACCCGATCGGAAGATGCAGCGATCCCGGCAGGCCATGCGGACCGCCCGAACCGATCGGTAAATGTACCGACAGCGGAAGCGCATGGCCGGGCGCGGAGCCGACCGGCAGGTGAACGGACAACGGAAAGGCGTGGCCGCCGAGCGATCCGATTGGCAGGTGAACCGAAATCGGGAATGCATGACCGGGTAGCGATCCGGCCGGCAAGTGGACCGATGTCGGAAAGACATGGCCCGGCAATGAACCGGCGGGCAAGTGGACCGAGGCCGGGAAAGCATGACCCGGACCGGAGCCCCAAGGCTGGTGCACGGAGTGCGGGAAGACATGGAGCGGACCCGATCCGATTGGCTGATGGACGGAGACGGGAAAAGCATGACCGGGACCGGAGCCGATCGGCTGATGCACGGAAAGCGGTGTCAGATGTCCCGGCGTGGATCCAACCGGCAGGTGCACGCCACCGGCGGGTGGGGTGCTGATGATCTCGCTTTCGGCGCAGGCCTGATCATTGGCCCGATTGGCATCGCCCGGTGTCGCGGACAGATCAGGGTACAGAATATCCAGGACATCCTGATTCAGAAATCCGTCCGGCTCCAAGCCCACATCACTCTGGAGCGCCATGACGGCCGCCGCGGTGCGGGGCCCGAACAGGCCGTCCGCCGGGCCGGGATCGTAGCCCAATACGGTCAGCGCGATCTGCGCGGCGCGCACGATTGTCCGCTGGTCGGCCATGTTTTCCAACGGCCATGCGACTTCGGCGCAATTGACCAGATTGCCGGCTGAGAAGCCGGCCGGCACCGCGATATCGACGGTCAATGTACGGTGTTGTCCCTGTGCCAGATTGACTGGCGCGTGGTAGCATATCCGCTCGCCACCAAACTCTTTGCAGGTCCAGGGCGGCGCAACGGCGGCAAAATCAACGCCCGGCGGAATTGTGACATCATGAAGGAAAAGGGGGCCGCTCCATTCGCCGCCGCCCACATTCGTCACGGTTACCCGCCCCGTGCAAATGGCGCCGGCAAGGCAAATGTCCGACATGGATTTGGATACGGAGAGGTCCGGCGGACCATCGGCGGGAGCCGAACCGCCGCCGGTATGGATTTCCATGTCTCCTGTCCAGCCGGACCCGGCATAATCCATGGCTTCGATGAAATATGAACGCGCGGGGCCTTCGCCCGGCGTCGCCGGGCCGGGCTCCGGATAGTCGGTATAGGCCGCGGCAGGCGTGACCTCGGCAGGTGACTCGCCGGGCTGGCCCTGAAGACCGGACAGTGGCGCTTCATCCTCCTGTCCGGCCGTCGACGATGCACAAGGTGCGTCGACTTGGCACAATTCGTCACCGGTTGCCCAGGCAAATGCATCGATCTGGTTCGGATCCTGCTCGCCCGATGCCGAATAGCCCGGCCCGTAGGATACGCCGCCGACTGCGGCGGCGCGAAGATGCGGCTGGCCGATGTCGGCCCGGTCAGCGTTCCCGATATCGTAGCGGCCATCGGCTTGCCATATACCGTTCTCATCGCGCACGTAGCGCAAGACACGGGATTCATGCGGCCAGATCAGACCGTCGCGCGGGCCGTCTTCAAGCTTTCGCACGTTGCCGCGTTCAGCAAGAAGCATCTCGCCCGCCGCCGAAATCGCAATATCGGTAATCGGATTCGACGGGCCGGCCCGGTTGTAGTCGTCAAGGTCAGAAAAAAAGCCGGGGACAGTCAGTTCGCGGCGAATGTCGGCGGTATCGAAATCGCCGCTGCCGGACAGGCCAATCGACCAGACCGTGTTGGATTGATCTGCCGGATCGGCGGTCCATTGCGGATCACCAAACCCTTGAGAGCTCCACACCGAATAATAAAGCCTGCTGAGACCGGTGGCGGGATCCTGCCGGACGCTCAAGCCCCACACGCGTCGGCGGAAATCGGCGAGGTTCCAGCATTCCGGCGACCGGGAATACTCCGTCGGGCAATCCGATCGCCGCGCATCGCTCGCCGGATCGAAAGCAACGGCCGGAAGCGACATCCGGGAACCGGTTGCCGCATCGACAAAACCGGCGCGCCCGGTCGATCCATGGTCGTATATGCCCCGGTCGGTGCCACCGAGACTGATCCGGTGTATCATCCCGCTTTCCAGATCCGAGACGAAAAGCTGCCGATTGGCTTTGTCGTATGCCAGGTTGCCCAGTGCGGCGCCGGTGTTGGGCCGGCCGCCCAGTCGGACATCGGCAAACGGGACGGGCTTGTAGTCGTTTGTTGCATCGAGACGGTAAATTGTGCCCGATCCGCCGCCGTCGCCCCATTGGCCGGGATGCCAGCTGCCGTCGGCCAGCTGATAGGCGCCGTAAGCGGATGATGCGGCGACATAGACATTTGCCGGCACGGAATCGTCGATCGCGATGCCGAATATCTGGCCGACTTCGGCGGCCGTCGCCAGGATACGCAGCTCCAAATTGCGCAGTGCCTGACCGTTTGCCGGCTCTCCCGGATGGCGTGTATCGATGGCAAGCGCAACGGGGCCATCGAGATCAAGTGCAAAGCCGGTGGCCGCGTCAAAGCCGCCGAATCGGGTCAACACCGTTTCGCCCGGCTCGATAGCCTGGGCGTTTGCCGTCTGTGCCGCCAAAAAGGAGAACAATGCGGCGGCGGCAATGGCGACCAGGGGACGCCCCAATCGGTGCAGGTCTCGCCGGAAATGCCAGCAGCCCGGCGATTTGGCTGGATCGTGCATGCGACCCGGTGTTTCCACCGGTCGTTGGTCGGGACCGTGCATCGGTTGTCCTGCCTCCCGATTGTTTAAAATCAGCCGTCTTTCGCCACCGTTACGCACCAGCCGGATCATGACCAACCTTTGTGACTATGGCAAGGCGGTCGCATCGATCGTCAAACCGCCGAAAACAGGCCTTGCGCCAGTTCCAGAGGCCGATCACAAAGGTGGCATGGGTGAATTTCTCGTTGTCGGCGCTGCAACATCCGACGTCCAGGCAATATCCGTCGCACCGGTCATTGCGGGGACGTCCAACCCGGTGTGGCAATCCCATAGCGCCGGCGGTGTTGCGCGAAACGTGGCCGTCACGCTGGCGCGTTTAGGCGGCCGGGTGCTGTTCGTTAGCCGGATCGGAGCTGATTTATCCGGCGATCGTTTGGTCGACGAGCTTTCAGAACATGAAGTGCGGATCGCCTCGATTTCGAGATCCCGTTCCAGTCCCACCGCATCCTATACAGCGCTGCTGGAACCAAACGGCGAACTGTATGTCGGATTTTCGGATATGAAGATTATCGACGAACTCACGCCGGCCCGTGTCGAACCGCTGTTGGCGGCCGGTCACGACGCGCCGATCTGGTTCATCGATGCGAACCTGCCTGAAACGACAATTCGCTACATTGCGGCGTCCAAGCCGCCTTCGGTGACGTTGGCGGCGGACGGAACTTCGGTCGTCAAGGTTCTGCGCCTTTCAGGTGTGCTCGATGCCATCGACTGGCTGTTTGTCAATGCGGGGGAGGCGGCGGCGCTGGCCGGCGGGACGTTGGATTCCGAGCAGGCATATTCGCGTGCCGTCCGTGCGCTGTGCAATTCCGGTGTCGGCACGGCGATCATACTGATGGGCGCCGATGGCCTGATTGCGGCGGATGCAGACCAAAATATCCGGCTTCCCGCTCTGCATGCCGATCCGGTGTCGGTCACGGGGGGTGGTGATGCCCTTGTCGCGGGAACCCTGATCGGCATCGATGCCGGACTGGATCTGCAAATGGCGTTGAGGATGGGGTTGGCTTGCGCGGCGATAACGGTGGAATGTGGAGCCGGAACCAGCGATTCGCTCAACCTTGAACTGGTATTGTCGCGGGCGGGGATCGCCATGAGCGATTCTGGCGCGCAAGCCGGCCCACGTTTTTAAACGATTGTCCCCCAGGCGAGACCGTGATGCGTGACGATGTGATCGATTTGTCGGAAGAGGTCGCTGAAGCCGTTGCGGCGAATCAGCCGGTGGTGGCGCTCGAAAGCACGATCATCGCGCATGGCATGCCCTTTCCCGATAATCTGGAAACAGCCCGCATGCTTGAGGCGACGATACGCCGGGCCGGCGCCGTGCCGGCGACGATCGCGGTGCTGGACGGTGTCTTTCGGGTGGGCCTGGACGACATGGCGCTGGAACGCATCGCCGGTGATGCGGATCTGCCGAAACTCTCCAGACGCGATCTGGCGGCGGCGATTGCCTCGGGGAGCAGCGGCGCGACGACAGTCGCTGCGACAATGATCGGTGCGCGCATGGCCGGGATCGCCGTTTTCGCAACGGGCGGTATTGGCGGCGTTCACCGGGGGGCGGCGGATACATTCGATATATCGGCCGATCTGGAAGAACTGGCCTGCACGCCGGTCGCCGTTGTCTGTGCCGGCGCCAAAGCCATTCTCGATCTGCCGAAGACCGTGGAGTATCTGGAAACAAAGGGCGTTCCGCTGATCGGCTACGGGACCGACGAGTTGCCTTCCTTTTACAGCCGGGAAAGCGGCATTGAGGTGCCGCTGAGGGTGGACGAACCGGACCTGGCCGCCGGGATTATCCGCGCGCAGCGCGAGATCGGCGCGGCCGCCGGCATGGTGATCGCGGTTCCGGCGCCGAAGGACGCGGCATTGCCCAAATCCGAAATGGATCAAGTGATCGAACGGGCGCTTGCCGATGCGCATGCAGACCGGATCAGCGGCAAGCGACTGACGCCATTCCTGTTGAAACGAATCGTCGATCTCACAGGCGGCCGATCGCTCGTGGCAAACATCGCTCTTGCCAAAAACAATGCGCAGGTGGCGGCGGAAATCGCCGCCGCGCTGGCCAGATTGTGACAGGCGCGCTCAGCTTACCGGCTCCGGAATGTAGTAGAGATTAATCGACCGACCGATGCGTTCCACCGGCTCGTAGCTCTCCAGCCAACCGTAGATCTCCGGATCGATCCGTTGGCGCTGAATGCTGATTGCAATCCAACCGGTGACCTGGCGATCAACTGGCAATTCATACCAGTCCGGCAAGGCATGTCTGGCAGGGTCGACGCTGCCGTTTATGGAAAGCGCGATCCGATCGATGTTGCGAGCGTGGATCGCCTGTTTCAGACGGTTGAAATCCTGACCCCAGTCCAGGTCGCCCTTGACCAGGATCGCCTCCGGCCGGTCGCCCGCAATCGCATTGAAATAGGTCAAATGTTCCGGAAATGCGCGAATGGCCGATGTCAATTGTCCGCCGGCAAGCAACACCGCCAGGATCAGGGCCGGCCATCGCCAACGCTCCGCGGCGGTCAGGCGATACAGGACAAAAGCCGCGGCGATCGCCAGCAGAGGGTAAAGCAGGAAAACGTGGCGCAATCCGATGTTGATGGCGCTGAAAGCGCTGGCGAATGTCAGGATCGCGGCAAATGCGAGAGCCGGAACCGATCCCTGCCAACGGTATTGCCGTGCTGCGGCCATGGCAGCCCAGACCAGGCCGATCAGCCCGGCCAGCAAAACCGGCAGCGGGGTTCGAACGGCGATATTGACGATGTAATAGTACCACCATCCGCGATCCCGCACTTCGCCCAGAAGATATGACGTGTGACCCGATTTGTTGTGCTCCATCAGGTCGATCAGGCCTTCAGGCACAAAGGACATGAACAAAGGAAAGATCGGCAGCGCGGCGAATTTGCCGACCAGGGTGGTCGCCGTTTCCGCTTCCGGCTTGATCAATGGTCCAAACATAAAAAGCGAAGCGGCGAGACAAATCAGAAGGCCGCCAAAGACGATATACCGGTCGCCGGCGAAATGTCCGCGGCTCAGGAACCCGGGATGCGCTGGATCGTATCGGGACGCGACATATTTCCCGATCAGGATTGCGGCAAACGCCACGACCAGGAAGGCAATGGCCGAATATTTGGTCATGATCGCCGTGGCGCACACGGCACCCAGGAGAAATGCGCGCCTGCGATCCGGTTCTTCAAGCCAGAGCACAAACAGATAAATGGCCAAAATGCCGAACGCGGTCGGGGCGATATCCAGAGCGGCGATTGCGGCATTGCCGGAAACCGGCGGGATCGTCGCAAGGAAGAACACCGACAACGCGGCGATTTCGCGGTTGAATATGTGCGCGGCCAGCAACCATGTTGCCGCGAAGGCCAGCAGGTAGAACGGCAGATTTCCTAATCGGGCGATGGTCAGTACGGTTTGGTAGTCGCCTGTTTCGTGGAGAATGCGTCGGCCGTCAGCGAAGGGATTGTGGGTGTCATGCCGACCAGACCGCGCGCCCATCAGATATGGCCCAATGGCAAACGCCAGCCTGGCGATCGGCGGATGCTGGGGCTCAAACGAGTATTCGCCTTTGTCCAGCATCTCAACGCCGGCGGCGATATGAAGCGGTTCGTCCCAGGTGTGATTGTAGATGCGGTAGGCGCTGACGACGCAAATGGTCCCGAATATCACGGAGAGGATAATGATCACCCGGCATGCCGAACCGGAAACAAGCACCAGATCGTCCTTCAGGGTGTGGGTGTTTGCCATGGTTCCGTCCGGGCCCTGGTTTCAGCCGGCCGTCCAGCTTGGCCGGCCTGATCGGAAGACTATCGCTGTCAGGACATACCGATTGGTTAATGAAATACGGGATTGTTCTCAGGTGCGTTCGGCGAGGATCGTAGTGGCGTGGGACTCCTCAAGTTCAACATCAACGTCGGCTGCCGACGGCTTGTCCAACTCCACAAAATCTTCCAACCGGGCCGGAATGCGCCGGTAAAACGCAGCCAGTTCCGCGGAAATCGCGGCAGCCCCGGCGATGCAGTTGTCGAGGCGTTCCCGGTCGAGCTTGCCTGTCCTTTTCATGGCCCGGAGAAGATCGACATGGCAATCGGCAAGCTCCTGGAATTCCCGGCTTTGACGCACGGTTTCATCGCCAACCACGATTTGGAGGCCAAGGCGATCCGATTTCCCTTTCAGTGCGATGGATCCGGCATCCAGCATCGCCAGCCCGGGAACGCGATCCGCGGTCGATTGCGCAATCATGATGTCGAAGGCGACGTGACGGCAGGCGTTTTCCACGCGGGCGGCGATGTTGACCGTGTCGCCGATCACGGAATAGTCGAAGCGTTGCTCCGACCCCATATTGCCGACGCACGCTTCGCCTGTGCAAATGCCGATGGCGATCGCAACTTCGGGCGTGTCCTGGCCGGCTGAATTTTCCGGTGTTGAACCGTCGATTCCGGGTCCGGTGACGGTAAATGCACCGGATGCGTTCAATTCCGCCAAGCTTTGGCGCATCAGCAGGGCAGCTCGGCAGGCATGCATTTCGTGATCCGGAATGTCGGTTGGCGCGTTCCAGAACGCCATCAGCGAATCGCCGATATACTTGTCGATGGTGCCGGATTCCGCGATGACATGATTGCTCAGGGCGCCAAGCAGCTGGTTGAGCAGGGAAACAAGCTCCACCGGTTCCAATCGTTCGCTGAGCGGGGTGAAATTGCGCACATCGCAGAACATCACCGAGACGGCGCGGATTTCTCCGCCGAGACGCAGCTTGTCGGGATCGGATTCGATTTCCTCCAGAACGGATGGGGCGACATATTGCGCAAACGCGCGGCGAATTCGCCGCTTTTCGCGGTCTGAGACCAGGAACCGAAACGACGTCAGCGCAAAGTAGACGGCAAGTCCTCCGAACAGCGCAAAACTCGGGTCGACCAGCAGTCCGTAGCGATGAAATCCGATCCAGGTGAGAAGAATTATCAAGGCGGCGACAACTCCGCCCAGTACGAAAGACAATATGGGACCGGAAAAGACGCCGGAAACGACCAGCAATGCGCCGGTCAGCGCAAAACCGATTAATTCCAGCCCCTCGACCCAGTCTGTCCGCTGAATGTAGGTTCCGGAAATAATCTGTTCCAGCACCTGCGCGTGGATGGAAACCCCGGCGACATTTTCGCCAAGCGCGGTCGCCCGAATGTCGAGCAAACCGGACGCAGATGCGCCGATCAGAACGATATTGCCTTCGACCTTCGGCCGTAGCGCTTCATCGGGTTCATTCAACACCTTTGCGGCAGAGAGAAACCGGTCCTCCCGGTCGTGACCGTACCAGACCCAGAATTCGCCATTGGTTGTCGTGGGAATGGCGAAGGCTCCGACCTGGAGGCCTTCGATCACGCCAGCGGCCTCGTTGGCGCCGCGGACGACGATTGTCGATGCGCCCTGAGCCACACGGAGTGCCTCCACGGCGAGGCTTGGCCAGAATTGCGTACCATCGGACCATACCAGCGGAATTTTTCGAACGACATCGATGACATCGTCGGGATTCAACGAAATGCTGCCCAGGCCGGATGCGACATCCTGCAGGACGGGAATGTTGTACGTGACCTCCGACATGGGAGGGGCCGCAGCCAGGGGATCAATCCCGGTAAATGCAAAGCCTGCCTTGGGCGCTTCTTTGGCCTGCGTCTCGTCGCTTTCGATCCCGAACTTCAGGATCGAATATCCCAGGACAACCGGGCCGCCAGCGATTGCTTGCGCAAACACCTCGTCATTGTCCGCCAGGCTTTCGACCAGAGCGCGGGTCGCATTGCTGTCCAGCGCCGCGGCCAGACGGGAATTGGTTGCAATCTGTTTTGGCGACATGCGATCGGGTTCGACGAAGATGACATCGAAAACAATCGCGGCTGCACCAAGTTCCGTCAGCCGGGCAACGATTGCGGCAACACGATCGCGCGGCCAAGGCCACTGCCCGAGTTCGGCGAGAGAGGCCTCATCGATATCGACGATACGGACCGGATAGTCGCCGTACGCGCGCGGCGAAAAGCGCTGGATCTCGTCAAATGTGAACGCACGCAATGTGCGGATCGGCGACGGGTCCAATATACGCAGGACAAGCATGGCAAACACCATGACCATGCCGAAGATCAATGCGACTACACTTGAACCGCGCATAGGTCTTTCGCCTTTCGCCTGTATGCAGGGCAGGCATTCGCCCGCGCCGATGACGGCACAACGAAGCGGAAAAATCCAGCCCCGTTCGCCGGTGGGTGATTGCGATCCGCGCTGTGGCGATCAGAGCCTAGCGCTTTCGGCGACGGTGTCGAAACAGAATATCAATTGACGATCGCGCTGCGGTTGTATTTCACCGCGCCCCGCCGTTAAGGAATGCGAAAGCTGGCGCGGATAATTTCTCGACAATTGGAATTGTGCGACGGCTGTGAACCGGCTAGGGATGCGCCTCTGTGCAGGGGGCTGCAAGACCAACAAACAATACAAGGTGCCCTTCCGAGTACCTCATGTCCGATTCGCAGTTCCTCCTCCTTGCCGTTATCGCGGTGCTTCAGGTCAAGCACCTGATCTTCGACTTTCTCCTGCAGTCAGGCTACCAGGTCGAAAACAAGGGCACCTATGCGCATCCGGGCGGGATCATGCATTCCGCCGGACATATCGTTGGTTCTCTGCCTGCGGCGTTGATCGCCGGAACTGCGGCGGTGCCCGTCCTGCTCATTCTCGCCGGCGAATTTGTTGTCCACTATCACATCGACTGGCTCAAGGCGCAGATCACCATCCGCAACGGTTGGACGCCCAGGGACAATCTTTTTTGGTACGGAATCGGACTCGACCAGGCCCTGCATCAGGCGACTTATCTTGTCATGGCCGTCCTGTTGATCAAGATGGCCTGACATCGGCTGCGGTGGTGCAGGCGTTCGGGCCGCGCCGGTTCGATTCCGTTGCGGAATATCGGCCGAAAATTCGATAGGGATTTCAGTTGAAAGGGATTGCGGCTTCAGCCGTTGATCCATGTCGCCGGGCAGGATCGCCCCCTCGCCGCATGCCTAGCGCTGTTCGCTGCGCCAGCTCGGATGACGCCATGGCGTGCGTTCGACAGGCGCCAGTGGCGCCTTACCCAAAATGATATCGGCCGCCTTCTCGCCAACCATGATGGAAGGTGCATTGAGGTTTCCGTTGGTGATCAGCGGAAATATCGAAGAATCCACCACCCGGAGCCCGTCAACACCGATGACGCGGCATTCAGGGTCGACAACAGAATCGGGATCCTGATCGCCACCCATGCGGCATGTCCCGCAGGGATGATAGGCGCTTTCGGCATGGTCGCGAATGAATGCATCCAGTTCGGCATCGGTCTGAACGTCTTCACCGGGTGCAAGCTCCTCGCCGCGAAATGCGTCAAACGGGTGTTGCCGGAAGATCTCGCGGGCGAGCCGGATCGCGGCCCGGAAATCACCCCAGTCCTGCGGCGCGCTCATATAGTTGAAGCGGATTGCGGGCGGTGGCGTTTGTGCTGCATCTGCCGTCTGCATCCGGGCGAGGCTGACGCTGCCGCGGGATCGGGAGCGCATCGGCCCGATATGCATCTGGTATCCATGTCCGTCCGAAGCGCGCCTGCCGTCATAACGCATTGCGGCCGGTAGAAAATGCATTTGCAAATCCGGATAGGGAATTCCGGCTCGTGAACGGATGAAGCCGCCGGCCTCAAAGTGATTTGTGGCCCCATATCCGGTTTTGGTGGCCAGCCAGCGCAAGCCGATGCGGGCCCGCGACATCAAACCCAAATGCCCATTCAATGATACCGGCTTGCGGCTTTTGTGCTGGACATACACCTCCAAGTGGTCCTGAAGATTTGCGCCGACACCGCGTCGTTCGGCGACGACCGGAATTCCGAACGCCTGTAGCTGGGCGCCGGGTCCGACGCCGGATGACAGAAGCAGATGTGGCGAATTTATTGCCGACGCGCAAAGTATCACGTCCTTGCCGGCGTGGAATCGCAGCCGACTGGTTCGCTGCCGCGCTTCCACCCCAACCGCGCGACGACCTTCGAAGATGATGCGATCGACCCTGCAGCGCTTTAGGATCCGAAGATTGGAGCGGCCGGCTGCAGGTTTGAGGTAGGCGTTGGCGGCGGACCAGCGGCGGCCTTTCCAGACTGTCATGTCCAGCGCCCCAACGCCTTCCTGGCAGGCACCGTTATAGTCCGGCGTTTCGCGGTATCCGGCAGATTTTCCCGCCTTTATGAATGCACGATACAGGGGATTGTCCTGTTGTCCCCGGGTGACGTGGAGCGGACCGCCGGTGCCGCGCCACCGGGAATCGGATCGATGCGCGTTTTCCATCCGCAGGAAGTAGGGCAGGACGCTGCCGAACCCCCATCCCGTTGCGCCTGCCTTCTCCCAGGCGTCGAAATCATCGGGGTGGCCGCGGACATATACCATGCCGTTTATCGACGAAGATCCGCCGAGGACCTTTCCGCGGGGGACGGCAAAACGCCGGCCACCCATTTGTGGTTCCGGTTCGCTTTGAAATCCCCAATCATAGGCTTTCATGTTCATCGGAATGGACAAGGCGGCCGGCATCTGGATAAGCGGTCCGGCATCAGAGCCGCCATATTCCAACAAGAGCACCGAATGACGACCGCATTCAGACAGGCGCGCGGCCAGTGCGCAACCGGATGATCCGGCGCCGACAATGATGAAATCGGCATCACATTCAGCGGAGCGACCGGTCATGGCGGCGGTATCAGGTCCGGGTTGCGGCAAGCGCGGCAAACACGGCCTCTTCCACCAATTGGGCGGCGTTTTGGCCGCCGGGATCTTCCGCGGTCAGGGATCTGCGGATCCACACACCGTCGATCAGCGCGGCGGTCATTGTGCCAATTCGTTCCGCGCTGGCACGGTCGGTCAGTTCCTGAAGGGCGTGGACCAGATTGCTTTCCAATCGCCGGACATAGATCCGCAGGAGCCGCTGGGCGGCATTGTCATGCTGTGCGGCATCGTAAAAAGCGAGCCAGGCAGAGATGACTTCAGGCCGAAACTGGCACGGGGAAAAGTTGCCGCGAATGATCGCCCGCAAGCGGTCCTGTGGTGAGGCGCAGTCGGCCAGGCGGGATTGGACCTCATCGCCAAGCTCGGCCAGCAGCGTGCGCATTGTGGCAAGAAGCAATCGGTCTTTGGCACCAAAATAGTGATGTGCGAGCCCGGCGGATACGCCGGCCCGGCGTGCAATATCGCTCATTGTGACATGGGCCATGCCCTTGTCGTGGATTGCGTCTATCGTCGCTGATATCAGGGCTTCCCGGCGAAGGGGCTCCATTCCGATTTTTGGCATGTGCGTGTCTCCACTGCCGTTGTTGCATGTGCGATCGAATGCTGAATATTTTTAATTGATCGATCAATCAATAAAAATTTGCACCGACCCGCAATAGATGTTTCGATGGTCATTCAACAGGCGGAGAGTCGCAGCAGCGCTGCTGGTGGGGCTCGCCCGGTTTTCAAACAATCAGGAGGTTGAGTATGAGGCACACTTTCTTGGGTGCGGTGTTTGGCGCGATGGCGCTCGGACTGGCATCCGGGCCGTCCCTGGCGGCAATGGACAGCTGCAAGACAGTCCGTTTTTCCGATGTTGGCTGGACCGATATCACAGCGACCACAGCCGCGACATCGGTGGTCTTGAAGGCACTCGGTTACGAGCCGGACGTGAAGGTGCTCTCGGTTCCGGTGACTTATGCCTCGCTTAAGAACAAGGATATTGATGTTTTCCTGGGCAATTGGATGCCGACCATGGAAGGCGATATCGCACCCTATCGCGATGAGGGATCGGTGGACACGGTCGGCGTCAACCTGGAAGGCGCAAAATACACGCTTGCGGTGCCCAGTTACACGTTTGATGCCGGTTTGAAATCATTTCAGGACATCGCAAAATTCAAGGAAGAACTGGACGGCAAGATTTACGGTATCGAGCCGGGGAACGACGGCAATCGGCTGATCATCGACATGATCGAAGCCGATACATTCGGGCTGAAGGGTTTCGAAGTAGTGGAGTCGTCGGAGCAGGGCATGCTCGCGCAGGTGGCACGGGTCACAAAGCGGAATGAGCACATCGTTTTTCTGGGTTGGGAACCGCATCCGATGAATGCCAATTTCTCGATGGCTTATCTGGATGGTGGCGATGATGTTTTCGGACCGGATTTCGGTGGTGCGACGGTCTACACAAACGTGCGGGCCGGTTATGTGGAGGAGTGCAAGAATGTCGGCAAGTTGCTGACCAACCTGAAATTCACGCTCAAAATGGAAAACGAAATCATGGGCGCCATCCTCAATGATGGTGAGGAAGCGGAGAAGGCGGCGCGCGCATGGATCAAATCCAATATGGGCGTGCTCGACGGATGGCTTGACGGTGTGGAAACGTTTGACGGCGGCAACGGGCTGGAAGCAGTCAAGTCGAGCCTGATGTAGGTGTTGGATCCCGCCGCCGAACTAAAAGGATTTTCGACGGCTTGTGAAAACAACCGGGGTCGGCGCCAGGCCGGCCCCCGCGCTTGAGGGGGCAGCCGAGCGTATCGATGGAGTGGCTCACCGAAAATAAAATCCCGATCGGCAAGTGGGCGCAGGGTGGTGTCGACTGGCTGACCGTGAACGGCGCGGCGTTTTTCGACGGGATTTCGGCAGCGCTTGAGGCGATGATCGGAGCGATCCTGTGGGTGCTGCAAACACCCCATCCGTTTGTGATGGTTTTGCTGGCGGCGGCCATCGCGTACTATTTGCGAAGATCGGTTTGGCTTGCGGCCTTCGTGCTGGCCGGCCTTCTTCTCATTATCAACCAGGGTTATTGGGAGGAGACGACGGAAACCCTGGCGCTGGTCTTGTCGTCAGCGGTGATATGCATGGGTTTCGGGGTGCCGGTGGGTATCGCCGCCGCGCGGCGGCCGTGGCTGATGAATGCCCTGCGGCCCGTACTCGACCTGATGCAGACCATTCCCACTTTCGTTTACCTGATTCCCGCGTTGATTCTGTTTGGTCTGGGGATGGTGCCGGGACTGATCGCCACGGTGATCTTTGCCATACCTGCGCCGATCCGCCTGACGCAACTGGGGATATCCTCAACGCCAAAGGCGCTGGTGGAGGCAGCGGATGCGTTCGGCGCCACGACTTGGCAAAGGCTCTGGAAGGTCGAGTTGCCCTACGCGTTGCCGCAGATCATGGCCGGATTGACGCAGACAATAATGCTCTCGCTGTCGATGGTGGTGATCGCGGCGCTTGTCGGCGCAGACGGGCTTGGTGTGCCGACCCTCAGGGCGCTCAACCAGGTCAACATCGCCAGGGGCTTTGAAGTGGGTGTCGCGATCGTCTTGATCGCGATCATCCTTGATCGCGTCTGCCGGGGAGACCCCGACGGAGGGGGGCGATGACAGATTCCGGTGGCGCGCGCAGGGATGATCCGGTTGTCCGATTTCGGGATGTGGATATTGTTTTCGGCGATCAGCCCGATGCTGCACTGCAACTGATAGACGCGGGAAAGAGCCGCGCCGACATCGCTGCCGAATCGGGGCAGATTGTCGGCGTGAAGGGCGCCAATCTCGATATTTACAGCGGCGAGATCGTGGTTCTCATGGGACTGTCGGGTTCGGGGAAATCAACCCTGCTGCGGGCTGTCAATCGCCTGAACCGGATCACGCGCGGTTCGGTCACGGTCATGGACGGCGATGAGGCGGTCAATGTTCAGGACTGCAATGCTGCGCGGCTTCGCGCGCTACGCCGCGGCAGGATCGCGATGGTTTTCCAGCAATTCGGCCTGCTGCCGTGGCGTACCGTCAGTGACAATGTGGCGCTTGGCCTTGAGCTGTCGCACATGGCGCGGCCGGAGCGGCAGAGAAAGGTCGCCGGCCAACTGGATCTGGTTGGCCTGGCGGAGTGGGCCGACAAATATGTCAGTGAACTTTCCGGCGGTATGCAACAGCGGGTGGGTTTGGCGAGGGCATTTGCAACCGATGCGCCCATCTTGTTGATGGACGAGCCGTTTTCGGCCCTGGATCCGTTGATCCGCGACCGGCTGCAGGATGAGTTGCTCAGCCTGCAGAAGAGTCTCGACCGGACGATCATATTCGTTTCCCATGACCTGGACGAAGCGCTCAAGATCGGCAACCGCATTGCCATCATGGAAGGCGGTGAAATCGTCCAGGTGGGCACCCCCCAGGAGATCGTTCTGGCGCCAGCCAGCGGATATGTGCGCGATTTCGTTGCCCATATGAATCCGCTCAATGTTCTGCGTGCCCGGGAGGTGATGACGCCCTTCGACGCTTTGCCGCGGACAACGGCCGGCGATGCCCACTATGCCGGAAACGGCTTTGTCATCTCGCAAAACGGGACCGCCATGCGCGACGGCGCGCCGGCGCGGGTTGTCGACACTGCGGCGATTGGCGACCGGGGCGTTTCACCAGGGGACCTCCTGCAGTTCGACGCCAATGTGTCCGTACGCGACATGATCGATATGCGTCTGAGAACCGCCGGCCCGTATCTTGTTGCCGCAAATGGCGCGCCGGTCGGGGTCGTTCGCGATATCGACCTGTTCCGGAGCCTCGTACCGGCGCAGAAGGTGGAACCAGAGACCGGAAACAGCGCCGGACCCGTTGACGATTCATCTGAAATTCGACCTGCGCATTGACAAACCATGCGTGAGCTTTCTATGTCACGCGCCAAGTCCGGATAGGCGCGGCGCACGGGTCCCGCGCGGAAAGTTGGTGTCATGAAGGTAAGAAACTCGCTGAGCGCGCTGAAAAAGCGCCACCGCGACAACCGTTTGGTTCGCCGCAAGGGCCGTGTCTACGTGATCAACAAGACACAGCGGCGGTTCAAGGCCCGCCAAGGCTGATTTCGCGAACCGCAAGGTGTCAGCGGTTTTCGTCGGACCATCCGTCGATTTTGCTATCAAATTCGTGTTTTGACCGCATTCCGGCCATGCCGTAAATTTACCGGAATGGCGATGTTACGAATTGCGCTCTGCCTGATGGCCGGCCTGTGCTGGGGCGCCGTTGTTTCGCCGGCATCGGCCCAGGGCGCCGCAGGTCCGGAAGACCGCTCCGGTCAGGGCCCCAAATCGGCTGTCCCGTCCGGTGGCGTTCGGGCACTGGACGATCTTCTGGACAGACTTGCGGGCAGCGATGAGGTTGAGGGGCGGTCGCTGCAAGCGGAAATCCTGAAGCGATTTCACGAATCCGGAAGCGACACGATCGACCTGATGATGTCCTGGTCGGTGGATGCGATGCAGGCGGAGGATTTTGCCCGCGCGCTCGACCATCTCGATCAGATCGTTGTGCTTGCACCGGATTTTGCCGAGGGCTGGAACAAACGTGCGACGGTTCATTTCTTGACCAAGGAATACGGCAAATCGATAGCCGATATCGAGAAAACGCTGGCCTTGCAGCCACGGCACTTCGGCGCCCTGTCGGGCCTTGGCTTGATCATGCGCGATATCGGATTGACGCATGAGGCGACCAAGGCCCTTACGCGGGCGCTTGCCATCAATCCCCACATGACCGGCGCGCGCGAAGCCCTGGAAAAGCTGAAAAAGGAAACCGACGGTCAGGCAATATGAGACGCCGGCGGCCGCGGAGGCCGCCGTGTCAGCCATG
This sequence comes from Afifellaceae bacterium, assembly GCA_965216515.1. Taxonomy (GTDB): domain Bacteria; phylum Pseudomonadota; class Alphaproteobacteria; order Rhizobiales; family Afifellaceae; genus CAXMRP01. The sequence continues at coordinate 1,692,285 of OZ244173.1, read as the reverse complement.
TTGCCTATGATCCGGACCGGCTATTGTCTCCGACATCGGCGATCCACAGAAGGTTCGTTGCGCCCGGAGTACCGAAGGGGACGCCGGCGGAGACGATGATCCGGGAACCGGGAACGGCAAATCCTTCGCTCGACGCGATCTGGCAGGCCCGATCGACCATGTCATCGACATCCCGGGCGTCGGCACTGATCACGCAGTGCAGTCCCCAAACCAGCGACAGGCGTCTGGCTGTGCGCGGAACGGGTGAGAGCGCGATAATCGGCACCGCCGGCCGTTCGCGGGAGGCTCGTATTCCGGTTGAACCGGAGGAGGTGTAGCAGACGATTGCCGCAAGGCTGAGCGTTTCCGCGATCTGGCGAGCGGCTGCGGTGATGGCATCGGCGCCGGTCGCCTCGGGCTCGATGTGCTGGGCGTGGATAGTCCGGTCGAAGGAGGCCTCCCGTTCGACCTGTTCGGCGATCCGGTTCATGGTATCGACCGCTTCCAGGGGAAAATCGCCGGCGGCGGATTCAGCGGAAAGCATGACGGCATCGGTGCCATCGAATACCGCTGTCGCGACATCGGAAACCTCGGCCCGCGTCGGAACCGGGGCGCTGATCATGGATTCCAGCATTTGCGTGGCCACAACCACCGGTTTTCCCGCGTTGCGGGCAAGCCGAACGATCCGCTTCTGGATTCCCGGCACCGATTCGATCGGCAGTTCCACACCGAGGTCGCCGCGTGCGACCATGACCGCATCTGAAAGTTCGATGATCGCATCGAGTTCGCGCACCGCTTGCGGCTTCTCGATTTTCGCCATCAATCCGACCTTGCCACCGGAGATTTTCCGAACCTCGGCGATATCGGCCGGACGCTGAATAAACGACAATGCGATCCAATCGATATCCTCGGCGAGTGCAGCCTGGAGGTCGCCGCGATCCTTCTCCGTCAAGGCGCTTGAGCCGATCGTCGTATCGGGCAGGCTGACCCCTTTGCGATTGGACAGGGTTCGACCTGCAACCACCTTGGTCACCGCGCGGGCATCGCCGACTTCCGCGACCCGCAGGCGAACCTTTCCATCGTCGAGCAGAATTGTGTGGCCGGGTTCGAGCGCCTGGAAGATCTCCGGATGTGGCAGGAACACCCGGTTGCGGTCGCCTGGCGTTTCATCCAGGTCGAGCGTGAACGCCTGGCCGGATTCCAGCTCAACTTCGCCGTCGGCGAATTCGCCGAGACGCAGCTTCGGACCCTGGATGTCAACAAGAACGCCGATGGGGCGTCCGCAATCGGATTCGATGTTCCGAATCATGCGGACCATGGCTTGCAGATCTTCGTGGGACGTATGGCTCATATTGATGCGAAACGCATCCGCCCCGGCTTCAAACAGGGCCTTTATCGTTCTTGCATCATTTGAGGACGGACCGAGTGTCGCGAGTATTTTGACCTTTCGGTTTCGCTTCATCGGCCGCCGATACCCCGATTGGTCGGCTCCGTCAGTTGCACTGTCCAGCCGGACTGTTCGCCAGTGTCCACTTCAAAAAAACCGGTCTTCTTGAATCCGCGCGCGATGCAATCGCTGACACCTTCGATTGTGAATTCCTTGTCGCGCGTGCACATGAAGGCTTTGCCGGCCCATTCGCCGCCCTGGTCGTAGTCGACCGCATATACATAATAATATCGTGACGTCAGTGTACCGGACAGCAAGGTCTGGCAGGAGCTGGCTTCGATGTTCCACCATCCCTCGGTGGTCCAATCGCCCTTGTGCTTGTAGCCGATGGCGACCCCGACGCGGCCCTGTGTCTTGTTGCAGAGGCGGAGATCAGCCGATGCCGTGGATGCAAAGACAAGCGCGCAGACGGCGCCAACTCCCAGCAATCCGGCTCCGACATGCGCCAGCCGCAACACGGCCCTGCGGAGAAGCTTCATGGCTTCATCCAACCTTCTCATGCACACGATCGCGTTTCCCCCCGACCGTTTTTGCTCCGGGCGATTTGGAATGTCAACGCCAAGATATCCGGCCAATCGGTTTCTCCCGATCGAGACCAAAAGCCCTTCACCCGGTGCCTAGCCGGATTCATGATCATCGGAGATTGACCGCAAATTGGGGCGCAAGGGTGGCGGGCTATCGGTGCCGGGCCCCGTCAACGTGGTACATCGATGCGGGGTCTTGCCACATATATTCCCGTGAATATCACCACCGCGCCGGCGGTTTGCGCCGCGCTGATCGGTTCAGACAGCACGAGCCAGCCAAAACAGGCCGCCGCGACGGCCTCCAGGAAGATCACCAGCGAGGAAAATGCCGCGGGAAGGTGGCCCAGGGCCAGGGCGAGCAGGCCCTGTCCGCCGGCGTGACTGATGAGCGCCAGTGCAAGCAGCGCCGCCACCGGCGGGAGCGTTGCGGGAAACAGAACGGGTTCGGCCGCCAGGGCGACAGCGAGAAGCGACAAAGAGCAGATGAGCGAAGAAACCAGCATTATGCGGCCGGAGCCGTAAAGGCGTCGGGCGCGGCGAACAGCGAGGAAGTAGGCTCCGAAGAACAAGGACGTAACGAGGCCGAACAGATCGCCATTGATGCGTTCGGGTGCGACAGACAGGGTTTCGCCGATCAGAAGTGCGGCGCCGATCAGGCAAAGTGTGAGGCCGAGCATCACGGCCCGCGTCACACTCTCGTTCAAAAACAGACCGGATCCGATGATGACCCAGACCGGTGCCAGAGTCGCAAGAAACGTGGCGTTTGCAACGCTTGTGTGAAGGATGGCCAGGTGCCAGAAGGACAGGTCGCCCGCAAACAGCAGTCCGGCGAGCAACAGGGCGTATCGTGCGCCGGGATCCGGCTGTTCGTGAATGTGAGACGACTTGCCCGGATCCGCTTCGAGCCGCGCCCAAAACCACAATGCCGGAAGGGCAAGGGCAACGCGCCAGAATGCACTGGCAATCGGTCCGATTTCGGCGAACCGGACAAAGACCGGCGACGCGCCCATGGCAACGGCGCCAAGCACCAGGGCAATGAAAGCGGTCCTGCCGTTCATCGGCCGTGAGATCCTTCCAGATTTTTCCGTTCACAGCGAATTGCCGCTTGAGGTCGGCGGGCAAGAGTGATTTGAAGAATGCAATGTACCGATGTGCCGTACCGCACACGCATTTGTCTTGCAAACCGGGACCGGTGAACACTTCGCATGGATGCAACCGCCACAATTTCACCCGGTTCCGATGCGGGCGCAAACACAGGCCACCCGACCGACGAGAGCAATCCCTCCTTCCGGATCGTCGGCGCCGAATCCGATGCGCCGCTGGTCATCCTGTGCGATCATGCCAGCAATCTGGTGCCGCCGGAATATGGAACACTCGGCGTGCCGGCGCATCAGCTCGCCCGTCACATCGCGTATGATATCGGTTGCGAACCGTTGGCGGAGTGCCTGTCGGAGCGGCTTGGCGTGACCGCAATCCTGACCAGTTTCACGCGGCTTCTGGTTGATCCCAACCGGGGCGAGGACGATCCGACGCTGGTTATGCGGCTTTCCGATGGCGCGATCATTCCGGGCAATGAAGCGGTCGACGCCGATGAGCGGGAGCGCAGGCTCGAACGGTACTACCGGCCTTATCACAATGCGGTTGAACGGATCATCGATGATCGCCTGCAATCCGGGTGCGCCCCTGTCCTGTTGTCGCTTCATTCGTTTACGCCGGAATGGAAAGGCGTCATCCGGCCCTGGCATGCGGGCATCCTTTGGGACAAGGATCCGCGGTTCGCGCGGCCGCTGATTGACCATTTGTCGGCGGACGGCAGTTTGTTTGTGGGCGACAATGAGCCCTACACGGGGGCCTTGCGGAACGATACGATGTATCGGCATGGCACCATGCGCGGTCTCGCGCATGCGCTTCTGGAGATCCGCAACGACCTGATCGACAACCAGCGCGGTGTCTTGGCGTGGGCCGACCGGTTGACGCCGATCCTTGCGGACATCCTGGCCGACGGGACATTGGCGGTGGTCGAAAATTTTGGATCGAAGAGCGATCCACAGGTTGGACGCAACGACTAGGACCCGCGGCGCGGCTGGAATATCGTTGCGGGATGGCGAATAAAACAAGCTTCGGAGAGATACAGTTCGATGACCGAAATCGAGGAAAAAGCCCGCACCGAGCTGGAAGCAGCCGTCTTCCGGAGATTGGTGTCGCACCTTCGCCAGCGTACGGATGTCCAGAACATCGATATGATGAATCTGGCTGGGTTTTGCCGAAATTGCCTGTCCAACTGGTACCGGGATGCGGCCGCGGAGAGGGGTCTGGAGCTGTCCAATGCCAGCGCACGGGAAACTGTCTATGGAATGCCGTATGACAGTTGGAAGGCAAAATACCAGACCGCCGCGACACCGGATCAACTGCGGGCATACGAGGTCAACCGGCCGTCCGATCATTGAACCCGGACTGACGGCAGGCGCGAAATCAGGGAACTGAGGAAAACCGACAGCGGTGATTGACCCGATGGGGTCGGTTGGCCGAATTCGTTCAGACGCAAGGCGGGAGTGGAATATGGCGGAACCTGGGATCGCGGCGGGGCAATTGCGCTCGCTGATCGAACGCATCGAACGTCTGGAAGAAGAACGGACCGAACTGGGCGCGGATATCCGAGAGGTTTACGCGGAAGCGAAAGCCAATGGATTCGACACCAAGGTGATGCGGCAGATCGTTCGTTTGCGCAAGCAGGATACCGCGGAGCGGCAGGAACAGGAAGCGATCCGCGATCTCTATCTCCACGCGCTTGGCATGATTGCGGAAACAGGTGGCGCCGGAGCGGAAGACCGGGAGAGCTAGCGCTTTTTCACTTGAAGGCCGGTCGCGTCATCTGCCGACCGGTTGCGCGATCCCGGGCCGTTTTCACTGCTGAATTTCGCGGAACGTCCCGGCCGCACGACCGATCGTGCGCATCAGCTCAGCGGGAGACGAGCCTTAATGGATTGTCATGGGGCAAATGGCCGCGCAGCGGCTCAAGCGGCACGGTAAACCGGTCTGTGCGCGGCAGATGGGCAACCGCGGCGGCGCGGGCGAAAATTCCCGACGCCTGCGGGTCTGTCATGCGAGGAACGTATAGCTCCGGGACGCCCCTGGCCCTCGGCGCGGCAAAGTCCGCAAACTCGGCAAACCGCGTCAAAACCGATGCATTCATGAGACGGGCGACGAGGGCGGCGCGGCGATAGGCGTTCGAAGGGCCGGCAGTCTTGTGTGGCGCGGCGGTCTTGCGAAGCCGCATTTCCGTGGTGCGTGACAGCGCCAACGGATCGGGTATGTCGGCGAACTGCTGGTGGCTTGGGATCGCCAATGATTCGGCACCGGCGGATTCCACAATCGCCGCCCTTGCACTTCGTGTCGGCCGTTTCTGGGGCAGGCGGACCGGCACATCCGGACGATGAATTCCGGCGACCACAGGCGCAGGTCCCGGATTGTCCTGAGGAATTTTCAACTCGACCGGCTGAAACCGGTCGGAACGCAATCTCTGGCTGTCTTGTCGCAGATTGTTGTTGGCAATGGCAGATGCCCGAACCTCTGCCGTCAGGTCAGAAGCAGACCAGTCCGGCTCCAGCGGTGCAGCGTAAGCCAATTGGATGAGCGACTTGCGCGCGCGATCGCGGGCATCGTCGGCACCGGTGGCTTGGCCGGGTTTGCCAAAAATCGTGGCGACCGACAGGGCGGAGCGCATGGACCATTTCCGGGTTTTGGGCGCACCGTCTGTCGCTGCGCCAACCGATGCATCGTCCGTGCCTGCCTGGTGCGGCGCCAGACTGGATGTGACGATCTCCGGCCTGATCCGGCTATCCGGCGCCGGTGATCCGGCCCGTTCGGTCACGACAATACGATCTTCCGCCTTTGCTGGAACTGTATCCGGTTTGGTCGGGCCGACGCTGCCGGCAAAGGCGTAAAGCGTGCTCAGAGCGTCGTCCGCCTCTTCGGACATATCGGCGGATTCGTCGGAGTTCGCGGCCAACTCGATCGCCGTATCTTCAGTGCTGTTGCCGCGCAGCCATTCGTTCGAATCATAATCCGCCGTCGCATAAAGACCGGAGAGCGCATCGTCGACGCCGGCGGCGCCCGCGCGAACCGCATTGTCACCCATGGCGAACGCCAGTGTGGACCGCGCGCGGCGTTCTTCGGGCGTGACGTCGAAGGGCGTGCCGTCGGGCCGGATACGCGGCAGGACGATACCGGCCATCAGGGTTTCCGTCGGCAACTCGGTGCCGAGAACATTGTTCGGCCTGGCGCGGGGAACGACAGGCTTGCCTTCGCTATCGACCATGGTGGCGACATCTGTCGTCGGTGCCGGCGGGGCGACCCGCTCGACAGGTTCGCTGCCTCTTCTCAGAACCCGGTTCAACCAGCGCCGCGGGGAGGCCGGGCTGTTGCTTGCAACAATCGTCGGCGTGGCAATTTCAGGCCGGGTACGTTCCGGGATTCGCGCCGGGCGGATATCCACCGGCTTGGACGATTGCGGTTTGGTGCTGCGGGGTTTGGTGTCGCGGGCGGCCACCTGTGTCGCAGCCTTTCCGGTCCGGGATTTTGCCAGGGCGCGATTGTAGCCCTGGAGAGGCTTTCCATCGGAGGGGATGTGCAATGTCTCGCCGCTTGGGAAGACGGCAGCCAGCTGTTTGCGTGTCATGCGCGGCCAGTGCCGGACACTGCCGGTGTCCAGATGGACAAAGGGCGAGCCGGACGTGGGATAATATCCGACGCCGCCGACCTGCATGCGCAGGCCGATCTTCCGGATCTTCGAAACCGGAACGCCCGGTATATAAAAATCAATCGCCTTGCCGCGCATGTGCTGGCTGAACTTGGCCACGCCACGCCCGCGTTTTCGAAGAGTCGCGTTGGTCTTTGGCGAACGGTAGGCCGAGACGATATGGATGCGCTCTCTGGAACCGCTCTTGCGATGCACTTCCCACAACAGGTCGAGCACCTTCGGATCCATCTCGATCGCTTTTTCGGCGCGCCAATCACGCAAAAACTTGTTGATATGCTTCAGTTCGGCGCGGTCATAACGGCCGTTCTTCTTGTAGGTGAAGTCGCCGCTTTCACCGGTATGACCGAAATACAGCCGCAACGTGCGGCTGCCCGCAGATGCCGGATCCGCGGCCAGCAAAACAAGCAGGAACGCAAATGCCACCGATGCAATGCCGTAGCATGCATGGCCGCGATCCGACGGTCTGCCAGCCGGTTTGGTCAATCGCGATCTGCCTAGTTGTGGGGGAATTGCCCCCGGTCCCCATCCATGGTTAGCGAAACGTTACACCAACCCAGCTTAATCGCCTCTTAATAAACCAAAACCTATGGCAAAAATACGGCCTTGTGGCAGAAATACCCGTTATAAACCAAGCGCTTTGCGCATGCGGTCGTCGTAACCATAGACGTCGGGATGGGTGGAGAGCCGGCCCCCGGTGTCGACCGTGAGCGTGAAGTAGCTCAAATGGACCGGTATTTTGCGTGTCAGATTGATCCGGCGCTGGTTTCCGCCGACCAGCCGGCGTACCTTTTCACCGTTCCATTCCGGTTCGCCCTGCAGCAATGCATCGGCCAGCTCCAATGGGTTTTGTACCCGCACGCAGCCATGGCTGAAAGCCCGGATATCCTTATTAAACAAGCTCTTGGACGGCGTGTCGTGCAGATAGACAGCGTGCCGGTTGGGGAACATGAACTTGATCCGACCAAGGGCATTCCGGCTGCCGGGCCGTTGGCGCACACGGTATCTGCCGGCGGCGGCGGCGGACCAGTTGACCGATCCGGGATCGACCCTTCGTGCCCTGCCGCCCGATACCGAAATCACTTCATAGCCGCGCCGCGCGAGATAGCCTCGGGGATTGCGCCTGATCGACGGAAGCATCTCCTTGCGCAAAATCGAAGCCGGGATATTCCAGTATGGGTTAACGACGATATGCTCCATTTCGTCGGAGAATACAGGCGTCTTGTTGGTCGTTTTTCCCACAACGACCCTTGTTGCATGGACCGGACTGCCGTCGCGGACAACGGTCAGCCGGAACTCAGGGATGTTGGCCCGGACATGAAATTTGCCCAGGTCACGCGGCATCCAACGCCACCGTTCCAGATTAACAAGAATGTCGGCGATGCGTGCATTGCGCCCCCCGGCATTGAGTACCGCCAGGGTTTTCGGGCCGACAATTCCGTCGGCCTTCAATCCGGCAGCCGCCTGTGCCAAGCGCACGGCTTCGGCGAGATCGGAGTCATAGACCGGCCTGCCAAAGCGCAGGTGCGTCCCGCGCTGGATTTCGGAATGCGCGCTTGCGACAAATCCGAGCCGGAGCCGCAGAAGGGAGACCCGCCAGTCGGCGCTTCCGGGACGCATCATCGGACCGCCGGGAATGTGGATCGGCTCAGGGCCGGCTGAGTCCAGGAGCGTGCCGAGTGCCGCCTTCAGGCCAACATATTGGGGATGTTTGGGTTCAAATTCCGAGACGGCGGTATTTATCGGTGTGCCGGACGCCAGCCGATCGAGGATGGCGCCGGTGTCCGGCACATCGGGGTTCTGGGTAATGATCCGGCTGATCGTCGCCGGCTTGAGACGGCCGGCTGCCAGATGCCGGACGAAACGGACGGCCGTTCTGGAAACGCCGACCTCAAAGTCAGCGCGTTCATCGTCGTTGCCGAAGCGGCCAACCGGGATGGCGTAATCGTGGGGATTCAGCCCGTCGCGGCGGGCCATGCCAATTCGTGCGATGAGGTCCGACGTCCGTTCCGGCAGTCTGCCGGATGGCGCAGTCGTGGCGGCCCGCGAATCTTCTCCCAGCCAGATCGGCCTGTTGTTGCGTGCAGCATAGTACCGGGCGAGGTCGGCAAGGAGCGCGCGATCCTCCCTGCCGGCGTTCCTGATCTGCCGATCCAGCGTATCGGCAATCGCCCGCGACAAAGGGGGGACAGGAATCAGGCTGCCGTCGAATGCGGTGCCGCGCAATTGCTCGCCGACAAACGCGGTCTTCAATAGGCCGGATTTCGCATCAATAGCGTCTGCGGCGCTGCTGGCGGCCGTGAATGCGGCGATCAAAACGATCAAATGCGAAACTGATGATTTTCCGATCATATGCCCGAACGCGCCCCGCACAATGCGAGTTTGCGCTTATAACCGGCATATCTTGCCCCTTGGTTTGGGTAATTCTTCAGATTTTAGAGGATGTTGGAGATGCCTGCCTAGGCAGCGGACGATCTTTCCGATTCAAGATTGTATTCACGCAGCTTGCGGTAGAGGGTCGACCGGCCAATACCGAGCCGACGCGCCACCTCACTCATACGTCCCTGATAGTGACGGATGGCAAAGCGAATGGCCTCGGCCTCCAGCGAATCCAGTTTGATGATCTCGCCCTGCTCGTTCAGGAGCTGGCGGCTGCCATAGGTCAGGCGTCGCTCATGCGGCAGGATACTGGCCGCTGCCAAGGTCTCCGATCGCTGATTTGGCTGAAGCGCGACCTGCGAACGCAATGCCCTGCCGGATTGATCCGGCGGCGGGGCATCGCCGATAGCGCCGAGCCCAACTTCCGCCAGAATCCGGCACTCCAGGACGGGTCCATCGGCAATCGCCACGGCCCGGTACAGGCGATTTTCGAGTTCATGGTCGTTGCCGGGCCAGGGGTAGTCAATCAGGCGCTGCATCGCCTTCGGTGCGATTTCCCGCATCTTCGGCCGCCCCTGTTCGGCGGCAAACCAGATCAGACAGCGATTGGCGAGTTCGGGTATGTCCTCCCGCCTTTCCCGCAATGGCGGCAGCCAGATCGGCAGGACGTTCAACCGGTAAAACAGTTTCTCGCGAAACCGGCCCGCCGAAACCTGGTCGACCAGGCGCGTGTCGGACACGGCAATGATGCGCGTTTCGCGCCGGTCAGCGCCGGTTCTGCCCCGATCGGCGGCGTCACCGCCGCCCAGATGCTCGTCGAGAATCCGCTGTTCAGTATCTGAAAGTTTGCCGACAGCCTGCAAATAAAGCGTCCCGCCACGCGCCGTTTTCAGCCAGGTCTTGAGCCGTTCCCCGGCATCGGCGCCATCAGCATCGGCGCCATCAGCGGCGGCGCCATCGGCGGCGGCGGCGTCGGCGACCACAAATGGCCGGGAGCGACGCGGCCCGGCATTGTGGATCGCACGTGCGATCTGCTCCTTGCCGACACCGGACTCACCTTCGATGAGGACCGGGAGGCTGGACCGGGCCGCGCGTTCGGCAAGACGCACCGTCCGGTCCATGGTTGAGGATCCGGTTGCCAGGTCGCCCAGGGTCACCGCGCCTTCGCGTCGCCTGCCGACCCGGGCAAGCTCCCGCTCCAGCCGGTCAATCCGCAACGTGTTGGCGAGCGCGGCACGAAGTCGTTCCGGCGTTGCCGGTTTGACGAGGAAGTCGGTTGCGCCGGCGCGCAGGGCGGAATTGGCGGCGCTGATCCCGTTTCCGGTAACCTGGACAATGACCGGCGGTGCTTTGACCGACCGGCCGACAAGGCGCTGCAATACGGTCATGCCATCCATGTCCGGCATGACAAGATCGAGTATGACTGCCGAGAACGTTCGGGATCCGGCCAGAAGATCCAGCGCCTCGGCGCCACTTTTCGATACGACGGGCTGATAGCCCAACGAACTCAAGAGGTCTTGGAGGTGGCGACTTTCGTCAGAATCGTCGTCAACGATCAAAACGCTATTCGACATGTCTTGTCCGGATCGTTTATTGGGATGACGCCTGTACCAATTCGGTCCAATGTGCCGGGAAGCGGTTAAGAGGTTGTTACCCATATTGAAAAGTTTTCCGACCCGACGCCTGGGCAATTGAACCGCGGCGGAAAAAAGCACACATATCCACACAGGTTCAGGTCGGCCGGCGGTTAAGGACAGTCCGCGCATCCCACCCAATCCCAAGGAGCGTAAGCAAAGAATGGATCACGCCAGTGCGGTCGATGGCAGACGAGATCAGATCGGTGACCTGCCGGAGTGGGACCTGAGCGACCTTTATCCGGCGATCGATTCGGCGGCGGTCGCATCGGATCTTGATTCCGTCGCGGCAGATGCCGCGGCATTTGAGGCGCAATACAAGGGAACGCTCGCAGAGCTGGTCGCCGGCGAAAATGGTGGTGCCGCGCTTGCCCGGTGCATCCGCGAATTCGAAGCCATCCAGGAACGGCTGTTGCGCGTGATGAGCTATGCCGGCCTGGTCTATGCGGGCGATACGACCGATCCGGATGGCGCGAAGTTTTTTGGCGATACCCAGGATCGATTGAACGGAATTTCCACACACCTGCTGTTCTTCAGCCTGGAACTGAACCGCATTGACGATCGGGTTTTGAACAATGGCCTGGCCGATCCTGCATTGGCCGTGCTGAAGCCGTGGCTGGATGACCTGCGGCTGGAGCGGCCCTATCAGTTGTCCGATGATATCGAGAAGCTGTTTCACGAAAAATCGGTCACGGGGCGATCGGCCTGGAACCGCCTGTTTGACGAAACCCTGGCGGCACTGCGGTTTGATGTCGCCGGAGAGGTGCTGGCGCTTGAGCCGACCCTCAATCTGCTCTCAGATCCCGAACCGACCGCGCGGCGTGATGCGGCGGAGGCGCTGGCCAGGACGTTTGCGGAGAACGTCCGGACATTCACGCTGATCACCAACACGCTTGCCAAGGACAAGTCGATCTCCGACGAATGGCGCGGATTCGACGACATTGCCGCGTCGCGCCATCTGGCAAACAAGGTCGAGCCGCAAGTGGTCGATGCGCTCGTCGCGGCGGTGGAGGATGCCTACCCCAAACTGTCGCATCGCTACTATGCCATGAAGGCAGCCTGGCTGGGCAGTGACCGTCTTGACCATTGGGACAGGAACGCCCCGCTGCCGGATGCCGATGATCGGATCCTGTCCTGGCAGGATGCACAGCAGGCGGTGCTTGATGCCTATGAAGGGTTTCATCCTGACATGGCAATGATCGCCAGACGGTTTTTCGACAATCGCTGGATCGACGCGCCGACGCGCCCGGGCAAGTCACCGGGCGCATTCGCGCATCCGACGGTCCCCTCCGTCCACCCCTACGTGCTTCTCAACTACCAGGGCAAAAAACGGGACGTGATGACCCTTGCCCATGAACTCGGGCACGGCGTGCATCAGGTGCTCGCCGCGGAACAGGGATTGCTGATGTCGCAAACACCGTTGACGCTTGCCGAGACGGCGAGCGTTTTCGGCGAGATGCTGACGTTCAAGGCAATGCTGGAAAAGACGGAGACGGCGCTTGAGCGCAAGGCCATGCTCGCCGGCAAGGTTGAGGACATGCTGAACACGGTGGTTCGGCAAATTGCGTTCTATACATTTGAACGCAAGGTCCATCTGGCACGCCGGGAAGGTGAACTGACCGCCGACAGGATCGGCGAATTGTGGCTGGACGTCCAGGCGAAGAGCCTTGGTCCCGCGTTGCGCTTCGGAAAAGGCTATGAGAACTTCTGGGCCTATATCCCGCATTTCATTCATTCGCCGTTCTACGTCTATGCCTACGCATTTGGCGATTGTCTGGTGAACTCGCTTTACGCGGTCTACGAGCGCGACGATTCCGGTTTTCAGGAGAAATATTTCGATCTGCTGAAAGCCGGCGGCAGCAAGCGCCACCAGGAGCTTTTGGCGCCATTTGAACTCGACGCCTCGGATCCGGGCTTCTGGCAAATGGGACTTTCGGTGATCTCCGGATTGATCGACGAGTTGGAAGCAGTGAGGGACGCCTGATGGGGCATGCAATCCTGTCCGCCCGCTTATCTCGATGACCGAAAAGCCGGGGCGGCCCGAAACCGACGCCGAACGCAACAGGCTGACCGGCCGGATGACCCGCTATGCCCGGGTCAGTTCCGGCGTCGGCGGCATTGCCGCCAAGATGGTCGGCTCGCGGCTGTTTGGCGTGGAACTGGATCGCAACCGGAACGCTGCGGAACTGGCGCTGGCGCTTGGCGGCCTGAAAGGGCCGATCATGAAAGTGGCGCAGCTTCTTGCCACCATACCCGACGCCCTGCCACCGGAATATGCCACGGAACTGGCGCAACTCCAGGCGGATGCGCCGCCGATGGGGCGGGCCTTCGTCAAGCGGCGCATGGCGGCGGAACTTGGCGCCGACTGGCTGAAGCACTTTGCAGAGTTTGATTTCCAGCCGGCGGCGGCGGCATCCCTGGGACAGGTCCATCGTGCAACCGCTGATGACGGTGCGCGCCTTGCCTGCAAGTTGCAGTATCCGGATATGGCGAGCGCCGTGGAAGCCGATATCCGCCAGCTCAACATGATTTTCGCCATCCACAAACGCATGGATCCGGCAATCGATACAAGCGAGATCCGCCATGAGATCGCGGCGCGGGTTCGTGAAGAACTGGACTATGAGCTGGAAGCCCGGCACATCGCGCTCTACCGGCGGATATTCGATCGGGAACCGCAGATAAGGGTGCCGGGCGTGCATGGTCGCCACTCCACCGGCAGGCTGTTGACCATGGACTGGCTGGAGGGGCGGCGGTTGCTGGATTATCGCGACCATGATCTTGAACATCGCAACCGGCTTGCCACGGCCATGTTCAAGGCCTGGTGGCATCCGTTCAGCCACTATGCGGTGATCCACGGCGATCCGCATCTGGGCAATTACACGGTCTTCGAAACGGACGGTATGCCGGCCGGGATCAACCTGCTCGACTATGGCTGTATACGGATCTTCCCGCCGAAATTTGTGGACGGGGTCATCGAACTTTACCGGGGGCTGCAGGCCGACAATCACGACCGGATCGTCGGCGCATATGAGACCTGGGGATTTCGTGGTCTTACGCGCGACCTGATTGACGCGCTCAATATCTGGGCACGGTTCATTTATGGGCCACTCCTTGAGGATCGCGTCCGATCGATCGCCGATGGCGTTTCGCCATCGGAATACGGCCGCAAACAGGCGTTCCAGGTTCACCAGGTGCTGAAGGAAAAGGGGCCGGTAACCGTGCCGCGAGAATTTGTCTTCATGGATCGGGCGGCGATCGGCCTCGGTGGTGTCTTTCTTCACCTTCGGGCTGAACTGAACTACTTCCGGCTTTTCAATGACGAGATCGAAGCGTTTGATCTGCAACAGGTTTCCGATGCCCAGGGCGCGTCGCTCACGGCGGCCGGGCTCTTCACAGATTGATTCAGGACGGACGACGCCAGCCCGATCGATTGCCGGCTATTCGGCGGCCAGCTGGTGCTGGCCGGGAAACGGTCCGGCAAACCGCCGGCGATGCTCGATCTGAAAAATGTTTGAATTGAGATTGGCGATCCACTGCTTGCCCTCCACGGTCATCTCCAGATACCGCAGGGCAGGGCCGATCAGGGGCTGAACGGATTCCCAGAAAAACTCCGGATACTTGTCAACCAGATCGGCCGGATTGTCGAAACCAAGTTCCGCGATGACACCGGTCTCGACGAATTCATGGTAAAGGGCGTTGATCTTGCGGTGATAGAAGGGGTCGGCCATCTGGCCGATCAGGTCTGCCGCCCGCACCAGGGCTGCTTCGGTGTCGGTCTCCTGATAATCCTTGTCGGAGGGTACCGGGAATGTCGTGTACTCGATGGCCCGCGCAATCCGCTCCTCGTCGATAAATTTGGACGGTCCGAACCGCTCCCGGGCATAGATCTTTCCACGCTCGACATGCCAGGGCGCGAGAAAGGCATCGGAAGCCCCGCGCGGGGGCGCAATCCGATTTCCTTGCGCGTCGATGACGACCGCATCGTCGCTGTCTCCCTTGCAGGCATTGCGCACATAGCCGATGTCATGGACGAGCAGGGCGCATGTATAGTGCAGCCAATCTTCCGGCAACAACGCCTCCTGCAACAGGCGGCCTCGAATGATCTGCTGGCCGACCTGGGTGACCATCATCGTATGGCTGATGTCGTGGTAGAGCGCGTCGGAGTTGCCGATCTTCTCCAGGACAAGGCGCACGGCGCCGCCCATGAAGGCCGCATATTCCGGTCTGCGGTGAGAAAAATACTGGAGATACATGGACGAAACGAAATCACCGAAATGATCTGCGAGTATCGAAATCGGATTGAGCATGGCTTTTCACTCCGCGGCCCGCCACAACGTAGCTGAATTCGGATGACATCGCCATCGACCCGGTTGTGGCGCGGGATTGTTGCCGGCGGGGACGAGACCACGGCCGAATTCGAAGGTCGGGTCGGACGAATTGCCGCTTGCACCGCGAACGGCGTTGCGTCTGCCCGGAGCGCCGTGATATTGCCTGCGAACAAAGGGAATCCGAGGTTTGAATTTCATCGCCAAACACGTCTGCGCGTCGAACGGATTGGTTCGGGGGCCATGGGCTGGCGGCGATACGGGAGGCATTGATGGCTGAAAATTTGGCTACGACGACCGGCGAAACGGGTGCTGAAATGGACTACGCGGAACATGAGCGGACCTTTGCCGGGTTTGTCGGTCTGACGAAGCTGTCAATCGCTGTCTCCATCAACGTCATGATTTCCCTGGTGCTATACGGTTTCGGGACCGCCGGCACGAGCTTCCTGCTGGGAACTCTGGTGCTCATCGCGCTCATCATTGCGGCGGCGATCGGGCTGGCCATGAATTACAGCTGGAAGCCGTCGGCGTTTGTTGCGGTGATTGGCATCATCCTCGTCATTCTTACAGTCGCTTAAGCGGCAACGGATACCGACAATGCGGATCGCAGTGCTCAAGGAGACCCAGGCGGGCGACAGCCGGGTGGCGGCAACACCGGAAACGGTCAGCAAATTCGTGGCCGCCAACGCCTCTGTCGCAGTTCAGGCGGGAGCGGGCGAAGGGTCTTCCTATCCCGACGATGCCTACAAGGAAGCCGGTGCGGACATCTCCAAGACCGCGGCGGCGGCCATGAAGGGTGCGGACCTGATCGTGCGGGTGCGGCGACCGGGCAGCTTCAAAGGCTATCCCAAAGGTTCGGCGCTTGTCGCGTTAATGGATCCGTACGGCAATGAGGCGGCGCTTGCGGATATGGCGGCCGCCGGAATTGCCGGATTTTCGCTTGAATTGATACCCCGTATCACCCGGGCCCAGGTGATGGATGTTCTGTCCTCGCAGGCCAACCTCGCCGGTTATCAGGCGGTCGTGGAGGCGGCGGCGAATTTTGGCCGTGCCCTGCCGATGATGATGACCGCTGCGGGCACGGTACCGGCGGCGAAAGTCTTTGTCATGGGTGCCGGCGTGGCGGGCCTGCAGGCTGTGGCGACGGCACGGCGGCTCGGCGCAATCGTGACGGCAACGGATGTGCGCCCGGCCGCCAAGGAGCAGGTCGAATCGTTGGGTGCCAAGTTCGTCGCGGTGGAAGATGAGGAATTCAGGCAAGCCGAGACCGCCGGTGGCTATGCCAAGGAAATGTCGAAGGAATACCAGGCCAAACAGGCAGCGCTGGTTGCCGACCACATCGCCAAACAGGATATCGTGATCACGACGGCACTAATTCCCGGTCGGCCGGCGCCGAAACTTGTCGACGAGAAGATGGTGAAATCGATGCGCGACGGTTCGGTCGTCGTCGATCTTGCCGTGGAACGTGGCGGAAACGTTGCCGGTTCGAAATTCGATGAAGTTGTCAATGTTGGCGGCGTGACGATCGTCGGCCACGCCAATATGGCAGGACGGATTGCCGCGTCTGCGTCTGCTCTGCTGGCGCGAAACATCCACGCGTTTGCCGCCGCGATGATCGACGAAGAGAGCGGGCAATTGAAGATTGACAGGGCTGACGAGATCGTTGCCGCGACGCTGCTGACGGAAGGCGGCGAAGTCGTTCATCCGCAGTTCGGCGGGAAGGGGACGCCGGAGACGGATGAAATCGGGGCGGATGCCGAATCGGTCGAAAAAGGGGAAAGCTGATGGCTGGTGAAGCCCTCAATAAGGCGATTGAACAGGCGCAGGACGCGGCGGCCGCCGCCGCCGAGGCGGCTGCAGCGGCCCAGGCAGCGGCCGATGATGCGCTTCGGCTCGCTGCAGAAAGCGGTGCTGCGGATATGGCGGGATCGGCCGCTCATGCGGCCAGCGGCGGGATAATCGATCCGTTCGTGTTCCGGCTGGCGATCTTCGTGCTCGCCATTTTTGTGGGCTATTATGTGGTGTGGTCGGTCACGCCGGCACTGCACACGCCGTTGATGTCGGTCACGAATGCCATCTCCTCCGTTATTGTCGTTGGCGCGCTGCTTGCCGTGGGCGTGGATCTTGTCGGATCCGGGACCGGCACGGCCCGTTTCTTCGGATTTCTCGGGGTCATTCTCGTATGTGTCAACATATTCGGCGGCTTTCTGGTCACCCAGCGAATGCTCGCGATGTACCGAAAGCGTGAGCGGTAGGGCCCCGGCATGTCAGCAAATTTTACCGCCCTCTTTTATCTGATCGCCGCAGTCCTGTTCATTCTGGCTCTGCGCGGCCTGTCTTCGCCGGAGACCAGCCGCCAGGGTAACCGATTCGGCATGATCGGCATGGCGATTGCGGTGTTGACGACGCTGATCGGTTCGCCGCCGGCCGGCTCCGGCTGGCTGCTCCTGATCGTGGGCGTCGCGGTTGGCGGCGGCGTTGGCACGATGATTGCCCGGCGCATTCCGATGACGGCGATGCCGCAACTGGTTGCGGCATTTCATTCGCTGGTCGGCCTTGCCGCTGTATTTGTGGCCGCGGCGGCGCTTTATGCCCCGCAGGCCTTCGGCATCGGCACGATTAACAACATCCACGCGCAAGCGCTGGCCGAAATGAGCCTGGGCGTGGCGATCGGCGCGATCACCTTCACCGGATCGGTTATCGCCTTCCTGAAACTCGATGGCCGCATGAGTGGCGCGCCGATCCTGCTGCCGGCGCGGCATGTCATCAACATTGTCCTGGCCGTGGCGCTCGTGTTGATGATCATCATCCTGATTTCAAGCCAAAGCCAGTTCGTTTTCTGGCTGATCGTCCTGGCATCGTTCCTGTTGGGTGTGCTCATCATCATACCGATCGGCGGCGCCGACATGCCGGTCGTGATCTCCATGCTCAATTCCTATTCCGGCTGGGCTGCCGCAGGGATCGGCTTTACGCTCGGAAATACGGCGTTGATCATTACCGGCGCACTGGTCGGTTCGTCCGGCGCCATCCTCTCCTACATCATGTGCAAGGGGATGAATCGGTCGTTCCTTTCGGTCATTCTCGGCGGCTTTGGGGGCGAAACCGATGCGGCGGCCGGAGCCACCGAAGACCGGCCGGTCAAGCAGGGCGCCGCGGAAGATGCCGCGTTTCTTATGAAGAATGCGGGGAAGGTCATCATCGTGCCGGGCTATGGCATGGCGGTCGCGCAGGCACAGCACGCACTTCGGGAAATGGCCGACAAGCTCAAGGCGGAAGGGGTGGAGGTCAAGTATGCCATCCATCCTGTCGCCGGGCGGATGCCGGGCCACATGAACGTGCTGCTCGCGGAGGCCAATGTCCCCTACGACGAGGTTTTTGAGCTGGAAGACATCAATTCGGAATTTGCCCAGGCGGATGTGGCCTATGTCATCGGTGCCAACGATGTCACCAACCCGGCAGCGCGCGACGATCCGCAATCACCCATTTACGGCATGCCCATTCTGGATGTGGACAAGGCGGGAACCGTGTTGTTCGTCAAACGTTCAATGGCCTCCGGATATGCGGGCATCCAAAACGAGCTGTTCTTTCTCGACAAGACGATGATGCTGTTCGGTGATGCCAAGAAAATGACCGAGGATATCGTCAAGTCGCTGGACTGAAACCGCGCTCAGGCGCCGTTCAACCGACAAGCCAGCAAACCGCGCAATCCGACCGGCAGACGGTAAAACCCCCACCGCGCCGCGGGCGCGATTGCCTGCCCAACGAGCCGCAAATAGATGGCGCCCGGCCACGACATGCCAATGGCATAGTTGTCGACGACCGCGGCGCCGGTCGACCATTCCCGTTTGTATCGGGAGTCGGGGGCCAGCATGTCGTAGTGGCTGACCCCGAACTCGGCGAGAGCGCCCAACAGGTTTTCCGTGAGCAGGTTTCCCGGACTGTGGCGGGCGAACTGCGGAGCGAATGCGCCGAGATAGGCGTGATAGATGTTGCGATGGACGAAGCCGAATTCAATTGCAGCGGTTTGACCGTCCACGGACAACCGGCTGACGATCGTCCGCACGGGTCCGGGCACGGTGCACAGATCACCGGCGGCTGCCACCAGGCATCCGTCTGACTTGGAGTTCATGAACGCGCGACTGATCCGGCCGGTGTCGCACAGCCACTGGCGCTTCAGCCGCAAGGCCTCTTCCATCCAGTTTCGCGCCGCATCGGCGGATCGGGCGACAGCGAATTCGGTCCTGCCAAGTGATTCCAGATCGCGGCGACATTTGACGAGATGTTTGCGCACCCGTTTTTTCAATCCATCGGTGAAGGCAACCGGATCGCCATTCCCGAATTCGGCGAATGGCGCTTTTTCGGATCTGCCGATGCGGATCGCCACATCGCGGCAGGCCGCGCCTAACGCGCTGTCGGATCGCACATTGTCAAATGTGAGGATATCCGCGCCGGTATTGGTGCGGATCGCCTGAACGAGCGCTTCCAGTACCTTTCCCGGATCGCCCGCGGGCCGGATGAGGATGTCGTCATATTGGCCGATCGGGAAACCGGCAAGCCGGGCGATGCGCAACGGGCCGATGCGTCTGAGCACAATCGGAATCAAGGCGACAAGAGTATCGCCGTCATAGACCAGTACACTGTGAAACCGGTTGGTATCCGCCCCGACAAATGCGGTTTGCCAAATGCCGGTGAACTCCGGTGTCTGAAAAACCGTCTTGCCGCGCGCCGCCGCTGCCAGGTCGCGCCATTCCCACACATGGGCATTCAGGCCGTCGCTGCCCGAAACGACCTTTGTGGTCATCGGTTCGCCGGATTCAGCTGCTGCCGGTGCCTGCTGGCGGGTGCCGGGCAAATGACCGAGGGCCGTTGTATCTGACACAGAACGCTCCGGATCGGATTTTGTGAAACGTAGCCGAGCGACGACCGGATTGGCGTAGATTGGTAATAATTCGTAAACGACCCTGGTTAACGGGAAATCATGGCCGATTTCGGCCGGCGGCCGGCAAATTGCGCGAAGAAATCGCAGCGCATTCCGATCATTCGACATGCCGCAACCGCCAGGACAAGCGCCCAGATCGCCTGCGTTGCGATAATCGCGGCGGCGGCCCCGGCAATCCCATAAACGGGTGTGAGAATGAGGTTGAAGGCCACAAGCGTGGCGACAGCCACCAGGCTCATTCGCGCAACGGCAATCTGACCCTCGCCCAAGGTCAGAATCTGGATCGCCGGCCCACCAAGTGCAACGATCACCTGGCCGGCAAGCAGGGCAAGGAGCACCTGTTGCCCGGTCGTGAAGTGCCGGCCGAACAATGACAGGGCGAAATCACCGGTGGCAACCACAGATCCCAGCGCCGCCAGTGCGATCACGCATGCGATCGCAATCGCGTGTCGGATGGTCTTTGACAACCGGTCCCGGTCGCCGCGCGCCATGGCATCGGCGAGATCGGGTTGCAGCATCTTGTAGGCGGCGGTCTGCACAAATGCCACGATCATGGATAGTTTCACGCACACGCCGAGGACGGCAAGGTCGGCGGCGGTCAGGAATTGGCCGGCAACCAGAACAACGATGTCCGAAAAGGCGGCCATCAGCAGCAAGGCGCCAGTCAGAGGGAGGGCGACCGCGGTCCAGGACCGGGACAACCGTCGCGCCGCGGGCCTGCGGCGAATATTTCTTCGGCGTGTTTCAGCACCGGTGAACCGGCGAAGCGCATGGTTCTGCCAGATGCCGTGGAGGAGCGCGAGACCGGCGAAAGCCGACAGTATGATGTTCAGCTGCCCTTCGGCGCCATGCCAGGCGATCAGTCCGATGGCGATCAGGAAGAGCAGCGGTCGGCCGACGAGATCGGGCAAAAAGGCCAGCTCAAACCGCCGGTACGCGATCGCCGCCGCGGCGCCGAGGCGGATCAGCACGAATCCCGGCGCCGCCAGACAACCGATCGCCACGGCGGTGCGTGCATCCGGCGACAGATCCGGCCGCAGATGAAGGCCGGCTATGACGATTGCGGAAAGGAGCAGGGACACAAAGATGGAGCCCAATCGCGCGGTTGAAAGAAAATGCGCAGCGAGGCGGGGGCGGTGCCGATAGCGCACCAGAAACCGGGTGACGACCATCGGATATCCGCAAGACGCGACAATGGCGATGGTGGCGGCGAAGCTTGTGGCGAGAAAAAACCGGCCGAGGGCGTCAGGCGAGAGGGTTTTTGCGAGATAGATTTGCGTCACCATCGCCAGCCCGGCGGCGACCAGCCGGCTGGCGGAGACGACCGACAGGCCCGAGAGCACAGCCGTGATGGAACTGTACGTCCCGACTTGCGGACAAGCGGCAGGCGACGGACCGGCCGGATCGCGGGACGCGGCCATCGACGCTAGCCCACCGAAAGGTGGGGATAGGGATCAGCGCCTTCGCGGGTGAGGTCGCCGGTTACCGGCTTGGACCATTGCATGCCGACAATATCGCCCCGTGTGGCGCCCGATACCATGTTGTTGCCGATCAGCGCCTGGCCGGCCCCCTCAACGACGGATACGCCGATGCCGATCGGCGAATTGCGAACGACATTGCCTGTCGCCGCGACATCACGCAGATATTGCCCCCAGCCGATGTGGATCCCGATTGTGGGCGCATTCTCCACGACATTTCCCGTGATGGCGACATCGGCTTCAGCGCCTATGCCGACACCCGTGCCTTCGCTGCGCCCCTTGTCCGAATAGATGTGGTTGCGCAAATTGCGAACCAGATTTCCCGAACACACCGAAAGCCTGCCGCCATATTCGAACATATTGGCAAAGGCGATTCCGTATGCCGCATCGTCGATGAGATTGTCGGAGACGATCGCGCCTTCGAACGCGAACTCCACATAAAGCGCGACTTCGCCGCTCCGGGTGATCTGGTTTCCGGTGATCTGGGAATTGTCGGAAGAAAAGACGCGGATGCCGGAATAGTAGCTTTTGTCGATCTGATTGTTGGCAATCACGACGCCATTGGCCTGGGCGATGTTGATGCCGTTGCCATACTGGCCTGTGCCTCCGGAAAGCGCTGCCGTGTTCGTGATGTGGTTGCCGAGCAGGATCGTGCGGTCCTCGCCCTTGTCCCATCGCTGCACAAGGATTCCGGTATTGCCAGACTTGTCGATGCGGTTGCTGGAAACGGAAATTCCGGTGGATTCCAGCAGGTGCAGACCGACCGAACGGCATCCGGTGAATGCGCAGTCTGCAATCTGGCCGCCGCAGGCATGCAGGGCCGCGCCGGTGCGCGCGCTGTTCATGATCGTGCAATCGGTGATGGCGACATCGTCGATGGCGGTCGCGAAGACAAGCGCCGTGACGTCGTCATCAAGGGGGCGGTGCAGGCCGTCGATAGTCAGCCCCGAGAGGCGTAATCTTGTGCCCGGCGCGGCGCGTAACATGCTTCCGCCACCGCGATAGACAAGAATGCTCTTGCCGGGAATGCCAACGATCTGGGCGTCCGGCGGCAGGTCGATATTGGCGAGCTCATATCGGCCTGGCGGCAGGAACAGCGGGCGACCCTTGTCGTGGGCCCGGAAAAGCGCCTCGCGAAAACGTTCGCTTTGGTCGCCGTCCTCAGCCGGCGAAAGCGTTAGCCGCAATCCGTCGGGGGTGTTTGCTTCCGCGGCCTGAGCGGCTTCGGCGTGCGCGGCCGGGCGCGACAGCATCGCCACAGGGGTGGCGGCCGAAACGGCAAGGATCGCGCGGCGTGAGAGCCTGTTTGTGTTAGGGTCGATCGCGGTGCTTGGCATTGCCAAAACATGCCGCAATCGGCCGTCGCGTAGGATATCGAGTTAAAGGAAGGTTAAGATGGTGCCGCGCATTTTCGCGTTTATGTTTTGATTCAACCTGTCTCATGTGTTGATTCATATGACCTGGGCGGTCAAACGGTGGTGAGGCGGTTTGGCGGGTGCATCACTTAATGCATTGATATTTCAACATTTTCAGATTTCATTGGGGTGGCTTTATGGACGAGATAGAAAGCCGTCAGGTGTTCCGCGGGACATGTTTCTCGCGGTTCACTTTAACGCGGGCTGACGAATCTT
Source organism: Afifellaceae bacterium (assembly GCA_965216515.1). Classification (GTDB taxonomy): domain Bacteria; phylum Pseudomonadota; class Alphaproteobacteria; order Rhizobiales; family Afifellaceae; genus CAXMRP01. Next base: position 1,669,193 of record OZ244173.1, on the reverse strand, counting down.
GCGGTCGAAGCGTGAACCCATGATACGACGAATGAGACCGGTCGTGGTCATCGCGCTTGCGGCGTATCTGGCCGCGGGTGGCTACCTTTACGCATTTCAGCGCAGTTTCGTGTTCAAGCCCTCCGGCGCACTGACAAGTCCGGCCGATGCCGGCCTGGCGGGTGTTTCAATGCAGTTGGTCGCCATGGCAGACGGAACAGATGTGCCGGTTTGGCGAATGGCGCCGGCGATGTCCGATCTGCCGACCGTTCTGTATTTTCACGGCAATTCGGGGACGCTTGGAAAACGGGCTGAACGCTTTGCGGAAATTCTCGATAGCGGGCTTGGGCTCTATGCGCCCGGTTACCGCGGCTATGCGGGCGCTGGGGGAGAGCCGAGCGAGGCCGGATTCGTGGCCGATGCGCTGGTGCACTTCGATCGGCTGGCGGCAGAGGGCGTCCGTGTCGTTCTTCACGGCGAATCACTGGGAACCGGCGTTGCCAGTGCGGTTGCCGCACAACGAGATGCGGAGGCTCTGATATTGGAGGCTCCGTTTACTGCGGCCGTGGATATCGCGGCGGCGGCGTATCCGTGGCTTCCCGTTGGGCTGCTCATGCACGATCAATTCAAAAACCGGACCCATATCGCAAATATCGAGGAACCGGCGCTCATCGTGCACGGCACGGAAGATGCCGTTATTCCGGTCGCGCATGGCCGGAAACTGTTTTCGCTGGCGAATGAACCCAAGGCCCTGATCATCGTTGACGGTGCGGGTCATGGAGACCTTTGGTCAAACGGGCTGTGGCCAAACGCCCTCGGCTTTCTCGCCGAAAACGGCATCGTCAAAAGCGAGCGGTTGTCGAACCGGTGATCCCGACCGAGCCCGGTCCGGTCAGCCGGTCCGTTTCATTCCCGATTTGGCGGCGGTATTCCGGGGATCGAGATTGGCGGCCCGCGCGAACGCCGCGAATGCCTTTTTGGTGTTGCCGAGCGCCTCGAGTGCAAGCCCCTGATTGGTCCAGTATTGAGCGTTTTGCCGGTCGCGCTTCACCGCTTCGTTGAAGTCGCCAAGCGCAGCCTTGGCATCATTGGTCGCCAGATAACTCAAGCCGCGTCCGGCATAGGGTTCCGGCGATCGTGGCGATATCCCGATTGCCGATGTGAAATCCACGATCGCCGCCTGATGCCGGTCTTGGGCCTGATAGACCAGGCCACGATTGTGAAAGGCCTGGGCGTCGGAAGGATCAATGTTGATTGCGGTGTTGTAATCGGTAAGCGCCAGGTCGAGGCGGCCCTCGAGCCGATAAAGGTTGCCTCGTCCGACATAAGCGGCCGCATAGCCGGGGTCGGATTGGATGGCGCGATTGTAGTCGGCCAAGGCTTCGTTGACCTGGCCCTGACGGCGATAGACAAGGGCGCGATTGTTGTAGGCTTGGGCGAAGGCCGGATTGAGCTGGATCGCGGTGGAAAAATCCTTAAACGCCTCCGGATAGCGGCCGGCCTGGCCGTATGCGGTTCCGCGAATATTGTAGGCGCTGGCGTCGCGCGGATTTTGCGCAATGACGGCGCTCAATGATTCCAGATTGGCGGCAGACGCCGCCGATTGATCGATTGTCGCCTTGCCCCCGCCGACGGTGTTCATTGTCTGACATCCGGCGACGGTCATCGCAAGGACGGAAAGCAGGACCCACCCGGGAGTGGATTTGCAGAGATTTCGGATCATGTCGGCTCCGCCGCTCCAAACCGCCCCAAAATCCATCAACTGCCACATTCGCGGCGACATACAAAATGCTGACGGGTCGTCGTTGAAATTTCGGTTGTGAGAGCCGGTAGCAAATCCGGCTGTCAGGGTTTTTCCATCACCGGATCAGCGGGATCTGCGTTTCGACGGCAGGAGACCCTCGCGCTGGGCGCGTTTGCGTGCAAGTTTGCGCGCACGCCGAATAGCCTCGGCCTTCTCGCGGGCCCGCTTTTCGGATGGCTTTTCATAGTGATTGCGAAGTTTCATTTCACGGAAGATGCCTTCGCGCTGCATCTTCTTTTTCAGCGCTTTCAGCGCCTGGTCAACATTGTTGTCCCTGACAATAACCTGCACGTCTGTTCCGTTCCTTTCCGGGCACCGCCCTACCGGTCAAGCATCAGCGAATTCCCGCTGGTTCGGATATCGCCGCCATCTTCGGCGGTTCGCGTTTGCTCTGCAGAAGTCGTAATGATGTCTAACCCGAAAATCGGGCGACAAAGAGGGCGCGGATATACAGCGAATTGGCGCCGCTGTCCACCGGAAGGCTGTGCTATCGACCGGATGAACCAGCGCCCCCGGCGGAAGCAGCGGCGCCGGATCTTTCGCCGGATTTGGATCCGGCTGGCAAACCCGGCCACAGCTGGGCATCCGCTTCGGCCTGCGCGCGGACATCGGCATCCAGTTTCAGGTACCAGTCTTCCAGATATTCGTCTTCCAGCCCCTTGGCCCGCGCAAGAAGATACCAACGTGCCGCGGCAATTTCGTTCTTTTCAATTCCGCGTCCATCGGCCAGCAGCCGGGCGAGCCGTATCTGGGCAACGGGATTGTCGGACTGGGCGGCCTGGAGAAACCAACGGGCGGCCACTGCTTCATCCCGAACGACACCGCGACCATTGAACAGCAGAACCGCATACTCGATCTGCGCGGCGACGTGGCCGTTGCGGGCGGCTTCGGCAAACCACCCGGCGGCGAGCGCCTCGTTTTGCGCCACTCCAACCCCTTCCATGTAGAGGCCGGCCAAGGCAAACTGGGCATCCATATCATCGGCGGTTGCAGCCTTGCGCAAATAGGCCGCGGCCAGTTCCGGATTTTTCGTGCGGCCGGCACCCTGCAAAATGAGGTAGGCCAGTTCCCGCCAAGCCACCGCGTGACCGGCTTCTCCCGCCCTCTCGAAATAATCGGCTGCAATTTCAGGGTCTTTTTTGACGCCGCGGCCATCCAGGTGCAAGCGCCCCAATGCATACATCGCTTCGCGATCGCCTGATTTTGCGGCAAGCCGATACCATCCCGCCGCTTCGGCAAGATCCTGTTTTACGCCCAGGCCACGGGACAAAAGCTCTCCCAACAATGTTTGGGACGGCGTGTCGTCATTCTGGGCCAGTTCAAGTGCGATGGCGAACGCTGTCAGGAAAAAGCCCCGTTGATATGCGCCAAACGCATAGTCAGGCGGCAATTCCGGTTTGGCGCCGGCATCTTCCAACGGTTGGTCGATCCGGCGTTCGATGGATGGTTTTACCGTCTCCGGAGCGTCCTGTTCCGTTGTTGCGGCAGACTGCCCGTACGCCGGTGGGCAGGCCGTCAGGCCGCCGGCGATCATGATGGCAAAACAGGCTGCTGATACGCGCTTCACGGGGCCGGCTCACCATTTCCCAATTTTCTTCGGCCTGCCGGTGCGATCGAAAGGCAATCCAGCGCTTCGCGGATACCGGCAACGGGCCCGGAAGGATGGTACCAGATCGCCCGATCCACCGCGATATGATCCGCACCGGTATCGATTGCGGCCGCAACGGAGTCCAGGTGGCAGCCGGCCTGTGTGACAACCGGGATCGTCAGCATCTCCGCCGCCCATTGCGCCAGGGCGAGCGCCCTGTGATGCGGATCAGGAAACGTATCGCCGCCAATCTTGCCGAAATAAAGATAATCCGGCCCGGATTCAGCCGCCTCCATGGCCGCGTGCCTCGACCACAGATTGCCGGCGCCGACAATGCGATCGGGCTTGAGCCGGTCAATTGCTGTCTTAAGTTCCGCAATTCCCTTTGTGCAATGGACACCATCGTTGCCAACACGGTCGGCGGTCCGGGTGTCATTGACGACCAGTGCCGCGATGCCGTTTTGCTGAACGACCGGCGTCATATGACGGGCGGCCTCGGCAAGCGAACGGTCATCCCCTTCCGTCGCAATGATTACAGCGGCGATCGGGTTTGCGGACCCGCTCAGCGGTTGTCCTTCCGACCCGGCTTGTGCCGCAGCAGAGAGGACATCCGCCAATACGCCCGCGAATTTGTCGGGCTCTGCTTCCTGCGGGGTTACAAGAACCAGGCTGGCTGCGGTCATTCGGTCAACCTGCGGTCAAACGGTCAACGATCATGATGACACCGTCGATATGACGCCGTCGATGCGTCAGAAACCGGGCGTGGCAAACCGTATCGATGGCGCCGCACGGTGCATCGCCTGCCTGGAGCGACAATTCCGAACGAAAGCGGTTGCGATGTCCGATGCTTCGCGGCCACGGATCCGTTTCAGGCCGCCTTTCGCTCTTCGTTCTCCGTCCATTGGCCAAGCGCGGCGAGGCTGTTCATTCGCGCGCGATGGGCAAAGGCTTCCTGGGCGGCGGCAATGTTTCCGCTCTTGCCCCGCCAGGCTTTCAACGCCGCGGCCTGGAGTGCGCGACCGTAGGAAAACGTCACTTTCCACGGCAGGTCGTACATGGCGTTGATTGCCGAAAGATGCGCGGTCGCGGCTTCATCCGACTGACCGCCGGATAGAAAGGCGATTCCGGGAACGGCGGCCGGTACGGCGGATTTCAGGCAACGGGCCGTCTTTTCGGCAACCTCCTCGACGCCAGCCTGATTTTCGCACTTCTGGCCGGCGAGAACCATGTTCGGCTTCAGCACCATGCCTTCAAGAGCAATGCCGGCATCGAATATTTCCGCGAAAACCGTCTTGAGCGTGAGCTCGGTCACCTCAAAACAACGATCAATGTCGTGCACGGAATCCTGACCGTCCATGAGCACTTCCGGCTCGATTATGGGAACGATCCCCTGCGCCTGGCAAAGCGCCCCGTAGCGGGCAAGGGCGTGGGCGTTGGCCTTGACACAGTTCCAGCTCGGCCGGCCGTCGGTTCCGATCGCGATCACGGCCCGCCATTTTGCAAAACGGGCACCCAGGTCATGATATTCGGACAGACGCTCCCGCAGGCCATCCAGGCCCTCGGTCACCGTTTCGCCCGGCGCGCCGGCGAGCGGCTTTGCACCCTGGTCGACCTTGATTCCCGGCACGGCCCCAGCGCCTTTTATGATATCGACAAGCGGTGTGCCATCGCCCGCGGATTGGCGCAGGGTTTCGTCGAACAGAATAACGCCGGATACATAGTCTTTCATGGCTTCGGCTCGGAACAGCATTTCGCGATAGTCGCGCCTGTTTTGCTCGGTCGATTCCACTTCGATCGTATCGAACCGTTTCTTGATCGTGCCGCTGCTTTCATCTGCGGCAAGAATACCCTTTCCCTCTGCCACCATTGCGTTGGCTATATCGTCCAGTCGCTCACTCATCAGGGTTTCTCCAGGAAGAAATTGCTGGCGCTTTTTACACCAGTTTCGGGCCGTGTGAACGCGGATGGGAACACAAAGCACGCCGGCAGTTGTTTATGGTCAATTCCGCAGGGCCTCCACGCCGGGCAATGCCTTGCCCTCCAGCCATTCCAGGAAGGCGCCGCCGGCGGTTGAAACGTAGGTGAAATCGTCGGCAACGCCGGCATGATTCAGCGCGGCAACCGTATCGCCGCCACCGGCCACCGCCAGAAGTTTCCCCTCCCGGCATCGTGCCGCCGCATGATTGGCCGCGGCCACGGTCGCCCGGTCAAAGGGTGCGGTTTCAAAGGCGCCGACCGGGCCATTCCAGACGAGTGTCGCAGCCTTGTCGATCCAGCGGTTTGTGGCGCCGATGCTGTCGGGGCCGGTGTCGAGTATCATCGCCTCGGCCGGGACTGCGTCGACTGAGACGACACAGTGTTCGGTATCAGCCGAAAGGGAGTTCGCCACGACCGCGTCGGTCGGTAGAACAATGGCGGTATCGCCTTCGACCGCCTTGGCCATGATCTGACGGGCGGTGACATGAAAATCCTGTTCCTGCAGGGATTTGCCGACGTCGCAGCCCTTTGCAGCAAGAAAGGTATTCGCCATCCCGCCGCCTATCACCAACGCATCGACCTTGTCGATCAGGTGCGCCAGGAGTTCGATCTTCGTCGATACCTTGGCTCCGCCCACGATCGCGACAACAGGCCGCGCCGGGCGACCGAGCGCCAGTTCCAGGGCCTCCAGTTCGGCCTGCATGGCCCGGCCGGCGCAAGCGGGCAGCAGGCGGGCGAGCCCAGCGGTCGATGCATGGGCACGATGGGCGGCGGAGAACGCGTCGTTGACATAAAGATCGCCAAGCTCGGCCAGAGCTTTGGCAAAATCCGGATCGTTGCGCTCTTCGCCGGCGTGGAAGCGTGTGTTTTCCAGAAGCAGGACCCCGCCGTCGTCGAGAGCTGCAATAGCGTCAATTGCGTCTTCGCCCACACACGCGGCGGCGAAGGCCACCGGCCTGTCGATGGCGGCGGCGAGCGCCGGTGCGACGGGACCAAGCGACATGGACGGATCCGGTTTGCCCTTCGGCCGGCCGAAATGAGCGAGCAAAATGACCTTTGCGCCATCGTCCGACAATTCCCGGATTGTCGGGACGATGCGGTCGATGCGGGTGGAATCGGAGACGGCACCATCCTTGATCGGGACATTGAGGTCGACCCGGACAAGCACGCGTTTGCCTGCAACATTCCCCATTTCGTCGATTGTTCGGAATGCCATCGGGATTTTCCTGTTCTTCTAATTGGCCGAGAGCGGTTTGATCATCAAAATCCACTCGCGGATGTCCGTTGGCCAGCCGCAGGGGAGAAGTGGCCTGCGGCTGATCTCGCAATAGCCGGTTCGCTCGTAAAGACGCCGGGCCGCGGTGTTCGTATCGGCGACGATCAGGCTTGTCCGGTGGATGTCGGAGCCTCTGGCGATCGTTTCGGCAAGGTCCAGAAGCCGCCTGCCGAGGCCGCGATCGCGGTGGCCGGGAAGGACGGCAAGCACGTTGACGTACCAGGTTTCCGGCGCCAGGTTTTCCAGTTCCTGAAGACCTTGGACAAGTGGCGGCATGTCATCAGGTATCGGTTCGGGATCGCCGGAAATGGCGTATCCGGTCAAACCGGCGATGACACCGCTGCCCTCATCGACGACGTAAATCTCACCGCGTTCGGCCTTGGCCGCCTGGCGGGCCCGGCCGACATCCCATGGATCTTCATCGGGGCCGGCCATCTGCGTCCACAATTCCGCCGGGAGGCCTTCGCCAGCCTGATTGACCAGTTCCGCCAGCACCGCCGCGTCCGCGGCGGTGGCAATGCGGATAGGCGGGGCGAGCGAAATCATTCCCTTGCGCGGGTGTCCTAAATGAGTTTGGCCAGTTCCACCGCCGAATCCGACATGCGACAGGAAAAACCCCATTCGTTGTCGTACCAGCTCATCACCCGGACCAGATTGCCGTCCAATACGCTTGTCTGAGGGGCGGCAAAATTGGACGAGTGGCGATCATGATTGAAATCGATGGAGACCATCGGCCCGGTGTTGTAGTCCAATATGCCCTTCAACTCCTGCTTCGCCGCCGCTTCCATGGCCGCATTTACCTCGTCCACCGAGGTTTGCTTTTTTACCACCGCCTTCAAGTCGACGACGGAGACGTTGGGAGTCGGCACGCGGATGGCTGAGCCGTCGAGCTTGCCTTCCAGGTCCGGAAGCACAAGGCCGACAGCCTTGGCGGCGCCTGTCGAAGTCGGGATCATGGACATGGCGGCGGCGCGGGCCCGGTAAAGATCCTTGTGCATGGTGTCGAGCGTCGGCTGGTCACCGGTATAGGCGTGAATGGTCGTCATATACCCTTTTTCGATGCCGAAATTGTCATGCAGCACCTTGGCCACTGGCGCCAGGCAGTTGGTCGTGCAGGAAGCATTGGAAACGACCATGTCATCGGCGGTCAGCGTGCCGTGATTTACGCCGTACACGATCGTCTTGTCGGCGCCGGCGGAAGGCGCCGAGACAAGGACACGCTTGGCGCCGGCTTCCAAATGCATCGCGGCCTTGTCGCGAGCGGTAAATATACCCGTACATTCCATGGCGATATCGACATCCAATTCGCCCCAGGGAAGTTCGGCCGGATTTCGCACCGCCAGCACCTTGATCGGCCCTCGACCGAGATCGATGGTGTCGTCTTTCACGGTCACGGTTCCCGGAAACCGGCCGTGGACGGAATCGTGGCGCAACAGGTGGGCATTCGTCTCCACAGGTCCCAGATCGTTGACGGCAACCACATCGATATCGGTGCAGTCGTTTTCCATAATCGCGCGCAAAATGTTGCGGCCGATGCGTCCGAAGCCGTTGATTGCAACACGAACAGCCATGGTAGCTCCTCCTAGTCTTCCCGTTCCGTCTCCGCGAGGCGGGCCGTCGCCTGAGCAACGACAGCGTCCGCGGTGATTCCAAAATGGTTGTAAAGCTCGGCGAATGGCGCTGACGCGCCAAATCCATCCATACCCACAAATATGCCGTCAGAACCGATCAGCGCGTCCCAACCCTGGCGAATTGCCGCTTCTATTCCGATGCGAACCGGCGCGCCGCCGATCGTGTCGGCACGGTAGGTTGCGCTCTGCGCGGCAAATTTTTCAAATGACGGCACGGAGACGACCCGCGTGGTGTGGCCGAGTTCCTCGAGCATCGATTTTGCTTCCAAGGCGATCGACACCTCCGAACCGGACGCAAATATGGACACCAATGGCTCACCACCGGCCGCAGACAGCTCATATGCACCCCGCCTGCACAGATTCTCGGAATCCAGGTCGCGCCTAACCTGATCCAGCCCCTGGCGGGTCAACGCCAGAACGCTCGGGCGGTCCTTGTCCGCAAGCGCCATCTGCCAGCATTCGGCCGTCTCCACCGCATCTGCGGGGCGAAACACGTTGAGGTCGGGTATGGCGCGCAGCGCCGCCAGATGCTCCACCGGCTGGTGCGTCGGCCCATCTTCGCCAAGTCCGATGGAATCATGTGTCATCACGTAGATTACACGTTGCTTCATCAGCGCGGACAGACGGATGGCAGGTCTGCAGTAGTCAGCAAAAACGAGAAATGTCCCGGAATAGGGCACGACACCCCCGTGCAAAGCCATTCCGTTCATGGCCGCGGCCATGCCGTGCTCGCGGATGCCGTAGTGCAGGAACCGGCCGGAATAGTCGGCGGCGGTGATGGCTGGCGTGTCGGGCGTGTCGGTGTTGTTGGAACCGGTCAGGTCCGCCGAACCGCCCACGGTGTCTTCGGTCGCCGCATTTATTCGTTCCAACGCGAGTTGCGACGATTTGCGTGTGGCTAGTTTTTGGGGCTCTGCAGCGAGTTCCTTCTTCAGTGCCGCGATGGCCTCATCGACGGCGCCGGGCAGATCGCCGGCCAACCGTCGCTCGAATTCGCCGCGCACTGCCGATTCGGCGGCGTCAAACCGCTCCTGCCACTCCTTGCGAGCGGCCCGGCCACGCAATCCCGCAATGCGCCAGGCATCACGCACCTCCGGCGGGATGACGAAGGGGTCATGCGGCCAGTCAAGCTGGGCGCGGGTGGCGGCGATTTCATCGGCGCCAAGCGGTGCACCGTGCGCCGCGGCCTTGCCACCCTTGTTGGGCGCGCCAAAGCCGATTGTCGTCTTTGCAGCGATCAATGTCGGCCGGTCGGACTTGCGCGCGTCGGCCAGCGCCGCATCGATGGCGTCCGGGTCGTGCCCGTCGATGCTTGCTGTTGCCCACCCGGATGCCTTGAAGCGGGCTATCTGATCGGTGGAATCGGAAAGGCGCTTGTCGCCGTCAATGGTAATGTCGTTGTCGTCATAGATCACGATCAAACGGTTGAGGTTGAGATGTCCGGCGATCCCGATCGCCTCATGGGAGACGCCCTCCATCAGATCTCCGTCGGAGGCGAGCACATAGGTGTGGTGATCGACAATCTCGTTGCCGAAGCGCGAATTCATGATCCGCTCCGCCAGCGCCATGCCGACCGCCGTCGCCAGCCCCTGACCGAGCGGTCCGGTTGTGGTTTCAATGCCGGCGGTATGACCGAATTCGGGGTGGCCGGGAGTCCTGGAGCCGAACTGGCGAAAACCCTTTATCTCCTCGATCGACATGTCCTCGTAACCGAGCAGATAGAGCAGGGCATAAATCAACATCGAACCGTGGCCCGCCGACAGCACAAATCGATCACGGTCGGCCCAATGCGGATCCGTCGGGTCGAACTTCAGGTGGCGCGTAAACAGGACCGTTGCCAGATCCGCCGTGCCCATCGGCATGCCGGGATGGCCGGATTTGGCTTTTTCCACAGCATCCATGGCCAGGGCGCGGATCGCGTTGGCCATCAAGGCGTGCTTGGTATCTTTTGTCATCGCCTGGTCATCTCAAAGATGTGAAAAAAGCGTCGGAATTTCCCGGCATTTCAAGTCATTTCGTTGGCATGTCGATCGGCGGGATCCGGTGTCCGGTTTCCCGGCTGGTGATCGTCCACAACGACCCGGAATTGACCGGCCGGAGACATACACGGCTGGAAACGGGAGTCAACGCCGTCGGAGTTTTGGAGGGATGGCCGGCAGGGGTCCGAATCAGTTTATCTTCACACAGCAAGCGGTCGGATGGTTGACGGCGGAATTCGCCGATGCCTAACCTGCCGATGCCGGCACGTCGTGGCACATCCGGTGGCACACACGGGAGCATGGCGCAGAGCAAGGCGGTGCGCATGGCGGAACCGCCAGCCGGTGATCGGCAACGCAGGCGGTGCATGCGGCTTCGCCGGAGCGCCTGTGACAGGAGCGCCGGTTCGGGAGGTGACGATATTTCGCCGCAGTGACGAATTAGCGTTACGTGTGTCATCGGTGTAACGGGTGTGTAACGGAAGCAATGTCAGCAGACTTACGCAGTGCCTTTGCGGATCTCGAAGCGGCGCTTGACCGGTTGCAAGCCGTCATCGAGCAACGCCGGGAGGCAGACCTTCACAATGCTGCGCTGGAAAGCGATGTGCAGGCGTTGAGTGTCGATCGCGCGCGGCTTGCGGATCGTCTCGACAAGGCGGAGGCCCGCGCGGCGACCCTGGAGAATGCAAATCGGGATGTCTCGCGCCGGATCGTGGGGGCAATGGAAGGCATCCGCAGCGCAATCGCAACCGATTCCAACGGAGCCTGACGCGATGCCTCATGTCACGGTCACTGTAAACGGCAAGAATTTTCGCATGGCTTGCGACGCCGGGCAGGAAGACCATCTGATCGGTTTGGCCGGCCGCATGAATGACGCAATCGAAAGTCTGCGGGAAACGTTTGGCGAAATCGGCGACCTGCGGCTGACCGTGATGGCGTCAATACTGATGACCGACAAACTGGACGAAGCAGAACGAAAGTTTGCGGAACGCGAAGACGAGCTGCGATCGATCACAGGGGAGCGGGACGCCGCCCTCGCCAAGGTCTCCGAACTGGAAGCCGATTTCGTTCAGCAGCTTGCCGTCGTTCAGACCCGTGTCAATGAATTGACCGGTGCGCTGAGTGAACCCAAGGGCGATCCCCAGGTGGACGCGGCGACAGCCTGAGTCTTTCGCCGGACTGGTCAGCCCGGATTTCCAATCGGCGGCATTCCGCTGTATCCCAATCCCAACTCTTTCCATTTGGCCTGGCTGATCGAACAGCCGCCGGCGGTATTCGTGATATCAGACCTGAACTTCTATTTGGTTGCGGTGCCGGCGGTGATCCTGGTGGGTCTGTCAAAAGGCGGCTTCGGCGGCGCGTTGGCGCTTCTCGGCGTGCCCATCATGGCGCTTGTCATCTCACCTGTCGCCGCGGCGGCGATCCTGTTGCCGATCCTGCTGGCGATGGATGCCGTTAGTCTCTATTCCTGGTGGGGCGTGCGGGACAATCGCACTTTGCTGGTTCTTGTGCCATCCGGCGTGGCCGGTGTTGCGCTTGGCTGGGCTATGGCGGCTTATATGAGCGATGCGCATGTCAGGCTGATCGTTGGTGTGATCGCCGTCGTATTCGTCGCCGTCTATTTTCTTCGCGGCGACAGACGAAACGAGCCCAGGCCGCACAACCGGCCGGCTGGCATGTTCTGGGGTGCCTGTGCCGGATTTACCAGTTTCGTGGCCCATGCGGGCGGGCCGCCGTACCAGTTTTATGTGGTGCCGCTGCGATTGGAGCCGAGAGTGTTTGCCGGCACGGCGGTTGTTTTCTTTGCAATCATCAACACGATCAAGGTGGTGCCCTACTTCGCGCTCGGCCAGTTTTCGCCGGGCAATCTTGCGACGTCGGCTGTACTGATGCCGCTTGCGCCGCTGTCCACGCTGGGAGGGGTCTGGCTGGTCAAACGGATGTCTATCGATGTGTTCTACAAATTGACCTACGCGACCGTTCTGATTGTCGGCCTGAAACTGATTTGGGACGGGATCGGCGGCATCGGCTGACCGGCCGGCGAGGTCGCGGGAGCGGGCGATGCATGGCGGTGGCGCTTTGGCCATGCGATTGCGGTGCTCACCAACACCCGGGAAGAATTCTTAAAAACCAAAGATACATCCGCTACGTCGAACCGCTGCGGCTGAATACTGGATCTCGGCTTGGCGACTCTGGCGGACAGTGCGCGCTGGCTAGTGCAATTGCCTTTCGCTCTGCAAACGCGCGATTTCATCCTTGACCAGAAGCTTTCGTCGCTTCAACTCCGTCAATTGCAAGTCATCGGTCGCCGGGTGTGTCATGGCCTCGGCGATCTCCTCCTTGAGCGCCCGGTGGCGCCGTTCCAATTCCGCAAGATGCGATTCGACGGACATTTGCACCTCCTTTCGCTGATTTGCGAGCCTAGAATGCCATTTTTCGGGCGCGAAGTCGAATAAGCGACCGCCGTTTTGTGGATCGTGCAATCTCGCTGCAACCAGCGGGAATCTCAGGCTTTTTTTGTGCAACCGGCAGTCGCTGGCGACCGGGTTCGCCTGACGCTTGTGTACAACCTTGTATGTTTGTGGCCGGTGATTCGCCGCGTTTGCTTGATGGGTGCGGCTTTTGTCCGGTAAGAGCGCCTCTTTGCGGCCGCGCCGGATATCGTGTGTGCGTCGCAAGTTGTCGGGACGGAGCACTTGTCAGGACGGAGCACAATGACGGAAATCCCACGGCAATCTGACAATCCGGGAAATGGCGTTGATAGCCGACCAGTGGTTGCCGTTGTCATGGGTAGCCAGTCCGACTGGCCAACCATGAAACACGCCACGGAAATTCTCGAGACACTTGGTGTTTCATTTGCGGCGCGAATCGTTTCGGCACATCGCACGCCTGACCGGCTGTCCGATTTCGCCAAAAGCGCGGCTGGCAACGGATACCGCGTGATCGTCGCCGGGGCAGGCGGGGCGGCCCACCTGCCGGGCATGATCGCCGCGATGACGACACTTCCCGTTCTCGGCGTTCCCATTCAATCTCCGGCGCTCGCCGGACTGGACAGCCTGTATTCAATCGTCCAGATGCCGGCCGGCGTTCCGGTGGGCACGCTGGCAATCGGCGTGCCCGGCGCGTTCAACGCCGGCCTGCTCGCCGCATCAATCCTCGCGATAAGCGATACGGACCTGGCTGAACGACTTGCCGTTTGGCGGCAGGCCCGTTCGGACAGTGTCGCCGAGATGCCGGCAGATGGCTGAATCGTCGATAGCGGAAGACGGCCACGAACAAGGTGCCGACGCGTTTCCACCCGGTTCGACGATCGGCATTCTGGGTGGCGGCCAACTGGGCCGGATGCTCGCCATGGCGGCGGCTCAGCTTGGTTTCCGGTGCCACATCTACTGCCCGGAGCCGGAGGGTCCGGCAATTGACGTGGCCGGTGCGCATACGTCTGCCGCCTACGATGACGAGACGGCGCTGGCGGAATTTGCCGCGGCTGTCGATGTGGCCACCTATGAATTTGAAAATGTCGCGGCGACGGCGGTCAGGTTCCTGGCCGATCGCATCCCGGTCCGACCGGGCGTCCGGTCACTGGTCGTCTCCCAGGATCGATTGACAGAAAAAAAATTCCTGACCGACAATGGCGTCCCCGTTGCGCCGTATCAAGCGATTGACCGGCCGGACGATCTGGACGCCGCGCTCGCCGGTCTCGGATTGCCGCTCGTGCTCAAGACCAGGCGGTTCGGATATGACGGCAAGGGGCAGGTCATCATCCGGGCGCGGGACGAGGCGGCGACCGCACTGGAGACGCTTGGCGAGGTTCCCGCGATCGCCGAGAAATTCATTCCTTTCGAACAGGAAATTTCCGTGATTGCGGTTGGGGCAAGCCGCTCAATCGCTGCACGCGATCGGCAAATCGTCGCCTACGACGTGGTGACGAATGTACACCGCAACCACATTCTTCACACCGCGACGGTACCCGCTGCGGTTTCCGCGACCGTCGCTTCAGAGGCCCGCAGGCTGGCCTTGGCGATTGTCAACGGGCTCTGTCATGTTGGCGCGATGGGTGTCGAATTCTTCGTCTTGCCGGCATCGGGGAAGGGATCCGACCGGGGCGGGGACCTGCTCGTCAACGAGATCGCGCCGCGTGTGCACAATTCCGGGCACTGGACGATCGATGCATGCCATTCGTCCCAGTTCGACAATCATATACGGGCGATAACCGGCTGGCCCCTTGCACCGACGAAACGCCATAGCAACGCTGTCATGACAAATCTGATCGGTGATGATATCGAACAGTGGCGGCAGACTGCGGACATGGCAAACACGGCATTTCATGCCTACGGGAAGACGGCAACCCGCCCCGGCCGCAAGATGGGTCATATGACGCGGTTGTCGCCGATTTCACAATGACATGGCGGCGATCCTCCTTGCACCTTGCCGGATAATGTGATGCAAGGCGCGCAATTCGGCGGCCAGAATCTGTCAGGGCACATTCATGAAAATCAGCGGAAACGACATCCGACCCGGGAACGTGATCGAATATGACGGGAGCCTTTGGGTTGCCGTGAAATCGAACAAGGTGAAGCCGGGCAAGGGGCCGGCTTACAACCAGGTCGAACTGAAAAACATCATCGACGGCCGCAAGCTCAACAATCGTTTCGGGTCAGACGAGCGGGTGGAGCGGGCCCGCATCGATACAAAGGACTTCCAGTTTCTGTTTGCCGCCGGAGAGACGCTGACCTTCATGGATTCCGACACCTACGAACAGATCGAGTTGCAGGCTGATTTCGTCGGCGACCGGGCCGCGTTCCTTCAGGATGGAATGACGGTAAGCCTTGAAATGTATGAAGAAAAACCGATCGGAATCTCGCTGCCCGATCAGGTGACTTTGGAGGTTGTGGAGACCGAACCGCACATCAAGGGGCAGACGGTTTCCTCCTCCTACAAACCCGCGGCAATGGACAACGGCATCCGGGTCATGGTGCCGCCGTTTGTTGAAGCCGGCGACAGAATCGTCGTCGATACCGCCGAATTCGCCTATGTGCGGCGTGCGGACTAAGGATTGAACTGCGCCCGATCATGCCGCGATCAGCCCTCATAAACGTTATGGTCGCGGCCGCCATGAAGGCCGGGCGGGCACTGCTGCGCGACTTTGGCGAGGTGGAAGCCCTCCAGGTCTCCAGGAAGGGGCCGGCCGACTTCGTCTCCAACGCCGATCGCAAGGCCGAAGAGGTTCTCTTCAGGGAACTGGAACGGGCGCGACCGGGCTATTCGTTCCTGATGGAGGAACAAGGTGCGCGGACGGGAAGCGATCCGCAGCACCGCTGGATCGTCGATCCGCTGGACGGAACGACAAACTTTCTGCACGGAATTCCGTTCTTCGCCATATCCATTGCGCTGGAGCGGCAGGGCCGCCTGCAGGCGGCGGTCGTCTACAATCCGGTCACTGATGAGCTTTACTCCGCCGAACGTGGCGCCGGCGCGTTCCTGAACGACCGCCGTATCCGGGTTTCCGGCCGCACCGCGCTCAACGAGGCGCTGATCGCCGCCGGCGCACCCTTCCTGGGACACGGCGATGTCGGGCGTTTCGTCGCCGAAATGGTGCCGGTGATCAATCAGACCTCGGGTATCCGCCGGCTGGGCGCCGCCGCGCTCGACCTTGCCTATGTGGCGGCGGGACGGTTCGATACCTTCTGGGAACACGAACTGTCGCCCTGGGACATGGCGGCAGGAATCCTCCTGGTGCGCGAGGCTGGCGGTTTCGTCACCGATGCCAATGGCGGCGAACGGATGCTGGAAACCGGGTCGATCGTAGCCGGCAACGAGGCAATCCACCGCCATGTGCTGGGGATTCTCAACCGCTGAGCGGCCATGAAACCGCCACCAATCCAGTCAATGGCAGTTCGGTCTTCGCGAGCGCCGCAATTCGCGCTACAAGGGAAGAGGTGATCGTCGGCAGGGTCGATCATCGGGAAGCAGAACCGGAAAGGCGCGAATGGCTCGCGAATACGATCCCTACAAGCTTTCCAGCCCGCGTGTGTTCGTGGTGCGCATGCTGATCTTTCTGGTGATCGCCGGCTTTGTGCCGCTTATGCTCTACCGGCAGGTCGCTACGGCATTCATGGGCAATCCGGGTTTGAACGGCCTCATCCTGGGTGTGCTGATCATCGGCATCCTGCTGGCGTTCCGCAATGTCTGGCTGCTCTTTCCGGAAGTCCGCTGGGTAAACGGCTATCGCAACCGCGAACCCGAATATGTTCAACCCAATCCGCAACTGCTGGCGCCAATGGCGACGCTCCTGCGCGATCGGGGCGACACAATGGCGCTGTCGACCTCGACGTGGCGGTCCATTCTCGATTCCATCGCAACCCGGCTCGACGAAAACCGCGAAATCCTTCGGTATCTGACCGGACTGCTGGTGTTCCTGGGCCTGCTGGGGACGTTCTGGGGCCTGTTACGGACGGTTGGCGCGGTCGGCAACACAATCCAGTCGCTCGGCGTTGCCTCAGGCGATGCCAACGTCATATTCGAGGAACTGAAAAGTGGTCTGGAGGCGCCGCTTGCGGGCATGGCGATCGCCTTTTCCTCGTCGCTGTTCGGTCTCGCCGGATCGCTGGTTCTCGGTTTCCTCGACCTGCAGGCCAGCCAGGCCCAGAACCGTTTCTATACGGAACTGGAAGACTGGCTTTCGACCATGACGGATCTGGAGGAACTCGATTTCGAGGACGAGGAACTCGGCAATTCGGCAGTGGAAATCCGGGCCGCGGTGGAACGGCTTGCGCGGTCGGTCCAGGACGGCGGGGGCGGCGGCAAAGCGGCAACGGCGGCCATGGCCAATCTGGCGGAAGGGATCCAGGGCCTTGTCCAGCACATGCGCGCGGAACAGCAGATGGTGCGGGACTGGGTGGAATCCCAGGCCGGGCAGCAGGCGGCGATCCAGACGACACTCGACAGGCTGGCAGATCTCGCCCGCAATGAGGCGAGTCCGGGCGGTGTCGAGCCCCGCCGCCGGGAAAAAAGCGAACCGGCGCGGGAAGCGGGAAGTCCGCCGCCGGTTACCGGCGATCCGGAGGCGATCGCCCGGGCAATGAGCCGCGCCAGCCGGGACGGGTAGGGCGCGCCGATGGCCATCGCCCGCGCTCGCCGCCGTGACCTGAGGGCCGACTACTGGCCCGGTTTCGTCGATGTCATGGCGACGCTGCTTTTGGTCTTCATCTTCCTGCTTTCGGTGTTCGTGCTTGCCCAGTTCTTCCTCAGTCAGGAAATCACCGGGCGCGATACCGTGCTCAATCGGCTCAATGCCCAAATCGCGGAATTGAGCGCATTGCTGGCGCTTGAAAAATCAAACGCCCGCGAACTTTCCGAGACGGTCGCCAGCCTGCAACTCGATCTGGATTCGGCGGTGGACGATCGCGACCGGCTGCGCCAGCGCCTCGACCTGTCACTCAGCGGTGCGGGGGAAGCCGATGCGCGGATTGCGAAACTGGAAACCGATCTGGACAGCGAACAGGCGATCAGCCGCCGGGCGCTGTCGCAGATCGAGCTTCTCAACCAGCAGATCGCGGCGCTGCGCCGCCAGATCGGGGCCCTGGAGGCGGCGCTGGAAGCATCGGAGACCCGGGATCGGGAAAGCCAGACCAAGATCGCCGACCTCGGGCGCCGCCTGAATGTCGCGCTCGCGCAACGGGTGCAGGAACTGTCGCGTTACCGTTCGGACTTCTTCGGCCGGCTGCGCGAAATCCTGGCCGGACGCTCCGATATCGAAATCGTCGGCGATCGATTCGTCCTGCCGGCGGCGGTTTTGTTCCCGTCGGGCACCGATGCGATCAACGCCTCCTTCCGGGCGGAACTCGACAAGCTGACACAGGCCATCTTACAGCTTGAAAGCGAAATCCCCGAAGAGATCAATTGGGTGATCCGCGTCGACGGGCACACCGACATCCAGCCGATCCGGTCCAGCCGTTTCCGGTCCAACTGGGACCTTTCGGCGTCGCGGGCGATTGCCGTGGTCCGGTACATGATCGAGCAGGGCGTG
This sequence comes from Afifellaceae bacterium, assembly GCA_965216515.1. Lineage (GTDB taxonomy): Bacteria > Pseudomonadota > Alphaproteobacteria > Rhizobiales > Afifellaceae > CAXMRP01. The sequence continues at coordinate 1,650,936 of OZ244173.1, read as the reverse complement.
TCGCCGGAACGCTTGGCTGCGGCGGGGTTTGGTGAATTCCAGCCACTGGATCCGGCGGAAACGCCCGAAGCCTTTTCCCGCAATCGGCGGATCGAACTCAAGCTGACGGAACGCTGACGTCCGAATTGCCCGGCCCGCCGGCCACCGTGGCACGGATGGCATCGGAAACGGCATCCAGGATCGCACCACTTCCGTGATGCTGCAGCGCAAATGCCCGGCCTTCGGCGATTATCCTGTCACGAAACCGCGGATCGTCGTTCAGGCGGGCCACCGCATGGGCATATTCAGACGGCCGTTCGGCCAGCAGGAAATGTCGATCGGGCTCGATCCTCAGGCCCTCGACCGCTTTGGCCGTGGCGACCACCGGCAGGCCCATTGCCAGCGCTTCCAAAATCTTGATCCGTGATCCGCCACCCTGGAAGATCGGCATGAGTGCGACGTCGGCGCGCTCATATAACGGCTTCATGGCTGGCGGATCGGCCACCAGGCGGATATTGGTTGCCCCTGCCAGGCTGGCACGCAGGCGCCGGCGCGGCTGACGGCCGGCGATCGTCAGCTCCGCGTCGCGTTGATTTTCCAGAATCATCGGCCAGATTGCCGTCACGAGCTTCATGGCGGCGGAATTGTTGGGCGGATAGCCGAGGTGACCGACATAGAGCGCGCGCAGGGGCAACCGGTGAAAGCGGCGAACCGGATCGTCGACGACAGGGCACCAGTCGGGCACCGGGTTGGGAACGACGTGCACAGGAGTGACCTCGGCGGTCACCTTTCGGAACAGCGCACGATCCTCCCGCGAACATACCCAGATGGACGACACGCGGCGGGCGAGCTGGCGTTCAACACGCCGCGCCCGGCGCCATCGCTCAGCATATATAACCGATGACAGCGGGCGCAGGAATTGCGGGAGTTTGGCCCGGTCTGTTTCGGCAAGAAGCCTGCTTTCGGTATTGTGCATGTCGGCAATCAGGCGCGCCTTGCCCCCGTCCAGCGTCTCCCCTAGGAATTTCGGCAATGGCGACAGTCCGACGGCGGAGAGGACGATCAGGTCCGGCGTCGATGCGGCGATCGTGCGGGCAAGTCCGGCGCACACATGATCGGGGATGGAATAAAACGTGCGGGCGATGCGCTTGTCGTGCCAGTCACTGTCGGCATCAAGTTGCGGTGCAACCGCGATGGTTGCGGTCTCGCCGAGCCGGCGGAGCGCCGCGTTGACCGCCTTGTCGCGGAGCTTGGCGCCGGACAGGGGGGGATCAAAGGGTTCGTACACGACATGAACGATTTGCATGGCAGACCGGTCGCATGATCCCGAAGATTGTTCATCAGACCTGGCGCGACGCCGAATTGCCGCCGCCGTTCGATCATATGGCACGGACCTGGCGCAAGAACCATCCGGACTGGACGTACCGGTTGTGGACCGATCGGGATCTGGACCGGTTGGTCGGCGACCACTATCCGCATCTCGCCGAACAGTTCCACGCCTATTCCAACCCGGTGCAGCGGGCCGATCTGGGCCGGTATATGGTGCTGCACCGTTTCGGCGGCGTCTATTCGGATATCGATACGACGTGCCTCGCGGCCTTCGATCCCCTGACCGGGGAGGATCGTATTGTCGTTGCCGAGGAGCCGGGCGAACATCTGAGCCTGCACGGCCTTCATCGCGGACTGGACTGGATGGTGTTCAACGGAACGATTGCCAGCCCGTGCGGGCATCCCTTCTGGCTGGAGGTGCTGGCGATGACGGCACGCTGCCGGCATGCCCGCGATGTGCTGGAGGCGACGGGGCCGCTGATGCTCACCGGGTGCATGCGGTCATATGGCGATCCGAACGCCTTTGCCCGCCATTCCTGTCATCTCTTCAATCCGGTGACCGCGTCGCTGGGGGCCTCGGCGGACCGGGAGTTCGGCCCCTATGCCGGGCTGCGCCTGTCCGTTCACCACTGGAATGGCAGTTGGTTCCACACGCGAAAGCGGGGCGGTGTGGACATGGTCAAGCGTGCGATGCGCAAGACCCGCTACCTGATGACGCGCGGACGGATTCTGGATCCGAATACCGCCAGGGCGGCCGTGTCGGGCAAAACCCTGCTTTGCGGCCTCGCCGATGAACCGTCACGGGCCGGTTTTTCGCCTGCTGATCCCAATATCGCCGTCTTCGTGCCGGCCCGTGACGCGGAAGGCGATGTGCCGCGGTGTCTGGAGCTGATCGGGCGGCTCGATATCCCTCAGGAGCGCCTCAAGCTGGTCTTTTGCGAAGGCGACAGCGCCGATGACACAGCTGGTGCGATCAAACGCGGTCTTGACGCGCTTGGCTCCGGTTATCGCGGCAAGATGCTTCTGCACCACGAGACCGGCAACCGCGTCCGGCGGTCGCGGCGCTGGGACAGGCGGCTGCAACGGGTGCGGCGGGGCGGACTTGCACGGGTTCGAAACCATCTTGTCGAAGCCGGGCTGGATGATGACGACGATTGGGTTTTGTGGATCGATGTGGATGTCTGCGACTATCCCGGCGACATTGTGGCCCGGTTGCTGCGGGCGCGGGCAAAGATCGTCGTGCCGAACTGTGTGCTGTCACCGGGCGGTTTGAGCTTCGACATGAACAGCTTTCTGGAAGTCGATCGCGAACGCGACTCAACTTACTACAAGCAGGTGGAGGGTGGCGTGTTCCAGCCGCCGGCACAGACCCAGAGGCGCCGGCACCTGCACGATCTGCGCTATCTGGATACGACGCCGCTGACCGGCGTGGGCGGGACGATGCTGCTTGTCCACGGGTCGGTGTTCCGGGCCGGGCTCCGGTTTCCCGAAATTCCCTATATGGATCTGATCGAGACGGAGGGATTTGGCAAGCTTGCGCGCGACTGTGGCCTGCTGCCGATCGGCCTTCCCAATGTGGAAATCGTGCACAAGCCGCGCTAGGCGGCCCGGCCATTTCCGTCTGATTGCCCCGGAACTTCCGTGGTCGGCCGCAGGGAGCGCAACAGCCGGTGGGTGTCGGCCCTGAGCGAAGGCAGGCCTGTCGCCTCCAGCCATGCCCGGGTCATCGCGCCGTCCGGCGTCAAAACCGATACCATGTCCCGGACCTGACGCCGCTGCGCATCGGTGAGCGGCAGCTTGAGCGCTTCGGCAAGGAGGAGCAGCAGGTCGTGGACGGTACGGGCAAGTTGAAACGCCTGCAGCATCGGTGCCTTCAAATCCGGGTTCGACTGCCAGCTTTCGCCGTGAAAGCATTCCTGAACGACGCGTTGTCCGGCACCGTTGCACGAAAATCGTCGGCAACCGTCGAGACCGGATGTCGCCCGCCGACCGTGAACGATGCACAGCCCGCGGGCGTCAAGATGCCTGCATGGCAGCCCGGCGGGCTTGTCAAAGGCAAAAAGCTCCGACTTGTCGAATGCGAGGGCGACACAGCAAAGTGCGGCGCAACGCGAACAATCATCGCGCAGCAGTTCGGTGTTCATATTGCCAATCCCTGGCACGCCGGACAAACCGTTTTTTTGCCGCCGGCGCATTGCGGCATCGATCGAAATTTGCCTCGCAAATCACTGTCATCAAAGGAAACGCGCCGCCGGTGATGACAATCCGCCATGACAATCCCGCCGATCCAATGGCGGCTTTGGCCCGTCATTGTCGCGGGCTCTCCCGGACCGGGGCTGCGGACCGCCGCCAAACAAGATTTTCGGCCCGATCCGCCGGTGTGCCGGTCCCCGGACGCGCGGCAAATTCCCTTCAGGCGCCGGACTTTTTCTGGCGCCCTGTTCAGCGGATTACCGCGAGAATGGCGTCGGCGATGACGCGACCGAGCCGGGTGTGGGATTCAGCCTCCAGATGGATGCCTTCTTCGGGCGCTGAACGGATATGTTCACCGGCATCAAGAAACGCGATACCGCGATCGCAGGCCACCTTGCGATAGGCTGCGGCAAGCCTGTGTGACTTGGCTTCGCCGCCTTCAAACATTGCCGCAAGAATGCCGGTTTCGATGATCGGCGGCGGCGAAATCAGAAGAACACCGGGCGGCCTGCCGGCCGGTCCGCTGGCGGAGGCGCAAATCAGATCGACGATGTTCGCGGCGCCGAGGGCGATGTCAAACGGGGTGACGGAAAACCGTGCTTTCAGGTCGTTGGTACCCAACATGACGATGACGGCATCGATCGGCTGGTGGCTTCGCAAAACGGCAGGCAGCATGGCCAAACCGTTCATATGCGCGCCCTCCAGCGGATCGGCGTGCACGGTTGTGCGGCCGGGCAATCCTTCCTCCACAACGTGAACGTCAGGTCCGAGTGCGGAGGCCATGACGCCGGGCCAGCGCTCGCTCCTGGCATACCGATCGCGGTCGGAGAAACTGGCCATCGGCATGGTGCCATGGGTGTTGGAATCGCCGAAACAGAGAATGGTTTTCGGTTCAGGCATCGATCCCTACAGCCGCTGACCGCTCTCGGCGTCGAAAATATGCGCCTGGTCGCCACGGGGGCTGAGGCGGATTTCCTGGCCCGGGCTGAATTCATGGCGCTCGTGAAATACCGCCACCAAGTCATTGGCGCCGAATTTCAAAAACAGGATAGTTTCCGACCCGGTCGGCTCGACGACGGATATCGTAGCGGGAAATCCGTCATCCGCCAGGTCCAGATGTTCGGGGCGTATGCCGTAACGGACCGGCCGGCCGGCCTCGGCGCCGCCGTTGGCAAGCGGCAGGGTGTGGTCGCCGATCTTGACCGCCCCGTTGTCGCCGGTCGCCTCAAGGAGGTTCATGGACGGTGCGCCGATGAATGTCGCGACAAATGTGTTTTGCGGCCTGTCGTAGATTTCCAGCGGCGTGCCGACCTGTTCGATCAGGCCGTCCTGCATGACGACAATCTTGTCGGCCATGGTCATCGCCTCGATCTGGTCGTGGGTGACGAACACGGTGGTCGTCTTCAGCCGCTGGTGCAACTCCTTGATTTCCGTGCGCATCTGGATGCGCAGCTTGGCATCGAGATTGGAGAGAGGTTCGTCAAACAGGAAAACCTGGGGATTGCGGACGATGGCCCGGCCCATGGCGACGCGCTGGCGCTGGCCGCCGGAAAGCTGACGGGGATAGCGCTTCAGATAGGGTTTGAGGCCAAGGATTTCGGCGGCCTGGTCGACACGCTCGGCAATAATGGCGGGATCCGTTTTCCTGAGCTTCAGGGCAAAGGCCATGTTGGCGGCGACGGTCTTGTGGGGATAGAGCGCGTAGCTCTGGAACACCATGGCGATGTCGCGGTCAGCCGGCGGAAGATTGTTCACCACGCGCTCGCCGATCTCGATCGTTCCGCCCGTTATGTCCTCCAGCCCCGCAATCATGCGCAGCAGCGTCGATTTCCCGCATCCTGAGGGTCCGACAAGAACGACGAACTCGCCATCGGCGATGTCGACATCGACGCCGTGAATGACCTCGACGTTCCCATACGACTTGTAGAGTTCCCGAACCCTGACCTGGGCCATTTCACCCCCGTTCCCGCTTCCGGTTTTTGCTGAGGATTAGCTGACGCGGAGCAACCTGTCCATGTGCTGCCGGCGTCTGTCTCCGTGCCTGCCGCCGACGAACGCGGCACCGGGATGCCGACGTGCCGAGATTGGTTGACAGCATTCCTGCTTGGTCCATACTCGCTTGTGTTATCAAGGTGCTGTTGCGATTTGTCCAGTCGTGGAAAGCGGTTAGCTTCGGTCTTCATGGGCGGGAGCTGACAGGCCGAAAAAAAACCCGAAGGGGCGGGAGCGAAAACACAACCTGAATGGCCGCGCAGTTACAATTTACCGGAGGAAGTTTGATGAAAACCGAAATCTACAACCAAATGCTCGCGATGCGGGCGAACCGGCGCAACGTGCTGAAAGGCGCAGCCGGTGTTGGCGCTCTTGCCGCCGCATCGACCAGCGGTCTCGGCACACTGACCGGTTCGGCCTTCGCACAGGGTGGCCTGCGCGCGGAAATCCTGAAGATCCCGGGTGTGGGCAAGGGGTCGCCGACAGATGCCGACTGGCAGAAGGTCGGCGAGCTTTGCCTCGGCCCGACGAAGGAACGGGTCCAGGAAGGCGAGTTTGCCGGCGTTGAGCTGACATTCATGGGCCTCAACAACCAGAACCTGCACAACTTCCTGTTCCGCGGCTTCCTGAAGCCATGGGAGGCCTATACGGGCGCCAAGATCGAATGGATCGACTTGGCCCAGGCCGACTACAATGCCAGGCTGCAACAATCGATCGCCACCGGCACCGTCGATTACGACATCATCGAAATGGGTGCGCCGTTTGAGGGCGACACGGCGGGACGCGGTCTTCTCGACGAAATGCCCGACTGGGTGATGGCGCAGATCGACGGGGATGACCTGGTCGACTATCTGAAGCCGCCCGTCGGCACGTGGGACGGCAAGACCTACCGGATCACGATCGATGGCGATTGCCACACCTTCGCCTACCGCAAGGACTATTTCGGCGACGGCTCCGTTAGCGGCATGGCCGAGGCCCCGCGCTTCTGGGAGGATGTGAACGAGGTTTCCAGGAAACTCGTCGGCAAGACCGATCCGCTGACCGGTCTGCCGGCCCACGGGTTCCTCGATCCGCTGAAAGGATGGGGCGGATTCGGCTTCTACTTCCTGGAAGACCGGGCGTCGGCCTATGCCAAGCACCCGGACGATCCGGCGTGGCTGTTCGATCCGGACACCATGAAGCCGCGGGTCAACAATCCGGCCTGGGTGCAGGCGATCCAGGACGTCATGGATCTGATCGCGACGGAGGGTGCCTATCCGGCCGACCAGATCAACGCCGATCCGGGCACCACCGCGTTTCAGCAATTCCTGGCCGGTACCGGATCGATGCTCACTTGGTGGGGCGATGTGGGCTCCAATGCGCGCACGTCCGATACGTCGGTGGTGGGCGACGTGGTCGGGTTCTCCATCAATCCCGGCGCCAAACGGGTGTACAATTCCCAATCCGGCGCCTGGGAAGACAAGGAGAACTTCGCGCCGAACATGGCCTATATCGGCTGGGGCGTGTACGTGACCAGCCGGGTGACGGGCGACGACAAGAAGCGCAAGGCAGCCTGGTCGGCGGCGGCGCATCTGGGCGGCAAGGATCTGTCCCTGTGGACGACGGCCTACCCGTCCGGGTTCCAGCCCTACCGCAACTCCCACTTCAACTACGACGAATGGGAGGAGGCCGGTTACGACCGCGCATTCGTGGAGGATTATCTGGGATCGAACGCGGATTCCTACAACCACCCCAATGCCGCCATCGAGCCGCGTATTCCGGGCATCTTCCAGTATTATTCGGTCGCCGAGGACGAGCTTGCCAAGGGCTTTGCCGGGCAGTACGGCTCGGCGCAGGAGACGGCCGATGCCATCGCGGCGGCCTGGGAGAAGATCACCGACCAGATCGGTCGCGACAACCAGGTCGCGCTCTACAAAGCCTCGCTGGGCATGTAGATTCCAACGCAAATCGGGCCGGCGGCGTCGACGCCGCCGGTCCACCTCGATCCTTTAGAGCGCATATCCGGACATGGCCGCCAAAACCCAGGGTGACCTCCTTCATGTGGTTACGTCGGACACGTTGTCGCCGGGCCGCGTGCTGGCCGGCCGCCTGCTTGTATGGGGCAGCTTCGCTCTCCTGATCGTGCTGGCGGTGATCCAGGGACTGCACGATGGCGAAGTGATCGAAACAGGTTTCACCAACTGGCGGCCGGTGCTCTACGCCTATATGCTATGGGCCGTGGCGCTTTGCGTCGCCCAGGTGCTGGTCCGCGGCGAGCAGGGCAAGCGGACCCTGTTCGTGCTGCCGGCAGTGCTGTTCGTTGTGTCGCTGGTGGTTTTTCCGCTGCTCTTCGGCCTTTCCATCTCGTTTTCGGACTGGAACCTTTCGTCCCTGGAGGGGCGGAAGTTCAACGGATTGGACAATGTGCGGCAGATGTGGACCGACCCGTTCTACTGGAACGCGCTCAAGAACATGGTCTATTACGTGCTGGCGATTGTCGTCGAATATGCGATCGCCTTCGCCATGGCGTTGCTGCTGAATTCCCAGATCCGCGCGCGCAAGTTCTTCCGGGTGGCGTTTCTGCTGCCGCTGATGCTGAGCCCGGTCGCCGTCAGCTGGATGGTCGGCAAGTCGATGATGGAAATCCGCTTCGGGCCGCTGTCGACGTTTGCCAAGTTCCTGGGCTGGGAGTCGCCCTCCTTCTTCGGGTCCCCGGAGATTGCGCGGTTCACGATCATGGCGATGGACGCCTGGACGTTCATCCCGTTCATGATGATCATGCTGCTCGCCGGCCTCCAGTCGCTCGACCGGGAGGTGCTGGAGGCTGCCAAGGTGGACGGCGCCAAGCCCTGGCAGAGCTTCTGGCAGGTGATCTTTCCCCTGATGTTGCCGGTCAGCATCACGGCCGTCGTCATCCGCATCATCTTCAAGCTCAAGCTGGCCGACATCATTATCAACGTCACCTCCGGCGGGCCGGGCGGGGCCACGGATTCGGTGACCAGCTTCATTTTCCGGGAATATCGTGACCGTTCGAACGTTGGCTATGGAACGCTGCTGGCCATGGTGTATCTGGTGCTGATCGTCATATCGGTGACGGCGCTCTTGAGCTTTGCCAACCGGTTCGTCCGGCGCATGGGACTGGTGCAGCAATGAGCGGTGCGGCTGTCGGCGACAAGGCGCGGCCGATTTTCACCGACGGTGAGTCGGATCGCAATTTCCGGGCCAAATGGTACACGAAACGGATCCTGATCTACGGGGTCCTGATACTGTGGACGGTCATCTGCCTGTTCCCGATCTACTGGACAGTCACCACGTCCTTCAAGATCGCGCCCAACGTCATGCGCGGCCACATGGTGCCGTGGTGGGACTTCACGCCCAAATGGCTCGGCTGGCGCTCCCTGGGGCTTTCGCCCGAAACGATTTTCGAAGTGTCGACCGTGCGGGAGGAATTCCTGAAGCGATTTGCCAACAGCGTCATCACATCGCTGAGCGCTTCGACACTGGCGGTTGTCCTGGGATCGCTGGCGGCCTATGGCCTGTCGCGTTTTTCGTACCGGTTCGGTTTCATGAAGAATTCCGACATTTCGTTTTTCTTCCTGAGCCAGCTGATTCTGCCGCCGGTGGTGCTCGCCTTGCCGTTCCTTGTGCTCTACAAGCAGCTCGACCTCCTGGACAGCCGGATCGGACTGATCCTGCTTTACACATTGATGGTGCTGCCGATCGTCATCTGGATCATGCGCGACCAATTCTCCAACATCCCTGTGGAACTGGAGGAGGCGGCGCTGGTCGACGGCCTTTCGGTCTGGGGTGCGTTCATCCAGATTGTGCTGCCGATCGCACTGCCCGGCATGGTCGCCGCCTTCATCCTGTCGCTGGTGTTGTGCTGGAACGAGTATTTCTTTGCGGCGCTGCTGACCAGCACCGATGCCAAGACGCTGCCGGTGATGCTGGCCAGCCAGACCGGATCGCAGGGGATCAACTGGTGGGCGATGGCAGCTCTGTCGACAGCGGCGATCGCGCCGCTCGTCGTCATCGGTATCGTGCTGGAGCGCTACATCATCAAGGGGATGGCCGCCGGGGCGGTGAAGTAGGCCGGCCTATTCCAGATTGGTGTGGTTGGCGCGCATGGTCTGCGCCGTCTGGCCAAACCGGTCGCGCAGCATCAGGACCATGATCTCGAACAGGACGAACAGCGCGCCCTCGTAGAGCGATCCCATGGGAAGGACCGAGGTCGCCGCTTCGCCCGTGTCGCTCGCCATGGTCTGGGCGGGGATGGCCAGGACCTGATCGGCAATTGTCGCGCTCGGTGTGTGTGGAGCGGCGGTCAGAAACAGGATGCCGGCCCCGGCGTCCTTCGCCCGGCCCATGATCGCGGCCACCGTCGCCAGCTCCCCCGGGCCGGCGGAAGCGATCAGCAGATCGCCCGGGCCGACCGGCGGTGCGGTCATGTCACCGACCACGGCCACGGAACGGCCGAGATGGAACAACCGCATGGCGAAACCGTTCAGTTGAAGCCTTTCGCGCCCGCAGCCGCAAACGACAATCTTGCCGGCGCCGGCGATCGTCTCACAAGCACGGGCGACGGCGCCCTCGTCTATCCCGGACAGGACCTGGCCGAGTTCCGCCAATGCCTGGCCGGCGAGCGCCCTCACGCCGGCCTTCCGATCTGGTGTGCGATATCCTTTGTTTGTTCGTACAGTCTGCGAAACAGCTCATAGCGCCGGTCGTAGACGGGATCGGGTGCGGCGTGAACCGTTCGCGATACCGGGTTCCAACGATGGATATCGTCAATATTGACAGCGCCGGTCGCCAACGCGGCCAGAAAGGCGTCGCCATAGCTGGCGCCGAACGTCTTTTCGCAGATCGTCTGATCGAGACCGGATATGTCCGAGGTTGCCTGACACCACACCGCATTGTTGGTGCCGCCGCCAACGGCGAGCAGCCGGCGCGGCGGGTGGCCGATTTCGCGGTAGGTTTCGAACACGTGGCCGGTGCCAAAGGCGATTCCCTCCAGGAGCGCGCGATACATGTCGGCACGCGTGTGGGTCAGGTCGAGCCCGAACAGGCAGCCTTTGGCGTAGGAATCGTGGATGGGTGTCCGCTCGCCGGAGAAATAGGGCAGCATCAGCAGGCCGTTCGCGCCCTTGGGCGAACTTTCCGCTTCCTTCGACAGATGCGGGAAGGCTTGGCCGGGATCGAGGTCGCGGGCGAGCTGGTCGCGAAACCAGTGGGTCAAAGTGCCGCTGGTGGCGAGCCCGGCCATGGAGGCGTGCTGACCCTCAAACAGCCAGGGCGCATACCACAACCGCGGATCGCGGACCGGCTCTGCTGCGAGCATGATCATGAAGATCGTGGAGCCGTACATGATCATCATGTCGCCACTGCCGGTCACCCCGACGCTGAGCGCCTCGGCTGCGGCATCGACGGTACCGGCGGTTACCGGGGTGCCGGGTGCAAGCCCGGTTTCTTCGGCGGCTTGGCTGGTTACCTGACCGGCGATTTCGCCGGACCACACGATCCGCGGCAGTTTGCCGGGATCGACGATGTCGTCCGCGAGATCGGTCGTCCAGCGGAGCGTTTCGATGTCGTAGAGCGGACCGAAATTGGCCGCGGTATAGTGATCGATAACCGTCTCGCCGGTCAGCTTGCGCACCAAGAACGAGGTCGAAGTGAGGATATGTTCGGCCTTGTCGAACACGCTCCGGCGGTTGTTCTTCAGCCAGAGAATTTTCGGCCCGACCGATTGGGTGGTGAGCGCATTGCCGCAACGTTCCAGCAGGATATCCCCGCCGATCCGCTCGGTGAGCGCCACTACCTCCTTTTCCGCCCGGGTATCGACACCGTAGAGCACGGCATTCATCAATGGTTCGCCATCGGCATCGACCGGCAACATGCACGGGCCGATGGCGCTTGTGGCGATGGCGGAGATATCGCCGGCTGCGATGCCGGTTTCCCGCAGCAGTGCCCGGCAGATGTGAACGAAATCGCCCCACCAGTCCTCGTTTGCCCGATGTTCCGCCCAACCCGGCTGCGGAACCAGCATCTTGTGGGCGCGGGCGGCGCGTCCGGCGATCGCGCCATCGCCATCGACAAGGACGCCCTTGGATTCATACGTGCCGATATCGATACCGAGGGTGTAGGTCATGAGGTGCGCCTTGTTCCTGTCGTCGTGAACGCCCGCTCGCGGGGGGATGGCAACCGGATCATCGGCGTCTTGCGCCGGCGGGGTGCAGTGGCGTCAATCACGGTTCAATTCGAAGTCGGGCGTGATCCGGGGGAGGGCGGCGCCTATGAGCGTGGTCAATTGCCGGAGATCGCGGAGGTCGACCACTTCGCGGCTTGAATGCGAATAGCGCATCGGAAAGCCGATATCGATGCCAGCGACGCCCTCGCCGACAAGCTGGACATAACTGAGATCGGTCAGCACGCCGGTCTGGGCGCTTCGTTGCAGGGGGATGTCGGCGGCTCGGGCCGTGTCCTCGAAAAGCCGAACCATGGCCGGATGGGGAATTACGCCGTTCAGCGTGCCGCGGCCGTGGAAGGAGTAGAGCGAAATGCCGGGGCCGCCGCCGAGGCGCATCTCGCCGCGCGCCGCCATATCCGGTGTGTCGCAGGCCAGCATCAGGTCGAGTTGAATGGCGATTTTCGGCTGCAGCGCTTGTGCAGCGGCCACGGCGCCGCGCAGATTGAATTCTTCCTGAACGGAGAAGACGAGGTGAACAGTGGGGCCGTCCTTGCGTTCGCTCAGGGCGCGGGCGCATTCGACAAGCACGGCACAGCCGGCCCGGTCGTCGACGGCGGTGCCGGTGATGCGGTGTTCGCCGAGTTGGAAGGACCCCGGCGCGTAGACGACCGGTGTGCCAACATGAACGCCTGCGGCCTCGGCGTCCGCGGCTGAAGAAAATCCCGCGTCAACATAAAGATCGCGATAGGCGACGACCTGGTATTTCTCCTCCGCCGCCGTGGCGTGGTGGCTTTTGTTGGCGATGATGCCGTATCGATCGCGACCCTCGCCGATACAGATCATGATTTCCTGGCTCGGCAGCGCCCGTTCCGGTACGCCGCCAACGCGTTCGAGGCGGATGAAGCCGTCCGCTTCTATCTTTCGGACAACGAAGCCGAGCTGGTCCATATGTGTGAAAAGCATCACCGACGGCTCGGATCCGGGAAAGGTCGCGATCAGGTTGCCGAGGACGTCGGACCGTGCGTTTACGCCGGTTTCGGTGAGCTTTGCGGCAATCGCGTGGCGAACGCGATCCTCGTGACCGGAAAGCCCGGGGATCGCCATGAGGTCGGCGAGGTCGGCGCGCAGACGGTCCGTCATGATTGCCTCGCGGACCGGGCGCGGGCCATGAAATCGGCGGCGCGTTCGGGATCGACGGGATTCCATGTGTCGCCATCGACCTTCAGCGACGAGCCGACGATACAGCCATCGGCGATACGCAGAACATCGGCAACCGTCTCGTGCTTCACACCGGTATTGGCCAGAACCGGGGTGTCCGGCAGCACCGCCTTGACGGCTTCCAGGTCGGACAGCGCGGCCGCCTCGCCGGTGATCTGACCGGAGACGAGGACAGCATCGGGGATGCTGGAGAAGACTGCACTTCTGGCCCGGTCGGGCAATGGCCGCCGGTCCAGCGAATCGGCGAATTCGGCTGACACATTGAACAGCATCGCCAGATCCGGCCGCCCGAGACGCTCGCGATACCGCATCGCCTTGCCGGCATCCGGGGTCCAGGGTCCCATGTCGGAGGCATATGTGCCGGTGAAAATCTCGCGCACGAAATGCGCGCCTGTCGCCGCGGCAAGGGCGACCGTGCTCATCGGATCCCAAAGCACGTTGACGCCGAAGGGTATGTCGATGCGGTCGCTCAGGCGGCCGATAACGTAAGCCATGGTTGCCGTTGAGGCGCAGTCGACGCGAAACTCGTAGGGACGGTCGTTCTCGTTGCCGAACATGACCGCGTCGAATCCGGCATCCTGCAACGCCTTCAGATCTGCGGCCGCGAGATCGACAAGTCGATCCGGGCCTCCGTCCGCATCAAACAGGGGCGCCCCGGGCAAGGCGCCCAGATGAACCATGGCGATAACCGGTTTTTTGTTTCCAAACAGCTGCTTGAACCTGTCCATGCGTTGCCGGACCCCCTACTTGTTTGTAATGGCTTGGCGCGCTTCGATCATAGTGAGCGCAAGGGATGCGGGCAAAGCAAATTGCCCCGCGACGGGGTATCGGCAGGAGAGTGGGAGTGGCACAGAAAACGCGACATTGGGACCGGATCGGCAATGGTGGCCTTGCATTTACCGAACTCGGCTTCGGCGCTGCGCCTTTCGGAAATTTATATCGGGCAATCAGCGACGAGGATGCCGCCGGCATCCTCCATGCGGCCTGGGCGGGCGGCATAAGATATTACGATACGGCGCCGCTCTACGGCCTTGGCCTTTCCGAAACCCGGCTCAATCCGTTTCTGCGCACAAAGCAGCGGGACGACTATGCGCTTTCAACCAAGGTTGGCCGGCTGCTGGAGGTTTGCGCGCCGGACCAGCGAACCGGGATCGGCAAGTGGTTCGATGTGCCCAGTCGCCGGGAGATCTACGACTACAGTTACGACGGTGTGATGCGGTCGGTGGAATGTTCGCTGGAAAGGTTGGGCGTTGACCGGATCGATATTCTGTATGTCCACGATCTGGATATCTTCAACCATGGCTCGCAGGCGGTCCTTGACGAAAAAATCAACGAATTCATGACCGGCGGCTATTACGCGGTGCTCAGTCTGCGCGACCAGGGCACGATCACGGCCTTTGGCGGCGGGCTCAACGAATGGCAACCCTGCCAGACGCTGGCGGAGCGCGGCGATTTTGACCTGTTCCTGCTGGCGGGCCGCTACACGCTGCTGGAGCAGGAGGCGTTGGACAGCTTCCTGCCGCTTTGCCAGCAGCGGGGCATCGGCGTCGTGATCGGCGGTCCGTACAATTCCGGCATTCTGGCGACCGGCGCGCGGGAGGGTGCCTGGTACAATTATGACCCGGCGCCGCCAGCGATCCTGGACAGGGTTTCGCGGATCGAGGCCGTCTGTTCAGCGCACGGTGTGCGCCTGGTCGATGCGGCATTTCAGTTTCCCCTGCTGCATCCGGCGGTAGTCTCCGTCATACCCGGCGGTCAGGGCGCCATGGAGATGGAAAGCAATTTGCAGGCCGCGCATGCGCCAATTCCTGCTGCCTTGTGGGATGACCTGAAAACGGCGGGTCTGCTGCGCCGGGACGCGCCGACAGGCTAGGCGGGATGCAGGGCGAGGCGGTGGCCCGGTCAGGCCGGCGCGCGAAAGGCCGCCACGGTGTCGGGCGAGATCGCCGCGCGCTCGGCGACGGGCGAGGCGACATGCAATGCGGCGGCGGCCTGCGCGTAGCCGATTGCCTCGGCGGTGGCGGTTCCCGTCGCCAGACGCGCGGCCAATGCGCCGACGAACATGTCGCCGGCCCCGTGGGTGGAAACGACATCAACCGGATGAGCCGGAAAATGCCGTGCCCCGGCCTGGCCGGGGGCCTGGAGAACCGCGCCGTCCGCACCAAGCGTCACCAGGACAGCAAACCGGCCGTCCGCGATGGCCGCCGCGGCCTGTCCGGCCAATTGCGGTGTCGGACATGACCGGCCGGAGAGGGATTCGGCCTCGCCGCGATTGACGACAAGAACGTCAACCAGATCGAGCAGGCGCGGATCCGCGGGTCTGGCCGGTGCGGCATTGAGGATGATCCTTGCGCCTTTTGCGTGGGCCTTTTCGGCGATCCGCAGATTGGCTGGCTCGGGGATTTCGTTTTGCAGCAGCACAAGGGCTGCGCCGTCGGGAACGGTGATGTCATCGGGATCGATGTTTGCATTGGCCGCCGAAACGATGACCGCGCCATAAGCGCCGCGTGTATCGACGATCGCCACGCTCATGCCGCTGGGGCCGGGATCCTTGCGCACCTGGCTTGTGTCGACGGTGCTGGCGGCGAGGGTGGACATCAGTTTCTTGCCAAACCCGTCGGAGCCGATCCGGCCGGCGAAGCCGGTTCGCGCACCGTTGCGGTCTGCGGCGAGCGCCTGGTTTCCGCCCTTGCCACCGAAAGCGTAGGCGACGCCGGAACCGGATACGGTTTCGTCCGTTGTCGGAAGATGTGGTGCGTTGACAATGACGTCGAGATGCAGGGCGCCAACGACGAAGACATCACAGGCCATGATTCAGTCCGACCCGAACATGGCCCGGGCGACGATCCGCTGGCTGCGGGTTGCGTCCTGGCGGGCAATCGCCTCGGCCAGATCTGCATTGCCGACAAGGCCGGGTGCAATCGCGCGCAGACGGTCGACGATGGCGATGTTGGTGCGGGCCTCTTCCACGGGATCGAGGCCGCCCTGATCGGGGAAAGTGTCGAAATAGAAAATCCCGCGATAATTACAGCGCTCCAGTTCCACCAGAAGTTCCAGTGTTTGAACCGGGTGGACCGTGCCGGCCATCAAGCCGTCGTCGCGCTTGCCATAACCATCGTTCAAATGGATGCCGCAGATTTTTGCATGCCGGCTGGCGAGATATGCCGCATGAGCCGGCATTTCGTCGGCGTAGAGCACATGGGCGAAGTCCAGCGTGACGCCGAGATTATCGCGACCGACTTCGCCGATCGCCAGAAGCGTGGTGCCGATATCCGGCATCAGGGCATAGGCGCGCGGCTCGTTGGGCTTGTATTCGATGGAAATCATGATCTGCGGATTGTGATCGGCAACGTCGGCGAGGGCGTCGATCGTGTCGTCCCACATCGTCCGGTAGTCGGACTGGAACGCATAGTCGAAACCATCCTGCCCCATCCACAGCGTCATCAGCGCGCCGTCCATTTCGGCCAGGGTGTCGATACCGCGTTTGGTCAGGTCGATGGCGGCGCGCCGCACGGTGCGGTCGGGGTGCGTGAACGCCCCGAGTTTGTAGTGCGGATCGGCGTAGTAGCGCATGGCAAGTCCGTTGAGCGACATGCCGTTGTCCTGCAGCACCGTCTGCATTTCGCCGGGATTCGTACCTTCCATGTGATCGGGAAAATTGAGATCGACGGAATCAAGCCCGCCGACCGTCCCGGCGCGTGCGATCAGGTCGCTGGTGGTGATCGTGCGCTTGCCGGGCCAGCAGCGTTCGGCGCCGATCCTGAATGCGTTGAGGCGAGCGGCATACGAGGTCCGATTCGGATCCGGCATCGTGGATGGTCCCTGGCTATTCCGGTATTGCGCTACCATGGAAAGAGGACGTCACAAACTCTTTTGGTGAATGGATTTTTGCCCGCCAGCTGCCGGTCCGTCGCCGGGCGCTCCGGCGATGTTCCGCTCAAGGCGATCCGCGGGATCCCAAGATGAGGCCGGTTGAGGAAACCGGCACTTCGCCTAGTTGTATTTCGCCGTCATGGACAGGGACGAAACACGGCGATCCTGCCGCGGTTCCATCGTTGCAACGATGGACAGGATGATCTCGATCAATCGTTTTGCAGGAAGCGAAACCGCCTTTCGACTGGGGTGGGAGATCCCGGTCTTGAACATCAGTTCCTCCTGCAACGGGACGATCGACACGCCGTCGAGTTCGGCCCCCTCGAACGATATCGGTTCAACGATTGCCACACCCAACCCCTCGCGGACCAGATCGCAGGCCAGGGAGCTGTAGTTGACGATAATGTCCGGCACGAGGTTGGCGTGACCTGGTTCGATGCATTGGCCGACAAGCTTGGTGGATATGTGATCGGAAGGAAAACCGATGCGCGGATGGGTAATCGCCTCAGCCACGGATACGGCGGCGCGCCGGTGCAACGGGTGACCGTCCGGCACCAGGCAAACCATCGGATGCTGGGCGATCGTTCGCGAAACATAAGGTGGCGGCGTTTCGCCCATGAAGTGGACCAGAGCGAGATCGATGGAGAGCTGCCCATCGAGCTTGAAGATATTGTCGCGGCCGAGGACGTCGATGCGAATATGGATATCGGGATAGTGGGCGCGAAACTGCTTGAGGGCGGCCGGGAGTACCGCGTTGGAATATGTTGGTTGCGTTGCGATGCGGAGATAGCCGCTTTTCATGTCGCTCAGGGAGCGCGCACGACGTTCGAATTCGGCAAATTCATCCCGAATATGCTCGCCCATCTCATGCAGCAGTTCCGCTTCCGGTGTCGGGCGAAGCCCGCGGCCGACCCGCTCAAACAAAACCATACCCAGCGCATGTTCGAGCTGTTTGATGGTTTTTGTCACATTGGGCTGGCTTGTATTGAGAAGTTCGGCCGCCCCTGTCACGGTTCCGGTGCGAATAATGGCCAAAAACGCATCTAACTGTTTGATTCTCAATATCTATTCCAATCCGTTATGAAAAACGATAATTTCCGAATTTTTTTTATGTTTTAAATCCCGACATACTTGGCTCATGTCAAGGGACCGGCGAATGGCGAGGTAACGGGCGGTTCGTTCATCAGATCAGTTCCGCCGAACCCGCCGGGTATTGTCTGCAATTACCTGGTCCCCTTGGTTGTCAGGGCAAAGGGAGACGACATCATGAACGTTATTTTCGCGAGTTGCATGCTGGGCTTGGCCGGTGTGATGGCCGGGGGCATGTCATCGGCGGCGATTGCCGCCGACGATCTGAATTCGCCCGTCCTGGAGCGTATCAAGGAACGGGGCATCATCAATATCGGGCACCGCGAAGCTTCCGTTCCGTTTTCGTATATCGGTCCGGATGGCGAGCCGATCGGCTACACGATGGACATTTGCGCGAAGATCGTTGAGCAGATCGAGGAGCGCACAGGCGTTGAGAAGATCGAGGTCAATCTCGTCCCGGTCACGTCCCAGACCCGGATCGCGCTGATTGCCAATGGCACGGTCGACATGGAGTGCGGATCCACGACGAACAATCTGACGCGGCAGAAGCAGGTCGACTACCTGCATGTCACCTTTCTTACCGGGACGAAGGTCGGATCGCTCAAGGGATCCGGCATCACCGAGATTGAGGATCTGGACGGAAAACGGCTGGCGCTTTCGCTCGGCACAACCAACGAGAAGGCAATTCGCGCGATCATGGCTGAAAAGGGTCTCAACATCGACATCGTGCCGGCGAAGGACCATCCCCAGGCCTGGCTTGCCGTGGAGACGGGTCGGGTGGATGCCTATGCCACCGATGCGGCATTGCTCTTCGGGCTGATATCGAAGTCGAAGGAGCCGTCCAAATTTCAGGTGACAGGCCGGTACCTGACCTACGATCCGTACGGAATCATGGTGCCGAGAAACGATAGCGAGTTCAGGCTCCTCGGCAATACGGTGATATCCGACCTGATGCGGTCAGGCGAATTGCGGGAGCTCTATGCCAAGTGGTTCGAGCCGGGCCCGACAAATATCAACATGCCGATAACGGATCGATTGAAGACCGCTTTCGAAATCCAGTCCTTTCCGTACTAGGCGATCGACAGGAGCCGACGATGTCTGACCGGGCGCCGTCGGCCGATGACAGGGTGCCGGCGTGAATTATAACTGGAACTGGTCGATCCTGGCCACGGATCCCTATACCGGGTGGATCTTGTCCGGCCTGATGTGGACGATTCTCGTCGCTCTCGCCGCCTGGGTTATCGCATTCACGCTCGGCTCGGCGATCGGGATCCTGCGCACACTGGAGAACGCCTGGGCGCGGAGGTTCGCGGTCGGGTATGTCGCGGTCTTTCGCAATATTCCGCTGCTTGTCCAGATGTTCCTCTGGTATTTCGTTTTCCCGGAAATCCTGCCGGAAACAGCCGGCAACTGGGTGAAACGGGATATTCCGAACCCGGAATACTGGACCGCGGTCGTTTGCCTGGGGATGTACACCGCCGCGCGGGTCAGCGAGCAGGTGCGGTCCGGGATCGAGCTCATTTCAAAGGGTCAGAAACAGGCGGCGAAAGCGGTTGGTCTGAGGACCTGGCAGATCTACCGCTACGTCTTGCTGCCGATTTGCTACCGGGTCATCGTGCCGCCACTGACCAGCGAGTTTCTGGGTGCGTTCAAGAACTCCTCGCTTGCCCTGACCATCGGCGTGCTGGAACTGACCGCACAGACACGGCAGATCGAGGAATACACATTTCAGGGCTTTGAAGCCTTCACGGCCGCAACCGTTCTCTACATCACCATCACAATGCTCGTCATGACGGTGATGAAGGTTGTCGAAATGCGAACGATGATTCCCGGCATGATTTCGGTCGGGGCGAAGTGATGCCCGGAGATTTCGATTTCGATGTCGTCTGGCGGTCGATACCGCTGCTTGCCGAAGGGATGGTGCTTACACTGATACTGACGGTGATGTCGGTTCTGGGCGGCCTGATCATCGGTACAATCCTGGCCGTTGCGCGATCGATCGGCAACAGGTTCATCAGCGCGCTCGCGGGCGGATATGTGAACTTCTTTCGTTCCATGCCGTTGATACTCGTGATTTTCTGGTTCTACTTCCTCGTCCCCGTCATAGCCGGTCGACCGGTCGGCGGATTCTATTCGGTGCTGATCGCCTTCATCTTGTTTGAGGCAGCCTACTATTGCGAGATTGTCCGCGCCGGCATCCAAAGTGTCACGCGCGGTCAAAACGCAGCCGGCATGGCGCTCGGGCTGACCCGGCTGCAGACCATGCGCTATATCGTTTTGCCGCAAGCCATCCGGGCCATGGTGCCTGTTCTGCTAACGCAGGCGATCATTTTGTTTCAGGACACATCGCTCGTCTATGTCGTCGGGCTCCGGGATTTCCTCGTGGCCGCCGACATCGTGGCCAATCGCGACAACCGGCTCATCGAAATGTTTTCAACCGTGGCTGTGGTGTACCTGGCCATTTGCCTGGCCGGCACCTTTTTGGTCGCGCGCCTGCAAAAACGGATGAACGCGGGTCGGGTTTGAATACATGCCGGAGGGAGGGGCGTGGAACAGATGATTGAAATGTCGAACGTGCACAAATGGTATGGCGATTTTCCCGTTCTCCAGGATTGTTCGCTGTCGGTTGAGGCCGGGCAGGTCGTTGTCGTTTGCGGGCCATCGGGCTCGGGCAAAAGTACCCTCATCAAGGTGATAAACGGGCTTGAACCGTTTCAGAAGGGGGAGATTACCGTCGATTGTATATCGGTCGGTGCGCCAGACACGGATCTTCCGGGACTTCGTGCCAGGATCGGGATGGTGTTCCAGAACTTCGAACTGTTTCCGCATCTTACGGTAACGGAAAATATCTGCCTTGCCCCGGTCCGGGTTCTTGGCCGCGAACAGGGGGAGGCGGCGGCACGGGCAGGGGAGCTCCTCCATCGTGTCGGCCTTGGCGATCAGGCATCGAAATATCCGGCGCAGTTGTCGGGCGGGCAGCAGCAACGTGTCGCGATCGCCCGCGCGTTGGCCATGGACCCGGTGGCCATGCTGTTCGACGAACCGACTTCCGCACTCGATCCGGAGATGATCAACGAAGTGCTCGATGTGATGAGCGAACTCGCCGCGGAAGGCATGACGATGATGGTCGTCACACATGAAATGGGATTTGCCAAACGGGTTGCCGACGAAATCGTGTTCATGGATGGGGGCCGGATCGACGACCACTGTCCCAAGTCGGAGTTCTTCGAATCCAAACGCGGTCCTCGAGCGATGGAATTCCTCTCAAAAATACTGACGCACTAGAGGCGCCAAACCGTAGCCCTGTCGGAGGAGCGATAGGAATTGAAATACGACCATCGACAGCCGGCGGTGCCGTGAGAATGGGACGCCTGCCCGGTACCGACATGTCGCCTGATCACGACTGCTACGTGTCCCACCTTGAGTGCAGCGTCAGCGGCAAATCGGTCCCGCATGACCGAATGCATGGCTTGTCGGACGCCGGCGCACCGCTTCTGGTCCGGTACGCCCTGGGCAAACTGGCGGCCGAACTGGATCGGGACCGTCTTGCTTCGCGGCTGCCGGAAATGTGGATGTGGCGCGAACTCCTTCCGGTGCCGGCAGGGCAGGCACCGATCTCGCTCGGCGAAAACATGACGCCGCTGGTGAGGATTCCGGGCCGGCCCGCCCTGGCGGTCAAAGACGAAGGTCGCCTGCCGACAGGATCGTTCAAGGCGCGCGGCATGGCGGTCGCCGTGACTATGTCATCGCATTTCGGATTTTCCGCCCTGACCGTGCCGACCGCCGGGAACGCCGGCGTTGCGGCTGCCGCCTACGGTGCGGCGGCCGACATGGACGTCCATATTTTCACACCCGTCGATACGCCGGAGATTGCGTTGCGGGAAATGTCGTTTTTCGGCGCCAAATCCTACGCCGTCGATGGACTGATCGATCAGTGCGGATTGCTGTCGCGCAATGCGGCACGGGAAAAGGGCTGGCATGACCTGTCGACGCTTGCGGAGCCCTATCGGCTTGAGGGGAAGAAAACGATCGGGTTGGAGCTGGCCCTTCAATTCGGCTGGCAACTGCCTGATATCATATACTATCCGACGGGTGGAGGAACCGGCTTCATAGGTATGTGGAAGGCGTTTCAGGAACTGATCTCACTGGGGTGGATTTCCGGAAACCTGCCGAGAATGGTTTCGGTTCAGACCCTCGGGTGCAATCCGATCCAGAAAGCGTTTCTTGCAAATCAGGTCGATGTGATGAAGCCGTTTTCTCCGGTCTTGACGAATGTCCCCGGCGTGCGCGTTCCAAAGCCGCTTGGCGGGCGGCTCATATTGGAAGTGCTGCGCCAGTCGCATGGACACACTTGCGCGGTGTCGGATGAAACGACGTTTGCGATGCGGAATTCAGCGGCCAGGGAGTTCGGGCTCAGCCTTTGCCCGGAAGGCGCGGCTTGCCTTGCCGCTTACAATCAGGATGCGGCTGACGGGCGCGTCGATCCTCAGGAAAGCGCCGTCATCTTCAACACTGCAAGCGGAATCAAATGGCCCATGCCCGAGGCAAGCAAATCGGAATTTTTTCCCGGACAAGAGGCCCAATAGCGATCAGCCGGATACAGACCTGCCGATCTCCGCCACGACTTGCCACTTCGCTTCTGTCGTGGCGGGTGGCGCCGGCGGTATCTGTGGACCCATCAGCGGGCCGGCCGGTGCCGCCGGTGTCAAATGATCGCGCCGCGGACCTTTGCGGAAACCCATTCGCTGACGATGACGGTGAACAGGATCACGACCAGGATGAGGCTGACCTGAGGCCAGGCCAGGGTGTTGAGGGAGCCCTGCAGCTGCAGGCCGATACCGCCGGCGCCGACAATGCCGAGCACAGTGGATTCGCGGATGTTGATATCCCAGCGGAAGACGGAAATCCCGGCCACCGCGGGCAGGATCTGGGGCACGATCCCAAAGGCCATGACCTGCCAGCGATTGGCACCGGTGGCAGTGATGGCCTCAACCTGTTTGCGGTCGATTTCCTCGATCGCCTCGTACATCAGCTTGGCGCAGAAGCCGATGGAGCGGATGGAGATCGCAATGACGCCGGCGAAAACGCCCGGACCGACGATGGATACCAGAAGCAGGGCCCAGATCAGCGAATTGATCGACCGCGACGATACGATGATCAACAGCGCGACCGGACGGATGAACAGGGCGGAGGGCGTTGTGTTGCGGGCGGCAAGGAAGGCGACCGGCACAGCCAGAATAATGGCGAACACCGTGCCCAGTGTTGCGATATTGATCGTATCCCAAAGCGGCGCCCACAGCTCGCCAATGTATGTCCAGCGCGGCGGCACAGCGCGGCCGCCGATATCCGCGGCGATGCGCGGTGCGTCCCAGACGAAGAACCAGGTCGTCGATTCCGATATGCGCTGCCAGCACCACATGAACGCGGCGGCGCCGGCCAGCCACGCCGCCCAGATGGTGAACTGCGCCCGCCGGTTGCGCCGCGCCCAGACCTTTTCTCCGGCTTTTTCGGTGACCGGCATTATTGCACCTGCTGCCTGATGATGCCGGACAGGTACTCCAGCACCATTACGGTGCCGATGATCACTAGGAGGATCGCTGCGGCGGTATCGAATTCATAGCGGTCGAAGGCGGTGTTGAGCGTTGCGCCGATGCCGCCGGCGCCGACCAGGCCGAGCACCGCGCTTTCCCGGAAATTGATGTCCAGCCGGTACATGGACAGGCCGATGAGCCGCGGGATGACCTGGGGCTGAACCCCATAGTTGATCCACTGGAGCCAGGTCGATCCGGTCGCCCGGATCGCCTCGGCCTGGGTGCGGTCCATGTCTTCGATATCCTCCGCCAGCAGCTTGGAGAGAAATCCGATGGTCGCGAAGCTGAGCGTGAGGAAACCGGCAAGCGGCCCGAATCCGAAAATGGCGACCAGGAGGATGGCGACAATGATCTCGTTGAGCGCGCGGCTGAGCGCCACGATGCCCCTGCACAAGAGATAGATGGGAAGCGGTGCGATGTTGCGCGCGGCGCCGAGGCCAATCGGGATGGATATGGCGATGCCGACAACGGTCGAGGCGACTGTCATGACGGCGCTTTCCATCAGGCCTTCATAAATGTCCGTTGCCCGGGATCCGAAGTCCGGACGCGTGAAGGCCAGTATGAAGTTCCAGCCGCGATCCAGCCCCTCATAGACCCGCGACCAGTTGACTTCGATGGATGCGATTGCAGCGATCAGGTAGAGGATCGCCCCCACCAGCAGCCCCCAGCGCAGCCATTGGGAGCGGATCAGGGGCGGTTTCTTCCACCGGGTGCCGATGACCGCTTCCAGCTCAGGTGAGCCGGCGCTCATGCGGCTTCCTGTTCAGTCTTGATGGTCGCCTTCCAGTCTTCCTCGCCATAGATCTTGGTCAGGACATCCGGTGTCAGACCGTCGGGGGGGCCGTCAAAGCGAACCACGCCGTGGGTCAGTCCGACCACGCGCTGCACGAACATCTGCGCCAGCGCGACGTCGTGGATGTTGATGATGGCGGCCAGGTTCCGTTCCGCGCACAATTCGCAGATGAGCCGCATGATCTGCCGCGACGTCTTGGGATCGAGCGACGCGGTCGGTTCGTCGACCAGCAGCAGCGCCGGATTCTGCACCAGCGCCCGGGCGATCCCCACGCGCTGCCGCTGGCCGCCCGACAACTCGTCGGCGCGTTTGTCGGCCATGGACAGCAGACCGACCCGGTCCAGCAATCGAAACGCCTCGTCGACATCCGCCTGGGGAAAACGCCGGAACCAGCTGCGCCAAAAACCGACATATCCCAGCCGGCCCGACAGCACGTTCTCCATCACCGTCAGGCGCTCGACCAGCGCATATTCCTGAAAGATCATGCCCATCCGCCGGCGTTCGCGG
This sequence comes from Afifellaceae bacterium, assembly GCA_965216515.1. Taxonomy (GTDB): domain Bacteria; phylum Pseudomonadota; class Alphaproteobacteria; order Rhizobiales; family Afifellaceae; genus CAXMRP01. The sequence goes on along the minus strand of OZ244173.1, from coordinate 1,626,209 downwards.
CGAAGCGCACCCTGGCCGAGCGCGGTGAGTTCCGTATCGGCCAGCCAGATCTGTCCGCCGGTCGGCTCCACCAGCCGGTTGATGCACCGGATGAGGGTCGATTTCCCGGCGCCTGAAGGACCGATCAGCGCAACAACCTGGCCCTGGGGGATCTCCAGGCTGACATCGCTGAGCGCCTTGTCTCCGGTCTTGTATGTTTTTGAGAGGTTCTCAAGACGAATCATGCGGCCCCCGATCCGGCGAACGGCCGGTCGCCCCCGCACTCATGCGGAGGCGTCCGATTTCGTGTTTCGCCTATTCGCAGGCGTAGCTGACGCCGTTGGCGGTGTCGATCTTGCGGATCACTTCCCAGAATTCCTGGTAGGTCATTTTCAGGAACTGCGCCTCGCCGTTTTTCTCAAACTCCTCCTGAAGGCTCGTGCCATCCCATTCGAAGTTGAAGAACGCGTTGCGGATTTTCTCCTGCAACTCCGGCTTGAGGTTGTACACCGTGCCGTAACCCGTGGTCGGGAACGTCTGCGACTTGTAGATCGACACGATCTGGTCCTTCGTCACCACGTCACGCTGGATCATGCGCGCCATCACCGAATTGGCGATGGAGGCGGCGAGATAGTCCTTGTTGGCAACGCCGAGTATGGAATTGTCGTGCTTGCCCGAGAAGACCGGCTCGAAATCGCGCTCGGGGATCATGTCATAGTCGGCCTTGAGGATCGCCGATGGTGCCTTGAAGCCGGAGTTCGAAGTCGGCGAAGTGAAAGCGAGTTGCTTGCCCTTGATGTCCTCGACATTTTCGACACCGGAACCCGGAAAAGTGATGATTTCCATCTCGTATCCGAAGCTGCCGTCCTCGCCGGCCATGATTGTGAACGGACGGAATCCTGCACAGTTCACCGCCAGCGGATTTGAGCCGGTGTTGAAGCCTGCGATGTGAAGCCGGCCGGAACGCATGGCCTCGATCTGCGCGGCGTTCGACTGGACCGGGAAGAAAACGACCTTCTTGCCCGTTTCCTTTTCCAGGTGGGCCAGAAAATCAGCCCAGGCGGTTTTGTAGACCGCCGGATCCTCAACGGGCGTATAAGCGAAGATCAGCGTATCGGGATCGATCAACTGGCTCGGATCGGTGGGAATGTCGGCGATCAGGTCGCCGTCCACGTCGCAATAGCGTTCGTCGAGCGTGCCGCGGGGACAATCCTGCGCCGATGCTGCAGCCGGCGCCAACGCCAGCGCCAGTGCGCCGCTGGCCATTACCTTCCAAAACTGTCTCATCTGTATTCCTCCCATTTGTTTTCTTGACCGGATCTGACAATCGGTTCAACTGCGATGTTAGTGCATGGACGGCCCTGATTCCAAGGTTGGAAATTCATCGTCCCCCGACGGCGGCGTTTCACTTCCGATCGACCGGTTGCCGCCGGATACCGGGGGCGCCACGATGAACCCGGCCCGCCCGGGGGCGGCCCGATCTCACCGGCAATGCGGAGACGTCAACGACCGGATTTCCCGGCCTCGCCGATTCTTGCCACACGCTGGAGCAGTGCGATCAGTTGATTGCGCTCCGCGGGGTCCAGGGGTTTGAGGTATATCTCGTTGACCGCTGCAATGATGGGCGGCAGTTTGCGGGCCTTCTCCCGACCCTTTTTTGTCAGAAAGATCAGGACGGAACGCCGGCTTTTCGGATCGGGCCTGCGTTCCGCAAATCCCTGTTCAACCAGCGTGTCGACAGCCCGGCTCGTATAGTATTCGGGAAACTCCAGGCTTCTTCCCAACTCACGCTGGGTGATGCCGTCGCGGCGGCTGAGTGTCATCAGGTTGGCGAAAATCTTGATATCGATACCGATCTCGCCGAGACGCTGCTTCATCTCGTGATCGATGCGGCGCGAGAGGATCTGAATCAAGAATCCCAAGCTCATTTGGTGTTTGCGCTTTGTCTCGGGGATCGGGGTCATCAAGAACACGCTCCTGCCCATGGATCTCCGTGACATTCACGTTTTTTTCCAAACCTGCAACAATTGTGTTTACAAAAATTGCATTTGCATATATTGCAATTGCAAATTATACGATCGTCACGCGAAACGCAACGGGTATGGAGAGAGAAAATGAAACGGAAACTGATCAGCATCGCCTTGATGGCGGCATTGATTGCACCGGCGGTGGCTCAGGACAAACCGGAAGGCCGAGAGCTTGCCGAACTCAGCTTTGATTCCGTCGACCGGCTGGGCAAGGGCTATCTACACCAAGGCGACATGGAGGCAGCACGGCTTGAAATCTTCACCTCCGTCGACAGCGACGAGAGCGGGAGCATCGAATTGCCGGAGTTCCTTGGATGGGATTATGGATTCCAGAACATCGCTGAATCGAATAACCGGGAGCTCGCGTACCGAACCGCCCTGAAAGTCGTGTTCAGTTTCTGGGACCGCAATGGCGACGGCAAGATCACGCAAGCCGAGCACCGTAAAGCCCTGAGCGTCGATTTCGACCGCGCCGACGTCAATGACAACGCCATTCTGGAGAAAGAGGAGTTTGTCTCCGGCTTTTCCGTATTGGTGGCGATCCGCGCGGCGCTGAAACCCGAATAAGCGCCGGCCGAAACAGGGACAGGGCAGATCCGATGTTAAACAGAACAGGCATTTTCATCATTGTTGCGATACTGGCCGCCTTTGCGGGCCTGCATATCGGCTTTGCTCCCCAGGAGCATGGGCTTCGAACCACGTTGGCCACCCTGCTCGGCGGCTCGGCGTTCCTGCTGATGACGGTTTCCATCGTCCTGTCGACGCGGGTCGGCGCCGCCGAGGCGCTGTTTGGCGGGCTGGACCGCATGTATCAGGTGCACAAGGTCTGCGGTGTCTTGGCAGGCCTTTTGGTCCTGTTCCATTTTCTCGGCGTGCCCAAGGAGCTCCCGCCCGGCGCCGAGGAAGCCGGGATGGCCCTGGTGCCATCGGCGCCGTTCGGCATGCTGGCGCTGATCTTGCTGGTCGTGTCGCTGGCGCTGTCGCTAAACCGGAAAATCCCCTATCACCGTTGGCGCCTGCCGCACAAAGCCATGGGCCTGGTGTATTTCCTCGTTATCGGTCATTTCATGTCCGCACCGCCCATCTTCTTTGAACGGTTCGGCCCCTCCGGCCTGCTGCTCATGGGCGCGGCGGTCATCGGCGTCCTGTCGTACCTCTACAGCCTGTTCGGCATGAACCGGCGCACGGCGCTGGAGTACACGATTGAGAGCATCAATGCGCTGGAGCGGGCAACAGAGGTTGTGCTCAAGCCGGTCAGCGGAAACCTGAAGCACAAGTCCGGCCAGTTCGCCTTCGTGGAAATCCAGGGCAGGGGCTGGAACGAGCCGCATCCGTTCACCATCTCCAGCGCGCCGGGCGAGGATCGGCTGCGTTTCACCATGAAAGTGCTTGGGGACTGGACGCGAAAAGTCCGCGAGGAACTGGAAACCGGGGCCACGGTTCTGGTGCGCGGCCCGTATGGCCGGTTTGACATGGGCAGCGCCGGCAAAAAGCAAATCTGGCTGGCTGGCGGTATCGGGCTGACGCCCTTTCTGTCGGCCCTGCGCGACATGGAGCCGGGCGATGACCGGGACATCCACCTCGTTTATGCGTCCAGAAATGTCGACGATGCCATCTTTCTTGATGAACTGCGCAAGCGCGCCGCCGAACTGGGCAATGTCACGCTTGTTCCGCTGTTCTCAGATGACGGTGATTTCGCACGAGTCGATATCATGAAGGTCAAGCTACCCGATCGCCTCGACAGTTATGACTATTTCCTTTGCGGGCCCAAACCGATGGTCAATGGCCTGATCAACGACCTCAAGGCGGAAGGCGTAAAGCGCGGACAAATCCACACCGAGGCATTCGAGTTCCGTTGATCGCACGTGGCGGCTTTTCCGCCGTGCCGCGAGGGGACGGCGTTTGACCAATTCCAGAGGATAAACCGGAATGCCTGAGTTTCTCATCATAATTGATCTGACCCTGATGGCGTTGATTTTCGGCTACGGCTTTTCCGCTACCGCGGTCTCCTATCCGGCGATGATGGCGAGCCCGCGGGCGGCGGCCGTGGCATACTTCAAGCCCTTCTTTCACAAGTCCAACCACCTGCAACTCGGCCTGTCGCTCGCCGTATTGGCGGTGAGCTTCAGCATTTCCTATCTGACGGGCAACTGGTGGTGGTTCGGCGGGTCGGTCGTGTTGCAGATCAGCGGGCCGTATACGATCGCCGTCCTCATGCCGGTCAACAGACGGATAATGGCCGAGGAAGCCGATGCGTTTTCAGACCAGATGACGCGGGATCTGGGAGTGTGGGGCAAACTGCATTTGCCGCGGACGGTAATGGCCGGGGCAATATTCGTTCTGTTCGCCTATCTGGCCGTTTTGGGCGCGCGTTGATGCCTGTGCCCGGGGACTTCCCGGAAACCAAGACCGGAAATCCCGCGCGCGCCGCCTTCCCGGTCGGTTCGGCCGGTGCGGGTGTCATGAGCGCTGGCTGCCGTGCCCGGCTGCCCGGGACCGCATGGTCGCCGTGCGTCGGGCCGTTTGACGGGGCATGAACCGGTGATCCGCAAATCCATCGAATTTGCCCACGAGATCGGCAACATTTTGTACGTGGGCGGGATATTGTCGCACATCGTCATCGGAATCCTGTTTGCCGACAGCGCGCCCGATACGATGGTGACGATATACGCCTACAAGCTGCAAAGCGCCTTCATCCTCATTCTGCCGGGGCTGGCGCTGAAGATCGCCTGCGATGTGATCCTGTTCCTCGTCTATGCGGAGCGCGCCTGGTGGATGCGGATCAAACTGGCAGCGGCAGCGGTCCTTGCGACAAATGCATTTGTTTTTCTGGTGCCCATGATGCCGGAGTTGCTGACGCTGGCGGAGGCGTCGCAGGCGGCAGGTCAGCTCAGCCCCGAGTTCAGGGCGCTTGAACACCGGGAGATGATCGTCGGCCAAATGAATGTCATCCCGCTCCTGACGGAACTCATCATGGGCGGGTTCCGGCCGCCTATTTCGCCGGCAGAGCGCGCCGACCGCCGCATGCCGGGCAAACGCACAAAAAAACACGGGTTGCCGTCCGGGCGAACCTGACCGGCGCGAATTTTTCCGGCGGCCATCAGACCCGTTGCCCGGTCGATCCTGCCCATTGCGGAGTGTATTATGGGCCGGTCTGCATTGCCCGGGGGCGGAACGGCTTCCGGTTTGTTCTCGGCAATCGGCTGGCAGACAGCCTTGCCGCAAGGCATTTTTTTCCAGCTTGCCGGCATGCGCCATCCCAATCGGGCCCGTTTCCGGGGTGGGCGGCAAGTAATCCGTTTGTGATCAAGCTTTACAGCCAGCGGCTTGCGAAATAACGGCGCACATGAAATCTCTGTGCGAGCGAACGGAACCGGTTTCGAACCATGACGAAGAAAATCCTGGCCGGGCTTGTCCTGGTATTGATCGTGACTGGCGGTGTTTACGGGTTCAACAAGCTCGAAAAACCCGCCGTGAAACCGCTCGCGGCGGATCTGGGCGAATATGACGTCGCCACATTTGCCGGCGGGTGCTTCTGGTGTGTGGAGGCCGGTTTCGAAAAAGTTCCCGGTGTCAAGGCTGCGATCTCCGGCTATGGCGGTGGCCGGGAAGTCAATCCCCGCTACCACGACGTGGCCTCGGGCAAAACCAGCCATGTGGAGAGCGTCCAGGTTTACTACGACAGCCAGACGATCAGTTACGAGGGATTGTTGCAGGCCTTGTGGCGGATGATCGACCCGACGGACAATGGTGGCCAGTTCAGCGACCGCGGCAAACATTACCGGCCGGTCGTTTTCTATCACAATCAGGACCAGAAGATGCTGGCGGAGCGCTCCATTGAGGCGCTTGCCAATTCCGGGCGTTTTGCCGGATCGATGAATGTGGACATTGTTCCCTATTCGACCTTCTATCAGGCCGAGGACCATCATCAGGATTATTCGCAGAAAAATCCGCTCCGCTACCGGCTCTACACCCACGGTTCAGGCCGTGCCGGCTTCGTCCAAACCATCTGGGGCAAAGATCTGGATCTGGATTTTGCGACCTATCGCCCGTCTCCTGCGACTCCTCCGGCGCAGGGGCGATTTGTCCGGCCGTCCGATGATGAGATCAAGCGCCGCCTGACCCCGCTGCAATATGACGTGACACAGCACGAAGCGACGGAAACGCCATTCAAGAATGCGTACTGGGATGAAAAACGCGATGGCATATATGTCGATATCGTCAGCGGTGAGCCGCTGTTTTCATCGCGCGACAAGTTCAAGTCCGGGACCGGATGGCCGAGTTTCACAAAACCCATCGACGGCGCCCGGATCGTCGAGAAAATCGACAAACGTTTCTTCATGACGCGCGTCGAAGTGCGGAGCGGTATCGCCGATTCCCATCTCGGTCACGTTTTTGACGACGGACCCAAACCGACCGGCAAACGCTATTGCATCAATTCGGCAGCACTTCGGTTTATCCCCGCCGCCGAGCTTCGTGCGCAGGGCTACGGCGAATATGCCGCCATGTTCACTATGGCAGGTGGGTAGCGCCGTTGGCGCGGTCCAGCCCGAATTTCTTGATTAACCTGTAAGTATTGCGTTCGCTTATACCGAGCGCCTGGGATACTTTCTGCCGGTTGCCATCATAATTGTCCAGAAGCTGGGCAAGATAGTGCTCCCGCAATTCCTCCAGCGTGGGCTCGTGGTCGAAGGAGAACTCAATTCTGGGTTTGGCGGAATCCGTCTCATCGGGCAGCGACAGATGCTCCGGTGATATTCTGGACGATCCCGCCGATATCAGAACGCTGCGTTCGACGACATTTCTCAGTTCGCGCACGTTTCCCGGCCAGCTGTAGCGTTTCAGTGCGTGAACAGCGCTCGGCGCGAATTTCTTGTCGACAGCGCGCATGAATTTTCGGCTCGCCAGCAGATGCCCGGCGATCAACTCGATATCTTCCCTGCGTTTGCGCAGAGGCGGAATGCTGATTGTGAACGCAGACAGGCGATAATACAGATCGCTGCGGAAGCTGCCTTCGTTGGACATGTCCTGCAGCTCGCGGTTGGTGGCGGCGACAAACCGGACATTGGCCGTCAAATCGCGCGAACCACCCAGACGCCGGAATATCCCGGTTTCCAGCACCCGCAGCAATTTCGCCTGGATGGCCGGGCTGATCTCACCGATTTCATCGAGGAAGACGGTGCCGTTCTCGGCAACTTCAATCAGGCCTTCCTTCTTTCGGTCCGCGCCGGTAAATGCGCCACGTTCGTGGCCGAAGAGCTCCGATTCAAACAGGTTCTCCTGCAGCGTGCAGCAATCGATCGCCACAAACGGGCTGCCTGCCCGCGGCGAAATCTCGTGGATCGCCTGTGCGACCAGTTCCTTGCCGACACCGCTTTCCCCCTCAATCAACACCGTCGTATCGGCGGGGGCGACAAGATCGATCATCTTTTGGGTTTCGTGAAAAGCCGGACTTTGACCAATCATCCTGGTCTCGCCGCTCGGGCGCGCCTGCTCCTGCCAAAAATGGGCGCTTTTCTTGAGTGCCGCATTTTCGATCGCCCGGTCGACGGCAAGTTCGAGACTGTGCGGTGAGACCGGTTTGGTCAGATACTCCGCCGCGCCGGCTTTCATCGCCTTGACGGCCTGTTCGATGGATCCATAGGCGGTCAGGATGATCACGGGGCAGATCTCCCGGAGTTCCGCCAGGAGGTCCATTCCCTTCGTGTCCGGCAAGCAAACATCGAGCACGATCAGCGACGGTTCGATTTTCTCAAGCACCCGGAGCGCGTCGGTCCGCGATACGGCGCCATGGGAATCGAAGCCAAGCCGGCTGAACTGGTCGACCAGCAGGCGATTGAGCGTCAGGTCGTCCTCGATAACCAGTGCCTGTTTCTTTTGCGCTTTCGTTGTCGTCATGGGGCTTGCCTATCCGCGTCGGCATCGGGCAGGGCGATCCGAAATTGCGAGCCTACACCGACTTCGCTTTCGACCGAAATCCTGCCCTCGGACCGATCGACAATTGCCTTGCAGATCGATAGCCCGAGGCCGCGGCCTTCGCTTGCATCGGCGCGTCGGGTCCAAAAGGGCAGGAATATTTTCACAAGGTAGCTGTGCGGAATACCGATCCCGGTATCGCTGAATATCAGCTCGATCTTGCCGGATTTCCTTCGGCCGGCGATCGTCAGCGTACCGCCGCCGGGCATGGCATGAAAGGCGTTCTGGGCGAGATTGACGACAATCATGCGGATATCGCTGTCTGCGATGACGGTCCGGAGGTTTTCTTCCAGATCCAGAACGATCGAGACGCCGGCCTGTCCGGCCTGATAGGACAGAAGCGACACAACTTCCGGAATGACCAGATCAAGTCTGACAAGTTGCCGGGTCAGTTCCGGTGGTTCGCTCAACATCATCAGGCTGTCGGTGACTTCCATGCATTTGGCGATTTCCACTTCGACCGTATCCAGATATTCGGCATTGACCCTTGCCGTTTCGCCGGCGTCGAAATCGGCCTGAATGGCCTTGAGCGCAAGCTGAATGGCAGACAGCGGATTGTGAATTTCATGCGCGACGCCGGTCGCCAGCAGGCCGATTTCAGACAGTCTTTGCTCATGCGATATCCTTGCCTGCTCGGCGAGATTGCGGATCGATTCCACGACGCAGCTGGTCTCGACGCTGTCGATCGTCAGCTTGAGACGGGCAGCCAGGACCTCGACAAATATCTCACCGCCGTCGGCATCAAAGTGCTGTTGCCGTGTTTTCATCGTCGTCGCCGTCTTGTCGCGCAACGCGACCAGCGGGCATTGAACCAGCGTTTCCGGGCAAGGCTCGGTGCGTTGGTGACTTGAGTGATAGCATTTGACGCCGATGACGGCGTCCATGGTCTGCCCGACATGCCGGCAATAGGCCTCGTTCGCCTTGATGATGTTGAAGTCGTCGTCGATCACCCGCACCCCGTCGGGAATGGAGTCGATGACATTTTGCAGGAACCGGCCGGCCGAATTCAGATCGTCGAGGGTTTGCCCGAGTTGCGTCGCCATGGTGTCGATGCTTGATCCGAGTTGGGCGATTTCATCATTGCCCGTCATGCCGGTGCGGGTGTCCAGCGCGCCTTTGGTCAATAGCCGGCTGGATTCCTGCAGGGACCGGATGCGGGCCACGACAAGATGATGCAGGCCGATCCAGACCGCCAGGCCGGTTGCCAGAACCACGGCAAAGCCGATGGACGCCAACATGATCGCGCTCTTGCGCGCATCCATCCTGATACCGGTCGCGACATAGTCGACGATCAACAGGCCGTTGACCGGATTGGTGGCCGGCGAGCCATGGCATTCGCTGCAAATTTCCTGGTTGGGCACAGGATTGATGCTTCGAAGAAGTTCGGTTCCGGCCGGCGCGGGAACAAAGCTCGTGCGCGGTGTTTTGCTGGCCATTGCCGCCCGGATGTCGGGATTGACGAAACGTGTCAGCAATCGGTTCCTGTCCGTCGAAAACCGTACCTCAAAGCGGGGATTGAGAATCATGACACCGGCAACATCCTTTTGCTTGCCAAGCCTGTCGACGATGTCGCGCAGGCCCGCAATATCGCGTTTCAGCATCGCGTTCTCCAGAGAGGCCTGAAGCAGGTGATTGACCTGGAGCGATGCGCGCGCGTGCTCCTTGACGAGCTGGCCGCGGTACAAGGCGACGACCATGAGCAGGAACGCTGCCGATGTGACAAGCAGAATGGAGGCGAGAATCAGGATGAATTTTCTCTGCAATCTGGACGTTAGCCATCGCATCGGGTGCACAGGCTGTCCCGGGGCCATTATTCCATGACCTGAAACAGTTTTTTCTGATGACCGGCCTGCAGACAAATTCGACACATCCCGGCGTTGTCTGCCCTTACCTCAGGGAGGTGGTATTCGTTTCCGCAGGATTTGCAGCGAGACACCGACAGTGAAACCCGGATCGGCGGTCTGGCGGTCATGGTGTGCAGTTGAACCGCCTGATTGTCGCACAAATCAACACATGCCCCGCAACCGGAGCACATGTGCGGGGTGATCTTGTAGTGAGCAATCCCCGGATTGTCCTTGATCCGCGTCAATGCGCCATTCCGGCAGATATTCACGCAGGCATCGCAGCTATCGCACCGGCGGGGATCGATCCGCGGAGCGGCGGCATAAATCGCCGCCTGGGCACTATTTTGCCCCAGGGACTGGAACGCTGCGAGCGGTTGTGTGGTGTCCCGGGGCATTTGCCGGTCGCTCGCGGTATTTATGAACGATCTCAGAAACGCCCGGCGCCCGGCGTCGGACACCTGCGGCCGGCACGCATGGTCCAACCGTTGCCGATTGCGGGCCAATTCGCTTTCGGCGATTTCGATGACCGGCTGGCCTCTGCTCGCAGCCAGCCGATTGAAATCGGCAACGTGTGTATCCAGCCGCACAGACGCACGAATATCGCAGGAATTGCAGGATCCGGTGGCGACCTCCAGGCGACGCATCCCGCGCTGGTAAAGATCGGCGAGCTGGCGAATGCCCAGGGCGTGGACGCAGGCAACCGCTGTTCCGCGCCGGGCCGGTGATTTTTTGCACGCAACGGATGCTATCCGGCCCTCGACGGGGATGGCCGTACCGACCGAAATGGCTCCTTGCGGGCAGGCCGGCTGGCATAGTCCGCAGGCGGTGCAGGCATCGGTATGGAATCCAAGCAGTTCGTCGTCCATGACCAATGCCGATTCCGGGCAGGCATCGACACAGGCGGAACAGGTGGCCAGGATGCTCCAGGTATGAACACACTCGTCCGCCTCAATGTCGGGCAGGCGTCTGTCGGCGGGGTGCATACCGGCGTTGTGCGCTGCAGGAGCGGTCACGGGGGCGCCTACCAGCTTTCGGCGAGGCCCGGGACATATTTCAGGCCAATGTCCGCGTCGCCGCCCGGCGCCGGTCCGTCCGTTGCCTCCTCGATCACCGGCGGCCGCGCAATCCCGGTGATCGCTGCAAGGAGGTCTCTTAGCTCCTCAATATAGGCGGCGGTGAATTCTGCGGTTGAGGTAAAAAATTTCTGGCGGCACCGTTCGCCGATCCGCCGGCTGAATTCCGGCAGCCATCTGAGCAGGTTCTGGTCGAGAAACCGCGCTGCATCGATCGCCGCCGTTGCCGTTCGGAGTTCGCACAAGTGGGCCACAAACAGGAGTTCGTGGACAATATGGTCGTCCGGCCTGATCCGCCAGTCGGCGACTTCGATACTGTAGTGCTGATACCATCCACGCACCGCAAACATCGGCTCCTGCCGCTCCAGGCCGTCTTCGGTCAGCCAAACCGAACCGGTCGGGGACACGCGGTAGGCATAGGTCAGATATATGTCGGCAAATTCCGCTGCCAGATCGTCCAGCACAATCGTATCCGTCTGCGAGAGAATGGCCGCGGCCGCTTCTCGGAGATGCAAAAGTGCGGTCTTCGCGCCAGGTGTCTCGACCTGTTCGTCGAGCCATTCGATCACGGCGTGGCGTGTCAGCCCGTCGATGAATGCGCGATCGGGTTCGCGGTCATGCAACCGCGCCACCAGGGCCAACACCTCGGCCGCCGCTGCAAGCCTGTCCCGGTGATTGGCCTCGATCGGCTCCGGAATCGCCGTCATTTGTCAGGTACGCCTTTGCTGTGCGGTACGAACACAATCGAAGGATCGGTCAATTCCGGGTCGGCCATGCTGCGGACCTGCCGGACGACGTCCTCATTGGGGCCGCGGGCCTTGGTCTGGTATGACCCGTCGCGCAACTGATCGATCGGTCCGATGTCGAGAACCCGCATCATGCATGCCATGACGCAGTAGGGTTTCCGGCCGGCTTCGATTTCGTCCACGCACATGTTGCACTTCTTGACGAGGTTATCGATGGGATCGAACTGCGGGGCGCCATAGGGACAGGCCGCTTCGCATTTCCGGCAACCTATGCAGAGCGTCGAATCGATGTCGACGATACCGTCCTTCTTGCGTTTGAAGATGGCACCGGTCGGGCAACTGGGCAGGCACGCCGGCTCGGCGCAGTGGTTGCAAGACATGTTGATCTTGAAGGCGAAGACCTCAGGATAGGTTCCGCCCTCGATGTACTGGACGCGTCTGAACCGGGGGCCGGGCGCCAGGCCGTTCTTGTCCTTGCAGGCGATTTCGCAGGCCCGACAACCGATGCAATCGACATTGTTGTGAATGAAGCCCAGTTGCATGTCGGGCACGACCGGCGAATAGACTTCGCGCTTGCGCTTTTTTACAGCCGCTTTGATCTTGGCTTTGTCAACCTTACCTGCCATTGCAGATGTCTCCGAAGAATGCAGTTAAAAGTCGCGGCGGAAAATGTGGCTGCGCGATGTTGCCAGCTGGTCCCAGCCGGGCCGGTGCGCGAGCGTGGTCTTTTTTATGTCGACAAGGATCGTGTTGTAGGCGAACGCGCCGGCCGGGCTCGGCTCGTCATTGGTCAGGAAATCGGGATTGCCTGCCCGATCGACACCGTCGGCATCAAGATCCATCCAGGCACCTTCATGGAGTACCGCGACACCGGGCATGCAGCGTTCGGTGACGTAGACCGGTGTCACAACCTTGCCGCGATCGTTCCAGACCTCGATCGTATCGCCGGTCTTGATGCCCAGCTTTCTGGCATCGGCGGCATTGATCGTGGTTTCCTGGCTATACGTTTCCCGAAGCCACGGGATGTTGTTGAAAATGGAGTGGGTTCGCCAACGCGGATGAGGCGAAACCAGATGAAACGGAAACTCCGCCGACTTGGGATGGTTGAGCGATTCCCAAGGTTCGATCCACTTGGGGATGGAGGGTATTTCGTAGCCGTATTGGGTGCGCGTCCAGTCCGTTGTCTGGGCAAGCGTGGTTGAGAGAATCTCAATCTTCCCGGACGGTGTCTGGAAGGGCACCCCGTTTTCGATCTGCGCGCGGAATGCCACGTGCGGCTGCGAGAGGCGGAACTTGTAGATGCCGCGCCGCTTGAACTCTTCCCAGCTGATTTCCACACCCTGATGGTGCATGACGCGGTCCACCCACCATTGGGAAAGGTAGGCCTCATCCACCGGATCGGCATTGTGGAAATAATCCCGGCTCGCCTTGGGATTGAAGGCAGGACCGTATCCGAGCCGGTAGGCCAGTTCCGTGAAAACCTGGAAATCCGACTTGGATTCGCCGAGCGGTTCGATCACCTTCGGCCGGTGAATGTAGTAGTGCCCCTTGTACCAGGGAAGCGCCACGTCATGGCGCTCGAAATGGGTTGCGATCGGCAAGAGATAGTCCGCCCAGATGCCGGACGGCGTAATCGTTGAATCCATGCATACGACAAGTTCCAGCTTGTCGATGGCCCTGATTTCCTTGTTGATGTTGGTGAGCTGGTTGAACCAGTCCGATCCCTGCCAGAATATCGCCTTGATATTGGGAATCACCCCGTCGAGCGCGTCGCCGCGGGGCCACAGCCCGACCTCCTCGCGTTTCACATTCGGGTAGTTGAGAACGCAATGGGCCCAGCGGTCCGATTTGATGGATGCGTACCAGACATTGGAATACTGGTCGTGCGGATAGGCCGTTCCTTCGGCATGCCAGCCTTTGCCGACGCCTTCGGAACAACCGCCAAGCACGCCGATATTGCCGGTCATCGCTTGGAGCGCGGCGGCCATGCGGTTGTACTGCTCGCCATAGGCATTCCTGCCCGGACCCCATGACGCCTTGAGGGCGGCGGGCCTGGTGCCGGCATACATCTCGGCAAGTTTTCTGATGTCCTGCGCTTTCACACCACAGATGGGCTCGGCCCATTCCGGCGTTTTCGGCTGACCGTCATAGGTGCCGAACAGATAGTCCCTGAAGTTTTCCTTGCCGGCGGCCCATTGCGGCATCGTGCCGGCGTCCATCCCCTGGGTGAACCGGTTTATGAAATCCTGGTCATGCAGGTTCCTGTCGAAGATGTGGAACGCCATGGCGGCCATCATCGCCGCATCGGTGTTCGGCTTGATGGGGATCCACCACGCATCGTAAGCCGCACCGGAATCGGTATATTGCGGATCAACAAGGACGAACTTGCAGCCGCGCTGCTTGGCCAGCCGCATATAGTAGAACGTGTTGCCGCCGTGGAAGGTATAGGCCGGATTCCAGCCCCACATGATAATCAGCTTCGAATGGGCAAACGCGTCGTCCTCGTTGCCGTCCTCAATCGTGCCGAACGTCATGCGCGAACTGAATGTTGTGCCCTGGTAGGACGGGACCGACCAGGAACTCGTCCGGCAACCGAACATTCCGAGGAACCTGGCCAGCAATCCCTCGATCTGGTCGGATTTGTGAAGCACGCCGTATGATGCGCCGGCATAACTCTGATCGAGGATCGACGTCGGCCCGTAGGTGTTTTTCAGGTAGACCATCTTTTCGGCGATTTCCGAAAGCGCCTGATCCCAGGAAACCCGCTTGAATTTTCCCTCGCCACGCGCGCCGACCCGTTTCATCGGGTAAAGAAGCCGCTCGGGCGAATACAGGCGTGAGCGGTAGGAACGTCCGCGCAGGCAGGCACGCACTTGCGGCATCTCTTCGGTATCGGTGCCGTACGCATCACCCTGGTATGTGCCGTCGTCGGTGGACAGCCGGACGATGACGTCACCCTTTTTGTGGGCCACCAGCATGTGCCGCGAACCGCAATTGTGCGCGCAACTTGTGACAACCGTCGTGAGGTCATCATCGCGCGGGTACGGCTCATAAGCGAAGGCATTGGCTTTCCCGGCCTTCCCGCCGGCCACCAATCCGGTTGCCACGCTGGCCGCGGTTGATTTCAAAAAGCCGCGCCGGTTCAGTTCGAAGGACTTCTTGATACGGTTTTTTCCTGCAGCGAAATTCACAATCGTCGCTCCTGCTCACTGAACAGCGTTGGGTTTCAGCCGGTATTGGGGATCGGATCCTGTGGGTCTGTCTTTCGCCCAGTCCGGGATTTCCTCGTCCATATCCGGCCAGGGCGTGCGCGGATACGGGTAGGCAATGCGGTACCATTGGCGGCCGCCATGGCAGCCAAAACAAACATCGGATCCCGCTTTTGCGGCCTGTTCGATGCTGGCGGCCTTCAGATAGTTGACCTGATGGCGGACGGTTCTGTAGAGCTCCTCGTGGCAGGTCAGGCAGCCATTCGGTGTCTCTTCGTCCTCCAGATCGACGCGCGCCTCATGCCACGGGCCGCCCAGGCCCATGATGTCGACGGGATCCGGCATCGCGCCGTGGCAGCGCAGGCAGGTCTGGGTGGGATTTACCATCTTGCGCAAGGTGAAGGTCGGTTCCGGCGCCGCGGAAAAATTTGCCTTGCCGGGCTGCATATCGGGCGATTCCTCTCGCGGATCATTACCCTGATGGCAGAAGTTGCAGGACAGGTTCATCACCTGCTTTGCAAACTGACTTTCCAGGTGACGGTAGTGGAACGTGCCCTGTTCGCCGGAATAGGAATCGAGTGTCTGGTACCAGGCCAGTGCCGCGTCGGCCCTCAGACCGGCCGGCGAGACTTCGCGCGGCGTGTGGTTCAAGATCTCCTGATGGCAGACCAGGCATTCCTCATTGCTGGCTTCGGCGACCTGGGGCTGGAAATGCAGCGGATGATAGCGGGCCTGTTCGTAGTCGAAACCGCCGATTGTCGCCTTGAGGGCGTCGACCCGTTTCCCTATTTCCGCCAGTTCCTGGTCCGTTCGTTCCGGTGGATCGACCGGTACGCCGGCCGGCGGTGTATCGGCAACCGCGGCGACATCCTGCGCGCCGGCGCTTGCCGAGGCTTCATCGGATTGGTCTTCGTCAGGTTGGCCGGCTGCGGCTGCTGAAACCAGACCCAGTTCCGCCGGGGCGACCGGCGTGTCCGATTGCGCGGCCAGGTAGGCGATCAGGTTATGACGGTCGGCCTGCTTCTTCAGGCCGGCGAAAACCATTTTAGTGCCTTTAACCATTTTTTTCGGATTGGCCAGATACTGATCGAGCACGTCGACATCCCAGTTCCGGTCAGACAGCCCGGCCATGGCGGCGGAGTATTTGAAACCTTCTCGCCCGGCGATATTGCTGCCGAGGATGGACCACAGGTTCGGGCCGACCTTGTTCTTGCCGCTTTTCTCAATCGTGTGGCAGCTCTTGCATTTCTTGAACACACGAGCGCCGGCGTCGACGCTCACGGTTTGTGCGGCGGACGCTTCGGTCTGAGTTGCCTGTTCCGCCGGTGCGGTGCCCTGGTCCGCCGGCGCGGTGCCGGCCGCTGCCGAACTTTCGCGAATTTCCGCGCTCTTGTTGTCACCGGTCTGGATTCGAACCGGGTTTTCGCTCGCAGGCGCTTCGACGTTTGTTGTCTGGGCGCCTGTATCGGCAAGTCTCGTCAACGCGGCCGGGCCTTTGATGACTAGAGTGCCGAGGGCAACGATTGCCAGAATCGCCGTTGCTGCCACTCCCGCCAATCCTAGAATTTCGAGAATTGCGTCTGCCTTCTTCATAGTTCGCGAATTCCGTCTGGTTGGCGTCAACGAAAGGGGAGGCAGTTTTTGCTGCCTCCCCGATTTGCCATCCGGGGTTTTAGTTGGACTTCGTTTTTGCCGGCGGGGTCCAGTTTTCACCCTTCATGCCGGACATTCCGTCCATGCCGGACATTCCGCCCATACCGGACATGCCGCCCATACCGGACATGCCGCCCATGCCGGACATTCCGCCCATGCCGGACATGCCACCCATGCCGGACATTCCGCCCATACCGGACATACCACCCATGCCGGACATGCCACCCATGCCGCCGACATAGTTCGGCACGAAGAACCACCGGCCTTGACCGGTATTTCCTTGTGGAACGAACATCCAGAAGCCGCCCATGCCTGACATGCCGGACATTCCGCCCATGCCAGCCATGCCACCCATGCCTTGCATACCCTGCATGCCGGCCATGCCACCCATGCCTTGCATACCCTGCATGCCGGACATACCGCCCATGCCGGACATACCGCCCATGCCGGACATACCGCCCATGCCGGACATTCCGCCCATGCCGGACATGCCACTCATGCCCGCTTGCGGTTGTCCCGCATAGGTCCATTGCGAGCAGAGCCAGGTCTTCATACCGGGCCCAGCCATTCCGGACATTCCGCCCATGCCGGACATACCGCCCATGCCGGGCATACCGCCCATGCCGGACATTCCGCCCATGCCGGACATTCCGCCCATGCCGGACATGCCACCCATGCCTTGCATACCCTGCATGCCGGACATGCCGCCCATACCGGACATTCCGCCCATGCCGGACATTCCGCCCATGCCGGACATTCCGCCCATGCCGGACATTCCGCCCATGCCGGACATGCCGCCCATGCCGGACATACCACCCATGCCGGACATGCCGCCCATACCGGACATGCCGCCCATGCCGGACATGCCACCCATGCCGGACATCACGCCGATTTGCGGTGTACCGAATGTCCATTGCGTGCAGACCCAGCCAGGGCCGCCGAAGCCGCCCATGCCGGACATTCCGCCCATACCGGACATGCCGCCCATGCCGGACATGCCGCCCATACCGGACATGCCGCCCATGCCGGACATGCCGCCCATGCCGGACATTCCGCCCATGCCGGACATTCCGCCCATGCCGGACATTCCGCCCATACCGGACATTCCGCCCATACCGGACATGCCGCCCATGCCGGACATACCACCCATGCCGGACATGCCATCCATACCGGACATACCGGATTGCTGTGCCATGGCTGGCGCCATGACCATGACGGTGACGGAGCAAACCGTCGTCGCCAACAGGTTTTTCAAGCGCTTGATCGTCATCTTATCGCTCCTAACTGTTCCCTTGTTCGGGGTTTCGATAGACCGCCGGCCTGACACCGGTTCGACGGCCGCGTTCTTTCCAGATTGCCCGGAAATTGCTTGGTTCTCGGCGGAAGATGCGGGTTGTCATTCTTGCCCATGCCACCCGCGTATGTCGTAGGGACCGGTCATGCCGGGCGCTGAGAACGGCGAGTACCAGTTGGCTTGATCTTCAAGAAAACGCAGACTGCCGGGATAGGGAGGGTCGATGCCTACCAGCGCCTGATCGTACCAGGCGCCATCCTTGTCGAATTCGGTGACAATCGGTGCTTGGGCAGGCCTTTCACCGGGGACAATCCCGGCAATGATTGTGTCTTGTGCCCAAGCATGTGTGATCCCCGATACAAACAAGGCTACAACGCACAGCGGGGCTCGTAAGGACACAGGATTCCCCCTTCAGGATTTCCCGCCGGAAACCGGTTCCGGCGACCGCATACTTCCGCCACAATAACCAAGCAAGAAGCGTGCCAATAAACAGCATCCTGTCTAAGCCATTGAAAATAAAGCAATTTATTTTTGCCATTGTCATGATCTATTTGCCGCCCGCCGATGACCTGACAATTTGACAGGTCGATGGGTGCGCGATTCCTGCCAAGTGCCTGAATGTTAGGGATTTGTTAGGCCTGACAAAATGTCAGTTATCCGGTGTGCGCCGCGACAGCATGACAGGTGGCGGTATTCCGTTCGCGGCGGGGAGGTGGTCACGCCGTTCCGTCACACTCGTCAGCGAAGCCACAGTCATGACCTGCGGGAATTGCGTCCGGGATATCGGTTGCGCCCGCAGGCCGGCCGCGGAACCGCGAACGGCTGCGGCTGCGGCTGCGGCTGGCCGGTCCTGCCCGGGTGTATCTGTGCTGGCCAGAGACTGTCCCGGTTCTGACGGTCTAATTCACATCCGTTTCGGCGACTGTTGCCTGAAGCTGGTAGATACCCGGCTGAAGATGCCCGGACGCGCCGGTGGATGTCAGCGCTTCGGGCGACAGGACGGCGCGACACTCGTCGGCGAATGCGGACGTGTCGCCCCATCCTTCGACGAGAAGAACGCTCCCCGGGATGTCGTTGCGCGTGCCACGGGCCTTTTCTTCAGCGTTCATGAGAGAACTGGCAGCGGTGTCGGCGATCAGCAAATGGGCGCCGGCCACGCTTTCGCAGGACAGGATGTCCCGCATCAGATCCCCTATTTCCGCGATGTGAGCATCCGGGGCCGCGTCTGGCAGGTCGTAACGCCAGGTGGCCACAAGACCACCCTGCGCGGACCCGTTTGACAGGGCAACACCACACAGGGAGCGGGCGACGCGACGAAAGTGCTTCACGGTGGCCCGGGTCCAGGGCGTTGGCGCATCGAGGCGGGCTTTATAGTCCCCGCCGGTCAGGACGGCGGGCGAGTCGGTTTCATAAAGATTGAAAAACTCCAGATCGGCGTCGATGGCGATGTATCGGCGGCCCCGGCGGAACCCTGGGATACCCACACGCTCCGGCATGTGCTCGCGGCCGTGCCAGGCATAGAACTCAGTCCTGCCCTGCGGTGCGATGTCGTGCCAGATCGCGACGGCTCCCCGGCCCAAAAGACTCATTTTCCACCTCCCCGGCATCCTTCCGGATCAACACATCGGTAATTTCTGAAAACCTATTCCAATTTCGAATTGGTTTCTATAACATTCCCGGCAGGAGGATTTCTGACACATGACGGTTGCTGCTGTCGAGCGCTGCCTTGGACTTCTGGAAGCCCTGGCCGGCGAGGCTGAGCCGGTCGAACTGGTCGAACTTGCCGATCGGGTCGGACTGCCAAACAGCGCGACACACCGAATCCTCGCGACGCTCCTCGCCCGCGGCTGGGTGACGCAGGACGAGGCGTCCCAGAAATACGCTCTTTCCCTGCGATTGAGCACACTTGCCTTCCGCAATCTCGATGCCCGGGCCGTCCCGGACGTGGTTCAGATCGTACTCGACGACCTGGCCCGGCGGGCCGGCGAATATTGCCGGCTGGCGATTGTCGAGGGTGAGGATCTGGTGTGGGTCGCGCGCGCCCAGGGCGCAACCTCCGGACTGCGCTACGACCCCGACATGGGGCAGGAACTGGTCCTGCATGCCACGGCCAACGGAAAGGCCTGGTTGGCGACCCTGCCCGAAAGCGAGGCCCTGCGCATCGTCTGCGCGCGCGGCTTCAAGGCCGCCCGCCCCTTGGGGCCGAGCGCGATATCGAACGTTGACGAGCTGCGCCGGCATCTCGACGAAACCAGGGAACGCGGCTACGCCACGGCGATCGATGAGGGCGAAGCCGGCACGGTTGCGCTCGCCGTTCACTTCTTCTCCAGCCAGGGTGAGGACGCCAGCGTTGCCGGCACCATTAGCGTCGCCGGTCCGATTCAGCGCCTTACCACCGACCGCTTCGAGGCGTTGTCGCGGGATCTGTCGACGGCGGCCCGGGAGCTGTCGGCCATATGGCCGCTGCGTATCCGCCAGCGCGGTGCCGGCCCGCGGCAGGGGCCGCGGGAAGGCGATCTGCCGACCGGTCACCGCGTGGCCACGGGCGGTGCGCCATGATGGGCACGTTTCGACGCATGCTTGAGCCGGCCCTGTGGTTTGCCGGTCTGCTTCTGGCCTGGGAGGCGGTTGTCCGGGGATTTCAGATCGAACCGTTCGTTCTCCCGCGGCCGTCGGATTTCCTGCCGCGAATATTCCTGGAGTACCAGCGCTTCCTGGTCCACGGCGCGATAACGACAAAGCTGATCTTCTATGGTTTCATCGCCGGCGCGATCCCGGGAATCGTGCTGGGATATGCGATCGCCCGTTCGCGGTTTCTGGAGCAGATTCTTTATCCGCTCGTGATCTTTATCCAGGGTCTTCCAAAAATCACCCTGGCTCCCCTCATGCTCGTGTGGTTCGGTTACAGCACGTTTCCGAAAGTCCTGCTGACGGCGCTCATCACCTTCTTTCCGATCCTGGTAGACAGTGTCGCCGGGTTCAAATCGGTCGATCCGCGCCTGTATCACATCAGCCGATCCATGGGCGCGTCGGGCTGGCAGACCTTCTGGAAAATCCAGTTGCCTTCTGCCGCTCCAAGCATTTTTTCCGGTTTCAAGATCACCATTGTTGTCGCGGTCACGGTGGTGATCGTGGTCGAATGGCTCAATTCGCGAAATGGACTTGGCTATATCGTGCTGCGGGCGATGGACAATTCCGACACGTCGCTGATTTTCGCCACTTTGGTTGTCGGATCGGCCATCGGCGTTCTCCTGAGTTACGCGGTCATTGTCGCCGAGCGCTTTCTCCTGCCGTGGCGGCAACGATGACCGCAACCTGTTTCAAAGGCGAATCAACCGCCGTTCCCAATAACAAACCAAAGGAGTGAAACATGAACAAGTTCCTGTCATCCACAGCCACACTTGCGGTGACACTGCTTGCCCTGGCGGGTTCGGCGCAGGCTGCCGACAAGCTCACGCTGACAATGAACTGGCGTGCCGATTCGGCCCATCTCGGTTTTGCGATGGCTGAAAAGGCCGGCTTTTATGCAGAAGAAGATCTCGATGTGACCCTGGAGGAAGGGCGGGGCTCATCGGTTGCCGCCCAGCTTGTGGCCAGCGGCCAGGCGGAACTGGGCTATGCCGATGCCGGCGCCGCGCTCAATGTCGCATCGAAAGGTGCGCCGATCCGGATCATCTCCACGATCTGGAAGGCCGGCCAGTTCGGTATTGCCTATCTGGATTCGTCCGGCATTTCCGAACCGAAGGATCTGGTCGGCAAGAAGGTGGCGGTTGCCTCCGGCACGGCCATGGTGCCCTTAATGTCCGTCTTCCTGAAGGCGAACGGGATTGACGAGGGCGATGTGGAAATCGTCACCGCGGCGCAGAATGCGAATCTCGGCTTGCTGACATCGGGGGGCGTGGATGCGGTCGCGGAAACGCCGGAGAACGTGGTTGTGCCGCTGGCGGCGGAGGGAATCGCCGCAAGCAACATGTACTTCTACAACCATGGCGTACCACTCGTCAGCCTCAGCCTGATCGCGCGTGAGGACAAGATCTCGGAAAATGCCGACCTCTACAAAAGGTTCGTCCGGGCCACCTTGCGCGGCTGGCGGGCGGCCATGGATGATCCGGAAGCGGCTGTCGACGCATTGAAGGAGATTTTTCCGGACTCAGAAAAGTCGCGGGAAGGGCTTCTGACCAGTGCCACCTACAGCTTTGCGTCCGTTTGCCCGGGCGGCGCGGGGGACCATATCGGTGTCACGTCGCCTGAATCCTGGGACACCACCTATGGCGTCATGACGACGGCCATGGAGTTTCCGACCACCAAGCCGATCACGGACTACTACTCTCTGGATGTTCTCCCAACAGAGCCGGTGGTTTGCCCTTGACGGTTGGGCGGAAGCGAGGGCGGGCGCTCCGGCGCCTGCCCTCGTAGCTTCTTTTCCATCCGGCTTGTCATGGACACGCAAGACACGTCCGCGCGGAACGACGGCGCACCCGCAGGACTGGATCATCCGGCCCGCGGTTCGGTGTTGTTGGCGGCCTATCGTGTGGCGAAAAGCGCCGGCTGGATCGGCTCGATTGCCTATGCGGTCATCTCCGTCGCAATCTTCCTGGGTTTGTGGGAAGGCCTGATCATATTTTTTGACATTCCGCTTTGGCTGGCGCCCAAGCCGACAGACTTCGTCTTTCGCCTCTATACCGATTTTCCCGATATCGCCGCGCACGCCTGGGCGACGTCGATCACCATATTCTCCGGATTTGTGCTTGGTGTCGCCATCGCCATTCCGCTGGGTCTTGTCATCGTCTCGGTGCCGCCGCTGGAACGCGGGCTTTACCCGGTGATTGTCTTTCTCAACATCATGCCGAAAACGGTGATCGGGCCGATCCTGATCATATGGTTTGGCGTCAGCATGATGGTCAGCGTGCTGATCGTCTTCCTGATGTGTTTCTTTCCGGTGCTGGTCGATTCCATGTCGGGCTTTCGCGCCATGGACCCGCGCCTGACCTATATCACCCGATCCATGGGCGCGACCGACTGGCAGACCTTTCGATATGTGCGGCTACCGGCATCCATGTCCTTTATCGTCGCCGGCATGAAGATCGGCATCGTCAAAGCGGTCGAAGGCGTGATTATCGCCGAATTCATCGCATCGAATGAAGGCCTTGGATACCTGATCATGCGGGCGTCCAGTTTCATGGACATGGGCCTGCTTTTCAGCGGCCTGATCGCCGTGGCGATCGTGGCGCTGATATTCAACAGCGGCATGTCGCTCATCGAATGGCGATTGATGCCGTGGCGCCGCCGCTAGGGGATCGGCGGTTATGCGCAGCACCACCGGCGCCTCGATCGTCGCCAAGGGGATCACCAAGGTGTTTGGCGAAGGCCCGTCGGCGCACCACGCCCTGGGGCCGATCGATCTCGATATCGGGCCCGGCGAATTCGTCAGCCTGATCGGCCCTTCCGGCTGTGGCAAGAGCACGACTTTGCTCGCCGTCTCGGGCCTGGAACCGGTCTCAAGCGGCACGGTGGAAATCGATCGCAAGCCGCTGACCAGCGCGGTCTCCGAGGTCGGTATTGTCTTCCAGGATCATCTGTTGCTGGAGTTCCGCACGGCCATCAAGAATGTGATGCTGCAGCAGGAAATCCGCGGTCTGGATGCAAAGGAGATTCGCCAACGTGCCCGGGCGCTTTTCGAGAAACTTGATCTGGTCGGCGCCGAAGACCGCTATCCCTGGCAGCTTTCCGGCGGCATGCGTCAGCGGGTGTCGATTGCCCGGGCGCTGGTGCATGAACCCACCATGTTGCTGATGGACGAACCCTTCGGGGCGTTGGATGCGATTACCCGCACCCAGATCCGACACGATCTGGAGATGCTCTGGCTCGATACCCGCAAGACGGTTCTGTTTATTACGCACAGCATCGAGGAGGCGATCGGGTTGAGCGATCGCGTGCTTGTCATGTCGAAAAGCCCCGGAACCATCATCGACGAAATCGTCATCGATCTGCCGCGCCCGCGGCCTGCCTATCTCGGCGAATATCCGGAATTTTCCGTGTATGCCGACCGCATCTACAATCTCTTCAAGAAGCTCGGTGTCTACAAGTTTGCCTGAGCCGGGAGCGGAACGCCGGCGTCGCTACGTCATGATTGGCGCGCCTGTCGACAGCGTGCGCACGCCGCGCCTGCTGGAGGCGCGCATGGTTCGTGCGGGGATCGACGTCCAGGTCGATGTGATGCATGTGGAAGGTGACGATCTCGATGCGTTCATGCGGGACGCGGCCGGTGATCCCGCCATCGACGGGATGCTGGTGACGATGCCGCACAAACGGCATGTCCTCCCCTATCTTGACGGCATGTCGACAACAGCTTTGCAGATCGGCAGTGTGAATGCCGTCAAACGGGTCGCGTCGGGCGCGCTTGTCGGGGCGCAGTTCGACGGGATCGCTCTGGTCAGGGCCCTGGCTGAAGCCGGCCGGGATATCGGTGGCGCACGCATTGCGCTGGCCGGTTTCGGAGGTGCGGGAAGGGCGATCGCCCATGCGATCCTGGCGCGGGGTTGTGGCCATCTGGCCGTACGCGATCCGGCGATGAGCCACGGGAAGGTCGCCGCAGAGCTCAGGCGACTTGCGGCCGGGTCGGCCGACACCGACATCGATGCCGTCGGCGACGGCGCAGCCGGGGATGCTGCAACCGGGTTCGATATATTGATCAATGCCACGCCGCTCGGCATGACGAAGAGCGATCCTTCACCGTTTTCGGCAGAACAAGTGGCGGCCGCCGATTGTGTGGCCGATATCGTGTCCGATCCGCCGGCCACCCGATTGGCGAGCCTGGCCGAACAGGCCGGCACAACTCTCGTAACCGGACGGGACATGGTTGCCGGGCAAATCGGACCGATCTTCGACTGGCTGACAAACGAGGATGTCGAGCAGTAGATCAGTCCGCCCGCCGGCGACCGGGTCCCATTTGCCGGGATGACCGGGTGCCGTCGGTGTCGTTGATATCAGACCCGTCTAGCGGCTTGTCGCGCGAAGCCGTTTTCCCGCCGCATCGAAAAGAAATGCCCGTGACGGGTCGATGGCCAGCGGCAGGGATTTGCGGCCGGCGCTCGATCGGTCGAGCCGTTGTTCGAGGATGATCCGCTGACCATCGACAAGCGATCCGTAGGCGTAGGAGACACCGCCCAAATGCTCCCAGTAGTCGACCTGCATTTTGATGCTGCCGTCTTCGTCCTTCTTGATCAGGTGTTCGGGGCGGATCGTCAGGGTTAACTCATCGCCCGGACGCAGGGCCTGGCCGGCAAGGGGATAGTCGATCCGGGCTTCGCCGGGCAGATGGAGCGTTACGGCGTTCTCGCGGATTTCGCCGATCCGTGCGGTGATTTCGTTGATGCGTGGCGAGCCGATGAATCCGGCGACGAAAAGACTGTCCGGATCGTCATAAAGTTGCAGTGGTGTGCCGATCTGCTCGATCCGGCCGTCGCGAATGACGACGATCCGGTGGGCCAGCGTCATCGCCTCGACCTGATCATGGGTGACATAGATCGTCGTGATGCCGATTTCCTTGTGAAGTTGCGCCAGTTCAACGCGCATTTGCACACGCAGTTCGGCATCGAGATTGGATAGGGGTTCGTCAAAGAGAAACACCTGGGGAGACCGAACGAGGGCGCGTCCGATTGCCACCCGCTGCCGTTGCCCACCCGAAAGCTGGGACGGCTTTCTCGCCAACAGCGGCCGCAGTTGGAGCATGTCGGTCACCGGCTCGACTTTTGCCGAAACCTCGGCTTTCGACATGCCGGACATGCGCAGAGCAAAGCCGAGATTGCCGCGCACACTCATATGCGGATAGAGGGCATAGGACTGAAATACCATGGCAATCTGCCGGTCCGGCGGTTCGGCATTTGTCAGATCCCGGCCGCCTATGGTGAGTGTGCCGCTGGTGATGTTTTCGAGGCCGGCGATCATGCGCAACAGCGTGGACTTGCCGCACCCGGACGGGCCGACGAAGACGACAAACTCGCCATCCTCTATGGCGAGGCTGACATCGCTGATGACCTGGATATTGCCAAACGACTTGTTGACGTTGGCCAGTTGAAGGCTCGCCATCATCGGGCTCCGTGTTTGTCACCGGCCGAATGGGTGATCGTTTGCTCAAGTTGTGCGTGGAGCGGCTGAAACCCCTTCGCCGCCTGGCAGATTTCCTCGTAGAGCGCGCGTTGCAGGCGATAGGCCTGGCGCAAATCCGGACGCGGGGTGAACCGGCGGCGAACGGAAACAAACCGCCCGGCGGCTTCGGTGGCCGAAGGGAACAAACCTGCGCCGGCCCCGGCCAGCACCGCCGCGCCGGCACAGGCGGTGTCGGGTTCCTCCACGCAGTCGATCGGCAAACCGGTGATGTCGGCTTTGAGTTGCATCCAAACGTCGGACCGGGTGATGCCGCCTACGGCCCGAAGCACTGCCGGCGAAACGCCGCGTGCGGCCAGGCGGTCGAGGCCGAGGGCCTGTTCCATCGTAATTCCCTCAAGCGCGGCGAGCACCAGAGTTTGCGGCGTGGTCTCGTAGTCCAGACCGTAGATGGTGGCCTTGGCGGATTCATCGCCGAGCACGCTGCCGCTGCCGGCCAGATGGGGAACCAATATCAATCCCGACGGTGCCGCCGGCAGGTCTCCGGGCAGGATATCGGCGCTGTCGCATCCGAGGAGGCCGGCCAGCCACGGCAGAACCCGCCCGCCGTGCTGGCTGCCGAGGAGCAGGACATATGCGCCGGCGACGATGTGGGGGTAGGGGGCGATGTGCAGGTCGCCGAGGTTGCCGACATACCCGGCGCTGGGAATCGCGATCGCCTCCGTTGTGCCCACCGAATAAAGCGCGGTGGACGCTCCGTCGACACCAGCGCCAAGCATCGCACAGGCCTGATCGTGTCCGCCGGTGTAGATGTCCACCGACCGGTCCAGGCCGAGTGTGGCCATGCGTTCGCGTGCGACCGTGCCCACATACCGGCCGGACGGGGCAACCGGCGGGAAGATATCGGACCGAAGATCGGCGAGCCGGAGAAGGTCCGGTGACCAGGCCAATGTGTGGACATTCAGAAGCCCTGTCCTGGCCGCCATGGAATGATCCATCGCAGGCGCCAAACCGAGGCGCCGCATAACGAATTCACCGAGGCAGAGGACCTGGTCTGTTTGCTCAAGCACCTCCGCGGAATGACGCCGGAACCACAGGAGCTTGGCAAGGCTCGACAGGGCACTGAGTTCCTGGCCTGCCGCCCGAGCCGCTTGCAGTGCGGCCGCGTTCGACCGCATTTCCTCGATCGCCCCGATGCCGCGCATGTCGATGCTGACCGGCGCCGGCGCCAGGGCCTGTCCATCGCCATCGACGAGAACAAACGCCTCACCTTGCGCGGAAATAGCCATGGCAAGCCGGTCGTAGCGGGCAAGCCGTTCCGCGACCTGGCGGCATACCGTTTGCACGGCGCCAAGAATTTCGTCGGGATCAAGTTCCGCCCACCCGGGACGGGCGCGGGCGACCGCATATCCGGCGGAAGCGGCGGCGATTGTTTGGCCGTCGGCGGAATAACACGTCAATTTGCAGTTGGTCGTGCCGATATCGAGGCCGAGCAGCGCGATGTCCGTCGATCTTTGGCTCATCCCTTGACCGCACCCGCTGTCAGGCCGCTGATCATAAACCGCTGCATGGCCAGATAAACCACAACGACGGGGATGGTGATGAGGGTGAGCGTCGCGAACATGGCTCCGGGCTGCGTGAAAAACTGGCCGCTATAGACGAGCGGCACGAGGCTGAGCGGCTTCAGGGTGTCGGTGTCCATGGTGACCAGCGCGAGCACGAACTCGTTGAAGCTGGTCATGAACTGGAAGATCACGACGACCGTCAATGCCGGCCAGCTCAGGGGCAGGGCGATGAACCAGAATATTCGCGACCGGGAGACACCATCCAGGCGGGCGGCCTCTTCAAGTTCCCGCGGCAGCGCCTCGAAGAAGCCGCGCAGGACGATGATGGCAAACGGCAGACCGAGCGCGGTATAGGGCAGGATCAGACCCAGATATGTATCCAGCAGTCCCAGGGATTTGTTGATCTGGAACAGCGGAATAATCAAGGTCGGCACGGGCAGCATGAGCGTGGTGATCAGGAGAAAAAACCAGGCGTTCTTGCCGGGAATGTGCATTCGGGCAAAGGCGTAGGCGGCCATGGCGCCGAACAGCACCACCAGGCCAACCGACGCCAGCGAAATCACCAGACTGTTGAACAGGTGGCGCAGAATGGGGGCATCGGCAAAGACGATCTGGAAGTTGCGCAGACTCACGTCCTGAACGACGAGACCGCCGAAACCGGTGACCCGCATTTCCGGCGGCGTGAACGCAACCGCCAGCATCATCGCGACCGGTATGATCCAGACCAACGCCAGCGCCGACAGGAAGAAGGTCGCCAGATGTCTGGCGAGGGGTTTGACCTGGATCATGCCGGCCCGCCGAGCGAAAACCGCGCGCCGAGCACCTTGACCTGGAAGATGCTCAAACCGAGCGACAACAGCAGAAGCACGACCGACAGGGCGGATGCATAGCCCATGTTCTGCAGGATGAAGCCCTGCTGGAAAATGTAGTTGGGCAGCATTTCGGTCGCATGGTTGGGCCCGCCTTTGGTCATGATGAAGATCAGCGGAAATGTCTGCAACGTTCCGATTACACCCAGAAGGATCAATGTCAGGTGCACATGGCGCAACATCGGCCAGGCGACATGGATGGCCGTCTGGCGAATGGAGATGCCGTCAACGCGCGCCGCATCGAGTATCTCGCGCGAGATACCCTTCATTCCGGCGATGTACATCAGCATCGAAAATCCCATCCATTCCCAGATGTTGACTACGATCACCGCGAAGATCGCGGTTTGCGTGTCGGCGAGAAAGGGAAAGGCGAGAAATTTCAGTCCTGTCGCGTGGCCGATGTCCGACAACAGCCCGCCGAACGGATTGTAGATCCTTTGCCAGACAATGCCGATGACAACCGGCGAGACGATCGCCGGAAGATAGAACAGGGCGCGGAAGATCGGCACGATGGGCGTGCGAATCTCGAGCAGGAATGCGATCAGGAATCCGAGAAGCATCTGCGGAACAACGGTCAACGGCGCCCAGTAGAGCGAATTCCGCATCGCCAGCCAGAAGGGATCGTCAGAGGTGATGATCTTGTGGAAATTGCCGAGCCCGACAAAGGTCGCTTCGTTGATCCCGTCCCAATCAAACAGGGCAGCGTAGAAAATGTAGAAAGCCGGATAGAACACGAAGACGCCAAACATCGCGAGGGCCGGCGACAGAAATACAAATCCCTGAAGATAATTGTTCGGCTGAAACCGCATGCTTTCTTGTCAATTCAAATCGACGGTCGGCCGCGATGTCTCGCGGCCGACCCGTTTGTTCATCGGACAGAGGCGATCGTGCTAGTTGGCGTCCTGGGCCGCCTGCACCATGGCCATGCCATCTTCCGGCGATTTGTCACCGGCTGCAACTGCCGCCAGGGCGTCTTCAAGCGCCTGCTTCACTTCCGGCGACGCCAGTTGCCGGGCGTACTTGACGGTCGGCAGCCACTCGTTGGTGAACATGTCCCAAACCGCCTCCTGGTTCGGGCTGCCGAATTTCTCAGGACGCAGACCAACAAAGGCCGGCAAATCGTTGAACGTGTTAATCAATGCCTGGGCACCGGCGCCCCCGATCCAGTCGGTCAGGACCTTGCATGCGGCGTCATAGTCGGCGTCCTTGGAGATGCCAATCATGACGTCGATGCCGCCGAGAAAATCATCGGGAGCCCCTTTGCCGGTGACATCGGGAAACTTGAATGCGGCATAGCCGGACAGGTTCTCCGACAGTGGCGTCGGATTGTCGCCCGCCGCCTGCTGCTGCCACCAGGCACCCATCGGGAAGGTTGCCGCCCGGCCGCTTTCGATCACTTCCACAGCACCGGGATAATGGGACAGGCCGAGCGCGCCCACCTGGAAGATCCCGTCGTCAAACATGTTTTTCCAGACCTGCATCGCTTCCACAAAGGGGTCGTCCGTCCACGCCGCTTCGCCGGCTTCCGCCCTGTAGATCAGCCCCGGTGCGATATTGTGGATAAGCTGCATGAAGACATCGCGGCGGATCCAGCCGTCACCGGCACCGATCATCATCGGGGCATAGCCGGCCGCTTTGGCGGCGTCGGCCAGTGCCTTCAACTCATCGTAGGTGGTCGGTGGCGAAAGGCCCAGATCCTCAAGGACCGGCACCGTGTACCAAAGGTTGATTGTCTGCGTCAGAACCGGCAGGCCGTAGAAGTTTTCATCTCCGTCCGGGTTGCCAAGGCGCGCCTGTTCAACGGCGAGCGGGAAGAACTTGGATTGCCAGTCATCGCCCCATGTGCTGGCCGCGCAGGTCTGGGCCGGCGCCAGATGATCGCGATATTGTTGGGTCAGCGCGCCGGGTTCCAGGCCGACCAGATCGGGCATATCGCCGGCGTTTGCACGGGTCTGAAGGTCGACGAGATACTCGCCATAGTTAAACGTCTTGACATCCACCTTGATGCCGGAAACTTCCGCCTCCGTTGATGCGACCATCTTTTCCAATGTCTGAATCACCGGGCTCCACGAACGGTAGGTCACCGTCTTGTCTTCGGCGCCGGCGGCTGAAACCAGGGCGGCGGAAAGGGCCAGCGCCGTGGTCGTAAGTAGCAGCTTCTTCATTGCATTCTCCCTTGGTTGGACTGGTTGGTTATTCAAACGAGGGCAGCGGCAGGTCGGCGATCTGAGCCATTGTCAGCGGCTTGACGCCGCCCAAGGTCTCCGCCGCCCAGATCGTTTTCGCGTAGGCCTCGGCGACCTGCAGTCTGTGAAATGCATCCCGCACGCTCGATCCGACGGCTGTCGCACCGTGGTTCTCAAGCAGGAAGACATTGTGTCGCCTGACATAGGGCGCAATTGCCTGCGCCAGTTTGGCCGATGACGGCCGCCCGTAGGGAACCGTGGCGATCTGGCCTATGACCGCAACGAGTTCGGGAAGGATGTTGTGGGGCAGGTCTCGGCCGGCTGCCGCAAAGGCGGTGCAGAAAATCGGATGGCCGTGGGCCACACCGCCGGATTTCGGCCGTTGCTTGTACATCTCCAGATGCATCCACTTTTCCGAAGTGGGCTTCAGGTCACCCTCAATGACCTTTCCGTCGTATGACAAGCGCACCAGCATTTCGGACGTGATGTCGCCTTTGTTGAAGTTGGAGGGGGTCATCAGGACGGTATCGCCATCGCCGCGCGCGCTGACATTGCCCTCCGTGCCTGCAACCAGATGGTTGGTCGCCATCTTCCTGCAGACTTCAACGATCTCTTCCTTGATATGACTGTCGTCGTACGTGGTCATCGACCTGCCTGCTTGTCCTGTTGCCTACGTTGATGTGTCACGGTGCCCGCAACCCGCTTCTTCTCGATCTCGTGTTCGAGAACGGCGGCGTTGCGGATGAACTGGTTTTTCCGGGGATGCTCCAGGGCGAGCCCGGTGCAGATCATCTCGATAATGGTCAGTTGCGAAATTCGGGTGCCGACGGTTTCGCTGCCGCCAGCGGCGCCGGCCGGCGCGGAGTGCAGGACGATATCGGCGATCAGCCCGGCCGCGGAATCCGGGTGACTGGTGATCAGAACAGAGGGAAGACCAAGCCGATTGGCCGATGTGAGCGCATCCACAGCATCCTTGGACTGGCCGGAGAACGAAATCCCGAAAAACAGCGATCCGTCGGGCGGGTTCGCCATTACGGCGGTCAGAACATGCGGGTCGCCGTAGTTGTTGGCGATATACCCAAACCGGATCAGCCGCTGATACAGATCGACAACCGGCCCGGTCGAACTGCCGAAGCCGAAGATGTGAATGACACGGGCACGCTGTATTGCCTGCACCGCCGCCCGCAATGCGATGGGGTCGGTCAGATCCGCCGTTGTGCGAAGCGTATCAAGGTGGACGTTAATGGAGTTGTTTATGATCGCGAAGTAGGGGTCGGACTGTCCCTGCCCGATCCACTCCTCGGAGATCTTGCGGCCGCGGGCCAGTCCGCGCAATTCAGCCAGCTTTACGCGCATCTCGCGATAGCCGGAGAAACCGAGATGCCGGGCAAGGCGGAATACCGTCGTCTCGCTGACTTGTGCGGCGCGGGCCACATCGGCCAACGGCATATCGGCCACAGTTTCCCGATTGTTGACGACCCACTGTGCAAGCGACGCGAATGCACCGCTGCCGCAAATGGCTTGTGCCGAAAGGGCCCGCATCGGATCGAATGGATGGTTCACCGGTCCCGTCCTCCAAGGCTATTTGAATGTTAATTTCGAATTTCAACAATACTGAAAGTTTCTTTTATTTCATGCATGTCGTGGCGTCGATGCGGGAAGGGAATCCGGCGCAGGAACAAGACGGTGTTTCCGGCCGTCATTTTGGCTTAGTGCTCTGGGATCGTTTGCAGCGGCAAACCGGATGAGCTGCTGTTCAATTTCAATTCGGGGGAGGGCTAATGCCAACCATATTGATCACCGGCGCCAACAAGGGCATCGGCCTTGAAATGTGCAAGCTGCTCAAAGCGCGCGGCGAGGATGTCATCGCGGTCTGCCGAAGCCAGAGTTCGGAGCTGTCGGCGCTGGGCGTACGCATCATCGAAAACACGGATATCGGCGACGCGGATTCGGTTGCCCGGCTGAAATCGGAGCTTGCCGGACAACAAATCGATGTCCTGATAAACAATGCCGGCCTTCTGAAAGGCGATACGTTCGGTAACCTCGATTACGATGCGATGCTGGAACAGTTTCGCGTCAACACGCTGGGACCGCTTCGGGTGACCGAGGCGCTGGCCGACAATCTGGTGGAGGGCTCGAAGATTGCGATCGTCAGCAGCAGGGTCGGCTCCATCGAAGACAATGGATCCGGCGGCAATTACGGCTACCGGGCGTCAAAGACGGCGGTCAATCAGATCGGCATGAACCTGAGCCATCAGTTCAAGCCCCGGGGAATCGCTGTCATTCTGCTCCATCCGGGTCTGGTTGCGACCGGCATGACCGGCGGCCGGGGCATTTCCCCGGCTGAATCCGCCAGGGGACTGATTGAGCGCATCGACGCGTTGGACATGGCGGGCAGCGGCCACTTTTGGCATGCGGAGGGATACGAATTGCCATGGTAGACGTAAGGCGGCGTTGCGCCGACATTTCCGTCACGCCGGGCATCGGTAATGACGGCGGCCGGGTCTGAAGGTGCTTGGGCAGGAGGGCAGGGCGAGTAGCGGGTCGCGCCGGCTAATCTCATACCGGCGAAGCGGGTGAGAATTCGGAGACCGGCAGATCAAACACCAGGATACCGTCGAGCCCCCCAACCGCATTGGCCACGAGCCGGGCTCCCAGCGTCTTGTGGGCGGGGTAGTCCTGATAGGCGGCCAGGGCGTCCCAATCGTCGAAATCGACAACAAACCCGTGCATATAGCCCCGCTCGATTTTCTCCGGGCTTTCGCTTCGGCCGGAGGTCACGCTGCGAATTCCCGGAAGCCGGGATTGAACCGCGTGAACCTCGCCAAACAGGGCAGCGACCTCTTCTTCGCTGATATCGGGGCGAAACCGAATGAGGACGATATGGCGGATCATGGGAAATCTCCGTTGAACTTCATGCGGATATGGGGCTCGGCTTGGAATCCGGATCCCCTTCGGCGGGTGCCGGTTTTGCGGTGACAGGTCTTGGTGTACCGGCAATTGCCTGTGGAATACGTGTCGGCGATCCTGGTGCGGGGCGGGGCCGGCATCCGGTCGATATGGACGGTTTCTGCCGCGCTTGTGCCGCGATTCCCGGCGTGTGCATCGGCTCCCGGACCGGTTCTCGGCGATTCCGGCGGCCAGCCGGTACGGGACCGGAGAGCCGGAGCGCAGTAGAGCGTTCCGATATCATCGCCGCGCCCGTCCGGATGCCGCCTTCGGTGCACCAGTCCGTCATCCGCCGAGCTCTCGTCTTATTGTGTCAGCAGCCCGCAAGGAAAGCGCGGCAACGGTCAAGGCCGGATTGACCGCCGCCGATGTCGGCAACGCGCCGGCGTCTGTGACGAAAAGATTTGGGTGATCCCACGAACGGCAATCCTGATCGAGCACCGAACGGGTCGGATCGTCGCCCAGCCGCAAGGTCCCGCACTGGTGGGAGGGAACCCGTCCATCGAACAGACGCGACAGGATGACCGGGAATCCCGCCGCCCGGAACATCTCTTTCGTTTTTGCCACCAGTTTGCGGTGTGCGGTCATATTCGACCGGCGCCAAATCAACTGAATATGCTCGCCGCTTACAACCACTCTGCTTTCCGGATCGGGAAGATCTTCGGAAATGGCGTACAAATCGATTGCGTGGCCGGAAATCCAGCGCGCCGCAAACATCGGCAGGTGCCGGACCTGGATCTTCAGGATTTCCGGCGTGACGCGGCCAAGAAGCTGGACATTTCCAAGAGGTCTGCCGCCTTTGCCGTGTGTGAGATACCAGTCGTTGATTCCGAACGTCTTCTGATAAACGGCGTCATTGCGAAAACGTGGATCAAGCGCGATCATGGCGCTGGCATTGTGATTCATGAAGCAGCGTCCGACCTGGTCGGACGCGTTTGCGACGCCGGACCGTAGCACCAATGCTGCCGATTGCACCGCGCCGGCACAGACCGCGACAATTCGCGGCGCCAGCCGGTGCTCCTCGCCATCCTTGCGGTAGACGACACCGGCAATGCGCCTGGTCCCGGGATCCACGGTCAGGCGTGTGACCTGTGCGCCGGTCACGAGTTCGACATTGGCGTGCTTCAGGGCGGCGGCAATACCGCAGGTCTCCGCATCCATCTTGCCGCAACGGATATCGGGATATCCGTCCCAGCCGGTCCGGCCGGCGGCGAGCCAGCGATCGATGTCCACGCCCAACGGCAGGGAAAAGGAAGTGACGCCGACCTTGTCGAGACGCTTTCGGACCGCCGAAACGGCATCCTCATCGGGTACCGGCGGAAAGGGATAGGGTCCGGAATGTGGCGGTTCTGTCGGGTCTGAATCGACATCCCCTCTGACCTGATAGAGCTTCTCGGCGCGTGTGTACCATGGCGCAATTTCGGAATAACCGAAGGGCCACGCCGGCGAGATGCCGTCGAAATGCTCCATTTCGTCAAAATCTTCGGCCCGGTAGCGGATCAGGACCGCGCCATAAAGCTTGGAGTTTCCGCCGACATTGTAATAATTGCCCGGTTCGAAGGGGCGGTTGTGCTCGTCGAGCCACGTCTCGTCGGATCGAAATGCGCTGTTTTTGTAGATGCGGTTCGGGTCGCGGGCCGGCGCATCATCGGGAATTTGACGGCCGCGTTCGAGAATGACAATCCTTACTCCGGTCGGCGCCAGTCCTGCCGCGAGCGTCGCGCCGCCCATGCCGCTTCCGACAATGACGATGTCCGGAACCTGATCCACACTTCAGCCAATACGGTTTTCTGACTCCGGATCGAAGGCGACCGCCTTGTCCATATTGACTGCAAACGGAAAAACCTTGCCCGGCTGAACATCGACATCGGCGCGGAACCGCCCTGTCACCTCGGTGCCGCCCAGGTGGGTGACGACAAAGGTATCCGAACCGGCCGGCTCGGTCACTTCGACCCGGGCCTCAAGGCTGTGGACGGACTTGCTGTTGCGGTCAGCGCCGTCGGGATCGGTAATGGCTTCCGGGCGGATCCCGAGAATCACGTCGCGGTCTGCATGTGCGGCCATGGCGCTTTGGTCGGGAAAGGGCAGGGTGACGGTGGAATCGTCGTCCAGCGCGATCCGGGCGGCGGCCCGGTCGTTTTCAACCACGACCTTGGCCGGGAAAAGGTTCATCGACGGCGAGCCCATGAAGCCGGCGACGAACATGTTGGCCGGCCGTTCGTAGACCTCCTTGGGCGTGCCGAGCTGTTGCACGTGACCGCCAAACATCACCGCGATCCGGGTTGAGAGTGTCAGCGCCTCGATCTGATCGTGGGTCACATAGACGATTGTGGTGCCAAGCTTGTTGTGGAGTTTCTTGATTTCGGTCCGCATGTCCACGCGCAATTTCGCGTCGAGATTTGAAAGCGGTTCGTCGAACAGGAAAACATCGGGATTGCGCACCAGCGCCCGGCCCATGGCAACACGCTGGCGCTGGCCGCCGGACAATTGACCGGGTTTGCGCTGGAGCAGATGCGTGATCTGCAAAAGGTCGGCAACCTCGGCAACCGCCTTGTCGCGTTCAGGCTTGGCGATCCCGTGCATCTCAAGCCCGAAGGCGATGTTCTGGGACACATTCATCGTCGGATAGAGGGCGTAGGACTGGAAAACCATCGCGATGTTCCGGTCGGCCGGTTTCACCCCGGTCATCGACCGGCCCTTGATCGCGATGTCGCCGCTGGTGACCTCCTCAAGGCCGGCAATCATGTTGAGAAGCGTGGACTTTCCGCATCCGGAGGGCCCGACGAGTACCAGGAATTCCCCTTCATCAATGGAAATATCCGTCTCGTGAAGCACTTTGACCGGCCCATAGGATTTCGTTGCGCTGTTGATGTCGAGAAAACCCATTCGATTATCCTTTCACAGAGCCTGCCATCAGGCCGCGTACGAAATAGCGGCCTGCGACGACGTAAACGAGGAGTGTGGGAAGCGCTGCGAGGATCGCCCCAGCGAAGTGGACGTTGTACTCCTTCACGCCGGTTGAGGACTGAACGAGATTGTTGAGGGCCACGGTCATCGGCTGGCTGTCAAAATCCGAGAACGAGGCGCCGAACAGAAAGTCGTTCCAGATGTTGGTGAACTGCCAAATAATGCAAACAACGGCGATCGGCCCGGAAGCCGGCAGCAGGATGCGGCGGAAAATCGTGAAGAACCCCGCGCCATCGATCATGGCGGCGCGGACCAGTTCGGTCGGGAACTGCTGATAGTAGTTCTTGAAGTAAAGTGTCGAAAAGCCGATTCCATAGACAAGGTGCACGAAGACCAGCCCCGGAACGGTGCCCGCCAACCCCATCAAGCCGAGCATCCGGGCCATGGGAATAAGCACCATCTGGAACGGGATGAAGCAGCCGAACAACAGCAGACCGAAGATGATCGTATCGCCCCGGAAGCGCCATTTGGTCAGGACGTAGCCGTTCAGCGCCCCGAGGATCGTCGACAAGGCGACCGCCGGGACGACCATCAGAATCGAGTTGATGAAATAGGGCCGCAGTCCGGTCGCCTCGACCCCGACCTGCGCTGAAGACCAGGCGCTTGCCCATGGTGCGATCGTCCAGTCGCCGGGAAGGGACATCATGCCGCCGGCCTGGATCTCGCCCAATGGTTTGAGCGAATTCACGACCATGACATAGAGCGGTAGAAGGTAATACAGGCAGAATATCGCGAGGATCGTGTAGATAACGAAACGCGCGCCGACGCCGGTGCGAATGACCTGCTGTGTTGCTGCCGATGAAGCGGTGGCCATCACTTCTTCTCCCGGAGTTCCGACCAAATGTAGGGAACCATGATCGCGGCGATCGACATCAGCATGATCGTTGCCGAAGCGGCGCCTATCCCCATCTGGTTGCGGGTGAAGGTATAGGAATACATGAATGTCGCAGGCAGTTCGGTTGCCGTACCCGGACCGCCGCCGGTGAGCGCGATAATCAGGTCATAGGACTTGATCGCCATATGGGCGAGCACCACGAATGCCGACATGAAGGCCGGCCGCAACTGCGGAATGACGATGCGGCGGTAAAGCGCGAATGTGGAGGCGCCATCGATCTGCGCCGCTTTCATCACTTCGTTGTCGATACCGCGAAGTCCGGCCAGAAACATCGCCATGACAAAACCGCTGGTCTGCCAGACTGCCGCGATGACGATGGTGTAGATCGCCATGTCGCTATCCTTGATCCACTCGAACGTGAAGCTTTCCCAGCCCCACGAACGGACAACGGCCTGGAGGCCGATCCCCGGATCGAGAAACCATTTCCAGGCGGTCCCGGTAACGATGAAACTGAGCGCCATGGGGTAGAGGTATATTGTGCGGATGAATCCCTCGGCGCGAATTTTCTGGTCGAGAAGGATCGCAAGAAACAGGCCGATCACACAGCAAATCAAGATGTACAGCGTGCCGAAGATCAGCAGATTTTCGATTGCGATGTCCCAGGCCCGCACGGAGAACAGACGCTGATAGTTCTGCCAGCCAACCAGCCCGAAACTGGGGAGGATGCGGCTGTCGGTGAAGGACAGGTAAAACGTAAACAGGATGAAACCGTACACGAAGACCAATACGATCATCAGGCTGGGGCTCAGCACGAGCTTGGGGAGGGCATCTCTCAGCCAATCACCACTTCGGCCAGATGCTCGCGCCGCGGTCGGATGCGCTGCGGTTGTCATAGCTGGTCCTCGCATTAAGGGGAGAGCGGTGCCGCTCTCCCCGGTATTGCCGACTTACTTGTTGATTTCGACGGCAGTGACGAGCTCCTGGACCGCAGTCGCTGAGTCGTACTCGCCGTTGAAATGCGCGGTAACCACATCGTAGATGGCGTTCTTCACCGCGGCCGGATCCGCATGACCGTGTGCCATGGAGCCGAACAGGTTGCCGGAGGACG
Organism: Afifellaceae bacterium; assembly: GCA_965216515.1. GTDB lineage: Bacteria > Pseudomonadota > Alphaproteobacteria > Rhizobiales > Afifellaceae > CAXMRP01. Next base: position 1,587,823 of record OZ244173.1, on the reverse strand, counting down.
AAGCCGCGGCAAGGTCCTTCATGCCCTGCTTGCCGCAGGCGTCAAATGCCTCGTCGGAGACATCGATCCGCGCCGGGACCGAACCCTTGACCACGTTGAAGGCCGACTGGAACGAAGGCGACATGATCGCCTTGGCGAGCGCCGCCTGTTCCGATGAAACCGCACCGCCCTGGTTGAACAAGGCGAACTGATCGGAATTGAACGTCACCTGGTTCTGGGTGCCCGGGAACCGGAAGCAGAGAAAGTCTTCACCCGGCTTTTTGCCGGCGTTCAGGAATTCACCCTTGGCCCAGTCGCCCATGAACTGGAAGGCGGCCTCGCCGTTGATGACCATCGCCGTGGCAAGGTTCCAGTCGCGGCCTGAAAAGTTGTCATCGACAAAGCTGCGGATTACCGACATCCGGTCGAAGGATTCCTTCATGCCATCGGAACCCAGGGCATCGGAATCGAGATCGATGAATGCCTTGGTGTAGAGGTCAGGTCCGCCGGTCGACATGACGACGGCATCGAAGATCGTGGCATCCTGCCAGGCCTGGCCACCGTGCGCGACAGCCACTTTGCCGGCATCTTTCACCTTCTGCATCGCGGCGACCAGTTCGTCCCAGGTTTGCGGAACGGCGATTCCCAGTTCGTCAAGCAGTGCCTTGTTCGCCCAGACCCAGTTCGTGGAGTGGACATTGACCGGGGCGGCAACCCACTTGCCGCTGTGCTTGGAGAACTTCTGAAGCGCTGCCGGTACGACCGCGTCCCAGCCTTCTTCGGTTGCCACGGCGTTCAGGTCGGCCAGTGCGCCTTCCTTGGCCCAGTCGGTGATGTCAAATCCGAGCATCTGCACGGCCGTCGGTGGATTGCCCGATGTCACGCGGGCCCTGAGGACGGTCATCGCCTGGGTGCCGCCTCCGCCAGCGACCGGCATGTCCTTCCAGCCGATCCCACCTTTCATGAGGTCTTCTTTCAGAACGTTGAGAGCCGATGCTTCGCCGCCAGACGTCCACCAGTGCAGGACTTCAACGTCCTGCGCCTGGGCGACACTGACGGTGCCCAATGCGGCTATCGATGTCATTGCTGCTAGAAACTTACGCATGGTTTTCTCCCTGGTTGCGTAGATACATTCAATATTGTTCTTCGCGTCAGCACCAGCCTGTTCGTTGCTGCCGCGGACGCATGCGACCGGTCCGGATCGTTGCGGTCCTGGTCTCCAAAAACCCTTCAATTCCAGATCGGTTCAATTTCCGCTTCGCACTGCTCTTGTCTTGCCTTGCCAATGGGTGCGTTCGTGGATCCGCCGATCCACATGTTCGTCCGAACGCTTCCGCCAGTGCGTGCAACGCGAAATCCGGATATGTGCCGACACCTTCATTCCGGGCGCCAGCCGCCGGGCCGTATACAGCATCTTGGAGAAGGCCGATAGCTTCACCGCGCTTTTTTTGTGCCGGCGCCGCGCTGTCCTGCTCGATCCTCCATTTGCCGGCGAATTGGCCCACAGTGTTATCCACCGGGGAGGCTTTCGGCGTCATGGCCTAGATGCCGCCGTAGTCGACCGGAACGGACCTGCCCGACGATGCAGCGGCGCTGACGGCCAGGGCAACAGCCAGGGACTTCACGCCGTCCACGCCGTCCGCTGCGGGACGCTCCAGGCCCTGTGTCGCTGCCACGAAAAGGCGCAGGGCGCGGTGGTAGAGATTGTGCCGTTCAAAAGGGACCTGCCGCCGGCCGGTGTCGTCCTCCAGCCGGATTTCGCCGACCGGCTGCTGGGTCATGACATTGCGGGCGAAGATCGAACCCTTGGTGCCGTGCACCTCGATGCCGGTGCCGGAGAAGGGGTGGGTGAAGCTCTCATGGGTTTGAACCATGGCGCCGGAGGGCATCGTCCAGACCGACATGACACTATCCTCAACGCCCTGTCCAAGACCGCTTGTGCCGGACTTGGCGACAACCTCCATCGGATCTTCCTCCAGATAGAAACGGATGGTATCGGCGTCGTGCACGACGATGTCAGGAATGACGCCGCCGCCGGCGGCTGGATCGTTGATCCGCCAGCCCTGCAGGTGCGCGGGCAGGCTTACGGCGTGAAAAACCCGAACGCTCAAAACATTGCCGATCTGCCCTGAGGTGATCTGATCGCGGATCGCCAGGTGCGAGCCGGCGTTGCGAAGGTGATGATTGGTGGCGAAAACGACGCCCCTGTCCGCCGCTGCCCGCACCATCTCGATGGCGTCGGCAAGCGTCATGGCCAGTGGTTTTTCGCACAGGACATGCTTGCCGGCGGCGATCGCCGCCATCGCCTGGGCATGGTGCTTGTCGTTGGTTGTGGAGATGTAGACAGCGTCGATACTGTCATCGGCCAGAAGCTCGTCCAGATCGAGACAGCAGTGCGCAATTCCATTGTCCCGGGCAAATTTCTTGCCCCTGGATTCATCGGTGCTCAGGACCGATACGATTTGGGAACCGGATTGGGTACGGATTGCGTCGATTACGAAGCCTGACGCGATCCGGCTTGCGCCTATCAGTCCCCACCGCATCGCAACCCCCGCACTATTAGAACGTTCCAAATGTGCCGTTCAGTTTTATTAGAACGTTCCAATATGTCAATACCGCATTGAGTGACCGTGGCCGCCGTTCCGGATGCGATCCGCTCGATCACAAGGCTCAGATGACGGCAACCTCGGTCCCCACGCGGGCATGCTCGTACAGCCAGGCGATATGACCGGGCAAAAGCCGAAAACAGCCGGAAGTCGTTGCACGGCCGACGGTAATCGGATCGTTGGTTCCGTGGATGGCGAAATACTGCCAATGCAGATAAAGCGCGAATCGTCCCATCGGATTGTCCGGTCCGGCCGGCACGGTCCGGGGAAGATCCGGATTTTCCGCGCTCATGAGCCGGTCCCCATTCCATCATGGAGCGCGATGCGCAATTGCGCCCGGGATCGTAGGTCACCGGGCGACAGAGCGGCATTTGCCGGCATGCGGTCCCTGAAGTCATCCGGTGCGATCGACTTGACGCATCAAATACGGGGAATGCCGTTCGCATCATGACCGGCAACAGTGCCGGAGGACGCGGCGGCAGATGTCCGTGGGGCGGGGCCGGCGGAATTCCAAATCGAAGCCAGGCAGGTCAAAGCGCCGGCAGGGGCTGTTGACGACCGATTGACGGCGATCAAGGCGCCTTTGGCGGCCATGTGTTTGTGTCAGGTGCCGGGCAACACTTCCCATGCCCTCCTCGAGAACGCGAAGACGTGAATGTGACCGAAGTCCATCCGAATATCGTTCTGCTCGAACAACTCGACCGGCGTGACATGGCCGCCTCGGCGCACCTGTTCGCAGACGACGCGGTGTTGCACTATTTCAATCCCAACCTGCCGGAACTGCAGGGCGACCATGCGGGGCCGGAGGGCATACGGGCCTTTTTTGCCGCCCTGGCCGAGATATCGCGCGGCACGTTCCGGATCGAGCCGGTTTCGGCCACGCCCGTCGGCAAGGAACTGGTCGTCGTCCAGTCACGCAACACGCTGAGCTTTGAGAACCGCACCGTCATGGTGGACGTGGTGGTCGTCTGGCGCATCGTGGACGGCCGGATCGTGGAGGTCTGGGACATCGTTCCCGGCCAGCCAACGGAGGTACATGATGGCCAAGACTGAGCGCAGGAAATGGGATGCCATAGTCGTCGGCTCGGGTATAGGCGGCATGGCAGCGGCGGCCGCACTGGCGAAGATGGGCCACCGGGTGTTGCTTCTGGAGCAGTACACGACCCTGGGCGGTCTCACGCACAGCTTCTCGCGGGAGGGCTTTTCCTGGGACGTGGGGATCCACTATCTGGGCTGCGTCGCTCCCGACGACCGGGAACGGGGATTGATCGACTGGCTGGCGCACACGCCTATGGAATTCGAATCCATGGGGGCGGTCTATGACAACCTGCATCTGGCAGACAATCCGCCGCTTGCGCTTTCGCGCCCCTTTGAGGCGCAGGAGCGCGACCTGAAAGATCGCTTCCCCGATGAGGCCGAAGCGATCGAGGTTTGGATCGCCGCGCTCCGGGAAGGGCGGGAAACGATGTACACGCTGGCGTCAACCCGTGCGATGCCCGACTTTGTCCGCCACATGATTGAATGGTGGAATCACCGCGCCATCGACAAGTGGTGCAAGCGCACGACCCAGGAGGTTGTCGACAGCATTACGCAGAACCCAGACCTGGCCGCGGCCTTTACCGCGCAATGGGGGGATCACGGGGGGCGTCCCCACAAGGCAAGCTTCGCCATGCACGCCCTGATCTGCGGCAGCTATCTGGCAAGCGGCGCTTGGTATCCGGTCGGGGGCGGCAAGGCATACGCCGAACATCTGATTCCAACGATCATCGAAGGGGGTGGAGAAGCCCGCGCCGGCGTTAAGGTGGAAACGCTTCTGGTCGAGGACGACAAGGTCGTCGGCGTGCGGACATCCGGCGGCGAAGAGATCCGCTCCGACGTCGTCATATCCAATATCGGTGCGCGCGAAACAATCGAAAACTTGCTGCCAGAAGGCTTCGGCCCCGAGGACTGGATCAATGACATCCGGGCGCTGCCCGCCTCCATCGCGCATTTCGACCTGTTTCTTGGCTTTGAAGGTGACGTTGAAGGAGCCGGAGCGACACGGTCGAACCACTGGGTCTATCCGACAGCGGAGATCGACGCGATCTGGGCCAACGCGCCAGAGGGCAATCCTCCGGGATTCTTCGTCTCATTCGGTTCCCTGAAGGACCCAAGTCACGATCCCGGGCCCAAGCGGAAATATGCGGGCGACATGGTCGTCTGGGCTGATTGGAACAGCGTCGCCCGATGGGCGGGTCTTCCTTCAGGTGAGCGCGGGGCGGAATACAAAGCGTTCAAAGAACAGGTTGAGGGCAAGATGTTCGCACTTTTCAAAGCGAACTTCCCCGATTTGGCCGAGCTCGTTGTATTTCGTGAGCTTTCAACGCCCCTGGCAACGGAGGCGATCACGGGGCACCACGAGGGCCGTTTCTATGGGCTGGACGGGACGCCTGAACGCGTACTGAGTGATGCGCTCCAAGCCAAGACTCCGATCGACGGGCTCTATCTCTCCGGGCAGGATGTGGTCAGCCAGGGCATTCAAGGGGCGCTGTGGGGCGGGATCCTGGGTGCGGCCAGCGTCGATCCGAGGATTTTCAAGCAGATGCGAAGCTGACGCCCCGATGCGCCGGCTCCTGTTGTCGCCGGCATCGCGATCGAGTTTCTCACCGCCACGTCGCTGAAGCAGTCGGACGGGTTCACCAAACCCGGCCTCGCCGGCCTTATGTTGATCTGCTTCGCACGCGGGTTCCATGTACCGTGGCTTGTCGTTCGCACCATGCACCTCGGGATCGCCTATTCGGTCCGGGCGGGTGGTGGCATTGCCGGTGTAACGCTGATCGGTGTGGTCGTTTTCGGGCAGACGCCCGATCGTTTCGCCTATTTGGGGATTGGATTGATCGTTGCGGGTGTGATTGTGCTCAGTGGGCTGTCATCGGCGGCGCGCGGTCAGCTCCAGACGCGCGGGGTCCAGGCAATTTCACCGATGGCCGCAGAAGGGAGCCCGCTTGCCGGTTTACAATATGGTCGAGGTCAAGGAGGCGCCGGACGTCTGCGCCGAGCGCACCTGTACGATCGACCCGAGCAATATCGGACGGCCCATCGAGATCGCTTTCCTGGCTGTGGGCGCGCCGGTCTGGGAAAAGGGGATCAAGGGAGCCAGCGCGGCGCGGCCCGTCTTCCCCTGCGATGACGAGATGCCGAAGACTAGAAGTTGCGGACGACGTAATCGCTCCGACGGCGGTTTTCCATCACCAGTTTCGCATTCGGGATATCGTTTTCCTCAAGTTTTTGAATGCGGGATCCGGGCGGCAGATCTTCCCACCGTTTCTCTAGCCGTGCCCTCAAAATGCCGATGGGCACATCCAGGTAAACGGTCGTATCGAAATACCGTGCGAGACCCGTCCAAGGGCGGGAATCCAGGAGGAGATAGTTCCCTTCCACGATCACGTGTGTGATCGAAGAGGGGATTATGCGGGCGCTGTTGCGCGCGATCTCCAGTTCGCGGTCGAAAACCGGTACCGCGATTTCCGGTTCGTCATTTGCTGTCAGCCGTTCCAGCATCGTTTTGAACCCCGCCACGTCAAAGGTGTGCGGTGCACCTTTGCGCGAAAGCCAGCCCCGGGGCCTGAGAACCAGATCATCATAATGATAGCCGTCCATCGGCATCACCATCGCGCAGTCCGGAGTTTCTGCGTTCAGCATCTGCGCCAGTTTTTCCGCACAGGTGGACTTCCCGGAACCGGGCGGGCCGGCAATCGCCGTTGTGCTGCGATTGGAGAAATCCAGCTCCCGGAGGATCCGCGCAAGGCCCGATATGTCGACGATTTTATCGGGATTCATGTCTCGGGAACGGTCTTCGGCCTGACTGTCGAACGGGCCAAAGACTATAGCCTCCGTTTGCGGTGGACAACGCGGGTCTGCCGATCGTGCAAATAGCCGGGGCGGGCGGGCCATTCGGCACGGGTGAATTTGCGCGCCGTGTCTGGATGGGCGGCCTGCTCGGGGGACAGTAAAAAATCCAACTTGAATAGCCTCCCTGGTGGCTCGTCCGGCGCGGCGCGGGGCCCTATCCAACGGCTTTGCAAAAATCCAACATTCCGCTAGGTTATAAATGAAATAGTATTTCATGGAATGAAACGAAATTGACATGACAACGGACTTGTCCCCTGATGCCGCCCTGGACGGGATCCGGGTTCTTGATCTCAGCCGGGTTCTCGCCGGACCGTGGGCGACGCAAATCCTCGGCGATCTCGGCGCCGACGTGGTCAAAATCGAGAACCCCGACGGTGGCGATGACACGCGCTCCTGGGGGCCGCCATTTGTTCCCACGCCGGACGGCGCGCCGAGCGACGCAGCCTATTTTGCCTGCTGCAACCGGAACAAACGGTCGGCGACGGTGAACTTCGCCACGGAGGAAGGCGCGTCCTGCATTCGGCGACTCGCCGGGACCGCTGACGTCCTGGTCGAGAACTTCAAACCGGGTGGCCTGAAGAAATACGGGCTGGAGTACGCCAGCCTCTCGGCAATCAATCCCCGACTGGTCTACTGTTCCATCACCGGTTTCGGACAGACCGGGCCCTATGCGCACAGGCCGGGCTACGACTTTCTGATCCAGGGAATGGGCGGGCTCATGAGTATCACCGGGCAGCAGGACGGCACACCCGGGGCCGAGCCGCTGAAAGTCGGCGTGGCGGTGTGCGACCTGTTTACCGGGATGTACGCGGCGACGGCGATCATTGCGGCACTGCGGCATCGTGAAAAGACGGGACGCGGTCAGCATATCGACTGCTCGCTCTTGGACAGCCAGGTGGCGATGCTGGCAAACCAGGCGTCCAACTGGCTAAACGGGGGAATGGTGCCGGGACGACTGGGCAACAGCCATCCCAACGTGGTGCCCTATCGGGTTTTCGCGACCAGCGACGGGCACGTGATTGTAAGTTGCGGAAATGACCGGCAGTTCGCGCGGCTTTGCGCGTCCTTTGGATTGGACGATCTCGCCGATGACCGGCGCTATGCGACAAATGCGGCGCGGGTGCGCAACCGCGACAGTCTCGAAGCGATACTGTGCGAGTGCCTGGCCCGGTGTTCGCGGGACGAGGCGCTCGGCCGGCTGGAGAAGGCGGGCGTCCCCTGCGGCCCGATCAACCAAATTCCCGAAGTGTTCGCAGACCCGCAGGTCGTGGCCCGCGGCTTGCAGGTGAACCAACAGCGTGGTGACGGCACCCGAATGCGGAGTACCACGTTTCCGCCCGTCCTGTCGGAAACGCCGGCATCCTACCGGATGGCACCGCCGCGCCTGGGCGCGCACACCGGAGAGGTTCTGAGTTCCTGGGCAGGGCTGTCAGAATTGGAGGTTGAAGCGCTGCGGCAACGCCGCGTGATCGGAGATGCGGGACCAAAGTAGCGGAAGGCGGCTATGGCATCCTACAAACCGGTGACTGCCGCGCTGCGTGTGCTGGAGGTTCTTGCGACTGTCAACCGCCTTTACGGCCACGGGACGGTCGGGGATATCCATCATCGGACCGGGATCGACAAGGCGACGGTCGTGCGCATGCTGGAGACGCTGATCGCGGCCGGCTATGTGGTGCGCAGCACGGATGATTCCACATATGCGGTGACCGGGAAGACACTAACACTCAGCGCGTCATTCGATCGTCACAAGTCGATCGTCAACATCATCGCCCCGGTGCTACAGGATTTCCGCCAAAGGATCGGCTGGCCATCCGATGTGGCGCTATTCGATCAACACGAGATGTTGGTGGTCGAAAGCTCACGGCTTGCCGGTCCCTTGTCTTTCAATCGCGCACCCGGTTTCCGGGCGCCGGTTCTGGGGACCAGCCTGGGTCTCGCTTATCTTGCCTTCTGCACGGCGGAGACGCGCGCTGCGTTCCTCGCCGCCGCCGATCCGGACGACGGGCCGTGGAACGCTCTTGTCGCCGACCCGGCGCGGCTTGACGCGAAGCTGGAGAGGGTGAGGGCGCGCGGCTATGCCACGATGCATCCCCAATATTCGGCGCAGGAATACAATCGGCAGATCGACAGCGTGGGTGTTCCGATCATGAGCGGCCAGACGGTTTTTGCCTCGGTCAACGTGATCTATCTCAAACAGGCGGTATCGCCCGAAAAAGTGCCGGAGAGCATTGTGCCTGAGCTAAAGAAAGCCGCCGCGGCGATGGGCCAGGCCCTTGCGGCCCGGTCGGCCGGGGCGTGACGGGCCGGCGGTTTCAGGTTTCTGTGCCGGCGGCGGGCTGCGGAGCCGGCGGCCTCCCAGGTTTCGATGTGGCCTTCGGGTCGGGCGCACCGCTTTTTTTCACCTCCTGGCGGATCGCCTTGTGATCCGTCCCGGCCGGACTGCTTGGCAGAGCGACGAGATCAATGATGCCAAAGGCGGGATGACCGGCCAATCCCGTGATGATGACAAGGGAGATATCGGAAAGGGCGCTTCCCCGGATATTCGCCATCGTCGATCACGGCGGTGTTTTGGCAGGTCCATGGTGCCGCGGCGGATCATACCGCGCCGACAAAACGGATGCGGCGGCGGGGTGCGAGGGCTTCGGCGGCCCGCAGGATCGCCTGCGTGTCGATTCCGTAGTGATGATAGAGGTCCGCAATCGTCCCGGTCTGACCGAAATGCTCCACGCCGAGGGCGCGCGTTCGGTGTCCGTAGACCGAACCCAGCCAACCCAGTGTCGCCGGATGGCCATCGGTGACGGTAATGATGGCGCAGTGATCCGGCACCGCTGACGTCAATTGTTCGATATGGCTTTGTGCCGAGAGATGACCGCGCTCCTGTGCGCGCTGCGCCGACATCCAACCCGCTTGCAGGCGATCGGCAGAAGTCACGTTGAGCAGGCCCACATCGCGTCGGTCTTCCGCCATCAGGCCGACGGCCTGAATCGCCTCAGGCGCGATCGCCCCGGTGAAAGCGACCACGACTTCAGCGCCGGGACCGGGCTCGCGCATCCAGTAGGCGCCGTCAATGATGCCGCGCTTGAGTGTTTCGTCCATCGTTCTGGATGGCTGCTGCAGCGGGCGTGTCGATAGGCGCAGATAGACGGAGCCGCCGGTCTCGTCGCGCAGCCAGGTGCGCTCATCGGGGTCGCCGTCGCCGTCGCGCTGCATGTAGTCGAAGCCGAAACGCAGGATGACGGCGAGTTCATCGACAAAGGCAGGCTCGAAGGCCGCCAGACCATCCTGCGCGATCCCGACGAGCGGGGTGCCAATTGACTGATGGGCGCCGCCCTCGGGCGCGAGGGTGATCCCCGACGGCGTTGCGACCAGCATGAACCGGGCGTCTTGATAACAGGCATAGTTGAGTTGGTCGGCGCCGCGATAGATGAATGGGTCGTACACAGTGCCGACCGGCAGAAGCCGCTCGCCGTTGATCGCATGCGACAGCCCGAGTGCCGATAGGAGCAGGAAGAGGTTGGCCTCGGCGATCCCCAGCTCTATGTGCTGGCCTTCCGGGGCGAACGACCAGTTATATGTGGAGGGAATGTGTTCGGCCTTGAACGTGTCCGCCAGGCTTTCGCGGGCGAACAGCCCGACCCGGTTGACCCAGGCGCCGAGATTGGTCGACACCGCGACATCGGGAGCGGTGGTGACGACCCGGCGGGCAAAGTCAGACTCCTGCCGTGCTACTTCGTTGAGGATCTGCCCGAAACCTGTTTGCGTAGAGACGGGCTTGCCCTTCGGGTCGGGGAACTCCAGGCTGTCGGGCACGCCCACGCGCTGGCCGACCAAACGGCGCTCGCCTTCCTGGAAAAAGGGGGCTCTGCCGACCAGCCGTTTGAGCCGATCGGCCGGGAGCGTGGCGCCCTCCCAGGGGTCCCATTCGTGACCGGGACGGACGCCTGACGCATCGCGGAAGCGATTCATCTGGGCGGGCGTCAGCAGGCCTGCGTGGTTGTCCTTGTGGCCAGCCAGCGGCAGACCCTGGCCCTTGACCGTGTAGCACACGAACAAAGTCGGCCGGTCGCTTGCCTCCGCATTGGTGAAGCCTTCCAGCAGAACGTCGATGTCGTGGCCGCCGAGGTTGCCCATGAGCCGTGCCAGCTCCTCGTCGTTCCGCCGATCCAGGAGCTCGGTCACGTCACCCTGGTCGCCGATCTCGTCCATCAGGCGCTGCCGCCATGCTGCCCCGCCCTGGAACGTCAGGGCCGAATAGAGCTGGTTGGGGCAGGCGTCGATCCACGCCTTCAGTGTTTCGCCGCCGGGCTCGGCAAAGGCGGTTTCCTGCAGCCGCCCGTGTTTGAGAATGACGACATCCCAGCCAAAATCGCCGAAGATCTGCTCGAACTTCTGCCACAAGCCTTCGCGGACCACCGCATCAAGGGACTGACGGTTATAGTCGACAATCCACCAGCAGTTTCTGAGGCCCTGTTTCCAACCCTCCACCAGCGCCTCGTAGATATTGCCCTCGTCCATCTCGGCGTCGCCGATGAGGGCCACCATCCGCCCTTGCGGGCGATCGCCCATCCAGCCGCGCGCCGTGACATAATCCTGCACCAGAGATGAGAAGAGCGTCTGGGCAACGCCGAGCCCGACGGAACCGGTGGAGAAATCGACATCGTCGGTGTCCTTGGTCCGCGACGGGTAGCTCTGGGCACCTCTGAATCCTCGGAAATTTTGCAGCTTCCCGAGCGGCTGACGGCCGGCCAGATATTGGATGGCATGAAAGACCGGCGATGCGTGGGGTTTGACGGCAACCCTGTCCTGCGGCTTCAACAGGGCGAAGTAAAGTGCCGTCATGATGGTGGCCAGGGACGCGGACGAGGCCTGGTGGCCGCCCACCTTGATCTCATCGGCCTCGCGGACATTGTTGGCGTGATGGATGGTCCAGTTGGCAAGCCACAGGACCCGCCGCTCCAGTTCCGTTAAGCCTTCAATATCGAATGCGCTCATGATCGCCTGGCCATATGAGGGATGACATATAGCGATATAGCGCGAATTCGCCGCTGAAACCTTGCGAATTTGCTCCGACTGGCGCAATAGCATGGCATGAAATGCTAAAATTTTAATGATTATTGATGGAATCAACCAGTGGATCACATTGACACGGCAATTCTCCGCGCGTTGCAGGACAATGCACGGATCACCGTCCATAACCTGAGTGAGCGGGTCGGGCTCAGCCCTTCGCCCTGCGCCCGTCGCATTCGACTTCTGGAGAAGGCCGGTATCATCGCCGGCTATCGCACCCTCATCGATGAGAGCCGGGCTGGATTCCCGTTTTCGGTCTTTGTTTCTGTCAAGCTGGCCCGGCAGGTGGATGATGCGATGACCGAGTTCGAGGCGGCGATCAGCAAGTATCCGGAGGTTGTCGATTGCTGGCTCATGACGGGCAACCGCGACTACCTGTTGCGGGTGGCGGTGCGGGATATCAGCGAGTTCGAGGCGTTTCTGACTGGTCGTCTGACAAAGGTCCCGGCCGTTGCCTCTATCGAGTCATCGATCCCGTTGCGACGGGTCAAATCCGGGTTGGCGCGTTCGTCGTGAGCGCGTGTCAACGTCAATTGCCGCCTTGTTCGGATTGCCCGTCGTTCCTGCAATCTCAATGTTCGCGGCGGTGCCCCGATCCGACTTCCTGCTTCAAGATGAAGAAACGCCTGAGAAGCAGACTTGATCGCGCTCACCATTTGGCGGTTGCCCGCGCCCTATGGCAGAGACTGCAAACCCAATTTGATACCGCCGATCAATGCGAGAATGCCCGCGGCAAGATACTCTGTTGCCGGTTGCGGAAGATCCAGGCGGACGGGAATGGGGACGATCGCAAGGGCGACCGCTGCGGGTCAGGGTGTCATTCAAGGATGTGTGAGATCATGGAGGGGTCCTTTCATGACCGGTCTACTTGTTCCAGTTACCGGAGGGTCAAGCTCCGCCCTCGGGCCGCCATCTCCACAAGGCTTTCGCGACGGTGATTTCTTCAAAGGGCGAACATAACAGCCCGGTTGCCGAGCCGCCGGCATCGGCACGATCCGTCGCAACGTCTTTTCACGACGGCTCGAACTGGCCGCTGTCGAGCGGTATCGTGATTGTGACAAGAAGGCCGCCTTCCGGCCGGTTCTCCAGCGTGATCGCGCCACCATGGGCATGGATGATCGTCCTGGCGATAGACAGGCCCAGCCCCGAACCGCCGGTCTCGCGCGACCGGGAGGCTTCAAGTCTGAGAAAGGGTTCGAAAACCCGATCGAAATCCTCTTCGGGAATGCCGGGCCCCTTGTCGGCAACGGAGATTGTTGCGGCAACATCGGTCCGACCAACCGATATGTGCGCCTCGCCACCGTAGCGTACCGCATTCTCGATCACATTGCGCATTGCCCGGCGCATCGCATTGGGCCGCAGCGTCACATGTATGCCGGGTGCCCCGTCGAGCACGATCGTGTCGCCGGTCGCGCTGATATCTTCTATCAGAGTGGTCAAAAACGCATTCAGGTCGACCGTCTCGGAGGTATCGGATTCGGCCAATCCCCGTGCAAACGCCAGTGTCGAATCCACCATCGTCTGCATTTCCCCGATCGAGCCGATCAGGCGATCACGCGTTTCGTCGTCCTCGACCAATTCGGCCCTGACCCGCATCGCCGTCAACGGCGACCTCAGGTCGTGGCCCAGCGCGGCGAGGAGGCGCGTACGGTCGGAAATGAAACGCGTCAGGCGCGCCTGCATGTGATTGAATGCCCTGGTCAGATCACGTACCTCGGACGGTCCGGTCAGATCGAGTTCCTCAACGCCTTCGCCGCGGCCGAGCCGGTTCGCCGCCTGCGAAAGCCTGTACAGCGGTCCCGCGAGGCGTGTGAGAACGAACCAGAACAATGCGACGAGAATCAGCGCCGCGGTCAGGCCAAAGCTGATGATCGAGACCCACGGCCACTGAAGCGCAGGCTGATGAAATCGTGTCTCCACGTTGAGCCATTGGCCACCGATAAGGGCGATGGACAGCCTCATCTCAGTATTGGATACGCCGGCACCCATCATCTGGCGATGCATGCGAACCATGTCCGGCGGCATGCCGGGCATGGGCGGTATCTCGTCTCGTATCCGGTGAACCTCCACCCTGATTTCACGCGAATCGTCGTCTCCCAGCAATGCCCGGACACGCGCTTCCGCGGCGCCGCCGCCGGCGTGGTCCCGGTGATCTATGACCGGCGCCGGATCCAGCGAGAAACGCACCAATGGCGAGTCCGCGGCGCGCAGGATGGACGATTGCAGGGATTCGGGAGCCTGTTCCAGCAGCCGGGTGACATTTGCCGCCCGGTCCGCTGTCTCCAGGCCGAGCGCGGCCCGGACAGCCAGCCCGCGCTCACCGACAAACAGCCACAGGCTGACCGCCTGGGCAATGACCAGCGCGACGATGACCAGCAACACCAACTGCCCGCGCAGACTGTTCACAAACCGGCCCATCAGCTCACGTCTGCAACGTCGGCCGACAGACAGTATCCGCCGCCCCGCACCGTCGTGATGATCTCCGGGCGCAGCGCATCCCGCTCGATCTTGCGTCGCAGGCGGCTGACCTGGTTGTCGATCGTACGATCAAATGTCCGGGCGGAACGTCCGGAGGTAAGGTCCAGCAACTGGCCGCGGTTCAGAACCAGCCGCGGGCGCTCGAGAAACACCACAAGCAACTTGAACTCTGCCGTCGTCAACGGAACCTTCTCGCCGTCCTTGGACAGGAGCACACGGCGGTCGGTGTCCAGGATCCAGTGCGCGAAACTCACGGTGCGGCCCGAAATCGTCCCGGCACTGCTCTCAGGGCGCCGCGCGCGGCGCAGGACGGCCTTTATCCTGGCCAGCAATTCGCGCGGATTGAAGGGTTTGGCAAGATAGTCGTCGGCACCGACCTCCAGGCCGACGATCCGATCGGTATCCTCGGCCAGCGCGGTCAGCATGAGGATTGGAACATCGCTTTGTGCCGACAGTCGGCGACAGGCTGAAACTCCGTCTTCGCCCGGCATCATGACGTCCAACACGATCAAGTCGAAATGACCGGCGGCCAGCTTTGCGTCCATTTCGGCAGCATCGCGGGCAGACGTCGCGCGCATCCCGTTCTTTTCCAAATAGCGGGTCACCGCGTCGCGAATCTCACGATGATCATCGACGACCAGTATGTGAGGCGTTCTGTCCATGCAGTCAGTCTAAGGCACCGCTCCGGCTCGTTTTGCAAGAAAAGTGTCCCGGTGTGTGGCGTGCACAGGAATTTGCGACACAGTGTTACAAATCTCTGTCCTGGCCGGCATGACGTCGCCGTTCGCCGGCATCATATTGCGGTCATCGCAACACGATATGAAAGGTAACGCCATGACACGGAAATCACTTCTTGTCCTCGGTCTGATCGCTGCGACGGCCATCGGCGGCGCGGCCTATGCAGCCGGAAGCCATGGTGCAGGCGGCCGTCTCGGCGACGCCGGGATGACGGGCAACCATGCGGACATGATGAACATGATGATGCGCATGCATGGGCAGATGATGGGGGACACGGGCGGCGGCGGCATGATGGGCGGCATGGGCGGTCCCGGCATGATGGGGGGCATGGGCCAACAGATGATGGGGGGCACGGACGGCGGCGGCATGATGGGCGGCATGGGCGGTCCCGGCATGATGGCACCCATGCACCAACAGATGATGGGTGGCATGGGTTCGATGCACAGCACGATGTTGAAGGGTTTGGATTCAAACGGTGACGGCAACCTGACGCCCGATGAAGCACGCGACGGCCTCAGGGCAAAGCTCACCGAATACGATGCTGATGGTGACGGAGCTCTGTCGATCGCGGAATTCGAGGTGCTTCACAGCGCCATGATCCGCGAAGCCATGGTGGACCGGTATCAGCATCTTGACGGCGATGGTGACGGCAAGGTGACCGCCGACGAGATCATCGCTCCGGCCGAACGCCTGGAGCGCATGCAAACGATGCGCACGCGGATGCACGGCGCCGCCGAGCCGGATGCAGGAAACCATGGCGGCTCGATGATGACCGACAATTGAACGGATCGGGATGCCGAGCCTAATCCCGGCATCCGCCGCTTCTGCGGGAAAGGACCGACGACATGATGGGTTATGGAATGGGCGGCATATGGATGCTGCTGCTCGCGGTGGTGCTCGTGCTCGCGATCCTCGCACTCGCGAAATACCTGATGAAATGAACGGGGGTGTTCAACCGTGAGCTACACGATGAACCGGACGATCAATGGCGCCGATTTCGACACGGTCGATCAAAGAGTGCGCGCTTCGCTCGCCGATAACGGCTTCGGCGTGCTGACCGAGATCGACGTCAAGGCGACGATGAAACAGAAGATCGACGTCGACATGGAACCCTATCGCATCTTGGGTGCCTGCAATCCGAGCATGGCGCACAAGGCTATCGGCCTGGAGGCGCGGGTGGGCGCCATGCTGCCCTGCAACGTCATCCTGCGCGCCGTCGACGACGGCGTCGAAATCAGCGCGATTGACCCCGTCGCCTCCATGCAGGCGATTGACAATGATGAACTGAAAGCGATCGCCGAAGAGGTGCGAGGCATGCTTCAATTGGCCGTGGCCGCGGCCTGACTGCCGACAACAAAGCGGGCGGGGCGGACGGCTTTGATCTCCCCCGATGGCCACGCCGACCCATTGTCCTGACCCCATTGACCTTCCATCTGCTGGAAGCCCTATCCTCCGTCCGAATGCCGAAGTCCGGAGGAACCCATGAACGACGGCCACCACCAGCACGCGCATGCAACGGCCATCCCCGCTGATGCGCAGGCGACCGATCCCGTTTGCGGGATGAATGTCGAGGTCAAGCCGGAGGCCCGATCCGAAGATTACCGGGACGAAACCCATTATTTCTGTTCCGAGGGATGTCGAACCAGATTCAACGCCGATCCCTGGTTCTACGCGTCGGGAAACGCCGCCAGGAAGAGCGCGGTCGCCGCGCCGGGCACGCAGTATACCTGCCCGATGCATCCCGAAATCGTTCAGGACGAACCGGGCGCATGCCCGCTCTGCGGCATGGCACTGGAGCCCATGGTCCCCTCCGATGAACCGAGCGAGGAACTGACGGATTTCACCCGCCGCATGTGGATCAGCGCGGCGGCGGCGGTGCCGCTCATCTTCCTGACCATGGGCGAGCTTGTCGGCATTCCGGTGCGCGAGTGGACCGGGCACCGGTTTGCGACCTACATCGAATTTGCCCTGGCAACCCCGGTTCTCCTGTGGGCAGCGCGGCCCTTTTTCAGACGCGGATGGGATTCCATTCAAAACCGGTCGCCGAACATGTGGACGCTGATCGCCATCGGCGTCGGTGCGGCCTATGTCTATTCGCTGTTCGCCACCTTCCTGCCCGGTGTCTTCCCGACGCAATACCGCACCGCTGAGGGCGTCGGCACCTACTACGAGGCCGCCGTCGTCATCATTGCGCTCGTTTTTGTCGGGCAGGTTCTGGAATTGCGCGCGCGCGAACGCACCGGCGATGCGATTCGTGCGCTCATGGATCTGGCTCCCAAGACTGCACGTCGCGTCCTGCCCGATGGAACGGAATATGATGCGCCCCTGGAGAACGTCATCGTCGGTGACGTGCTGCGTGTGCGGCCGGGCGACAGCGTGCCTGTCGACGCCGTCGTCGTCGAGGGGCATTCCTCGGTCGACGAAAGCATGATCACCGGCGAGCCCGTGCCGGTCGAGAAGATCGCGGGCGATACGGTTACCGGCGGCACCATCAACAAGAACGGATCCTTGGTGATAGAAGCCTCGAAGGTCGGTGCCGACACGATGCTGGCGCAGATCGTCGCGATGGTGGCCGGAGCGCGGATGTCGCGGGCGCCGATCCAGGGGCTGGCCGACCGCGTCTCGGCCATCTTCGTGCCGACGGTGGTCGCCGTCGCGGTCATCGCATTCTTCGTGTGGCTGACGGTCGGCCCGAGCCCGGCACTGGCCTATGCCATCGCCTCGGCCGTTTCGGTGCTGATCATTGCGTGCCCGTGCGCCCTGGGGCTGGCGACACCGATCTCCATCACCACCGCCGCTGGACGCGGCGCGCAGGCGGGTGTCCTCATCAAGGATGCCGAGGCGCTGGAACGCATGACGCGTGTCGACACGCTGATCGTCGACAAGACAGGCACCCTGACCGAAGGCAAGCCGCGCCTGACGGACACGATTGCGCTGAGCGACGTATCGGAGGAGGAGTTGCTGCGGCTGGCGGCCTCCCTGGAACGCGGATCGGAGCATCCGCTGGCCGAGGCGATCGTCGAGGGTGCGCTCGACAGGAACATCAAGCCGGCGAACGTCGCGGGCTTTGAGGCGGTGACCGGCAAGGGTGTGCGCGGCAGCGTCGGCGAACATGTCGTGGCGCTCGGCAACCGGGCCATGATGGACGATCTGGGTGTCGATACCGCTGCGGGTGATGGAACAGCCGATATTCTGCGCGATGACGGCAAGACGGTGATGTATGTCGCGCTCGACAATTCGCCTGCCGGCCTCGTCGCTGTCGCCGACCCGGTCAAGAAGACGGCGCAAGGCGCCATCGACGATCTGCACAGCGCCGGGCTGACCATCATCATGGCAACCGGTGACAATGCGCGTACCGCCGAGGCTGTCGCCAGGAAACTCGGCATCGACCAGGTCCGCGCCGGTGTGCTGCCGGATGACAAGAAGGCCCTTGTGGATGAACTTCGGGCCACCGGTGCATCGATTGCCATGGCTGGCGACGGCGTCAACGACGCGCCCGCGCTGGCCGCCGCCGACGTCGGCATCGCCATGGGCACTGGCGCGGATGTGGCCGTCGAAAGCGCCGGGATCACGCTTCTGGGCGGTGATCTGACGGGCATCGTCCGCGCCCGAAAACTGGCAAAAGCGACCCTGCGCAACATCAAACAGAACCTGTTTTTCGCCTTCGCCTACAACGCCGCCGGCGTCCCGATCGCGGCGGGTGTGCTCTATCCGGTCATCGGACTGCTCCTGTCGCCGATGATTGCGGCCGCCGCCATGAGCCTGTCGTCGGTCTCGGTGATTACGAATGCGCTAAGGTTGCGGCGCGTGGAGCTGTGAGCAGGATCGCCAAATCCGAGAAATCGCCACCGGCCATACCCATTCCGGGCACAAGCAGCGCTGTCGGCGGTATGGGCCATGCTTGGATTGTCCAAGCCGGAACGCGCGCCGCACAATGAACCGAAAACAATGATCACGGATACCGGGAATGACATAAAAGTGAGTGCGTCCCGGTGACGTGCTCCGCAAGGGAGATATTGACCTTCCACCTGCTGGAACCACTAATTTCCCTCTATGAGTTCGGTTGGAAAAACGGACGGCCCGGCGCTACTCGGCCGTCGGAACCCGAAAGCAAGGGAGCCGGAAACGCTCGATGCCTTTCTTGAAGCTGCACGTTCGCTCGGTTTCTCAAAGACCGAATTGAAGCGATTGCGCGCGCTCTATGGCCAACTGTACGGAAAGGAGCCGTCATGAACATCTCGACAGCCGCCGAACAATCGAACCTGCCGCCCAAGACCATTCGCTACTATGAGGATATCGCACTGGTAAAACCGGCGCGCGAGCTGAATGGATACCGGGATTACTCCGACAAGGACGTACACCGGCTGCGCTTCCTGCAGCGGGCCCGCAGTCTCGGATTCACCATTGCCGAATGCCGCACCCTGCTCTCGCTTTATGACGACAAGTCGCGTGCAAGCGCCGACGTCAAAGCGATCGCCGTCAGCAAGATCAGCGAGGTCGAACGCAAGATTGAAGAGTTGCGGTCGCTGAAAGAGACACTTTCCGTGCTCGTCGAACACTGCCGTGGCGATGAACGACCGGACTGCCCGATCATCGACGATTTTGCCCAGGGTACAGAGGCATGACGGCGAAGCACTTTGTCCTTGGTTTCTTTGTGCTGGGACTTGGCATATTGATATACGAGAGCTTCAAGCCGACGGAGCAAGACCCGCATTCAGTTCAAAGAACCGCGGGCGTGGAAGGCCGACCATTGGCAACAGTCGTGGTGCCCGATCTCTCAGAGCAGGCGGAACTCGGCCGCGTCGCTTTCGAGGCGAACTGCGCGACTTGTCACGGCGTGAATGCAGCGGGCCAGGACGGTGTTGCGCCACCGCTGGTTCACAAAATCTATGAACCAAACCACCATAGCGACATGGCATTTCAACTTGCCGCCAAGAATGGCGTCAGTTCGCACCATTGGCGATTTGGCAACATGCCTCCTGTTCCAGGGATATCAGAAGATGAGATGGGCCGGATCGTTGTCTATGTTCGAGCCCTGCAGCGCGCCAACGGGATCAACTGAACATATGCTTGGATTTCTCCACCGCCCGTTGCGGCGTTGAATGTTCAGGCTGTTGAATGCACACAGGCGGCGGGCAAGATGGGCGGCAGCCAAATGAGGGAATCCGGCTCGTCGTGCCACTCCAAATTCCGCCTGGAGAAGAACCAGCCGATGCGCAGGATTGTTGCGCAGGATTTTATTGTGGCTGCTCGCTGTGAGGGTTGTTGGCGGGGCGGGAGTGGTGTGACTTTCCGCGCGGCCAATCGGAATCGACCCGAGTTTGCGGACGCTGGAAGGTGACGTCGAACGCGGTGGTCACACTCCGCGCAATTTTCTGGGCGCACGTCAAGCTGAACGGCCTCTTCAAGGTGCAGACAGGGTGCCCGATGGCGGCAAGGCACCACCGATTGCGGCGGAGCACCTGAAAGAAAATGGCGGAAAAAGATGAAGTCTGGCCGATTTCCAACATGTCCCGTGAATTGCAATCGGGTATACTGCCGGACGGTGATAGGTTCGGTGGATCGATACGTTCAGTGGATCAAAGGGCGATTGCAACCTGCCTTGTGGATGCTGAGTAAATGACGCGGATGAACCGACGCGAGTTCCTGATGAGTGCGGCCTGCACCGGCGCGATAGCTGCCGTGCCGACCAATGCCGGCGCGGCAATCACCGAGGATGGGGTGCTGGAATTCACTGCGGCACCGTCACGGCGAAAACTCTATCGCCCGGATGCCGCCGCTTCGGACCTGTGGACATACAACGGGATGTGCCCGGGCCCGGAAATCCGTGTCACAAAGAGCGAGCGTGTTCGCGTGCGCCTGATCAATGCGCTCGAAGAACCGACATCGATTCACTGGCACGGCATCCGCATAGCCAATGCCATGGACGGCGTATCCGGCCTGACACAGGATCCCGTGCCGCCCGGCGGCAGCTTCGACTACGACTTCGTCGCGCCGGACGCCGGCACCTACTGGTACCATGCGCACAACAAGAGCTGGAACCAGGTCGGACGCGGCCTCTACGGCCCATTGATCGTGGAGGAAGCCGAACCGGCATTCGACCGCGACCATGATTTGACGCTAATGATCGATGACTGGCGCCTCGACCGGGAAGGCCGGCTGGATACGGCCAGTTTCGGCGCGCTGATGGACTGGAGCCACGGCGGTAGACTCGGCAATTGGCTTACCGTCAACGGGGAGGCGCTGCCGACCTTCAACCTGCGGGCCGGCGAGGCCTATCGGCTTCGGCTGATCAACGCCGCCAATTCGCGGATCCTGGAACTCGATCCGCAGCGCTTTGGCGCGAAGGTCATTGCGTATGACGGTCAGGCGCTGCCCGGACCGGTGTCGCTCAACTACGCGCCGTTTCTGCTCGGGCCGGCGCAACGCGCCGATCTCCTGATCGTTCCGCGCAAGGATTTTGCGCTGGAAGAAGTGTCGGGCGATCGACCGTTCGCCTTCGCTGGATTTAGAATTGGAGACGAAGGCAGCACTGAAACATTTGTGTCCCGACCAACCCCCAACGTGCTTCCTGAACCGAAACCGGGAAGCGCGCGGCGCGTCAAACTCGTTATGGCTGGTGGGGCGATGGGCGGTTTCGTCGACATCGTATACAAGGGCAAAAAGCTACAAGGCGAGGATTTCCGCCGCACTGGCCAGATGTGGGCACTCAACGGCATTGCAAACATTGCGGACGCGCCGCTGTTCCGGGCCGGGCGCGATGAGACGATTGTCGTTGAGACGATCAACCACACGGCCTTCGCGCACGCCATGCATGTGCATGGCCATCATTTCCGGGTCGTTGATCGAAGTGGCGCCACGCTCGATGACGGCAGTCCCTGGCGCGACACGTTTCTTGTCGGACCGCAGCAGACGACGACAATCGCCTTCGTCGCCGACAATCCGGGCAAATGGCTGTTTCACTGCCACATGCTGGAACACGCAGCCGGCGGAATGACCACCTGGTTCGAAATATCCTGAACCATGGCCAGGGAGCGGTAACGAGACGTTGAACACCAACGTATTGGAAACATTAACGCTTTGGAAATAGTATCGTCGTCATGCGCAGGTTGCTGGCATGTCTTCTGGTTTTGTTGTTCGCCGCGGTTCACCTGACCGCGGGTATGCCAGCGCGCGCCGAAGCGCAAGGCGTGCAGCAAACAGCCTCAACAGCCGGCCAGGCAGTTGAGATCATCGTCGCATCCGCCGCCGAAGTTATGGATTGCTGTGCAAAGAGCCAGGTGCACAGCCCATCTGGAGCGACACACTGCAGCATTGACTGCGTCTTCGCGCTCCCGAGCACGGGCCTGGCGTTTTTTGGTGTTGTTGCCGGACACGTTGCGTTTGGAATCACAACAGCCGAACCCGGCCCAAGTACCGGTTTCCTCCGTCCTCCCATCTCTGTCTGAGCTTCGTTGATAGCGCGCGGCAGGCGCGAAAACAGCAACCGACTCAGACAGTAGAGCACGATCCATGTTTACCAGGAGATTTTTCCTGGCAGGTGCACTTGGCACCGCCGGGATGAGCACAGTTCCCGCGTGGGCTCACGAGGGCAAGAGCAAGAAGGCTTTCAAACTCGATTCACGCTTCAAGCCGCAAGTGGTGCGGTTTTCGGGCCACGCACCCGGCACGCTCGTAGTCGATATCCGTAACCACTACCTCTACCACGTACTGACCCGTTCGAAGGCGCGACGCTATGGTGTCGGTGTCGGCAAGGCGGGCCTCGCGTTCAAGGGTACCGCCAGCATCGGACGCAAGGCCAAATGGCCGAGCTGGACACCGACCAAAAACATGATCCGCCGCGAGCCGAAGAAATACGCCCGATACGCCAAAGGCGTCCCCGGCGGGCCCGGCAATCCGCTCGGCGCGCGGGCGCTCTACCTCTATCGTGGCAAGCGCGACACCATGTTCCGCGTCCACGGAACGACACAGCCCTGGTCCATCGGCCGGTCGGTCTCCAACGGCTGCATCCGGATGATCAATGACCACGTCATCGATCTCTACGAGCGCATACCGGTCGGAACGCGGGTGGTGGTGCTGTGAGGCGCGCTCCGGAAATCACGACTCCGGCCAAGAGCGGATCAGAAACGAGCGCTGCCGAAGAAAACAAGGCATCCACCGGCGGTCACGGCCTGTTCATGGTCCTGTGCTGCGCGGCGATGGCAATCGGCCTTCTGGCCATGATCTCCTCTGCGCCTGTCGGTCAGTCCCTGCCGTCCATCCTGCTTTATTCGGCACCCGTGCTTGGCTGCCTCGCCATGCACTTCGTCATGCACAGCCTGATGGGAAAATCCTGTCACGGCGACAAATCGGAAAAGGACACTCAGGAATGATCACAAACATCAAATCCTGTTCAATCGCGATTGCGCTTCTGCTCGGCGTGGTCAACGCAAAAGCAGGCGAAAACAGACCCTCGATCACCGTCTTCAAGACACCCTGGTGCGGCTGCTGCCAGGTCTGGGCCGAAGAGATGGAAAAGGCGGGTTTCACGCTGGTGGTGAAAGATCTCGATGACCTCACGCAAGTCAAGAAGATGGCCAATGTGCCGGCGGACATGGAAGCCTGCCACACTGCGTCCATCGGTGACGAGCGCAAATATATTCTGGAAGGCCATGTCCCCATCGCCGCGGTAGAGAAACTGCTGAGCGAACAGCCGGATATCCGCGGTATTGCGGTTCCCGGCATGCCGCAGGGTTCGCTCGGCATGGGATATGACGAGAATGCGCGCTATTCCGTCTACGCATTCCAATCCGAAGCCGGTACCCGCCCGACCGTGTACGACGAGGCTGGGCGCTAGAATGGCGGGGCCTGAACACGAATTGCATCTGACCAGGAGGCAGTGGCTTGCCGGCTCGGTCAGCACTGCGGGCCTGGCGCTGGCGGGTTGCACGACCTCCCCGCCACTACCTGAAACAGTCGATGCGCCTAAGGTCGACCGGCGCTACGCGTTAATGTACGGACCGGTGCCGGGCGAACGATTTGCGATCCCGGCCGTCAATCTGGAGAGAGTTCCGGAAAGGTACTACCGGCGCCTGGTGGACTATTCGACCAGTGAACCAGTCGGAACGATTGTCGTCGATACGAAACAGTTCTTTCTCCATCTCGTGCAGGAGGGTGGAAAGGCCATGCGCTATGGCGTCGGCCTGGGCCGGGCGGGCTTTGAGTGGTCAGGACGGGCGAGAGTCGGCTGGAAACAGCAATGGCCCAAATGGACACCGCCCGACGAGATGATCGCCCGCGAACCGGACCTGTCCAAATGGAACGCCGAAAACGGCGGCATGCCGCCGGGATTGGACAACCCGCTTGGGGCACGCGCGCTCTACATTTTCGAAGGCAAGGTCGACACACTCTACCGCATTCACGGATCGCCCGAATTCTGGACTATCGGCAAGGCTGTCTCCAGCGGATGCGTGCGGCTGATGAACCAGGATGTCATCGACCTGTATGGCCGCGTGCCGACCAATTCCCCGATCGTGGTGATGTGAGGATGCAATGAGCACAAGACATGCAGCTGTTCTCGGCTTGGCCCTTGCGATGCTGTTCGCCGGATCGGCATTTTGGCTGTTTTCGGGCCGGGTCGCGCAAAGCGGGCCGGCGCTCAAGCCGGTCGATGCCCGGACTATCGCAACCGGAAAGGAGATCTACACCGTGCAATGCGCATCGTGTCACGGCGCCAACCTGGAAGGCCAGCCGAACTGGAAGTCCCCTGGCGCGGACGGCCTGATGCCCGCACCGCCTCATGATGAAACCGGACATACCTGGCATCATCCCGATCAGGTGCTGTTCGATATTACCAAATTCGGTGTCGCAAAGATGGCGGGGCTGAAGAACTACGAGTCCGCAATGCCGATCTATGAAGGCGTGCTCAATGATGAGGAGATCATTGCCGTCCTGTCCTACATAAAGAGCACGTGGCCGGAACGCATCCGTGTCGGGCATGAGCGGTTGAACAAGCGTTATGCGGAAGAGGCGAAACCATGACCAGACTGATTTTCGAGTTCGGATTCACAGTCCTGCTTGCCGGCGGGGGACCATCTTATGCCGATGAGCTGACTGTGGATCAGGAGAACCGCATCAAGGAACTCGCCCATTAGGCGCTCCTTGAGAATCCCGAGATCGTTGCCGAGGCGATTGTGTCCGACGTCAGAGCCCCTGGGCCGGATTTGTAGAGTTGCACAAGGGAGGTTTTGGCTCATCGCTGCCACCAAGGAGTGAAGATAAGACCTGAATCCGGGCCTGAGAGGGTACTCCTACGGCCAATTTGTCCGCAAGCAAGGGCTCAGATAGCCACATCGCCCGAATATGAGCCGGGGACGGCTTGAAATCGGTAAAGTCCACGAATAGGCGCCAAGGCGGCAAATCAATCTGATCAGCGCCGATATACAAAATCGCCGGCGGTTCTCTCACAACCAGGACCCAAAGCTTCCGGTCCAGTGAATTTCATGTGACATCGAAGGCAATCAAGCCGGGGCAACTGATCTGACTGCGATAACCGAAGGTCTGAACGCATTTGTTCAGCGCCCGATCCGTTCACCGGTTTCCTTGTCGAACAAGTGAAATCGGTCTGCCGGGAAGGCGATCCTGAGATCCGCACCGGCTGAGGCGGCCAGGCGATCCTTGAACACGGCAAGGATTTCATCGCCGCCCACGGTCGCCGTGATCTGGGTTTCCGATCCGGTCGGCTCGTCGACGACAACCCGCGCGTCCAAACCCGGTCCATCGCCGCCGTTCGCCAGTTCAATATGCTCCGGCCGGATTCCGACAACGAGCGCGCGGCCTCCGGCCTGGCTGCCGATCTCCGGCGAAACCTGGAATGAACAGCCGCCATCGGCCCGAAATCGAAACCCGTCATCGTCGGCATTGACCACGCCGTTCAGGAAATTCATCGAGGGTGAGCCGATGAAGCCGGCGACGAAAAGGCTTTCCGGACGATCGTAAAGCTCCAAGGGCGCACCGACCTGTTCGATGCGTCCGGCATTCATCCTGTGCCGCGCCTATGATCCGGACAATATGGAACCCCTCATCAATGTTGGCATCCCTGTCATTCAGATAGGACGCGATTCCCTTCCCGGCGCGCGGGGCAAACGACGCGTTGATGACTGGCGTGCCATCAGCGGCATTGTCCATGTTCTGAAATCCGGCGGGTTGATGCACCGCAAGCCTATGGCCCGTACAAGATACTTTAAAATCGCTTTGTTCGGCGGGCCGGCAAGGGTGTCTGGGTGGATGTTTTTCATGTCCTGGTATCTGCCAGGGATCCTCCGGCCGGGGTGCTGATCGATAGCTCGGCGGTTTGCGCACATCGCTGTGCCTTCGGTGGCAAAGGGGCAAAACATCAGGCCATGGGCCGATCCAGGGGCGGTCGAACAGTCAAGATCCAAGCTCTTGCAGACTGCCAATACCGGCCGCTGGCATTCCTGCTCACTGGCGGTCAGGTCGCCGCTTGCACGGCCGGATCCATGATTTTGGAACAGGTGCCGGACTTTATCATCCTGTATGGCGACAAGGGATACGACAGCAATGCCATCCGTCGCCAGGTGGAGGGAAAGGCGCCTTGCCAAACATCCCGCCAAAACCGCCATAGGAGAACCGGCGCTGGGAAATCTGATTCTCGCCATACCTCCACTGCGACGGCAACACCATCGAGCGCATGTTCGGCCAGCTCAAAGACTTTCGCCGCGTCGCTGAAGTCCGGTGCTCTTACGGCAAGGGGGATCTGTGTCAGCAACCAGACGACATCGGCAAAGACAGGGTCGCGGTGCTCCGCTTGGCGCGCGTTCTCAGCGGCCTTCGCACTTTTGGTGGTGACGTCCCCGACGTCCGCTCCCGAGGCCAGGAGCGCGGCGGCGGGTTTCCAGCCGCGCGACTTCGGAAGGCGCTTCAGCCTGAGGTGGCCCATGGATCGTGCCGACTGCTTCGGGTCGTGTATTTCCGAAGCACACACGCAGAGCTGGGAGTCGGCAAAAAGCGTGCCGCTGCCGGACTCGAAGAAAGCAAGAGGTTGCAGGTCTTGCTAATGATGTCATGACTACCCCAGCACCGGGATATCTTCCACGGCCGCTCGCTGGAGAAACGGGAGCGATGTAACCTGAGGCATAACTTTGAACTACATATGGAGAAACGCGCCCAGCCTAAACCTTTGAAAAATATGGTGCCCAGGGGCGGAATCGAACCACCGACACGCGGATTTTCAGGCAGTCTCTATTTGAGGAACGCCAAGCACTTACCGCCCTGAATTCTGTCAAACCCGCTACTGGGAATCAAATACTTAGCGCCGGTTTGTCAAACCCGGTTTGGACGGTTCGATGACCATTCAGGCCGTCGGCTGGGCGCTCGAACAACGTACGGGATCGCCGACTGACAAGGTCCTGCTGCTGGTGCTCGGTAACCATGCCGACAAGCGGTGGGCCTGCTGGCCGGGTCAGGACACGATTGGGCGCGAAGCCGAACTGGGAGAACGCGCGACTCGTGACGGCCTGAAGCGGCTGGAAAAGGGCAGTTTCATCGCCCGGATTCGCCGGAACCGGAAAAACGGCTCGCGAAGCTCCGATCTCTATGTCCTGAACCCGAAAGGACATGGCGCCAAGATGCTTGAAAACCTACCGGCAGATTCTGCCGGTAGGGATGAGCCTACCGGCATTTCGTGCCGGACCTACCGGCAGCAAATGCCGGGCTATGAACCTAAAGGGGAACCTTTAACCCCTAAATCCCCTTTTTCCGAAAGTCCGGGATCCGAGACCGTCGCCGAGGCCGCGGTGGCTCAGGAGGAAATCGATCAGTGCGAAGCACCCGCCCAGGGCGTGCTATCCTTTGAACGCTTCGACGCGGACTGGCCCTGGCTGCCTTCGGAGAACCGCATGAAGCCCCGTCGCATCTTCAGCAAACTGCATCACAGCGACCGTTGGGCCGCATGGACCGGCATCCGGCTGTTCGCCGCCTGGATGGAATCGCCGGCCGGCAAGCATGTGAGTGCGGCAGCCTATCTTCGCGGTCGGCTATGGGAAAACAAGCGGACGATCACGGACGACCCGGCACCGGCCGAACCGCAGCGAACCTTCGTTCCGGAGGGGGCTTCGGCCTGGGGTCCCTGCGAGGCCCGCTTTCGGCGCAAGCACGAAGGCCGCAGTCCGCCTGTCGATGAACATGAGGGCAGGCGGGGCTGGTGGTTTCCCTCCGACTGGACCGAGGTTCGGCCAGGCACTGCTTCGGGCGACGATGGCGACCCGCGCACACCCGTGGCCGGGTGACGCTTCAGGGACGCTGGGGAGGCTAGGGAACGTCTGCTGCGCCTTTCTTCCCCGTGTTTTAGTATGCGATTTCAATAAGTTGGGAAGCTGGGGACGCTAGGGAGGATTTCCCGCGCGTTACGTGAGAACCTGTCTTGAAGTTTTTTCTTGCGTAACGCGTAGATTACCTTCCCTACCTTCCCTAGCGTCCCTGTGAATAAAATATCATAATAAAAACAAATAGTTGCAAACAACGAATCTGGGGAAGGAAGGAATTTCCAATCTTATCCACCCTCCCCAGCGTCCCTCAATGTAATAAAATGTCAAAGTTTGGCAAAGAATGTCAAAGTTTTTGAATTTAGAGCGATTTTATACTTGAAGCCGAAACGGCTGCCCGTAATTTCGTGCGCAGAATTTGAGAACTGGGCACGATGGGAATTTTCGATCGCCTCTTTCACCGCGAAACCCGGGCCATCACCGAGGACCGGTACAGCTGGCTTGTGCTGCCGACAGCCGCCGGCGTTTCGGTGAATGCCGACACGGCGCTGAAATCGCCAACCTGCCTGGCCTGTGTGCGGGTGATCTCCGAAGCGGTCGCGCAGCTGCCGGTGCATGTCTACCAGCGCCTTGAAGGTTCGGAAAAGCAGCGGGCGCCGGATCACCCGGCCTGGCGGCTTCTGCATGACCGGCCGAATCCCTGGACATCGTCGTTCGAATTTCGCCGGCAGTTGATGGTCGACGCCATGCTGCACGGCGCCGGCTATGCCGCCGTCATCCGGACCCGTGGGCAGATCCGGGAACTGCACCGGCTGCCGCCGGCCGCCGTGACGGTCGAGCTTGACGAGAATACGGGCGAACCGTCCTACCGCTTCAGGCAGAGCACGGGAGGCGATGTGTCCTATGGCTGGGCGGATATCATCCACATTCCCGGTGTCCCGAAGATCGACGGCAAGTCGGACGCGATCACCCATCTGATCCGCGAGGCGATCGCCGTCGACATCGCCATGGCCGAACACCAGGCGCGGCTCTTCGGAAACGGCGCCAGGCCGGCCGGTATCCTCAAGGTTCCCGGGCGGCTCAATGAGGATGCCATTTCGCGGATCCGGGAAAGCTGGAACAACCAGCATGGCGGCGGCGCCAATTCCGGCAAGACGGCCGTTCTGGAATCCGGTGTCGAATTCCAGCCGATCGCCCTGTCCTCAACCGACGCCCAGTTCCTGGAATTGCGGCGTTTTGCGGTGGCCGATATTGCCCGCGGCTTCCGGGTGCCGCTGATCTTCGCCGGCGACCTTGAACGGGCGACCTGGCGGAATGTCGAGCAGCTCGGCCAGCACTTCCTGACCTTCGCGCTGATGCCCTGGCTGAAGGTCTGGGAAGCGGCGCTTACGCGCGCCGTGCTCGCTGACGATGAGCAGGAAAGCCATTTCGTCGAATTCCTGATCGATGACCTGGTGCGCGCCGATATCGCCGCCCGGTTCGAAGCCTTCAACAAGGCTGTCGGCGGACCGTGGATGACCGCCAACGAGGTCCGGGCCGCCGACAACCGCGCACCGATCGAGGGCGGCGACGTGCTGCGCACGCCATTGAACACGGCGCCCGCCGGCCAGAATCAGCCGGACGGAAGCGGCGATGATGACGACAATGGGGACGCTGATGACGCGTGAACGCAAAAGCAGGCCCGAAACCGAAACACTCGATTTCGAGGTCCGGTTCGCGCCCGGTGATGAAGGCCGGTTCTCCGGCTATGCGGCGATCTTCGACGAGCCGAATTCGTTTGGCGAGATCCTGAAGCGCGGCGCCTTCCGAAAGACGCTGCGCGAGCATGCCCGGCGCAAGACGCGGCCGGGGCTGTTCTGGATGCACGATCCCGCCGAACCGATCGGCGTGTGGTCGGCCATCACAGAAGACGAAAAGGGCCTGAAGGTGGATGGCCAGCTGGTGCTTGAGACCGCCCGCGGGCTGGAAGCCCATGCGCTCTTGAAGGCGGGAGCGCTCAACGGCCTGTCCATCGGCTTCCGCGCCCGGGGATCGGAGCGCGGGCCGAACGGTGTCCGCGTCCTGACCGATGTGGAACTGATCGAAATTTCCCTTGTCAGTCTGCCCGCTGCCTCAAAGGCACGGGTGACAAAAGTGCGTAATCACGGCCGCGTTGATGCGAGCGCCGCGGCCTTTGTTGCAGCGGTCCGAAAGGCCGCGGGCTCGCTTTCCAGAGGAAACTGAGATGAAACACATCAACCCCATCGAAACCCGGAGCGCGGTCCCGATCGAGACCCGCGACGATGACGGCACCGACGATCCGCTTGTTGCGGCAACCGAAGCGGTGGAGGAACTGCGGACGTCGGTTGCCGACTTCCAGTCCCGCACCGAAGAGACGATCGAAACACGGCTGGGCGAGATCACCGGGCGGCTCGATGAGATCGAAACCCGGTCGCAGCGGCCTGGCGGCAGCGGCGAAAACACCGACGAAGCGGCCGAACTCGAGCAGCGCGCCTTCACCGGCCTCATTCGCCATGGCCGCGAGGCGCTCGGCGCCGATGAGGTCCGCGCCCTGCAGGTCGCTGATGATACGGCCGGCGGTTATCTGGCGCCGGACCAGTTTATCGCCGAACTGCAGCGGAACCTGGTCGAGTTCTCACCGGTCCGCCAGGCGGCCCGCGTCGGCGCGGCCTCGTCATCGTCGGTGATCCTGCCCAAGCGCACCGGCACGATTACGGCGTCCTGGGTCGGGGAAACGGAGACCCGGCCGGAAACCGAGCCGACCTATGGCCAGGTGGAGATCCCGATCCACGAGGCGGCTTGCTATGTCGACGTCTCCAACAAGATGCTCGAAGACGCGGTGCTCGATATCGCCGCCGAACTTGCCATGGATTTTGCCGAGGAATTCGGCCGGCTCGAGGGTGTCGCCTTTGTCAACGGCGACGGCCTGAAGAAGCCGCGTGGCTTCATGGTGCATGGCGATGTCGGGTCGGTGAACAACGGGCATGCGTCGGCCCTGCAGTCCGACGGGATCATCGACCTGGTTCATTCGCTCCCGGCAGCCTACCGGCAACGGGGTTCGTTCATGATGAACTCCACCACCATCGGTTCTGTCCGGAAGCTGAAGGACTCAAATGGCCAGTATCTGTGGGCCGAGCCGCTTTCGGAGGGCAATCCGCCGACGCTTCTGGGGCGGCCGGTGATCGATGCGCCGGACATGCCGGACATCGCGGCGAACGCCTTCCCGATCGCCTTTGGCGATTTTGGATCCGGTTACCGGATCTATGACCGCGTGATGCTGTCGGTGCTGCGTGACCCGTATTCACAGGCCACTTCCGGACTGACCCGCTTCCATGCCCGGCGCCGCGTTGGTGGCGATGTGGTGAAGGGTGAAGCGCTGAAGAAGCTGAAGATCGCCACCTGAGACTGAGACGCACGGAAAAGGTTCCGATGGGGAACATTTTCCGGATCTGACAACGGAGAATTCGATGCGAGATCTGATGAACAACATCCATCCGCTGCCGGCGATCCTGCCGGCGGTGGTGGCTGACAACACTGCCCAGGTCGGTCCGGTGATTGACCGGCTGGGATATGAGGCGGTCGCCTTTGCTATCATCACCGGCACGCTGGCCGACGCCGATGCGACCTTTGCGGTGCTGCTTGAGGAAAGCGAAACGGGCGCATTCGGTGGCGAAGAGAACGCGGTGGCCGACGCCGACCTGATCGGTACCGAGGCGCTGGCGGGCTTCACCTTCGCCGACGACGATGAAAGCCGCAAGCTCGGTTACAAGGGGCACAAGCGCTATCTGCGGATGACTATCACGCCGGCGAACAACACCGGCAATGCGCCGCTTGCGGCGGTGGCCATTCTTGGCCGGCCGCTCGATCGTCCGACCGCCAATCCGCCGGTCTAGCAGGTCCTGGGCACCTCACGTGACGGGTTGTGGCCGCTCGGAAAACGGAAGCCGGATGCCTTGGTGCCCAGTCCTGAGTCGGTGCGCATCGACTCAGGATCCATGTCGGGCCATCCGGCAAGGCCACAAAAAAACAGGAGCAGCGATGCCAACCAAAGCGCCAACGATCTGTGACTGCGGAAACCGCGTGCCCAGCGGCAGCGTCTGCCCGTGTAAACGTGATCGCATCGCGGCGCGCAAGGCACGGGCCGACAAGGCAAGGCCAAACGCCCGCGAACGCGGCTATGACAGGCGCTGGGAGTGCGCCCGGCGCGACTTCCTTGCCGCCAATCCGGATTGTGTCATGTGTGCTGAGATGGGCATGCGGACACCGGCGACGGTGGTTGATCACATCCGCCCACATCGCGGTGACACTGACATCTTCTGGGACCGATCAAACTGGCAACCGCTCTGCCGCCATCACCATTCCAGCTGCAAGCAGCGACAGGAAAGGGGGAGGGGGGCTTCGAGTTTTGCCCGGCACGGCAGGACCGGCGGGGGTAGGCACGCGCAATATTGAGGCGAATTGGGTTTTTATTCTGTGGCAAGGACTTAGGCGATGACATTGACACTGGTAACCGGTTCCTCGTCGGAACCGGTTTCGCTGGACCAGGCAAAGCAACACCTCAGGGTCGACCATAGCGATGAGGATGAACTGATCGCATCGCTGATCACCAGCGCCAGCAGGAAACTGGACGGCCGGGACGGCGAACTCAGCCGCGCCCTGATCAGCCAGACCTGGGCGCTTTCCCTTGGCCGCTTCCCTGCAGAAATCAGTCTGCCCCTGCCGCCCTGCCAGTCGGTCACATCGATCGCCTATGTCGATGAAAATGGCGTCGCGCAGACGCTGGATGCCGCCAACTACACGCTTGTCGGTGCCGGCGGATCCGGGCCGGCGTCGATTGTTCCGTCCTGGGGCAATGCCTGGCCATCGACGCGGGATGTTCCGGAAGCCGTGACTGTCACCTTCGTGGCCGGCTATGGCGACGATCCGCTCGATGTTCCCGAACCAATCCGTACCGCCATCAAGATGATTGTGGCGCATTTGTATGAACACCGCGAGGCGGTTATTTCCGCGACCGGCTTCGTCAAGGAACTGCCGCTCGGTGTGGAGGATCATCTGGCGAATTTCCGGGTGAGGGCGTTCTGATGCGCGGCCGGAAACCCGAACTGAAGCCGGTCGACGACGATTATGTCGCTGCGATCCCCGAGCCGCCGGACTGGCTGTCAGAGGACGCCCAGGCGGAATGGAACCGGGTCTATCCGATCCTGCAGAGCCGCAAGGCGGTTACCGCCGCCGATCTGGCGACGCTGGAGCACTATTGCGTGGCCGTCGGCCGTGCCCGTGAGGCCGAGCGGCTCTTGAAGGAAAGCAGCGCCGTCATCGAGATCGACGGCATCCCGAAGATGCATCCCGCCGCCCGCCTGCAATCGGCCGCCATAAACCAGGCGCGCCAGTTGGCTGCAGAACTCGGGCTGACGCCGACCAGCCGCGATCGATCCGGCATGTCCAGGGAAAGCGAGACCGATGACCTGTTCGCCTTCATGGCTGAATGACGGCTCCGACATCCCGGATCCGACTGGCGCCGGTCAGAAGGCGGTCGACTTTCTGCGCCTCATGCGGCACCCGAAAAGCGCCGCCGAAGATCGCCAGTTTGAGCTCTCACCTTTCATGGAGCGGATCGTCCGCCGGATCTACGGACCGGTCGATGACAATGGCCGCCGGCAGGTGAAGACCGTTTTCCTGATGCTGCCGCGGGGCAATCGCAAGACGACGCTCGGCGCCGGCCTGGCGCTGCTTCACACGGTCGGCCCGCAATCCCTTCGAGGCGGTCAGGTCATCACCGCGGCTGCCGACCGGAAACAGGCCCGCATCGCCTATGAGGAAGCGGTCGGAATCCTCGATATGGTGCCTTCGGCGACCAGGCACATTCAGTTTATGGATTACCGAAATCGCCTGAAGGTCCGCCGCACGGCAACCGTGTTCGAGGCGATATCGTCGGATGCGGGGACCCAGCATGGGCGCACGCCGACATTCCTGCTGGCTGATGAACTGCACGCCTGGCCAAAACGGGATCTGTGGGATGTGCTGCGAACCGGGCTCACAAAGACGCCAGGGTCCCTGCTGCTGATCACCACGACCGCGGGTCGCGGCCAGGACAATCTCGCCTGGGATCTCTACGACTATGCCAAGATGGTCGCGGCGGGTGAGGTCGAGGATCCGTCCTGGCTGCCCATCCTGTTCGAGGCGCCCCGCGATTGCGACTGGCGCGATGAAGAACTCTGGCATGAGGTCAATCCGGGCCTTCAACATGGCTTTCCCGATATCGACGGGCTCCGCCAGCTGGCGCGGGAAGCCGAGACCAGGCCGGCAGACCGGGAAGCCTTCAAACAACTTCACCTGAATGTCTGGCTTGATCACAGCACCGATCCGTTCGTCGACATGGGCGTCTACGATCTCGGCGGCGCGCCGATCGACCTGGAGACGCTCTCAGGGGCGCCGTGCTGGCTCGGTGTCGATCTTTCCTCCAATCAGGACCTGACCGCCATTGTCGCCGCCTGGCGCGCCGATGAGGGCTATATTGTCCGCCCCTGGTTCTTCTGTCCGGCCGAGAACCTCATGAAGCGGGCGGACCGCGACGGCGTGCCCTATCCGCGCTGGGCCGAAGAGGGGCTGATCACGCCGACACCCGGCGACGTGGTCGACTATGCCTTTGTCGAGGACCGGATCCGCCAGCTCTGCGAGGATTACCCGGTTCAGGAGATCGCCTTCGATCCTCACCTGGCGCAACAGACGATGACGCGACTGGGCGAAGACGGCTACCCGGTCGCATCATTTCGCCAGGGCTGGGCGACGATGGGGCCGGCGATCAAGGAACTGGAGCGGGCCATTCTCGGCAAGCGATTTCAGCATGGCGGCCATCCGGTGCTGCGCTGGCATTTTTCCAATATCGCCATCAAGCGGGACGAGGCGGGAAACATCTCGTTCCACAAGGGCAAGTCGACCGATCGGATCGACGGCGCCGTGGCGGCCGCCATGGCGGTTGCCCGGGCGGCGGCAGGTGAGGCTGGAATCTCGGTTTACGAGACTGTGGAACGATCTGAGGGGGTTCTGTTTGTCTGAAGCCGAACGAATCATTGCGCAGATGTTTTTAATCCGGAGCTGATCGAGCAGGTGGGGACGCTGGGGATCTTCTTTACCTTGCTGTTCTGATGGTGATGCATGTGACAGATGATGCGCGTTAATTTTAAGTCAGGCCCAGTGCAGTAGAATTCGCTTTGCTGTTGTATTAACAGCTCCGACCAATCATATTTCGTAAAGGACAAAGCAGATGATGTGATGACTTGGAAGCCGATGCACGAGGCCCACGCGATCGAGCGCGTAAGGGTTATGTTCCAGTTCAAAGAGCCGCTGCCGTCGAAATTGTTGTCCAGTGCGACACTCGATGTTGTCGAGCACGCAAAGGATTATGGCTACAATTCGGTTACGCCGGCCGAAAGCGGAATGACTAAAATAGAGATCCGGCCGGACGCGACACGGACCACTCATGAACCGACCAAAAAGGGAGTGGTTTTACAGCGCCATGTCGACGAAAAAGTTGCTGAGGAAGTTGGATTTCGAGATACGGCTTTCGGCTACGTAACGACGGTATACGGCCGCTGGGAAAACCTCATGGGGCGTCTCGATACCGTAGTCCTCCCGGCGCTTCGAAAAGCATCCGAAGCAATCGAATTTAACTCTGTCAGGCTCGAATACTGGGATGTTTTTCGGTTTGATGGTTCACCAGATAAGGCTGATATCACTGAGCTGTTGGAGAGGTTCGACGATTCAGTGCCGCAAGAGGCGCTTGCTGGCGAAAATTCGTGGCATTCTCATATCGGCTGGTTCGAAGGCGACGAGAATTCCCCGCTTCTGATCAACCGAAATCTTGATGCGTTGGATCGGACAAGAGATGACGAAATACAGCGCGTCTTGGGCATCTATACACTCGTTGAGAGGCGTATCGGGAAACAACCTTTGGATGTTGATCAAATTCCTGATATTCTTAAATTAATGCATCGTCGATCAATCGTCTTGTTCGGTGAAACACTGACTAAGAAATATCGCGCTATGATTGGGATCGATTTGAGTGAATATCAATGATCAGAACTCGAACAAGTAGCAATTCGCTCGAATATCTGAAGAATATAATGGCTGCTGCTGGATTTGCTGTCGCACCAACAGCGAGTTTGGCCTCGGCTCAGGACCTAGAGGCAGCGCTGGCAGATTGCCCGCATGTTCTTGATCGAGATGATGATAGACGAGCAGAAAGAGCGAACCAGACATTTCGCCCTTCACAAAACGGTTGGATGCGGAGCAACTCAACTTTCGTCGGTACTGATGACGAGGTGGCTGATCCAGGTATCCTCGACGAGAAGGTTGCCTTCAATGAAACATTGGCGGTAATTCGCGATTTCGAAAAGCTTGATGATGGCTGGGATGGGCCTGGAAGTATGGCTCCCAAACATGGTGTAATCGAAGATGCGAAAGCTTTGATCCAGAGTTGGTCGACCGATTTGCCCGATCCTGAACCGGTCATGGCGTTCGATGGAAATCTTGTGCTCGAGATGTTTGATGAGCGTGGTTTCACACGAGGCGGTATCGAGTTCATCGGCGATCACTGTGCCATTTTTACGGTCATCGAACGAGCAGTTGTCAAAGCCTCGAACGAGTTCGACACGACATCACAATCGGAAATTCTGACGGCTCTCGCCGCAATGAAGCGTGCGTTGATTTGACCGCGAGCTATGACGGCGGAGGAAAAACGAAAGCTCCTCGACGAGTTCTGTGGTGGCAAGTTGGATGTGGAGGAACTCGCGGAAAAAGCGCCTGAATGTGGCTGTGAGTCTGCGGCTACTGTTGCCGGCGGTCACGGACCCATCTCCGATGATGAGCTCCTTCGCTTATTCCTTACCTCTCGTGTCGACCTGGATATAAAAGATCGCCCTTCATTTGTGAACAGAAGGCCATTCAAACCAGTGCACTTGAAGAAGGCCTATAAAACCGGTTTGTCCGTCTATCGGCTAGCGCATGCTAGCCGAGACGAGATCAAGCTGGCTGCCCAAATACTGTATAAGAACCGCTCAGAGAAGGAAGGTGACTATGGCGGTATCCTTGGTGTTGTCGACTTTCCCGCTAAAGCCGTCCGGAATTGCGCTAAGGAAATTACGCCGATGTGCGTTCTTGATACACCGCTTGACTCAGACGGAAACAATGGTTTTCGTCGTCCATCTCATGCCGACATTACAAATTCGAAGCCTGGCATGTCACCCGAACAACAGAAGATAAGCCGCGAGATTATTTTCAACAATATTCAACAACTTATGACTCAGACTAACGCTGATGACTTAAGGGATTGCGATATTCGCGAATATCTTCCGGTAGTAGTAAAGGATTGACCATCGAGTCTTTTAGGAAACTGCTTCCATGCGACTCGATGTGCTGAAAAATCTACGTCTCCTGTTCCAAATGGGTAAGGCTAGAGCCTTTTCCGATCAGTTTGGTTCATATCCGGCGCTGATGAAGTAGTTGGCGCATTCTTCCGGTGTGAACAGATCGAGACTTTCGGCAATGGCGTCCCACAAATCATCGACCGTGCGTGCTGCGGCCTTTCGCAAATGGGCCTTGAGCTTGGAGAAGGCCATTTCGATGGGATTGAAGTCGGGCGAATAGGGCGGCAGATAGAGCAGCCTCGCCCTGGCCGCTTCGATGGCGGTGCGGACGCCGGCGACTTTGTGGGCCGGCAGATTGTCCATTACCACCACGTCGTCCGGCTCAAGTTCGGGGACAAGCACCTGTTCCACATAGGCAAGGAAGCCGTCGCCATCCATGGGACCGTCCAGCACCATGGGCGCGGCCAGACCGTCAAGCCGCAGCCCGGCGGTGAAGGTCGTGGTCTTCCAGTGCCCCCATGGAATGGCGGCGCGGCAGCGCTCGCCCTTGCTCGCCCACCCCCTCAGACGCGCCATCTTCGTAGAGGCGCCGGTCTCGTCGATGAAGATCAATCGTTCCGGAGCGAGGTCGAGCTGGCCATCAAACCAGGCCTGTCGCTCGGCCTTCACGTCCTCTCGCTGCTGTTCGGCAGCGTGCGCCGTCTTTTTTTATGCGTGATCCGGTGGCGCTTGAAGAAACGCGACAGCGTCCCGATGCCAAAATGCCCGCCGCGCGCCTTGAGCGCCTCCAGGATTTCTTCAAGTGTGATGTCGGGAGTTTCCTCCACCAGATCGCCGATGAACGCCGCGTGAGCCTCGATCCGCCGCGAGCGCCGGTCGCCGCCCTGGGGATTGGGCGCAGTCCGACCCGTCTCCTTGTATGCCGCATGCCATCGAATGGCGCTCGATGGGCTCACGCCAAAATGTGCCGCAGCACCGCGACGCGAAGCGCCGCTTTCGATCGCATCAATCACCCGCTCACGTAAATCTGCCGATATCGCTTTGCCCATACATGCTGGCCTCCATCACCAGCATGTACCTTGAATCTGATTTGCCGCTCCACGGGAATTCCCAAAGGCGATTCAATCGGATCGGAAAATGCTCTAGGGCAAAATCTGGTAGGCGACAGACTTTGGCTCTTGGTAGTCATGTCTGCCCACTACCAGTGGCCGCCGCCCTGCATTCTCCCCGCAAATCAGCGATTTTGACTGGGGCGCTTGAGAACGCCAGTCTGCCAAGGTTTGAAGCCTTGGCCATCTGAGGCAATCCGCAATCCGCACCAACGGCAAGCGGATTATCCCGAACGGCGTGGGCGGGGTCGTCCGAATTGTGCTGGAGACAGCGCCCAGCCCGTATTTCGATCAGCGTGTCGCCGACGTTTCCGGTCTCGTCGCCATGGATGTGATGATAACTGGAATCGGCGAATACGACCAAGTGCGGAACCGGGCTATTCAGACGGGGCGGCGGCCATTTTGATCAGAACGGCGCGCCGGGAGCGGGCGATCGCGACCGGTCAGCACGACGGTCCTTTCGCACGGTATGGCGGCCGGCCGCGCGTGGTGCCGAAGGGGTGATGTGGGAGCTCAGCAAAGACAATGCCTATCCGAATATCTTTAGGAAAATAAAAGCCACGGAATACGCGCTTACAGGCACCACAATGAATGGAGTTTGTTCTTTTTTCTCCAAGCGTGTATAAGCTCCGTCATTCACCTGAGAATAATAGATTTCAGCGTAATATCCCAAAATCGATACTGAATAAGAAAAAGTTACAGCGCTTTTAGCAATTACAGCAGCAAACCATGACCAACCCTCTAAATGACCCGTTGGATAGAAATAATTAGAAAATGCTAATGTTTGCCAACAAGATATATATATAATTAGCATGCACAATGGAATATAAAATACAAACAAAGTATTTCTAGAAAAATAATATAATAAAGTTTTATTTGTGAGATAGACAATTGAAATTGAAAAGCCGACCGCAAAAAATCCTTCAATCGCAATCCAAAAAACAGATCTAATGGAGAAGGCGTATTTGGAGATATCTAATACGGTTATAGGTAAATAGTTTTCTATACACAATAAATATATGAATCCGAGAAATGTTATTGCGCAGGCAATAGTATAAGCTACTCGGAGAACTGCGCCACCATCGTGTGCCGTCGCGCCTGACATTTGCTGCTACCCGCTGAAATTGAAGATAGACCCAAATATACCTTGCCTTGCAGGCTTATCTGAACGATTCTGACTGACGGCGCGTAGCAACGCCAGTCTGCCAAGGTTTGGAGCCTTGGCCATCTGAGGCAATCCGCAAACCGCGCCAACGGCAAGCGGGTTGAAAGAGACCGCGCAGATAATCATCTGCGTGCCCGACGAGGCTATGTCGGGAGTCCGCCGGATACAAGACCCGAAAGGGGAAGAAGGTGGGCGTGTTCCTCAGATCACGTTGCTATGCTCCCGGCGCCCGGCCG
The DNA here is from genome assembly GCA_965216515.1 of Afifellaceae bacterium. Lineage (GTDB taxonomy): Bacteria > Pseudomonadota > Alphaproteobacteria > Rhizobiales > Afifellaceae > CAXMRP01. The sequence goes on along the minus strand of OZ244173.1, from coordinate 1,547,927 downwards.
GTCCGGGTGGGCTATAGCAAGCCCTCAGATCTGAGGTCAGTCATGAACAATTCATCCACACAACAGGAGTCCGCGTCCAATCCGATCCGCTGCGTGACAGATGCGCCTGTGATCACCGGACCGGAGTCGATTGATCTGAATATCGATCAGCTTTGGCGCCAGCGGCAAAAGGCGCGCTTAAAAATGACAGCTGTCCGCCGGCAAATTGACGAGGCAGAGAACAAAATGCCGTGGTGGGCGGTGCCTGGATATCAGTTCATCAATTGCAACGGTGAGGGGTGCGGGGACATCGTTGGATGGCCGGCAATTCAGGGTGTGGAACCGCCAACGGGCTCTGGCGCTATGCGTCTGATCAGGCCTTCACTACGGCAGATCAGATCGAGACCCCTCCAGTCCCGTCAATACAGGCACATGAACACCCGGGAGCTATTGGATCGCATACGCGCCCAAAGGATTGAGCAGGCAAAAGTCGGCTTGCCGGCGTTACACGACGCGTACGACCAGGCGGAAGGAATTTTCTGGGAAGCTGAAAATCGGCTGTTGGATTTTTTGAAAGAAATCCAGCTCCCGGATGGTCGGCGCCCTGCCATGGCGGTCGCTGCGCAGCTGTTGGTTGAAGTGGTCCACCATTGCGAGCCGGATGATACGGCCGATCCCTGGGAGGCGACGGCCTTGTATCTCGTATCGCCTGCGTTCGCTCACCTGCTTCCGGATCTGATCGGGTCAGTCCGTGATGTGGTCGCCGAGATCGTCGACAATCCTGACAAGCCGATCGGGAAAATGGCAATCTGGGAGTGATCAGATCGTGTGAACCTGGCGGGCCGATCGGTCCGCCAGGCGTTCAACCCTGTGGAAATCCGATAGATTATCGTACCGAATAGGTTCGGATTATTGCGATCGAACCCTTTAGGTATTATGCCTTCTGTATGGGCCGACCTGAGGACACCTTCAGTTTCAGCGATCTCGCGATCGCCAGCAGCATGAGCAAGCGACAGATCCAGCATCTGGCGGATGCCAGGCTTTTGCCGGAAAACGGCAGCATCGCGACACTGAAAAGAGCATGCGTGATCGGGGGGTTTTCCTTTGGCGGAGTCCCGATCATCGCTGCCGGGCGAATCGCAAAAACGATCCTGGACGAGTTCAATGAACCGGATGGCGAAGTGCCGAGCGCATTGCGCTATTTGGCGCGTGGTCTGATGCAGAAAGCCCGTGCCGAAATTCCGTCACCGGACAGTGATTACTGGTATCATCGGGCGCTTTGGATGCACCGGTCTGAAGCTGACTATCGCCCGGGACGGGCCACGAAATCCGACGCGCTGATCGAGATCGTCGATAAAGCACACATCTACTTCTGCGGGACGAGCGGTTTGCCCTTCTTTACGCCTTGGGGCGGAAAGGAAGCCGTCTACTTTGGTCGAATCGAGGGGTGGGAGCGCGGTTCCGATGCCTCAATTATTACACTTCCTGAACTGGTGCCGCTCGATCCGGATCACCCTGACTACCTTATAAAAGGAAAAGCGCTCGCGGACCTTGCGGATCGTGCCCGGGCGAACGCCGTGGCTGTGCTTACGGTCAACGTGTCCCTGGCCGTGCGAAACGGCCTGGATCGGCTTGCTGCCCATCGCGAGTCGAAGGGGCGCAAGACATGATCGCCAAAGACAATCACCGCCAGGACCGTCTGGTTCGCGGCGCCGATGCGATCGCCAAGGTCGTCGGGTGCAGCCGCCGCAACATCTATGAACTTGTGAAGCGCGGTCTGCCAGCGCGCAAGCTGAACGGCCCGACTTCGCCGCTGGTTGCCCGGCGCAGCGAGTTGCTTGCCTGGCTGGAACGCGAACTCGAATGGCAGGGTGGCGACTGATGCCAGCCCGCCCCGCGCCCTTCCTGCAGGTCGACGTTACCCGTGCCTTGAAGGGCGCGCAGAAGGCTGGGGTGGTGACCTGGCGGAGGGACATCTGATGGGCCAGGCAAAGATGAACTTCGTTGTCACCAGCCGCCGGATCTACAACAAGGCGGAAGCGGCGGAATATTGTGGATTACCGCCCAAGGTGTTCGCGACGCTTTGCCCGGTTACCCCGATCCGGTTCTCCGAGCGCCATTCCGGCTACGATGTTCGCGACCTGGACCGCTGGCTGGATGGCTTCAAGGCCGGTGCCGACGACAGCAACATCCTCGACAGGCTGGGATGATGACGCGGGTCCGGGTCAAAGGCTTCAAGATTTTCACCGACCGGCACGGCAAGCCGCGCTGCTATCACCGCAAGACTGGTCTGCCGATAGACCTGGTGAAACACCCGATCGGCTCGGCCGGCTTCATTGCCGAATGCGAACGCATTTCGGCCCGCGAAATCACCGACACCGCGGCCAAGCCGGGCACATTGGGGTTGTTGATCTCCGCCTATCGCGCCAGCGATGATTTTCTCGACAAGGCGCCGCGGACCCGGCGCGACTATCAACGGGTTTTCGACTATCTGCGGCCGATCGACGATACGCCGCTGATCGCCTTTAGAAAGGCGCTGGTGGTTCGCATCCGGGACAAGGCCGCCCGCAAGCACGGCCGGCGCTTCGGTACCTATGTCAAACAGGTCCTCTCCATCATTTTCGAATGGGGGGAGGAACGGGAGATGCTGGACGGCAATCCCGCCAAAGGTGTCAAGGCCGTCAAGCGACCGCGCAACGCACCGCGGGCCAACCGGCCCTGGACTGACCGGGAACGCTTCGCGGTTCTCGAAGAAGCGCCGCCCCAGCTCAAGGTGCCTATCGCGATCATGATGTATACCGGCCTCGATCCCGGCGATGCCATCACGCTGACGCGCTCTGAGTGCGACGGCCGCCATATGAAGCGCAGGCGCGGCAAGACGGGGGAATGGGTATCCTGGCGACTTCCTGAGGCCCTGTACGACATTCTGGCCGATGCGCCGCCTCACGACGCCGTTACGGTTGCTGTCACGTCACGCGGTGTCCCATGGACCGGTTCGGGCCTGAGGGCGTCCTGGCGGACATTCAAGATACGCCTGGAGGCCGAAAACAAGATCGGGCCGGGACTGACCCTGAAGGGCCTCCGCCACACCGTGGCGACGTTCATGAGCGAAGAAGGTTTCAATACCCGAACGATCGCCGACGCTCTGGGGCAGCGCACCGAGGCCATGGCGCAGCATTACAGTCGCGACGCTGATCTCACCCGGAAGATGTCGGCGGTAGTGGAGAAATTTGACGAGGCGGAGACCAGACGCAGAACGGAATTTGTCAAACCGGACGGTAAAAAACGTCAAACCGAGGAGCGTTGGAAAAAATGGAAATGATATTTTCTAATAAAATCAGCGGGTTGGTTGGTGCCCAGGGGCGGAATCGAACCACCGACACGCGGATTTTCAGTCCGCTGCTCTACCAACTGAGCTACCTGGGCCTGAAGGCCGGCGTCCGAATGCGCGGGCCAGAATCGAGCGGCGTTATAGGTGCTCGCCCTGTGCTTGTCCAGCACGGGTGGGCTGTCTTCTTCGGTCGGATCAACGGGCTTCGGTATATCTGTCCAGCCGGCCGTCCGCGCCCATCCGCGGGTCGGAATCGGTTGTTCGCCGGTCTGAGGCAATGTCCGGCCGGTGCCGTATCCGGCCCGGCCTTTCTTAACTGGCGGTCGCCGGGTAAAGGCGGGACATCCAGCGGGCATTGGTCGGTGCTGATGAAGGCGCCCGCGGGGCCTGATGCCGATGGCTGATCCGTGATTGTTGCGTCGCTTCTTGCTCCCCGAGAACCGACTTGCCCCGCCGGGCAAAGGCGGGGCTTTTTTTATTGCGTTTGGAGATAGGGGCAGGCGTCAGGAGTTTGCCCGCCGCATCGGCGCGCAGGATTGGGCGGAATTCGGAAATTAGCTGCAAGCGCGAGCCACTACTGCCAGGACATTTGGAGCCGACATTGAAACGACCTCGAAACGAAATTTTCCTCCGCTCTGCCACACGGCAGCTTGGAGCCCATTTTGCCGGTTTTCTGCAACGCATCCAATGTCTGCAATCGAACTAAGCAAGCCATGTGCGGTGCAGTAAAGGTAGATTGGTTGTCGCTGAAGGTAGAGTGGAATGGTTGCTTCAGTCTTTTTGGCAGGTTTCCAGAATGAATCGCCTAACGGCGGCAACCGAAGGAACCGACAGACGGGCGGCGCGACACAACAGAGACATCTCGGTCGGATCAGTCACCCATTCCGGCATCACAGGAACAAGCGTTCCGAGCTCGACACTCTTTTGTGCCAGCAGCGATGGCAATTGGGCGACGCCCATACCTGCTTGCGCCGCGGCGCTTGCCAATTCCATGGTGTTGACGCGCAGACCGACCTTCGGAGACGCGGTTTGCTGGTGCCCCAGAGAGTTTCGAAACGACCATGTTCCGGTTTCCTGCCGTCGGACGATGCAGGCTGTTCCTGCGATATCTTTCGGCTCCTCAATGGCCTCAGCCCTGTCGAGGAAATCGGGGCTGGCATAAAGCGCCCGCTGCGCCGCGGGCAATGCCGCAGCAACGTTGCGGCCCCGTGAAGCGGGCCCGACACGAAACGCGAGGTCTATGTCGTCCGCAGCAAAATCAGACATCGAGTCATCGGCATGCAATTCCAGTTCAATGTCCGGATAGAGGACCCCTAGCGCAGGCATCATAGGGACGAAAACCACACCAAGCAGGCTGTTCGGACCGGAGATTGATACCCGGCCACCCACTGCATTGCCCGTAATCAACCCAAGATTTGCTTCCGCTTCCAAAGCGGCATCGATTGGACCAACACACGTTTCGAATATCCGGCGGCCGGCTGCGGTTGGCGTCACCGCTCGGCCGGATCGGTCAAGCAGGATCAATCCTAACTCTGCCTCGAAAAACGCGAGCTTCTGGCTGATTGCGGATTTGGTTGTTTTCAGTTCGGCCGCAGCCGCGCTCATTGATCCCGCGCGTACGGTTGCCACCAGCGCCTTTGCGCAAGAGTAAAACCTATCGTTCATAATTACGAACGATAGATGATAAAACATGCATTTTCCAGAACGAAATGAGCACCTATGTCCTGAGTCATCAAATGCCCAGAGAGGACGGCCATGTCGCAGGACATCATCCATCATCCCGCAGATACCCGCGAGTTCAAGGATTTCGGGTTCATGCAGGCATACCTTTCGTTCAAGCCCCATCTGCCCGAAGGCCGCAAACGCTTTGGCCCGCTGGTTACAATCGATGATGGGACGCTGGCGCCGGGTGCCCAGGGCTTCGGCCTGCATCCTCACAAAGACATCGAAGTGATTACATTTCTGGTGAGTGGCGAAGTCCAACACATCGACCCGAACGTCCCCACCCACACCGGAACGCTGAAGGCCAAAGGGATCCAGGTGATCACCGCGGGCTCGGGAATCGTCCATAACGAAGTGAACAATTCGCCAACCGAGCCGATGCGCGCCCTTCAGATATGGCTGGAGCCCCGGGCTACGGGGTTGCCGCCGCAATACTCGAAGATGACGTTGGATGCTTCTGACTATACCGATCGCCTGTGCCCGATCCTGTCGCCGGGCGACGAAGATGGGGCCCTCGTCGCGAAGCAGGACGCCCGCCTGTCTTACGGACAGTTCACCCGCAACGAGACCGTGACCCATCGAGCCGCCGGTCCGGGATGTGGCCTTTATCTTTTCATGATCGAAGGCGCGGTGACGGCGGCGGGTCACACGCTGGCAAAGGGCGACGGGCTTGGTCTCACACAGGCCGACGAACTTATCGTCAATACAGAGCCCGGTGCCGAGTTTCTGATCTTTGATCTTCCCAAAACGTGAATCCGCTAACCACGAAAGGAAAACACCATGACCACATCACATCCCACGCCTGACAATGCCGCAATTGTACTGATCGACCATCAGACCGGCACAATGAACTGGGCAAAATCCGTTGACCGTGCCCTGATCGAGGCCAACACCCGCGCGCTGGCCCGCGTGGCCGTCGCTCTTGGAATGCCGTTGGTACTGACGTCGAGCATGGAGGATCACATGCAGGGGCCGTTGATGCCTGCTCTGGAAGAGATTGCGCCCGACGCGTTTGCCGCCCGTGTCAAGCGCCCTGGCGTAGTGAATTGCTGGGACGACAGCGCGTTTGCAGACGCCTGCCGCAACACGGGCCGCAAGCATCTGATCATGGCCGGCATCACCACCGATGTGTGCCTGGCTCCACCTGCCATCAGCGCATCGGCGGAAGGGTTCGATGTAACGGCCGTAGTGGATGCATCCGGGTCGCCGACCGCGTTGACCGACGATATGGCGTTTCGCAAGATGGAAAAAGGAGGTGTCGAGTTGACCACGACCAGCGCGCTTCTGGCAGAACTTGCGGTCAATTGGACCAGTGAACCGGGGCAGAAGATCATGCAGATCCTCGGTGAAGAAATCCTGAGCCTCGGCTGATCCTACCCGCAAAGGTCCACACAATGTGCGGTCGCTCTTAGTTTGGGCGATCGCAATTGTTTGGGAAGACCCAGCACCGGAAACAAGGTCGGCTGCGGATTCCGGTCCTTGAATAGTATGTAGCGAACTGGCGCTTCATTCCGCGTTGCTGTCGTCCAAAACAGCGTCGTTCATTGGCATTAATGAATGTCGGCTTTTGGATATCGCAGAGCAAACACAGCGTGGCTCCCGAACGTCCGCTCCGGGCCGACTTCAACCGCTGCGTGATATGGCAGCCTGGAAACATCGTTCCAATTCATCATCCGACATCGCAGGCTTGAATCCCTTCATCGCATGGTGGGACCGGGTTTGCGCGTCCCGCGCGCCGCAGCGAGCGCAGCGGCAACGGTGAGCGAGATTGTGCACCGGCGCCGATGCCGGCGCGCGAACCGCCGCCGGTTCGACCAGGCGGAACCGGTCGCAGGCCGTGCAATGGATTTCCAGCATGCGGCCTGCAGCGGCCAGATACCCGAGGGTAACGGGTTGAATCATACCGGCCATCTGCGCACATGCGCGCCAGGCCTGTTAAAATGCGGAACAGGGCGGGAACGGACTCCCCCGGATTTTCCCGGTCTTTCCCGCCGGTTCTTGCCATGTTCTGCCGCAATTTGCGGCTTCTCGCCACATGGCGAATTTCCCGGATTGGAAAAACGCATTTATTTCAAGGGGTTTGATGGTGCCGCAGGGCAGGATTGAACTGCCGACCTCACCCTTACCAAGGGTGCGCTCTACCACTGAGCTACTGCGGCCGTACCGGCACTTGGCGCGCCGGCGCACAGGCGGTGTCCATGCCATAGTCGCGGATGCGGTGCAATATCTCCCGGCCGGCGCGTTGCGGTTGTCGCGGGCGCCGGAACAGGGCTTTGCGCTTGCGGCCGGGATGGGTTAGGCGAACCGGATGCAGGAAGGCAAAACCGGGCGAGCCGGTAAAGCGGACAGAAGCGGCGGGGAACAAGATGAGCGCATCGGCGGGCGCGCGCAGGCGGCCGGCGAGGACCGCAAGGCACGGCTTGCCGCGGCTTTGCGGGCGAACCTGCGCCGGCGAAAGGCTCAGGATCGGTTGCGGCGCACGCAACAATCCGGCGCCGGCGAACCGGACGAACCGTGATCTGCGGCCGGCCGGCCGAAGGGACACGCTGATGCCGATGCGGACAATGCCGAGGGTGCTGCCGGGACGACTGGCAGACGGGCTCCAAACAATGGCCATGTTCGTGTGGCCGAACCGGTCGCCGGCCGCGACCGGCAAATCACAAAGCGCCGCGGGCCGGCGAAGAGGGGAAGCATAATGGACAGGATTTGTGTGACGGGCGGCAATCGGCTGATTGGTGAAATTCCCGTTTCCGGTGCCAAGAACGCCACGCTTCCCCTGATGATCGCCAGCCTTTTGACAGACGGGACGCTGACGCTGGAAAACGTTCCCGATCTTGCCGATGTGGCGATGCTGAAGCGTATCCTCGGCAATCACGGTGTCGATTACACCGTGAGCGGCAAGCGGCCGGGGCGGGCAACGCAGGCCGGCGAACGGCTGAGCCTGACGGCGGCGCAGGTCGTCGATACGACGGCGCCCTATGACATGGTCTCGCGGATGCGGGCGAGCTTCTGGGTCATCGGGCCGCTTCTGGCGCGGGCCGGCGAGGCACGGGTGTCCTTGCCGGGCGGTTGTGCGATCGGTACGCGGCCGGTCGATTTTTTTCTCGACGGACTGCAAGCTCTCGGCGCCGACATCGAACTCGACCAGGGCTATGTGGTGGCGACCGCGAAGGCGGGGCTGACGGGCGGCCGGGTGGTGTTCCCGAAAATATCCGTGGGCGCGACCCATACGGTGCTGATGGCGGCCACACTTGCACGCGGCGAAACCGTGATGGAAAACGCGGCCCGTGAACCGGAAGTCGCCGACCTAGCGGACTGTTTGTGCAAGATGGGCGCCGTGATCGAGGGTGCGGGCACCGACACGATCCGGATCCAGGGTGTGGAATCGCTTTCCGGTGCGGTCCATCCGGTATTGCCGGACCGGATCGAAGCGGGGACATATGCCATGGCCATTGCGGCAACCGGCGGCGACGTGCTGCTGGCCAATGCCCGTCCGGACCTGATGGCCGCGCCGATTGCCGCCCTTGAGGCGGCGGGCGCGGAAATCACGGAAACGAACGATGGTATCCGGGTGACGCGCAACGGCGCCGGTATCGAGCCCGTTGACGTGGCAACGGCGCCGTTTCCGGGATTTCCGACCGATCTGCAGGCCCAGTTCATGGCGCTGATGACCAAGGCGGACGGGATCAGCGAGATCACCGAAACGATCTTCGAAAACCGTTTTATGCACGTTCAGGAATTGGCCCGGCTGGGCGCCAACATCCATCTGGATGGCCAAAAGGCGACTGTAACTGGTGTGGAGAGCCTCGCCGGTGCACCCGTGATGGCGACCGATCTGCGGGCCTCCGTTTCGCTGGTGATCGCCGGTTTGGCGGCGGAAGGGGAAACCAGCATCTCGCGGGTTTACCATCTCGATCGCGGTTTTGAGCATCTGGAGCGCAAACTGTCGGCCTGCGGCGCGGAGATCGCCCGTATCGCGGCATAGGCCGAAATCCCGGCTGTTTTGCCTGGGAGCCGGGGTTCGGCCCCCGGTCCGCCAGCCGACTTGCCCTCGATGCTGCAACGCACTACGACCGGGGCGAACGAGGTATCTCGGGCCACCGGTCATGAGCGAAGAACATTTGTTGCGCCTTGCCGCCCTCGACGGCGAGGATCTGGACGTCATTTCGGCGCACACGCAGGACGCCATCGTCAAGGTGTCGGACATTTCCTGGCAGCCGGCGGAAATGCGTCTTGTTGTGGCCCTCAACCGGTTCGCCTGGGAGGTCGGATCCGCCGGACGCGGACGCGGGAAAATGTGGGAGCGGCGGCGATCGGTCCTGCAGTTTGACCGGGTGGAAGCAGTGCGGGCGCGCGGGATACAACCGACCCGCGGCGAGGATGTGCTGGAGCTTCTCGCCATCCGGTTCGAGGAAAGCGAGCCGCCGTCAGGCACGGTTTATCTTGTTTTTGCAGGCAAAGCCGAACTGAAATTCGACGTTGAGGTTCTGGAGGCACGACTCACCGATCTCGGCCCGGCCTGGGCGACGGCAAGCCTGCCGAAGCACAAATTGCGCTAGATCCGCCGAGCCGAAGCGGAAACGAGCCGAAGAAGGGATTTGCCATGCCCATTCGCCTGAACGATACCGATCCGGACTTCGCCAACCGGTTCGCCGAATTTCTGGCGGTGCGGCGGGAAGCGGAGGCCGATGTCGACGCGACCGTGGCGAAAATCATCGCTTCGGTCCGGAGCGACGGGGACGAGGCGGTTCACCATCTGACCAGGACGTTCGATGGCGTCGATTTGGAGCGGCTTGGCATGCGGGTTTCGCGCGCCGAGATCGAATCGGCGGTAAAGGCGTGTGACCCGGCGATACTGGACGCGCTGGCACTGGCCCGCGACCGGCTGGAAGTCGGGCAGAGGAAGCTTCTTCCCACCGACAGTCGCGATACCGACGATCTGGGCGTGGAAACCGGCGCGCGATGGACGGCGATCCCGTCCGTGGGTCTGTATGTGCCCGGCGGGACGGCAAGTTATCCAAGCTCTGTCATCATGAACGCGGTTCCGGCAAAGGTCGCCGGCGTGGAGCGGATCGCCATGGTGGCGCCGATGCCGGAAGGCACGAAAAATCCCCTTGTGCTCGCCGCTGCCGAACTCGTCGGAGTCGACGAGATCTACCGGATCGGCGGCGCCCAGGCGGTGGCGGCGCTCGCCTATGGTACCGAAACGATCGAGCCGGTGGCCAAGATCGTCGGTCCCGGCAACGCCTATGTCGCCGCTGCCAAGCGCCAGGTGTTCGGCACGGTCGGTATCGACATGGTTGCCGGCCCTTCGGAAATCCTGGTCCTTGCCGATGCCGGCAACGATCCGGCATGGATCGCCGCAGACCTTCTCTCGCAAGCCGAGCACGATACGGCGGCGCAGGCGATCCTGATTACCGACGATACCGAATTCGCCGATGCGGTGACCGCACAAGTCGACAGCCAACTCGCGCGCCTGCCACGCCAGGAGATTGCCCGCGAAAGCTGGGATTCGTATGGCGCCGTCATAACGCTTGCCGGTCTGGACCAGGCGCCGGCGCTGGTTGACAGGATCGCGCCGGAACATCTGGAAATCGCAGTGGCGGAACCCGATAGCCTGTTTTCCCGGATCCGGCATGCCGGGGCGGTGTTCCTGGGCGCCCATACGCCGGAAGTGATCGGGGACTATGTGGGGGGCTCCAACCATGTGCTGCCGACGGCCCGCTCGGCGCGATTCTCATCGGGCCTGAGCGTCCTGGACTTCTTGAAGCGCACATCGATATTGCGATGCAGCGCGGATGGATTGCGCGCGCTCGGGCCGGCGGCGGTTCAACTGGCGAAATCGGAAGGGCTTGAGGCGCATGCGCGGGCCATTTCCATTCGGCTCAACCTTTAGCCGCCCGTCCCGGGCGTCCAGGGTACGGCGATGACCGGTTCCAGCAACGACAGGCTGATCGCCATATCGTTCGACGACGAGTCGATTGCCCGTGCGCCGCCGGACATCGAGCACGAACGGGCCGTGGCGGTTTTCGACCTCATTGAGGAAAACCGCTTTGTGCCGGTCGGCCATGAAGGCAATGGCCCCTTCAGGCTGCTACTCAGGCGTGCCGACAATCGTTTGATCTTCGATATCCACGATACGGACAATCAGCCGCTGATCGTACATATCCTTTCGCTGACGCCGCTACGGCGGATCGTGAAGGATTATTTTGTTATTTGCGACAGCTATTACGAAGCGATCAAGGCCGGCGCGCCAAGTCGCATCGAGGCGATCGACATGGGTCGGCGGGGCGTGCACAACGAGGGCTCGCAGTTGTTGCAGGCGCGGCTGAACGGCAAAATCGAGGTCGATTTCGTCACCGCGCGGCGGCTGTTCACGCTGGTCTGTGTCTTGCATTGGCGGGGTTGAGGGCTTGTTGAACGGCCGACCCGCTTCCGTCCTGTTTTTCTGCGGGCGGAACGCCATCCGCTCGCCGATGGCGGCGGCGCTTGCACGGCATCTGTTCCCCACAGGTCTTTACGTGGAATCGGCCGGCGTGTTGCCGGGATACAGGGATCCGTTCGTCGACGCAGTGCTCGCGGAGGTGGGGCTCGATCTGGGGAATCACCGCCCGCACACGCTGGATGAACTGGAGGACCTGAATTTCGACCTGGTGGTCACACTATCGCCGGAAGCGCACCATCGTGCGCTGGAACTGACGCGAACCCTGGCGATTGACGTGGAATACTGGCCGGCCGCCGATCCGTCGGTGGCGACGGGCAGCCGCGATCAGATTCTGGAATCCTATCGTGCCGTGCGTGACGGCCTGTCGGGACGGATCAAGGCCCGATTTTCATGAGCCGATACGATGTGCACAGGCAATTCATACATGGCGGCAATCTGCCGGTTCACAGGCCGACGGGAATAGGCTAGACACCAGCGGTCTGTCTGCCGCAACAAAGGTATCGGATGGCAAAGGAAGAGATCCTTGAATTTCCCGGCACGGTCGTCGAACTGCTGCCAAACGCGACATTTCGCGTGAAACTGGAAAATGACCACGAAATCATCGCGCACACGGCCGGACGTATGCGCAAGAACCGAATTCGCGTGTTGGCCGGCGACAAGGTGCTTGTGGAAATGACGCCCTATGACCTGACCAAAGGGCGCATCACCTACCGTTACAAGTAGGCTGGGCCATGGCGGCCAGGGACTCCGGCCAGGATGCTCGCCTGATCCTCGCGTCCGCTTCGCCGCGGCGGTTGGCGCTTCTGGATCAGGTTGCGATCCGGCCGGACCGAATGCTGCCGGCGGAAATCGAGGAAACACAGCTGAAACAGGAGTTGCCCCGGTCGCTGGCGCGGCGCCTGGCCCGCACCAAGGCGGAGGTGATCCGGGTTGCCGCGCAACGCGACGACAGTCTGGTCGGCGCATATATTCTGGCGGCGGACACCGTGGTGGCGGTCGGCCGGCGTGTGTTGCCGAAACCCGACATGATCGATGAAGCCGCGGCCTGTCTCCGGCTCCTCTCGGGGCGTTCGCACCGGGTCTATACCGGTCTTTGCCTGGTGACGCCGCGCGGGCGAGTGCGGCAGAGGCTGGTGGAAACGCGGATCCGCTTCAAACGTCTTTCGCGCGAAGAGCTGGAAGTCTATCTGGGTTCCGGCGAGTGGCAGGGGAAGGCCGGCGGCTATGCGATCCAGGGTCGGGCAGGCGCTTTCGTTTCCCGCATCGTGGGATCTTATACCAACGTGGTCGGCCTGCCGCTGCACGAAACGGTGGCGATGCTTCAAGGCGAAGGCTATCCGGTCTTCCGGCACTGGCTGGAACCGATATGAGCAAACGGCGGAAAACAACCGACAAGGCCGGCGACGCGGCGCCGACGATACCGCTGCGACCGCGGCGCAAGTGCCCGGAGTGCGGGGCGGTGTCGGACAGGGCGTTCCACCCCTTCTGTTCGCGCCGGTGCGCCGATCTCGATCTGGGGCGATGGCTGGGCGGCAAATATCGAATCCCGGATCCCGACGGCAGCGCGCCGCTGCGGTATGCGGAGGAGGGCGGCGATATGGAGCCTTCAATGCCGCCAATGGGTGGATTGCCGGGTTCGACTTCTGATCGAGATTAGGCGGCTCGACTCTCAGATCGTCAGCACCGCGGCGCCGCGCAGATCACCGGAACGCAGTCGATCGAGCGCGGCGTTGGCTTCGGCGAGGGGTATCGGCAGGGTATGCGTTGCCACCGGTATGGCCGGCGCAACGGCAAGAAACTCGATTGCGTCTTCGCGGGTCAGGTTGGCGACAGAGCGGACGTGGCGTTCGCCCCACAGGATGTCGTAGGAAAATGCCGGGATTTCGCTCATGTGGATGCCGGCACAAACGACTGTACCGCCTTTGCGAACAGATCTGAGCGCAGCCGGCACCAGTGCGCCGACGGGCGCAAACAGAATTGCGGCGTCCAGTGGCCGCGGCGGCGGGCTATCGGATGCACCGGTCCAAACAGCACCCAATTGGCGCGCGAAATCCTGGGCCTGCCGGTCGTCCGGCCGGGTAAACGCGTAGACCGAGCGGCCTTGCCAGCGGGCGACCTGGGCAACGATATGGCCGGCCGCACCGAATCCGTAGATGCCAAGATGCTCTCCGCTGCCGGCGGCTTTCAGGGCGCGATGACCGATCAGTCCCGCGCACAGGAGCGGTGCAGCCTGGATATCGGAATAATCGTCGGGAAGCGGGAAACAGTACCGCCGGTCGGCAGCGGCATACTCCGCGTAACCGCCGTCGACAGTGTAGCCGGTGAACTGCGGATGGTCGCAGAGGTTTTCCAGTTGGTGCCGGCAGTACCAGCAACTGCCACATGTGCTGCCAAGCCACGGAATGCCGACACGGGTGCCCAGGGCGAGATCCGCAGCTCCTTCTCCAATCGTCTCGGCGGCATTCGCCGATGTGCGGTCCGTGGCCGATTCCCCGATAGCGGCAACCGTCCCGACCACTTCGTGGCCGGGGATGATCGGTGTGCGGATGTCGGGCAATTCGCCATCAAGGAGATGAAGGTCGGTGCGGCAGACGCCGCACGCCGCAATCTTGACGAGGATCTGGCCGGGTCGGAGTGAGGGAACGGGGCGATCGATCATTTCCAGCGGACCGCCCGGTCTTGTCAGCGCCATTGCCCGCATCGTCCGTCCTCAACTTCGTCCGCCGGTTAGCCAAGGCGTCAGGTTTGCCGGGGATCAGCGGCGGTGCATTGACAGATGTCAAATGCCGGAGACCGGCAATGGCGTTGTGCGGGTGGCCGGCGACAGGAGTACAAACCGTCGATCCCGCTGTTTGACCGGAATCAATGCGGACGACCGCCGCCGTACCGATGATGGATCATGCAGAACAAACGGAGGTGGACATGGTTGAGAAAGCCCACACGGCCGGCTGGCTGCCGCACATGTATGAGCCGCTCCGGCATCTGAGAAACCGCATCGCCGACTGGTTCGCGCCTGCAGCGGAAGCATCCGCCGCCGACAATGCTTATGCGATCGACCTTGAATTGCCGGGGGTCAAGGTGGCGGATATCGAGGTTTCGGTTGAGGGCAACAGCCTTACCGTGAAAGGCGAAAAACACGCTGAACGGGCGGAAGAGGGGCGGACCTATTTCTTCTCCGAGCGCGAATACGGGGCGTTTTTGCGGACGTTCCGGCTGCCGCCGGATGCCGATCCGGATTCTGTCGCCGCCGACTATAGCGACGGTGTGCTGCGGCTCCGGATCCCCAAAACCGAAGCCGACGAAACGGGTGGCCGCCGGATAAAGGTCCGTCAAGGGTAAAAGGCGCACGCCCTGCGCAGTCCGGTTTGACCGGCTTCAGGCTCAAGCCCACGGCAGGGAAAAGGTTTTCACGTTTGTGTAGCTCTTCATGGCCTCGATCACGCCTTCCTTGTAGCCGAGGCCGGAATCCTTGATTCCGCCGAAGGGAGACATCTCGATCCGGTAACCCGGTACTTCCCAGATGTTCACCGTGCCGACATTGAGCCCGGCGATATATTTCTGCATCCGCCGAAAATCGTTGGTGCAAACGCCGGAGGAGAGGCCAAAGGCGGTGCCATTGGATATCTCCATCACCATGTCGTCATCGTCCGGCATTCGGATCACGGGCACCACCGGGCCGAATGTCTCTTCCATCACGAGTTCGGCTGTATGCGGCACCCGGTCAACGACGATTGGCGGCAACAGGGCACCCTGGCGCCCCGGATTGTAAAGCACCTCGGCGCCCTGTTCTTCAGCCATGAAGACGCGCTTCTCGAACATCTCGGCGGCTTCCGCATGGACGACGGTCCCGAGATCGGTTTCCGGTGCCATCGGGTCGCCGAAACTGATCGCCATTGCACGCTCCAGAACCATTGGCACGAAACGGTCGGCCACGCTTTCCTGGCAGAGAATACGCTTGACGGCCGTGCATCTCTGGCCGGAATTCTTGGTTGCGCCGGCAACCGCGAGATCGGCGGCCGCGCCAAGATCGTCGTCGTTGAGGTCGTTCAGCACGATAAGCGGATCATTACCGCCAAGCTCCAGAACCGTGCGCTTGTAGCCGGCTGTTTCGGCAATCATCTTTCCGACCGG
Source organism: Afifellaceae bacterium (assembly GCA_965216515.1). Lineage (GTDB taxonomy): Bacteria > Pseudomonadota > Alphaproteobacteria > Rhizobiales > Afifellaceae > CAXMRP01. The sequence continues at coordinate 1,532,319 of OZ244173.1, read as the reverse complement.
AACGCCACCGGTGAATGTGATCAGGTCAATGTTCGGATTGGTGATCATCTCCGGCCCGATCTCGGTCGGCCAGCCGGTCACCACGCTGAACATCTCCGGCGGCAGTCCTGCTTCATAGAGCGTGTCGGCCAGTATCAGGGCGGTCATGGGTGTAAGCTCGGTCTGCTTGCAGACCACGCAATTGTTGGTGGCGATCGCCGGTGCGATCTTGTGCGCCACCATGTTGAGGGGGTGGTTGAAGGGTGTGATCGCCGAGATGGCGCGCAGCGGTTCGCGAATGGTGAAGATCTTGCGGGCCTTTCCCTGGGGGGTCAGGTCGCAGGAAAAGATTTCGCCGTCATCGGCAATGGAAAGATGGCCGGCGAGCGTGAATACGTCATAGGCGCGGCCGACTTCGTAAAGCGAATCCTTCTTTGAGATGCCGAGTTCGAGTGTCAGCATATCCGAGATCGCATCCTTGCGCGCTGTCAGCGATTCGGCGGTGCGAAACAGGATCTGCTGGCGCTCGTAGCGGGTCAGCTTTGATCGGTATCCGGTGGCGATTTCAAATGCCTCGCGGGCATGGTGCGCCTGACCGGCAGGTACCGTGCCGATCACCGCATCGGTATAGGGGTACCGGACGTTGATTACGCCTTCGGCGTCCACCTTTCGGCCGGCGATGCGCATCGGTTCGTGCCGGACGGCGATTTCAGCAGCTTCCGCATTCATCTGTCTCTCCTCACAGCGCGGCGGCGGCCGCCGCGTAGAAAAAGGCATCGAAGTTTCGCAATCGGGGTGCGTTGGGCAGATCTGTCAGCTTCCGGTTGACGATAAACGGCACCGTCTGTTCGGTCAGTCCGCCATGGGAACGCAGCGGTTCCTTGAGCGCGGCGAGATCGTGCCGGTTCGCCGATGTGCCGATGGTCATGTTCTCCGCGGAAATCAGCACAAGATCGCCGATCCGATCGGAGGGTAGTTCAAATCGCTCGCAGGCCGTGGCCCGATCGGTGACCAGGTCGATGCCATCGATGGCCGCAAGCCGTGCCGTTATGTCGGCGTGATCGGCGTTTGCCGGCAGATAGACGGTGGCAAACGAACCCAGCGCACCATGGTGCACCACATAGGGATCGGTAATCGGCAATATCACGCGCGCGGCGGATTCACCCAGCCATTGGTCCAAGAGATCCTGAATGTAGATCACAGCCGGCGAGCCGTCCGCCAGATGTTTCGGCTTCATGCCGTGGTCGGCGGTAATCACGATTGCCGCACCCATCGCGTCAAGCTGTGCCAGGTATTTGTCGAACATGGCAAAGAAGGCGTTCGCCTCCGGTTCGCCGGGCGCTGATTTGTGCTGCACATAGTCGGTCGTTGTCAGATACATCACGTCGGGCCGAAACTCGGCCAGAAGCTTGAGGCCGGCTGCAAAGACGAATTCGGAAAGCGCGGCGGAATAGACTTCCGGCACCGGCCGGCCAAGCCAGGCCGACGCGTTGTCAATGCCGTGCATGCCTTTGGTTGTGCTGTCGGACCGCTCGGAGGAAAAACAAATGGCGCGATCCTCATCGAACTTCAGTCCGTGCCCCAGAAGGGCGCGCAGCTTGTCCTTGGCGGTCACCACGGCGACCTTTGCGCCGGCCTCGTAGAAGCCCTGGAAAATGGTTGGCGCCCGCAGAAACCGCGGGTCGTTCATCATCACTTCCTCGCCGGTTTGCGGATCGTAGAGGTAGTTGCCGCAGATGCCATGCACGGCCGGCGGGCGGCCGGTTGCCATGGAGAGGTTGTTGGGATTGGTGAAACTCGGGATTACCGAATGGGCAAGCCGCACCGTGCCTTTTTTCCTTATGTTCTCAAGCCCCGGCATCAGCCCGTCATCGATGGCGGCGTCCAGATAGGCAGGCTCGCAACCATCCAGACAGATGGCAATCGCCGGCACTTTTGGAAACGGGTAGCTGCGGTCGTTGACCCGGACTGTATCCGTGGACTGTCGGTTCATCGTTGCCTCTTCCTGCAGGTGGCCGGGTTCATGCCGCGGCGCCGAGCGAAGTGATTCCCATTTCGGTCAGGATCGCCCCGACAGCTGCCAATCCGCCGCGAATCTGGTCGGGACCAAGCGCTCCAATGCAACCAATGCGGAATGTGTCCGCGATAGTGAGTTTTCCGGGATAGATGACAAAACCCCTGTCACGCATGCGGTCGTAGAAATCCTGAAAGACGAAACGTGGATCGTCCGGGGTCAGGAACGTGACGATGATCGGCGCTTGCAGATGATCCGGCAACAGGGATCGGAAGCCCAGTTCACGCATGCCATCGATCAGGATATGGCAGTTTTCGCTGTAGCGCCGGTTGCGGCCTTCGACACCGCCGTCGGCGGCGAAGATATCCAGTGCCTCGTGGAATGCGGCAATCACCTGGACCGGCGGCGTAAACCGCCATTGGCTGGTTTTCTCCATGGCCTGCCACTGGTCGTGAAGGTCCAGCGAAAGCGAAGGCGAATTGCCTTCGCACGCGGCAAGCACGTCCTTTCGGACGATGCAGAAACCCATTCCCGGCACACCTTCCAGGCATTTGTTGGAGGAGGCGACGACCGCATCAAAGCGGACTTGGCGACTGTCGAGGGGCAGGGCGCCGAAGGCACTCATGGAATCAAGCAAAAGCCGGCGATCATGGCGATGAACAATTTCGGCAATTTCCGACACCGGGTTCAATATGCCGGTTGTCGTTTCGCAATGAACAAGTGCGACATGGGTCACGTCCGGATCGGCAGCGAGCGCCCGGTCCACCATGGCCGGATCGACCGGCTGGTCCTCGGCCACTTCGATCAATTCGGTGGCACGGCCATAATAGCCGGCGATCCGGGCGATACGCTTGCCATAGGCGCCGTTGACCAGCACCAGGAGCTTACCGTGCGGCGGCACAAGCGTGCCGATCATCGCCTCGACGACAAATGTTCCGCTGCCCTGGAGGGGAACCGCGGTAAATGCCCGGCCGCCATGGATGATTTCGACAAGCCGCTCGCGTATCCGGCTGTTGATGTCGATAAAATGGCTATCCCGCGATCCATAGTCATGAAGCATGGCCTGCTTGGTCGCTGGCGCGGTCGTCAAGGGCCCCGGCGTGAGGAGCCACGGATCGCCTGTCGGGGACAGCGATGGCCGGGGTGATCCGCCGCCGCCTTGAACATCCCCGTCCGGACCGGAATTGCCGCGCACAATTTTCGTGTCTGGCCGCCAGGATTTCATCAGTCAAACCCTCCCAATCGTGGTTCAAGCCGGCGTCGAAACCGGTCAGGTGCAGACGTGTCGATCGCTCGCCGACCCGGCGTATCGTCCGGAATTCATGGGGCGTGACCGGGCGGATATAACTTGTGCGATTTCCATCTATCCAATACATAATAACAACAGGTGATATAGGTATTTCCGATGAATCATTCGCAGCTTCGCGCCTTCCATGCGGTGGCCCGGGAGGGTAGCTTCACGCGTGCCGCGGCAGCCCTGCACGTGTCGCAGCCCACGCTTTCCGGGCATGTCTGCGCGCTGGAGGAGGGATATGGCATCAGGCTCTTCAACCGCAGCGGCCGGGGCATCGAACTGACCGATCTCGGACACACGCTGCTGGCTGCCACGCAACGCTATTTCGACTGCGAGGCTGAGGTGGAACATCTGCTGATCCGTGCGAAGGGACTGGTCAAGGGGCGGCTTCGAGTCGGCGCGGATTCACCACACCACGCCCTGCCGCTGCTTGCGGCATTCGGACGCCGCTATCCGGCCGTCGACAAGATTCTGACCTTTGGCAATTCCAGTGCCATCGTGGAGGAGCTTGATCGGAAGCGGATTGATGTCGGTATTTTTCCGGAAGTAAAGGCCGGCGGCCGGCTGTATGTGGAACGGCTGAAAACCGATCGGCTCGTCATCATCGTCAATCGCAACCATCCCTGGTCGCGGCGGCGCAGCATCCGGCTCGCCGATCTTGCCGCGGAGACGGTGCTGCTGCGCGAAAAGGGCTCAACCACGCGGGCCGTATTGGAGGCAAGTCTGGATGGCCTGGGCATTGCCCTGGGTGAAGTTCTGGAAATCGGCAGCCGCGAGGCTGTTCGCGAGGCGGTTGCCGCAGGTCTGGGCGTTGGCGTGGTCAGCGAAGGTGAGTTCGGCCACGACATCCGGCTGCACAAGCTGTCAGCCTCGGATGCGCGGTTGCGGGTGGTGGAGTATGCGGCGTGCCGGTCCGGAGAACAGGATGCGCCGGCGATCGCCGCGTTCATGGAACTGGTCCGGGAGACCGCCGCGGCCGGCGCTTGAAACGCGGCCGGACATGGACGCGGCGACGATCATCCGGCGCCGGCGTCAAACTGAAGGGCCGCCAGGCGGGCATACAGTCCGTTTGCCGCGATCAGCATCTCGTGGCGGCCTTCCTCAAGGATACGGCCGGCCTCCATGACAATGATCCGGTCGGCGCCGCGGATCGTGGCGAGGCGGTGCGCAATCACCAGGCTGGTGCGGCCCTCCATCAGCGTGTCCAGCGCGGCCTGAACCTGGGTTTCGTTTTCGGCGTCGAGCGCACTTGTCGCCTCGTCCAGAAGCAGAATCGGCGCGTCCTTGAGGACCGCGCGCGCAATGGCGATCCGCTGTCGCTGGCCGCCGGAGAGAGTGACACCCCGTTCGCCCAGGCGCGTGTCGTAGCCTTCGGGTAGGGCGGAGATGAATTCGTCGGCGCGGGCGGCCCGCGCGGCAGCGCGGATTCGGGATTGACTGGCGTCGGGCACGGCAAGCCGGATGTTGTCGGCGACGGAGGCGGCGAATATCGCCGTCTCCTGGGGCACGAGTGCCATGCGGTGGCGAACAGCGCCTGGGGCGGCGTGCGCCAGAGGGATGCCGTCGAGTTCGATGACGCCGGTCGTCGGATCGTAAAACCTCAGGATCAGGGAGAAGAGGGACGACTTGCCCGCTCCGGACGGTCCGACGATGGCGATCCGCTCGCCCGGCTGCACCGTAAGGTCAATGCCGGACAGGACCGGACCGGATGTGTTTTCATAGGAAAGCCCGACATCGATGAAGCGGATTTCGCCGCGTGGCGGATCGGGCAGAGGAACCGGATCGACCGGCCCGGCGATCGTCGGGCGGGTTTTCAGCAGTTCAACGATGCGCTCCGCCGCACCGGCGGTCAGCGACAGATCGCCCCAGACCTGACTGAGTTCGCTCAGCGCACCGGCGGCGAACAGCGAGTAAAGCACGAACTGCCCAAGCTGGCCGGCACTGACTGCGCCTGAAAGCACCGATTGGGCGCCCCACCAGAGGATTGCGACGACCGAAGAGAAGACGATGAATATGGCGAACGCAGTCAGAAGCGCGCGGGCGCGGGTGGCGTCACGGGCGCTTCGAAAGGCGTCTTCGATGTGGGCCGAATAACTTGCGCCGGCGGCCTCTTCTCCCACCATCGCCTGGATCGTACGGACGGCGCCGATACGTTCGGAGGCGAATGCTGTCGCGGCCGCAAGGGAGTCCTGGGCGTGGCGGGACCGGGCGCGCACATTGCGCCCAAAGGCGACGAGCGGCAGGACGATTAAGGGAATGGCCAGCAACACGAGCGCCGACAAGCGCGGGCTGGTGACGATCATCATGGCGATGGCGCCGGCAAACAAGACCAGATTTCGCAACGCCGTTGAGGCGCTGGCACCCATGGCGGACTTGATCTGGGTGGTGTCCGCGGTGAGCCGGGAGGTGATTTCGCCGGAATGCGCCTTGTCGTAAAATGCCGATGAAAGCGTCAGAACATGTGCGAAGAGGTCATGGCGCAGGTCGGCGACGATGCGTTCGCCAAGCGTCATGACCAGATAGTATCTGGTGGCGCTGGCGGCAGCGAGCAGCCCGGCGAGCAGGAACATCGCCGCAAACGCCCGGTCGACATAAGCGACATCTTCGGCGGAAAAGCCGACATCGATCATCCGCCTGACGGCGAGCGGGATGGTCAGCGTAATGGCGGCAGCGGCAAGAAGCGCCAGAAATGCGAGGAAAACGCGACCCTTGTAGCGTTTGAAGTAGGTGCCGAGGGCGGCAAGCGGCCGCAGGCTGTGGCCGGACTGGGACGGGCTTGCGGTCAATTGGTTTCCAGCGCGTGACCGCGGGCCGCGCGGCCCATCAAAAGTCCCGGCCGATCGAATGCGCGGCCGGCGCTTCCTGGCAAGACTTGATGGTTTGGTGACATTTCGATATACGACGCGACGATTTCGGCTTTTGTCATCCTATATCGGGCCTTACGGTCAATTTGCCAACGGCGGATGGACAGCGGAAAACGGATTTCGAACGCAAACGCCACAGCCTGCGCGCCCGACCGGCGCCTCGACGCGGATTTTGGACCATGAAAAAAGATATTCATCCCGACTACCATCCGGTCAAGGTCGTCATGACCGACGGTACCGAATACTGGACGCGATCCACCTACGGATCGGAGGGCGACAAGCTGACGCTGGATATCGATCCGCTTACCCATCCGGCCTGGACCGGTGCCGGTCAGCACCTGATCGACCGCGGCGGGCGGCTTTCGCGGTTCAAGAGTAAATTCAAGAATTTCGTCTGACATTTACCGGGCCGGACCGAACCGTCCGGACCGGACCGTGGTGATTGCGCGGAAACATTGCCGGTTGTGACGGCCATGCGGGCGGTGGCGGAGACTGCGCCCCTATCCCGGCAGTTCGCCAAATCGGATCAGGCGGCGAGCGTCTGGAAGAGGGCGGGATTACGCTCTCCGGCGCCGGTATCCGCAGGATCGGATAACCGGCAGATTACGAAGATTCGAATAATTGTTCAGATAATGCCGGGACCGATGGGATCAGGCTCCGACCTTCAAGGCGGTGGCCAGTTCCTCGATGCTGTTGTGGACCGGATTGGTGCTGTCGGGCGGTGGCGCCTGGTCCTCGAGGATCGCTGCGTCGATGCGCTCGACCCTTATCTGCAGGGCCAATGATCGCGATACCAGGGCAACGAACGCTTCCGGTAACTGATCCCATCCGGGCCCCGACATGTTGGTCGGCAGACGATCCATCTTGATCTTCCGCTTCTCGTCCATCGCCTGGTCCAGCGTCATGTCGCCTTCATTGACCGAGCGGTGGAGGAGGAGCCAGGAGGCGAGCTGCATCAGCCGGGTGGTCAGGCGCATCGATTCGGTCGCATAAACGACGGATGCGGGTCGCTGAAGGCATTTGGCCGCGGCGCGCCCGTCACCGTCGAGATAGTTCGCTGTCTCCTCGACCAGCGTCATACCGTCCTGAAACAGGGTGCGAAACGTCTGCGATTGCGCATAGACGCGGCCAAAGGGAATTGGCTCGGGCTTGCTGGCTTTACGCGCCATGTTCGTACTCCACGATAGGACGGTCGGGAACGCGGGTTCCAACCATCGCAATGGGCCATATTCACTCTTTGGGCGCGGTGATGCAATCTTTCCGTCCCGTCCAAGACGAGATTGTCCGGGTGTCGGAAGGCAAATCAATGGGGTTGTTACAAAAGGGTAAAAACAAAAAAGAGCCGCGGAGACCGCGGCTCAAGGTTAAACAGGGAGGCGTCAAACAGAGTGGAAAGTGCCACTCAGGGTCCAGATCGTTGGACAAACGGAATCTCTCACATTCCGGTTAACAGGACGTTAACCATGATATTCGCTGAAAATTCCGGGCGATGGCCGCGATTATCCACGAATCCGGATGGTTCAGGATTTGAATATTGCGTCGGCGGCGGTGATGCTTTTGCGCTTCGCCTTCAACTCCGCTTCAAGCCGGTCAATTTCCCCGCGGCATTCGGCAATTAGTTCCTCCAGTTCTTCGACCGAAAACAGCGAAAGGTCGGTTCCGAGCGCGTAGGGTGGTTTTTTGGGCGCGAACAGTTCTTCATCGTTCATGGCTGACCTTTGCATGCCTTATGTGTATTTCTGCGAATGAGAATAGCGCGGGCGGATCGGGTTGTCAGTGGGCGGGCGACCGGTGTCCCATGGATGGATAGCGGAGGGCGGAATGTCGGATGAACCGGGATATGAGGGCGATGCGGGCGAGGGATTCTCGACGTCACGGATGACCGCAATCGAAATTTCGCAACCGGGCGGCCCGGAGGTGTTGCAGCCGGTCGAGCGCCCGGTTCCCCACGCATATGAGGGGGAAATCCTGATCAAGGTCGCGGCGGCGGGGGTTAACCGGCCGGATGTGTTGCAGCGGGCGGGGCTGTATCCGCCGCCGGAGGGCGCCAGCGATCTGCCCGGCCTTGAGGTCGCCGGCACAGTTGTGGCGGTCGGGCGCAACACGCCGCGCTGGCAGGTGGGCGACAGCGTTGTGGCGCTGACTGCGGGCGGTGGCTACGCGCAGTACTGTACCGTGCACGGGGCTCACGCTCTGCCGTTGCCGGCCGGTCTCGATGCAGAGGCGGGGGCCGGGTTGCCGGAAACCGTGTTTACAGTCTGGAGCAATGCGATGCATCGCGGCGGCCTGAAGGCCGGTGAAACGATCCTCATTCATGGCGGGGCCAGCGGGATCGGCACGACGGCGGTGCAGATTTGCAAAGCGAAAGGCGCGCGCGTGATCGCGACAGCGGGAACGGATGAGAAATGCACCGCTGTTCGGAGCCTGGGCGCCGATTTGGCAATCAACTACCTCAACGAAGACTATGTCGAACAGGTGCGTCTGGCGACCGATCGCAAAGGCGCCGATGTGATTATCGATATGGTCGGCGGCGATTATATCGACCGCAACTATTCCGCCGCGGCGGTGGGGGGACGCATCGTGCAGATCGCGCTGCTGAACGGCGCGGTTGCGGAAGCCGATTTTCGCAAACTGATGGTCAAGCGGCTCACCCACACCGGATCGACATTGCGGCCGCGATCGGATGAATACAAGGCGACGCTGCGGGCCGATGTCGAAGCGGAGGTCTGGCCGATGATCGCGGACGGCACATTCAAGCCGGTTATCGACAAGGTGTTTCCCCTGGACGATGCGGCCGGCGCCCATCGTCATATGGAAGCGGGCGGCCATATCGGCAAAATCATACTCCGGGTCGGAGAATGAACACCGGCAGCTCGACCTGCGCGACCTGACTGACAAACCGCCGGAATGCAGAGAAACGGTGGATTGAAATCCGATCACCGGATCCCTATAAATCTCGGCAATTCCCGTCCATCGACGCGATACCCGGCTCCGGCGGCCACGAACCCGGCGGAGCGCACAGGAGGAGTTTACCATGGCGCTGACACCGCTGATGCCGAAAGCGACAGCCGTCTGGCTGATCGACAACACGGCGCTGACATTTGACCAGATCGCAGCATTCTGCCGTCTCCATCCGCTGGAAGTGACGGCAATCGCCGACGGTGATGCGGCGCAGGGCATCAAGGGCATCGATCCGATCCTAACCGGCCAGCTTGATCGCGACGAAATCGAGAAGGCGGAAGAGGACCCGACCTACCGTATGAAGCTGAAAAGCGCTCGCGTGCAGGTTCCCGAAACCAAACGTCGGGCACCGCGCTATACGCCGGTTTCGAAACGTCAGGACCGACCGAACGCGATTATGTGGCTGGTCCGCAATCATCCCGAACTGAAAGACGCGCAGATCATCCGGCTGGTTGGCACAACCAAGCCGACGATACAGGCTATCCGGGAGCGAACCCATTGGAACTCGGCCAATCTGACACCGCTCGACCCGGTCACGCTGGGCCTGTGCACGCAGCTTGAGCTGGATATGGAAGTGGGCAAGGCGGCGAAATCCGCACCGCCGCCGGAAACGGAAGGCGCGCGGCTCCTGTCGGCTGAGGAATCAACCCGGATCGGGACAACCGAAGCAAGCGAAGCGCTGCTCGGTGCCGGCCTGTTGGACGAACCGGCGGCTGACAAACCGGAAGCCAGTGAAAATGCGGAGGCTGCACCGGTACCGGAAATCGACCCGGATTCGGTATTTGCAAAGCTGAAATCGCTGAAAAGCGAAGACCTGTAGTTCGGCTCAGCCCGCCGACAGGCGGGCCATCACATCGTCATCGATGTCGAAGTTGGCATAGATATTCTGAACGTCGTCGTCATCCTCAAGCGCGGCCATCAGCTTGACGAGTGTCCCGGCCTTGTCCTCATCGACAGCGACGCTGTTTTGCGGCTTCCAGATCGGCTTGACCGATTCAGCTTCGCCCAATGCGGGTTCGAGGTTTGAGGCAACCTCGCCGAGATCCTCGAATGCGGTGAGGATGATGTGGCCGTCTTCGCTGCTGGCGACATCTTCGGCGCCGGCCTCGATCGCCGCCTCCAGGACCGTGTCGGCATCGCCGGCCCCTGCGGGATAAATGATCTCGCCGACGCGGTCGAACATGAAGCCGACGGAACCGGTTTCGCCAAGGGCGCCGCCATGCTTGGCGAAACAGGCGCGAACCGCACCGGCCGTGCGGTTGCGATTGTCGGTCATCGCCTCGACGATGAACGCCACGCCGCCCGGACCATAACCCTCATAGCGAATTTCCTCATAGTCCTCGCCGTCGCCCCCCGTCGCCTTGTTGATGGCGCGTTCGATATTGTCCTTCGGCATGGACTGCGCCTTGGCATTCTGTACCGCAAGGCGCAGGCGCGGATTGGAATCGGGATCGGGATCGCCCATCTTGGCCGCGACCGTGATTTCCTTGGAAAGCCGCGAAAACAGCTTCGACCGGGCCGCATCCTGCCGGCCCTTTCGGTGCATGATGTTTTTGAATTGTGAATGTCCGGCCATTGCCGACCTTTGTCCTGTTTCCTGCTGCCGGCGGCAACCCCACCCGTCCGGTCGTGCTTATAAGAGCGGTTCAGGCCGCCGGCAAGAAGGCCGGACCGGTGTCCCGGTTGACCGGTGAATGCGCAGCGCAGACATCCAGAATCGGCGTGATCCGTCTTTTGCGCCAACGAGAGGATTGGCAGGGTGACAAACCGCCCGCAGGTTGCGACAATTTCGGCCACGCTCTTGTGTCTTGGGGATAATGCCATGCTCTCAGCGATCGCTGCCAAATTTCAAGCCTGTGTCCGTCCCCTCATTGGGCGGCGTGCAAACCGGTTTGCCGTTCTGCCGGCCGCCGTTACATTTCTTGCGATCGTCGCGATCCATTCGGTGGCTCTGGCCCAGACAACCGTGGGATCGGTCACCCGTGTTCAGGGTGTGGTGCGCGCCGCGACCGGTGGGCAGACCCGTACGCTGAACGTCGATGCGGCGATATTCCTCAATGATCAGCTGCGCACCGGTGAGGACGCGCGGCTCGAAATCCGGCTTGCCGACGGCACGGTTCTGACGCTTGGCGAAAACAATCAGATGCGCATCGACCGGTTCGTGTTCGAACCCGGCGGGGCACGCAATCGCCTGCAGCTTTTTTCCGCAGGCGCATTCCGCATGGTGACCGGCGGCGTGAGTTTCCGCAATGGCGGCCGGGTCACGGTACGCACCCGGGCGGCACAATTGGGGGTGCGGGGGACCGATTTCTGGGGCGGCCCGATTGACGGGCAAAGCGGCGTTTTCCTGCTGGACGGCGCGGTTCTGGTGACCACGACGGGAGGAAGCGTATTGCTTGATTCGCCGGGTGAGGGGACAAACATCGCGGCCGCCGGCCGCCCCCCCGGTCCGGTCACCGTCTGGCCGCAGGACAAGGTTGAACGCGCCGTGGCGACCATTACGTTCCGATGACCGTTCCCCTGGCAGCCAGCTTTCCGTCGCCGGTCGTGCGCAGACCTTAGCCGGGCGAATTTCTTGACCTCAGGAAATGAAACGGCAGAGGGGGATGCCGGCGCCGGGCGCGCGCAAGGTCGCCCGGCCAAGGGTGCAGAGCCCCTCGGCTTTCTGGCCATCCGGCTTGTGTTTCTCATGGAAGCGGTGATCCTCGGCGCCTGGTTGCCGCGTATCCCTGACATAAAGAACACACTCCTGCTGAGTGAAGGCGTGCTCGGGATTTGCCTGGTCGGCATGCCACTCGGCACGCTTGTGGGCTTTTCATTCGCAGCGCGCATATCGCACCGCTTCGGCCTTCGCACGACCTGCCTGTGGTCTGGTGCCGGATTTGCCATGGTGATGATCCTGCCGATGCTCGCCTGGTCGGCAACAAGCCTGTTTGTTGCTCTGTTCCTGGCCGGGCTGTCGATTGCGCAGATCGAGATATCGATGAACGCCAAGGCCGGCCAGATGGAACAGGCCTACGGCCGGCGCATCATGTCCCAGTGTCACGGATTTTGGAGTATCGGCACGGTGATCGGGGCGCTGATCGGCGGCGTTTTCGCAAAATTTGGTGCTACGCCGGCCTGGCAGTCGGCACTCGCGGCGCCGATCTTTGCGGTGATAGCGGTCTGGGCCGCGACACGATTGCCGAGCGAAACGGGGCTTGTCCCGCGACGTAAGCCGGGTCGGGTTTTTGTCCTGCCGCCCCTGGCGCTACTGCCCCTTTGCGCCATGCCTGTCGGGATCATGGCGACCGAGGGGGCGCTGATGGACTGGTCGGCGGTGTTTGTCCGGGATGTGCTGGGCGGCGACCCGTTTTCGGCCGCTGCAACCTATGGTGCCTTTGCCGGTGCGATGGCGGTCACCCGGCTTGCAGGTGATGTGATGGCGACACGTTATGGCGCGGTGCGTATCGTCATGGTCTCGAGTTTGACGGCGGCGCTTGGCATTGGCCTGTTTGCGATCGCGCAAAACTTCCTCGTCGCTTTCATCGGTGCGATCCTGGCCGGCGCGGGCGTGGCAACAGTTTATCCGCTGGCCATGTCGGCTGCGGCGGCAGCGCCGGGGGCTTCGAGCGAGGACAATGTGGCAAGCGTCGCCTTTGTTTCATTTAGCGCCTTTCTTGTGGCCCCGCCGCTGATTGGCGGCCTTGCGGAACTGTTCAATTTGCGCTGGGCGCTTGGCCTTCTGGTACTTGCGGCGCTGATGCCCGTGGCCCTGATCCGATCCGTAACCCCAACAAAATCGGCGTGAAACCGAACATCAGGTTGCCGATGGCCAGAGAGATTGAACCGACAATTGAACAGCCGCACAATCTGATTCAAACACGTGAAGTTATCCCTTTGAATGGAAGGGGATTTCCTTTTCCCAACGCGCCTGCAATTCAGTCCCAGAAATCCGGTTCGACATTGGATATGTGCGGGCCCAGGCGCAAGGGACCGGCGTGCCTGGTGAGGCCGGTGGCGTCGTCGATGTCGGCGGCAAGTCCGGAGACGGCGCCGGGGCCGGTGGCCGGCTCCAGGCGGCCGGCGGAGATTTTCGTCGTGGCCCGGACAATCGGCTCTTCCTTGTCGAAACCGAGCACCGAATCGTAACAGCCGCATATTCCGACATCGGATATGTAGGCCGTGCCGCCCGGCAGGACGCGATGGTCCGCGGTCGGCGCATGGGTGTGCGTCCCGACGATGACGGATATGCGGCCGTCGAGATAAACACCCATGGTCTGCTTCTCGCTTGTGGCTTCGGCATGCATATCAAGCAGTGCTGCGTCGCATCCGGAAGCAAGCGGGCAATCTGCCAGCGCCTGCTCCACGGCGGCAAAGGGATCGTCGAGATTGGATATGAAGGCCTGGCCCATGGCGTTCATGACCAGCACCCGTGCGCCGTTCCGGGCGGTCAGGACATTGGCGCCCCGACCGGGGGTTCCCTGCGGATAGTTTATCGGCCGCAGAAAGCGCTCCTCGCGCTCGGCAAAAACCAGGGCTTCGCGCTGGTCCCACGTGTGATTGCCGGTCGTTACGCAATCGGCACCGGCGTCCAGCAGTTCCCGGAAGATCTTTTCGGTGATTCCAAATCCGCCGGCGGCGTTTTCACCATTAATGGCGACGAAGTCGAGCTTGTAGCGCTCGCGCAGGCCCGGCAGATATTCCGCCACGGCCTCGCGGCCGCTGCGGCCGACCACATCACCCAGAAAAAGCAGTCTCATGCGGCGGAACCGGGCCTGTTGTCGGAAAAGGGCGTTGGCATGATCAATTCCGCCTGGGTTGCTATCGCCGTCAACGGATGGTCGTGATCTTCCGTCGGCACGAAACCTACTTCCTGACAGGCAAATGCCAATCCGACAAGACGAAATCGGCAATTGCGGGCAAGGCGTTCGGCGATGGCGCGATCGTAGTGCCCCGCGCCGTAGCCGATCCGGTTGCCCGAACGGTCGAAGGCGGCCAACGGGGCAATAACCAGATCCGGATCCATGACGGGTGCGCGATCGCCCGGGTGGCTGGTGCCGAACGGCCCGTTTGCAAGCGGCGCCGGGCCGGCATCAGTCGGACCGGGATAACGCCGGAATTGCAGACGGTTTTCGATGACGGCAGGAAGCAGGACCGTGCCGCCGACCGACAAAATAGGGTCGATCAGTCCGCGCGGATCGATTTCGGAGCGAATGGGCCAGTACAGCGACACCGCTTCGCCGGCCTGCAGCAGAGGCAGAATGTTGCGGCAGGCGCGAGCCGACATTTCGGCCCTGCGGGCCGGCGGGATGGCGTCGCGGCGCGCGAGCGCGGCGGTGCGAATGCCGGCCTTTTCGGTGCGTGTGTCAGTTATGGTCACCGAAGTATTCCGTCCGGCTGGCCCGCAACAATTGCCTGGCAGGCGAACGCAGCCGCGCCGGCCGTTGGAGTTTTCGATCCCGGGAACCTACACAGTAGGTGGGCGCCGTGATGGCCGGGCCCACGAGCCCGGTCAGGGACAGCTCCCGTAAGGATCGTTAAGGCCCCGGGGATTGTACTCCTGACGCGCCGCGCAGCCACGCAAGCGTGCATATAGGCCCACTTCACCTGTGCGGCAATCGAATTGCGCGACCCGGCAACATGTCGAACCGCCGGCCCAGCCGCCGATGCCAACTTGCGGGATTCGCCTTTTCGCCAATGGACAGGTCAATCAAGACCCAATAGTCAAAATCGATCGTCGATCGTGCCGATCCGTGGAACGACCAGCGGATACGGAGCGACAGGGAGGAAACAGTGGCAAGCCGTTATCACGAAGAATACGCATCCTGGAAATCCGATCCGATCGCTTTCTGGGAAGACATCGCCGAGGCTGAAATCGACTGGATGAAGAACTGGGACAGGGCCTTCGATCCGGATGCGGGTGTCTATGGCCGCTGGTTTCCAGGCGCGAAATGCAACACGTGCTACAATTGTGTCGACCGGCACGTGGAGCGGGGACGTCCCGGCCAGGCGGCGATCATCTACGACAGCCCGATCACCGGATCAAAGCGCACGATCTCCTATGCCGAGCTTCTGCAGGAAGTGCAGGCGCTGGCCGCGGTGCTCATGGACAAGGGCATCGGCAAGGGCGACCGGGTTATCATCTATATGCCGATGATCCCCGAAGCGGCAATTGCGATGCTGGCCTGCGCCCGTATCGGAGCCGTGCATTCGGTTGTTTTCGGCGGCTTTGCGGCGGCGGAACTGGCCACCCGCATCAACGATGCGAAGCCGAAGGCGGTTATCTCGGCTTCGTGCGGCATCGAGCCGGGCCGGGTGGTCGCCTACAAGCCGCTGCTGGATGCGGCCATCGATGCAGCCGCGCACAAAGTCGACACGTGTCTCATCGTCCAGCGCGAGCAGCAAACCTGCGATTTGATCGAGGGCCGCGATTCCGACTATCACGATCTTGTGCGGGCGGCGATGGCGGAAGACCGAGACGTGCCTTGTGTGCCGGTACTCGCCACGGATCCGCTGTACATCCTCTACACATCCGGGACCACAGGCCAGCCGAAGGGCGTGGTGCGCGACAATGGCGGCCACATGGTGGCGCTCAAATGGACGATGTCGGCCATCTACAATATCGAACCGGGTGAGGTTTTCTGGGCCGCCTCCGACGTCGGATGGGTCGTCGGGCATTCCTACATCGTTTATGCGCCATTGCTCCACGGCTGCACGACAGTGCTGTTTGAGGGCAAACCCGTGGGGACCCCGGATGCCGGCGTATTCTGGCGGGTGATTTCGGACTATTCGGTGGCCGCGCTCTTTACCGCGCCGACGGCATTCAGGGCCATCAAGAAAGAGGATCCGGAGGGCAGCCTGATCGGTTCATACGACCTGACACACTTCCGCACCCTCTTTCTCGCCGGCGAGCGGGCAGATCCGGACACAATCCAGTGGGCGGCGGACAAGCTGCTGGTACCGGTGATCGATCACTGGTGGCAGACCGAAACGGCCTGGGCAATCGCCGCCAATCCGGTCGGACTGGGCAAACTGCCCGTCAAGCCAGGTTCGCCGACCGTGGCAATGCCCGGTTACGATATCCAGGTGCTTGATGATGCGGGTCATCCGGTCGCGGCAGGGGTTCTCGGCAATATCGTTATCCGGCTTCCCCTGCCGCCGGGATGCCTGCCGACATTGTGGAACGCCGACCAGCGGTTCATCGACAGCTATCTGGCGGAATTTCCCGGCTACTACAAAACCGCGGATGCCGGATATGTCGATGACGAGGGCTATCTTTACATCATGGCGCGCACCGACGACATCATCAACGTCGCCGGACACAGGTTATCGACGGGCGGAATGGAAGAAGTGCTTTCCGGTCATCCCGACATTGCCGAATGCGCCGTGATCGGTGCATCCGATGCGCTGAAGGGTCAGATTCCGATTGGGTTTGTGGTGTTGAAATCGGGACGCGACCGGACGGACGGCGAAATCGAAGCGGAGTGCGTCGCGCGCGTCCGCTCCGAAATCGGTCCGGTGGCCGCTTTCAAGACAGTCTGCGTGGTCAAGCGCCTGCCGAAGACACGATCGGGCAAGATCCTGCGCGGGACGATGCGGGCGATCGCGGACGGCGAAGACTACAAAATGCCGGCGACAATCGACGATCCTTTAATTCTGGATGAGATACAGATTGCGCTTGCCGGCTAATGTGAGGCAATTCCGCGGCAGCCGGCCGTGATCGTCCGGCGCGCGAAATCGTCGTCCACAGGCTGTCTTGACTTTGCCCCGAGGCGCCAATCTTGTTGCGACGGTCGCGGTACCCGTGAACGTGTCTGCAACCGGCGTCTACGGAGGGGGCGCGCCGTGCTGCCAGCCTATGTTCAGGCTGGTGCCGCGACCACCTTGTCGCCAATGGGTGGCGGCCAAATACCTGCAATAGGCGGCTGATTGCGATCCGGTCCCGACAAATCGGCGAGCCGCCATGTTCTCCTGACAGAATGATGTCAGCAGCCCTGTGCGATGGTCTCCGGATCATCCAGCAAAGGAGATCATCATGTCAGATCAGTCCAAATCACAAGATCGCAACGATGCCCCGGAACATGCCGCGGTATGGTTTGAAATCCCGGTTCGCGACCTTGGCCGATCCAAACGGTTCTTCGATACCGTGCTGCGGTCCGACCTGCGCACAGAGCAGATGGGCAATGGCGAGATTGCGTTGTTTCCAACCCGCAATGGCGGTGTCGGCGGAAACCTGTATGTCGACAAGGAGGCAGCCGGGCACGGTTCAACGGTCGTGCACATGGGTGCGCCGGATACCCTTGAGAAATCCCTTGACCGGGTTGCCGTTTCAGGCGGTGCGGTTGTGTCCGACATCATCACGCTTCCCAGCGGCGGCAGGTTTGCCTACTGCACCGATGTCGATGGCAACCGGTTCGGCCTGTTTTCGGCCTGAACGGACGAGCCGGACCATGCCGATCCGGGTGACGACCGATGTCAGATCCGGCGTGATCGCGGAGCCCGACGCTGATATAGCCTGAGCGATGAGACGCGCCGACCGCCTATTCCAGATTGTGCAGTTTCTGCGCGGCGGCCGGCTCGTCACCGCGGCCCGGCTGGCCGATCGGCTGGAGGTTTCTGAGCGGACGATCTATCGCGATATCGCCGACCTTCAGTCATCGGGCGTGCCGATCGATGGCGAGGCTGGCGTCGGATACCTCATGCGGGACGGCTATGACCTGCCGCCGCTCATGTTTACACGCGACGAAATCAGCGCATTGGTGCTCGGCGCCAGAATCGCCAAGGCGTGGGGCGGCGCACGCATGGCGCTTGCGGCCGAAGAAGCGCTCATGAAGATCGAGGCGGTGTTGCCGCCTGCCGACCGGGCCCGGATCAGGGAAACGCCGCTTTACGCCATCCAGTTCAACCACTCGGCGGAATCAGCCGAATGTCTCGATTTTTTCGACGAGGCGATCAGCGACCGGCTGCGTGTGGCGATGGATTACGAGGCGCTGGATGGTGAACGAAGCCACCGCACCGTGCGCCCGCTCGGCCTCTACTACTGGGGAAAGGTGTGGACGCTGGTTGGATGGTGCGAGCTTCGCGATGACTTCCGGACATTTCGGGTTGATCGAATTGTCAACCCGTCTTCCGGCGACCGGTTTCGGCCGGAGCCGGGGAAATCGCTGCGCGATTATCTGAAGCGCATGCCGCGTTGAAATCCGAACCCATAACCGTGCCGCGCTGCGCGGACATCCGCGTTTCGGATGTGCCAGCATGTTCGGTCTCGGTTTCGATCGCCGGGTTGGGTATATGATCGGCTTCATGAACGCGCCGATTCGCATCCTTGGCATCGATCCGGGCCTTCGCCGCACGGGGTGGGGGATCGTCACGATAAAAGGAAGCCGGCTGGGATTCGTATCCGCGGGTTCCGTGACATCGCAGGCCGCCGACCCGCTCGCCGACCGGCTGCGGCAACTTCACGACGGCCTCAAACGTATTGTTGCGGACAATCGCATTGACGAGGCGGCGGTGGAGGCAACCTTTGTCAGCCGTGACGCGGCGGCGACGCTGAAGCTTGGCCAGGCGCGCGGCGTTGCCATGTTGGTGCCGGCGCTGGCCGGTCTTGCGGTGTCGGAGTATGCACCCAATCAGGTGAAGAAAACCGTGGTCGGGACGGGCCATGGCAACAAGTTGCAGATCCGGAAAATGGTCTCCGTGCTTCTGCCCCGGGCAACCTTCGATAGCGACGACGCGGCCGATGCCCTGGCCATCGCCATCTGTCATGCCCAGCATCGCGGCCCGGCACATGCCCGGCTGGCGGCCGCGGGCTGAGGGCGCGGGTCGTGATCGGAAAGCTCAAAGGCCTGGTCGACTCCTACGGACCGGACTGGGTAATCGTTGATGTGCACGGCGTCGGTTACGTGGTGAGTTGTTCATCACAGACGCTGCAGGCGCTGCCGCCAGCCGGCGAGGCGGTGACGATCGCCATTGAAACCTTCGTCCGGGAGACCGAGATCCGGCTCTTCGGTTTTTCGACGGATGTCGAGCGGGAGTGGTTTCGATTGCTGCTCACGGTGCAGGGGGTCGGGACGCGGGTCGCGCTGGCGGTGCTCGGCACACTCAAGGCGAGCGATCTGGCCACTGCGGTGGCGACGGGCGACAAGGCGATGGTCGCGCGGGCACCGGGCGTCGGTCCGAAGGTTGCCGGCCGCATCTGCGCGGAACTGAAAGACAAAGCGCCGGCATTGTCCGGCATGATCGGGATTGACCCAGCGGTCGCCCAGCTTCAGGCGGAGATCGGCGAGCAAGTTGCGCCGCAGCCGGCGGCCGATGCGGTCTCGGCGTTGGTCAATCTGGGATACGGCCAGGCCCAGGCATCGGCGGCGGTTGCAACCGCGATGCGAGACAGCGACAACGACAGCGATACGGCGGCGTTGATCCGGGCCGGGCTCAAGGTGTTGGCGAGTTGACCGTGGGTGGACGATCATGACCGGGGCGGGGCGGCCGGCGAAACGCTGACGCGAACGTGCGGTCGGCGTTGCGGTGCCGGCATGGCACCGGGACGAAACTGAACGGGGAAGGGCGCTGTTGTGGACACAGACCGTCTGATTGCGGCCGACCGGCGGTCGGAAGACGATGCGGAGGTGACGATGCGCCCGCAGCGCCTGTCCGAATTTGTCGGCCAGGAAAGGGCGCGCGCCAATCTTCAGATATTCATTGATGCGGCACGCCAGCGCGGCGAAGCGCTGGATCACGTCCTGTTTGTCGGTCCGCCGGGACTTGGGAAAACGACGCTGGCGCAAATCGTGGCGCGCGAGCTGGAAGTCAACTTTCGGGCGACATCGGGGCCGGTGATCGCGAAGGCCGGCGATCTGGCCGCCTTGCTCACCAATCTGGAATCCGGCGACGTGCTGTTCATCGACGAAATACACCGGCTCAATCCCGCCGTGGAGGAAATCCTCTATCCGGCGCTGGAGGACTATCAGCTTGATCTCATCATCGGCGAAGGACCGGCAGCGCGCTCGGTGCGGATCGATCTGGCGAAATTCACCCTGGTCGGCGCCACGACACGGCTCGGCCTGCTGACGACGCCCTTGCGGGACCGGTTCGGCATACCGGTGCGGCTCGATTTTTATACCGAAGCAGAGCTTGAGCTGATCGTGCGGCGGGGCGCGCGCATTCTGGGCGCGCCGGTCTCCGACGACGGAGCCAGCGAGATCGCCCGGCGGGCACGCGGCACGCCGCGCGTGGCGGGCCGGCTTCTGCGCCGGGTCCGGGATTTCGCCACGGTCGCCGGTGCCGAGGAGATCGACAGGACGCTAGCCGATCGGGCACTTGTCGCGCTGGAGGTGGATGAACGGGGGCTCGACAGCCTCGACAGGCGATATCTCGTCATGATCGCGGAAAATTTCGGTGGCGGGCCGGTGGGTATCGAGACCATTTCGGCGGCACTTTCGGAGCCGCGCGATGCGATTGAGGATATCGTCGAACCATTCCTGATCCAGACCGGTCTGGTTCAGCGCACGCCGCGCGGGCGGCTGTTGACACCCCATGCTTTCCGTCATCTCGGCCTGGCTGCGCCAGCTCCCGGTGAAGCGGGTCAGTTCGGGCTGTTCGCCGGCGGGGCGGAGGAATGACCCCGCGGCCGAGCGCGAACATCGCCGGCACGCTTACCGGCACCGGCCACGCACTTGTGCAAAGGGTCTATTATGAAGACACGGATTTTTCCGGCCGGGTCTATCACGCCCGCTATCTGCAGTTCATGGAACGTGGCCGATCCGATTTTCTCCGGCTGCTGGGCTTCCACCACAGCGCGCTTTCCGGTGACGGCCTGGCCTTTGCTGTCCATCGAATGACGATCGACTTCAAGCGACCGGCCAAGATCGACGATTGCCTGACCATCCGGACACTGCCGGTGAGAACGGGCGGCGCCCGGCTGATTCTCCGGCAGACCGTCGAATGTGACGGCGCGGAGCTGGTCGGTGCGGATGTGTCCGTGGCCATGATCGACAGGCGCGGTCGCCCGGCACGGATGCCGGCGGACCTGAGGCGTATCTTTTCCGATTTCAGAAAATCTTTTCCTATCAATGCGTTAGAATAGCGGGCGCAAAAAAGGATTCGGCGACCATAACCATCGCTTAACCATAATTGTGTTTTGGTTTATGAAGCGGCCCGAAGGGGCGTCGCGGATTTGACACAATCGATGGTCATGGACCCATCGGTCTCGAATAGAGCGCTCAATTAATGACTCCGGACATCATTCAAAATTCATTGGCCGCACAGCCTGGCGGTTTTTCCGTGCTTGCCCTGTTCTGGGAAGCGCACATCGTGGTCAAAATCGTCATGATCGGGCTGCTTGTCGCATCGGTTTGGTGCTGGGCCATCATTTTCGACAAATGGTTTTTGTTCGCCCGGATCAGCCGGCAGATGAACAAGTTCGAGAATCTGTTCTGGTCCGGCGAATCGCTCGACGTGCTCTATCAGCAAACATCGAGCCGCAAGGCCAGCGGGATGGCGGCCCTGTTTGTGGCGGCGATGAAGGAATGGAAACGGACGTTTGAAACGGGCGGCAGCGCTTCACCCTCGCTCGTCCAGCGGATCGACCGGGTGATGGATGTGACGCTGGCCCGGGAAGTCGACCGGCTGGAGCGGCGGTTGCTGGTCCTGGCCACGGTCGGATCCGCAGCGCCGTTTATCGGCCTGTTCGGCACCGTTTGGGGAATCATGACGTCGTTCCAGGCGATTGCTGCGTCCAAGACGACCAACCTGACTGTCGTCGCACCTGGTATTGCCGAAGCGCTCCTGGCAACGGCGCTCGGACTTCTGGCGGCCATACCGGCGGTAATGTTCTACAACAAGTTCGCCAGCCAGGTGACGCGGCTTGCCATACGCATGGAAGGCTTTGCCGACGAATTCGCAGCCATTCTGTCGCGTCAGGCGGAAACCCGGGCGGCAGGCTGATGTCGGCAGGCATGATATCGCCAAGTGCCGGCGGCGGCCGTCGCGGCCGGCGGCTGAGACGGCGCCATACGCCGATGGCGGAAATCAATGTCACGCCCTTCGTCGATGTCATGCTGGTGCTGCTGATCGTGTTCATGGTTGCAGCCCCGTTGTTGACCGTCGGCGTGCCGCTGGAACTGCCGGAAAGTCAGGCCAATCCGCTGAATACTGACAAGGAACCGATCACCGTGTCGGTGGACAAGGCGGGCCGGATCTTCCTTCAGGAAACGGAAGTAACGCCGGAGGAACTGGTCATAACGCTCCGAGCCATTGCGCAAAATGGCCTTAATGAGCGCATATTCGTCCGCGGGGACAGGGATGCGGACTATGGTTCGATCATGCGTGTGATGGGTCGGCTCAACGCCGCCGGCTACCGGCGCATCGGCCTGGTGACGCTGGAAGAGCTGGAAGGCTGACATTGGCCATGCGCGGCGGTTTCAGTTTGTTTTTTTCGATCCTTGCCCATAGCGCGATCATCGCGTTCGGATTTGTCGCGCTGCCGCAGGCCCGGCCATTCGATACCGACAATATCGAAGCGTTGCCGGTGGAACTGGTGACGCTCGATGAAATAACGGACCTCACCGAAGGGTCCAAGACAAGCGAAATCGCGCCGAAAGACAAGCCACAGCCAAAACCGGAAAAACTGGCGCAGGAGCCGGCACCGGTGGAGGCGGAGGAACCGGACGAGACCGTGGTCGAAGCAGCACGGGAACCGGAGCCCCAACCCGAGCCTGAGCCCGAGCCTGAGCCCGAGCCCGAGCCTGAGCCTGAGCCTGAGCCTGAGCCGGAACCCGATCAAGTCGCTTCGTTGATCGAGGAGCCTGCACCTGTGCCGGATCCCGTTGTCAGCGAACCGGAGCCGGAAGCCGCGGCGGACAAGACGAAGCCGGTCGCCAAACCAAGGCTTCGGCCAAAGCCGCCGAAGACCGTCGCGGCGCCCAGGCCGCCGGTCAAGACACCGCCGGACAAGGAACCGGAGTTCAAGCCGGATGATATCGCGGCGCTGTTGAACAAACAGGCGCCGGCCGGCGGCGGCGATCCCGAACCGGCGACAGAGCCGCAGACATTCGGTTCGGAAACCGGATCGAATTCGCTGGCGATGACCCAAAGCGAGGTGGAGGCGCTGAAGGCGCGGCTCTATCAGTGCT
This sequence comes from Afifellaceae bacterium, assembly GCA_965216515.1. Classification (GTDB taxonomy): domain Bacteria; phylum Pseudomonadota; class Alphaproteobacteria; order Rhizobiales; family Afifellaceae; genus CAXMRP01. The sequence continues at coordinate 1,509,096 of OZ244173.1, read as the reverse complement.
GGAATCCGCCGCGCGGGGTGCGTGAGGCCGGATCGCTTCAGGTGACGATTGGAATCAGCCTACAGCCGGACGGACGGCTCGCCTCGGCGCCGCGCGTGGTGGCGGCCGGCTTTGATCCGTTGTCGCAGCTGGCGGCGGAAAGCGCGATGCGTGCGGTCCAAGTGTGCGCGCCATATGACATCCTGCCGCGCGACAAATACCAGTCCTGGCGGGAAATCGAGTTTGTGTTCGATCCGCGGGAAATGCTCGGGGGCTGACTGCCGGTGACGGGAAAACGAGCCATGCGCTATTTGTATCTGGGATGCCGGGGGTTGGCGCTTGCCGGCCTGACGGTCGTCATCTTGTTCTTCATGCTGTTGCCGGCGTCGGCGCAACTGCGTGTCGATATCACCCGCGGCAATGTGCAGCCGCTGCCAATTGCTGTGCCGGAATTCGCTTCGGCGGCCGGACAGCCCGATGAGCTTTCGCGAAACATCACCAGCGTCATCATCGCGAACCTTCAACGCAGTGGTTTGTTTGCGCCGCTTGATCCCAATGCGTTCATCGATCCGCTCGTATCGCCCGATCAAACACCCAATTTCGTCAATTGGCGGCCGATCAATGCGCAGGCGCTGGTTTCGGGACGGGTGGCGCAACTGGACGATGGCCGGATCAAGGCGGAATTCCGGTTGTGGGATGTGTTTTCGGCACAACAGCTTACCGGGCAGCAGTTCTTTGCAAATCCGGACAACTGGCGGCGGGTCGCGCATATCATTTCCGATTCCATCTATGAGCGTCTGACAGGGGAGGAAGGCTATTTCGATACGCGGATCGCTTTCATCGATGAATCCGGACCCAAGGACCAGCGGGTCAAACGGCTGGCGATCATGGATCAGGATGGCGCCAACGTCCGGTACCTGACCACGGGCGGCGAGCTGGTCGTCACCCCGCGCTTTTCGCCTTCGCGCCAGGAAATCACATATGCATCGCTCAGCAACAATCAGTGGCGGGTGTTCCTGGTCAATATCGAGACGGGGCAACGCGAACTGATCGGCAATTTTCCGAACATGGCATTCTCGCCGCGCTTTTCTCCGGACGGGCAGCAGGTGGTTTTGAGCCTTTTGCAGGATGCCAATTCGAACATTTTCCGGCTCGATCTCCGCAACAAGAACCTGACCCGGCTCACAGCCACGCCGGCAATCGATACCGCGCCATCCTATTCGCCCGACGGGAGCAGGATCGTCTTTGAATCGGATCGCGGCGGCAAACAGCAGCTCTATGTCATGGGTGCCAATGGCGGTCCGGCACAGCGGATCAGCTTTGGCGAGGGTTCCTACGCGACACCGGTCTGGTCGCCACGCGGCGACATGATCGCGTTCACCAAGCAGCATGCGGGCAAATTTCTAATCGGCGTGCTGGCGCCCGATGGCTCCGGCGAGCGAATTCTCACCGAGGGATTTCACAATGAAGGGCCAACATGGGCGCCCAATGGCCGGGTTTTGATGTTCTTTCGTGATGTGCCAGGTGCGGCAGGGGGGCCGCAATTGTGGACCGTGGACCTGACCGGCTTTAACGAGCAGCGGGTGCCGACACCGAATTTCGCCTCAGACCCCGCATGGTCACCGCCGTTGAACTAAAAGGATCGACGGATGTTCAATTGCCGTTAACCATGTTTCTCGACCAGGAATTAACCAAAGCATGGTTACCGGTTTCACAACAATTTCGTTCGCAAGGAGAGTTGGTCCATGGCCAGAAGGAAGTGGGGGCGTGAACTGTTGACCGCGCTGGCGCTCGGTTTCGCGATTGTGCTTGCCGGCTGTGCCGGCCAACAGAACCGGTTGCAGCAAGGATTGCAGGCCGGTGCCGGCACGCCGGGCAGCCCGCAGGAATTTCAACTCAGCGTCGGCGACAGGGTCTTTTTCACTGTCGATTCGTCGGTGCTCACGCCGGAGGCGCGGACGACGCTCGATCGCCAGGCCCAGTGGCTCAATCAGTACGGCCAGTACCGGTTTACGGTTGAAGGCCATGCCGACGAGAGGGGCACGCGGGAGTACAACCTTGCCCTCGGCGCCCGGCGCGCGTCAGCGGTGCAGGCTTATCTGATCTCACGCGGTGTTGCCGCCAACAGGATGCGCACCATTTCCTACGGCAAGGAAAGACCGGTGGCGGTGTGCAACGATGTTTCGTGCTGGAACCAGAACCGGCGCTCGGTGACGGTGCTCAACGCCGCCGGAAGCTGACCGGTCGCATTGGCAGGCCGGCGCGCCACACAATGTTGCCCGCCGGGCGTGTTTGCCACAGTTTGGCCGGATTGATCTGGCGGTGCTATCATCCGGTGCGTGATTGTCGCGGTGATGCGGCACCGTGTTCCGGCCTTGGCGAATATGCCGGCGGAGCGCGCGTTCCAACCTGATTTTAGATGTGTTGCCGCCGGGCCTGAATATGACCGGCTGCCGATCGACCGGAGCATTGTTCATCATGACGCCTAAAGTGGCCCTGCGCCTGGCGGTGACGGCCGCAATCGTGCTGGCAATCGCGATTGCGCTTTCGCCGGCGCGGGCGCAGTCGCAAAGAGATGCTGCGCAGATGCAGCTCTACATCCAGCAGCTTGAGGAGCAGGTTCGGCTTTTGACCGGCGAGAACGAGCGGTTGCTGTTTGAATTGCGCCAGCTGCAGGCGCAGACGGGTACGACCGGCGGCGCATCGTCGGACGGACACATCGGCGTCGTGACCGGTGGCACGGTCAATCCGGCTTCAAATTCCAGTGCGGTTTCCGGCGCGCAGATGCAGGATCTGGGGTCACTTTCGATATCGGCGGATGATCCGCGGGCCGCTCCTGACGGACAGGTCGCGGAGAGCGGTGGCGGATTGACGGGCGCCGCGAGCGGCGGCAACGCAAATCCGGGCAGCGGACCGATTGACCTGTCGGCGCTGGCCGGCGGATCGGATGTTCCGGCCGGCGGCGCGAATTCGCTGGCGAACATCGGATCGATCCAGCCGGACGCCGGTGGCGGCACGCAAATTGCGGCGGTCTCCGGCGATGCCAAACAGGCCTACGATGTCGCCTACGGCTATATCCTGACCGGTGACTATGGCGTGGCCGAACAGCATTTTCAGATCTGGCTGGAGAGCTATCCCGACAACCCCCAATCGGGCGACGCCCGGTTCTGGCTCGGTGAGGCGCAATTCCAGCAGGGTCGCCATCGGGAAGCCGCCAGCAACTTCCTGGCGCTTTATCGCGCCAACCCCGAAAGCCGCAAGGCCCCGGACACCCTGATGCGACTTGGGATGTCTCTTGCTGCGCTTGGCGAAAAGGACGCGGCGTGCGGAACCTTCGCGGAGGTGCAGAAGAAGTATCCGGATGCCGGCGGACCGGTGCTAAATCGTGTTACCGAAGAAGCCCGGCGCGCCCGTTGCTGAGGCACTGCACCCGGTACCGGAGGCGTCCGCATTGCGACCGCCGGCCGATCCCGACCGATTGTTTTCGCACCTCGCCGGCTGTTCCGGCTTGTTGCTGGCGGTGTCAGGCGGACCCGATTCAACGGCGCTGATGGTGCTCGCCGACCGATGGCGCCGAAACCGGAATGCGCGGGACCTGCCGGCGCTTCATGTGGCCGTCGTCGATCACGGCCTGCGCGCGGAATCGGCGCGGGAAGCGGAACAGGCTGCCGACAATGCCCGGACTTTGGGTTTTCCGGTTGGTCTCCTCCATGCTGATGTTCAACCGGATGGCAATGTCCAGGAAGCGGCCCGGCGGGCGCGCTACCGGTGCCTTGTGGAAGCGGCAAGGCGCAACGCATGCGAGGCGATCGTGACCGCGCATCACATGGACGACCAGGCGGAAACCGTTCTGTTGCGGCTGCTTCGGGGCTCCGGGCTTTTCGGTCTTGCGGGAATGGCCGAAACGGTTCGGATTAACGGATGCCGACTTGTGCGGCCGCTGCTTGGCGTATGGCGCGATACGCTCCTGTCCATTGCCGAGAAGAGCGAACTGCCGATCGCCGACGATCCCTCCAACCGCGATTTCACCTATGACCGTGTCTGGGTGCGGGAGATCCTGGCGCTGGAATCCTCCCATCTGCCCGGCCGGGAGGAACTTGTGGCGCTGGCGGCGCGCGCGCGGCGGACGGCAGACGCGATCGACGCGCGGGCGGATGAATTGCTGGCCGCCTTTTCCGTGGATGCGGCGGGGCAGGTTTCCGGACCCCTCCGATCGCTCGTATCGGAGCCGGATGTGATCGTAGGGCGGGCGTTGTGGCGGATCGTGCGGGCAGCCGGAGGGCATCGTTTCGGGGCGCCCGGAGACAAGATCCAGCGACTTCACCGGCGGTTGCGCGATCGCGCGGATCGGGGCCTCAGACAGACGCTTGGCGGCGTGATTATCGACGTGGCAGGGCAAATCGTGCGGTTTCGGCGGGAAGCCGGGCGCAAGGGTCTGGAAACAAGCGCTGTCGCGGCCGGCGATACGCTTGTCTGGGACGGGCGGTTCAGGATCCGGGTGCCACGGGCGGCGAGGCCGGAAGTCCTATCCATCGGGCCGCTTGCGAATGCAGCCGGTTTTGTCTCCGCGGGAAATCTGGAAAAGTCGGTGGTCGGGTGCATGCCCGGGCTCTTTCGCGGCGGGCATTTGATCGCGGCTCCGGACGGCGCGGTCGTTGCACGGCCGAATTCGGCGCCGGCGGACGGGAAACCGGACCCGCTCGCGGTTACCTGCATCGTGGAAGAGGCCATGCGCGATCCACGGGCAATTCGGGTCGAAGACAGGCGCGGCGGTGTGGGCGCATTCGACGATAGCAGTACAGCGTGATCGCCAATGTGTGATAATGTCTGATATCGTAACCATTCGTCACCGGTCGCCTTGGCATCAACGGACCGAAAACCTATCTAGTGTAGTGTTCGGGAGTCCAAGGGACGCGTTACGCGGGACGACTGTCGGATTGCTTTGCGGATCCAGGTCGGTCCGACAACAGGGGAACGTAGCCGTATGAACCAGAATTTCCGCAATTTCGCCTTGTGGATTGTCATCCTTTTGTTGCTGGTTGCCCTGTTCAATCTGTTCCAGGATCCGTCCGGGCAATCGAGCGCACGCGACATTCCCTATTCCGATTTTCGCAGTGCGATCAGCGAGGGCAAGGTGACAAGTGTCACGATTTCCGGCCAGGAGATCTCCGGGACTTTTACCAATAATGACCGGTTCCGCACATATGCGCCGCTGGAATCGGACTATGTCACGGCGCTGGAGGAAAACGGCGTTTCGATCCGGGCGCGGCCCGAAAACGGCGAAATGACGTTCCTTTCGGTGCTGATTTCTTGGTTCCCGATGCTGCTGCTGATTGCTGTCTGGATATTTTTCATGCGGCAGATGCAGGGCGCAGGCGGCCGGGCGATGGGTTTCGGAAAATCCAAGGCGAAACTGCTTACGGAGGCCCACGGCCGGGTGACATTTGAGGATGTGGCCGGCGTTGACGAAGCAAAGGAGGATCTTGAGGAAATCGTCGAGTTTCTCCGCGATCCGCAAAAATTCCAGCGGCTGGGCGGCCGCATTCCGCGCGGCGTGCTGCTGGTCGGCCCGCCGGGTACCGGCAAGACCCTGCTTGCCAGGGCGATTGCCGGTGAGGCCAATGTGCCGTTTTTCACGATCTCCGGTTCGGACTTCGTGGAGATGTTTGTGGGCGTCGGCGCAAGCCGCGTGCGCGACATGTTCGAGCAGGCGAAAAAGAACGCGCCCTGTATCATCTTCATCGACGAAATCGATGCCGTCGGCCGTCATCGTGGTGCCGGCCTGGGCGGCGGCAACGACGAGCGGGAGCAGACCCTGAACCAGCTGCTGGTCGAGATGGACGGGTTTGAGGCCAACGAGGGCATCATCCTGATCGCCGCGACCAACCGGCCCGACGTGCTCGATCCGGCCTTGTTGCGCCCGGGCCGCTTCGATCGTCAGATCGTGGTGCCAAATCCCGATGTGATCGGCCGTGAGAAGATCCTGAAAGTACATGTGCGCAAAGTGCCGCTGGCACCGGATGTCAATCTGAAAACGGTTGCGCGCGGCACGCCGGGATTTTCGGGTGCCGATTTGATGAACCTCGTCAACGAGTCGGCTCTGCTGGCCGCGCGGCGGGGCAAGCGTCTTGTCACCATGGCCGAATTCGAGGACGCCAAGGACAAGGTGCTGATGGGTGCCGAACGGCGAACGCTGGTGATGACCGAGGACGAAAAGCGGCTCACCGCCTATCATGAGGGCGGGCATGCGATCGTTGCACTCAGCGTTCCCTCGACCGATCCCGTGCACAAGGCGACCATCATTCCCCGGGGACGCGCCCTGGGGATGGTGATGCAGTTGCCGGAGCGCGACCAGCTTTCCATGACATTCGAGCAGATGACCTCGCGGTTGGCGATCCTGATGGGTGGCCGGGTGGCGGAGGAAATGATTTTCGGCAAGGAACAGGTCACCTCAGGTGCCGCATCGGATATTGAACAGGCGACCAAGCTGGCTCGCGCGATGGTGACCCGCTGGGGCTTTTCCGACGAATTGGGCAATGTCGCCTATGGCGAAAACCAGGAGGAGGTCTTCCTTGGCCATTCGGTCGCCCGCCAGCACAATATCTCGGAGAAGACCGCGCAGATGATCGACACGGAAGTGCGTGAGCTTGTCGATGGCGGCTATGAGCGGGCACGTGAAATCCTGACCTCCCGCAAGGACGATCTGGAGACATTGGCGCAGGGCTTGCTGGAATATGAAACCCTGGCCGGCGATGAAATCGTCGATCTTCTGAAGGGCAAAAAGCCGGTACGTGAAGATCCAAGCGATGATGCGCCGCCGACGACGCCGACAGGATCGGCCGTGCCGACCACCGGATCCCGCAAAGCGGGCAAGGATGGCGATGCCGGGATGGAGCCGCAGCCGACCTGATCGCTGGCCGGCCTGCGGATTGACGGCAACCGGCGGGTCCCGGGGGCGCCTGAAACCATTTGATACAAATCTTTACACGTGCTTTGGCTCCGGACGGTATAATCGGCGGCGGTGTTCGGTGGTGATCCGACGATCGATATTCAACGCCATGCGCAAAATCTCCGGTCGGCGGCGCAAACGATCCGACGCGCGGGCGTGTGTCCCGGACTGTCGGGATGCGGGAGGAGAAGAGCCGGGGGCAATGGACAGGACATGAGCAGGACGTATTTCGGCACCGATGGCATTCGCGGATTGGCGAACAGCTTTCCGATGACCGCGGAAGTCGCCATGAAAGTCGGCATGGCGGTAGGGCTCTACTACCGGAACGGTCACCGCCAGCGTGTGGTCATCGGGAAGGACACCCGGCTGTCCGGATACATGATCGAGAACGCACTCGTGGCCGGATTTACCGCGGTCGGGGTCGATGTGTTCCTGCTGGGGCCGATCCCGACGCCCGCTGTGGCGATGCTCACGCGGTCCATGCGCGCCGACTATGGCGTGATGATTTCAGCTTCGCACAATCCCTATCACGACAATGGCATCAAGCTGTTTGGCCCGGAGGGTTTCAAACTCTCCGACGAAACGGAACTGGATATCGAACGGCTGATCGAATCCGACATGACCAGAAGGTTGTCTTCGGCGGAGAATCTCGGCCGGGCGAAGCGGGTCGACGGTGTCAGCGATCGATATATCGAATTCGCCAAGCGGACGCTGCCGCGCAAACTCAGTTTTGAGGGATTGCGGGTGGTTATCGATTGCGCAAACGGCGCCGGCTACAAGGCCGCGCCGGCGGCGCTGTGGGAACTGGGCGCCGATGTGATACCGGTTGGCGTGGAGCCGGATGGCTTCAATATCAACCGGGATGTCGGTTCGACGGCGCCTGGAGCGCTTGCCCGGAAAGTTCATGAGGTGCGCGCCGATATCGGGATCGCGCTCGACGGTGACGCCGATCGCGTCGTGATCGTCGACGAAAAGGGGCGCGTGATCGATGGCGACCAGGTGATGGCGCTTGTGGCCTCGTTCTGGAAGGATGAGGACCGGCTGGTCGGCGACGGCATCGTGACGACAGTGATGTCGAACCTGGGCCTGGAGCGGTTCCTCGGGGAAATCGGCCTTTCCATGCAGCGCACGCCGGTTGGCGATCGCTATGTGAGCGAACATATGCGGACCCATGGCTACAATGTCGGCGGCGAGCAATCAGGCCATATCATCCTTTCCGATTATTCGACCACCGGTGATGGGCTCGTGGCGGCATTGCAGGTATTGGCCATGGTGTGCCGGGAAGACAAACCGGTCAGCGAGGTCTGCCACCGATTCGAACCGGTGCCTCAGATCAAGAAGAATATCCGCTACAAGGGCAGCCAGCCGCTCGACATGGAAATGGTCAGGCAGGCCATTGCCGATGCGCAGTCGCGGCTTGGCGAAAGCGGAAGACTGGTGATCCGTCCTTCCGGTACGGAGCCGGTGATTCGCGTTATGGGTGAGGGCGACAATGCCGATCTGGTGGAAAATGTCGTCAACGACATAATCGAAGCCCTGCAGACAGCCGCCTGATACCGCGCCGACCGCCGGTGCCGGATCACTGAAATCCCAGTGATCGGGTTTCTTCCGAACAATCCTGTCGTTCACCATGCCTGCCCGGGATCCGCTGAATATTGGGTGGCGCCCGGGAATGCAGCCGGCCCGCTTTCTTAACAAGCATGGTTAACCCGCTTTTAAGCAGATGGGTTTACGAATCGTTGCGTCGATGGGCGCGATTGATCTTTCGATTCACGCGCCAAAACCGCGAACGAGGAAAACCATGAAATATATTGCCGCGGCTGCAATGGCCGCATGCCTGACCGCGATTGTCGCGGTGCCGTCGGCACAGGCCGCTGACCGCGTGGTCATCCCGGAAGTCGAAGCCGTGCCCGAACCGCCTTCGATATTCGGTGGCTGGTATCTTCGCGGCGACATCGGATACAAGATCTATGCCGACCCTTCCGGTGGCTGGCTGGATCCGGTCGCGCCCGGTCCGCTGCAATTCCAGTATACGGAACTGAATGAAACCGGGGTGATCGGCGGTGGTATCGGTTATCGCTTCAACTCATGGTTCCGTACCGATTTTACGGCGGACTATGAGTTCAAATCAGGCTTTTACGGCGAACTTCCCTGTCTGCCGGCCTGCGGTGTGTCTGGCGAATATGCAGACATCTCCGCCTGGACGCTGCTCGCCAACTTCTACGCCGACCTCGGTCACTACGGCGCATTCACGCCGTATGTCGGTGTCGGTCTTGGCGCCTCGTATGTCATGGTCGATGATGTCCACTTCATCAATCCCGCCGGTCCGGGCGGTACGTGGAATTCCGGCAGCAACTGGAATTTCGCCTGGGCGCTTATGGCCGGTTTTGGTGTCGACCTTGCCAGCAACGTGACGCTCGATGTCAACTACCGTTATCTTGATCTGGGAGAGGGCAACTCCGGAATCCTTTCGATCGGCGGCGGCACCCATCCGATTGTCTATGACGACCTCAGAGCCCACGAAGTCCGTGTCGGCGTACGCTACATGTTCGGCGGCGGGGCGCCCGATCGTCCGGTGATCGCCAGCTTCTAGCCTGACAAGGCACCAGGAACGTGGAATGGGCGGGCCCGGGGCCCGCCCATTTTTTTGTCGCCTGCCGTCCCGAATGATCGTTTGGCCGTCCTGCCGGCCGGGATCCGCCTGCGGACATTGTCGTTCGGTTTTGCCGTGGCATTCGGTGAGACGCCGGCCCGTTGCGCCAAGATTGCACCCCAAGCTGCCCGGGACCAACCGACGGGAAACGGTCCAAATCCGGCAAAAGGCTTGCGTTTTCCGGGCGTTCTGATAATCCGCGCGGCGGGACACTCCTCCCCAACGAGGAGCAACTATCTGGAAGGGTAGTCTGCATATGACGATTGAGAAACCGGCGGCGCGGCCGGTCAATCCGCGTTTTTCTTCCGGCCCAACGGCAAAACGGCCGGGCTGGACCCCGAACATACTCGAAAATGCCGTTCTGGGCCGGTCTCATCGGTCCGGCATCGGGGCCGCCCGTCTGAAACGGCTGATCGATGAAACACGCGTATCGCTGGGTGTTCCGGACGCCTACCGCATCGGTATCATGCCGGCCTCCGATACCGGCGCCATGGAAATCGCGATGTGGTCGCTTCTGGGCCCGCGCGGGATCGATGTGCTTGCCTGGGAAAGCTTTGGCAGGGGCTGGGTCGCCGACATCACCAATCAGCTCAAACTGGATGATGTGCGCGTTCTGGACGCCGACTATGGCGACCTTCCCGATCTTGGAACGGTCGACTGTGATCGGGATGTGGTGTTCACGTGGAACGGCACAACATCGGGCGTTTGCGTCCCCGACGGAGAGTGGATTGATGCGGACCGCGGGGGGCTGACGCTTTGCGATGCAACGAGCGCGGTGTTTGCGCAACGGCTGCCATTCGACAAGCTCGATGCGGTCACGTTTTCCTGGCAGAAGGTGCTTGGTGGTGAAGCCCAGCACGGGATGCTGATCCTGTCGCCGCGCGCGGTGGAACGACTGGAAAGCCATACCCCGTCGTGGCCGATGCCGAAGCTCTTCCGGCTGACGAAAGGCGGAAAGCTCTCGGAGGGCATTTTTCGCGGTGAGACGATAAACACACCCTCCATGCTTGCGGTCGAAGACTGCCTGGATGCGCTTGAATGGGTGCAATCGGTCGGCGGCGGCCTGGGAATGATCGGTCGGGCCGATGCCAATTCGGCGGTGCTTGCCGGCTGGGTGTCGCGAACCGGGTGGATCGACTACCTGGCAAACGACCCGGCGATCCGCTCAAACACGTCCGTTTGTCTCAAGATCGTCGATCCGGACGTGCTGGCGCTCTGTGCCGAAGACCAGGCGGCCTTTGCCAAGGGTATCGCTGAACTCCTGGAGACGGAGAGGGTCGCCTACGATATCAAATCCTACCGTGACGCGCCGCCGGGGCTGCGGATTTGGTGCGGCGGAACCGTCGATGCGGGAGATCTGGCGGCGCTGACGCCATGGCTGGACTGGGCATATCAAATGCAGAAAGCGGCCCTCCGCAAAGCTGCCTGACCGCGCCAGCCACGCGTCCCACCGTACTCGATCCAACAAAATCACGCTGGCGCTTCGCCGGTAACGAACGACAGGGACTATGACATGACAACTCCCAGGGTGCTGATATCCGACCGGCTTTCGGAATCGGCCGTCCAGGTGTTTCACGATCGCGGAATCGACGTGACCTTTGATCCGGATCTCGGCAAGGACAAACAGGCCTTCGCCGCGGCTGTTGCCGACTATGACGGATTGGCCGTTCGCTCCGCCTCCAAGGTCAGCGAGAAGATCATCGCCGCCGCCGACCGGCTCAAGGTGATTGGCCGCGCCGGCATCGGTATCGACAATATCGACCTGCGTGCCGCCACGGCCAAGGGTGTTATCGTCATGAACACACCGTTCGGCAATTCCATCACGACGGCGGAACATGCGATCGCGATGATGTTCGCCTGTGCGCGGCAGATCCCGGCTGCCGATCTGTCGACCCAATCGGGCAAATGGGAGAAGACCCGATTCATGGGTGTGGAGATTTCCGGCAAGACCCTGGGTGTCGTGGGTTGCGGAAACATCGGTTCGATTGTTGTGCAAAGGGCGGCCGGGCTTGCCATGCGTGTGATGGCGTACGATCCGTTCCTTTCAGAGGAGCGGGCTCGGGACCTGGGCGCGCAAAAGGTCGATCTGGACACGCTGATCGCCCGGTCGGACTTCATCAGCCTGCATACGCCGTTGACGGACAAGACCCGCAACATAATCGACGCCGATGCCATATCCGCGATGAAGCCCGGGGTACGAATCATCAATTGCGCGCGCGGCGGGCTTGTGGACGAGGCGGCTCTGCGGGCGGCGCTGGAAAGCGGCAGGGTGGCCGGCGCGGCAGTGGATGTATTTTCCACCGAGCCGGCAACGGAGAATGTCCTTTTCGGCGCACCCAATATTGTGTGCACACCGCATCTGGGCGCGGCGACGCGGGAAGCCCAGGAAAATGTCGCCATCCAGGTGGCCGAGCAGATGGCGGACTACCTGACCTCCGGCGCCGTTTCCAATGCGCTCAACATGCCGTCGATTACCGCCGATGAAGCGCCAATACTGACGCCGTTTGCAAAACTGGCCGAACAACTCGGTTCGTTTGCCGGACAGCTGACGGAAAGCAATGCCAAAACGATCTGCCTGGAATATGAGGGCATCGTGAAGGACATGAATGTCGCGGCGTTGACCTCCGCGGCGCTTGCCGGCTTCCTGCAACCGGTCCTGCAATCGGTCAATATGGTCTCTGCGCCGACGATTGCGCGCGATCGCGGGATCAAGGTTGAGGAAACCCGGCGCGCCCATTCCGGCGCATACGAAACCTATGTTCGGTTGACCGTGGAGACCGACAAGCAGGTGCGTTCGGTTGCCGGAACGGTCTTTTCCGACGGCAAGCCAAGAATCATACAGATCAAGGGCATCAACATGGAAGCGGAACTGTCGCCGCACATGATCTATGTGACGAACCGCGACCGTCCGGGTTTCATCGGCAATCTGGGGACGACGCTTGGCGATGCCGGCATCAATATCGCCCACATGCAATTCGGCCGCGACAGGGAAGGGGGCAATGCGATCGCCCTGATCTCAATCGACCAGCCCCTTCCGGATGCACTGCTGAAAAAAGTTCAGGCGCTGGCCAACGTCATTCAGGTGAAACCGCTGAGTTTCTAGGTCGGCCGGACAAAAGTGCCGATCGGGACCGGGCCAGGAAGGCGATGCAAGTTTGGCCGCACGGCTTTTCAGGGCGCTTCGCACACGGTATAGACGATCCAGCCCCGGCCCAGTGTCGGGGTTTGGTGTGTTGTGGTGGGCGCTAATTCATGGCCAATGTGGTTGTCGTCGGTTCGCAATGGGGTGACGAGGGCAAGGGCAAGATCGTTGACTGGCTGTCGGAACGCGCCGATGTGATCGTGCGCTTCCAGGGCGGCCACAATGCCGGCCATACTCTCGTCATCAATGGTGTGTCCTACAAGCTCAGCCTGCTGCCGTCCGGTGTCGTGCGGCCCGGCAAGATGAGTATCATCGGCAACGGCGTGGTTGTCGATCCGCACGCCTTCGTGGAGGAGGTGGCGCGGCTTGGAGCGCAGGGCGTCGTCATTTCTCCGGAAAATCTGAAAATCGCGGAAAACGCGACGCTGATCCTCTCACTTCACCGGGAACTGGACAGTTTCCGGGAATCGACAAACAGCGGAATCCGGATCGGCACGACAAAGCGCGGTATCGGCCCGGCTTATGAGGACAAGGTCGGGCGGCGGGCAATCCGCACCATGGATCTGAAAAACCTCGATACGCTGCGCGGCAAGATCGACAGGCTGCTGGACCACCACAATGCGCTTCGCCGCGGCTACGGGCAGGCGGAAACAAACCAGGATGTCATCTTTGATGAATTGTCGGCGGTCGCCGCGGAAATCGTGCCCTATGTGGACACGGTCTGGGCCGAACTTGGCCGACGCCGCCGGGAGGGCGAGCGTATCCTGTTTGAAGGTGCGCAAGGCGCATTGCTCGATATCGATCATGGCACCTATCCGTTTGTCACCTCGTCCAACACTGTGGCCGGACAGGCGGCGACGGGATGCGGTCTGGGACCGAATGCCATCGATTATGTGTTGGGAATAACCAAGGCCTACACGACACGGGTCGGAGAGGGACCCTTTCCGACAGAGCAGGAAAACGAAATCGGACAGTTTCTGGGCGAACGCGGTCGTGAATTCGGTACGGTAACCGGCCGAAAACGGCGTTGCGGATGGTTTGATGCCGTGCTTGTCCGGCAGACGGTGAGTGTCTCCGGGATTGACGGTATCGCCCTCACCAAGCTTGACGTGCTCGACGGGTTGGAGGAGATCAAGGTTTGCGTCGGCTACCGTCTTGACGGGGCGGATATCGACCGGTTGCCGGCAAGCCAGACGGCACAAGCGCGGGTTGAACCGGTCTACGAATCACTTGAAGGATGGAGCTCATCGACGGAAGGTGCTCAAAGTTGGGCCGAATTGCCGGCCCAGGCCGTGAAATATGTCCGTCATATCGAGGAACTGATACAAGCGCCGGTTGCACTATTGTCGACAAGTCCGGAACGGGATGACACAATCCTTGTGCGCGATCCTTTTCAGGATTAATGATTTGCCACTGACAGTACCGGCCTGGAACAACCATGCCCGATTACAGAGCGATCCTCAGACGATCGATCGAAAGTTTGCCGGAAAACACGCCGGCCATGCGCCAGGCGGTCTATGATCGCGCGCGCGCCGCGCTTGCCCGGCAGCTGACTGCGGTCGAGCCACCGCTTTCCGCCGACGATCTGGAAGCCCAGCACCAACGGCTGGAAGATGCGATCGCCGATATCGAGTTGGCGGTCGAGCGCGGTGAAGACCCGGAACTGGCGGGAATTGACTGGGAGACGATCGACAACGAATTCTCGCAGTTTGAATCGGCGGCCTCGGAAACGCCATCGGAACGTCCGCCCGATCTGCGATCGGAACCGCGGGGCGCGCAGTTTGCTCCCGAACCGGCAATGGATTTCGACCACCGCGGCGATCATGGTGGCCGGGTCCGCAAGGCCAAGGCGTCGCGCGCGCCATTCTTTATTTTCATGGTGTTGTTGCTGCTCGTTCTCGGTGGCGCCGGGGCCGTCGCTTACACCCAGTGGGACAAGGTTCAGACGATTACCCGGTCAGTCCTTGCCAGCGCGATACCGGCCAAGGACGATCCCGATGGCGCAACTTCGGCACCGCCGCGGCCGTTCGCCGAGACCGGTGGCGACAATGGATCGATGATCGCGGCCGATGCGGGCGCTGACGATGATGCCAACGGTTCCAAGAGCACCGACCGGCTGATCGATGGCGGCACCGGAATAACGATCTCCGCCGGCGAAGACGGCATCACGGTTTCCGCCATTCCGCAGCAGCCGGTCGGCGTGCCGGCGGCTTCGGGTGAATCCAATCTGGTTGGTCAGCGGGCGATATATTACGAGCAGGGCGCCAACGGTACTCCGGGCGCCGTACAGGAAGGGGCGATCAGCTGGACACAGATAACCCAGCCTGACGGAGCGCCAGCGATACAGGCGAAAATTGACGTTCCCGAAAGGAACGTCGCGGTGACCATGACCATGTCCCGGAATCTGGATGATGCGCTACCCGCCAGTCATCTGATCGAGATCAATTTCGACAGTGGCGGCGCGATTTCCGATGCGCAGATCGAACGAATTCCGGCGCTCGTGGTCAAACCGAATGAGCAGGCGCGCGGCCAGCCGCTGACCGGCGCGGCGGTGCCGGTCACCGAACAGCTCTTCTGGATCGCGCTTTCCAGCGACAGCGAACAGGAAACCCAAAACCTTTCGCTGATGCGCGACGGTGCCTGGTTCGACATGCCAATCCTGTTCAAGGATGGCACGCGTGCACTGATAACCTTCGAAAAGGGTATTCCGGGCGACCAGGTGTTCGAGACCGTCCTGGCGAGCTGGGTTCCGTGAACCGCAACCCGGTTTTGCCATCTTTGCCGTGACCGTCTAGTCGAGAGCCACGGCATAGCGTTCGACCGGTTCGGCTGTCTCGATCAATCCCTGTTCGACCATGAACTGGCCAAATCGGGCATATCGCGTCCGATCGATTGCCGCCGGGCTCTTGGAGAAGCGGGCCAACGTATTGGCGAACGCTTCCCGGTTCAGGCGATTGTCAAGATCCGGATAGGCCTTGAGGAAGATATCCAGGGCCAGGTCCGGATGATTGGTCATGAACAGGGTCGCCTTTTCCACAGCATCCAGGAAACGGGGAATGCGGTCATTGCCGTCCAGCGCATCCGACCGCGCCAGGTAGATGAGTTCATCATAGACCGGGACACCGTGTTCTTCGGGAAAGAAGGCGCGGCCGGGATGACCTTCAATGTCAAGCTGGGTCATCTCGAAATTTCGGAACGCGCCGATCACCGCATCCACCTTTCCGGTGATCAGGGCAGGCGAGAGCGCAAAGTTGACATTGACGAGCGTGACATCGTCCAGGGTCAATCCGGCGCCGGCAAGCATTCGTTTCAGAAGCGCATCTTCAAAGCCGCCGACGGAGAACCCGACGGTTTTGCCTTTCAGGTCGGAAATTTCGTCAATCGGGCCGTCCTCAAGGACAACCAGTGCGTTAAGGGGGGTTGCGACAAGCGTGCCGATGCGGACAAGCGGCAGGTTTTCAGCGACCTGGAGATAAAGATTGGGCTGATAGGAGATTGCAATATCGGCTTCGCCGGCGGCGACAATGCGGGGTGGGGCGCTGGGGTCGGCAGGTGGAATGAGTGTGATGTCGAGGCCGGCCTCGGCGAAATAGCCCTTTTCGGCGGCGATGATCAGTGGTGCATGATCGGGATTGACGAACCAGTCGAGAAGCACCGTCAGACGATCGCCGGCAGCACCGGTTGAGGCCGATGCAATCAGAACAATCATAAACATGGCAATGCGGTACATGAATTTCTTCCTATGTTGACTGGGGAGAGTGTGTGCCTTCGCCCGGAACCCAAAAGAGTATATGGCGCAGTGCGAACTCCAAGAGCGCGCGCAGGCCGAGCGCCATGATCGCCAGAATGGCCAGGGCGACAAAAACGCGGTCCGTCTGCATGCGGGCATTGGCCTGAAGCATGACAAATCCGAGGCCGCCGGAGGCGCCCACCCATTCGCCGACGATCGCGCCGATCGGGGCGATCGTCGCCGCCACCCGCAAACCGGAGCCGAGCGATGGCAGGGCGGCGGGAATTCGTATCAGGCGCAATATGGTGAAACGGCCGGATCCGTTCAGCCGGGCAATGTCTACAAGATTGGGATCGGTCCGGTTCAAGCCATCGGCGAATGTGGTCGCGACCGGAAAGTAGATGATCAGTGCCGCCATGACGATTTTGGAAACGATGCCGAAGCCGAACCAGATGACGAGCAATGGGGCGATCGCGAAAACCGGCAATGCCTGGCTTGCGACAAGAACCGGACCGACGAGGCGTCGTGCCTGCTCCGAAAGCGACAGCGCGGCGGCAGTGAGGGCGCCGACGAGGGCGCCCGCAGCCAAACCCGCGGCGATCTCGCCGGCTGTGATCGCGGCGTGGCGAATGTAATAGCCGGCCTCGCCGGCGAAAGCGGCGGCGATTTGTGACGGTGCGGGGAGGAGGAATGCGGGGATTTCACCCGCGCGCACCGCGAATTCCCAAACTGTCATTGCAATCAGAACGCCAGCCAGGCGGATCGCTGCAGGAGATAGACGGTTCACGTCGTGTCGCGCTCCGGTTTGCCGGTCGCGGATCGGGTGGGAAGGCGGCGATATCCCGTTCCTTCGCCGGCATGATCCGGATCAGGTTCAAAGGGTTCGGCGTTATCGCCATCTCAGCGCGACACGTGGCCGCGCACCCCTCGGTTTTCCGCCCCTAACCCAACGCGGCGGCATTGGCAATGGCAGCGTGACTGGCGCCGGCCGATGCCGCCGCCGGCGCATCGCCGTGCCGGGCAAGAATCGGGTGGTCCGGCAATCCAGAGATGATAGACACGGGCACCGCAGATACGGGAACACGCCGTGGCCGAATCCGACAGATTGACCCCGACCGCAGCCGGCGGCATGGATCGCCTGACATGGCTGCTGCTTGCCCTGTTGTCCTTGCTGTGGGGCGGCTCGTTCATCTTCATGAAGATCGCGGCGGCAGATCTGCCGGTTCTAAGCGTCGTCTGGTTGCGGGTCGCGCTCGCCGCTCTGGCCTTGTTGATTGTGACCGGCGCCACCGGCCGCCGTTTTCCGCGTGGCGGCGCAATCCACGCCCGCTATGCGCTGATGGGATTGACCAACAATATCATACCGTTCGCACTAATCGTCTACGCCATTCCGCGGATCGGTGCCGGTGCGGCGTCGATCCTCAATGGTCTGACACCGGTTTTCACACTCATCCTGGCACACGTACTGACAAGGGATGAACAATTGACACGGCGCAAGGTCATCGGCATTGCGCTTGGTCTCATCGGTCTGGTCGTGCTTGTCGGCCCGCGGGCCCTTGCCGGCCTTGACAATGAGGTGATCGCCGGGCTGGCCATGGTCGCGGCCACCGTCTCATATGGCATTTCGGGGATCCAGGCGCGCGCCTTCCGCCAGATCGATCCGGTGGTTTCGGCGGCGAGCCAACTGGCCTACTCCACCTTGTTGTTAGTGCCATTCGTCTTGTTGATCGACATGCCGTGGCGCCTGGACGTGCCGGGCTGGGGCGCGATCGCGGCCGTCGCCGGCTTGGCGCTGGCATCGACGGCGCTTGCCTATATCCTGTTTTTCATGATCGTCGGCCGGGCCGGTGCAACAAACGTGATGCTTGTCACGTTGCTTGTTCCCGTCAGCGCCCTGTTTCTCGCTGTTTTCTTTTTGGGCGAGCATATTTCGGCCGCCGAGGCGGGCGGCATGATATTCATATCGGCGGGTTTGCTGGTTCTCGATGGAAGATTGGCCCCGGGCCGGTGGCGGGCGCGACCGGTTGCCCGCCAGGAGTGACCCGGTCTAGCCGGATGTCGCCTCAAGAAGCGGCGTCCTGCCCGCCTCGCGATCCTTGGCCGCCTGGGTTACAGCCTTCTGCACCTTTTCGAAGGCGCGAACCTCGAGCTGGCGAACACGCTCCCGGCTGACGCCGAATTCTCCGGAGAGCTCTTCCAGCGTCAGCGGATCGTCGGACAGGCGCCGGGCCTGAAAAATGCGTTTCTCGCGCTTGTCCAGAACACCGAGCGCGTCTTTCAGCATGACCCGGCGCTGGTCAAACTCGTCCTGCTCGATCAGCATGTCTTCCTGGCTTTCCGATTCATCGGCCAGCCAATCCTGCCACTCGCCGGATTCGCCCTCGGTGGCCCGTATCGGCGCGTTCAACGAGGCATCGCCGGACAGTCGCCGGTTCATCGAGACCACCTCGTCCTCGCTGACTTTCAAGCGCTTGGCGATCGCCTCGACATGCTCGTGGCGCAGATCGCCTTCATCAAGGGCTGAAATCTGGCTCTTGACCTTGCGCAGATTGAAGAACAACCGCTTCTGGTTTGCGGTCGTGCCCATTTTCACCAGGCTCCAGGAGCGCAGAATGTACTCCTGTATGGCGGCGCGAATCCACCACATGGCGTAGGTTGCCAGACGAAATCCCTTTTCCGGGTCGAAGCGCTTGACGGCCTGCATGAGACCGACATTGCCTTCCGAAATGACTTCGCCGATCGGCAGGCCGTAGCCGCGATAACCCATCGCGATCTTGGCCACCAGCCGCAGATGGCTGGTTACCAGCCTGTGGGCCGCGTCGCGGTCGTCGTGCTCGTGGTATCGCTTGGCCAGCACATATTCTTCTTCCGGCTGCAACATCGGGAATTTGCGAATCTCGTCCAGATAGCGGGAGAGGCCGCCCTCTGCGGAGGAGACTACCGGAATATTGCCTTGCGCCATGGTTCAATCCTCTGGAACGGGGCCTCTGAAACGGGGCCTCTGGAAGGGCCTTTTGAACGCGATTTCAAATCCATCGGGAAATGCGGAATCTGCGCATGGAATCGCAGCGCTCGCCCCGCCGATATGTCCCATATAGGGTCCAATGCGTGAATTTTCACCTTAATGATCGGTAGGGTTGGCCCCAGGGCGCAATCCTATGCCGCCTGCATCCTCTCAATCAAATTCTTCATATCAAGCGGTAACTCACTCTCAAATCGCATTTTATCCCCTTTGACGGGATGCCGGAATCCAAGTGTGGATGCGTGGAGCGCCTGGCGATGCAGTTTTTTCAGGGCCGCAGCCACGGCAGCAGAAACCTTTGATGTTTTGGTTTGAAAGCCGGCGCCGTAGAGGCGGTCGCCGATCAGGGGATTGCCGAGGGCGGCCATGTGAACCCGGATCTGGTGCGTGCGCCCGGTTTGGAGCCGGCAGGACACGCAGGCTGCGATAATCTCCCGCCGCAAGGTCTCTCCGCTGCCGGCTTGCGCCGCCGCGAATGCCTTCTGAGTCCGATAATGCGTAACCGCAGGCTTGCCGCCGGATGCCACGATGGCCCGCTTCTGCCGGTTGTGGGGATCGCGACCGATCGCGCCCTCGATCGTGCCGTAGGGCCGCGGCGGAGCGCCCCAGACGAGCGCCGTGTAGGTGCGCTCCAGGTCCCCGGATCGGCCGCGGTCTGCAAACTGTCCGGCAAGGCCGCGATGGGCGAGATCGTTCTTGGCCACCACCAGCAGGCCCGTCGTGTCTTTGTCGAGGCGATGAACGATACCGGGGCGACGCACGCCGCCGATCCCCGACAGGCTTTGCCCGCAATGATGGATCAGGGCGTTGACGAGAGTGCCGGTCCAGTTGCCGGCCGCCGGGTGCACCACAAGGCCCGCGGGTTTGTCGATGACGATCAGGTCCGCGTCCTCATGGACGACGGTGAGGGGTATATCTTCCGGCTCCGGCTCCGGCGCTTCGGGCGCGGGCATGGTGACCTCGTAGCGATCACCCGGATTGACCCGGCTGTTGGGCTCCACTAGGTTCCGGCCGCCGCCGACGACGTGGCCGGATTTGATCAGCGCCTTAAATCTGTTGCGTGATATCTGCGGTTCGCGACCGGCGAGAAATGCGTCGAGCCGCTGGCCGGCTTCGTCCGGCGCAACCTGATAGACCGTTACCTGGATATCGTCGTGGGCCATGGCCGATCCCGTTTCCCGAATTCAGCAGACTGACGACGACGAACCGCCGCTCGATCCGGCGGTGGAACGTGTTCGGCGCAAGCTGGCGCGGCTTATGGTCGGCTCCATCGGGGTCATGGTTCTGGGGCTTATCGCGGTGTTCGCGGCCATTGTCTACAAGATCTCCGATGATGAAGCGGATGGATCGGCGGATACCGGCGCCGCCGCCGCGCTTGCAACAGCCCAATCGGCCACACAACCGGTCTATCTGCCGGCGGGTGCAAAGGTGCTCCAAACAGATCTGGACGGAACCCGCATGCTCGTGCGGATATCGCTTGCCGGCGGCGGTGAAGAAATAATCGTGGTCGATCTCGCGTCGGGCCAGGTTCTGGCTCGCAGGGCCTTGGTGTTCGAATAAGGATCGCGGAGCGGCCGATATCGTTGGAACCGGGACGGGCCGGCATAACGTGTTGATTTCGCTGGTGCAAAATCTTGAGGCTGCACCTCGGCTCAGCTGGGCATTTCGGGGTTTTCCCCGATAGTCACTTTCATCCACCGGGCCAATTTGCAGCCCTGAAAAATTCGCGCAATACTCTCACCTGTCGATTGGAGATCGGTCTCACCGCCGAACTTCAAGAACTGCGAAAGCCGGATGGCCGGTGATGACCCGGCGCAAGTCGGGGCGGACCCGGAGATACGGCGGAGGCGGCTGACGACAGGACCGGAACGGGCCGTTGGAATGAGATGTGGCGCTTCGGCGAAGCATCTTGAGACTTTGGTCAGGTCTGGTTCAGGTGGCCGGTTCGATGCCCGAAAGGGTGACGGAACGGTACCACAAGCAAGGGCTGGTGGTTCACCCCACCGGCCCTTGTTGTTTCTGGCTGGCCGCGATTTTGGCAGTATGGCCGAACCGGGGCGGTGCGTGGCATGTGTTCTGCCGGCCCATCGATCCCGGTCGATCTCCCGCCGCAACGAAGAACGCCGGTCCGGCGGCCGGCTGCGCCCTTGCTGGATGGCCGGGCAGGGTCTATATGCACCCGGTTGCGCCGCTCCCTTCGTCTAGCGGTCTAGGACGCCGCCCTCTCACGGCGGAAACAGGGGTTCGAGTCCCCTAGGGAGCGCCAATTTCCGGTGGCAACGTCCGATCCGTGTCCAATATTTGCGCCGCGCCGTTGCCGCTTGTCATCATTGTTTTCCCTGATCGCACACGGTCTTGCACAAGATCGGGCGTGAGATCGGCTGCGTCGAACCGGGGAATTGATCGGGCATTTGCGCCGATTGCCGAAGGTGATTGGTCGCGCTGCCCATTTGTGTAGACATGTCGTCGATATCACAAGGCCCGTCATGACCATGGCGGCCTCACACCAATCCAGGCGTCTGACGACCCATGTTTGATCTCACCGGAAGAACAGCGCTCATTACGGGCTCTTCACAGGGAATCGGATTTGCCCTGGCCAAAGGCCTGGCCGAGGCCGGCGCGGTTATCGTTCTAAACGGCCGGAACCGGGACAAGCTGGGGGCGGCCGCTGATGAGCTCCTGTCTCTGGGCGCCATGGTTCATACGCTGCCTTTTGACGTCACAGACCACCGCGCGGCCGGCGACGCGATCGACCGGTATGAAGCTGACATCGGCGGGATTGAGATTTGCGTCAACAATGCCGGGATGCAGCACCGCGCATCGTTGGAGGACTTTCCCGCCGATGCATTCGAACGGCTTGTGCAAACAAACATATCGTCGGTGTTCCATGTCGGGCAGGCCGTCGCCAGACACATGATCGCGCGTCGACGGGGCAAGATCATAAACATCGCCTCGGTTCAGTCGGTGCTCGCCCGTCCTTCAATCGCGCCTTACACGGCAACAAAAGGCGCCGTTGCCAGTCTGACAAAGGGTATGGCGACCGACTGGGCACGATACGGCCTCCAGTGCAACGCCATCGCACCGGGTTACTTCGACACGCCGCTAAACGCCGCTCTGGTCTCTGATCCGGAATTCAGCGCCTGGTTGGAAAAGCGGACACCGGCCGGCCGGTGGGGCAAGGTCGAAGAACTCGTCGGCGCCTGCATTTTCCTGGCATCCGATGCCTCTTCCTTCGTGAACGGCCATACGCTTTACGTTGACGGCGGAATTACCGCCTGCCTGTAGTTAAGGCAAAATGTCGCCATGGGGACTGCCGGTCGCAGGAATACGACCATCGGCGAAGCGCTTGCCGACTGGTTGGGGATCAATCAACGCGTGCCGAGCGCAAATGAATTCCGATCGTGTCGATATTGCCTTCTCAGTAATACGTTAATTTGTTCGCTGTGTTGAAGTATTGATATGAGAGATTCAAGAATAATTATATCCTTCTGCGTGGTATTTTCTGGCGCTGTGGTGCTCCCCATGGTGCGTGCAGGCGCTGTGGCCGTCGATGCGGACCGGGACACAAACAGCACATCAAACGTGGAAGCGGGTTGCTTTTGCTGATGTCCGGCCTGTCCATCCTGCACGGACCGCCGATGTCGCTACGATCGGGCGTGACCTTGGGCGGCTAATGGCTGTCGGTCATGCCGGTCATGAAATCCTGCGCCGCGCGGCGGTTGCGCATCAGGCGGCTCAGGAGCGTAACCAGAACAACGGAGAAGAGGATGAGCACGGCGGAGAGCGCGGCGATGGTGGGATCCTGCCATTTTTGCAGATAGAGGAACATCTCGATCGGCAAGGTGTTGCTGCCCGGCCTGACGAGGAACAAGGTCGTTTCCACCTGGTCGAAGGATATCATGAAGGCGATGACGCCGGCGATGGTCATGCTGACCGAGATTTCCGGCAGAACCACGCGAAAGAACGTCCGGACCGGTCCGGCGCCCAGGTCCATCGCCGCTTCCTGCACCGTCCAATCGAAATTCACGAGCGAGGCTGCAACGATCGCGATGACGAAGGGCATGCTGACCAGGGTGTGGGTCAGCAAAAGGCTGGAGTAGCTGCTGAGCGTGCCGATCTGCACGAAAAACATAAACACGGCGACGCCGATCACGATGTGCGGCAGCACAATCGGTGAAAACAAGAAGGCCCGGAGCAGATTGATCGCCGGCAGTTTGTAGCGCACCAGAGCGTAGGCTGCCATGGTGCCGGCTATGAGCGCCAGCACCGTGGTCAGCGCCGCCAGCACGACCGACCGCAACGCCGCCAAATAGAATTCCGACTGACTCGCCAGGTTCTGATACCAGCGCAGGGAATAGCCTTCCGGCGGGAAGATGTTGTAGGCCACGCTGGAGAAGGAGTTGAGTACGATGATAACCAGCGGTGTGACGATGAAGATCACGATGAGGACCGACCACACCGCGAGTAGAATGTAGCGCAAGGGGATGGTTCTGGAGCGAGCGAATGCCACCGTCACACCCCTGAATATTTCAGAAGGCGGTTGGACAGCATCACGGCGATCACTGAAAGAAGTACCAGCACAAAACCGCCGACAGCTGCGATTGGCCAGTTGATATCGGCGGTGGCGTGATAGACCTGCAAAGGCAATACGGTCACCCGTCCGCCGCCCAGGATCGATGTCGTTACAAAAGCACCCAACGCCAGGGTGAAGCAGATCTGCCCGCCGGCAACAAAACCCGGCAGCGTGAGGGGGAAGGTGACCCGCCGGAAGCTGAACCACCACTCGGCACCAAGATCCTCAGCGGCTTCCTTCAGGCTCGGATCCAGCCGGACCATGGAAGCGTATATCGGGAAGACGACGAAGGGCAGGAACACATGCACAAGGGCGATCAGCACCCCGGTGAAGTTGAAGACGAGAGCCACCGGCCCGGATGTGATGCCGATTTGCTGGAGAAAGAAATTCACCGGACCCTGATCGGCGAGGAAAACCGTCCAGCCATAGCTGCGGACCACAACGCTGACGAGGATGGGCGAAAAGATGACCAGGCCGAGCCAGCGCTGCAGACTTGGCCGGGTCAACCGCCAAAGCGCATAGGCGACAGGGTAGCCGATGAGGAGCGTCAGCACTGTCACGCTCAGCGAAAGCTCAAGCGTATCGTAGATGACGGTGTGATAGTACGGATCCGTCAGAAACCGCACATAGGCATCGATGGAAAAATCCTCTTCCAGCCTCCCGCCACGGAACGAATAGAAGCTGAAACGCATGAAGCTCAGGAGCGGTACGACAAAGGTGTAGAGCATGATGGCGAAAGTGGGCGCCAGCAACAGCAGCGGGACCCATAGACGCTGCCGCGGCGTTGTAGGAGCGAGCCGGGCCATTATGACGCCGCGTCGGGCGATTGTTCGGGAAAGAACCGCGCCGCATCTTCCGCCCAGCCAATCACAATCTCTTCGCCAGCGTTTGGCAGCGAAAGCTTGCCCGACTTGGCGACCTGGATGGTCAACTCGACCGCCGCCGCTTGCAGCGCCACCACATAGACGACCGATGAGCCGTGAAAGACCACATCGCGAACCTTGGCCCTGGCGTTCGTGCGCAGGTCCCTGGCCTCCGGTCCGGTGATAATCCGCTCATGGCGGAGCGAGATTTGGCCGCGTGTGGCGCCGTTCAAGGGCCCGACCAGCTCCGCCGGGAACGTCAGCCCGCCCATCTGCACCGAGATCCGGTCCGCCTCAACGGGCCCGGGTGCGATTTCGACGGGTACGAGATTTGTGTTGCCGATGAAGTCGGCGACAAACCGCGTCTGCGGGGCGTCGTAAATGGCCTCAGGCGTGTCGATCTGCTCGATGCGGCCATCGTTCATCACCGCGATGGCGTCGGACATGGTCATGGCCTCGCCCTGGTCGTGGGTGACGTAGATGAAGGTGGTGCCAACTTCCTGCTGAATGCGCTTTAGCTCAAGCTGCATCTGATTGCGCAGTTTCAGATCGAGGGCACCGAGAGGTTCGTCGAGCAGCAACACCTTGGGTTGTTTGACCAGGGCGCGGGCCAGGGCGACGCGTTGCATCTGGCCGCCGGAAAGCTGGCCGGGCCTGCGCTCGGCATATTCGGAAAGCCCGACAAGGTCGAGCATTTCGCCGACCCGCCGATTGCGTTCGCTGCGGCTCACGCGTTCAACCTCCAGGCCAAAGCCGACATTGTTGTGCACCGTCATATGCGGAAACAGCGCCCATCGCTGGAACACCATGTTCGTGGGGCGCCGATATGCGGGAACGCCCGATACATCCTCGCCATCGATCCTGAGTTCGCCGGCATCGGGGTATTCGAAGCCGCTCAGCATCCGCAAAGTGGTGGATTTGCCGCAGCCAGACGGGCCGAGGAGGGAGAAAAAACTACCCGCGGCCACGTCAAAGCTGATGTCGTCAACGGCGGTTTGATCTCCAAACCGCTTGGTGACATTGGTCAGAGTGACATCCGAACTCACCGTGCCCTCATGAAATCGTCTCGTATTGCAGGTTTTCCGCGAACTGGTTTAACCGATGATATCCGCTAGGCGCCCCGGTAGTAGTCCGGCCGGCGCAGGACAATCGATTGCGAGGCTGCGGTGAGGGGGCCGTCTGTTTCGCTCGCCGCGCGTGCCTCCTGCCAGCGCGGGTCATCGCGAAAGCGGTTCCAGCCGTCATTCATGGCTGCCTCGTCCTCCCACTCCATGATGTACCAAAGCTCACCATTGCCGCTGGCATCCTCCCAATAGTCGCACAGGCGCAAATTATACATCTCGATCAGCGGAAACACATGGTCGCGAAAGCGCGCCGCCAAGGCAGCGGCCTTGCCCTTGTGGGGGACATAGTGTCGGAGCTCATAGATCATGCCACGCTCGCCTCATTGATACACGGCCGGTCATTGCCGGGCGCACCCGGCTATTTGAAGTTTGCATCCTCGGTCAACGGAACATGGGGACGCCCGCAATGCGAACCGCCGGTCACCTGCAAATTGACACCGGTGATCCACTCGGCGCGGCCGCTGGCGAGAAATATCACCGCGCCGGCAATGTCTTCCGGCGAGCCGGTGCGCTTGAGGGGAATGCTCTGAATTGAGAAGTTGATATAGGGGTGGTTGTCATCGCTTACGCCCCGCACCACTTCGGGCAGCACGACGCCGGGGGAGACGGCATTGACGCGAATGCCGTCGGGGCCGAACTCGATGGCCATCACTTCCGTGAGCATGTTGACCGCCGCCTTGGCCGAGGCATAGTGGCCACTGCCGGCGCGCGCCGATGTGCCTGCGCCGGAGGAGATATTTACGATGGCGCCGGTGATCCCGGCCTCGCGCCAGAATTTCGCCGCATCGCGCGACATCAGCATGATGCTGCGGGTGTTGGTGGCGAAGGCATCATCCCATTCGCCGACAGTCATGTCGGGTATCGCGCGGTTGGCGTATCGCCCGGCGCAGTTGACCAGAATATCGAAGCTGCCAAAAGGCTTCTTCGCTTCGGCAACCATGCGCGCGACATCGGCTTCATCGGTTACATCGCCGACAATCGTGGCAAGGGATGCGGCAGCGCCGGCGCCGATGCGGCCTGGCAAATTACCGAGTCCCTCGCCGTTCCGGTCGATGGCGATGACCCGTGCCCCTTCCTTGATCAATTCGGCGACGATTCCCTGGCCGATCAGCCCGGCTGCGCCGGTGACAATGGCAATCCGGTCTTTCAATTGCATCGCATCAATTTCCTGATTTCAACTGGTTCAAATGGTTCTCGGCAATGTCGAGGGCGGCCCGCATGGTGTTGCGGAAACGACCATAGCCGCGAACGGCATCCACGCGGGCAAATTTTTCATCGTCGGACCCCGGGACGGTGGCGGCGAGGGCGCGAAGGGGATCAAGTGCGGGGAAGGGATTTTGCGGCAGGGCCGGGTCATGCGCAAAGGCGTCGCCTTCGGTATATTCCAGGCGAACGAGCTTGCGCGAGAGCGCCATCAGAGCGGCATTGACAATCCGTTCCTCGTCTTCACCGCCCGCGCATTTTGCGGCACTCGCGAGGCTTTTCGCCGTGGCATCCAGACGCGCCACAAGATCGCGTGCGCCTTGCAAATCGAACCGACCGCCGAGTGCGGTTTCAAGGTCGGTCAGAACCCCATCCAGATGCTCGGCATATGCCTGGTAGTCGAGCGGGATAATGGGGCTGGAAAGGAGCGACCAGACAACCCGTAGATATATCCGCGTGTCACGTACGGAAATTTCACGGTCCATCTTGTCCAGTGTGTCTTCGGGCGTGTGCCACCACCAGCCGAGGCCCGCGCCCTGCTTCCTGGCACCGCTGAAGAGAAATCCGGCAATTGGCGGACCGCCCTTAGCGGGTTGCTCCCCAAGGGCTGAGAGAGTGGCCGGCACGCCGATGCCCCAGAAGGACTGGTCGCCGGCGCGGGCAATCCGGAAGCCTGTGAGTTCTTGCTGCGACTCCGCGGCAATCGCGCCGCCTGCCAGACCCTTGAGCTCTGCCGATGATTGAACATCGGTGAGCACCGTATTGCCGCGGGCACCGGTTGAGTCGATGTTGACATGTGCAACAGCCCGGCGAGCGATTTCGTCATGATGCTGGTCGGCATACCAGGTCGAGCCGGCATAGCGGCCATGGGAATGACCGGACCAGAAAAAGAGCCGCAGGCCCCGGCGCATGGCGTCTTTGTGTTTGATGACGAGCCGGGCCACTTCGAGCATGGTTGCGTTGGCGCCGCCATTGTCCATTACGCCGAGATACCAGGTATCGTGATGGCCGGAGAACATGACGTAGGGATCATCTGCCGGCGCGTCAGGGCGATCGAGCACCGCCGTGAGCAGTGGTATGGGCCGCCAGCCGGTATCAACTTCAGCATGCAGGGTGATTGCGGGTTGCCGATCCGCCAGGGTTTCGCGGATCTGCCCGCCAAGCGATTTGGGTATGGTGACGACGACGGTTTGCGGCAACTGGTCGCGATCAGAGAGGCCAGGGCTGCCCCAGATCGGCGAGATGCACATCTCGTGAACGAGTTCCTGGGGGCTGATATGGATCTCGCCGGCCGCGCCGGCCCGCGCCGCCCGGCAAGCGACATCCGGGGTCGCTATGCCGTCGACGAGAACGATGCAGCCTTTCGCGTTGACACGGGCGAAATCATCATCCTGTCCGCGGCCGACATCGACGATGGGGGCGGAAAGCCCCTCAGCTGGGGCGGGTTGCGAAAAGGACTGGGTGATGCATTCGTGTTTTCTGGAGTCGATCGTGATCGATGCCTGGCCGGGCAAGCTGATATAGGCGTCGTGGGATATGATTTCGGTCTCGTAACCATAGCCCCTCAGCGTCGCTTCAACATAGTCGAGGCTTTGCCTTTCCTCGGGCATGCCGGACAGCTTGACCCATTTGGCGAAGGCCGTGAGATGATTCCACAGACGGTCCCCGTCGACCTGGTCGACAAAGTCCGGCAATCCCGATGTGTTCGCCATGGCCCCCGATCTCACGTCTGACAAATTGCCGGCCGTACAGCGGATCTGGTTTGTCCGCCCGCAACCGCGAAGCGGCGGCCGGCACATGGCCGGCCGCCGTCCCCGGCACGCAATTATCGCATCTTGGACTTTACTTCACGCGCCCAACGATCTTTCCAATCGACCGTATTTCGGGCGATTGCGCCCCAGTCGAGATGTATGGCGTTCTCGGCCAGAGCGGGATTGAGCATCGGATTGGCGAGCATCTCCTGGGACACCTCGGCGTTGGTCACAAGCGGTATCGACGAGGTCAGCGTTGCCGTCTGCGTCGCCCGTTCAGCGGAAAGGATGATGTTGATCAGATCCTCGCAGATTGCGCGCTCCTGATCGGTCACGCCCTTGACGATGTTCAGATATACCGGCCAGGCAATGGCCCCTTCCTTCGGTGCGGCAAAGCCCAGCGGTGCCCCTTCCTTGGTCCATACATCCGCGACGGACGAGAACCACATCGAATAGGGTGCATCCCCGCTGACCAGCAGATTTTTCAGGGCGTCATTGGAATCGACAAGAGCCTTGAAGTTCCCGGCGGCCTCCGCCCAAACCTTGAAGCCCGGGTCCATATTGTTTTCGTCGCCGCCATTGAGTTTGGACGCCAAGGCCATGAGCTGGAGGTTGTTGTCAAAGGCGACGACCTTGCCCTTGTTCTTGGGATCCCAGAGAACGCTCCAGCTTGTCGGCGGCTCCTTGACGACATTGGTGTTGTAGAGAATTCCCAAGCCCATTGTCATATAGCCGATGCCCTGATTGTTGGGGCGGGCGAAACTCTCCAGGACGTTGTTCATGTTCGGAATCCGCTCCGGATTGAGCGATTCCCACATGTCGTCGACATCGCCCTTGAAGACGGCGTCGGGATTGAAATACCCGCAATGGATCAGCGGATCGTCCGGCGTTGTCCGACGGGTGGTGACCATCTTCGGATAAGTAACCGAATTCGTTCCCTCCGAGATGTCGATCTTGACCTTCGGATGTGCCTTCAGATAGTCGGCGATCACCTCCTTGGGCACGGTATTCCAGCCAGAGCTGGCATACATAAAGAAGGAAACCCGCCCTTCGCGGTCATTCTGAGCGGCCGCCTGCGAAGCGGTAAGCGCACCGGCAAGAGCCAGCGCGAAGCTGATGGCGCGTGGACTTAAAAACATTTTCCAGACCTCCCTTCAAGGCATGCGGTTGATACGCAAATTGTGCTTTTTTCCGCTATCAAGATCGCATTAATAGATAATTTCTGTCAATCTATGCGAAATGCGTATATTATTTGGATAATTAGTGCGCGGTCAAGCCTTTCGCGGTCCATGCCAAGCAGGTGAGAAAGGCGGCATCGGGCACCGAGGGGTGGCGGGGCTCCGCCATTGGCGTAAACAATTGGAGAGTGATGTGAAGGCCGACCAACTGGATGAACTGGACCAGAAGATCGTTATCGCGCTGACGGACAACGGACGGCGTCCCTATCGCGAGATCGCGCGCGAAGTCGGTGTCTCGGAAAGCCTGATACGCAAGCGGGTCAATCGCCTCGGCGAGGAGGGCCTTGCGAAAATTACACTCGTTGGCAATCTGATCGAACTCGGTTTCGATGCCGTGGCCATGGTCCTTTTGAAAGTGCCGCCCAATCGCGTCGATGAATATGCCGGATTGGTGGCGCAATATCCGTTCGTGCGGTTTGTCGCAATTTCGGTTGGATCGGCGGACATCATGTTCCAAAGCCTGCACAAAGACCTGCGCAAGCTGCACGATTTCGTTCGAAGCGAGTTGCCGCACAGGCTTCCGGAGATCAATTCCATCGAGGTGTTGCCGCAGATCAAGACGATCAAGAGCACATCTCTGGATGCGTGGTTCGAAATTCCCGACTTTCACGGTGCGCTGAATGCCAACTGACGCCAGGTGGATTTTTCGGCACGGATCCGGATGGGCGCCGCCGCGGCGGAGGTTTGCCGCGCCATCGAAGGCGATCTGAAAGGAAAACCCGGAATGGCCGGGAAGAACGACGGGCTGCCTGCCGTCCCCACCGCAAGTCTTGCCGATCGCCCCCATCGCGGGCTCGCCGGCTTGTTTCACATCGAGGAGTTCAATCTATGAGCACACCCTACATCATAATCGGCGCCGGCGCGATCGGCGGTATCCTGGGTGCCCACCTGATCAAAGCCGGCTGTCCGGTGATATTCGTCGAAGCCAACGAGAAGCACCGGGAGGCGATACGCCGGGAGGGGCTGAAGATAACCGGCATGGCCGACTTCACCGTACCGGCTGAGGTCTTTGCACCATCGGACTTCGAAGGTCCCCTTGAAAAGGTCCTGCTGGCGGTGAAATCCCGCCACACGTTGGACGCGCTCACGCCTTTCGCCGCCAGGATTGCAGAGGGTGGATTCGTGGTTTCGCTGCAAAACGGCCTTGAAGAACAGAAGATCGTCAAGCTGGTGGGGCCCCATCGCACGATTGGCGCATATATCACTTTTGGCGGCTACTATGCAGAACCCGGCACACTTGTTCATATGAGTTCCGGATCGCTGTATCTGGGTGAACTTGACGGAAGCACAACGCCGCGCGTCGAGGCGCTCGCCGATGACTTCCGTGCCCTTCAGCCGATTAACATCACCGACAATATCCAGGGCTATCTGTGGGCCAAAGAAGCGCTGGGCGCCGCCTATTTTGCCACCGCGCTCGCCGATGCAGACGTGAGCGACATCTATGCCGACGACCACTATTGCCGGATATTGGGACGGCTTGCAGGCGAAGTCGTTGCCATTGCCCAGGCCGCCGGCATCTCGGTTGAAACCACTGACGGCTTCGATCCCAAATGTTTCGCGCCCGGCGCGGCGCGCGACGCCGACGCCGTCAAAGCCACATGGGACGCCCAACGCGCCTATTGGGCCCGCATTCCCAATGGCCGGACCGGCGTCTGGCGCGATCTTGCGATTCATCATCGCAAAACGGAGGCCGACGACCTGTTCGGCCCCATCCTGGCAACGGCCCGCGCACACGATATCCGCACGCCGCATCTGGAAACGCTCATGGTGATGGTCAGCGAAGCTGAAGCCGGCACGCGTACACTTGGTTTTCAAAATCTGGAAGAGCTTGCCGCCGTGACCGACAGCTGATCCCGGCCACCGGATTCCCGGTTTGTGGAACTCCGGCCGACACTTCGGTGTGATCGGGTGTTTTCCCGGTCACAACGCCACCCATCGAGACGGATATTCGAAGGGCTGGGCAATGCGCATGGATCCGCTAGTGGTATCGTGATTTTGCTGGACTTTGCCCCGGTGCCGTTGGCGCCAACGGACATCGCCCGCTGCGGACGGGGTCCGCAGGATCGGCACCCTAACGGTGCGCCCGCTTGCGCCGATTTGCAAGCGCCACCAAGCTTTTCAGCGCATCTTCGGCACGTTGTTCGTGCGGGCTGGTCCGTTCCACCTGCCCGACAAAGGCACGGGCTCGCTCAAGCACGGCAGCCGGCGGCTCCAGCCGCGCCATGCCGTTCATGACCAGGGTAATCATGGTCAGAACACCGGTTTGCAGGAAAATCGACAGCATGAAGCCGGTCACGGTCGTTACCCAGCCGGGCGCGGTCATGCCCGCGATCTTGAGGGTCAATGCCGTGCCGACGCTGACGATGGAAAACCAGGCCATGAGCACGAAAACCAAAGCCATTCGGATCAGGACCGCGTCGCCGAAGACGGTGACGGCCCGCATGCCGTGCAGCACCAGAGCGACGAAGTTCATTTTGGTTCGCCCGTGGTAACGATCGCCACGGTCGGTTGGAACGTTGGCCCGGCGCAGCCGGGACTTGACGACCGCGCCGGCGACATGCGTGGCAGCCTCCTGCATGCCGGCGATCCGCAGGACAGCGTCGGACCGAAGAGCCATGAAATTGCCGAAGCGGATGACCTGGCCGGTCAGCGCCCGGAAGAGATAGCGATAGACGATGTAAAACAGACGGAAGTTGGCCGATTCCGTCCTTCGGCCGCGCTCGGCGACAGCGATGTCGACGTTCCGGCCGCGTACGGCGTCCAGAAGGCGTTCAATGTCGGCCGGGCGGTCCTCGCCATCGCAGTCCATGACGATGCAACCGGCAAACCGATCGTTGCCGGCGACATGGGCCAAACCCACAGATATCGCCAACTGGTGGCCGACATTCCGGCTCAATCGAAGGATTTCGCCCTCCAGACCGGCTTGAAGAATGGTAGACAGTTCCGGGGCGGCATCCAGTGAGCCGTCATCGACAGCGATCAGGTACAAGTCCACGCCGACGTCGAGCCCGCCCAGTTCGCCGCACAAACGGGCGAAGCTTTCGCGGTCCTCATAAACCGGTGTTACAATGGCCCACTTTTCCACGACGTTCCGTACTCCGCGCCCTGTTTGGTCGCCTATATTGCAAATGGGGGTAAAAATTCATCAAAGATCAAGGCCTACATTCAAGCAATCTGCGATTTCGCGACGGTCGGC
Source organism: Afifellaceae bacterium (assembly GCA_965216515.1). Classification (GTDB taxonomy): domain Bacteria; phylum Pseudomonadota; class Alphaproteobacteria; order Rhizobiales; family Afifellaceae; genus CAXMRP01. The sequence continues at coordinate 1,475,673 of OZ244173.1, read as the reverse complement.
CCTCTCGACCGGAGCGGCCATCGGGCAACACGGCGCATGAGCGGAACCTCGGGGAGACACCATGACACAGGACATCGGCACCATCGCCACCTATCCGAGCCTGAAGGGCAGGACCGTACTGATTACCGGTGGCGCCAGCGGGATCGGCGAGTCGATGGTTCGGCATTTCCATGCACAAGAATCGCGAACCGGTTTCATTGATCTGGATGAGGAACGCGGCCGGAAGCTGGCAGCGGAACTGGGCGGCGAATGCCACTTCGAAAACGTCGATCTGACGGATATCCCGGCGACGCGTGCGGCAATCGACAACATACGCGCCGCGCTGGGGCCGATCACGATCCTTGTAAACAACGCCGCCCACGATCAGCGCCACGATGCAGACGAGGTAACGCCGGAATACTGGGATGACCGCATTGCGGTCAATCTCAAGCACCAGTTCTTTGTGGCCCAGGCGGTGACCGCGGACATGATCGCGGCCGGCGCCGGTTCGATCATCAATATGGGTTCGATTTCGTGGATGCTGGGGCAGGGCGGAATGCCCTGCTACACGACGGCGAAGGCAGCCGTTCAGGGGCTGACCCGGTCGCAGGCGCGCGATCTGGGGCCGCACAATATCCGGGTAAATTCCATCGCTCCGGGCTGGATCATGACCCGGCGGCAGCTCGATTTGTGGATGACCCCGGAAAGCGAAGCGGAAATCATGAAAAACCAGTGCCTGAAACGCCAGTTGATACCCGCTGATATTGCGCGTGCGGCGCTATTTCTGGCCTCAGAGGAAGCCGGCGCCTGTACGGCCCAGACATACATCGTGGACGGCGGCTGGGCCTGACGGCGCGGCGCGCGGCCGCCAGGATGCGGGCGCCGCCGGATCTGGCTGCCGGATTGCGGCGCTGCGGATTGCGTTATTCGCCGGCCTGAACGTCGCGGGGCGGATGCGGGCGCGATTCTTGGGGCGACCCGCCGTCGCCCGTCTTCTGCAGTGCGCGGATTTCTTCGACCGCCGACATGAGCTGGGCTTCAGCGGCCACGCCTGCACTTCGTGACGGAAGCTGGCGCCGCGCTTCGCGCTCGGCGGAAAGATCGGTAACGGCTGCGGCTTCCCTGGCCCTATCGTCCTGTTCGGCCAAGCCGGATGGTTCCGCCTCGGTATCCGTTGCGCCGGACAACGGGGCGGCCGGCTTCTTTCGCCTGAAGACCCGGAACAGGTCGGCGGCGGCGCCGCCGGCGATCCGGTTCACCTGGGTCGCAATTTGGCCGATGCGCGCCGGCTCCGGCCCGGCGTCCTTGTCCGGCCCGGCGATCTTGTCCGGCTCTGCGGCAGGATCCCGGTCAGCCAAATCCGTCATCCTGGCCATGGCGGCCTCGTCATGCCCGCCGTGTGCTTTGTGCGCCGCTTGTGCGCTCTTGCCGGCGGCCGGCACGACCGGCGGCACGGCGTTTTCATGGGCCCGTTCGTGCTGATCGGTGTGGGCCCGGGGTTTTTTCGGGGGGCCGATAAAATCGGCAACCGCCGCCGGCCGGGGGTCCAGTATGGTTTTCGCCGTCCTTTGCGGGCCGGCACGCTCCATCAAGGCCCGCAACTCGGCGTTTTCGGCGAACAACCGCTCCCCCTCGATCCAGCGTTGACGGGCCAGATCGCTGGCTTCGCTCAGGGCTTCCTCGATCTGTGCGCGGTATTCCTCCTCGCGTTCGACCTCGAACTGGAGGGCGCGAATCGTGCCGGCGCGTTCAGCCGATTCGCGCTCGACTTCATGCAGCTGTTCAAGAAGCTCGTCCAGGCGCTCTTCGTAGTCGGCGATGTCGGCGGTCATCGCTTCGATTTCGGCGCGCAAACCGGTCAGCTCCTGTTCCTTGACGTCACCATCAAGTCGTGATGCGGTTGCCTGATCGCGCAGGTGACCGATTTCGCGTTCCAGGCGGCGGACCTCGACCGCATGGCGGGCTCGCAATTCGTCCCGCTCAGCATCAATTTCGGCGCGGCCCACAGACATGCGGGCGCGCAGACGCCGCTCCACGACGCGCCGGGTGCGGCGTGCGTAAGCACCGAAAAAAGTCAGGGCAAGAAGTCCGCTCACGAATACGCCGAGTGCGAACATCATGGCCGATTCAATCATTAACGGCCTCCGCCCGCGACCAACGCGGACCGGTTCCAATGTCGCCGGCAGTATAGAGATGAAGCGCCTGATTCAACAACCGGCATTCGCACGATTCACAAAGCATGGATTAATGCCGGTAACCGCCGGGATCGGACGTTTCATGCAGAGCTGAATTCGTGCACCGGGAATCGCCAAAAAAAATGACCCCGGCGACTGGCGCCGGGGCGTTTGCTTCCGATCGTTCGGCGAGAACGCCGCGATTGACGGCGCGCAGGCCGGACTAGAAGGGATTCCAGGTCGGAATGGAAGTGAACTTCAAATAGCCGACATTGATGCCCAGCCTGGCGCCAACCCCGGTCCGGATCGGTACAACATAGATCGTCCGGTTCGGGCTGGCGCTGGCCAGAACCGTCATGCCCAGCCCGCCGACCATATATACGGAACCGTTGACGCCGCCGAACCGGGTGAAGATTGAGCGGGTGTCCGGCAGGTCATAGACCAGCATCATCGTGCGATCGCCGTCGCCGCCGATGTCCCAGCCGATCGACGGCCCCTGCCAGAATACCTGGCGTTGGCCTTCAAGCTTCGTATAGAGCATGCCTTCGCCATACCGGAGGCCGCCGACGATGGCGCCGGACGCTTCCTGGCCGATGATGTATCCATTGGGAAGTCCATAGCGGGCGATGGTCTGTTCAACCAGCGTCGCCAGGCTGCCGGACACGGTTCCGAAGAACTGGTGGCCGGCCGTCACGATCTCGGTGGCGGTGTATTGAGCCGGTGGCGGCGTGCGGGCGGCGACCGGCGCGGGCGCGGGCAGGGCCAGCGCAAAAAGGGTGCATGCGACCACGGCGAAGCGCGACAATCGGGCCCTGTTGATGCAATCGAAGGCAAAACGCATGACAAACTCCTGAACTTGAAGAATACGAGCCGACCCCTTGCCGGATCGATTTCGGTCTGTTCGGCTCTACGCCCGGTTGTGGCGGCGACTGGATGGTTTCGGAGCCTTCCCAGATTGGCCTATAGGCGCAAAACAGGGTTAATTTGCCGTAAATATTGGAAATCGGGATGCCGGACATTGGCATAACCTGGCCGCGATAGTATCGATTCGGGTATGCGATTCGTTGACTGAGTCCCGAGATCGGGCTGGACGCAATGGCTGGTTGCGGGCCTTGGCATTTCCTCAATGCAAAAGGCCGTGTCGGGAAACCGAACAAACCGAGCAGTAGCAATGGAGGCGAAATTGGCTGAGGTGACTATCCCCGCGATGGATCTTGCGGCGCTGTTGGCCAGCCGGGTGTGTCACGACATCATCAGCCCGGTGGGCGCGATCGCCAATGGCCTGGAAGTGCTGGACGAGGAAGATGATGAATCCATGCGCGAATTCGCCATGGATCTGATCCGCAAGAGCGCAAAACAGGCGTCAGCCAAGTTGCAGTTTGCCCGCCTGGCATTCGGGGCATCGGGCAGCGCCGGTGCTGAAATCGACATGAACGATGCCGGCGTCGTCGTCTCCCGATATCTGGAACGGGAAAAAGCCAATGTGGATTGGCGGGTTGCTTCGCCGCTGCTGCCAAAGACCCATGCCAAGCTGCTGCTCAATCTGGTGCATCTTGGCGCCCAATCGATTGCCCGGGGCGGCACATTGATTGTAACCGCCGACCGTGATGGCGACACGACGGCGATGCAGCTGAGCGCGGAGGGGGAACGGGCCAAGTTTCCCGCCGCGGCGAGGGATGTCGTGTTGTCCGGTGTCGCCCCCGAACCGCTCGATGCACACGGCGTCCAGCCCCTTTACACCTATATGCTTGCCCGTGAATCCGGCCTTCGGATCGCGATTCATGAAGAGGAAAACAAGCTGGTCATCGGTGTGCAGCCGGACGCGGGGACCGTGGCATTGCCCTCAGATGCCGCCTGAACGGAGGCGGGACGTCGTTCATCGGCGTGTTTTGCCTCTCAAAGGTGGCGATTTGGCGATTTCCGTCCGCTGAAGGCCCATCATTTAGTCTTCAGTAACCCTGTCCTGCAATCCTTGAAGCGAAACCTCCGGTGGATCCGGCCGGAGGTCCGATTGCCGCTTCAGTTGCCGGGGAACGGGTATGAAGAGCTGTCTCATTCTCGATGATTCGAGCACCATCCGCCGCGTTGCCGCGCGACTGCTGGGTGCATTCGACATTCGGACCCGCGAAGCGGAAACCGTCGATATGGCGCTGATGATGTGTCAGGACGAACTGCCCGACTGTATTTTGGTCGACCGATACCTGCCAGACTTCGATCCGCTTCGGTTCATTGCACAGCTCCGGCGCATGCCGGGCGGTGAGCGGATACGGGTATTGTGCTGTTCGTTTGAGAACGAGCCGGGCAGCTATGCCAAAATGGTGCAAAACGGTTTTGCCGGCGTTTTGATGAAGCCGTTCGACAAGGACAGCATGCGGTCTTCGCTGTCCGGCGCGGGTATCATCTAACTCCGCACGTTCACAAGGAAAGCCACGCTTCGTCCTCGCCTTGCGATCCTGTTCGGCGGCGCAGGCGATGGGCGGGCCCATATCAATATCCGCGGCGCGGGCCGAACATTTTGCCGCTTCAGACCAAGGCATTCGGCGATACGCAAACGCACAAAAAAACCCGCCGAAGCCTGGGCGGGTTTTTTTAAACAAGAGGGGCCGGGGGCCGCGCCGTTCAGGCGCTTTCGCGGAGGCTTTCCTCGTCGGGTTCGCGCAACACATAGCCGCGCCCCCAAACCGTTTCGATATAATTCTGACCGTCCGTGGCCGCCGCGAGCTTTTTCCGAAGCTTGCAGATGAAAACGTCGATGATTTTCAGCTCCGGCTCATCCATCCCGCCGTAAAGGTGATTGAGAAACATCTCCTTGGTCAGCGTCGTGCCCTTGCGCAGGGAAAGGAGCTCCAGCATCTGGTATTCCTTACCGGTCAGGTGGACGCGGCTGCCGTTGACCTCGACTGTTTTGGTATCAAGGTTGACCTTCAGATCGCCGGTGGTGATGACCGACTGGGCATGGCCTTTTGACCGGCGGACAATCGCATTGATGCGCGCGACCAGCTCATCCTTGTGGAAAGGCTTGGTCATGTAGTCATCGGCGCCAAAGCCCAATCCGCGGACCTTGTCTTCGATGGCGCCCAGGCCGGAGAGAATCAGGATCGGCGTCTTGACTTTCGCCACCCGCAACATCTTCAAGACTTCATAACCGCTCATATCCGGCAAGTTCAGGTCAAGAAGAATTATGTCGTAGTCGTATAGCTTCCCAAGATCTACGCCTTCTTCACCCAAATCAGTCGTGTAAACATTGAAGTTTTCCGACTTCAGCATCAATTCAATGCTTTGGGCCGTGGCGCTATCGTCTTCAACCAGCAATACCCGCATGCCGATCCCCTTTTAGCCCTGATCACGCCAAATGTTGGAAAACGCAGCAGGCGCAAAACGTTGAGCAGATAAATCAACGCGCACTGTACGTCCAATTGGTTAACAGAGTCTGATTCACAGATACAAGCCCCGTCTGGCAGAAAATGGCTTTTTTGTGCCATCCAAACCGGTGGCGCGGCAATTTCCCGGCGGAGCGGCGGTCAAACAGAATCATCTCCCGATTTACCCGGTCTTAAATCCTGTCGTTCATGATTAATGCAACCTGTAAACGAAAGGTTACCACCGAAGCCGTTCGTCCGCGGACGTTCAGACAGGTTGAAAACAAAACAGCGGGCTGGCTTCGGGACCGGGAGTATTGCGTTATGAAGTCGCGTGAGAGCGCTATCCAGTTGAAGCAGTTCGAGATCGAGGAAAAATCCCGCCGGGTTGGCCAGATCGAAACAATGATCGAAGAGTTCACCCGCATGATCAACGACCTTGAGCATGAAATTGCGGCAGAACAACGTAGAACGGGTATCGAAGACGAGAAGCATTTCGCTTATTCGACGTTCGCCCGGGCCGCGCGTCAGCGCCGGGACAATTTGAACATGTCGATCGAGGGTCTGAAGGGTCAGCTGGAGACGGCGAAGGCCGCGCTGGATTTGGCGGAAACAGAACTCGTCCATGAAAAAGAGCGCCAGGCGCGCGAATCCGGTGCGGAAGCCGACGACATGCCCGTGCGGGTGGCGAGCTAGGCCGCCGGCTCGTCCGGGATGAGGGGATCGTCCGGTCCAATCATCCATTTGGCGAGACGCTCGTAGTGGGGCCGGGCCCTGTCGGCGATCGATATCAGGGCGGGATCGTCCAGGGCCGGTCGCGGGCTTGCCGGCTGAAAGCCGGTTGACTTTCGAACAGCGTCGTACCAGTGGTTGGCCCAAATTCCGTCGGATGCACGTGGTCCAGCAGGCCAGCGCAGCATCGCCGGGTCGAAGGGAATTTCCAGAGCTTCGCACAGGCTGGCGATCATGCCAGCGGGATCGGCCAGCAGCATATCGGCATCGACAACCGGTGCCGGTTTGCCGGTAATCGCGGATGTTTCGTCGAACAGAGCCGCCTGCTGCGCAAATCCGATGTCATCGGCGGTGACGGTTGCCCGCTTTCTTGAATATGATGCAAGCACCCGTTCCGGTTGGCGTATGAGAAATGCATGGCGGCAGGCCGCCATCCACCCGCGGCCGATCGGCGGGATCATGTGATGGGTCATGTGTTTCTGGTAGAAAATCCGGCAATCCTCAGGCGGCGGCCCGGTGATGCGGCGGGCGACCTGGTTCCAATCGGTCTCATGACACCCCAGGATTTCCTCCCGCATCGGATGTTCGATACCGGTCAGATACAGGTAGCTTGCGTAAAACGGTTCGTCGACCACGCAGCAATCGGCGCGGTTTTCGAAAGACCGCATCATCGCGGTGGAAATGTTGCGCGGGCCGGACCACATGGCGATGCGGATCGGATTTTTGGTCATTCGCGGCCGTGCTCAAGAACCAACATGGGCGCGAAAATATCAGGGAGATTCCCAGATTAAAACCGGCTAATGTCGCGATGCCGACCAAACAGAATCGGGATACCCACTTTCGAGTCCGATTCCGATATTTCCAATAAACGCCTGAACATAAAGCCAAATGCCGTCCGATCTGTCTGATCCGACCATATTCATCCATGTGGCGAGCCTCACGCTGATCATCGCTTATGCGATACGGCGTCAGCTCTATTTGCGGCTGGTCGCCCTGATTTCCACGGCCATGTACATCATGTTCTATGTTCAGGTCCCCGGCGGGCCCCTTGTCGTTCCGATCTACTGGAATTTGCTGGTGATCGCCGTCAATCTGACGATGATCTTCGTGCTTGTGCGTGATGAACTGACGATCGGCATGCCGGACGACGAGCGCGCGCTGTTGGCGGAATTTCAGGTCCTTAATCCGGGAAAGTTCCGAAAGCTGATGAAGATCGCGGAACATTGCCGGGCATCCGCAAACATGGTGGTTCTTACGGAAGGCGAGGAGACCGACCGGCTATATTACCTTGTCGACGGCGAGGCGGAGGTGCGCAAGAACGACAAACGGATTCGGCTTTCCCGCGGCAGTTTCCTGGGCGAGGTGGCATTTCTGACGGGAATGCCGGCAACGGCGACGGTTGTGCTCCTGCCTGGCGCGAATTGCATCGTGTTTGACACCGGCAGACTGGCGGAACTGATGAACAGGGATCCGATGATCGATATCGCCGTGCGCGGCCTTTTCAATCGCGACATGGCGCTGAAGGTGGCGAATTCGAGCCTGTCCTGATCGGGTTGGAGGAAATTCGCACAGACTGTTGTATCAACGGGTGCGCCTTGGCTCGAGCGGGCGTAGCTGCGATTTGATGAAAGGCCGCCACGGCTTGTTTGCATTTGTCGTTCCAATTTTGCTGTTTGCCTCGACAGCCTGTTTCGCCCTCGGACTGGTCCTGCCGATCGCGGTATTTGAGCGGTTGTTCGTGTTCACCGATCGACCTTCGCTGATTGGCGTCGTCAACGGTTTGTGGCGGGACGGAGACGTGACGATTGCGGTTGTCGTGGCGATGTTTTCCATATTGTTTCCGGCCGCAAAACTCCTGGTCCTCCATTTCGCGGCCTGTCAACCGGACCGCGCTCACTGGGTCGGACGTGTGGGTTTGTTGTCGAAATGGTCGATGGCGGATGTGCTGGTTGTGGCAATCGCGATATTTGCGGCGAAGACCAGCGGCCTGGCCGAGGCCGCCACCCAGGCCGGCATCTGGTTTTATGCGACAGCCGCCCTTTTGTCGGCGATTGCGGCGGCATTCATCCGAAAAAACGGCCCGAAAGAGGGGCCGTTCCAAGGCGATGCTGATTGAAAAATCGTGCCGGGCGACCGCTGTCGCCGCGCCAGTCGGGCGTGCTCCCGGGCAAAGTCGGGGCGGGATGCTGCGTCAGTTGCGGTATTTCTGGATTTTCGTCGTCCTCAGTCCGGCCAGGCCATGCTCATCGATGGACATTTGCCAGTTGAGGAACTCTTCCACTGTGAGGGTGTAACGGTTGCAAGCCTCTTCCAGACTTAGCAGGCCGCCGCGAACCGCTGCCACAACTTCGGCCTTGCGGCGGATCACCCACCGCTTGGTTTCGGGACCCGGCAGATCGGCAACCGTCAGCGGGCTGCCATCTGGGCCGATCACATATTTCACACGCGGCCGGATATGTTCAACCATGGAATACTCATACGCAATGACACGACACATTCGCCCTTTTAGAGACAGGCTCTTAAAATTCGACTAAACCTTTCTTGTGTAAAACATTAATATTCTGAAACGGTTGCGGTCGCCGCATCCGGACAGCCGGGGCGGCGCACTTGCCGGCCAATCGCCGATTGCTATATTCGAGCGTTCGCACAGGTTTGGCGTAGACTCATGATGATCGATCTAGACCTTCCCGGTTCACGCGCCGCGCAGCGCGTTGTGGTCGCCATGTCGGGCGGTGTGGATTCGTCCGTCGTCGCCGGACTGGTCGCGGCGGCCGGTTACGACACGATCGGCATTACATTGCAGCTCTACGATCACGGCGAAGCGACGCATCGCGCTGGCGCCTGTTGTGCCGGCCAGGATATTCACGATGCCCGGCGAGTGGCCGAAACGCTTGGTATCCCGCACTATGTGTTGAACTATGAGGACCGGTTTCGCGATGCGGTGATGGAGCCGTTCGCGGAAAGCTACCTGGCAGGCGAGACGCCGATACCCTGTGTCGCCTGCAACCAGACAGTCAAGTTTGCCGATCTTCTGGAGACCGCACGCGAACTCGGCGCGGCGGCGCTGGCGACAGGGCATTATGTGCGTTCGGGCAAGGCAGGAAACCGGCGCGCGCTCTACAGGCCCCTCGACCGGCAGCGCGACCAGAGTTACTTCCTCTACGGAACGACAGCGGATCAGCTCGATTTCCTCCGGTTTCCCCTTGGCGGCATGAGCAAGGCGGAAACCCGCAAAGCGGCGCAGGAGATGCAAATTGCGGTCGCAGACAAGGCGGACAGCCAGGATATCTGTTTCGTGCCAAACGGCCGCTATACCGATGTCATCGAAAAGCTGAAACCAGGCGCGGTGGCGCCTGGCGACATCGTTGATTTGGATGAGACCGTCCTTGGCCGCCACACCGGCATTGTGAACTATACAATTGGCCAGAGGCGGGGACTGGGGATATCGGCCGATCAGCCGCTCTATGTTGTGCAGTTGGATGCAGACCGCGCCCGCGTGGTCGTCGGCCCGCGCTCTGCGCTGGGCACTCGCCATATATACCTTCGGGCCTTTAACTGGCTGGGCGACGGGGCCGTGGGCGATATCGCGCCGGACGGCCTGGCGGTCCATGCCCGTGTCCGCTCAACGCGGCCGCCGGTGCCGGGCACGCTGTTTGTGGCCGGCGATGATCTCATCGTCGAACTGTGCGATGACGAAGAAGGGGTCGCGCCGGGGCAGGCGTGCGTCCTTTACGACAGCGACGATGACGACGCCCGCGTTTTGGGTGGCGGAACCATTGTCGCCTCGCCCGATGCGTCGCGGCGGAGCGCGGCCTAAAATCAGGGCGCAGCCGCGGTTGTCCGGCCGCCGGCCTCTCACGCCGACAAGGTCGCCGTCAGCCAGCGGTGAAGAGGCGCGAATTTCTTCCAGTATTCCATGCAAAGGTCGACAAGGGCCGCGGAGCCGGTTTCGGGCGGGTGTGGGATTTGGGTGCTCACCCACAACGCATTGTGCCGAAGCAACCTTTCGCACATGGGATCGTCGGTTTGAAATCCGCGCGGCAACCTTGAATAGTGCTGTCCGCTGGCGACGAAGCCGCTGTTCTCCAGGTTCCCGACGATTCCTCTCAGCTCGTCGCCGGCGTTTGCCGCCACGACCGCCTTGCGCCATTCCACCAGTCTGGCTTTGTCAAACCGGTGCGCGCCGGTTCCGACGATCATGTCAGCGGCGGTCAATCTGAAAAAGAATCCGGATACGGCTGTCTTGCGGTCTCCTTCCCAAAACCAGATGTCGATGTGATCCTTGTAGGGGGTCTTGTCGGCCGAAAAGCGGATATCGCGATTGATCCGGAAGATCGAACCGTTGATTCTCGGTTCCGCGTGGATTTCGGGCACCAGTTTTCGCAGCGGATCGCCGGCCGCCGAGACGAAAGATTTCGCCGGCGCCACATAGTGCGCCTCATAGGCATCGCGGTTTTTCTCAAACCAGGCCTTGTTGTTGTTTTTGCCGAGGTTGGTGAGAAACCGGATCGTGCCCGGCCCGAAACCGGAAAACCCTTCCATGACGCATCATCCCGATGACAAACCCGTTTGCTCAATATGTGGCGCGGCCGCCCGAGAGATCAAACACCGCGCCCGTGGTGAAGGAGTTGTCCGGCGAGACAAGCCAGGCAACCATTGCCGCCACCTCTTGGACGGTCACAAACCGGCCGCGGGGAATTTTGGACCGCATATATTCGATGAACTCCTCGCTCACCTGCTCAAGAATGCGGGTCCGGGCGGTGGCCGGCGTGATGCAATTGACCGCGATATCCTGATCGGCGAGCTCTTTGCCGAGCGATTTGGTCAGCGCGATGACGCCGGCCTTCGATGCCGAATAGGCAGAGGCCGTCGGATTGCCTTCCTTCCCGGCAATGGACGCGATGAACACGACGCGTCCGTAACCGGATTCGCGCATGAAGGGCACAACCGCCCGGGCGCAATGAAATGTGCCATCGAGGTTGATGGCAATCACCTTGCGCCAGTCGTCGACCGGGTAGTCCCAGGTTGTAAAGGTGGGCCCGGCGATGCCGGCGCTGTTCACCAGAATATCGATTTTGCCGAGTTTGTCGGCTGTTTCAGCCGCGGCACCGGCAACCGCATCGGCATTTGTCACGTCCACGGGCAGGAAGTGGGCGTTGGCGCCCAATGCGTTGGCCGTTTCCTCACCCAGCGCCTTGTCATGATCCCAGATCATTACAGATGCGCCGGAACGGAGAATGCGTTCGCAGACAGCGCGGCCGATTCCCTGAGCACCACCGGTGACAATGGCGATCTGGCTATCCAGTTCAATTCGGTTTTCGGACATATGGTTCTTTCCTTCGCTCCGTACCCGATCCGGGAATGTTGGCGTCCTGCGTCTGGCTCGCCCAAGGTACTATTGCGCCGGATTCCGCGTGGCAAGGCATTAGTCGATCCCACGCTCCGGCGAAAAAATGAGCCGGCGTCGGCGCATGCGAATATCTCCGTTGAAGCGGCGTGCGCGTTCGCGGGCGGATCCATGCCGGTGGGCCAGCCGCGATCGGGCGGGCCGAAGGCCGAACGGGGCAGGGGGTAACCCGATCGGGATCGATATGGTTCCGGCGGTCGCTGTTTCGGCCTGTCCAGCGCCGCCATATGCGCGACCCTTGGGTGCGGCGATTGGGCGACTGTGCCTCAAAGATATCGCGAAATAGGGGGCTGGCCGGAAAAATGGGCCACCAGATTGTCGACGACGCGGTCGCCCATTGCGTGACGGGTCTCGATCGTCGCGCTGCCCTGATGAGGTTGAAGAACGATATGCTCCAGCTCGCGCAATTCCGGCGGCACACTGGGCTCATGCTCAAAAACGTCCAGACCGGCGGAACCGAGGCGGCCCTCGACAAGCGCCGCGACCAAAGCCGCCTCATCGACGACCGTGCCGCGCGCCACATTGATCAGATAGCCGTCCGGGCCGAGTGCGTCGAGCACCGGCTTGTCAATCAGATGGCGTGTTTGCGGGCCGCCCGGCGTGATAACGATCAATGCTGTACAATCCCGCGCCATGTCCACCAGATCGGCATAGTAGACATAGGGGACGCCGGGCTTCTCATTGCGTCCGTGATAGACAATTTCGCAATGAAACGCCTGAAGCTTTTCGGCAATCGCCAGGCCGATCCGGCCAAGGCCGACGATACCGATCCGCTTTCCGGCAATCCCGCGTGTCAGTGGCGGTTCGCCTTCGGTCGGCCAGCGCCCCGCCCGGACATAACGGTCGTACTCGACCAGCTTCCGGGTCGTGGCGAGAAGGAGCAGGACCGCCGTGTTGGCGGTTTCATCGTTCAAGACATCGGGCGTGTTGCACAAAATGATGCCACGCGCCTTCAGATGTTCAAGATCGATATGGTCGACGCCCACGCCAAATGAGGAAACGATTTCGACATTCGGGAACAGGTCGAGAAATTTCCTGTCAAGCCGGGCGTGCGATCCGGCGGCGATACCGCGTATCATTGGTCCGGTTTTGGCCGGCAGGGCATCCGGACTATCCATGTTCGCAAGGCGGTGGGTGTCAAAAGCGGCGTTGAGCGCGCTCAACACGTGGGGCATCAAATCACCGGCACACAGAATGGCGGGTTTCATCGGCATCGCGTTCCTTGTGGCAGCGCCGAGCGGTCGCACGTGCGGCAGGTTAAAGGCATGGACTGCAATCGCGGCAAGGTCTTATGCGCCCGGCGCGCATTCGGCAACAGGATACCGTCGGGGCCGTTGAAACCTGGTTGGGGCCGAGCCCGTGTCGAGGCACCGGCCATCGGTTTGTTGCCGGCTGCCGGGTGGATGTTCTGTCGTCTGCGCGGATGCCGACCCGGCTATGCGCGACTGCGACCCTGGTCGTTGCAATGATGGTGATTTGCCCGCGGCGGGCCATGTCTCTTCCATTGGCCGAATATCCATTGACCGAATAGCCATTGGCCGAATAGGTGTGACCGCCGGATACAGTCCGGCGAAGTCCCGGGACTGCCGGCAGATAGGCTATGAATTGCCTTTTGTGACTTGCCTGCAGTGCTTGACGGTTTTGGGGCGCAATCGTATATCGCGGACGCCGGGCATGCACTTGCTGCGGGTCGGCGGCACCGAGACAATCCGGGCATTGGATCGCAGCCTGCACATCCGGATTGAGTGCGAAGGTAGGCGGGGTAGCTCAGCTGGTTAGAGCAGCGGAATCATAATCCGCGTGTCGGGGGTTCAAGTCCCTCCCCCGCTACCAATGATTTCAATGCCTTAGTTTTGAATGAAACCTTGCCGTGTCCTTGTTTGCCGTATCCTTGAATGTGTCGTTTCCGTGCAGGCGTGTACGGCCAGTCACACCAACAAATGGACAAACTGACCGCGTAAATTGCCCGGTGACACGACTATTGAATTGAACTTCAAGTTGCCGAAGGTGCCGGGGAACTGGACAAGGAAAAACTCAGCCACCTGCTGGAGCCGAAATACCATATGGTGGGCGATGCCGCCGAAGAACTGGGCGGTGTGCCGCTAATCCGTGACACCCTCATCGGATTACAGCGGTATTTGTACGAGGGGTGATTCATCACTGGTCATGCGCTTTTGGATTGGCAGGAACAGACGAAGGCTGCGCCCGGCGACCCGTATCGCCTTGCTTTGCCTGACCGGCCTTGGTTTCGCATCTGCCGCCTACAACGGTTTTCGTGCCTATCAGCATGCCGGTGATGGCATCGCATTCGTTGTCGATAGGGCCAAGTCCGAGGCGGAGCTTGTGGCGCTTTCCCTATCGACGATTAATCAAGGTTTTTACAACAGGCGGGTCTCCGAGCTTCTGAACGACTGCAACGAAATATGGGTTGCGGAAAGTTATCTGGCTGTCGGAAACGCTCAGGGCCTGGTTCTCGATCCCGAAGTGGCCGAGAGGCTGGAAGAGCGAACCGGTGGATTGGACAAATTTTCCTGCGCCATGAGTGAAGGGTTTGCAGGAGCCGTGACGGGCGATGGGTCGTCAGCGGCTGCCATTGCCGGCTCGATCGCTGCAGATTTCACACCGTACGGAGATCTTAGGGATTTGACGCGGGAAGGGATCGACTATTCAAACGGTGAGGATGTTGATGCGTTCATCCTTTCCATATCGGCAGTCGGGTTGGCTTTGACAGCCGGAACCTATCTTAGCGCAGGCACTGCAGCACCGGCCAAGCTCGGCGTTTCACTGATCAAGAAGGCAGCGAAAGCCGGCAAGCTGACACCTGGTTTTCGGCGCGCCCTCAAATCGTCGATCGATGATGCGGCCGGCAAAGGTGTGGGGCAGGCAAGTTCCGTCGCCATCCGGAAAATCGCTTCGGATGCCGGCGCGATCACGAAAGCAACGAATGGCGCCACAACGCTCCGGCTGCTCAAACACGTCGATACGCCGAAGGACCTGGAACGGATGCGCGTGGTTGCGGAAATTGGCGGAAAGCGAACGGCGGCCTGGGACGATGCGCTCGGATCAAGGATCCTGAAGGCTGCCAAATCATCGATCAAGGTGACCACGAAGTTTCTGATTGAAATCGCCATGGTTCTGATCAGTCTGGTCATTGCGGTTGTATCCGCGATTGTCACATTCGGTCTGAAATGGGCTGCGAAACGAACCCTGAAAGCATACGGATAGGATCTTCAAGCCGGTTTCTGTTTCCGCGCCCAACGGGAAAGCGCGGCGGGCATCACCATCTGCGGGCATCACCATCTGCGGGCAAAGGCCCGATTGGCGGGCAAAGGCCCGATTGGCGGACAAAGGCCCGGAACGTGTGAACCGCGTGTAATTGGGCCCGGGCTGTTCCGGTTTACATCGGCTGATTTGGATCGGCACAATTGCCGGCATCAGGACCCAAGCTGTTGGTTCCAAACGGTTTCGGAATATTGCGCAATAAGTGGAAAGAGCCGCATTGAGATATCATCATCCGCGTGTCGGGGGTTCAAGTCTCACCGCCGCTACCAATTGATTCCAAACGTATCGCGGATGATCCGGGTTCCGAAGGGTGATTCGCGCCGGGTCCTGGAACCGGGCTCAGGGGCGTTCTTCAGGGCGGCCGGGCTGCGCCGGGCGCGGGCAATTGGAACGCCTCGTGTAAACCGTTCGGGCCGCTCATGTCATTCATGGCAAAAGGGCGACAGGTTATGCGCGATTCGGACAAAGATCTTGAGGAACTGGAGCGGCTGCTGGGCCACGCAAAGGCCGACTACCGCGCCCTTCGCCATCGCGGCAACCTTGCGGCCAGGCCCGCCAAAGCGGGACGAACGCCGCCATCGCGTCGTTACGCCATCGCCGCTTCGATGCTGGTGGCCGTCGCAGCCATTGCGTTCGGTGCCATCGAACTGGGCGGAGGGTCCGGTGTCACGCCGACGAAACCCTCTCGGCTGGCGATATCCCGGCCGGCGGCGATTCCGCTCAGCCTGCGGCCGGCCGGCGATGCACGGGCACGCCTTTCCATCGACCGCTCGCGTCTGACAGTCGAGCTGCGGCTGCCCCGGCGTCCGACCAGGTCCGGCGGGTAGGCCCTCATGCACGGCGTCGGCGACGATTGGGACCTGCTGGAACGTGCACCGAACGACGAATCGGCACTCGGCCAGCTTTTTGGACGCCACCGCCACTATATCTACCGGGTCGCCTGGGGCGTCTTGAACGAGCATCACGGCGCCGATGATGTGGTCCAGGAGGTCTTCCTGAAGATGCGCTCCGGGCAGCTGAAAGCCAAGCCAAGAGCCCGGTTCACCACCTGGCTCTATCGGGTGGCGCTTAATACGGCGCGGGAACAGGCGCGCGTCCGCCGGAAAATGTGGGGCGACCAGGCGGCCGCCGAGGCGCTGGAGGAACGGACCGACCGCGACACCGATCCGGCCCGCCTGGACACGCTCAAGGATCTCGGCCTGGCGCTCGCCGCGCTGCAGGGCCGCCAGCGGGAGGTTGTGGTGCTGCGCCTCCTGGAGGGATTCGACACCAGCGAGACGGCGGAAATTCTCGGCTGCCGCGAAGGCACCGTGAAGGCCCACCTGCATCGGGCAACCGTGAAGTTACGGAATTTACTTGGCAACCAGTAGTGCAACAGGAGAAAGACAATGAAGAGATTCGTGATCGCAACAGCAATGGTTCTGACCACGGCAATCGCCGCGCCGGCCTTTGCCGAAAGCGAGGAGTTTATCGATCAGATTCAGGGGTATCTCGAAATCTCCGAGAAATACCTGACGCTGGCCAACCGCAAGGACGCTGCGATCTTTTTCGCCGTCGAAGGGATCGTCGAAATCCATGAGGATCGCGGAGAGAAAGCGATGGCGGCACCGGTCCTGAAGAAGATCCTGGACTCCTATCCCAACAACCAGACCGTCCGCAACATCATCCATTTCAAGCTTCGCGACGTCTACCGTGAAATCGGAAATGCCGAGATGGCGATGGCCGAGCTGGCAGCGGTGATCGAGGAAAATCGCTAAGACCAACCGGTGCACCCCGGCACTGCGCGCGATCGCCCCAGCCATCGCGCGCAGTGCTGCGTCCCGGCGTCATGGCAACTGCAATCCGTAACAGGCATGGAACAGACCGGACCATTGCACAGTTGAGGAGGTCAGGTTGACCGCAATCAACAGGGCGTGGCGATGCGCCAAAAAATCCGGACCCTCAAGCGGCGGTCGGGATGATCGCAAAGCGACCCGGCAGCGGCCCGCCGCTTGCGCCTGCGGATATTTCGGCCTTCCTGTGTCGGACCGGGCGCGCACGCCGCGGGGCGGTGGCTATTCCCCGTTGGCGGCCAAGCGCATGTCGATCGGGTCCCGGGCGGAACCTAGGCCTCCATGTAGAGACGCCGGGCGATGCCATCTTCGAGGCTCAGCCAGCGCCGACCGGCATCGTCGGCGGACCGGTGGGCGGCGGCGCGGGCCTGCAAAGTCCGCAGACGCTCCGGATCCATGACCTGATGGGCGTCGAGCTCTTCGGCAATCGACACAAATTCCCGGGCGGCATCCAGTCCGCCCAACCGCGGCGCCACATCGCGGGCCAGAAAGTCGTTCCAGGCGAGGTTCGGCGACCACGAGAACCGGGCAAAGGCGAGATACGACAGTTCAACGGTTGCAAGGTAGGGCGACGGTTCACCCCAGACCGTCAATCCATCCAGGCCGGTCCTGGCGCAAAGGGCCGCCATGTCCGCAAAGGTCCGACCGTTGAAGGCATAGCGCTCTGTCCGTTCGTCGCCGTTCCATTGGCAGGCGAACTGGCACCGAAGGACATTCGGCTTCATCGGCATTGCCTCGATGTAGTCGCGGGTCAGTTCCGACTGGATCCGACCCCAGTAGCTGCGGTTTGTGGTGTGCTGGTAGATGCCTCCGCCCGGCAGGTTCCGCTGCGCTTCATGGGCGACCGGATCCAGCAGATTGTCCCATTGGATTTCGGAGTAGATCCAGAGGTCGGGTTTGATCGACTTGGCCCGCTCGTAGAGTATTGGGAAATTCTCGGCCATATCGGTATGTGACCAGAAGTCCCCGAAGGTCTCGGCGCGCCGCGCGGCCTCTTCCGGATTGTTGCGGCGCAGGGTGCAGCGCTCACAGCCGCAGACACCGTAGTCACCCGCTTCGATGTTGATCCCGCCGATATCGAAGGTCTCGCACAGCCAGGCGACCCCGTCAGCCATCCAGCGGATGGTTTCCGGCGCAGACGGGCATGCCGACAGCGTATAGTCCGATTTCGGGAAATTCAGCGGAAATGCAAGATCCGCGATTTGAAATCCGACGCCTCGTTCCAGGCTGGCGGCATGTTGAGGGTTGTCCTTCAGCCACGCGGCAAGGTTCCAGGGGGAATCGCCTTCCCAATAGACACCGCCGTAACTTCCAATCGCGATGCCGGGGAGAATGCGGACCCCACGCTCGCTGGCGTACCGGCACAATTCCTGACCGGCCTCCACACCGCCGTGGGAATCCCGCAGAAATCCGTAGATTACGACGGCCGATATGCGGTTTTCCGAGCAGAAATCGACGCAGCGCTTATAGTCGGCCAGAAATCCGCCCGGTGGCTTGCCATAAGGATTGAAGACGCCGATTTCCTGTTGGCCGATCTGGCTCAATTCCCAGTTGGTCGAATGATCCCAGGTCCAGAACGTGCGGTATGTCAGGCCGGGGGTTTCCTCGATATCCGTCTCCGGCAGGGTCAGACGCCCGGGATGGCCACCACCTTGGGCGATAAGGTCCTCAGTGCCGAAGATAACGCCGGAAAACGGCCCTCCGGTGAGTGTTAAGTTGAATCCCTCGCGAACGATCCGGTAACTGCCTTCAGGGCGTGTCGGGTCGGATTGCAGGGTCAGGGAAGGTCCGTCTCCCTGGCCGTCGCACCATTCGATATAGGGGAAACTGACCCGCAACCGGTGCATCGCGTGGGGGTGTTGGGTGCCGCCGGTGACAAAAACACGGCCGGACAAGAACTGGGTCATCGGGTTCCTCGTTGCTGTATCTTGCTTGCCGGGCGTGGCGCCAGTCCAAGCACATTGCGCAGATGGTCCAGCGCGATCGCGATGCCCCGCTCGCCAATCTCAGCGCTTGCTCCGGTAGCCGTATCGGTAAACCAGTGTTCATCACCTGTCGCCCGGCCGATCTCGACAGTGCCCGGCGCCACGGCCAGCATGAGGGCTGTTTCCCCCTCTCCGGCGTGATCGAATGGGAAATCCGCGCCCGCCGGAAACAGGGGATGCACCTGGATCCAGGAAAACGGGTCCGCCCGCTCGGCATGCCGTTCATAGTAATCGGACATCTCGCTCGCGCCCCACCATCCGGGGCCGCGCGTGGTCTCGATGTGGCGGAAGATCGCGTTACGTGCCGCCAGCCGGAATGCCAAATCCGTAGGCATGCCCTGATGGAAATTCTCGGTCTGGTGATGAATGATCCCGTGAACGTTGCGATAGCCGCCCAGCAGGAGCGACGCGAACAGCGCCTCGGCGAAAGGCAGGATCGCCGAGGCATCGATGTGAAGTGTTCCGCCATCCTCCGGCCTGGCCACCGCGTAACTCGCGCTGCCATATGCAAAGGGCGGCAGCACAACGATCTCGTCGCCAAGGCGTTCCAGCACCTCGGTGACAACGATCAAGTCGACACCGCACGGCAAGTGTTGCCCGTGATATTCCATCACGCCGATCGGAAGGACAAACGGGATATCCCGTTCAACCGCATCTTCGAGTTCAGCGGGTCGCATTTGCTCGAAGCGCATCATCGATCTCCCCAGCCATTTCGCGTTTCGAGCGGATGTTATGACCTGTTGGATTTGCCGCCAAGGCCGGTTGACTGGCGGTCTGTTCCAAATACACATGCAATCCCAAAACGGACCTCGTTCCGACCGCCCGTTTGCGATGGCTCAAGGGCCGATTGTACAGACGACGACGAAGCCCACGGCAAAGGTCGACCGCGGTGAAATTGTCGCGCGAAGCAGGGCCGACCGAAACAGTCCCGGAAATTCAGACAGGCGGCCACGGCGTATCGCGAATCCTTTGGAGGGATGCCAGATGGCACAAGGCCGGAAGTCTTGAAATCAATCCATGATGACAAAGGTGACGCCTGAAGCGCCGCAGGGCAAACCGACGGAGCCTGGCCACCCTGTCAGGCGCAAGCTCAACAGCCAGGACGTCCTGCATGTGCCCGGCAGACTGTTCCGGCGCCGCGGTTCTACATCGCCGGACGACCCGGCGGCCGGGGTGACCTCGGCCCGCCAACCCCCAAACAGGTCTTGCCGTCGGGAATTCGCCTGATTATCCCGATCCGTCCACCGCCGGGTCCGGAAACAGCAGTGTCAGGTAGTTTCGAAACTGCTCGGACTGCCGCCTGGTGGTGTCGGCGTCTCCGTGCGCCCTCTGCAGAACCAATCCTCCCTCGATAACGGAGACAATCATTTCAGCAAGCTGGCGCGCTGTAATCGGAAGCGCCGGGTCGTACCGGTCCAGCACCTCCTGAAATTTGCGGACATAGATCGATGTCCACTGGCGCAATGTATCGGATACGAAGTCAAGCACATCCGGGTCGAACTGACGGCTCTCGTAAGTATAGACCGCGTACATGCAACCAGGAGCCGGATCTTCAGAATTGCTGATATAGTCCTCAAAGAGTTTGAGAAATAACATGATCTGATCCCGAGGGTCGTCGCTTTGCTCCCGCGACTGCCGGTCGAATTCCTGGAACATTTTCAGATCGCCCAGAGCGTAGTCCTTGACCAATTCGCGGGCGAGATCGGCCTTGCCCTTGAAGTGATGAAAGAACGCGCCTTTTGTCAGGTCCGTTCGCTTGAGCACATCATCAATCGATGTCCCGGCGAATCCCTGCGACATCACAAGGTCCTTTGCCGCGACCAGCAGGCGATTCCGGGTTGATTCCGCTCTTGTTGCCATAACTGTCTCCATACCGACTAGTTCGTTATATAGGTATTTCCCGCGAATATCAAGTGAATGAATTGCCTATAACATGCTGTAAAAGCTTGATATTTTGAATTTTCCATATTTTTTTCAAAATCCATGTTGACGACATACCGTTTGGTTTGATAAACATACCGACCAGTTGGTATGTTGTGAAGGCAAATCAGATGACCACTCTTGCGATCCTGGAAAATCCCGTGGCGATTGCCTTCGGAGCAGCCGGACTGGCATGCCAGTTTGTCTGGCCGCTATTGTCGGGGCGCCGTGCGATCCTCGGCGTTCAGCTGGGCATTGGCGCCAACTATGGCGCGCAATATGCCCTTCTCGATGCGTGGAGCGGTGCCGCTGTCTGTAGCCTGGGCGCCGCCCAAACGTTGATTGCGCTGTTGGCCGGCGAACGTGCCTGGTTGCGACGGCTCGGTCTCATGTTCCTGCCGGGCATCGTCGGCGTCAGCCTTATGACTTGGTCGGGCCTGCCATCCTTCCTTGCGCTTTCGGCGTGCTGTCTGACCATTCTCGCACGACAGCAGCAAGACGAAATCCGGCTCCGGCAATTCATGCTCGCCGCAGCGCCATTCGGCATGAGCTACGACATCTCGGTCGGGGCGGCGCCGGCGCTGATCGGTGCCTGTGTCTCCAATTCGATCGCCCTTGTGATGCTGCGCCCTGCACTTCGCAATTCGCAGCGGAATTTCACCCGATAACCCCAACCCAAGCCTGAAAGGAAAGACCAATGAACATCAACACAGACACAAACGACCGCATCTTCGGATCAATCAGCGAAACCGTCGGCAATACGCCCATGGTTCGCATCAACCGCCTGACGCAGGAACATGAAGCAAAGGCGCAGGTCCTGGCAAAGTTGGAATTCTTCAATCCTTTGAACAGTGTGAAGGATCGGATCGGCATCGCCATGCTGGACGCGATGGAGGCCAACGGCGAAGTCGGCCCCGGCAGCACGATTGTCGAACCGACGTCCGGCAATACCGGAATTGCGCTTGCCTTTGCATGTGCAGAGCGCGGCTATCGCTGCATTCTGACCATGCCGGACAGCTTTTCCGTGGAGCGCCGCAAGCTGATGCGCTTATTCGGCGCCGAACTTGTGCTGACTCCGAAGGAAAAGGGGATCAATGCGTCGATCGAGAAAGCCAAAGAAATCGTTGCTGCAACGCCCGGCGCGGTCATGCCCTGGCAGTTCGGCAATCCGGCCAATCCGGAAATCCATACCCGGACCACCGCTGAGGAAATCTGGCGTGACACTGGCGGGAAGGTCGATGTCGTCGTCGTGGGTACCGGAACCGGCGGCACGCTGACCGGCATCGCGCGGGCGCTGAAGGCAAAGAAGCCGGAACTTCAGGTGATCGCAATGGAACCGGAGAACAGCCCGGTGATTTCAGGCGGAACGCACGCACCCCACATGATCCAGGGTATCGGCCCGGGATTTATTCCACAGAACCTCGATACGAGCCTGATCGACAGCGTCGAAACCGTCTCAAACGAAGATGCCTTTGCTGCCACGCGCATGCTTGCCGCCAAGGAAGGTATCCCGGCGGGTATTTCCTCCGGTGCTGCGGCGATCGCGGCGCTGCGGGTCGCCGCCAAGGATGAGATGGCGGGAAAGACCGTGGTGACCATCCTCCCCGACGGGGCGGAGCGCTACATATCAACCGCCCTTTTCCAGGGATTTGGCGACGACTGACGCCACGTCCACCGTGCCCGGCGATATGTGCCGGGCACCCAAACCACCAACCCAAATCGCCATGTTCGGTATGAAAAGGAGAAAGAAATGGCCAAATGCTTTGACACCCTTGTTGCCGAGGCCCGCGAAGCCGTATCCCCGGTGAGCGCCCATGAAGCCGCCAGACTGCACAACCGCGACGGTGTCATATTCGTTGACCCCCGACCCGACGCAGCGGAAACCGCGACGGGGATTATCCCGGGTGCGCACAACATACCGCTCGACACTATCAGCAACGGCGACTTGCCGGACGGGTTCAGCGACCGGTCGGTTCATGTCGTGACGTCCTGCCAATCGGGACCGATGGGAGCCATGGTCGCCCACGCGTTCCAAAAGCTTGGATTTGCCAATGTCAACTTTGTCGGCGACGGCACCCAGGGATGGATCGACGCCGGATTTCCAACCAACCGGTCAGAATGATCCGGACAATTCAACAGGGCCGCAACTGAAAGACCGGCCGCATCGCGAAGACTTACGCGGTGCGGCCGCCGCCGGATCTCCCTTGCGCGGCATGCCGACGACTTGTTCAGGTGCAAATCGCTTCCGGCCCGATTTCTTGGCCCTCAAGAGCCGACATCAATCCGGGATCCGACACCGGACGCGGTTCACCTTTCGGGACCCAGGTCAAACCGGTGGGGTTTGACGTCTTGCCTCGGCTTTATGGCAACGGGGCTGTCGGTGCATCGTAGGCCCTGACAATCTTCACCGCCGCGTCTGCGACGTCATTGACGCTGGAGCCCACCTTGTAAATGGCGGATCCGATACCGAAGCCGGTTGCACCCGATTCCCGCCATCTGGAAAGCCCGGCAGCGTCTGCCCCGACGCCGCCGACCGCGAATATCCGGGTATCGGAGGGCAAAACAGCCCGGACCGCTGCAATTCCCGACGGTCCAATAACGGACGCCGGAAAAAATTTCAGGCCGTCCGCCCCGGCATCAAGGGCGACATAGCATTCGCTCGGCGTCAACACACCGGGCAGCGAGATCATTCCGTGTTGCTTGGTTCGGCGAACAATGCCGGCATCGCAGTTTGGCGAGACCACCAAACGCGCGCCGATTTCGGCAAGTCGGTCAACATCCTGGATGGCAAGAACCGTTCCGGCACCAATCGTGGCAGTGTTTCCGAATTTTTCGACCAGCAGTCGGATACTGGAGAAGGGATCAGGCGAATTCAGCGGGACCTCGATCGTGTCTATGCCCGCCTCAAGGATGGCACCGGCCACAGCGACAACCTCGTCGGGCCGCACGCCCCTGAGAATGGCGATCAGATTGCGCTTCATGCAGCGATGGCCCCAATTTGCTTCGCTGCCATCGCCAGCCCCGAAAGCGTTGCCGATCTGGCGTCAACGTTGCCCGTTTCGACACCTTGGGCGTCCAATGCCGCCCGATAGAGCGAGGCGAGCTTCGATGTTCCGATGATCATCACCGGTTTTGCGTCCCAGAATCTTCGGGCAACACCGATTTCGTGGCCGACCAGCATTCCCGACAACCTGGCGCGGGCATTTTCAGGCACCTGTTCGCTCAACAGCGAGGCAGCGCGCAAACCGAACAATTCGAGAAAAACGTCGTTCGGGCTTCCGCTTGCTCTGCGCGCCGCACGCAAAAACACATCCGGGTATCCGCCGTCGCCCGACATGCTGTGGCGCAATATGGAATGCCCCGCCAGCAGGGAAAACAACTCCCCAGACATGAATGTGTGGAACGCACAGATCACCCCTTTTTTCACTTCAACCCATTTCGTATGTGTCCCGGGCAGGCAGACAACGCCGTTAAAATCCGGCTCCGAAGCCAGGAATCCGGCAACCTGGGTTTCCTCTCCTCGCATAACGTCGGCAGGCTCGGCTTGCGAAAACCCGGGCAGAATGTACACAGCGATGCGTTGATCGCGGGTCTCAACCCCGGTCAATTCCAGATCCTTGAATGGACTGCACGGAACCGGACGGTACTTTGCCTCCTTCCAGCCCTGACGGGCCCCGACCATGCCGCAGGCAAGGACAGGCATCGTGACATCGGCTTCAAGCCAGGGTTCGACAAGATCAACAAGTGCAGCTTCGAACTCGCCGGACTTGAGGCTGTTCATGCCACAGCCTGATTCAGCCTCTTGGACCAGTTCGCCGGATTGGCCGACCAGATAAGCGCGCAGATTGGTCGTGCCCCAGTCGATGCCGATCCAGCGAAGGTTCCCCGCGGCCACGGCCGTCCCCCAATTCATACCCGACGGAACAATTCTAATGGCCGCACAATCAGGTTCAACACCAATGCTCCGCAATTCCGGGATAGCCGCCTGGCCGTTCTTGTACTTCACCTGCATTCGAATGTTCAAATGGCCGATCAGCCGCTCCTTGCGAAATGTGACCGGCCCCCTGTGGTGATCCAGTTCCAAAGCCAAGGCTGGCATGCTCTTGAGCGGTCAATTGGCTGGCCCGCCACCGCGAAGGCGAGGCGGGATATTGGCGTCAAGATCGCTTTCGTGGCCGGCCGGCGGAAAACGGAGGCCGGAACCCGATGGTTTCCAGGAATTTGCCCCCTTAAAACCCAATCGGCGGCCGGATCGCCAGGTGCGGCGGCGCGGCCTCAATCCGAAAAGACAGAAGAACCGGTTAAATTTCTCCGTTAACACCAAACGCAATTTTTCTGTTCAAATCATCGGATTGGCGAATAATATTGCCCGACATGCACAGATGAATTCCCGAATTGGCCAAGATCATTCACGGGATCGACAGCATTCGATCCTATTTTCGCCGATATCGAAAGCAACGATTGGTAATGACATGGAAGAGCCTCGCAGCGAAAAGACAGGCGCCAAAGTCATTGGCGTGCTCGGCAGACTTGCCAGATTCATCATGTGGCTTGTCATTTGGAGCGTCGGTACTGTCACCGTACTCACAGCCGCAATCGCGGCGTACATTTTTCTGTTTGTCTCCAACTTCGATGGGTATTGCGAAGAACGCGGCCGGGTAACGACGGACCGGGAATTGATCGTGGCGGCCATTGAACATGAACTGGAGATGATACAGAAGCCGGATGGCGGCGTGTATGCAAATGCAGAGGAATTTCTGAAGGAAAATCCAAAATGCTGCAAACTTAGACGCGAGTCTAAGTCCGAATCACAAAGTTCCTTTAATCGGTTTATTGGGAGTTATATTGTTACAATTTACATCAATAATACCAACTACAAAAAATATCCGGAAAAGCGCACGGATATTATATCGTTTATCAACTCATGTGGCGAATTAAGAGAGCAATTTTTTGATGTCTACTAGTATCTTTCAATAGCTTTTTTCTGATGCATCTGATGAGATGGGAGGGTTATTATGGTCAACATCGGGAACTGGGAGAACCTCACACCTGATTTAATTACGAGTTACTATCTTTACGGGGTCGATGCGCCGCCGAGCGATTATGGTGACCGACTTCGCGCCGCGGACACGCCGGAAGTAGTGCTGGAGATCGACGCCGTCTCAATCTAAATCGCATGTGGGCTGCCGGTGTTGATAGGGAGGCGCTCAGGCATTTCGGTAAATAACCAGATCAAACAGGAAATGAGAAAAGACTTCTGGTGGTTTTATTTGACTTGCCGCGAATTATACCGACATCTTGTTGTATATTTGTTTCCTTAACATTTGTAGAGGTTGCGCAGACCAAGATTGGCGAAGATCTGGTCATCGGCAAAGGCGAGGGCGACCGGATCGTGATCCGTAATCCGCGGGCCGGAGAAATGCGGGTCAATCGCTGTTCGTCGAGCGAGAGGGATTGCAGGAAGGCCGCCGATATTGAAGCATGCACACGCGCCAAAGCGGCTGGCGAAAGGCGTTCAAGGCCTGTTTCCCGACGATCGTTCCGCGATTGAGTACATCATCTGGTGCCGTGAATCCGGTTGTCACGGCGCGGAACATGTAGACCCTCCTATTTGGCTATGCCCACGGTTTGGCGCCGCCGTCGAAGCGGGAAGGTTTCTGTTTTCTGGCGAGAACGCCGATCTCACCATCCAACAACAGGTTGCCCGTGGTGCTCCGTCGAAGCTGAACATCGTCGAGCCCGAAAATATGGATTTCCTCATTTACGATGTTCCCAGAACATCCTGCGGCACCGGAAGAGATTGTATTCCGGCTGGCGAACAATTCTGACAGGTAGGGGGAATAGCTTGGTGCGCTGAAGCTATTCGTTGGCCATGCCGACGGGTTCAGGATCTATTCCCCGCGCCAGGCACACGTCGACAAGGGCTTTTAGCGATGCGCTGGAAACCGGCACTCCAAGTTCCCGGTTTTCAAGGGCGCGTTGTCTTGCACCCTCACCGGGATAGCGGAGGCGCGAAACGCCTTTTGCCGGCCGCGACCGGCGGATCTGATCGAGGATGTCCGTTATCTGGGACTGAAACACTTCCGGGTCTTCGAATGCGGCGACGTCCAGGGCAAGGAATGCGTGGCCATCGGCACCGGCTATCGCGCCGTCCTCCAGGCTGCCGAGGCCGGTGCCGAACGCGGCGCCGGACAGGAGTGTGGAAAGAATGCCGCTGGCAATCGCCAGGCCGGTTCCCTTGTGGCCGCCGATCGGCTTGAGAAGTCCGCGCAACGCTGCCTCGGGATCCCGGGTTGGCCGGCCGGTTTCGTCGAGCGCCCACCCGTCATCAAGCTGCCTGTTCATCTGCTGGTGGACGACAATCTTGCTGCGGGAAACCGCGCTGAAGGAAATGTCGAGCATGAACGGGGGCAGGTCTCCCGCCGGGATTCCGATGGCGATGGGGTTGATGCCGAGAATGCGGTCGCGTCCGCCCCATGGCGCCATTGTCGGCATGGCGTTTGTAAGGGCGATGCCGATCAAACCCCCGGCAGTGGCCATTTCGGCATAGTGGGCCATGGCGCCGCAATGGTTGGAGTTCCCGACAGCGGCGAAGGCGATGCCGTGTGTCTTCGCCGCCCCGATGGCGTTCCGCATTGCAAACGAAGCGCAAATCTGGCCCATCGCATTGCCGCCATCGATGCGGATCGCACCACCCTTCCTGCTGGCGACGGTCGGCCGGCCGCGCGGATCGACGCCGCCATCGGTCAGGCGGGCGACATATCCGGGAACGTGCAACACACCGTGTGAGGGAACACCGCGCAGGTCTGATGCGACCAGGGTGGCGGCCAGCAGGGCCGCATCGGGCTCCGACATGCCGGTCGATGAAAAAATCCTGCCGACAAGCGCTTCCAGCGCATCGCCGGGAATTCTCTTCACCCCGTCTGCAACCGCTGGCATGTTACATCAGGTCTCCCGCACACCCGGACTGCTGGACTGTCGGGCTGCACCTGCGGCATAAATCAGCCGCTTGACATACCGTCGACCCAATCATCATATGATATGTACAATGTTTAATGAAGCCCCGCTCCTCGGTGAAGATCTTCACCACAACCGTCTCGCCCCCGGTCGAAGCCTGCTGGCCAACGTCCTGAGCCGGCTTGCCGGCCGCATATTTCGCGGGGAGCTTCAACCAGGTGACACCCTGGCCAACGAAACCGACCTGATGGCCGAACTGGGTGTCAGCCGCACCACAGTGCGTGAGGCCGTCAAAATCCTGTCCGGCAAGGGTCTGGTCGAGACCCGGCAGCGTGTCGGCACGCGGGTTCTACCGCGGGGCAACTGGAATCTCCTGGATGGCGACGTGCTGGCCTGGATGATGGTCTCCATGGATCCGTCCGGATTCATGCGCGAACTTCTGGAAATGCGTCGCATTTTCGAGCCGGAAGCGGCGGCGCTTGCGGCGCGGAAAGCGACAGACAGGGATATCGCAACCCTTGCTCGCGCCTGTGTGACGATGGAGCAGGAAGACATCGATATCGAGGCGTTCGTCAGGGCCGATGCAACCTTTCATGAAACGCTCCTTGTTGCGGCGCACAACCAGTTCCTCACCGGCATGGCCAACGGTATCCGGGCCTCGCTCTACATGTTTCTCAGGCTGACGACGGAGGATCCCACCGCATTCGAAAAGGGACGCCCTTTCCACCGCACCGTTTTCGATCGCATCGTCGCCCGCGATCCCGACGGCGCACGCAGCGCGATGCACGGGCTTCTCGATGGTGCGGAGGACCTCGTGGATCACCTGATTGGCGCCGAAGCGCCAAGTTTGCGGAAACTACAATCCGGTCCGGCAAAATAATGACGGTGTGGGCAAACTGATGTTCCGTGTCGGTATCACGCCTGATTTCATCGGGGCTGACGGCACGCCTCTTTACGACCCCGAAACATACCGAATTCTTGACTCTGAGCCGAACCTGTCATGGGAGGTCATGAGGGAGCGAGCCGACCGGATCACGCCGGAACAGGCGGCCACCTATGACGCGATCATGATCTTGATGCCGGGGGTCGAGGCCGGTTCTGTTGCAGGCAGCGATCGGCGGCTGACACATGTCTCGCGGTTCGGTGTCGGCTACGAGATCATCGATCTTGCGGCGTGCACCGAAGCCGGAGTGGTCGTCACGATTACACCGGAAGGCGTGGCGCGGCCGGTGGCCACGATGGCGCTGACGTTCATGCTGGCGCTGGGCCAGAAACTTCTGATCAAGGACCGGTTGACGCGGACGGACCGCTGGGCTGAGCGAACCGATCATATGGGTATCGGCCTGTCGGACCGAACGCTGGGCTGTGTTGGCGCCGGCAATACGGCGCAGGAACTGTTCAGGCTGGTGGCACCCTTCGGGATGCGCCTTCTCGCCAGCGACCCCTATGCCGATGCGGAAGCCGTTGAGTCTGCTGGCGCCATCCTCGTCGACCTGGGAACGCTGCTGGCCGAATCGGATTTCGTGAGCCTGCACGTGCCCATGCTGGAATCGACCCGCGGCCTGATCGGCGCCGATGAGCTGAGCCTCATGCAACCGACGGCCTATCTCATCAACACCGCGCGCGGGCCGGTTGTCGACGAGACTGCGCTGATCGCCGCGCTGGATGCGGGGGGAATTGCCGGCGCCGGCCTCGACGTCTTCACCAATGAACCCGTGGAGCCGGACAATCCGCTACTCAAGATGGACAATGTGGTGCTGGCGCCGCACTCCTTGTGCTGGACCGACGAGTGTTGGCGGCGCTGCGCCGAAGCGGCTTTTCGCAACATCGTTGCCGTCTCGCGCGGCGAAGTGCCGAACAGTGTCGTCAACCGCGACGTACTTGATTCACCGGTGTTTCGTGATCGCCTGGCCGCATTCGCGGGGCAATCGCAAACCGCCTGACGACTAAAAGCGCGTTGGCGAATATGGCGAGGGATCAAGGGCAGGGGTGCTGCCAAGCACAAGGTCGGCGGCAAGCCGCCCGGAACCGGCCGCCATGGTCCAGCCGGTCGATCCGTGACCGGTATTCACAAACAGGCCGGGGACCGGCGTCGGGCCGATGATCGGCGGACCATCGGGCGTCATCGGCCGGCGACAGGCCCAACGTTCAATTTCCGTGGCATCCCTGACGACATCCGGCAGAAGATCCTCGGCCACGCGCCGCATGTGGGCGACCATCGGCAAGCGGATCTCTTCATTGCGGCCGGCGACATCAATAAATCCGCCGATGCGCAACCGCCGACCCATCGGTGTCAACCCGACGGCACGGGCTTCGTCGATAAGCGGAAGGCGCAAAGGTTCAACCCCGTCGGCCAATGCAAGTGTCAGCGAATATCCTTTCACCGGATTGATGGGCAGCCGGATGCCGAGGGGCGCCAGCAGTTCCGCGCTGCCGTTGCCCGCCGCCACAATGCAACGATCCGTGAGTTCCGGCTCTTCATCGGTCAGGATCCGGATGCCACGACCGGCCAGCAACTCGATACGTTCAATCTCGGTTGTGTATCGGAACCGGACACCTCTTGCCGCAAGCGCATTCGCCGTTCCTTGTGTGAATGCCGCGCAGTCTCCCGTTTCATCGCCTGAAGCGAGCAGTCCACCCGCCAGACTGCCGCGAAGCGGTGAAAGGGCCGGTTCCCTGGCCATGCATTCCTCCGCCGTGAGAATGCAGGTATCGAGGCCTTCGTCCCGGAGCACGCCAGCGAGGGCCTCGCCGGACTCCGCCGCAGCACCGGAGAAGTAGAGCCGCAGCGTGCCGACATCCGTTCGGTCATAGGCCAGCGCCAGATCGTCGCGGATTTCGGCCATCAGGTTCTGGCTGGTGCGGCTGAGGGCCAGGTTTGCCAGGAAGCTCCTCCGCCCGTCCCTGCGGTTCGCCCGGCGCAGAAAGGCGATGCCCCAATCGGCGGCCTGCAGCGCGGCGAAGGGCGCGATCCGCACTTCCCGGCTGCGGCCGATGATGGCCTGCGCGAATATTCCGACAAAAGCCGGTGTGGCCCACGGCCAGGACTGGCTCGGCGTGATCATGCCGGCGTTGGCGTGACTGGTCTCGCCGGCCGGTTCTGCGCACCGGTCGATTACTGTGACGTCTTCGCCGGCGCGGGCGAGCCAGTAAGCGGTGGCGATGCCGATCACGCCGGCACCCAGCACTGTGGTAGCCATCCCCCACTCTAATCAATTATCGTACGAAATTGTAGACTTCGTGAAACCGGACGCAGCAGGAGGCAATATGACCAAGCAGACCATCGGCGATCCAATCGTTGTGGGATCGACCAGAATGCCGTTGTCGAAAGCCGTGCGAAGCGGCGACTACATCCATCTTTCCGGCCAGATCGCATTCCGGCCGGACGGCTCGGTCCTCTCCGGTGATATAGAGACGGAGACACGGGCCGTCTTCGGCATCATGAAGACGACGCTGGCGGAAGCCGGCGTCTGCCTTGCCGACGTGGTCAAGACAACGGTCTGGCTGTCCGATGCTCGCGATTTCGGTCGTTTCAACGCTGTATATGCTGAGTATTTCCCGGACGATCCCCCCGCGCGCTCGACGATCCGGGCCGACCTTTTGCTCGACGTCAAGGTCGAAATCGAGGCGATCGCTTACGCGCCGCGCTGACTGGCGCCGAAAGGGCACAAAGTGCGGGATCGCTTGGATCATCGCATGCGGCGCGTGCGCGAGCCGGCAAGCGGTTTCGGCCGGCCCGGCCAAAATCGGTACTGGCAGGCCGCCGGCATCTGCCCAACCGGACGGCGGCGCGGGCAAGAGATAGGGAACGCGGCAGCCTACATTGCCGGTCTTCGCGCCATCGATCCGGACGCGCCCATAGGGGATCGCGATGCCTTTCCTGGCATCGGCAAGGTGGAGAGCGACCGGACCGCCGGCATCGACAATCCGCGCGGGCGTCCGGAGATCTTGCGCTGAAAGAGGTGCGGCGAAACAGGTTTGACGGGGCGAGATTTCGCGATTCTGGGCCAACGCCGATTGGCGGCGATCGAACGGAGGCGGCGTAGGGCGCATGCTTGACACACTATCAGGCTATTCATACGATGATTAGATAAATGCCAACAGCATGTGGCGTTCGCCGACCGGCCTCAGGGACCGGATCGCCGTCTCCGCCACACAGCGCAGCGCCTATGACAAAGGGAGGAACCTTACCATGCGCATGATCCTTCGGACGACGCTCCTTGCCGGGGTGACCATGATTGCCGCCTTCGCCACGGCCGTATCCGCGGTCGCCCAGGACGAAAAGTCGTATGAAATCAACCTCCAAAACGCCTATCCCTCGACCTTGGGCCTGCTCGGCCCCGCGATGGCGCAATTCGCCGAGGATGTGGCGCTTTTGTCGGGTGATACCATCAAGGTGACCGTCCACGAACCAAGCGCGCTCGTGCCGACTCTGGAGATGATTGACGCCGTCTCGGCAGGCTCACTCGACATGGCGTTTGGCGGTTCGGGCTGGTGGGCCGACAAGGAAAAAGCCTTCAACTTCTTCACTTCGGTGCCCTTCGGGCCAAATGCGGCTGAATTCTACGCCTGGCTGTTCAATGGCGGCGGCGTGGAGATCAATGACGAGCTTTACGCCAAATATAATGTCAAGGCGATCTTCTGCCACATTCTGCCGCCCGAAGGCGGAGGCTGGTACAACAAGGAAATCAACTCGCTTGACGATTTCAAGGGGATGCGGGTGCGCTGGTCGGGTTTCGGTGCCGATGTCCTGCAGCGGATCGGCGCCTCGCCCCAGCTGGTGGCGCCTGCCGACATCCAGCCTGCAATGGAGCGGAAAACGCTTGATGGCGCGGAATTTTCCGTTCCTTCCCTCGACCTCGGCTTCAAGATGTATGAAGTCGCCGACCACGTCTACTATCCCGGCTGGCACCAGCAGCACGGATTCAATCAGGTGCTGATCAACATGGACCTGTGGAATGGCATGTCGGCCCGCCAGAAACGCGCGGTCGAGGCGACCTGCGAAGCCATGCTGACCCGCAGCCTGGCCGAAGCCGAGGCGGCCCAGGGCGCAGCGTTGGCTGAATTCAAGAAGCATGGTGTCAATATCCACCGCTTCTCCGACAAGGTGCTCGACGGATTGCGCGCCGAATGGCAGGCGGTGGCTGATGAGTTGGCGGCCAGCGACGAAGGCTTCAAGCGGACGTGGGAGTCGCTGTCGCAATTCCGCGAGGAGTACAAGCTCTGGAAAGACGTCGGCTACTACAACTGACCGTCTCCTGACGCTCGCAATGCACGCCTTGACGGGTTCGCCATTCGCTTGCCGGCGTACCCGTCATTGGCGTCGTCCGTTGTTATGACACAATACAGGCCGATTCCATGACCGACGATTCGCTGATGGCCATCGACCGCCAGCTGTCGCGCGTCCTCTCGGCGATTGCCTGGCTTGTCGGCTGGCTGTTTCTGGCGATGATCGCGGCGATCGTTTTCGATGTTGTGACGCGGCGTTTCCTCGTCCTCGCCTCGCTGGCGGTCCAAGAACTGGAGTGGCATTTCCATACCGCTCTGTTCACGCTTGCGGCCGGCTACGCCTATGTGCGGAACGCCCATATCCGCATCGACCTGTTGCGCGATCGGATGCAGGAACGGCGGCGCGCGTGGATCGAACTGTTCGGTATCATTTTCTTTCTTGCTCCCTATGTGGCGGTCATCTTCTATTTCACCACAACCTATGCCTGGGGCGCGTTTGAACGGTTGGAAGGTTCGCGCATGCCCGGAGGATTGCCGTACCGTTTCATCATCAAGAGCACGATTCCGATCGGCCTGTTTCTGCTTGGCCTTGCCGGCGCCGCCGTGGCGGCGCGCTGCATTCTGGTGCTCAGGGGTGTCCGCCCCCATCTTGATCCGGCGACCAACCATGGTGAATGACCACAGGCGGCGGGCGGGGTGTCACCAGGACCGGCAACCGGCATGATCGGCGACCTTCTGCCCGTCCTGATGTTCCTGACGCTGGTGGCCTTGTTCTTCACCGGATACCCGGTTGCATTGGTGCTTGGCGGCGTCGCACTGTTTTATGGATTCGTCGGATGGCTGACCGGCGATTTCCTGCTGATTCAGTTTTTCAGCCTTGCGCCCCGAATTTGGGGCGGTATTGCGGAGAACATTGTCCTCGTTTCGATTCCCATGTTCGTATTTATGGGCAACATGCTGGAACGATCGGGCATTGGCGACGATCTGTTGCGCTGTTTGCAAATCGTTCTGCGGCGCGTGCCGGGCGGCTTGGCCATCGCTGTCACCGTACTCGGCGTCATCATGGCTGCGACAACGGGAATAATTGGCGCCTCGGTCGTTATGCTGACCCTGCTCGCCCTGCCGACAATGCTGCAACAACGCTACAGCGTGCCGCTGGCGACGGGTACGCTCGCTGCTTCGGGAACGCTCGGTATCCTGATCCCACCGTCGATCATGCTGGTTTTCATGGCCGACATGCTGTCCATCTCGGTGATCGGACTGTTCATGGCCGCGTTGCTGCCGGGATTGATGCTGGGCGGTCTGTATCTTGCGTATCTCATCATCATCACGATGCTGAAGCCGGACCTGGCGCCGCCGATCGACATGTCTGGCGGCGACATGGGCAACGAACCGCTATTGTGGATGGTCTTGCGCACGTTCATGCCGCCGTTGGCGCTCATCGGGCTTGTTTTGGGATCGATTTTCGCCGGTTGGGTGACCGTCACGGAATCGGCCGGGATCGGCGCCTTCGGTGCTTTGGCCCTGGCGGCGATGAAGGGGCGGCTCACCTATGCCATGCTGCGAAGCGTCATCGATCGGACGCTGCTGATCAATGCCATGATTTTTGTCATTCTGATGGGAGCGACGGCTTTCGCCTATGTCTTTCGCGTGCTGGGCGGCGATCAGCTCATCGTCGAGACCCTGAATGGTTTGGGCCTGTCCGGCTGGGGCATATTGATCGTCATCATGGCGGCGATCTTCATCATGGGTTTCTTCTTCGACTGGATCGAGATCACACTGATAGTGCTGCCGATTGTCGCGCCGGTCCTTGCTGTCATCGATCTCGGCGATCATATCCTGGATCGCGGCGATATCGTTGTCTGGTTCGCGATCCTTGCCTCGGTAAATCTACAAACATCTTTTCTGACGCCGCCACTCGGCTTTGCGATATTGTACGTCAAGGGCGCTTCGCCGATACCGCTCAAGCTCGAACAGCTCTATGTGGGCGTTATCCCGTTCGTTCTCCTGCAGCTGATCGGGCTGGCGCTGATTATGGCCTTTCCACAGATCGCCCTGTGGCTGCCGTCGAACATGATGCGCTAGATGCCGATCCGCCTCACCTACGGCACCAAGCAGATTTTCCGTCGGCGATATCGCGACGTGACCATACCGGGGCGCCTGGTTGATGCCGCGTTTCCCGTCGCGGGCGGGACATTCGATCTCAATATGACCGGTGCCCGGCCGCTCTATGTGGAACAGGAACCGGATTTCGGCGTCGACTGGCTGAACGGTTACAAGACGACGCCCGCCGAATTGCGGTTGCGCGATCAAGGTGAATTTTGCGTCGAGGTTGCAGCGGAAGATCCGGCTCTGCGCATCGGCGAAAACGGCATCGGCATTGCCATTCGGGATGCGGCCGGCGCGGAACACCGGACCGGAATGCGGTTCGACTGGAACCCGGAACCGCTCGCCTTGCCCCTCGACCTTCGCGACCTGTCCGTTTTCGGCACCGTTCAGGAGTTGGGTCAGACCGTCAATGGTGCATTCGAACTCGACCGGACCGCGAACGTGATACGGTCGCGCGGACCGGTTGCGCCTGATTCCCTCCTCGTTCTCGGCCCGTTTGCCGCGAATCAGGAGGCGACGTTCGCCGTGCGATTTACCGAAACCCTTGGCGCCAAGTGGCTGGGCCTTGCCGATTTCTTCGCCGGGCTCGTGGATGGCGTGCCGGCGCGTGGCATCAAGGTCGGCTGGTGTTCGGGGGGTATGGCCGCGCTCAGCCCGACCGATGGCGCGCGCGCCTTCATGGCTTGGGGCGACCATTCGGGTGATCGGCGCGAATGGGCCGTCGCCACAGATCCGGCCGCGTCCTGCCGCGTTGTCCGAGATACAAGATATCGTGTGCGTCACCAGATCGCGGCGGCGGGGGGGGTCGCGCGTGTCCGCTACCGCCTGTGGGCGGAAGATGAGCCGGAACCCGAGGCTTGGTTGTGTACGGAGGAGGACCGATTGGTACCCGAAGGCCTGCCGCGCCCTGGCGGCGGATGCTTTTCGCTCTTTCAGCATATGGGCCATCCGGTCGAGTGGTCCGATATTCTCGTGCGGCCGTTTGCCCCGCCACCCGACGATGCGCCCGGCACCGATCCCCTGGTGGCGCGCAAGCCGTTCCTCAAACGCGTCCGGCCGGGGGCGTTCTGATATCCGGAGTGCAGAAAGGTCTGTTGCGATGGCTGAATATCCCAAAAGTGCCGAGGATATCCGTGTCTCGGCGGATTCGCTGACCGAAGCCGCAACCCGAATATTTTCAGCCTGCGAAATGGGTGAATCCGACGCCGCTCTTCTGGCGGAGAGCCTGGTTCACGCCGACCTGCGCGGCATTCACTCTCACGGCGTGCTTCGCGTTCCGGACTATGTCGCGAAACTGACGAGCGAGGGCGTCGATCCGCGCGGAACGCCTCGGCTTGTCTTGGAACAGGGCGCTGCACTCATGGTCGACGGCGGCAACTCGATGGGTCAGATCGGGCTCGCGCTGGCCATGCGAAAAGCGATTGCCCGCGCGTCGAAGCTTGGCGTGGCTTTCGCCAGCGTCGGCAATTCAAACCATTGTGGCACCATGCATTTTTTCGTTTCCATGGCTGTTGAGCGCGGCATGATCGGCCTTGCCGGTTCGAATGCGCTGCCGACGATGGCGCCCTGGGGCGGTGCGGAGAAGATCGTGGGGATCAATCCGCTGGGAATTGGCATTCCGGGCGGTGAGCGCGGCGATTTCATCCTTGACATCGCCTTTGGTGAAACGGCGCACGGCAAGATCCGTGTTTATGCCCAGAAAGGTGCATCCATCCCGGAGAACTGGGCTTTTGATGCCAGCGGGCGGCCGACAACCGACGCCGCCGCCGCGCTCACCGGCCTGATCCGGCCTGTCGGTGGTCACAAGGGCGTCGGCATGGGCATGGCGGTGGGCATGTTGTCGACGCTGCTCAGCGGCGCCGGATATGGAACGCGGCTGGGCAATATGATCGATGGCCCGATCCCCGGCCGCGACGGGCATTTCTGTTGTGTGGTCGATCCGCGTTTTTTCGTCGACGACTCTACACTGCGCAGCGAAGTCGACGATATCCTCGCCGAAATCAGGCAAAGCCGATGCGCGCCGGGCGCCAAGCGGTTGCTTACACCCGGCGAGCTTGAGGACGAGTTCGCCGTCAACTTCCGGCGAGACGGTATTCCCCTCAATCGGGAAACCGTGGACGGTATCCTCCAAACGGCCCGTAACGTGTCTGTCGACGTTACGCCCTACCTCGCTGCCGCGTCATGATTGCCAGAGAGACCGGGTTGCCAGGATCAGCGAACTGAATGGATCCCGGCCTGCCGGATCAAACGCAGCGCCGTTCCGATCAGCGCGGCAATCGTGCCGGGATGTTGCCTTGGCGTGATGCCTTCGGCGGCGACGATGCCGCCCATCGGCTCGCGGCATTGCCGCCCGCGGATCGCCGGTTGCCGAATTTCCCCGGTTTTCGTCATGGCCGTCCCTCAGAATCGACCGAACGGGAACGTTCGTTCCCGTGTTCTGGCCTGGTCGGGCAATTTTCCGCACAGGCGGCATCCGGGAGGCCGCCAGATTTCCAATCTGCTTGCATAATTTGGAATTTTGGCATACCAAATACCTTGCGAGCTGGCCCGACAAATCACAGCCGGCTAATCTTAGGGAGAGTACAATGGAGCTTTCAAAGCGTCACCGGCTTCGGTGGCTGGCTATCAGTGCCGGTGCGGCACTTGCCGTCGTTTCGCACACCGCGGTCGCGGAGGATTATCCGTCCAAAACCATTGAGGTGGTAACCCATGCCGGCGCCGGTGGTGGCACGGACGTGACCACGCGAATGATGATGCTGCGGGCGCGGCGCGAACTCAAACAGGACATGGTTGTGGTCAACAAACGCGGCGGCGGCAGCACGGCGGCGATGGATTATTACATGGACCTGCCGGCCGACGGATACACCATTTTGACGTTCACCATC
The DNA here is from genome assembly GCA_965216515.1 of Afifellaceae bacterium. Lineage (GTDB taxonomy): Bacteria > Pseudomonadota > Alphaproteobacteria > Rhizobiales > Afifellaceae > CAXMRP01. The sequence continues at coordinate 1,437,823 of OZ244173.1, read as the reverse complement.
GGTCATGCTGCTGAATTGGCGAAGGGCAAGACCAAGATGACGCTTGACGATATCCGCCCGATTGCCCGCGGGACCGACGATCCTCAAATTCTGATGGTCCGTTGTGGTGCCTACGAAAGCGCTGCGGACTTTGTCGCCAAGCAGAAAGAGGCGCCGATCACGTACGGCACAACCCATGTCGGCAATATCGACGATGTCTCGGCGTTTATGTTCACCGTCAAGGGCGGCATGAAAACCCCGAAAATCCTGCCGTTCGACGGCGGTGGCGAACTGGCCACGCAGCTGGTGGCAGGTGCCGTGGACGCAGCCGTCCTGAACCTGGCGGAAGCCGGCAGCCAGATCGAGGCTGGCGATATCTGCCCGATCGTTGTGCTGGCTGATGAGCGAATGTCTGCGCTTCCCGACGTGTCCACCGCCAAGGAAATGGATATCCCGGTTAGCTTCTCGACCGTCCGCGGCTTTGTCGTCCACAAGGATACGCCGGAAGACGTGGCGGCCAAGATCGAGGAAGCGCTTATGAAGTCCATGGGCCACACCGTGTATCAGGGTTTCCTGACTTCAGTCGGCCTGGACAGCACTTCGGTCGCCGGCGCCGATGTCTGGGGCGCCCAGATCGAGACAATGGTCACCGACATGCAGTCGGCTCTAAAGGAGCTGGGCTTCATCGAATAAACTCCATGTCGCGGCGGGCAGCCGGACTGCCTGCCGCGTCCACGCTGCGGGGATCAGGGCATGGACAAGAACGGACGTCACCTCGAACACTGGCTGGTTTCGGCTGCCATCATCGCGTTCTGCGCGGCAGTATTCTGGATTACAACCGGTTTTGACCGGATGCCGCCGATTCTCAAGCGCGGCATCCAACCCTCTGATTTCCCTCAGCTTGTTTCCGGGTTGATCGTGATTTTGGCGATCCTGATGGTGATATTCGATCCGGTGCGCGTGGCCGACCGAATCGCCGGCAAGACCTGGACCAGCCTGGCGCTGATGGGCGTGTTTGCGTTGGTGACCCTGGTGGATTTCTTCCTCGCACTTGGCGTGTTCGCGGTGCTTTTGGCGATCGTCTGGGGCGAGCGGCGTGTCCCGGCTCTGGGCATGGTCGGACTTGTCGTGCCGGCGGCGGTATTCTTTTTGTTCGATCTTGCCTTCCGCATCCGCTTTCCGCGCGGGTTGCTGACCACGCTTTGGTACGGGTGAGGCGATGGAGGCGTTTCTCGCGGGGCTGACGGCGCTCGCCAATCCCTCGCTATTGGGGCTCCTGATCCTGGCGACACTCGGCGGCGTTGTGATCGGTGCACTGCCGGGGCTGAATGCGACGACCGGTGCGGCGCTGTTGTTGCCGTTCACAATCACCATGGAACCGGTGGCGGCTATCGCCGTACTGACGGCGATCTACTGCTCGGCCACTTTCGCCGGGGCGATTACCGCGATCCTGATCAATACGCCGGGCACATCCGCCAGCGCGACCACGTGCCTTGACGGTTACCCGATGGTGCAGCGCGGCGAAGCCGGGCGGGCGTTGGGGCTGGCGGTTGTGTCCTCGACAATCGGCGGGGTGTTCAGCGTGATCGTGCTGATGGCGGCCGCGCCGCTGCTGGCCCGCGCGGCTTACAATTTCGCTCCGCCCGAATATTTCGCGCTGACCATCTTCGGCTTGTCGATGCTGGCCACGATCGGCGACGGCTCGCCGACGAAGAACCTGATCGCGGGCGCATTCGGGGTGCTCCTGGCGACAGTCGGCACGGATTTGATGACCTCGGTTGAGCGTTTCACATTTGATGTGCCCGAGTTGCGCGACGGTATCGGTTTCGTGCCGGTGATGATCGGCGTATTCGGCATTTCGGAGCTTCTGGTGCAGGCCTCCAATCTCGACGTGGTGCGCGAGCGGATCACCATGAAGGCGATCAAATTGCCGGGCCGCGAGGATTATGCCCGCGTCTGGCGCACGATACTCAGATCATCCGGCATCGGCACCTTCATCGGCATCCTGCCGGCCGAGGGCGCCACGGTCGCCTCCATGATCGGTTACAACGAGGCCAAGCGCTGGTCGAGAACGCCCGAAGAATTCGGCAAGGGCGCGCCGGAGGGCATCGCCGGGTCGGAGGCGGCGAACAACTCCGCCACCGGTGGAGCGATGGTGCCGACGCTGGCGCTCGGTATACCGGGTTCGCCCACGGCGGCGGTAATCCTGGCGGGTCTGATGGTGCACGGGTTGCGTCCCGGACCGACGATGTTCACCGAACAGGCCAGTTTCGCATTCTCAATTTTCTGGTCGATGATGCTGGTCAACCTCATGTTTCTCGCCGTGGGTCTGTACGGCGCCAAGGTCTTCGCCCGCGTCACACTGATCCCTGTGCAGGTCTTGTGGCCCTGTGTGTTTATCTTTTCCATCGTCGGCGCCTATGCGCTCGATCAGTCGATGCTGGACGTCTGGATCGCCCTGATCTCCGGTGTCCTCGGATTTTTCATGCGGCGCTACGGTTTCTCCGTCGTGCCGCTGGCCATAGGCCTGATACTCGGCGGCATGCTGGAACAGCGCCTGGGCCAGTCGATGGTAATGCTCGATGAAAAATGGTGGCTGATGGCCACCCGGCCGCTCTCGCTTTTCTTTTTCGTTTTGACGGCATTGGCGCTTTTTGGACGCCCGCTGTGGGGTTTGTTGTTCCGTCAGCGCTCTCCGATTATCTCTACGGGTGAATAGATGACCAAAATCAAATCCGTCCGCGCGCGGGTCTGGAACTGGACCGGTCCGACCGTGCCACCGTCGGGAAATTTCTGCACAAACGCCTCCGATGCGCTCTACGAGCGTGGCGATGCGATGACCTCCTTCCGTTTCCACCAGTGGCTCACATGCGAAGTCGAAGCCGATTGCGGGACTGTCGGCATAGGAAATGCGGCGCTCGCCCCCACCGTGGTCAAGAAGGCCATAGACGACTGGTACGCGCCGCTCGTGATCGGACAGGATCCCTTCGATTATGCCTATCTGTGGGAGAAGATGTACCGTCGCACCCATGCCTGGGGCCGCCGCGGGATCGGCATGACCGCAATTTCAGCGATCGACATCGCAATCTGGGACCTGATGGGCAAGCTTGCCGGCAAACCGGTATTCAAGCTCCTGGGTGGGCGAACGAAAGAAAAGATCCCGGTCTACTATTCCAAACTTTATGCGGGGCCGGCCGAAGCGATGCAGGCAGAGGCGGAAGAGGCGATGAAGGGCGGCTACCAGGCTTTCAAATCCCGCTTCGGCTACGGTCCCAAGGACGGCATGGCCGGAATGCGCGAGAACCTGAAGCGCGTTGCGGCCGTGCGCGAGGTGATCGGCTATGACCGGGATTTGATGCTGGAAGCCTATATGGGCTGGAACCTCGACTATAGCCGCCGGATGCTGCCCAAACTGGAGAAATACGAGCCGCGCTGGCTGGAAGAGCCGGTTATCGCAGACGACATCCCTGGATATGCGCAGCTGAATAAAGGGCCGATTCCGATTTCCGGCGGCGAGCACGAATTCGGGCTATTGGGGTGCGCGCAGCTTCTGCAATCCGGCGCCGTGAGCGTGCTGCAATATGACACCAACCGTGTCGGAGGGATCACCGCGGCGCAAAAGATCAATGCAGTCGCCGAGGCTTTTCAGATCCCGGTGATCCCGCATGCCGGACAGATGCACAACTACCACCTGACCATGGCGAATGCGAACTGCCCGATAAGCGAATATTTTCCGGTTTTCGACGTGGAGGTCGGCAACGAGCTATTTTACTACATATTCGAGGGCGATCCGGCCGCCGCGGACGGATTCCTGCAGTTGGATGACAGCAAGCCGGGGCTGGGCATTTCGATAACCGACAGGCACCTGAAGCATTTCGAGATCATTGAATGAGACGCTACACCGGCATATGGCCCGTTGCGCCCTCGATCTTCAACGACGACGGGACCCTGGATTACGACGGTAACAAGCGGGCGCTCGACTGCATGGTCGCGCAGGGCGTCGACGGGATTTGCATCCTCGCCAACTTTTCGGAACAGTTTCTGATTTCCGATGCCGAGCGCGAGGACCTGACCCGCCTCAGTCTTGAGCATATTGCAGGGCGGGTGCCGGTGATCGTCACCGTCAGTCACTTTGCCACCGAAATCGTCGTGCGCCGGGCCAAGCAAGCCAAAGATCTCGGTGCCGGTTTCGTCATGATGATGGCGCCCTATCACGGCGCGCTTCTCAAGGGCACGCCAGAACAAACTTACGCGCAGTTCGCCCGCGTCGGCGAGGTCGGAATCCCGATCATGCTGCAGGATGCGCCTTTGTCCGGTGTCGATCTGTCCGTGCCGCTGCTGGCGCGAATGGCGCGTGAGATCGAAATGCTGAAGCTCTTCAAGATCGAATGTCCCGGCACCGCCGCCAAACTGCGGGCGCTTATCGCCGAAGCCGGTGACGCGATCGAAGGTCCGTTCGACGGCGAAGAAGCGATCACCCTGATGGCTGATCTTGATGCCGGGGCCACGGGATCGATGACATCGGCGCTGATCCCGGATCAAATCAAGCCGGTCATAGACAGATATCTGAACGGAGACAGGGAGGCGGCCAAGGCCGCATATGCCCGGGTTCTGCCCGCGATCAACCACGAAAACCGGCAGTGCGGATTTCGGGCCGCCAAGGAGGCAATGGTCGAAGGCGGAGTTGTCAGGTCGGCCTTTTGCCGCCATCCCATTCCGCCGCTGGCGGCTGAGGCCCGCGATCAGCTTATCGAATTGATCCGTGCGCTCAATCCGGTCGTGCTGGAGTTCGGTTCGTGAGCGACGCCGGCGCGGATATCAAAAGCCTTCTCAGCGAGGAGGTGCAGGTCGCCCCCCGCCGCTCGCTGGCCGACGAGGCGGCCGATGCGCTGCGCGAACTGATCCTCTTGGAGAAGCTTGCGCCGGGCACTCCGGTTCCGGAGCGGGACCTGGCGGAAGGCCTCGGCATTAGCCGCACGCCACTAAAAGAGGCATTGAGAACGCTGGAAGTCGAAGGGTTGATCGAGTACAGCCCTTCGCGCCGCCCACGTGTAGCAAACCCGTCGCTGGCTGAATTGTCCGACAACCTGACCGTTCTTGCCGCGCTTGAAGGGCTTGCCGGGGAGCTGGCCTGCAAGAAGGCGACGGAGGAAGAAATCCGGCTCACGGGCGAGCTTTGCCGCCGCATGCGCGAAAACTCCGACACGGCGCCGCCGCTCGAATTCTTCCGTTGGGACATGGCTTTTCACATCCAGATCGTTTCGGCTTCCCGCAATTCCCCGCTGATCGAAACCCACCGCCAGTACAATGCGCGTTTGTGGCGGGCGCGGTTCATATCGTCGCGAATGCGTACCGGGCGCGAGAACACATTGCGCCAGCACGACGACATTGTTGCCGCCTTCGGCGCGCGCGATCCCGGCGCGACCCGCCGCGCGATGCGGTCGCATCTCAGGACCGCCATCGCGAACATCGGCAAAGCGAAGGAAAAAGCTTCCGCCAAGGAGCGGTTATCATGAAGCCCAGATTAGGTGTCATTCCCGGCGATCCCAGCGGCATCGGTCCGGAGCTGACTGCCAAGGTATTGGCCGATCCTCAAACATGCGAGCTGGCCGACGTGCTGGTGATCGGCGACGCTTGTGTTCTTGCCCAGGGACAGTCGCAGGCAGAGACGGCGTTTTCGCTTCACGAGTGCAACCCGCGCTCGGGAGACTGGAGAGCGATTGCGCCTTTCGCCTGGCTGCCGACGGCCACGATCGACGAAAGCGAAATCGCCATAGCCAGGGCAACACCGGCGTCGGGACGATCGGTCCTGCGCACGCTCGAGTTGGCATTGGATCTTGCTCGCGAGGGCATAATCGACGGTTTCGTCTTTGCCCCGTTCAACAAGGATGCGATGCACAAGGGGGGCATTGGCCATGGCGACGAACTGCACTTCATGGCCGCGTATCTTGGGGTCGATGGCTATATTTCCGAGATCAATACGCTCGACGGCATGTGGACCAGCCGCGTGACCAGTCACATTGCGCTGCGCGATGTCGGCGATACGATTTCCGCCGAACGTATCACCGACGCAACTCTTTTGATCGACAGGCTGCTGCGATCATCGGGCCTTAAACACCCGCGTATTTCGGTGGCTGCCCTCAACCCCCATGCCGGGGATGGCGGGAATTTCGGCACGGAGGAAATCGATATCATCCGGCCCGCCGTCGAAGCGATGGCAAAAAGGCAGATTGCCGTCGATGGCCCCTGGCCATCGGACACGGTATTTCTGAAAGCCAAGGCCGGCGAGATCGATGCTGTCGTTACGATGTACCACGATCAGGGTCAGATTGCCCTGAAGCTCCTGGGCTTTGACCGCGGTGTCACCGTGCAAGGGGGCTTGCCCTTTCCTGTTACGACCCCCGCACACGGAACGGCATTCGATATCGCCGGGCGCGGAACGGCCGATCCCAAAGCAATCAAAACCGCGTTCGCTCTGGCCGCGAACATGGTTGCCCATTGGACCTAACCTTTTGCCGGCGGCCAAGGCCGCGCTCAGCTTTCCTCCGGCCTTGGCGGATTCTTGCGGTTCGGCGAGTTGAACGGATATTGAAGGCCCGGCGGAAAGCCGGCTCAATTGAAGCCAACCTGACCGGCACGTTTTGGCAGCAGTCCGTATATGCCCGAGCGCGACATCTTGGGGACCATTGCACAGCTTTCCAGCAGATCGACCGGCATGTCATCCGTTCCCAGCAATTGGAACAGCGCGGCCTGCTGGATCAGGGGCCAATCGCATTTGGCGTCATTCAGCCTGTAGCTGTATCCCGGCGCCATGCGGCGGGAGATCCGGTAGCCCTCGGCATCGGCCGTTTCCTGAAGAAACTCGGCGAACTGTCTGGTCGCCTTCTCTACGCCGAGCCAACCGGCCGTGTCCAACATCATCGCTTCCAGCAACTGTTCGTTTGCGGTGTATTCCGCCTGTGCGCTGTCAAATGCCTGTCCCAGCGTGAGCACGAAAACGATAAGCTCTTCGCAGCCAGCCAGGTAAGTCGGGAAGGCGGGACAGCTTATTGTGATGCCGGCTTCAAACCGCAGCCGGTCATCGGAACGCTCCTTGATTGGCACGCGCTTGTAGTGAGCGACCGGTTCGGCGACTTCGGCCAACAAGGCAATCGCGGCGCTGGCGTGGTCTTTCACGATAGGGCGGACCTTTTCCAGGTCCCGGTACCCCATCAATTTGAGAATTTGTCTGGAACTCGGCAACAATGCACGAAGGGAAATGCCCGGAACCGTGGTGGCCGGCATGCATTCGGTGTTTGTCCGCCTGAGTATGGAAATCTCGAATGCTGAGTTGTCCTGCACGGATTACCCCCCAAAATTGTCGGTTCCCGAAGACAGACGGGTCCAGGAGGATCGGGGGCCGGCGCGGGACAGAGCCTCGGATTGGAGCCCGTTTTGACCTTGCCCATACCGACCAAAGGCGCTGTCGCGCAAGATTTGGCAGATTGTATCCGGCCCGTCAGGGCTGCACAACCAATGGTCCGCGCCAAAAAACCGATGGCGCGAATTTGTCGATAGCGGGCCAAGGTCGGGAATCGGAGCCACGCGCCCGGGATGGCGACCGGGCGATCTGCTCCAGCCGACTGCCCGCTCCGCGGCTTGCCGGTGTAATCGGCGAGAGCGGCCGCTCAATGGTTTTGATCCTGAAGGGATGTTTTCTCCTGCCCTGGCCGCAACTCCTGTGAGCGCGAAAACAGCTGCGCCTGAACGCCGGCCGTTGAACCGATCTGAAATCGCCGGCGGTTCACGTCCTTCCGCGGCCGTCAAAAATTCCTATGCAAGGCGTGTTCTGATAGGGAAACGCGAACGATGCGCCGAGGGTTCGGCAACTTTCGATCGGGATTGTCGTCTTCATGGCTACACGGGTTCGCTACCTGACCCATCCGCAGGTGCGGATTGATCCGGATGTCCCGGTTCCTTCATGGGGGCTGAGTGATTTCGGCAAGGAACGTGTTCGGGCACTCGTGGCCGGCGGCTGGCTTGCGGGGACCAGCCAGGTTATCTCAAGCGGCGAGAACAAGGCGCTCCAGACCGCCGAACCGATCGCAAACGCACTGGGCGTTGAATTGGAAGTTCGCCCGGCCATGCATGAGAACGACCGGTCTTCAACCGGCTTTTTGCCTCCGGATGAATTCGAACGCATGGCTGATGCGTTCTTTGCCAATCCATCCAAGCGGATCGGTGGCTGGGAACGGGCCGTGGATGCGCAGGCGCGTATCGTAGCCGAGGCGGAGAGTGTCCTGAACCGGGTTCAAGGCGGCGATGTCTTGTTTGTCGGTCACGGCGCTGTCGGAACGCTGTTGTTTTGTCATTATGCCCGGCTGAAAATCAGCCGGGCGCACGACCAACCCGCCGGTGGCGGGCATTACTTCACGATTCTGAAGGACTCGCGGCAGGTCCAGCATCCATGGCGTCCCATGGATGGACCCGTGTCCTAGTCGCGCCGATCGGCACTTCGGGCTGGTGATGCCGCGCGCAATATTCTTGTTTGTCCCGCCCGCCTGCGGTCTCGCCGCGTCAAACCACTGCGTTCCGGCGTTCGGCTCCGACTGGTCCAAACGGGTGCGCTCGGGGAATTGTGCGGGGTCGCATCCGGGAGTTCACGACCAACCCGCCCCGCAATCCTCAATATCGGCCGCAGGCTCCCCTGATCCTGCCGGCGGCGGATTCTGGGATGAAGGAGCCGGTTTGCTCCATGCGAACTGCCGCCGGGCTGACCTGCTCATGGCACCTGAAACCCGGCCCGCCGATCCGCTCCACACGATTGCGGTTCAGAAAGTCAGGCGGAGATTTGCGAGGACGCCTTTTGCGGCGACAGCGGATCTTCCGCGCGTCCGGTGAATACCTGCGCGAAATTGTTGAGATGGGAAACCTCGTAGCGCGCCGACCGCCCGAATTTGCTTTCTGTGGCAAGCAGGAAGGAACGGCTGGATGCGCGCATGGCCGCCTTCTTGACGGCGATCTTGTCATAATCAAAATCCATCACGCGGCCGAATTTGTCGATTGCCGAGCAACCGATCAACGCAACATCAAGCGCCAACTCCGACAGGGAAAGCACGATTGTGTCGCCGGTCAGCGAACCATCCCGGCCGGTCACCCGCCCTGGCAGCACGCGCACATCATGGCGCTCATGGTCCATGGCGGCGGCGACACGCATGCTGTTGGTAAAAATCGACAGTTTCTTGCCGGCATTGAGTTCGGCGGCGACGAATTCCATGGTCGTGCCGACATCGATATACAGCGCCGTGCCATCCGGAATATGAGCGGCGACGCGCCGGGCGACCTTCCGTTTTGCAGCGACATCGATCAACGCCTTGCTGTTGCGGCCGAGGCGCAGCTGCTCGCCGCCGCGACTGGTCCCGGCACCGCCGTGGAAGCGCTGCAACAACCCCCGGCCATCCAGCGCAATGATATCGCGGCGCACGGTTTGCGCGGAAACCGCAAACTCCTGCGCCAGCTGTTCGATTGTCACGAAGCCTTCATCTTCGATCTTTTCGAGTATCGAAACCTGGCGATCACTCAATGTTGGCGGAACCGGGTCCATCAGCATATTTCCTTTGACGCAATGTCAGTTATCTTACAAAAAAGCGCCTGAGCAACAACCGGGTGGGACAGTTGAGCAAGAAATTTTTCGTGGATCCAACCACCGGCACGGTCCATCGCGAAGATGGAGCGGCCTTTGATCCATGGCTGTGGCAATGGCGCGCCGGGGGGACCCCGCCGCCGGAGCCTGCCGCCAGCGCGGCAGAGGAGGCGCTGGGCGCCATCATGCGATCGGCGAAGGCGCGCCGGGTGCCGGTCGGCGTGATCGGGCCGCGGGAGGCGACAAAGAAACAGGAATCAACGGCGGAAGTGCTCGGCGGTCGGTTGGGCGCGTTGGGTCTTACCGTCATCTGCGGAGGCCGGGAGGGTATTATGGCCGCCATCGCCAAGGGTGTGCGCAATGGCGGCGGCCTCAGCGTCGGCCTCCTTCCCGGTAGCGACTGGCGTGGCGCCAACGCAGACATCGAGTTGCCGATTGCCACTGGTCTGGGCGAAGCACGCAACATGATCATCGCCAAAAGCTGTGCGGTGCTGGTGGCAATTGGCGGTTCCTACGGCACTTTGAGTGAAGTGGCCTACGGGTTGCATTTCGGCAAGCTGGTTCTCGGCCTGGAAGGTGCGCCCGATGTCGAGGGCGTGCGTCATGTGGATTCCGTGGAGGATGCCGTCAGTGCGCTGGCGATGCATCTTCTCAGCGAACCCAATTTGTCATAAATATTACATCGATGTTGTGCAAGATGACCATTATCTTACATCGAGGGGGCTGATGTCGTGATGGAACTGCGCGAAATTTGGCGCAATTTCGGCGCGACGAAAGTCCTGCAGAATGTCTCGCTGCAGGTGCCCGAAGGATCGTTCACATCGCTCCTGGGGCCATCGGGTTGCGGCAAGTCCACGACTCTTCGCATCATGTCGGGGCTGGACCGGCCGACCTCGGGCGACGTCATCATGCATGGCCAAAACGTCGAAGAGTTTTCGGCCGCGGAGCGCAACATCGCGATGGTCTTCCAGTCGTATGCGCTTTATCCCCATTTCACGGTGAGGCAGAATATCGCGCTGCCGCTGGCGATGCGGGATCTGACTCGTGTTGAGCGTCTGCCCCTGGCCAGGCTTTTTCCCGGGAAGGCGCGTGACAAGGGTGCGGCGATCCAAGTCCGCGTGGGTGAAGTCGCCGACATGCTGGGCCTCGGCCAACTGCTGGAGCGCAAACCGGCGCAACTGTCAGGCGGGCAAAAACAGCGTGTCGCCCTGGCGCGGGCACTGGTGCGCGACCCGGTCATGTTCCTGCTCGATGAGCCGCTTTCGAACCTCGATGCCAAGCTGCGGGTGCAAATGCGCGGTGAATTGACCGACCTGCATCGCAAGACCGGCAAGCCGTTCGTGTATGTGACGCACGACCAGGCCGAAGCCATGGCGATGTCCGACCAGATCGTCGTCATGATCGACGGCAAGGTTGCGCAAATCGGTTCGCCGCCGGCGCTTTACGACAGCCCGGCCACGCTCGACGTTGCCCGTTTCGTGGGCCAGAACGAGATGAACGTCATCGATATCTCCAAACGTCACGGGCAATTCGCCGGCTGGAATATCGGCCCGGTGGTCATGGGTATTCGCCCGGAAGACCTTCAACCGGCTGCCGATGGCAAGCTCTCCGCAAAGTTGGAACGCATCGAGTATCTGGGTGTCGAAACGCTTCTTCACCTACGACTGGAGGATGGAGTTTCCCTGCGGTCTCTGGTGTCCAAGGGCTACGAGCCGCCGTCTGTGGGATCGGACATTGCGCTTGATGTGCCGGTGGGCTGTCTGCACCTGTTCGATCCGGAAACCGGCGGCCGAATACCGGAACGCCAACTGCAGGCGGTGGTATGAGCGCGCTGCCGAGAAAATACCGCGAGGCGTTGACCGATCTCACGCTTGCCGGCCCGGCGACGCTGGCCATGCTCGTGATGATCTTTGCGCCGGTCGTAATCGTGGCGTTTCTTTCGTTCACCGACTACCAGTTCGGCGCGCGGAGCCTGAACTGGATCGGATTTGACAATTACACCACGCTGTTCAGCGATCCGATCGGCCGCCGGGCCATTACCAACACCCTGATCTATGTCGCGGTCGTCGTGCCAAGTTCAATGACGCTTGCACTCGTTGTGGCCATCGGTCTTCACAACATGATGGCTTGGGCGCCGCGGCTCGCAAACGCCTTGAAAGCAGCCTATTTTCTGCCGGTTGCGGCAACCCTGGTGGCAATGGCCATCTCCTGGCAGATGCTGCTTCACCCATCGATCGGTCTGGTCAATGCGGTTTTGGGTGGCCTCAACTGGGCGACGCCGCGATGGCTTTCGGACCGCAGCCTTGTCATCTACACGCTCGCCGTCATCGGTATCTGGCACAGCGTCGGATACAACATGGTCCTGTATCTGGCCGGCCTTACCGCCATTCCCGGCGAATTGTACGAAGCCGCCGAGGTGGACGGCGCCGTGCGGCCGTGGGAGCGGTTCTGGACCGTCACCTGGCCGATGCTCGGTCCGACAACCCTGTTCGTGGCCGTGATCAGCGCCACCAACGCGTTCCGGGTGTTCGAGACGGTGGCGACCATAACCCGCGGCGGCCCGGCATTTGCCTCCGATACGCTGGTCTATGCGCTCTACCGGGAGGGCTTCACCTATTTCAAGGCCGGTTACGCCAGTGCCATCACGATGGTGTTTTTCGCTTTTGTGCTGGTCGTGACGCTCCTTCAGTTCCGGTTTCTCGAGCGCCGGGTGCACTATCGATGACCCGCGCCGCCCGACCCTTCCTTGGACTGGCCATCATCCTTGGGGCGCTGATCGTCCTTCTGCCCTTCTTCTGGCTGATATCCGTTTCGCTCAAACCGGCCAGTGAAATCTATTCCACCGATATCCGGTTCCTGCCAAGCAGCATCGAATGGTTGAACTACGTCAAGGCATTCACGGAAGTTGACCTGGCGCGATTTCTCTTCAATGGCGCTGTTGTCTGCGCGGGCATTCTTCTTTTCCAGATGTTCTTCGCCGTGCCCTGCGCCTATGCCCTGGCGCAGCGCCAGTTCCGGGCGCGAACCGTGGTGTTCGGGCTGGTGCTGGCCGGGCTTCTTGTGCCATTTCACGTGACCGCAATTCCGATATTCCTCGCGCTTGCGGAATTCCGGCTCCTGAACACCTACACGGCGCTGATCGTGCCGTTTGTGGCGTCGGTGTTCGGCATCTTTCTGTTTCGCCAGTTCATCGCGCAAATCCCGGCGGAACTGTTCGAAGCCGCACGCGTTGACGGGTTGTCGGAGCATGCCATCGTCTGGCGCATCGCCTTTCCGCTGGCGCTGCCGGCGGCCACGGCATTCGCGATCTTTTCGGTCACTGCCCACTGGAACGACCTGTTCTGGCCACTGATCGCCACGACGGATCAGAATCTCGCCACGCCGCCGCGGGGCATCATCTACTTCAAGGATGAGGAAGCAGGCGATGATCTGGGTCCCCTGATGGCGGCGGCGGCAATTGTCACCGCGCCGCTGGTTTTCGGGTTCCTGCTCGCGCAGCGAAAATTCACCGAAGGCCTTGCCGCGGGAGGCCTGAAAGGGTGACCGCGATTTCCGAAAAATTCCGAATAAGAGCGCGCCAAGCGCCGTTTTCCAACGTCCTGAGAAATGGAGCCAATACCATGAAGTACGCATTGCTTGCCGCTGGGATCGCGCTTACAGCGACCGCCGCCAGCGCCGAAACGACGATCCGCGTACATTACGCGATTCCGACCATCTGGGCCGAGACGCAGGAGAAGCTCGCGGCCGCATTTATGGAGGCGAATACCGACATCAAGATCGAGATCGACGGTCCGGCCGAAAGCTACGCGGAGGGTGTGCAACGCCTCCTGCGCGAAAGTATCGCCGGAACCGCGCCGGATGTTGCCTTTGTCGGCCTCAACCGCTGGCGGATCCTGGAGGACCGGGATCTTACACAGCCGCTGGACAAGTTTATCGACGACGAAGCCTTCGCCAAGGCCGGATTTACCCCGGCCCTGCGGTCGCTTGGCCAGTACGAGGGAAAGCAGCATGCGCTGGCGACATCGGCTTCGAACCTCGTCATGTATGTCAACCCGAAGCTGGTTGAGCAGGCGGGCGGCGACATGGACAATTTCCCAACCACATTCGATGGCGTGATTGCGCTTGCGGCGAAAATCGATGCGCTTGGCGACAATATCGACGGCGTCTGGATCGGCCGGCACGACTGGCGCTTTCAATCGCTCCTTGGCACGTATGGCGGACGTCCGCTCAACGCGGATGAGAGCGATATCACGTTTGACAGCGATGCGGGGATCAAGGCGGCAACCCTTTACAGCCGATTTGCCAAAGAGGCCGGCATGGAGAGCTATGGCCAGGACGAGGCGCGACAGGCATTCCCCGCCGGCACATTGGGCATCATGCTGGAAAGCTCGTCGCTGCTGACCCGTTTTGTCAAAGCCGCAGGGGATAATTTCGATGTGATCGTCAAGGGTGTGCCGCTTGAGGCAGACGACAAATCGACCATCTATTTTCCGACAGGCGGCTCAGCGGTTGTGCTGCTTTCGGAAGACGAGGCGAAGCAGAAGGCTGCCTGGGAATACATCCAGTTCATAACGGGCCCGGAAGGCGCCAAGGTTGTGGTGGAAAACACCGGCTACGCGCCGACAAATGCGCTGGTGCTTGAGGATGCCGCCTATCTCGGCGAGTTCTATGCCGGCAACCAGAACGCCAGGGTGGCACATGCCCAGGTCGCGGCACACGCCGGCCCCTGGTATGCCTATCCCGGTTCGGAGGGCGTTGCGGTGACGGATCTCATTGCCGCGGCCCTTGTCGAAGTGGCCGATGAAGGCGCCGATCCGGAGGCGACCGTCAAGGAACTGGCAAATACGGTTCGCGCCAAGCTCGGCATGAAATAGGATGCGGCTGTTGGCGGCCGGCCCGGCGCCGGCCGCCAACCTTCCCATGGCATCGCGGATCGCCAGGTTCGCTGACGCGTGAACGGGCCGGATCGGATGATCTGACCGGCGGGCCGGCGGCGGCCTGGCCCGGATCGGGATGCCGGCTGACGGTCTCTTCAACCGACCCGGGAGACCGGGCCGGAAACTTCACGCCGGATCTGATGTCAGGGCGGAAGCAATAAGCCCGGCAAGCTGGTCCGCTTCCATGTTCAGCCAGGTTTCGTTGATCTTGATCGGGAGGCGATTGTCGACAGGTTCCGGCATCTTGAGGCCAAGGCGTGCACCCTCCGCCTTGATCTTCGGCCCATCCAGAGCCGCATCCCGCCGGGATACCAGGAAGATGTTCGTGCCCTCGGGAACTCTCTCTACCTGTAACCGCGGATCGCGCTCAAGCCGTCCGATCACCGCCTCCGATGCCGGAATCGTATCCGCCCAGTATCCGGCGATGCGCGGCAGCCTTTCGGCCGCCAGCACCGCCGCCGGCCACATCTGATAGAGGCTGCCGCCGTATCTGCGCCGTTCATGGAATATCCCGTCGAGCAGCGCCGCCGGGCCGGCAAGCACGCAGCCGAACGGGGCGCCCAGATATTTGTACAACGACATGTAAACGAGGTCGAACGGGGCGGCCATTTCGTTCGGCGACACGCCGGTATAGGCGCATTCGATGAGCATTCGCGCACCGTCCAGGAACAAAGGGACTTCATTTTCGGATGCCAGATCGCATACGTCCCTGAGGTCGTCGGAGTTGAAACGGCGGCCGAACAGCCGTCGGTTCGGGCTTTCCACGGCGATGCACCCGATTTCGCTCGCCACACGGGCATCGGCGGTCCGGGCGAGTTCGTGGCGGACCTGCTCGGCGCTGAAGCCGCCGCCACCATTGTCGAGCGGCAGCAAGGCAAATCCACCCAGGAGAGGCAGGTTGTCGCCGCAATCATTGTAGAGGTGGCTGAGGCGATGGACGACGACCCGCTTGCCGCGCGCACGTGTCAGGCAGGTCACGGCAACGAGATTTGCGATCGTGCCGGTCGGGAACATCACCGCCCGCTCCTTGCCCAAATGCCGGGCTATGGCGTGCTCGAATTCCGCAACCGCGCCGCCATTGCCGTAGTAGTCGGCCCTGGCATCCATCCGTCTTGTGGCATGCAGCAAACGATCCGCCATCACGATTGGCTCCGGCACGTCGCCGTCATCGGCGAGGGAAACGGCCGGGCCGCTGGATGGTGGTTGCGTCATGGCGCACGCTCCGGGCGTCTGGTGGAATAGGATCCGCGGCCTGCCGCCACCAGCCGCCCGTCATCATCGAAAACCTTTATGTCGGCGACACCGATCGTGCGGCCGCAGCGCAGGATGCGTGCCGCGGCGCGCGCCGACCCGTTGGCCGGGCGCAGAAAGTCGGCATGGAGATTGATGGTCGGAATCAGATATCCCAGCCGAATACCGAGTGCATAATCGCCGGCAACGTCCATAAGCGCGGTCAGCGCGCCGCCATGCAACTGGTTGCCGCTCGCGTTGCGGGCCACGCGGGGGGTGCAGGGCAGTGCGATTTCCACCGATGGTTCGTCAATATCCAGCGCGACCGCTTTCAGGCCGAGAAGTCTCTGGAACGGCGAGGAATCGATGGCGGCCTGGATGCCGTCCAGCGTCGTGAGGTCAGGTGTCGCGGTTGTGATCATGGCTCCAGTATCACTTTACCGAAGATGCCGCGGTCCTCGATCAGCTCTTCGGCTTCGCGTGCTTTCTCCAACGGCAGGACATGGCTGATCACCGGCTTGAGGTCGCCATCTTCCACCATCGTCAGCAAGGCTCGGATGTCATCGGTGGACCAACCATCGGACCCCAATATGTTCAGTTCACGGACCCAGATGTAGCGGATGTCGGTCTTGGGCTCAAAACCGGCCGTGGCGCCACAGGTTACCAGGCGGCCGCCCTTGCGAAGCGTGCGCAGCGAGGGCGCCCACGTGTCGCCGCCGGTGAAGTTCACCACCACATCGACACCCTTTTTTCCCGATATTTCCCAGGCCTGTCTGCTGAAATCGCCGGTGCGGTAGTTGATGAGATGCGTTGCCCCCATCGCCTCGAGCCGGGCGAGCTTGTCATCGTCACCGGCAGCGGCAATCACCGTGGCGCCAAGATGTCCGGCAATCTGAACGCAACCGTTGCCGACGCCACCGCTGGCACCGAGCACCAGAATCAGCTCGCCCGGCTGAAGGGCGGCACGGGCCAGCAACATCCGGCGTGCCGTCCCGTAGGCGACCGGCAGACAGGCCGCTTCACGAAACGTGACATGTTCGGGCAACGGGATGACATGGCTTGCAGGGGCCGCGACCAATTCCGCCATGCCGCCGGGCAGTTGCTCGCCGAGCATGCCCTTGTCGGTGGACGGATTGACCAACACCCGCTCGCCAACGGCAAATCCGGTAACGCCTTCTCCCAACGCCGCCACCTCGCCGGCGATGTCGCCTCCGGAAATAAACGGTATGGGCACCGGAAAGCCCGGCATGCCCCGGCGCACGAAAATGTCCAGATGGTTCAGGCCACAGGCGCGGACCCGCACCAGGATATCGCCGGGACCGGCGACCGGATCGGGCCAGTCACGGTAGACCAGGCCATCCAGGCCACCCTGCTTTTCGATTACCGCCGCCTTCATTGACCGGCCTCCGATGTTGATGAAGGTGCAAATTCGACAATCGCACCGCAACCGGCCTCAGGTCCGACAAACAGCGTTCCGCGACCGCTCGGGGTGGCATTCACGGCGTTGGCGGACAGGAACCGTCGGGTTGCGGAAAGATCGGAGACGCCGATTGTCACCGCTGCGACGCAGGGCCCGTCGACCGGGAGGCTCGCGCCCGGAAAGAGCCGCTCCAGCTCCGGCGCTGAAACCAATTCAAGACTGCCGAACGAAAGATGGAATTCAGACGCAGCGACAGATGCAAAAAGCGGCGCCATGCGATCGCGAAAGCCGGCCGGGTCCGTGGCGTGAACGGCAACCGCCTCCAGCGACAGGGCACCGTTTGGATGATCGAGAAGCGATGTCTGCCAGAGCACATCGCGCGTCATTTGCTCGATGACGATGTAGTCGGCTTCCGGATAGGTCCGCGTTTGGAGATTGGAGATCGCGAAACGGCCCGGCCGGGTGCCGGCGCCGTAAGGCACGTCGCGGCCGATTTCCTGCGGATCACTCAAATTTATCCCGTGTTGCCGCAGGTCATCGACGGCGGCATCAGCGTTATCGGTTCCGAAAGCGATGAGGTGCAGGCCCTCGTAGGCCGCCAACCGCCGATCCAAATGGGCCTTGTAGAGCGCCGGGTCCGTTACGCCGAGGATTTCAAAATAGCCGTGTTTGAACATGGCACAGTGGTTGCCGCTGCCCCACGGGCCGACGGACCCGTCGGGTGGAACCGGGCCGCGATGGGAGCTGCGCGGCGAGAGCCGGAATCCGAGGCGCTCGTAGTTGCTCTGCGCCCGGTCAAGATCGCGGACGACGACAGCGACATGATCCAGGTCCAGGCGACTATTCATCGGTATGTGCTCCGGCTCCAAAACGGCCGTTCAGTTCGCGGGTCACAACCGTTCGATCGTTCTTGCCGGCGCCGTTGAGCGGAATCTGGTCGACAATGACAATGTTGCGAGGATGGGCATATGCGGGACCGTTCGCCAAACAGTATTGTTTGAGAGCGTCCTCGTCGGCGGCGCCCGGCGCGGACAGCATGACCATGGCGGCGGGAACGTGACCTTTGAATTCGTGCCTGACCGGGACGACGCAGGCGTCGACCACCGCATCATGGCTGAGCAGCAGGTTTTCCACTTCCTTGGGATAGATGCTCTCGCCGGAGGACTTGAACATGTCGTCCGTGCGGCCTTTGAAATAGTAAAATCCCGCATCATCGCAGGCAAACAGGTCGCCGGTTCGCAGCCAACCGTCAACGATACGCTCGGCGTTGACTTCCGGCAGATTGTGATAGCCGGGCGTCACACCGGGATTGCGCACCCACAACTCGCCCAGATGCGGGTCTTCGTTGCCGTCGGCATCCACCAGCTTGATCTCGCCTTCCGGCCAGGCGACCCCGCAGCTGCCAAACGGGGCGCTTCGTTCGTCGGTGGGCTGGCCGATCATCACCGGGCCGCCTTCCGTCAACCCATAGCTCTCCGTGACCGCAACGCCGAAAGCCGACTGGATCTGCTCCATCAGTTCCTCGCTGACCGGCGCAGATCCGATCGACAGCGACTCCAGGGCCGAAAAGTCGAGACTTTCGATCAGGTCGCGATGCTGAAGCAGCAGCGAAAACACGGAAGGCACGGCGCCAGCCTTGGTAATGCGGTAGTCGGCAAGCGTCTTGAGAAATGCGCGCGGTTCGAAATCGCGCAGGATGACCACGGAACCGCCGATGTTCAACTTCGGCTTGATGGCGCCGGCCATGGCGTTTTTGTGGTAGAGCGGGACAGCCGCCAGCGCGCGCCCGTCGGGATTGGCCGGCCAGTATTTGGACAGGCACTCGATCCACCAGATCTGGCCGGCGTGTGTGAGAACAACACCCTTGGGGCGGCCTGTCGAACCCGACGTGTACGGCTGGAACGAGGGGTGGTCGTCGGCGATCCGCGGCGGATCGAAATCGGCCGGCGTGTTCATGAGTGCCGGTTCATAGTCGCGCCAGCCCGGAAGGGGGCCGTCAATAACAATGCGGACCGGGATGTCGGCAGCCTCGGCGACGGCGGCCATCCCGCCATTGGCGGCGATTTCGACGACCGCGCCGCGGCAGCCGGCATCCCGGATCGTATAGTCAAGGGTGTCGGCACCAAGCTTTGTGTTGAGCGGTACGGGGACAATGCCGGCCCGCATTGCGCCAAACATGATCTCGACAAACTCGAACCGGTTGCTGACAGACATCGCCATCCGGTCACCCGGATTCATGCCAAGACCGGAGATCAGTGCCGCGAAGCGCTGGAGCCGCTCTTCAAGCTCGGAATAAAGCACTGTCCGTTCAGCCGGCCCCGTCAGGTCGATCATCGCGATCCGATCCGGGCCGGCCCTGGCCGCCAGAGCGGAAAAGTAGCCAAGATTGTTGGCTCGGGGATCGCCGGGTGCGAATCCGTTCATGCTGATGTCCTTTTGTCGTATGCGGCGGCCTGCGTGGCGTGACGTCCGGCAATCTCCCCGCCGATAAGACATTCCGCCAGATTGCCGCCGGACATATAGAGATGGCCGAACAGGCTGCCGCATTCGCCGGCGGCGAACAGGCCGGGGATCGGATTGCCGTAGACGTCGATGACACGCTGGTCCGCATCATGGCGCGGTCCGCCCTGTGTGTTGGAGACGATCGGGTAAACCGGTGCTGCATAATAGGGCGGCGTTTTGAGCGGTTGCAGCGATGCCGGCGGGCGGGCGAACTGGGGATCGGAACCGGCGGCACAGATATCGTTCCAGCGGAAAACAGTGTGTTCCAGTGACGGGGCCGGCAGGCGGAGGGTCTGTGCCAGGCCGGCGATGCTATCGGCGGACCGGAAGAGGCCGCTGGCGATCTCCGCAGAATTGTCGGCGCTCCACTCGTAGCCGGCGGCCGGATCGTTGCGGGTCGGCTTTCCGAGCGGGTACATGGCCAACCCGGCGCTATCGACGAGCAAGTAGGCCGGATTGCGCGGGGCAACCTGTTTGCTCGGATTGAACAGGGAGAGCGATCGGGCGCCGGTGTCCTGAACATAGGGCTCGTACTCGTTCATGAACCGGTTGCCTGTCTGGTCGACAAGAATCCACGCCATTCTTGGCAGGTCATCGGCGCAACCGCCGTCGGCTTCGGGTTGCCAGTCGGGAAGGCGTTTGACGCGGACGCCATAGGGGTAGGCGGGATCGGGCAGGCGAAATCCGTAGGATCCATGATAGTGCCACATATGCCAGAGATCGGCTCCGAGGCTTTGGGCCATGCGGATGCCGTCGCCGGTGTTGTGGCGATAGGCGGCATTGAGCGCCGGTCCGCCGGCCCAGTACTGGGCCTGCATGCCGGGATCGGCCTCAAAGCCACCGCAGGCCAACACGACGCCGCAGCGGGCGGCGCGCATCGATCCGTTCTGAAGGATCACGCCTGCGACCCGACCGCCGGAATAGGCAAGCCGTTTGACGGGCTGGTTCAAGGCGATGTCGATCCGGTCCCGTGCCGCTTCCACATTGGCGGCCAGCACCCGGAAGAGGAGGGCGCCGTGGCGCGAGCCGCGCACTTGGGGATAGGCCATGGCGGGATCAAATCCGGGAATGTCGTCCACATAGGCAAACCCAAAGGTCTCGTTGCCGGGAAAGGGGTAGTTGCCCGGCGAGGGGCGGCGAACCACTTTTGCGCCACAGATCGCCGCCAGGGCTTCCAGGCGTTCCGCCAGGCCGGTCATGCCGTCGGCAAGGACCTCAAGCACATCGTCCGGCGTCTTCCCGCCACAAGTGTGGCGCAGATATTCCAGCGCGCGGCCGGCGTTGTCGGCGATGCGCAATCCGCCAGCGGAACAGATGGAGATGCCGCCGGGGGAGGCGGCTTTTTCGAGCAGCAAAACCCGGGCGCCGGCGCGGGCGGCGGCAAGAGCGGCCGCGGCACCGGCATAGCCGTAGCCGACGACAATCACGTCATGGGGCGTGGGCGATTTCCGGTTCACGAGGTTGCGCCTGTCGCGTCGGGAAAGATGGCGCGGAGACCCTGGCAAAGGTCCGCTACCATCGCATCGATCGCCGCTTCGCCTTTTTGCGCCGTCGCCAAAGCCGGGTCGCCGCGGACCCCGGTTTGCGAATAATCAGGCCCGGATTCCGGATTGCCATCGAAAATGGTCGGGACATAGAAAACGGTCTTTGGCGCGCCGATCTGGTGCCCGTAGTCGGTTTTCGCCTTGTCCATCCGCACTTTTTCCGGTGCGGCTGCGAGCATGATCGAGGTTTCATGCTCATCGCCGTGACCGCCGAGTTCCTGTGCGAACAGATCGTCGGTGCTGCGCCCGAGGTCCCGAATATGAGCCGCGGCAACCCGAACCCGACGTTCCTCGTAAAGCTCGCGAAGCTGGACGTTGACGACCGGTTCGGTGGATACACCGGTATTGAGTATGGCGAGATTGCCGACACCCTGATCGATAAATCCGCAGAGAATATCGCGCAGGAGGCCGGCGAAGCTTTCCGGCGACAGATGCTGGCTGCCCGGATAGTGCCGGAACGCCGGATAGTAGGCGAAGGACACAATCGGCGCGAGCACGACGGGGAGCACGTCGGCCACTCTTTGCGCCAACGTGCGGGCCAGCACATAATCCGTGCACAGAGGGAGATGGTGTCCATGTTCCTTGGAAGCGGCGCCGATCGGCACAACCACGACCGGTTGCCGCCTGAACCACTCGCCTGCCTCCGGCCAGGTCAGGTCTTCAAGCCACACGCCCTTCATCGTCTTGCCCTCACAGCCACCGTTCCAGGAATTCACGAACGTCCGACGCCCACACCGCCGTCCCCTGGCAGTACAAAAAATGGCCTTCGTCGCGGGTCAGCCCAAAGCCGGGAAACACCTTGCTGGAAATCACCTTGTCGGAATGTTCAAGCGCGCCCGCGAGTTCGACGGTGGGGCGCGTGGAATAGTCGTTGGCGGCTTGCACGAAAAAGGCCGGTTGGGTGAGGTCGGCGGCGGCGCCGTGCATGACTTTTCGCAGACCCGGCGTCCGGTCCCAGTTCATCGCCGCGCCGGCGAATTCGACGGCACATCGGAAACGGGGGCAGCGTGAGGCGGCAAACAACGTGACAGTTCCTCCGAACGAACTTCCCATGACGCCGATATGATCGCTGTCGATCTCCGGCAGCGTCTCCAGATATCCCAGGGCGGCGACGACATCCTCGCTTTCCGCCGACAACCGTTCGGCCAGCTGGGCGTCGTATATGGCCGTTCCGTATTCGGCGGAGACGTCTTCACGCCAGGGGATGCCGGGCGAGTTCCCGTAGCCGCGCCGGTGGGGCAGAAAGGACGCGATGCCCCAACTCATCAACACCGCCGCCACGCCGGGCCGGCAGACATCCGTCGTTCCCTGATGAATGGAACTGCCATGGTTGGTTACCATGCAAGGGAAAGGACCTTCGCCCGGCGGCAGATAGAGGTAGCCGGTCAGCGACCGGCTGCCGGAAACAAAGGCCGTTTCCCGGGGCACTATGGCAATGCCGTCGAGACAGGTGTCGGAAAGCACACCGGGCCGATTGGCCGGCCTGACAATGGAGCGGCGAAAGTCGGCGAGCAACAAATTCATTTGTGCGCGGATATCGCCGAAGGCGGGGCTGTCCGCCCGGCAGGCCAGATCGCTGGCCTGCTCGTTCTCGTCGCGGAATGTGCACTCCCAATGGACGATGCGGCTGTCGTCCCCGGTGGCATAATCGGGATCCGGTTGCTCTACGGTTATCCGGCCCATCTTGAGGCCGAGATCGTAGCGTACCCTGCACGCCGCCTCCCGCAGCTCCAGAACACTCTCGAACTTGCCGGGTTTGGGATGGTAGCTTGTGCGCTCAAACAACATGGAGCCGTACCCCTCTAGCCGGGAAAGTGACAGGCGACAGCATGGTCGGAATCCTCGTCAAGTATCGGGACTTCGCTTTGGCAGCGTTTCTGCGTTTTGGGGCAGCGCAGGTGAAACGGACAACCGGGCGGCGGATTGATCGGGCTGGGAATGTCGCCCTGAAGAACCTGTCGATGATCGCGTTGCCTCACCCGGGCTTCGGGAATCGCCGAAAGCAAGGCCTGGGTGTAGGGGTGGCGCGGATTGTCGAAGAGCTCGGCTTCGGTCGCGAATTCCACGATGCGACCCAGATACATCACCGCCACACGGTGGCAAAGAAAGCGGATCACGCCGAGATTGTGTGAAATGAAGATGAGCGTGACATCCATCTGTTTTTGAATATCCCGCAGCAGGTTGAGTATCTGCGCCTGAACGGAGACATCGAGCGCGGAGACGGCTTCATCGCAAATCAGCAATTTCGGCTCCACCGCCAGGGCTCTGGCGATGCCGATGCGCTGACGCTGGCCGCCGCTGAACGCATGCGGGTAGCGGTCGGCATAGGCGGACGGCAGTTGCACAATATCCATGACCGCTCTGACCCGTTCGCGGATTTCGCCGCGGCTGGCGCCGAAATTTTCCAGCGGTTCGGCGATGATGTCGCGTACCTTCATGCGCGGATTCAGCGAGGAATAGGGATCCTGGAAAACGATCTGCATCTGGTGGCGCAGATCCCGCATTTGGCGGGGGCTCAGGGTCGCCAGATCCTGCCCGAGAAAGCTGATGCGTCCGGATGTCGGACCGATAAGGTTGAGCATCAGGCGGCCGAGAGTGGTCTTGCCGCAACCGCTTTCGCCGACGATACCCAGCGTTTCGCCGGGTAATGCGTTCAGGGTCACCCGGTCGACGGCGCGGAGAACCGACAGAGGTTTGCCGAAAGCGGATGACTTGACGACGAACTCCCTGGTGACGTCCTGCAGGCTGAGGATGGGCTCCGCGCTCATGCCGCGTACTCCGGATCCTGCGCCATAAGCGCGGGGATTTCCCTCACCCGGTGGCAGCGCACCTGATGGCTTTCGGCCTGCTCCTCGAGCGGCGGCGGATTCTGGCGGCACAGGTCTTGTGAAAAGGGGCAACGGGGATTGAACCGGCATCCGGCGGAAAAGTCGGAAGGTGTGGGCGTCGTGCCGACAATCATCGGCAACACGTCCTGTTTGACGCGGGCGGATGGGATCGATCGCAAAAGGAGCCGCGTGTAGGGGTGGCGGGGCGATCCAAACAGCGAAGCGACGTCCGACTGTTCGACGATCTGGCCGGCATACATGACAACGACGCGATCGGCCATTTCGGCGACGATTCCCATATCGTGGGTGATCAGCACGACGCCCATATCGAATTCCGATCTCAGGTCACGAATGAGGTCGAGTATCTGTGCCTGGATGGTCACATCGAGCGCTGTCGTCGGTTCGTCGGCAATCAGGAATTTCGGCTGGCAGGCAAGCGCCATGGCAATCATGATCCGCTGCTTCATGCCGCCGGACAATTGATGGGGATAGTCCAGCGCGCGCTCCGCGGCCGCCGGTATTCCGACCCGGTGCATCAGCTCGACGGCACGGCGACCGGCCTCCTTCTCGCCCTGCCCGAAATGCTCAACCAAAACCTCGGCAATCTGGAAACCGACCGGAAGAACCGGATTGAGGCTTGTCGTCGGTTCCTGGAAGATCATCGCGATATCGCGACCGCGGATCCGGCGCATGGCGTTGTCGCGGAGGCCCGTCAGGTTCTGGTCGCCGAGGCGAACACGGCCGCCGTCCACCGACCCCTGGGCGCCCAGAAGTCCCATGATCGCGAGCGAGGTTACAGACTTGCCGGATCCGCTCTCACCGACGATGCCGACGACCTCGCCGGCGGATACCTTGAACGAGATGTCGTGCAGTACCGGAACCTGGCCGTGCAGCCCCTGGAACGACACCGACAGACCGTCGACCTGAAGCACGTTGCGGGAATCGCCAGTCATCGATCGCGCACCTTGGGATCGAGAATGTCGCGCAATCCGTCGCCCAGCAGATTGAAGCCGACCATGGTGATGCCAAGCGCGAGGCTGGAATACAGCGCCAGATGCGGATCGGTGCGCAACTGGGTCAGGCCGTCGCGGATCATGCCGCCCCAGGTCGGCTCCGGTTCCTGGACGCCGATGCCCAGGAAACTCAACGTGGCTTCGGCCATGATGATGAAACCGACACCGATGGAGGCGCGTACGATCAGCGGGGCGATGATATTGGGGAGGAAATGGCGGCGCATGATGCGATGAACCGGCGTACCCGATGCGATCGCAGCCTCCACGAACAACTCCGACTTGATCGACAGGACGAGTGATCGTGTCAGGCGCGCGATCCCCGGCCACCAGACGATGGAAAGCGCGATTATGACAGTGAATTTTCCCGGTCCCAGCATGGCTGCGACCAGGATGGCGAAGATCAGCTCCGGGAATGCAAAGATAATGTCGACCGTGCGCATGATGATCGTATCGACCCAGCCGCCAAACCAGGCCGCACACATGCCGGCGATGGTGCCGATCGTAAGCGTGATCGCCAGCACAGAAATGGCGACAAGCAGCGAAACCCGTGCGCCGGTAATGACACGACTGAAGACGTCACGGCCCAGCGCATCGGCGCCGAATATGTGATCGCCGCCGGGCGGTGCCCAAACGGCGATCATGTTCACCTTCTCCGGATCACTAGGCACGATCCAAGGTGCCAGAATGGCCGCGGCGACAATGATGGCAACCAGGGTGGAGCCAATGACCGCGTTGCGGTTGCGCCGGAACCGGATGAAAAACTCAGACCGCGTCCGGTTTTCGGTTGGTTGTGCATCGGCTGCCATGTGTCACCCGGCCCCGGAATCGAGGCGTATTCGCGGATCGAGTGCGGCATAGAGCAGATCGACAGCCAGATTGATGAGCGAATAAAACACCGTGAACAGAAGCACGATGGACATGGTGACCGGGTAATCGCGGGCGAAGATCGATTCGATGGCCATGCGGCCAAGACCGGGTATGTTGAAGATCGTCTCGACGACGAAGGTCCCGGACAGGAGCCCGCCGAAAATTATGCCGATCGTGGTCAGAAGCGGCACCAGCGTATTGCGCAGGGCATGGCGATAGATCACCAGACGTTCGCGCAGACCCTTGGCGCGGGCCGTGCGCATATAGTCCTGCTGGAGAACCTCCAGCATGTAGGTGCGGGTGAGGCGCGCGATGTAGGCAGTGGGCGGAATGACCAGAATTGTGACCGGCAAGACCAACTGGTCGAGATCGCCCCAACCGGCGACCGGCAGCCAGCCGAGCTTGATGGAAAACAGATAGACGAGAAACGCCGCCATGGCGAAGTTGGGCACCGATATGCCCGCCACGAGAACGAGGATCACGAGCGTATCCGCCCAGCTGTTGCGGCGGACCGCGGCGAAGATGCCGGTTGACACGCCGAGCGGTACCGCCAGGGCGATCGACACGAGCGCCAGGACGGGGCTGATCGCCAGCCCGCCGGCGATGACCTCGATCACCGGCGTGCCGGCAAACCGGAACGACAAACCGAAAGTGCCGTTGGCGATATTCTTCAGGTAATCGAAAAACTGGATCACCAGCGGCTTGTCGAGCCCGTAGTCGGCGCGCAGCCGCGCCTCAAGAACGGGATCCCCGGCCTGATCACTCAACAGGCCGAGGATGGGATCGCCGGGTACGAACTGGACGGCGATGAAGGTGAGCACGATGGCGATGAACCATACTGCCAAGAGGCCGAGAACACGCCGGACAGCATAGCCGAACATCGTTCACTCACCCTGATCGTTGTCTGCCAAGGACGGCAACCCAATCAGTTGATGGACACATCCTTGAACGGCAAGAAGCGGAACGGTGTCAGCGCGACGTCGTCCACGTTCGGCTTTTTCAGGGCGACCTGCATGCGAACCGTCGTCGGGCATGTCCCCCAATCGTCGATCAGGATCTTTTCCGCCTTGTTGTAAAGCTTGTAGCGTTCCTTTTCGTCGGCGACCTTGCCGGCTTGCTCGATCAGGGCATCGAATTCATCGTTCTGCCAACGGGACCGGTTGTAGGTGCTGGGCCCATACCAAACCTGGCTCAGGAAGTAGAGCGCATCGGGATAGCCAGCCGACCATCCCCACGGGAAGAACGGGACTTCGCCGGCATTCATCTTCTTGATGTGGCTCCCGCGCTCCACAACTTCCACCTCGACCGGCATGCCAAGCACGTCTTTGAGCTGGCTGGCCATGTAGGCGATGTCATTCTTGTTCGGTTCCGTCGATGTGATCTTGATCGGCGGCATTCCCTTGCCGTCGGGATAACCTGCTTCGGCTAGCAGCGCCTTGGCTTTTTCCGGATCGTAGGGGATTTCCGGAAGTTCCGGATTGTATCCGGCCACACCCGGGGTCACCTGGCCGTAAAGCGGGAACGCGGCACCGCCATAGAGCCCCTGGATCATGGCATTGCGGTCCAGCGCAAGACAGACGGCCTGGCGAACCTTGATGTCCTTGAACGGCGCGTACAGGTTCTGGTTCATCCCGAGATAGCGGATCTGGGCGGCCGGCGACGTCAGCATGTCGTCCTTGAACTGCGGATCCTTCAGGATACGGCGGATGGTGGCCGGGTCGGCGTAGACAAGGTCGAGTTCGCCGGCTTCGTACATGGAGACAGCCGTGTCGCCGCTCGGCACGATAAGGAAATTGACGCCGTCGATGGCCGGGGCACCACCCCAGTAATCCTTGTGCGCTTCAAGTTTCACATTCTGTCCACGGCTCCATTCAACGAACTTGTAGGGGCCGGTGCCGGCGGAAGCCTTGGTGTGCCAGTCGTCGCCGTGTTCGGCGGCAATGCCGCTGTCCATGAAGAAGAACGGATAGATGGGGAAAAGAACATCGGGCTTGGTGAAGCGGACACGGACAGTCAGGTCGTCGATGACCTCGACGCCCTTGAGCTCGGTTTCCTTGCCGTCCTTCACATCCTGCGAGCCGACGATCGGACCGAGATAGCGGGCGTTCAATCCACCCTTGTTGCCGGGCAGCAGAAGCTGTTCGAAGGTGTATTTGACGTCCTTGGCCCCAAATATGCGACCGGAGTGAAATTTCACGCCTTCGCGCAGTTTGAAGGTAAATCCGAGATTGTCGTCGTCGGCTGTCCAACTGACGGCCAGGGCGGGTACCACATTGCCTGCCTTGTCGAGGCCGACAAACCCTTCATAGACATTGGCAATGACATCGCCGGCGACCAATTCCGAATAGGTAATTGGGTCGACCATCGCAGGATCGGCCGGGATGTTCGTCCGCAACTCGGCCGCTCCAGCAGACCCGGCCATGGTGGCGGCCAGCGTCAGCGAGGCCGCGCATAGCGATGAAATGGCAAAATTCATCCTCATGGTATTGCTCCCTTTTCTCAGCTCATTAGCCATCATCGGCGATTGCATCGGTGACACGTGTGGATGCGCGGCGCACCCCTTCATACCCGTACCAAAACCGCACCACGTGCGCCCGCCGTCAGGATTTGGCGGGCAATGCCGTCGATTTTTCTTTTAATGTTACCAATAGACAGCGTATTTCATCGTTCCGACGGGCTGCAATCCGGCGATATGCCGAATAAGCCGGCCACAACCGCTGTTTTAAAGGGAGAAGCTGTTGAAACGCCGCTACGATCGTGTTGACAGGGAACTGATCGCGCTTTTGAAAGCGGATGCGCGTGAGGCGACGGCATCGCTTGCCCGGAAATTGAACCTCTCGCGATCGGCGATCCAGGAGCGGATCGGTCGGCTGGAACGGGACGGGGTCATAGCCGGCTACACGGTCCGGCTTGGCGAGGAAATCGGTGCTGAACGGATCAAGGCGATCGTCAGGTTCACCATCGATCCCAAGCATGCGCCGGAAGTGGTCAGGGATCTGCGGCGCTGGCCGGAGGCGGAATCCTGCTATTCGGTCAGCGGCGCGTTTGATCTGGTTGTGATCGTTGCCGCGGAAACGCCGGTTCGCCTGCATCAGGTTCTCCAGGAATTCGGCGAGATGCGCGGCGTGGAACGGACGACTTCATCAATCGTGCTGGTCACCGAATTCGATCATCGTTGAAGCCGGCGCCGGCCTGGTGCCGAATATCCGCATGTGCGGCCAGATACGCGAAGATCGGCGCGAAGATCAGAGGGGAGATCCGCGCCGCGTATCGTATGCAAACCGGTCGCCGGTATCGCGATCGACGTCCCGCCGCCAAAAGCCTGTTGCCCTGGGGCGCCAGAAATGAAAAACAAAGGTCGGGTCCCCGCGGTCGGGGGCCCGTGTCCCAATTCGCCATCCCCGGCGGGAAGGGCGGCGATATCCCGTTTCATCAGCTCGGTTTCGTCAAAACCGGAAATCGGGTGCCGGGTGGACGGCGGACCGATCGGATAGGGACAGAACATTCGCCGTGTCCGGAATTGGCGCCGCTGTGAACGAAATCCAGTCTTTTGGAGTGACAAATCATGCTCAGGGGAAAACACCTCATCGCCGGCGAATGGGTCGGCGGCTCGGACACATTCACGAATATGCCGACGGATGCGCAACCGGACACGTTTGCGATCGGCACGCCGGCGCATGTGGATCGGGCAGCGGCATCGGCGGAGGCGGCGTTCTGGTCGTACGGCTATTCCAGCCGTACGGATCGCGCCGTTTTCCTGCGCAGGATCGCCGATGAAATCGAGGCGCGCGGCGCGGAGATCACGGCGATCGGCATTCGCGAAACCGGACTGCCCGCGGTTCGGCTGGATGGCGAACGCGGCCGGACCGTCGGCCAGCTGCGGATGTTCGCCGATCATGTGGAGGCTGGAGATTATCTCGACCGCCGCCATGACGGACCATTGCCGGACCGGCAGCCGCTGCCGCGGCCGGATCTGCGGGTCATGCAGCGTCCGGTTGGCCCGGTGGCGGTGTTTGGCGCGTCGAACTTCCCGCTTGCCTTTTCGACAGCCGGAGGCGATACGGCGGCCGCACTTGCGGCGGGTTGTCCGGTGGTTGTGAAGGGTCACTCCGCCCACCCCGGAACCGGCGAGATCGTGGCGCAGGCGATTGATGCCGCGATCCGGGATCTGGGGATCGATCCCGGTGTTTTCTCGCTCATTCAGGGTGGAAAAAGGGATGTCGGGACAGGCCTCGTCCAACATCCATGCATCAAAGCGGTCGGGTTTACGGGCAGCCTGGCCGGCGGAAGGGCCTTGTTCGACCTGTGTGCGGCACGGCCGGAGCCGATTCCGTTCTTCGGTGAACTGGGATCCGTAAATCCGATGTTTCTGCTGCCGGCCGCCGTTGCGGCGCGCGGCGCGGAAATCGCCAGCGGGTGGTGCGGCTCGCTGACCATGGGTGCCGGCCAGTTCTGCACCAATCCGGGCATTGCGGTTGTGCTGTCCGACGCAAGCGGCGATGCGTTCGTTGCCGCCGCCAGAGACGCGCTGGCAGATATCGGCGAACAGACCATGCTGACCGACGGGATCGCGGCCGCCTATCGCGAGGGTCGGGATACGATACGGGCGGCATCGGGTGTGCGGGAAATTCTGACCTCGACGTGCGATTTGCGCAACGCAACGCCCTATCTGTTCGAGACGACCGGAAAGGCGTGGCTGGCCAACGAGACGTTGGCAGAGGAGGTGTTTGGCCCGCTCGGGCTGGTTGTCCGGGTTTCTGATCTCGATGAAATGGCGGCCATCGCGGAAAGCCTGCAGGGTCAATTGACCTGTACGCTTCACATGGAGGCGTCTGACGAGACGGATGTTTCGGCTGGCCGCCGGCTGATGCCGATTTTGGAGCGGAAAGCCGGTCGCATTCTGGCAAATGGCTTTCCGACGGGCGTGGAGGTCTGTGACGCGATGGTCCATGGCGGGCCGTATCCGGCCTCCACCAATTTCGGGGCGACGTCTGTGGGCACATTGTCGATACGGCGGTTTGTCCGGCCCATTTGCTACCAGAATATGCCCGAGGCCATCCTGCCGGGCGATCTTGTTTGAGGACAGCCGAGAAACCGGAACAAAAACCATGGTTGATCAGACGATCCAAATCCGGACGCGGCAGGTCGGCCGCACCGCTTTGCAGCTGCCGGAGCTGGGCCTGGGCACCGCCGCTATGGGTGGCAATCACAGGCTTGTGCGGGAGGCGGATGCGCGGGCGGCGATCGAGTGCGCGCTGGAAGGTGGCGTCTCCTACGTTGACACCGCCCCGTTTTATGGCTTCGGCAAATCCGAACGGATGGCGGGGGATGCTTTGCGGAATCGCCGGGGGTGGGTCCTGTCGACGAAGGCGGGCCGGCTTCTGCGGCCGGGCGTATCGTCCGGACCGGATGCCAAAGACTGGTTTGAACCCTTGCCGTTCGATCCGGTCTATGACTATTCCTATGATGCCGTGATGCGATCCTACGAAGACAGCTTGCAACGGCTCGGGCTTGACCGGATCGATATCCTTCTTCTCCACGACATCGGCGAAATGACCCACGGCGCAGAGGCCAACAAGGCCCTGTTTGCAGACGCCATGAGCGGGGGATACCGGGCGCTCGACGAACTGCGTCGGGCCGGCGATGTCAAGGCGATCGGCCTTGGCGTCAACGAGATCGAGGTGTGCATGGACAGTCTGGGCCACGGAGACTGGGATACCTTCCTGCTGGCCGGCCGCTATACGCTTCTGGAGCAGCATTCGCTCAATGACCTTCTGCCGGAATGCGAACGCCGCGGCATGTCCCTCATCATCGGCGGGCCGTTCAATTCGGGGATCCTGGCCGGCGGCGACACGTGGAACTATGCCAAGGCCCCGAACGACGTCACGGAACGGGCGGCGGCGATATCGGGTGTCTGTGCCGATCACGGCGTACCCGTGCCGGCGGCGGCGCTGCAGTTTCCGACCGGCCACGATTGTGTTTCCTCCGTCATACCGGGTCCGCGTTCGGCGGCCGAGATGCGGCAGATCCTCGACTGGTGGCAACTGGAGATCGAGCCGTCGCTGTGGTCGGACCTGAAGGCGGCGGGGCTGATCCACCATGAGGCGCCGTTGCCACAAGCCTGAACGTCCCGGTCGCGTTGTCGGGGTGCGGCGGTTTGCCGCATCCGTTGCGGACTGCTACTGTGATCGCAGTTGGGGATGCGACCGGGCCGGCATCAGGAGGTAGAAATGTTCAATCTTGAGCGATTTGTCGACGACTGCCGCGATGCGGTCTGCGAAGACCCGACCCACAAATCCGTACATGAGATCACGCAAAGGGCGTTCGCCGATCCGGCGGCGATCGTCACGGCTTTGGGCGGGCCACCGACGGAAAGCGGCCTGGTGCCGATCTACAAGTCACCGGAATTGACCATCATCAACGTGATCTGGAAACCCGGAATGACGATCATGCCGCACAATCACGAAATGTGGGCGGTCATTGGCATTTATGGTGGGCGTGAAGACAATATCTTCTGGCGGCGCATCAAAGATGATCCCGACGGCCACATCGAGGCTGCGGGCGCAAAGGCCCTGGCGACCGGGGACACGACGCCCCTCGGCAAGGATATCATTCATTCCGTGACCAATCCGATCCAGAAACTGACCGGTGCGATACACATCTATGGCGGCGATTTCTTTGAAATCGAACGCAGTGAATGGGACCCGGAAAACCTCACCGAACGCCCATTCGAAATGTCGAAAAACAGGGCGATGTTCAGCAACTAGGCCGCAGGCGCCGGCAGGTGCGGGCCGGCCCGATCCGCAGATCCGGTCCCGACCGGCGCTCCGGAAACCTATGACGAGGCGAGCAGTCGTTCCACCTCCTCGCGTGCCGGCATCGACGGGGCGGTTCCGGGTCGCGTGACCGATATGGCCGCGGTGGCGCAACCGTACGTGACGGCTTTCCGGGATGTGTCGCCGCGGGCAAGTGCGACCGCGAAGCCGCCGTTGAACGCGTCACCGGCACCGGTCGTTTCGGCAACCGGACCGGCATCGAATGCAGGAACGAGCACCGACTCGTCATGGGTATGGAGAAGGGCGCCGCGTTCTCCGAGCGTGATCACGGCGGCGCCGACACCCTTTTCAAGCAATATGTCGCCAGCACGGCGCCCGTCGTCCTCGCTGTTTACGACCACCCCGGTCAAACCTTCCGTCTCTGTTTCGTTGGGCGTGACGAAGTCGCAAAGCGCAAGCATTTCATCGGGAAGGGGCGCCGCCGGAGCCGGATTGAGGATCGTCGCCGTGCCCGATTGCCTGGCGATCCGGAGCCCGTGCATGGCAGCGTCGAGAGGTTGTTCGAGCTGCGTCATGAACACGCTCGCCTCAGCGATACGCTGTGCCTCCGCATCGATATCGGCCGGCGAAATGGTGGCTGCGACACCCGGACATATGATGATCGCGTTGTCGCCGGTCGCCTCCTCGATGAAGATATAGGCGGCGCCGGTGTAGCTTTCGTCGGTCTGCGCGACACAGGTTTTGACGCCGGCGTCGGCCCAAGTTTTGAGGGCCATGTCGGCAAACGGATCACGACCGAGTTTCGACAGAAACGAAACATCACCGCCGAGACGGGCCGCTGCGACGGCCTGGTTGGAGCCCTTGCCGCCGGGGCCAAGCGCAAATGCGTTGCCCAATATGGTCTCGCCCATGCGTGGCGGCCGTTCGGCGCGATATGCCGTGTCGGCAACAAACACGCCAAGGATGACGATGCTTCCGCCGCCCGGTGATTGATGGGGTGTGGATTCGATCACGATCGCCGGTCCCGACTACGCATCGTCGGGCGGAATGACGCCCTTGCGGAAGGCAAAACATCCATAGAAGCGGCGTTCGCCGGTCTGTATCACGGCATAGGCCTTCTTGGCCCGTTCATAGAACGCGTACCGTTCGATGGATATCATCGGCCATGCTTTGCCCTCTGCGGCGTCGATAACGGCCTGGACTTCCTGTTGAACCGGCGGGACTTCGTCGGGCGCACCGATAATCTCCATGCGCGCGGCGGCGTCATCGACAAATGAATCCAGCGGATATAGCGACAGCACCGCCTCCGCAGCCTCCGCGGCCGAAGTATTGTCAATGCGCAGGAGGCTCTTCAAGGTCGTCGCGCGGGCAATGGAATCAGCCGGAAAATTGGTGTCCGCGATGATCAGATCGTCGCCATGTCCCATCGCCCGGATGGCATACAGGACATCTGCGTTGAGCAGCGGATGAATTCCTTTCAGCATTGTGTCATTTCCCTCAATCGTTGCGATCCGGCGTGAATCGGATGTTCGTCGCAGTGTTCGGCGATTGCATTCCTGCGCTGGTCGGCCAGCGCACAATGTCCGTTTCCCATACGGTCTCGTGAAACCGATCGGCGGCGATATTCACATAGAAATCGGAAATGTCCAGAAGGGTTTGGGGCACTGGCCGCCGCCGACCGATCGGCTGTTGCCAAATCGCCGACAATTGGGCACCTATCGGCGGACAAGAACCGTTCTGGTTTGCCGCTGCGATGTGCTCCGTGTGGCGGTCGGGAAACCGGATGATCCGACCGGACATGGAAATGATGACATCAATCCACGAAATCCTGAAAGCGCGGGCGCGCAACCCGGACACCGCGCAGGCGCGCGCCATCGGTGCGCCGGACCGGGCAGACCTGACCTATGACCGTCTCGCCGAACTGGCTGAAAACACGGTCGCCGCGCTCAACCGGCGCGCGATTGGTTGCAACGACCGGATCGCCATCGTCCTTGCGAACGGCCCGGAAATGGCGGCGGCGTTTCTTGCCGTGGGATCGGGGGCATCTGCGGCGCCGCTCAATCCGGCCTACACAGCCGATGAATTCGCGTTCTATCTTCGCGACCTGAACGCAAAGGCAATCATCGCGGAAGCCGGCAGCAACTCGCCGGCACTTGAAGCCGCCAGGGAGCTGAATATTCTGTATTTGCCGATTGAATGGTCGCCGGACGATCCCGCCGGGACCTTCCGGTTCAGCGAAGGCGGGGAGGGCGCAGACGCACCGGAATTCTCGCAGGCGGGCGATGAGGCTCTGGTTCTGCACACTTCGGGAACGACCTCGCGGCCGAAGGTCGTGCCGCTCAGCAACGGCAACGTCTGCGCTTCGGCGCGCAATATCGCCGCGACCCTGCATTTGGCGACGAGCGACGCCGGGCTCAACATCATGCCGCTTTTTCATATCCACGGGCTGATCGCCTCGCTTCTTTCATCGATATATGCCGGCGCCTATTTGGCCTGCACTCCGGGATTTAATGCACTGAGGTTCTTTCATTGGTTCGCCGAAATCCAGCCAAGCTGGTACACCGCCGTGCCGACCATGCATCAGGTGATCCTCGGGCGGGCCGGGCGCAATGCTGAGGCGGTTGCCGGGTCGCGTCTCCGGTTCATACGCTCCTCGTCCTCGTCGTTGCCGCCGCCGGTCATGGCTGAACTGGAAAACACATTCGAATGCCCGGTGATCGAGGCCTATGGCATGACGGAAGCTGCACACCAGATGGCTTCCAATCCGCTTCCGCCGGGTCAGCGCAAGGCAGGATCCGTGGGCCTGGCCGCAGGGCCGGATGTCGGCATCATGGGCGCGGACGGCCGCCTGCTCGGTTCCGGCGCGGAGGGCGAAATCGTCATACGCGGCGACAATGTGTTTTCCGGTTATGAGAACAATCCGGAAGCGAACCGGGAGGCATTTGCGGATGGCTGGTTTCGAACGGGGGATCTCGGCGTCATCGACAAGTCGGGATATCTGACGATCTCCGGCCGGTTGAAGGAGATCATAAACCGGGGCGGCGAAAAGATTGCGCCTCGGGAAGTGGACGATGTGATTCAGGCGCATCCCGCCGTCGATCAAGTGGTGACCTTCGCCCTGCCGCACAACAAGCTGGGTGAAACGGTGGCCGCCATTGTCGTCTTCAAGGAAGGACACGCCGCCGACGAGACGGAAATCAAGTCATATGCCGCAGAGCGCCTGGCGGCGTTCAAGGTGCCGTCCACAATCATCGTCCGCGATGAAATTCCCAAAGGCGCGACCGGAAAATTGCAGCGGATCGGACTGGCTGAAAAACTGGGTATTGTGTGATGACGCGGATTGCCATCTACGGTGCCGGTGCGATCGGCGGTTATCTCGGCGCCAAGCTGGCGCAGACCGGCGCCAGTGTCTCCCTGGTCGCGCGCGGCGCGCATCTTCAGGCGATGCAGGAAAACGGCCTTGGGCTGACCGAAGGCGGCAAGACATCCTCCATTGACGTGACGGCGAGTGACGATCCGGCAACCCTGGGGGAGCAGGACTATGTGATCGTGACCCTGAAGGCGCACTCGATTCCGATGGTGGTCAAGCCGCTGCAAGCCTTGCTGGGACCGGATACCGCGGTCGTTTTCGCGGTCAATGGCGTACCTTGGTGGTATTTCCACGGGACCAGGGGACCCTATGCCGGGACCCGCCTGGAAAAGGTCGATCCGGGCGGTGTGATCTGGGATGGGATCGGGCCGGAACGGGCCATCGGCTGCGTGGTCTATGCGGCATCGGAAATCAGCGAACCGGGCAAGGTCGTCCATTATTCCGGCGATCGCTTCACCTTGGGTGAACCGACCGGCGAACGCTCGGAAAGGATCTCCCGGCTTGCCGGGATCATGCTCGAAGCCGGGCTGCGGGCGCCCGTTCGCGCGAATATCCGCAACGAAATGTGGATCAAGCTGTGGGGCAACTGCTCTTTTAACCCGGTCAGCGCGCTGACGGGCGCCACCCTCGCCGGTATCGCCGGTGATCCGGATACCCGCGCAACAATCGTGAAGATCATGGAGGAAACACAAGCGGTCGGCGAAGCGCTCGGCGTGCAATTTCCCATCAGCATCGAAAAACGCATTCAGGGCGCCGAAGCGATTGGCGAACATCGTACCAGCATGCTTCAGGATCTTGATCTCGGCCGGCCGATGGAGATCGATGCGCTGGTCGGTGCCGTGCAGGAACTGGCCCGGCTTGCCGGGATTGAGACACCGACGCTGGATTGTGTGCTTGCCCTGGTCACGCAGCGGGCGCGGCTGGCCGGCTGTTATCCGGCCTGATCGGACCGGGCAGCCAAGGGGACATGGCGGACTTCGACTATATCATCACGGGCGGCGGATCGGCGGGTTGTGTGCTTGCGCACCGATTGAGCGAGGATCCCGACATTGCCGTATTGCTCCTGGAGGCCGGCGGGCGGGACCGTCATCCGTTTTTTCACATCCCGGCCGGTTTTGCGAAAATGACCAAGGGGATCGCCTCCTGGGGATGGTCGACGGTTCCGCAACGCCATATGAACGACCGGGTACTTTGGTACACACAGGCCAAGGTGATCGGCGGCGGTTCCACGATCAATGCGCAGGTCTATACGCGCGGAAATGCCGGCGATTACGATGCCTGGGCCGATGAAGAGGGGTGTGCGGGCTGGCGATATGCCGATGTGCTTCCCTACTTTCGGCGGGCGGAAAACAACCAGCTGTTCGACAATGAGTATCATGGCGCCGGCGGACCGCTTTCGGTGTCCATGCCGCGGGCAACTTTACCGGTCTGCGATGCATTCATCCGAGGCGCCCAACAGATGGGTCTGCCCTACAATCCCGATTTCAACGGTGCCCGTCCGGCCGGATTTGGCTTCTATCAGCTTACCCAGAAAGACGGGCGGCGATCGTCGACCGCATCGGGTTATCTCAGACAGGCCGAAAACCGGCCAAATCTGACCGTCAGAACCGGCGTCCAGGCGACCCGTGTCCTTGTCGAAAAAGGCCGGGCGACCGGCGTGGAATATGGTTCGGCGGGCGGCGGGCAGACGGAGACGGCATACGCGGCGCGCGAGGTTTTGGTGACGTCGGGGGCAATCGGTTCTGCCAAGCTGCTCCTGCAATCCGGTATCGGGCCGGCGGAACATCTGAAGGCTGTGGGCATCGAACCGATCCACGATCTGCCGGGGGTTGGCGAAAACCTGCACGATCATCTGGACCTGTTCATTATCAGCGAGTGCACAGGTCCGCACAGCTATGACGCCTATTCCTCGCCGCACAGGACAGCGCTGGCGGGCCTGCAATATCTTATGTTCCGCACCGGGCCGGCGGCATCGAGCCTCTTTGAGACGGGTGGCTTCTGGTATTCTGATCCGGATATCGGCTGGCCGGACCTTCAGTTTCATTTTGGCCTGGGATCGGGAATCGAAGCCGGTGTCGCAAAGATGCAAAATGCCGGCGTGACGCTCAATGCCGCCTATGTGAGGCCGAAATCGCGGGGAACGGTTCGACTGAAAAGCAGTGATCCGGCGGCG
Organism: Afifellaceae bacterium; assembly: GCA_965216515.1. GTDB lineage: Bacteria > Pseudomonadota > Alphaproteobacteria > Rhizobiales > Afifellaceae > CAXMRP01. The sequence goes on along the minus strand of OZ244173.1, from coordinate 1,399,562 downwards.
CATCCGCTCATCGATCCGAATTATTGGTCCGACCCGGAAGACTGGACCCGCGCGCTGGCGGGTCTGCGCCTGGCGCGGGAACTGCTGCAACAAGACGCCATGAAACCGTATGTCAAAGCGGAGCGACTGCCGGGGCCGGAGGTACAGACGGATGGGGAGTTCTTTGCCTATGCGGCAGCCAATGCCAAAACCCAACACCATCCCGTCGGGGCCTGTAAAATGGGTCTAGACGCCATGGCGGTCGTGGATCCGGAGTTGCGGGTTCACGGTGTTGAGGGGCTGCGGGTGTGCGACAGCTCGATCATTCCGCGTGTGAACTCGTCGAACACCAACGCGCCGACGATCATGATCGGCGAAAAGGCCGCCGACATGATCCGGGGGCTGGATCCGTTGCCGCCGTCAAACCTGCCCGATCAGGCACCGCGCCATGCACAAGTCCGATCGTCGCGCTGACGGGGACCGAACCGACCGCGGCCGGCATGCGGTGTCCATGGAAGCGGGATGTTGGATGAAGGGAGGTTGAAGCCCCATGGCTTGCACGATCTGCGCGCGGAACAGGCTTGCGTCCTGATTCAGATATTCGATCCATGTATTTGAAAAGCATGCGCTTTTTATTGCATTCTTCTCACCGTTCCAAATGGGCCGACACCCGATGACGGATCAACGAATTTCGCACGACGCGTTGCTGCGGTCGATGTTCGACGCCGCGATTGAGGCCGCGCTTCCGGCCGGATCGCTGGCCGGATTTCTGCCGCAAAGGCCGCAGGGCCGGACGATCGTGGTCGGCGCGGGAAAAGCCGCCGCAGCGATGGCGCATGCCCTTGAGGCGGTGTGGAACGACCCGCTAACCGGCCTCGTCATCACACGGTACGGTCATGGCGTTCCCTGCAATCAAATCAGGGTGGTCGAAGCTTCCCATCCCGTGCCGGACGAGGCCGGAAGGGTGGCGACGGGCGAAATCCTGGATCTTGTTTCGGATCTGGATCGCACCGACCTGGTAATCGCATTGATATCCGGCGGGGCCTCGGCGTTGTTGACCTATCCGATCGGTGCGATCACGCTCGCCGAAAAGCAGGCAATCAACCGGGCGCTGTTGAAGTCCGGAGCGCCGATCTCGGAGATGAACTGCGTTCGCAAGCATCTTTCCGCAATCAAGGGCGGCCGGCTCGCCGTCGCCGCGATGCCGGCCAGGGTCGTTACCCTGGCAATATCGGACGTGCCCGGCGACGATCCCGCGACCATCGGTTCGGGACCAACCGTGCCTGATCCGACAACGACAGACGAAGCGATGGCGATACTGGAACGCTATGGCATCCCGATTTCCGGCCCTGTTCGCGACCTGCTCAACTCAAACGCGAGCGAATCGCCAAAACCCGGGGATCCGGCGTTCGACCGATGCGAATATCGTCTGATCGCCACACCGGGCATGTCGATGGATGCGGCGGCGGCGGTCGCGGCACGCCATGGCTATACGCCGATCGTGCTCGGTGACGATATTGAAGGGGAATCCAAAACGATCGCCGAAGAGCATCGCCGGCTGGTGCGGCAAATCCGGACGCACGGCAAACCGGCAACCCCGCCCGTCGCCCTGATTTCGGGCGGCGAAACCAGTGTCGTTGTGCGCGGATCGGGCCGCGGCGGACGCAATGTGGAGTATCTTCTGGCCCTGGCGATCGGGCTGCGGCGTGCGCCGGGTGTCTACGCGATCGCCGGGGATACCGATGGTATCGATGGCATCGCCGACAATGCCGGTGCAACGATCGGTCCGGAAACACTCGTCCGGGCGCATAGGGCGGGGCTGGATCCGTCCCGGTTTCTGGCTGACAATGATGGCCACACTTTTTTTGAAACGTTGGGCGATATTGTCAAAACCGGACCGACGTTTACCAACGTCAACGACTTCCGCGCCATTCTGGTTGATTGAACGCGCCCTATCCCGGGGCGATTATCCGGCGTGATCGCCGGACCGGCGCCCGGCACCGCCAATCGTTTCAAGCACCGCCTGGCGTGTCGGTGGCACACATCCCTGTTCCGCGCAGTTCAGACCCGCCGCGGTTGAGGCAAAGCGGCCGATTTCGGCAAGGTCGGTGGCCGTCAGCCGGTCAAGTCCTTTCGCTGAAAGGGCATTGCGGTCATGAAGCTCGGCAAGCAGACCGCCCATGAAAGTATCGCCGGCGCCGACCGTGTCGGCGACCACGGGCGGTGAATAGACCGGCACGCGGACGCGCCCGCCGGCATTGGCGATGACTGCGCCGGAACTGCCGTAGGTGAGCGCCACGAGGCGGCAATCGTATTTGCCCAACAGAAGCGCCGCGGCGTCACCGGGATCCTGCGGCAGATCGAGATGGCCCAGATCCTCATCTGATATCTTGATGATGGCGGCGTGACCGAAGAGGCCTGACATGCGGGCCTTGTAGGCGTTCCAGTCGGTGACAAACAGCGGCCGGACATTCGGATCGACGGAGATCAGCATATCCCGTCTGGCCAGCGCTTCGGCGACGGCGATCCAGATCGCCGCATCGGCATCGTCGGTCAACGCCAGCGAACCTGTGTTAAACAGTGTCGTTGTTTCCGGAACGGCGGCAAGAAGTCGTTCGGTGGAGATATCCCGATCCGCAGTGCCGGTCCGGTAGAACTGGTATTCGGGCTGGCCATCCGGTCCGAGCGATACGCAAGCCAGGGATGTGGGCGCGGCGCTTGGCTCGTCGATCAGGATGCGGAGGCCGGATCCCCCGACCCGCTTTCTCAGGAGCTTGCCCATCGCGTCACCCGATATCGGGCACAGATACCCGGCCGGCGCACCCAGACGCGCGAGGGCGTAGGCGCAGTTGTAAGGTGAACCGCCGGGTGCCGCTTCGTAGAGCGGATTGGGACCGTCTGACGGTCGCTGGATCAGGTCAATCAGGCTTTCGCCGGCGGAAACAAGCATCGCTCGCCAATCTTATCGGAGGTGGTGCACGGGAGGTGCATTTGCATTTCCTGATCTGCCGGCCAATCGGGTGGTTGCCAATTTTGACCCGTCTATGGTGACACCGCAATCGTCAATGCGCGGCAAGCCTGCGATAACGCGTCCGGGGTCGTCTGGAAAACGCAGTCGGGCGCTCCGGCTGCCGCCCAGACAATGTCATGCGCGAACAGATCGCGATCCATATAGACTTTCAGGGCCGTTGTGGCACCAAATGGCGCAACACCGCCAATGGCAAAGCCGGTTTCCGCGCGGACCGCGTTGGCATCCATCGTCTCAAGGGCTTCGCCGATCTGGGAGGCGGCCAGCCCCGTGTCGACACGGTTGTCCCCGGAGACAAGGATCAATACCGGGGCGCGGCTGTCGGCGAGGCGAAACACCAGGGATTTGACGATCTGTCCGACCGCACATCCGCAGGCGCGCGCGGCATCGTTCGCCGTGCGCGTGGTCTGTGGCATGGTGACGATTTGAAGCTCAAGTCCGGCCGCACGCGCGGCATCCCGGACGCGATCGACGCTTCGGACAGATGTCCTGCCATTCATGTTCCCGCTCCTGGTTTTGCGCAATGGCTGCCGGGCGTTGCCAGGGACTTTGTCTGCGCGATGGCACCTTCAACCGGCGCGTTTGACCTGATAACGTGAATTGCGGCGCCGGGAAACAGACGGGAAGCCGGGAGTAGATGGGAAGTACCGGGCGTAATACGGGGCAGGGCGACCGTAATCTTCAACTTGCCATCCGTGCCGCGCAAGCGGCTCGGGAAAACGCCGTCGAAAGCGGCGACAATTCCGGTGCGGCCCGCGGCGCGCCGGCGGACAATTCCCAGGTTGCGCGTGAGATCGCGTTCCGGCTGATGCTGCTCTGCGAGGCATTGGCGGGCGTGTTCGATGATTTGCCGCGGCCAGGCGGGGAATTCGTGCTTGCGGTGACGCCGGCCGTGCCATCGCGTTACGTGATCGATCACAGAACACATGTCGAGATTGCGGACGATTTGCGAACGTATCTCATTGTCGCGGAAGGCTATGGCGAGCGCCATGTGCTGCTGGAATCCGTCGATGTGGATGTTGTCGCCGACGCCGTCACGCAGCATGTCGCCGAACGCATCGTCGACAGGCAGGCGCAGGATGGCCAGTTGCCGGCGGGTGCGATCCGGCAAGGCGCGGAAACGGGCGGCAAGCGGAACGCATTGCGCCCGGACGGATCGATTTCCCGGCTATCGGCTGCGACATCCCGGCATCCGCACAATGCGCCCTCGCAGGCCATGCAGGGCATATTCTGGGCCGGCGCCGGATTCGGCCTGGGTGTGCTGGCCGGGATATTCCTGCTTCTGGTCTATGCCTGGGTCGCGGTCGGGTGATCAACGCGTCCGGGTTCGTTGGGTTGCTGGAATTGAATGCGTTCGACATCTTCGAATGCGTCGCCGCTGACATTTGCACGGTGGATGGTGGTCACCCGATATCCGGTGTTTGCGGCTTCGATTTCATGCAACGCGTACCCTGACGCCTTTTCGCCGGCGTGCCTGTCGGCGGCGTGTGCCGATCCGCTGGCGGCCGGAACGCCGATGACCGGGACCGGGTGGTTGGGGCCATCGATCATTGCCAGCGACCGTTCATGATCGTGGCCATGAAGCACAAGGCCGGCCCCTTCGGCGGCAATAACGTCGCGAAAATTCGCCGCGTCGGTCAACCGGCGGGTGCGGCGCCACAACGGTTTTGGAAGCGGCGGATGGTGAATCAGCACAATGCGGAAGAGCCCCTGGCGGCCGGCCAGGCGAAGAAGCTCGGCAAGCGCGCGCAACTGGGCGCTGCCGATCGTGCCGGTGGCCATGAACGGCGGCGTCGCTAATGCCGTGGACACCGCGATCAATGCGATCCTTCCGCGCCGGCGCAGAAAGGGAAAGGCGGCTGACGTCGGCGCGGCGGCGAGATCGGAATCGCCGCGCATGAAAGGTTGCCAGGCTGAAAGATAGGTTTCGATGCTTGAGCGCACATAGGCATCATGATTGCCGGGAATGACGGTCACCTTGTCCGGCGGCCCCAGGCTTTCCAGCCAGGCCCGGGCATTGTCGATCTCGGCCGGCAGACCGATATTAACGAGATCGCCTGTGATCGCGATATGGTCCGGCTGATGCGATCTCATATCGGCGACAAGCCGCAGCTGCCGTGTGCCGGCCCCATCATCCTTGCGGTTCCGGTGCCAGTTGATGTAGCCGGTTAGGCGTTTCGACATCAGGTCGATACGGCGCACCGGGGGCAGGGGACCGAGATGGATATCGGAGAGATGAGCCAAGCGAAACATGGCGACCGGGTAGCGTGCCGGGCGGCGAACCGCAATCGACAATCGGCAATGGAAGTTGCCGCGCACTCATGACCGGGAGGTATGTTCCGATCCGAATCCTGCAGCGCGGGCATGGATTGTGGCGGCGTTTCCGGGCCGGGATTACACTCGGGGTTCGGGTGGTGCTGGAAAAGGACGGCGGCGTTGTGCTGGTGCGCCATACTTATCTGCCGGGATGGCATTTCCCCGGCGGCGGGGTCGATGGCGGCGAGACTGCCGGCGAGGCGGCGCGGCGCGAGGTGCGTGAAGAGACTGGCATCGAAGTCTTTGAAATGCCAACCCTTTTCGGATTTTATCGCAATCCGCACCCGGGTTCGCGCGACCATGTCGCGTTTTTCCGGAGCGGTGAATTCGATCTGCCGCAAACCTGGCCGAAACGATCCCTGGAGATTGCCGAGTGCCGTCTGTTCGGGCTTGACGATCTCCCCGATGATCTCAGCGATGCCAGCCGGCGCCGGCTGCGCGAACTCTATGAGGGCGAGCCGCCGGATTCACACTGGTGAGGGTGGCCGCGTTTCAGCCCGGAAGGCCATGGGCCGGCAGGCGGCCGCGGTCGTGGGGGCGGGCGTAATCGATGGCCGGTCCGATGGGAACGATCCGGGTCGGATTGATGGATTCGTGGCTGAAATAATAGTGCCGCTTGATGTGGTCGATGTCGACCGTCTCGGCGATACCGGGCATTTGGTACAGGTCGCGCGCATAGTTGGACAAGTTGGGATAATCGCTGATCCGGCGACGGTTGCACTTGAAATGGCCGTGGTAGACAGGATCGAACCGAACGAGGGTCGTAAACAGTCGCCAGTCGGCCTCGGTCAATCGCTCGCCGATCAGAAATCGCTGATTTGACAATCGGTTATCAATATCGTCGAGGGTCTCGAACAACTCTGCAAACGCGTCATCGTAGGCGTCCTGGGTGCGGGCGAAGCCGCAACGATAAACACCATTGTTGACTGTCCGGTAGATGCGGTCGTTGGTTTCCTCAATGGCGTCGCGCAGGTCGGCGGGAAAGAAATCCGGCCCTTCCGCGCCGACCTTGTCGAAGGCGGCGTTGAACATGCGTATGATTTCCGCAGACTCGTTGGAGACGATCGTCCCGCGGGCCTTGTCCCACAGGACCGGTACGGTGGCGCGGCCGGTATAGTCGGCGCAGGCGGCCTGATAGACTTCGAAAAGGTGCGCAGATCCAAGCAGAGAATCTGGCCATAACTCATTGAATTCCCATCCATTTTCCTGATATTCGGGGGCCACGGCCGAGATGCTCACATGGTGGTTCAAGCCCTTCAGCATGCGAAAGATGATTGTGCGGTGTGCCCACGGGCATGCCAGGGACACGAACAGGTGGTAACGCCCCGATTCGGCCGGAAATCCACCATTTCCGGTAGGTCCCGGCGCGCCGTCGGGCGTGATCCAGTTGCGGAACTGCGTTTCGGCCCGAACGAACCGGCCATCGCGCTGCTTCGCCTCGCTCTCCCCGGCGTACCACACCCCATCGATCAGCCGTCCCATATCAATTCCTCATGCTTTGCCGTTTTCGGCCCGGGTCTGTGTGCGGTCCAATGGGCGCAGCCATGTCCCGGTGCGGGTCGCGTGTGCCAATGCAATCTATGGCCGGCCGGGGCACGGACAAGGGCGGTGCGACATGATGGACTTTTAATCGGGTTTCACGAGCGGCAGGGTGCTTGCGGGAATGGCCGGGTCGTGATACCGGCGGTTCCCATGTTGATCCGGCTTCACGTCTGGCGATTGCGACGAGGATGATGCGGCGCGCCCGTCGGGCGCAGGCTCGTTCCACGGATCACCGGGTGCAGACGATATCCCGTTCCCTCCTGATCCGTTTGTTGTCGCTATCGGCAGGTACAGGATCATGACCCTTCCTTCCAGTTTTCTCATTCGGCCGGAGCAGTCCGGCGACCAGGATAAAATCGCGGCGCTGCAATTGCAGGCCTTCGGGCCCGGCGCCCTGGCGCGGGCGGCTTTCCGGGTACGCGAGCAGGCGCAGCACGACATGGCGCTGTCGTTCGTTGGTGCGGTGGAGGCCGATATTGTCGGTTCGGTCCGTTTGACGCCGATCGTTGCCGGTCGCGCCGGCGGCCTGCTTCTTGGTCCGCTGGTGGTCGCGCCGCGCCTCAAGAACCGGGGAATAGGCCGGGCGCTGATGGACCAGGCCGTCGCCGCCGCGCGGGCCGGCGAGCCGGCCACCGGCGACCGTTTCATCCTGCTGGTGGGCGATGAGCCCTATTACCGCCCCGCCGGCTTTTCAGCCGCGCAAACGTCGGCGGTGCGGCTGCCCGGGCCGGTGGACCCGGCCCGGCTGCTGGCGCTGGCGCTGGTCGAGGGCGGCATCGACACCCTGTCCGGCATGGTCAGGGGTGTCGCGCGCCGGCCGGCCGACGAATCGTCGCACCTCAGCGATCTGGAACATGAGGATCATCGGGATTAAATAGCGGTCAACGAGGACAGGATACACGACAGGATGGCCGAACGGCCACGGACGTTTCTTGGTGGTCTGCGCCGCGAGCGCCACGGGTTTGTGGCGCTCGCCGTTCTGGTGCTCGTCTTCCAGTCGCTCCTGCCGACAGCGGCAAGTTGGGCGGGCGCCGACGATGCGTTCGTGGCCAGCCTGTGCCTGGGCGCCGGTGAGGATTCCCAATCGCCTGCCGGGGCCCATGACGGGGTTTGCCTGTGCGGCACGAGCTGCGCCCATGCCGGTTGCGGCGCCTGCCATGGGACCGCGATACTGGCGGGCCTGCCCAGTGCGCAAGCCGCCGCAGCGCCTGTCACCGCGACACTGGAGCTGCCTGCACCTCCGCGCCGCCTGCGGCCGGCAAGCCGAGCACCGCCGACCCTCTCCTGACCGTCCGATCAAGGCTGCTTGCAGCGGCTGACACAGACCAGCAGGAGACAATCGATGAAATCGAGTGCGTTAATCGCAGCGATCTTCGTGTGCGCGGCTTCGGCGTCCGCGGCGATCGCGATGGATGAAAAACATGCCATGATCGGTCCGCTCCGGATCGAGCAACCCTGGACGCGCGCCACACCGGACGGTGCGCCGGCCGGCGGCGGCTATCTGTCGATCACAAATACGGGGATGCAGGACGACCGCCTCGTCGCGGCCGCAACGGCACGCGCCGGCAAGACCGAGATACACGAAATGTCGGTTGTCGACGGTGTCATGAAGATGCGGAAGCTCGGTGACGGTCTGGCAATTCCGGCCGGCGCGACTGTGGTGCTGAAGCCGGGCGGTTTCCATATCATGTTCATGGGGCTGGCTGAGCCGATTGCCGAAGGCGATGAGGTTGCGGTGACCCTGACCTTCGAAAAGGCGGGAACGGCGGTGGTGGTCATGCCGGCCGCGGCGATCGGGACCAAAGAGCCAATGATGGGCAAATCCGGTCACAAAAACTGAATGAACCGGCGGAACGGGCATGCCCGTTCCGCCAATCAGGAGAACGGTGGTGGCTTTGAAAACACTGCGATATGTCCTTTGGGGAGCCGTCGTTGCCGTGATCGTTGTGATGGCGGCGCTTTTTGTCTGGCCGGACCGCAATCCGGCGGTGTCCTCCGGTCCGTTCGGCGGACCGTTCGCGCTCGTCGATCACGATGGCCGGGACATCACCGAAGCGGCATTTGCCGGCGGCCCGACCCTGGTGTTCTTCGGCTTTACCCATTGTCCGGAAGTGTGCCCGACCACGCTTTTCGAGATGAACGGATGGATCAAGGCACTCGGTCCGGACGGCGAGCGGATCAGGGCCTATTTCGTCACCGTCGATCCGCAACGGGACACCCCGGACGTGCTGCGCGACTATGTGACCTCGGTTTCGGATCGGGTAATCGGTATTTCCGGCGATCCGGACAAGGTGTCGGCCTATGTCAAACAGGCGAACATTTTTGCACGCAAAGTGCCGACAGGCGATGATGACTACACGATGGATCACACTGCGACGGTGTTCCTGCTTGATAACGAGGGCAAGCTCTTCGGAACCATCGCCTGGGGCGAGGCGACCGATACGGCGATCGCCAAATTGAAACGGCTGGCCGCCAAGGGGTAGAAGGGCGGCCGGACCTATTTGACGGTTCCGGTATCGCGCGTGCCCATGGCGTAGCGGGCGTTGACCTGGTCATGGCGGGCGCGGATCTCCGCCGGCCACCGCGACTTGATATAGGACAGCACCGCAACGACGGCCTCGTCGCTGAGGTGTTCGCCAAATTCCGGCATGGTGCCGGAATCCAGGGTCCGGCAGATGATCGCCGATGTCCCGAACTTGGTGAGCTGGAACAGCGCCTGGTCGGGATGCTGCCAGGTGTGGCCAGTGCCGTCATGGGGTGGTGCGAGGGGATCGGAATGGGCATCGGGGGTGTCCCAGCCGGCCTGGCCCTCGCCATTGGCGCCATGGCAGGATGCGCACTCGTCGGCATAGACCGTCTTGCCGGTGGCAACGGTCGCCGGATCGTCGGGGCGCAACATCGCTGCGCCGGAATAGGTGGCGGGCAAAAACGCGTAGACGATGGCCGCGCAGGCGGTCAGGAGGATCGTTGCGGGCAGGATGAGATCGCGCATGTCCGATTCCGGGTAACAGATTCGACCGGTGCCCGCATGCCGCGACCGGGAATTGCGGACGGCCGGTATGGCGAAGCAAACCCGGCAACGATCGATCCGCTATTGCGGACGCCGGCCGGATCGATTCGGCCAAGGAATACGCGATCAACGGTTACGAAATGACTGAGTTTGCTGGTTAATGCAGCGGACATGGATGCGGCGGACATGGATGCGGCGGACATGGGGAAAATCCCCGGGCCGGCACCCAACCCCCGCGCCTGGCAGGCCCTGCGGCATGCATGTCCTGTCACGACGGCACATGGCCGGCCCGGATCGCGGCCTAGCGGCCCTCGCGATACCACAGGGCGGCGAAACCGCCGACCAGGAGCGCCAGGCCGAGAAGACCGCCGAAAAGCGGCAGCCGATCGATGCTCTTCAGGATCGTCGCGTCGGAGCGGCGCAAGCCGATCCAGCCGCGGCCGGATGCCGGGGCGCGCGGCGAGACAGCGGCGATGCGGGGAATAGCAGAGCCGCCGGCGTTGGCCAGCCGGATGGCGGCGCCGCCGCTTTCCTCGGCGATCGGCTGCAACCTGTCGGGTGTGCTGATGACCTCACGATATTCGCGGGGATTGGCCGGTCCAACGTGGGCGAGCGCCCGCAGATCGCCCTCCTCGACACGGTGAAGGCCAAGGCCGGCATCCTCGGCGACGCCGCGCCACAGGCCCGGCTCGGCGGCTTTCAGGGTCAGTTCGCTCACGCTCCCGTCGGGCGCGGTAATGGTAACCGGATCGGCAGATTGCGCCAGGGTCTGGCGCTCGACGACCAGGTTGCCGCCGGTTGCCCGGGCGCGCAGGGCCTCCTCTTCCAGTTCCGGCTCCTTCATCAGCCAGTGGACAAGCCGGCGCAGCAGCGCGCCGTGGGGGCCGCCGCCCTCAAATCCGCGGGCCCACAACCAGGCATGGTCGGACAGCAGCATGGCAACCCGTCCCTCGTCTTCGCGGGCCAGCACCAGGAGCGGCTCATCACCGGCACCGGACATCGTGACGCTGCCGGCGACAGCTTCGGCCTGGATCAACCGGAACCAGCGGCTCCAGGCCGGCGGTTCGGCGGTTGCGCCGGGCAGATTGCGGGTGACCGGATGGCGGGCGCCTTCCTCCGTCACGCGGGCATGATAGGGCTCCTCGACAACGAGGCCGGTGGGTACGGCCGGAAGCGCCGTGCCGAGCGGGGTGCGAAACAGGCTGGCGTTTGAGGCGTAGTCGGGGCCGGCGGCAACCATCACGGCGCCGCCCTGGCGGATATAATTGCCGATATTGTCGAGGTAGATCACCGGCAAGACGCCGCGGCGGCGGTAGCGGTCGAAGATGATCAGGTCGAATTCGTCGATCTTCTCAAAGAACAGCTCGCGGGTGGGAAAGGCGATCAGCGACAGCTCGCTGATCGGTGTGCCGTCCTGCTTTTCGGGTGGCCGCAGGATGGTGAAATGGACCAGGTCGACGGCGGCGTCGGATTTCAGGACATTGCGCCAGGTGCGCTCGCCGGCGTGGGGTTCACCGGAAACCAGCAGTACGCGCAGATGCTCGCGGACAACGTCGATGGCGGCGACGCCGACATTGTTGGCGGTTGTCAGTTCATCGGCGGTGCTTTCCACTTCAAGTTCGACAATGGTCCGGCCGGCATGATCGATGGGCAGATCGATGGTGTGGGTCTCGCCGTTGGCGACCTGCTCCACGCGGATCGTCTCGCCATCGATGCGCAGGACGACGGCGAGCGGCGCACCGGCGGGGAGGGCCGGATCATGGACACGGAAATCGATGGCCTGCGGCTCGCCCAATATGGCGTAGCGCGGCGCGCGCAGGATCTCGATGCGGCGGTCGGCTTCGCCGGCCTCGCCTGTGATGAGCGCATGAACGGGCGCATCGAAGCCCAGCTGGCCGGCATTTTCGGGGATGTCATGGACGATGCCGTCGGTCAGCAGGATGGCGCCGGCCACCTGGTCTGCCGGCACGTCATTCATGGCCTGGCCGAGCCGGGAGAACAGCTCGGTGCCGTCGTCGGCGGTGGCCGACCCGGTGTCGGCGGCACGGACCTCGCGGATCTCGAAGCCGCCCAGGGCGCCGATGCGCGCGCGCAATTCGGCCAGCGCGGTTTCGGTCTGGTCGCGGCGCCGGCCCAGCGCCTGGCTGGCGCTTTCGTCGATGATGATGGCCACCGTGCCGGGCAGGCGCTCGCGCTCCTCGCGCTTAAGCACGGGATTGAGGAGTGCGAGCACGATCAGCGTTGCCGCCAGCGCCCGCCACAGGCCGCCGCGCAGGCGGCGCAGCACGACCATGGACACGGTCGCCGCCAGCGCCAGTGCCAGCACAGCGATCAGCGGCGTCGACAATACGGGATCGAACTCGATGCCGAAACGGATCATTGGCCGAGACGCTCCAGGAGGGCCGGCACGTGAACCTGATCGGCCTTGTAGTTGCCGGTCATGGTGTACATGACGATGTTGACGCCGGATCGCAGGGCCATCTCACGCTGGCGCGGATCGGCGGGGACCGTGGGATAGAGATAGGCGCCGTCGGGGCCGATCGCCCAGGCGGCGGCGAAATCATTGCCGGTGATCATGATCGGCGAAACGCCGTCTCCGCCACGCGCCGGTCTTCCGGGATCGATGTCGGCGGCTCCCAGGGCTTCGACCCAAAGTGCGGAGGCATCCCAGCGGCCGGGAAAATCCGACAACAGGTAAAAGGCCTTGGTGAGCACGTGATCGGGTGGCACCGGCTCCAGCGGCGGCACGTCGATGACCGACAGGATGGCGCGCAGCCGGTCGGTCTCGGCGCTCGGCGAGAAGGCGCCGGGCGTCACGGCGCCATCGGCATCGCGGGTGTCGAACAGGATCGTGCCGCCATTCTTCATGAAGGAGTCGATGCGGGCCATCACGCCGGCGGCGGGCAGCGGGGCGTTGGCGTCAATCGCCCAATACAGGAACGGATAGAAGGCCAGCTCGTCGCGCGCGATGTCGACACCGATCGGTTCGCCCGGCTCCATGGCCGTGCGGCTGGCGAGATAGGCGGTGAGGCCGGACAGGCCGGCGCGGCTGGTGCTGTCGATGGTGGCGTTGCCGGTCATTACATAGGCGAGCCGGGTCTTCAGGGTGGCGTTGAGCGCAGCATCGATATCGGTGTCGCCGGCAACCTCCTGCGCTGTCGCCGGGTCTGGCATGGCGGCGACAAGCACGGCAAGCGCGACCAGGATACCGGCGGCGGCCGTTCCGGAGCCGGCGCGGGGGCCGGTGGCGCCGGCCAGTGTGCCGGACAGCGCCAGTACGGCGATACCGTCGATGACGGCGAGAAGGGCCGCCAGCGCCAGCGCCCACGGCCACAGCGGGGTGGCCTGACGTGGCGCCAGGGCGCGGGCCCCACCGGTCCAGCCGAGGGCAGCAGGGTCCAGGCGATTCAGGGGCATGTCGGCATCGACGGCGTTGAGGGCGCGCAGGGTGCCGGCGCGTTCATAATAGCCGGGCGGCGTCTCGGCGCTGGGTACAATCGACTCGATTTCGGCGATCAGGGTCGCGTCGGGCGCCGGCGCGGTCAGCCGGCCGAAGCCGTCGAGCACATTGACCGGGGCCCAGGGCAAGGTGGCGGCGTTGCCGAAGAGCGAACCGGCGGGCGCCTCCGCGCCGCCGTCCCCGGCCACGGGTCCGACTGCGACGGCGCTGTCGACCAGGGCAGCCAGCATTTCCACGAACGCGCCGGATATCGGCAGGTTCGACCAGCGCGGATCGGCGGTGACGTGGAACAGCACGTTGCGGCCGGCGCCGACGGTTCGTGCGGTGACCAGTGGCGTACCGTCAGCAAGCTCCGCCCATACGCCGGTTTCCGCCAGCCCCTGGGGATCGGCAAGGATCTGGCGATTGATGCGGACATCGGCGGGCACGGCGATGCCGGCGAACGGACCCCGGGCGGCAAACCGCCCGATCGGTTGCGGCTCCTGCCAGGACAGCGATCCGCCGAGCGCGCGCTCGCCTTCGCGCAGACGAACCGGTAACAGGCGCTGGTCGGAATCGGCCAGGCTCGGACTGGCGAACCGCACCAGGGTGCCGCCGGCATTCATCCAGGCGACCAGCGCATCGACCGTTTCCGGCAGCATGGTGCCGGTGTCGGTGAGCACGATGACCGAAACACCGCGCGTCACCAGCGATGAAAGTGCGCTGGCGACGGTGCGGCTGTCGGGCGCCATTACATCGGCGCGGCGGGCAAGTGCACGCTCGACATAGGTGAGGGGGGCCAGCAGCGGCTGTGCAGCACCGCCAATCTCGCCGGCGACGAGGCCGACGGTCTTGCGGCGCCAGCGTGAATCCAGAAGCTGTACGGCGCCGGTGCCGTCATGGCCGGCAACGACGAAGCGGGTGAGCGCGTTGCGCAATTCCACCGGCAGGTCGATCAGCACGCTGGCCGTGCCGTCGGCGGCCAGTGTGGCCGGGTGGAGCAGAATCCGGCGGCCCTTCTCGTCGTGTCCGGCGATCTCGATGTCACCGGCGCCGCCGGTGCTGGCGACGGCGATGCGGACGCCTTCGGCGGCGTTTTCGGGTGGGCGCAGGGCATGGACGGGGCGATCGCCGGTGATGACGGTGCCCTCGGCGGCGATCCGCGCCAGCGTTTCGGCAAGCGCGGTGATGTCGCCGTTGTCGATGGCGCCGGCAAACCACAGCACCTCGGCGCTGGCGGGTGTCAACGCGCCGTCGAGCCGTTCGGCAAACGCGGCATGGTCGGCGAGGTAGGGCCGGGGTTTCAGCGCGGCAAGGCGGTCGGCCTGGGTGCCGGCATTGGCCGCGGCCAGCGGCCAGTCGGGCGGTTCCGCGGTCGGCGCCAGCACAACCGGACGTCCGTCGCCGGCGGCCTCGCCGATGGCTGCGGCGGCGACCTGGCGGCGCAGTTCGAAATCGGCGGCCGTATCCCAGCCGTTTTCGAAAACCACCAGCAAAGGCTGCGCGGAGCCGGCGGTCAAACGGGCGTCAGGCCGCAACACCGGGCGGGCAAGCGCAAGGATTGCCAGCGCAATCAGCAGTACGCGCAGCGCCGTCAGCCACCACGGGGTTCTCGACGGGGTTTTTTCGCGTTCGCGCAATCCCAGCAGAATGCGGGTCGGCGGGAAGGTCACGCGCCGCGGGCGCGGCGGCGTCAGCCGCAGGATCAGCCAGATCAGCGGCAGGCCGATCAGTGCGGTCAGCATCCACGGATTGAGGAAGGCAATCGCACCCATCACGCGGCGACCCCGCCGGTGGAGGCGCCTGCGACGGCATGGTCGCCGATGCCGGTCTCCGCAAGACTTGTGTAAAGGAACAGCAGGCCGTCGGTCGCCGGGCGGTCGGTGTGATGGATGCCGAATCGGAAGCCGGTGCGGCGGGCGGCCGTGCGCACAACGCGGCGATGGGCGGCGAGGCGTTCCTCATATGCGGCCCGCAGCGCGCCGGCCCGCTCCGCAAGCCAGGTGTCACCGGTCTCCGGATCCTCAAATTCCAGCCGGCCCTCATAGGGAAAGCTCTCCTCGGCCGGATCGAACACCTGGAGCAGAACAGCCCGGGCGCCGGCGCCGGCAAGCCGCTTCAGGCGTTCGCCGATCTGGTCCGGCGGGGCGAGGAAATCGGACAGGATCACGACATCGCAGTGGCGTCCGATCTGGTCTGTCCGCGGCCATTCGGCCTGCAAATCGGCACGCAGGAGCGCGTCGGCAAAGCGTTCCGGTGCGTCGCGGCCGATGCGCGGCGCCACCAGGCCGGGCAAGCCGACACGCTCGCCGCCGCGGGCCAGAAGCTCGGCCAGCGCCAGCATCAGAACCAGCGCCCGGTCAATCTTCGGCGTTTCCGACAGCCGCGAGCAGAAATTCATCGACGACGACAGGTCCGGCCACAACCAGACGGTCTGGGAAGCTTCCCATTCCCGTTCGCGGACATAGAGATGATGATCGCGGGCCGACCGGCGCCAGTCGATGCGCCTGGCCGGCTCGCCCATGACATAGGACCGGAACTGCCAGAATGTCTCGCCGGGGCCGGCACGCCGGCGGCCGTGAACGCCGATCATGACGTTGGCGGCGACGCGCCGGGCCGCCACCAGCAGATCGGGCAGGCGCTCGGCCAGCGACCGGCCGCCGTGCAGCCGGTTGTGGTAGAGCTGGTCTTGGCTGGTGCGCGCCATCGCCTAGAAAACGTCTCCGACCGCCTTGTCGATCATGTCGGTGACGGCGATTCCGTCGGCGCGGGCGGCGAAAGTGACGGCCATGCGATGCTGGAGGACGGGGATGGCCAACGCCTCCACATCGTCGAGCGAGGGGGCAAGGCGGTCGTCAAGCAGGGCGCGGGCGCGCACCGCCAGCATCAGCGCCTGGCTGGCGCGCGGCCCCGGCCCCCAGGCGATCTTCTCGGCGAGATCGGGATCGGCGTCGCCCGGCCGCACAATACGGACGAGCTTCAGGATGGCGTCAACGACCTGGTCGCCCACCGGCATGCGGCGAACCAGATTCTGGATATCGGTCAGGTCATCGGCAACGAGAACGGCGCGGGGCTCGGCCTCGCGGGCTCCCGTTGTCTCAAACAGCATGCGCCGTTCTGAATCGACATCGGGATAGGACACGTCGATCTGCATGAGGAAACGGTCGAGCTGGGCCTCGGGCAGGGGATAGGTGCCCTCCTGCTCCAGCGGATTCTGGGTCGCCAGCACATGAAAGGGATGGGGCAGGTCGTGGCGCTGGCCGGCGATCGTCACATGCTGTTCCTGCATGGCCTGCAGCAGGGCCGACTGGGTGCGCGGACTGGCGCGATTGATCTCGTCGGCCATCAGCAACTGGGCGAAAACCGGACCGCGGACGAAACGGAAGGCGCGGGTGCCGTCGGCGGCCTCCTCGAGGATTTCTGAACCGAGAATGTCCGACGGCATCAGGTCGGGTGTAAACTGGATTCGACCGGACTTCAGCCCGAGCACCGTGCCCATCGTGTCGACGAGCTTCGTCTTGGCCAGGCCGGGCACGCCGATCAACAAGCCATGGCCGCCGGACAGCACAGTGATGAGCGCCTGATCGACGACCGTGTCCTGGCCATAGATGATTTCGCCGATGGCGCTGCGGGCCTCGGCCAGTCGGGCGGCGGCCGATTCGGCCCGGGCGACGATATCGGTGTCGGCGGTCTTGTCGCCGGCGTCGGCGGCGCTGGTCTGCGTTGCACTCATCTTGCAGTTGTTCCCGTTGGTTGTTGGCGGTCATTTTGCGGCGCCGGCTGGCGGGCCGGAACTGCTGTCGATACCTGCCGGAACCTGTGTGGTGACAATTGTGTCATGACCGCGGCTTTCATCATATCACAATCACTTCATTTGGCCGCTTCATTTGGCAGGTCTGGTTGCCGGTGTTGGCGAACCAAAGCGCCGGCGGACCATCCGGCTCGCGACCGCGCCGGCAAATCGGACGGCGGCTATGGACCGGCGGTTGGCGCCTGCTTTAGATATGGCGCACATGAGCGCGTCATCAATCGACACACGTTCGCTGCCGGCCGGACTTGCGGCAATGATCGCTCGGGCCGGGCAGGCGGCGCCGGATCGGCCGGTGGAGGCGTGGAATCCGGATTATTGCGGGGCGATCGACATGCGGATCGCCGCCGATGGAACCTGGTTTTATCTGGGCAGCCCGATCGGCCGGCCGGCGCTGGTGCGGTTGTTCGCCTCGGTGTTGCGGCGGGAGCCCGATGGCAGCCATGTCCTCGTAACGCCGGTGGAAAAGATCGGCATCACGGTCGACGACGCGGCCTTTGTTGCCGTGGAAATGGTCGCGGTGGGGGCCGGTGCGGCGGCGACACTGACATTCCGCACCAATGTCGGCGACGTGGTCGCAGCGGGCCGGGCGCATCCGATGCGATTCGCGCTTGAAACGGGAACCGGCGGATTGAAACCCTACGTCACCGTCCGGGGCAGCCTGGAAGCCCGGCTCAACAGGGCGGTGATGTTCGATCTCGTCGAGCTGGCAACCGACCACGAGGGACGGGGCGGCGTATGGTCGGACGACGTGTTCTTTCCGTTTCCCGATGCCGCCGACGGACACGCGCCGGCATGACGGCAGCCAAACGGACCGGTGCGCACGATTATACCGCCGAAGCGTTTGCCAAGGCGGCGCGGGCGCGACTTGGCGGCGAACACGTCCGGCCGGTCGGCGATCACGCCATCAATCCGGCCCTGACCGGGCATCTGGAGGCGATCGCGCGGACACCGGCGGCGGTGCTGGTGCCGGTGGTGCGGGGCGCCGAAGCACGGGTGATCCTGACCCTGCGCACCGACCATCTGCCCTCGCACGCCGGGCAGATCGCCTTTCCGGGTGGCAAAATCGATCCCGACGATGCCGGTGTCGAGGCGGCGGCGCTGCGCGAGGCGGGCGAGGAGATCGGGCTGCGCGCCGATGACGTGGAACTGGTGACCCGGGCGCCGGACTATCTGACCGGATCGGGTTACCGGATCGCGCCGGTGGTGGCGCTCATCCCGCCGGACTATCCGTTCCGGATCAATCACGAGGAGGTGCGGGAGATTTTCGAAGTGCCGCTTGCGTTCGTCATGGACCTCGGCAATTACCGGATCAATGAAATCGCGTGGAAGGGCGGCATGCGGCGGTTCTACGAAATATCCCATGGCGGGCGGCGGATCTGGGGAATCACGGCGGGCATTCTGCGGGTGCTGAGCGAGCAGGTCTATGGCGAGGCCGGCCGGCGGCGGCCCGGCGCGGGCGGGCCGGCGTGAACCTGCCTTCGCTCGCCGATGCGCCATGGCTGAAAGCGCCAGACCTGACCGCCGTGTTCGCGGCGCTTGACGGACCGGACGGAACGACGCGCGTGGTCGGCGGCGCAGTGCGCAACGCGCTGATGGGGCTGCCGGTCCACGATATCGACCTGGCGACGCGCCTGACGCCGGAAATGGTGATCGAACGCGCCCAGGCGGCCGGCCTGAAGGTGGCGCTTACCGGGGTTGCGCACGGCACCGTGACGGTGATCGCCCGGGGCATGCCATTTGAGGTGACGACACTGCGCGCTGACGTGGAGACTTTCGGCCGCCATGCGCGGGTGGCGTTTACCGACGACTGGGAGGCCGACGCGGCGCGCCGGGACTTCACCATGAACGCGCTTTATTGCGACGATACGGGGGTGCTTTACGATCCGGTCGGCGGGCTCGCCGACATCAATGGCCGCATCGTGCGATTTATCGGCGATGCGGATGCGCGGATCGCCGAGGACTATCTCCGGATCCTGCGGTTTTTCCGTTTTTTCGCCTTTTACGGCGAGGGCCGACCGGACAGTGATGGTATCCGGGCCTGCGTGCGGGGCAAGGCGGGGATCGCCAGACTGTCGGCGGAACGGGTGTGGATGGAGTTGAAGCGATTGCTGGGGGCGCCCGATCCGGGCCGGGCGCTTTTGTGGATGCGCACCGCCGACATCCTGCGCCAGGTCCTGCCGGAAACAGCCGACACCGACACGATTGCCGGGCTTGTCGCCCTGGAGGCGGGTCAGGGGCTGCAACCCGACCCGCTGCGGCGGCTGATGGCGCTGGTGGCGCTGCGGCCACAAACCGCCGACGCGCTGGCGGCCCGCCTCAGACTGTCGCGCAAGGAACACAGGCGGCTGGCGTCGGCCGCAGGTACGCCGGCCCCGGTTGCGGCAACGAGCGAAGAGGCGCTGAAGGCCCTCGTCTACCGGCACGGCACCGATGCGGTTTGTGACCGGCTCGCCCTGACCGCGGCGCGCGCGGATGCCGAAGGCGATCAGGCAACGGCGGCGGCATTGACGCGCCGATATGTCGAAGCCGCCAACTGGGCTGTGCCGGTATTTCCGCTGGGCGCACGCGACCTGATTGAGCGGGGCTACGCGCCCGGGCCAGAGTTGGGGGCTCTTTTGAAGAAACTGGAGACCCGCTGGGTCGATAGCGGATTTGCGCTCGACAAGGCGGCGCTGCTGGCCGAGGCGCCGCCCGCCGCGACCTAGGCCACCGGGTGGGCCCCGGCAAGAGCGATACGAAATCGGGTGCGCCGGGTCAGGCGACGGCGCGGGCGGGCGGGGCGCCGGGCGTTTCGTCGATCACGGTGACATGGTTTTTCACCGTCTCGACCAACTGCCGGGTAACCAGCATGCCGTGCGTGTTGCGCGCATGCCAGGCGATCTTCAGGAGGAGGCGGTCCTCGTCCTTGTCGATGATGACGAAATCGCACCCTTCGACCAAATGCGCACAGCGAAACGCTTTCATCGCCAGCCCCAATGTTCATCCAGAAGTTGCAATATGACGAAAATGTCTTAAGGACATTGCGGGCGGATGGGGCAAATTTGTTGCAAATCCGACGGATATCGACCGCGGGCCGGTGCGCCCGGTTGCGCCCAACACCGCCTGGTTGCACCGGCGGTCCCGCCAGCGGCGACCGGATGCGGCCTGCTGGCGCGGGGCCGTTCAGGACGTGAAATCAGGGCCAGCGGGCAAGCGGCGGCATGGAGGACAGGATGGAATCGACATTGCCGCCGGTCTTCAGGCCGAACGCCGTGCCGCGGTCGTAGAGCAGGTTGAATTCGACATAGCGGCCACGGCGGACAAGCTGTTCCTCGCGCTCCGCTGCCGTCCAGGGATCGTCGAAATTGCGGCGCACCAGCTCCGGATAGATGTCGCGGAAGGCGCGGCCGACATCCTGGACGAAGGCGAAATCGGCCGCCCAGCCGGCCGCGCTGCCATTGCCGGAGTTGAGATAGTCGAAGAAAATACCGCCGATGCCGCGGGGCTCGCTGCGGTGGGCGAGCCAGAAGTAATCGTCGCACCAGGCCTTCATGCGGTCGTAGTCGGCGACGGCGTGGGCGTCGCAGGCGGCCTTCATGGCGGCGTGGAAATCGCGGGCGTCGATGTCGTCCTGGGTGCGTCGGCGGTCCAGCACCGGGGTGAGATCGGCGCCGCCGCCGAACCACTGGCGGCTGGTGACGACCATGCGGGTGTTCATGTGGACGGCGGGCACGTTGGGGTTGTGCATGTGGGCGATGAGCGAGATGCCGGAGGCCCAGAAGCGGGGATCGTCGGCCGCACCGGGGATCCGGTCGCGGAATTGCGGCGCGAACTCGCCGTGGACCGTGGAGACGTGGACACCGACCTTTTCGAACACCCGCCCGGTCATCATGGCCATGATGCCGCCGCCGCCAGGGTCGCCGGAATGGTCGGTGCGCTGCCACGGCGTGCGCTCGAAACGGCCGGGCCGGGCTTCGGCTCCCGGCAGGCCGGGGGGCAATTCGTTTTCCAGGTCCTCAAACGCGGCGCAGATCTCGTCGCGCAGGGCCTCAAACCAGGCCTGGGCGGCCTCCTTCTTGGCCTCGATCGCGGGCGGCACCGCCATGGCGTCGGTATCGGGGCGGTAGGCGTCCATGTTCTTGCTCATGGTAAGGGGTTTAGCCCATCGGCGGGGATTTCGAAAATGATGTCGGTCAAGGACGTGCGGTTTTTTCGCCCGGTATCGCCGGATCGCCGGCGCGGGCCTGGCGCAGCGCCTGCGAAAGCGCAATCGAGGCGGCGGCGGCCACATTGAGCGAACGGGTGCCGGCGGCTTGGGGGATGGCCAGGCGGGCGTCGGCCAGATCGTGGATCGGTGCGGGAAGGCCGGCCGATTCCCGGCCCAGGAGCGCGATGTCGCCGGGCCGGAAGGAAAAGGCGAAGAGATCCGTGTCGCCGCCGGTGGTCAAGGCGAGGAGGCGGCCGCCGGCCCGGCGCCGCCAGGCGTCGAAGGTCGCCCAATCGTCGTGCTCGCGCAGGTTCGCCCGATCCAGATAGTCCATGCCGGCGCGGCGCAGGGCCCGGTCGGTCAGCGCGAAGCCGGCCGGGTGAATCAGGTGGACGGTGGCGCCCAGACAGGCGGCGGTGCGCAGGATGGCGCCGGTATTGCCGGCGATATCGGGCTGGTAGAGGGCAAGAGCGATCATGGGGCGGTCAAGGGGCGGTATTGGGCGATCAGGGGGCGGTTTCCGTCGATGACGTTCTTGCGATACCAGTCGATTGCCAGCTTCTCGGTATCCCTGATGAACGGGCTTTTTGCATCCATGTACTCGTTCG
Source organism: Afifellaceae bacterium (assembly GCA_965216515.1). Lineage (GTDB taxonomy): Bacteria > Pseudomonadota > Alphaproteobacteria > Rhizobiales > Afifellaceae > CAXMRP01. Next base: position 1,377,643 of record OZ244173.1, on the reverse strand, counting down.
CCGATACGCCGGAGCCGCTGGTGATCTTTGCCTTCAGGTCGGAATATTCGGCTGCTTTCACGGGATTGTGGCGAAGATAGTCCCTGAAGGCGAGATGAAGCTCGATATGGCGGGAGCCGTTCGCATAAGCATGCAGGTGATGGGTCCTTCGTCCCTCCGCACCGGATTTCCTGAAGTATCGCCTTCCTTCTATGCCAAACGGTCCCAGAACCTCGTATCGAAGCGCGTGCCACCGGTCAGAATGTCGGTCAAATGTCTCAAGATCATCGACGATGCCCAGCATGTCGATTATCGGCTTGGCCGCCATGGCCGGAACGGCCGTGCTGCCAATGTGATGAAGGACAATCGGAATGTCCTCAAACGCATGGCGGATCGAACTGGCTTCGCGTTCATAAGCCCGCCGCCATGCCGGGTCATGAGGAACCACTACGATGTTCATGCCACCCGTCATGGAACCGAATTGGCGCGAAGGCAACGCCTGCTTCACCGCTGCCGTGGAAAGGGCATCCTGCAACAATCGGACCCGGCCCATGCGGTGCCGCAACATCCGGCCTTGAAATCCGCAATCTTCATCGCGGTCCCGGTGCCCGGCATCCGTCTGCCGGTCCAGTGGCGGAAGGCTGTTCGTGGACTATGGACACAGCGCCAACTCAGGCAAAATGACATGCAACCGCGTGTCCTTCACGCGACCCAGCCAATTCCGGCCGGGATTGACCGCACCGGTCTGTCGCGAGCGGGCAGCGGGTGTGAAACGCACAGCCGCCGGGCGGATTGATCGGCGAGGGGAGATCGCCTTCAAGGCGCAAGCGCTCCAGACGCCCTTTGTCTGTGCGTTCGATACGGGGAACGGATGACAGCAGCGCCTTGGTGTAGGGGTGGCGGGGGGTTTCCAGAACCTCGACGGTGGGGCCTTCCTCAACGATCCGGCCAAGATACATCACAGCCACACGGTCGCTGACATATCCAATGACGGAAATATCGTGGGAAATGAACAGGTAGGTCAGTTGCAGTTCTTTTTTTAATTCGTCCAGCAGTTCGACGATCTGGGCCTGAATGGAGACATCCAGTGCCGAAACCGGCTCGTCGCAGACCACGAATTGCGGTTTCATGATCAGCGCACGCGCGATACCGATCCTCTGCCTCTGGCCGCCTGAGAACTGGTGCGGGTACCGGTTGAGATGGCCCGCGTTCAAGCCAACGCGCTCCAGGAAATCGACCACCCGGGCATCGAGGTTCTCGCCACTGGCAAGTCCATGGACCCGCAAGGGTTTTGAGACGATTTCCCGAATGGTGCGGCGCGGATTCAGCGATGCATAGGGATCCTGAAAGATGATCTGCATGTTCTGGCGCATCGGCTTCATTGCCGCATCGTCCAGCGCCGTGATGTCTTGGCCGTCGAATTCGACCGTGCCGGCCGTTGGCTCGTGGAGGCGCAGAATGGCCCGGCCAAACGTGCTTTTGCCGCAGCCGCTTTCGCCAATCAGTCCCAGCGTCTGGCCACGCTCGATGGAAAGATCAATACCGTTGACCGCCTGCACCAGTAACCCCGGATTGCCGGTGATGCGGCCCCAGAGACCGCGGCGGCTGTCAAAATGCTTGACCAGTCCGGATGTGCGCAACAGCTCAGGCATCGGTTTGTCCCCGGTTTTCGGGCAGCACACAGCGCACCTGCCGATCCGGCCCGCAATCACGCATGGCGATGACTGACCGGCACTTGGTTTTCGCCTGCTTGCAGCGGTCCAGGAACCTGCATTGCGCCGGCAGGTCGATCAGGTTGGGAACCGCGCCCCTGATCGGCTCGATCCGATGCGACAGATCTGACAGGCGGGGAATGGAGTCCAGAAGCCCCCGAGTGTAGGGATGTTGAGGATTTTCGATCACGTCCCAGGTCGGTCCGGTCTCGACCACCTGACCGGCATACATCACCGCGATGCGGTCGCAGTATTCGGCCACCACGCCAAGGTCGTGGGTAATCAGCACCACGCTCATCCCCAGCTTCTCGCGGATATCGGCGATCAGTTCCAGGACCTGGGCCTGGATCGTCACATCCAGCGCCGTGGTTGGTTCGTCCGCGATCAGGAGCGTCGGCCTGCAGGCCAGCGCGATGGCGATCATGATCCGTTGCCGCATACCGCCGGAAAACTGGTGTGGGTAATCTTCGAGCCGGGTTTCCGCTGACGGTATGCCGACCAGGCGCATCATCTCGACAGCCTGTTCGCGGGCCTGGCGTTTGCGGGCGCGTTTTGCGCCGGTCAGGCTGTCGTCGTGGGCCAGAAGCACCTCGATGATCTGGTCGGACACCGTGTAGGCCGGATTTAGTGCCGTCAGGGCGTCCTGCATCGTCATGGCGATCTCTTTGCCGCGCAACGCCCTGTAGTCGGCATCGCCAAGGCCGACCAGCTCCCGGTCATCGAACCGGATTGAGCCTTCGGCGATGAACCCCGGTTTCCTGATCAGCCCCATGACGGAGGCGAAGGTCACGCTTTTGCCCGAACCGCTCTCGCCGACGACGCCCAGACATTTTGTGCGTTCCAGCGACAGGCTGACGCCGTCAACCGCGGTGACCATCCCGTCGCGGGTGTCGAAACAGGTTTTCAGATCACTGATTTCAAGCACGGTATCCGGCATCAGCCTACCTCAGTCATGGAACCGTGGGTCAAAGGCATCGCGCAAACCCTGGCTGACGACGTTGATCGACAGAACCAAGAGCAGAATGGCGATGCCCGGGAAGGTCGAGAGCCACCATTCCTGCAACATGAATGACCGCCCGTCGGCCACCATGGATCCCCAGGACGCCATGGGTGGCTGCACGCCGAGGCCCAGGAACGACAGGCTGGCTTCCAGGATGATGACATGGGCCATGCGCACCGTGGAAACCACCAGCACCGGCGACAGGATGTTGGGCAGAATCTCCCGCAGCATGATGTTGGAACGGCTTGCGCCCATCGCCAGCGCGGCTTCGACATATTCCGACCCGGCTGTGGCCAGCGTTTCACCGCGCACCACCCGGAAAGGCATAACCCATTCCCGATATGCCATGGCGAGCACGATGTTGTGCAGTCCCGGCCCGGTCATTGCAATCAGGGCGATGGCGAAGATCAGGTAAGGAAATCCGAGAAGGATGTCGACAAGTCGCGAGAAGGCCACATCCGCCCAGCCACGAAGATAGCCGGCGGCGAGCCCCGTAAGAACACCGATGGCGGTGGCGATCAGGATGACCACGACGCCGATGAAGATCGATACCCGCGTGCCGTAGATGATGCGTGAGAGGATGTCGCGACCGAGCGCATCGCAGCCAAGGGGATAGGTCCAGTCGCCGCCGTCCATCCAGGCCGGCGGGATCAGGCGGCGAAAGAGATCGGGCTCGTTGGGGTCGTGGGGTGCGATCCAGGGCGCGAAGATCGCCATGATCAGGAACCCGACCGTCACCAGCAGAAAGAACACCGACAACTTGCTGGACAGGAAATTCCGCATGTTGCGGCGGAAGATGGAGTCGGAACGCCGTTCCTGTCCGCCGCCTGAGGCCGCCATCGTCACAGCCGCACCTTCGGATTGAGCACGGTGTAAAGGATGTCGGCCAGGAAGTTCAGCATCACATACGTGACGGCATATAAAAGCACCGCCGCCTGAATCAGGGGATAGTTCCGGACAAAGATGCTTTCGACCACCAGGCGCCCCAATCCGGGCCAGCCGAAAACGGTCTCGACGACCATGTTGCCACCCAGGAGCGCCCCGGTTTGCAACGCGGCCACCGTTACGGTCGGGATCAACGCGTTTTTCAATGCATGCTTGACCAGGATCCTGGATTTGCTCAGCCCCTTGGCCTCGGCGAATGTGATGTAGTCGCGGTCAAGGACGTCGAGCATCGAGGCCCGGGTTACCCGCATCAGAATCGAGGCGATCGGCAATCCGAGCGTGATTGCGGGCAGGATGATGTGGCGGAGCGCATCCCAGAAGGCGTCCAACCGGCCCCGAAGCAGGCTGTCGATCAACAGCAAATGGGTAATCGGTTCGACTTCGGAGGAGAATCCGGCATTGCCGGACACCGGCAGCCATCGCAGGTTCACCGAGAAAAAGAGGATCAGCAGAATGCCGAACCAGAAGCCGGGCAGCGACACGCCAAACAAAGCGGTGACGGTGGCGATCCGATCAAGGATCGAATTTTTCCTGACCGCCGCGAGAACCCCGAGGGGGATCGCGACCATCAGGGCAAAAAGCAGGGCAACCAGGCTCAGCTCTATGGTGGCCGGAAGCCGTGAAGCGATGACGTCGACAACCGGTTGGCGGTGGTAGAAACTCAGACCAAAGTCACCCTGCAAGGCATTCCCCAGGAACTTCAAGAACCGCTCGTGCGGCGGCAAATCCAGCCCCATGTCGCGGCGCAGGGCCTGTTCCATCTCCTCGGTCACGTGCTGGTCACCCAGCATGATTTCCACCGGATCACCGGGCGTCAGCAGCGTCATGACAAAGACGATCACGCTGATCCCGAAAAGCACCGGGATCAGTTGGATCAGGCGTTCGATGAACTTTCCAAAGCTCATGTCCGGCTCTTGTCTTCAGCCAGAAGGGAATGCCGCGACGGGAACATGGCCGATCGCGGCACCTGTTTTCAGCCCCGCGCTTAGTTCAGGCAGGCATCGTGCAGGTTGATGCGGCTGTCGGAACTTGGGCGCCAGCCGGAAAGTTTGGTCGAAACACCATAAAGGTCCTGAGCGACCCACAGGTAGATCTTCGGCAGATCGCGGTTCACGATCGCCTCGGCCTCGGTATACATCGCGGCGCGTTTGGAACGGTCAGTTTCGACGTTGGCCGCATCCAGCAGAGCATCAACCTCGGCGTTGGCGTAACCTGACGAGTTGCCGCGGTCGTTGGTGCGGTGGGTCGGCACGAAGATCCCGACCGGGTCGAGCGATCCGTTGCCCCAGGAAGTCAGCCACATCTGCCCGTCGATCGGCTCGCCCTTGGTCCGGAAGCGTGTGCGCAGGGTCGAAACTTCACCCACCACAACGCCAACCCGGAAACCGGCTTTTGCCACAACGGCTGCAATGGCCTCGGCAATCTCCTTGTTGGCGCCGTCGACGTCCAGGGTCACGTCCAGGCCATCGGGATGGCCGGCCTCGGCCAGAAGCGCCTTAGCCTTTTCAACGTCGTATTCATAGGCCGGCAGGTTTTTGTTCTTGCCGAGTGCATCGGGGCTTAGAATGCCGTTGGTCAAAGTCGCGTTGCCGTTCAGGATCTTGTCAACCACGAGCTGACGATCAAGCGCATGGGCCAGCGCGTGACGCACCCGGATGTCGGCAAAGGGACCCGACTGGTTGTTGAGTGCGATGAAGCTGGTGCGCGTTCCGTTCACGGCCATCACCTTGGTGTCCGGATTGGACTCGACCTGACCGACCATGTGGGTGGGCAGCTTGTCGACGATGTGAACTTCTCCAGCCAGGAGTGCGGCAACGCGGGAAGCGTTTTCGGGGATGACCTGGAAGATCACGCGATCCACGCAGGCCTGGCCGACCGGTGCGATGTCGGTCGAGCCGCCATAGTAGCCATCGTAGCGTTCCATGATGACGCTTTGGCCCTTACGCCACTCAACCAGCTTGAAAGGACCGGTGCCGTTGACATTGTCCGCCATGGCGGCATCGCCGACGGATTCGACATGCGCCTTGGAGACCATTTCCTGGAAGGGCAGCATGGCGGGAAGGATCGGCCACGGCGATTCGAGTTTGATCCGGATGGTCAGATCGTCGATGACCTCAACATCGGTGACCGGCCCCAGCAGGCTCTGGCGCGGGCTTGTCTGACCGCCCATCGCGTTCTCTTTTGTCAGACGGTCGATCGAGAACTTGATATCGGCGGCCGTAAGCGGTGAGCCGTCGTGGAAAGTAACGCCGGAACGCAACTTGAACTCGTAGGTCGTGGGATCAACCGCCGTCCAGCTTTCCGCAAGCTGAGACACAACGTTCATGTCCGCATCACGTGTCACGATTCCGTCGAACATGTTGCGGATGATGGTTTCGGTTTCGCGGTTTCGGTGGTTTGCCGGGTCCAGCGTCAGCGCATCGGCGGAAAACCCGACCCTCAGCTCGGCGGCATTCAACACGGCCGGCGCTGTCATTGCAGCCGCCACGCCAACCACCATGAGTGTCCTGGTGAATTTCATTTGATGTCCTCCTTGTTGACCTTTCGGTTGGTGACAGACGGTTCTGGCCGTCTTTCTGATTGGTGTGCTCATTCCTCGCCGGCGCCCGGATCGGGCACTTCGATATCCATCAAAGGCGCATATTGCTGGGCGCCGAAGATGTCCGGATCTCCCGCGCTGCCGCTCGGCCGGGTTCGCAGAATGGAAAACTTGATGGCGCGGGCCGGATCGAAGTTTACGAAATCGGTGATCCGGTTCTCCGACAGCCCAAAAAGGGCGGCGACCGACTGCCGCGTCAGCACCCCGCTATCGCGCACATGTTCATAGTCGTTCAGGCAATTGAAGATCACATCGAAAGTGATCTTGTCCACGCCCGCGTTTTTTGAGCGAATTGTCTTGGCAATATCCACGAGGCGAAGGGTCATTGCGCCGCCTCCAGTTTGCCAATGCCGGTGATATGTGTCGGAAACAGCTCCAGCCCGTCGCTGACAGGCATGGTGTGATTGATGGTCCAGCGGCAGGCCGGGCTCGCCCGCATCACTTCGTCGAATGGAAACGACACCCCGCCGGCGGTGCCCTTCACATCCGGCAGGCGGGCATAGAAAAGCTGGCGCAAGCCGGTCAATGTCAATTCTTCGGCCATCTCGGCGGTGGGGCCCACGCCCTGAACGGTAATGCAAAGTTCGTGGGCGGGCTTGTCGCGCAACGGTTCCATCTCACCCAGGATTCCATCGCGACCGTAGACGGTGTAGTGGATTTCATACCCGGTTTCGCCGAAACGGCGTTTCACTTCCGCGCGCGACCAGTCCAGCACCTGATCGATGTGCGCGATCGTGTGGGGGTCGCGGATTCCGGCGATGCCGACATAGCGTTCACCGACCCTGCCCGCACCTTCCAGCTTTACGCGCATCTGCCTGTCGTGGACGAATGCCGGCCCGGTCACCCGGATCGTGCGTTCGTCGAGCTGTTCGTAGTGGCAGTTCGTCATGTCCAACAACCCGCCGGCGACATGCTCGTGGAACGGATTGGCGCGCTCGTACATGGCATGGCCGGCGACCGAGGCGATTGTGCAACGCTGATCAGGATGCATCGCGGTGACGTCCACGCCGGCGTCGGAAACCGTGCCCATGATCGTCTCTTTCCCGCCATAGGGTTCGGCGCAGAACGAGGCACATTCCAGGATCTTGCCGAGCATATAGGCCTGGTCTTCCTTGTAGCCCTCGAACATGGCCGCAGCGGCGAAAATGGCACTGTCGGAGCTGCGCCCGCCTATGATGACCTCGGCACCACTTCCCAACAGCCGCAGGTAGGGGTCGGCTCCGGCCATGGCCACGATATGATCTGTGGCGTCCAGTTCCGCTTCACAAAGATCATCACGCCCGTCCAGGCCTTCGATGGTTTCGCCACCCAGCATGCGGGCGCGAACAAATTCACGATCCAGCTCGGAGTAGAAATAGCCCAGTTTGAAGGGTGGCAGCCCGTGGCGATGGGCGATGTCGCGAATTATGTCGACATACATGTCGACCCGGCTGTTGGTGCCGGTATCCCCGGCACTGCCGATCAGCATGGGTACACCGATCTTCCGCGCAGCCAGCAGCATTTCTTCCAGGTCGTGTTCCTGCCAGGCGCGCGGGCTGGCCGAACCGTCAGCGGCCAGAGGCACAGGACCGACGTCATCGGAACCGGAGTCCGCGGCAATGTAGTCCGGCCGGGCGGCAACGCCGGCATGGAAGCTTTCCACCTTGAGCGGTGCGAACCCCAGATGCCCGTTCGGGCAGATGATCTTTACCTGTTTCATGATGCCTTCAGCACCAATTCGGTGCGGCGGCCCCCCCTCAGCGCTGGGAAAAGCCTACCGAACAGTCAAAACGGCATCAACGAGTGAGAATCGCGCACAATGGCTGGTTTCTTGGAGGATGCGTGAATTCAACGCACAATCTGCGCGAAATCAGCGCATACCAAGTTTCTTCATCTGATGGCGCAGGGCATGCCGGGACAGACCCAATGCGTCGGCGGCTTCCGCCTTCCTGCCGTGCGCCGTGTCAAGCGCCCGCCGGATGAGTTCCTTTTGGCAGGTCGCGGTGGCTTCCTGAAATGGCAATCCGAACACTTCGGGCATCTTGCCGTTGGCCTCGCCGGTCGGGGCCGGCTGTCCAACCTCGACTTCGCGCATGATGCGCGGAGGAATGTGTTTCGTCCTGATAATATCGTCTGTTTCCAAAACGAATATGCGTTCCAGGAGGTTTTCAAGCTCCCGCACGTTTCCAGGCCAGCCATAGGTCAGAAACACCTCGGCCACATCCGTGTCCCAGCCCCGGATGGCCCGGCCATAGCGTGCGTTGAACCTGCGGATGAAGTACTCGGTCAAGACAAGGCAGTCCTCGCCGCGTTCGCGCAAGGGCGGGAGGTTGATCGATACAACCTGCAGCCGGTAGTAAAGATCGTCCCGGAAATTGCCTTTCTTGACTTCCTGAAACAGAATCTGGTTGGTCGCGCAGACAAAGCGAACGTCGACCTCTACATCGTTCACCGCCCCGATGCGGCGGAAACTCCTTCGGTCAAGGAGGCCCAGAAGCTTGGTCTGGGCCATGTGATTGAGTTCCCGGATTTCATCCAGAAAGAGCGTGCCGCCGTCGGCTGCATTGATCAGCCCGTTCTTGCGCATCAACGCCCCGGCAAAGGTTCCCTTTTCCAGGCCGAACAGTTCCTGATCGAACAAATCCGCCGGGATCGAACCGCAGTTGACATCGACAAACGGCTTGCGGGCGCGGTCGGATTGTTTGTGAATTTCCTGCGCGACCAGTCCTTTGCCGGACCCGGTTTCACCATATATGAGTATGGCGCTCGCTTTGCTGCGGGCGACCCGTGTGATCAGCTTTCGCAGCTCGCCAATCGGTGGCGATTCTCCCACGATTTCCCTTGGCGTCATGGCACCTCCGCCGGCCAGCGAAAGCCGGTCACCGCGAATTGTCAAGTTCCGCGCGGCGGGGCGAATCCCGCCTAGAAGGATATCCGGCGAGGCGTGTTCTCACAGGGGTTGCCGGCGAAAAAATGCAGTTCGCGTGTTTCGCAACAGAAGATGGCGGTGGAAATGGTACCTTGCCTGCCATCGCCACCATGTCTGCACAGGCTGCCGTCGCCTTTGTCGTGCGATGAAAAGAGGTCGACGATTTCCTGCATGTTCGTTTGTTCGGTATGCCCGGCACTGGCTTTACGGAGCACCGCCAGACGGGCGAGGGAGTTTTTGACGTTGTCGTCTGCGGAGCCGCGCCCGGCGCGCGCGGCGCGATCAAAGACATAATGGTTTGTGTGGACGTATCTGCCTTCCCCGGATGACCGGACGGTGGCATCGGGATGCCCAAACTCGACGGAGGCAACGGCACCTGAGGCATCGGCCAGGGCCAGGGAACCGCCACCTGCGTGCGGAACCAGGCCGATGAACTCAACGGCTTCATCCACCGTGTCGGCGCGCCAGAGGATTTCTGTCATCAGGTGGTAGCGGAGCCAACCGATCCCGGGTGCCGGCCAGTCAACCCGCGTGTCGGCCAATGCCAGGCCGGCGGAATTCATCCCGCTGGAGAACGCCCCCGGCGAGCCAAGGGATCCGACGAATATGCACCGCTTGGCAGTGCTGTCAGGATCGGACTGGACGAAAACCCTCTGCAGATTCCGGTGTTCGCCGCTGTAGTCCCGGTTCTTTGCGACAAAGGGTCCGAAGTCCGAGTTGGACGCGGCGAGGGTGCTGCATCCATCGTCCGGAGACCGGCCCTGATCGAGAATGCCAAGATGCAGGTATGACGAGAGGTCGTGGGCCGACATCCCGAAGCCGTCCGCGATCCCCTTGATCTCGCCAATGTGCGCGGGCGCATTCCGGTTCAGGAACGTCCATTGCTGTGCGAGATATTTCCGGATGGCGGCTCTGCCAAGCAGTCGCTTCGATTTCTGGAGACGACCCGTCACTGCCGCGCGCACCGCAGCACCCGCCTCAGGCACCAATACCGCCTGCAGCCGTCCGCGCGCATCCGCGGAGCCGCTGAGATATAGTGGCTCGAATTCCATCCGATCCCTCTCCGCGCGTTCCATGGCGCCGATGCCGGTGTCTGGACCACACTACACCATATTTGCCCACCCTTTGCCCGGCCTTCGAAGTGGAGGAAGTTCGCGCCGAAGCCGGCGTAAGAGACGATCGCCCGGGAACAGGGACCGTCGCCGAGGTGGCGAACTCAGGGAGCAAGACATACAATGTCGCGCTCCCGCGGATAGCGCCCCGAATGATTGCCGTGCCGCTACTCCTCCAACGGGTCGTGAAAACCTGCACACACCGTGTCGACGATTTTTTTTCCCGCCCGGTGGCAGGGTCGGGCGCGCTGCGGGCAAATACGCCGCCGGCCAAATCACAAACCTACGCCGCCGGCCAAATCACAAACCGCTGGCCAGGATCCATTGCCGGCCCATTGTCGGGGTGGCCGGTTCCGCCCTGTCCGCCCAAGATCGGGAATGCCCGAATTCGGGGATTTCAGGCCGCGCCTTTCAATATCTCGGCAAGCTTGTCAAACGCCTGGCCCCAGCCGCCTGCGCCGGCGGATCCTTCCGGAACACCGACATGGATCATGGTCATGACGGTTGTGCCGCCGGATTCGTCAAACTCGACGGCAACTTCCGTTATGTCCGGATGACCTTCAGGCATTCCGATGCTCTGCGGGGCGATGATTGTCCCGTCGGCGTCGCACATGCTTTCGGTATAGACGAGGCGTGACGGGCGGGTGACCTCTTTGTAGATGCCGGTGAACCACATGCGCATCGTGCGCTCCGGCGATGTCATTTCCATGCAGATTTTTCGAACGCCGCCGACCCGGACGTCCATCTCGGCCACCGGTATGCGCATTCCCTTCGGGCCATACCATTTCCTGAACAAGTCCGGATCGGTCCACATATTCCAAACAATATCAATCGGGGCGTCGAATTCGCGTTGCAGTCTCACCCAGCCGGGCTGATCAGTCATCTTTCGCATCCCTCATTTCGGTTATTATTTCGTCCATCGCGTCAAATCTGGCTTCCCAGATATGGCGATATTGCCCCGTCCAATGCGCCACAGCCTCCAGGGGCCGCGGATTTAGGGAACACGGCCGAAACTGTGCATCCCGTCCCCGCGTGATCAGCCCGGCCGCCTCCAACACCCGGATGTGTTTGGATATGGCGGGCAAGCTCATCTGGAAGGGCTCCGCCAGCTTGTTCACGGTCGCCCCGCCGCGGGCCAAACGGGCCAGGATTGCGCGTCTGGTCGGATTGGCCAGCGCCGCGAACACGGCATCAAGCTGCTCTGAGTCGGTCATGGATTGTTTATTAAACCACTAAGTTAATTAATCAAATGGTTTAATCTTTGGTACGGCGACCGGTTGCACCGCGACCGGCTGGCTTCGGCGACGCGAACGGACTTGGGTGCGACAGACGCGTTTTCCGGCCGGTCCCGGGCATGTAAGCTCCCTTCCGGCGGCGGCAGCAGGGTGTGTCAGAATGCAGGTCCAATCGTTTTCAACCGGCCGGCTCAGCGTCCGCGACTGGCGGTGCGATATCAAGATCGCCGGCCGGCGCAAAGCGCTGGAGGGAGCGCTTGGCGGGCTGCTGAGCGCCCGTGTGCTCGCGCACCTGCCGCCACCATTGCAGCTGGCGCGCCATGGCGGGTGCGTGTCCCGGTGGATAACGGCGCGTGCGGCGGAAAGCGACGTGCTGCTGGTCTGCGATACCGCCACCGGCCGCCTGATCGGCCTGCTGATCCTGGCGGCCGGCGCGCCGGCATCCGGCCACCGGGAAATCCATGTCGGCTATCTCCTGGCGGAGGAGGTCTGGGGCCGCGGACTGGCCTCGGAATTGGTGTCCGGGCTTGTCGCGGCGTTGCAGGGGCATGGGCCGGTGACACTGGTCGCCGGGGTCGCCCGGGATAATCCGGCATCGGCCCGTGTTCTCCAGAAAGCCGGGTTTCGGTCCAGGGCCGGGCATTCCACGGCACAGACCGACATGTTCATCCGCGTCATCGGCGGCACCGGCGATGAGGTGCGGCCTTCAAGTCCGGTCTGACGACCGGAACCGGAATGGGTTTTGGCCGGCGCGGGCTGTGCGTTCATCGAATTGGCCGTGGCGGGGGCGCCGATCGCCCCGCCTTTCGCACCGCGCTTGCCAAGGTCCGTTGTCGGCCTCATTATCGGGGCAGAAGGATTCTCCATGTTCGCCCGCTTCGAACACGTCATCGAGCCGCTCAAGGACTGGCCGGTGCGCCAGCCGCCGGAGTCGACGCTCGCCTTCTTCCGGCACTTCCTGACGCCGTTCAGGGGCCTGCTGGCGCTGACGCTCGCGGTATCGATGGTGGCGTCGCTGTCGGAGATCGCGCTCTTCGCCTTCCTCGGCACCCTTGTCGACCGCATGAATGACAGTGAGCCGGCCACCTTCTTTGCCGAACATGGCATGGTTCTGGCGGCGATGAGCGTTGTCGTGCTGCTGGTCAGACCTGCCGCGATCATCCTCAACCGGGCGCTCGTCGGCCTGTCGCTGGTGCCGAACCTGACGAGCATGGTGCGCTGGCGCAACCATCGCTACGTCCTGCGCCAGAGCCTCAACTACTTCCAGAACGATTTCGCCGGCCGGATTGCGCAGAAAGTCGTGCAGACTTCCAATGCGCTTCGTGAAACGGTGATCTCGATCGTCGACGGGGTATGGTTCCTGATCATCTATTCGGTGGCGACGCTGGTGCTGTTCGTGGGTGCGGACTGGCGCCTTGCCCTGCCGGTCATCGTCTGGATCGGCTGCTACGGCGTGATCATCGTGCGAATGGTACCCCAGGTCCGCCGCCGCTCGGCGCGGCTTTCTGAGGCCCAGTCGGCGCTATCGGGACGGATCGTCGACGGATACACGAATATCCAGACGGTAAAACTGTTTGCGCATGCGGAACGGGAGGACGCCTTCGCCAAGGAGGGCCTGAACTGGCACCTGTCGGCGTTTCGCGACCTGCAACGGGCGATCCTGACGATGACGGTGACACTGACCGCGCTCAACAGCCTGCTGATCTTTGCGACCGGCGCGCTGGCGGTCTGGCTGTGGACGGCCGGGGCGATCACGCTCGGCGCCATCGCGCTGGCGATCACGCTGGTGCTGCGGCTCAACATGATGTCGGGCTGGATTCTGCGCATGGTGACACAGATTTTCGAATCCATGGGTACGGTGGAAAACGGAATCGAGACCCTGTCCCAGCCGACCCAGGTGACCGATCTGCCGGGCGCGGCGGCCTTGGCGGTGTCACGCGGCGCCATCGAATTCGACCATGTGCGGTTCCATTATGGCCGGGAGGCGGGCGTGATCGAGGACCTGTCGCTGGCCATCGCGCCGGGCGAGCGGGTCGGCCTTGTCGGGCCGTCGGGGGCCGGCAAGTCGACACTGGTCAACGTGCTGTTGCGCTTTTACGATCTTGAGGGCGGGACGATCCGTATCGACGGCCAGGATATCGCCGCCGTCAGCCAGGAGAGCCTGCGCGCCAATGTCGGCATGGTGACCCAGGACATCTCGCTGCTTCACCGGTCGGTGCGGGACAATGTGCGCTATGGCAGGCCGGACGCGAGCGAGGCGGAGATTGTTGCGGCCTGCAAGGCCGCGCAGGCCGACCTGTTTATCCCCGACCTCACGGATCTGCGCGGGCGGCGCGGTCTCGACGCCCATGTCGGCGAACGGGGGGTGAAGCTGTCCGGCGGCCAGCGGCAGCGGATCGCGATCGCCCGGGTGATCCTCAAGGACGCCCCGGTCCTGGTGCTCGACGAGGCGACGTCGGCGCTGGATTCGGAGGTTGAGGCGGCGATCCAGGATTCGTTGCAGCGGTTGATGCAGGACAAGACGGTGATCGCCATCGCCCACCGGTTGTCGACCATCGCGGCCATGGACCGACTGATCGTCATGGACGATGGCCGAATCGTGGAGGAAGGAAGCCACGAGGCGCTGCTCGATGCCGACGGGCTTTATGCCGGCCTTTGGCGACGCCAGTCCGGCGGTTTCCTCGGTGTCGGTGAGCCGGATGCCGGCCTGAACGCGGCCGAATAGCCGGCCGCGCCGCCGGGCTCAGTTTGCCGGATTCCGCGGTTTGACGTTGTTGGTGCGCCGGATGCGGGAGCGGCGCGGGATGCGGCCGGAGCGGGTCAGAAGAATGGCGAAGGGCCGGGTGCCGTCGAATTCCGACAGGATGATCACCAATATGGCGGTGATCGGGATGGCGAGCAGCGCGCCGGGTATGCCCCACAGCCTGGTCCATACGGTCAGCATCACCAGGATCACGAAGGGGCTCAGGTTGAGGGTCTGGCCCATCAATCGCGGCTCGAGGATGGCGCCAATGACGATTTGGGCGAAGGTGAGGCCGATCAGCGTGGAGAGCGCCGCCGATGTGACGCCGAACTGAACAAGTGCCAGGCCAACGGGAAAGACGACGCCGAGGAAAGATCCGACATAGGGAATATAGTTCAGGAGCGCGATCATCAGCGCCCAGAATTCCGGCAGGTCGATGCCGATCCACACCAGAATGAGATAACTCGCCAACCCGAGGATGAGGTTGATGAAGGTTTTCGTCGCCAGATAGTCGCCGATGCGGCTGTTGATGTCGTTGAGGATGTGGGCGATCAGCGCCGTATCCTTCGGATTGTCGGACAGACGGGTCAACTTGTGCTCAAACAGCCGGCGTTCGGCGAGCAGGAAGCCGGTATAGATGAACACGACCACCATCGTTCCGATGAACGAGGAAACCGATATGACGGTGGAGCCGATCAGCGATTGCAGGTTGATCTGACCGAAGACCTGGTTGCGCAATGTCTCCCAGGTCGGCTCGGTCTCAATCCCGAGCCGGACGGCGAAATTCTGTATGACCGAGAGCAAAATCGTCTGATATTCCGGAATTAAGACAAATACCTGCCCGATATTGTTGATAATCAGGATGATAATGGCGACGACGATGCCGATAATCACCAGGACGGAGAAGGCATAGCGCAGGGCGACCGGCAGCATCGGCCCGATGCGGGGGATGTCGGCGAGCCGGCGGGTCAGCGCGATGATGATGTAGGCGAGAATGACGCCGGCGATCACGGGAATGATGACCGAGCGGCCGATATGAAACAGCCAGCCGATCATTATTACCAGGGCGACGGCATAAACGAGGTTGCGAAAGCGATCGTGCATGGCAAAAAGGTCGGTATGGCTAGGTCGAAAGGGCGAATGCGGACCGGAACCGGCGAAGCGGCCGGCCGGACCGGCATGATCTTACGGCAGATTGCCGCCTGTGGGGTAGCCGGTATTGTCCTCGATCGCCAATCAACCGGAAATTGCCCGGCTTCGCCCGGCGCCTACGGGCTGGTGATCGAGCTCGGGCGCCCGGTATCGCTTCGTGTCAGGGGGCGGCAAACCCGGATACCGCCGGGCATCTATGTTTATGCGGGCAGCGCCTGGGGACCGGGCGGGCTGGCGGCACGGGTCGGACGGCACTTGCAAGCGCAAAAGGCGATCCGCTGGCATGTCGACCGGCTGACCGTCTCAGCCGACAGGCTGGCGGCGGTGTGCGTTGCCGGCGGGCGGGAATGCGACCTCGTTGCCGCGCTGGTCGCCGGCGGCCGGTTCGCGGCCGTTGCCGCGGGCTTCGGATCCAGCGATTGCCGGACCTGTACGAGCCATCTGCTGGCGGCCGCCGGGGGCCTTGCCGACAGGGACCGGGATGGGGAACCGGAATAGGGCAGAGCGGGACCTGTGGATTTGCGGCAACAGGCGGCGCCGGAGTGCGGACCGGGCTGGAATGTGAATTGCCGGGGCCGGAAATAGCGGCTAAAGGAGCGGTGCGCCGAATCACGGATTTGGCGCGCCTTGTCCTGTTCGCTTCGCGCCATGTCCTGTTTGCTGCGCGGACAGGCGCGATTTCCGGGTTTTTCCGGAGTCCGGGAAACCGGGATGATATCTTCTCCGATGATGTGATGTCCGGAGATGATCCGAAATTCAGGGAGATGTCGATGCCACGGGAGGCAATCTTGCGTCGAACGCTCACAATTCCGACCTGATCCCGGCCCGCGCGGCATAACGCTTCGTCCGGCCGGGTATGTGAAACCCCGTCGCCAACCGGACCGAAGCCATGTTTTCCCAATTTGAACGACTCCTACCCTCTTACCCTGCCGGCGTGCCCGACATGCCGCCGACGGGATTGTTTGCCTTCATCTGGCACTATGCGCGGCCGGCCTGGAAGCACTTTGCCATCGTTTCGCTGACCGGGGCGCTGTTTGCGATCCTGGAGGTGGCGCTGTTCGGCTTTCTGGGCAGCCTGGTCGATTTCCTGGCCGGCGCGGAGCCGGCGACCTTCTGGTCCGATCACCTGTGGTGGCTGATCGGGGTCGGGGCGCTGATCCTGATCGTCATGCCATTGGTCGACCTGATCCACGAGACCTTCAACAACCAGGTGATCATGGGCAATTTCCCCATGCGCATCCGATGGCTGGCGCACCGCTACGTGCTGCGTCAGTCGATGACGTTCTTTCAGGACGACTTCGCCGGCCGGGTGGCCACCAAGGTGATGCAGACGGCGCTTGCGGTGCGCCAGGTGCTGGCGCTGACGACGGAGGTCTTCGTCTACGTGGCCGTCTATCTGGCCGGCGCGCTCGTGATGTTCTGGCAGAGCGACTGGCGGATCATGGCGCCGCTGGCGGTCTGGTTTCTGGTCTATGTCGTGGTGTTGCGCCATTTCCTGCCGAAAATGCGGGTGATCGCCAAGGAACAGGCCGACGCGCGATCGGTGGTGACCGGCCGGATCGTCGATTCCTATACCAATATCCAGACCGTGAAGCTGTTTGCCCATGCATCGCGCGAGGAGGCCTATGTCCGGGATTCCATGGATCCGTTCCTGGACAATGTGTATCGGCAGTTCCGGCTCGTCACCCGGCTCAATGTCACGCTGGAGGTGCTGAACGGCGCGCTGTTGTTCGCGGTCTCGCTTTCGGGGATCTGGCTGTGGTCCCGGGGCCATGTGACACCGGGCGCGATCGCGCTGTCGGTGGGGCTCATCCTGCGCCTGAAGGGCATGGCCCACTGGATCATGTGGGAAGTGGCATCGCTGTTTGAAAACATCGGCACGGTGCAAGACGGGATCGGTACGATTTCCCGGCCCCACGCGCTGGTCGACCAGCCGAACGCCAAATCGCTGAAGGTCGAAGCCGGCGCGGTCGTCTATGACCATGTGCGATTCCACTATGGCAAGGCGGGTGGTGTTCTGGATGATCTTTCTCTGCGGATCCGGCCCGGCGAGAAGGTCGGCCTTGTCGGCCCGTCGGGTGCCGGCAAGTCGACGGTCGTCAATCTGCTCTTGCGTTTCTACGACACCGAATCTGGTCGCATCACCATTGACGGCCAGGATATCGCGGCGGTGACCCAGAACTCGCTGCGGGCGGCGATCGGCCTGGTGACCCAGGATACATCGCTGCTTCACCGGTCGGTGCGGGACAATGTGCGCTATGGCAAGCCGGATGCGAGCGAGGCGGAGATCCGTGCCGCGCTGGTTGCGGCACGGGCCGACGGGTTCATACCGGAGCTTGCCGACCTCAAGGGTCGCGTCGGTCTCGACGCCCATGTCGGCGAACGGGGGGTGAAGCTGTCCGGCGGCCAGCGGCAGCGGATCGCGATCGCCCGGGTGATCCTCAAGGACGCCCCGGTCCTGGTGCTCGACGAGGCGACATCGGCGCTGGATTCGGAGGTTGAGGCGGCGATCCAGGATTCGTTGCAGCGGTTGATGCAGGACAAGACGGTGATCGCCATCGCCCACCGGTTGTCGACCATCGCGGCCATGGACCGGCTGATCGTCATGGACGATGGCCGAATCGTGGAGGAGGGAAGCCACGAGGCGCTGCTCGGTGCCGACGGGCTGTATGCCCGCCTTTGGGCCCGGCAGTCGGGCGGTTTCCTCGATGTCGGCGCCGCCGCCGCGCCGGTCGCTGCGGAATAGGCGACGCGGCCCGGGAATCCGGGCCGGGCCGCCGATCGCCGGAGGCTTTGCATGTCCGGATCGGGGCGAAGCCGCGACAAACTGCCGTCGCCGTGCGGACCATCTGGACAGGGCGGCGGAATCTTGACAAAACCGGCGCCGGTTCGGCCGGCAGCGGGCGAAGGAAACATCGCATGTTGCCGGATCGTGCCGTCAGGGATTGAACCGGCGGCGCGGCGCCTGTTACAGGTGGTCGCGGGATCGCGCCAGGGGGCGGGATCAGCCGGCAACGAAACCGGTGGCCGGGCAACCGGCCCACCAACGTTGGGCAAGGCCCGTGGGGCGTTGCCCGTGCCCAATCCGGGCATCGACATGTGGACAATGGTGCAGCGAGGCGAGAAGTGGCTGAGACAACCGCACAGGGCAGTGCCGGGCTTGATGGGGACAGCGAACCCAATCGCCGCGATTTCTTCCTGATTGCAACAGGCGCGATGGGCGCCGTCGGCGCCGCCGCCGTGGCGTGGCCGATCATCGACCAGATGAACCCCGATGCGTCGGCGCTGGCGCTGGCCTCGGTGGAGGTCGATGTTTCGTCCATGGAGCCGGGGCAATCGATCAAGGTCTCCTGGCGCGGCAAGCCGGTGTTCATCCGCTTCCGCACCGAGGCGGAGGTGGCGGAAGCGCGGGCCGTGCCGCTGGAGGATTTGAAGGATACCGATGCCCGCAACGCCAACCTCGCCGGCGACGCTTCCGACGAAAACCGCGGCGTACCGGGGCGCGAGGCCTGGATCATCATGGTCGGCGTGTGCACCCATTTCGGCTGCATCCCGATCGGCGAGCAGGGCGACTATGGCGGCTGGTTCTGCCCCTGCCACGGATCGCACTACGACACGGCGGGCCGTATCCGCAAAGGCCCGGCGCCGGAGAACCTGGCTGTGCCGGCCTATGAATTCATCGATGACACAACGATCCGCATCGGCTGACGGGGGAGCATGACGATGTCAGCAGACGGCCATTCAAGCTACAATCCATCGACAGGGATCGGGCGCTGGATCGACCGGCGCATGCCGTTGCCGCGGCTCATCTACGATTCCTTCGTCGCCTATCCGGTGCCGCGCAACCTGAACTACTGGTATACGTTCGGCGGCATCCTCTCGATCATGCTGGTGGCGCAGATCCTCACCGGGATCGTGCTGGCGATGCACTATACCGCGCACGCCGATATGGCGTTCGGCTCCGTCGAGCACATCATGCGCGACGTGAATTTCGGCTGGCTGCTGCGGTATCTGCACGCCACCGGCGGTTCGATGTTCTTTATCGCCGTCTATATCCACATATTCCGCGGGCTCTACTACGGTTCCTACAAGGAGCCGCGGGAGCTGCTGTGGATCCTCGGCGTCATCATCTTCCTTTTGATGATGGCGACGGCGTTCATGGGATATGTCCTGCCCTGGGGCCAGATGAGTTTCTGGGGCGCAACCGTCATCACCAATCTGTTTTCGGCGATCCCGCTGGTGGGCGAACAGGTCGTCACCTGGCTGTGGGGCGGCTTCTCCGTCGACAATCCGACGCTGAACCGGTTCTATTCGCTGCATTATCTGCTGCCGTTCATGATTGTCGGCGTCGTCATCCTGCACGTCTGGGCGCTGCATGTGACGGGTCAGACCAATCCGACCGGTGTGGAGGTCAAAAACAAGAGCGAAACAGTGCCCTTCACGCCGCACGCCACGGTGAAAGACAGTTTCGCGCTGGTCTGCTTCCTGCTGCTGTTTGCCTATTTCGTCTTCTACCATCCCAACTATCTGGGCCATCCGGACAATTACAAACAGGCCGACCCGCTGGTGACTCCGACCCACATCGTGCCGGAATGGTATTTCCTGCCGTTTTACGCGATCCTCAGGGCGATCCCGTCAAAGCTCGGCGGTGTCATCGCCATGTTCGGATCGATCGCGGTGCTGTTCATCCTGCCGTGGCTGGATACATCACGGGTGCGTTCCGCCGTCTATCGGCCGCTTTACAAACAGTTTTTCTGGATCCTGGTCGCGGTCTGCGTGCTCCTGGGCTGGCTTGGCGCCAAACCGGCGGAGGGCGGCTATGTGATCGCGGCGCGGATTTGCACATTCTGGTATTTCTTCCATTTCCTGATCCTGATGCCGGTGCTCGGCCTGTTTGAGACACCGAAACCGCGGCCGGCATCGATCGCCGACGCGGTGCTTGGCGATGAGGAGGCGGATGAGAGCGGGGCGGGCGCACAACCTGACGGTGCCGCGGCGGCGCCACAGACGCGTGGTTAGGGCGAGAGGCTGAGGCGATCATGATTCGTGCGATGAAACTTACGGGCCTGACACTCGCGGCATGTGCCTTCGTGCTTTCGCTCGCCCACGGGGCGGAAGAGGAGGGGGCGGTCCCGCACTATCCGCTGAAGCATCCGCGCCATGTGGACTGGACCTTTTCGGGGCCATTCGGCACCTTCGATCCGCAGCAGCTGCAGCGCGGTTTCCAAGTTTACAGGGAAGTCTGCGCGTCATGCCACTCGCTGGACCTGGTGGCCTTCCGGACACTGGCCAGCGAAGAAGGCCCCCACTTCAGCGAGGCGGAAGTCAAGGCGCTGGCGGCCGAATACGATATTACCGACGGACCGGACGATGATGGCGAGATGTTCGATCGGCCGGGCATCCCGGCAGACCGGATTCCCGCACCCTTTGCCAACAAGAACGCGGCGGCCGCATCGAACAACGGCGCCTATCCGCCGGATCTGTCGCTGGTGGCGAAGTCGCGGGCGGTGGAGCGCGGATTCCCGATGTTCATCATCGATGCGTTCACGCAGTATCAGGAGAGCGGGCCGGACTATATCTACTCGCTGCTGACCGGCTATGAGGATCCGCCGGCCGGCAAGGAATTGCAGGACGGGATGAGCTACAATCCCTACTTCCTCGCCGGCGATCAGATCGCCATGGCATCGCCGCTCAGCGACGACCAGATCGACTATGCGCAAAACCAGGACGACGATCCCGCCAACGATGTGCCGCAGACCGTGGAACAGTATGCCAGCGATGTGGTGTCTTTCCTGATGTGGGCCGCCGAGCCGCATCTGGTGGCGCGCAAGGCAATGGGTTTCAACGTGATGATTTTCCTGATCATTTTCGCGGGACTGCTCTACTATTCCAAGAAGAAGGTTTGGTCTGGCACGAAACACTGACGCACAACCGGCACAAATTCACCCAAATTCATTCAAAACTGTTTACGGTCGCTTAGCGATTTCTTAAGAAATCTGAACATTTTGTTCATAATGCAGGATAGGACTCGCCAACCGGTTCGCTAATGCCGTGAGGGGTGGTTCAGTGCTTCAGACAGTCAATTTGGGTCGTATCGATCAAATCGTGCGCGCATGCGCCGGCTTAACCTGCCTGGTCTTGTACTTCGGCGACAACAGCGGATGGTCGTGGCTCTGGCTCGGCGGTATTTATTTCCTGGTGACGGCGAGCATGGCCTCCGATCCGCTCTACAAATTGTTCGGCTTGTCCACTCGCCGCCGGGCGCTGCACCCGGACTAGGCGGCGGCCGGGGCGATCAGGCACCGGGGCGGGGCGATGGTTTGTCAGGTGGCGAACTTGAACAGGATGACATCGCCGTCCCGGACCACGTAGTCCTTGCCTTCGTCGCGGGCCTTGCCGGCTTCCTTGGCCGCCTGCTCTCCGCCGAGGGTGAGAAAATCCTGAAGCGCGATGGTCTGGGCGCGAATGAATCCGCGCTGGAAATCGGTATGGATGGCGCCGGCGGCAGCCGGGGCGCGGGTGCCGCGGCGGATGGTCCAGGCCCGGGCTTCCTTGGGGCCGGCAGTGAAAAAGGTGATGAGTTCAAGAAGGCCGTAGCCGGCGCGTATCATCCGGTCGAGCCCGGGCTCGGATAGACCCAGGGTTTCCAGATATTCTGCCTGCTCGCTGTCCGGGAGGCTGGCGATTTCCGCCTCGATGGCGGCGGAAATAAAGACACAGCCGGCGCCCTTTTCCCGGGCGCGCAGGGCAATGCGCTCGACGTCGGCATTGCCGGTGGCGGCATCCCCTTCGGCGACGTTGCAGACATAGAGCATCGGTTTGGCGGTGAGCAGGCCGAGGCTGCGCAGCGTCGCACGATCGGCCTCCGACAGATCGTCGCGGATGGTGCGCGCCATCGCGCCGTCACGGAGGGCGGCCAATGCCTTTTCCATGACCGGCAATACGGCCAGCGCTTCCTTGTCCCGGGCGGTGGCCTTCTTGCGCAGGGGCTCGATGCGGCGCTCCAGGCTTTCCAGGTCGGCGAGCATCAATTCCGTTTCCACCGTTTCGGCGTCGGCCACCGGGTCGATGCGGCAGTCGACATGGGTGATGTCCCCGTCCTCAAAGCAACGCAAGACATGGGCGATGGCATCGACCTCGCGGATGTTGGCGAGGAACTGGTTGCCGAGGCCTTCGCCCTTTGCGGCGCCGCGCACAAGGCCGGCGATGTCGACGAAAGTGAGCCGGGTGTGGACGGTGCGCGCGGATCCGGCGATCCGGGCAATCTCGTCGAGCCGGGGATCGGGCACGGCGACATCGCCGGTGTTGGGCTCGATGGTGCAAAAGGGGTAGTTGGCGGCCTGGGCGCTGGCCGTGCGCGTCAGGGCGTTGAAGAGGGTCGACTTGCCGACATTGGGCAGGCCGACGATGCCGCATCGAAATCCCATGGTCAGTTCTTGCGCCCCAGGCCGAACAGCTTGCGCAGGCCCTCGCCAAGCGGTCCCTGGCGGGCGGCCTCGTCGCCGGGGTCCGAACCGGCGGGCCGGCTGGCATCGGCGCGGGCGCCGGCGGTCTTCGTGCGCCGGGGCGCATCCTGATTTGCGGATTTGCCGGCGGAATCGTCGTTGTCGCCGTCAAATTGCCCGGACTCCACCAGGCTCAGATGTACGCGGTTCATGAAGCTGGAATCCTCATGGGCGGCGAGGAGCGGCGTGTGCTCGGCTATGGCGGCGATTACCGCATCGACCCAGGCGCGATCGGCACGGGGAAAGTCCTTCAGAACGAATCGGTGGACCAGGCTCTTATGGCCGGGATGGCCGATGCCGATCCGCAAGCGGCGGTAGTCGTTGCCGATGTGGGCGGTCACGGAGCGCAGGCCGTTGTGACTGGGCCGGCCGCCGCCGGCCTTGATCCGCACCTTGCCCGGCGGCAGGTCGATTTCGTCGTAGACGATCACGACATCTTCGGGATCGAGCTTGTAGAACCGCATGGCCTGGCCGACGGCCCGGCCGGATTCGTTCATGAACGTTGCGGGTTTCAACAGCAGTGTCTTTTCGCCGCCGAGCATGCCCTCGCTCACCTCGCCCTCAAAACGGGCGCGCCAAGGCGCGAAATGGTGGCGGCGGTGGATCTGGTCCGCCACCATGAAACCGATATTGTGTCGGTTGCCGGCGTAGCGCCGGCCGGGATTGCCAAGGCCGGCGATCAGCAGCATGGCAAGGCCTAGCCGGCTTCTTCTTCGTTTGCCTCGCCCGCTTCCTCTTCGCCTTCCTCGCCTTCCTCGCCGACGAGTTCCGGATCCTCCAGCTCTTCCTCCTCACCGGCTTCCTCGGCCTCGGTCAGACCGGCCGGGGCGGCGATCGTGGCGATCGTAAAGTCGCGGTCGGTGATGGTGGGCACGACGCCTTCGGGCAGGGTGATGTCGGAGATATGGATGCCGTCGCCGATGTCGAGGCCGGTCAGATCGGCGACAAGAACGTCCGGAATCGAGTCGGCCGGAACAACCAGCTCGACCGTGTGACGGACGACATTGAGGACGCCGCCGCGTTTCAGGCCCGGCGATTCCTCGTCATTGATGAAATTGACCGGAATTTCCAGGGTCAGAGTGGCACCCTTGGCGACGCGGTAGAAATCCACGTGCATGAGAAAGTCGCGGACCGGGTCGAGCTGGTAGTCCTTGGCAATGACCCGCACCTTGTTGCCGTCGATGTCGATCGATCCGACCGTTGTCAGAAAACCGCCTGCGTGAAGACGCAAGGTCATTTCCTGGGCCGGCAGGGAGATCGGGATCGGCGGCTTCTTGTCGCCATAGATAACGGCCGGGACCTTGCCCTGGCGGCGCACGGCACGGGCGGCCCCCTTGCCGGCCCGTTCGCGCACCTCGGCCTTGAGCTCGTATGTCTGGCTCATGGGTGCACTCCTTCGAATTTCTGTACAAGCAAATTTCGGTGCAAGAACGGCCGCGTCGCGCGGCCGGCAGCGCGCCGCCTCCAAGGGTGTCTGGCGCGCGAGCGCGCTTATAGGGCAAGGCCGGCCGGTTGGCAATGCGGCGCAGACGGAGGTGCGCCGGCAAACGGGCGCGGCGGCGGCGGCCGGGCGCGCCGGCTAGTCGAACAGGCTGGAAACGGATTTTTCCAGGGCGGTCCGGCGGATCGCCTCGCCGAGAAGACCGGCGACGGAGACAACCCGGATATTGTGGGCGGCGCGAACGGCGCTTGTTGCCTCGATGGAATCGGTGATGACCAGTTCGGTCAGCTGGGACGCGGTGACGCGGGCGACGGCGCCGCCGGACAAGACGCCGTGGGTGATATAGGCCTGAACGGATTTGGCGCCTTTCTCCAGAAGCGCATCGGCGGCATTGCACAACGTGCCGCCGGAATCGACGATATCATCGAAAAGGACGCAGTCACGTCCCTCGACGGCGCCGATGATGTTCATCACTTCCGATTCGCCGGGTTGCTCGCGGCGCTTGTCGACAATGGCCAGCGCCGCGTCCAGCCGCTTGGCCAGCGCCCGGGCGCGCACGACACCGCCGACATCGGGTGACACGACGGTGAGACTGCCATTGGTCTTGCGTTCCAGAATGTCGCGGGAAAATACCGGCACGGAAAACAGATTGTCGGTGGGGATGTCGAAGAAGCCCTGAATCTGGCCGGCGTGGAGATCGACGGTCAACACCCTGTCGGCGCCGGCATGGGTGATGATGTTGGCGACCAGCTTGGCCGAGATCGGTGTGCGGCCGCTGGTCCGCCTGTCCTGCCGGGCATAGCCGAAATAGGGCAGTACGGCGGTGATCCGCTTGGCGGAAGAGCGACGCAGGGCGTCGATGATGATCAACAGCTCCATCAGGTGATCATTGGCCGGAAAGCTGGTCGACTGGATGACGAACACATCCTCGCCGCGGACATTTTCGAGGATCTCGACGAATATCTCCTGGTCGGCAAACCGCCGCACGGCGCATTTCGCCGGCTCCAGATCCAGATAGGCGGCAATATCGGCAGCGAGCGTGCCGTTGGAGTTGCCCGCAACGATTTTCATGGAAACTGGTCCCCTGCGCCGCCCCGGCCGGTCAATCCCCGCGGGTCTTGTGCCCGTTTGTCGCCGGATCGACGCGGCCTTTTAACAATGGCTCGCAGCCACGACAACCGGGCGGCGCACAGAAAAGCGCCGGGAAGGCGAATTGACCGCCGAAGGTGGCCCGCGGCCTCCCTCAGGCGGCGCCGATCCAGGCGGCAAGCGCATCCAGCGCGGCGGCGGCCACGGTGTCGAGGGCGGCCGGTCCGACATCGCCCCAGCCGGTGCCGCCGGCAGGCGCAATCGCCGTCCAGCCGGATATGCGGTGAAGCCTGCGGCGGTCGGGGCCCAACACATCCCAGACATAGGCGAGCCGGGTCATGTCGTCATCCGGCACCAGCGAGAGGTAGCCCTTGACCAGATAGGTGGCGGCGGGATCGCCGGCACCGGTGAGTTGCAGGTTGCGGGCGCCGGAATGGCGTGCCACGGCGGCGGCGAGCCGGTCGGCGACAGGTTGCGGCGGGCCGCTCAGGGGTGCAAAGGCAAACCGGGCCTGTGCCGCCGGGACGGGCGGCGGCAAGGACGGAACCGCGCCGGTGGTGCTGGCTGCCGGGGCGCCGGCCGACGTCTGCGCAGCCGCCTGGCCATCCGGTTGCCGGGGCGCCTGGTGTGCCGGCTGGGCGGGTGCTGTCGCCAATCGCTGCCGCCAATTGAAATCGGGAATGGCCAGCGACTGGCATCCGGCGACTGCCAGGCAGAGGGCGGCCAGGACGCCATGGCGTCCGCGCAGCGCCCGCCAGGCAGCGGCAACACTACGGGCCGGGCCGATTGACCGACCGGTATGCGGCAGGCGGGGCATTATCGGACCAGCAATTCGGTGCCGTGGCGTGACAGCGGTTCCGGCGCGCCCTCGGTGGTCTTGTAGGTGCGGCCGATGCACATGGCGGTTTCGGTATCGGAATCGAACAGGATCATATGGGCGAACAGCACCATGTCCGGCGCAATCTCGACCGGATTGTCGCGGTAGAACATCGGCCAGTCCATCCAGCTCGGCGCGAACCGGGCCCCCAGCGAATAGCCACAGGCATTGAGCCGATGGCGGGTCATGCCATGATTTTCCAGCGCCGTGGCGTGGGCGGCGAAGATGTCGCCGAAGGTATGGCCGGGCCGCATGACGGTCTGGACGGCGGTGAGTGCGTTTTGCGCAGCCTCGTGCAGTTCGCGATGACGCGGTGTCGGCTCGCCGACAATAACGGTCCGCATCAGGGCGACATGGTAGTGGCGGTATACGCCGGCGAATTCCAGGGTGATCTGGTCCTGGCGGTCGAGCTTACGCCGGCCGGTCTTGGTCCGGCACAAAAGCGCATCGGCGCCGGAGCCGATCACGAACGGATTGCCGGGATAGTCGCCGCCGGCTGCCAACACCGAGCCCTGCATGGCGGCGAGGATTTCCGCCTCGTCGCTGCCGCCGGCGATCTTTGCCAGGCCGACATCGAGGGCGTCGTCGGCCAGTTCGGCCGCCCGGGTCACATAGGCCATCTCCGCGGGGCTTTTCGTCAGGCGGAGGCGGGGGACGATGTCGGAGGCGTCGGACAGGTCTGAGAAGGTCCGCAACACTTCATCCAGCGCCCGACCGTCGGCAGCGGTGAGACCGTGGGTATCCCATTCGACGCCGATCGGCGAGCCGAGCAGGTCGAATTCGTTCAACAGATCGCGCAGCGCCTGGGCGCGGTTCGCCGACGGCCTCTCGCCCCAGATGCGGATGTCCTCGATCAGCGATGTGTGCCGCGCCTGGCGCAGGTCGGCGGAGCGGGTCAGCAGCGAGAGATTGCCGTCGGCGCGCAACACCAGGCACTGGAAGAAGCAATAGCCGAAGGTGTCGTAGCCGGTCAGCCAGTAGTGACTTTCCGGCGCGAACAGCAAAAGTGCGCCCAGGCCGCGCTCGGCCATGACGGTACGCACGCTTTCCAGGCGGGATTGGAATTCGGCGGTTTCGAAATGAAGGGCCATCGGTCTTTTGGATCCTGTCTGGTTTGCGGCGATTTGGCGCCGGGCGCCGGCAACAATCAGGGTGATGCGATCACGATTGCGGACAACAGGCGGCCATAGTCCGGCTCTGCCTTGTGGGTGGTGCGACGATAGGAGAAAAACCGCGCGCTGTCGGAGTAGGTGCACAGGTTGAGCGCCTCCGCGGACCGGATGCCGGCGTCAGCGAGGCGATGGAGGATATAGGCCGGCAGATCGAACATGGCGTGGCCGGCGCGGTCGGCGGCCGTGAAAAACCGTTGATTGCCGGCGTTTTCGGCGATGAACCTGTCGACAAATTCCTGGCCGACCTCGTAGGCGGAGGCCGATATGGTCGGGCCGAGAACGGCGACAATTTGCCGCCGGTCCGCGCCGAGATCCTCCATCAGGTCGATGGTCGCGTCCAGTATGCCCGTGAGCGCGCCCTTCCAGCCGGCATGGGCGGCGGCGGCGATCCCGGCCTGCGGCTCGGCGAACAGCACCGGCCCGCAATCGGCGGTGCCGACGCCGACGGCGATCCCGGGACGATCGGTGACCACGGCATCGGCGCGGGGACCCTGGCCCGGCGGCCAGGGTTCGCCAACGTGGACGGCGGTGGCGGAGTGTATCTGGTAGGGCGTGGCCAGCGCGTCGGGCTCCAGGCCCAGATAGGCGCAGGCGCGGGCGCGATTCGCCAACACGTTTTCCCGGTGATCCCCGGAACCGAGACCGGTGTTGAGCGTGGCGTAAAGCCCTCCGGAAACGCCGCCGGCGCGGGTGAAAAAGGCATGCCGGAAGCCCTCCAATCCGGCAAGGGCCGGCGATTCGATCGGCTGTGCCTGGGTGGTTCCTGCCTCCATGCCGGAAAAGTGTCCGTCCGGCTTGCCAATGTCAAACCCCCCGGTCCGGGTCCGGCCGGACCAGCGCCGCCAATGGCGGCCGGCCGCCGGCGGCACCGCGCACAGGCTGCGAAAAGGATCAAAATGGCGGCGGCGGCGGCGTCCCGGCGCGGGTCACGGCAATGGCCTTGAAACGGGTCCCCATTTCGTCATCACCCGGGCCGACAAGGCGGATCGCGGCGGTATCGATTTCGGCGGCGATTTGCGGCGACTTGTCCCGTTTCAGTTTTTCGGCACGGGCCGGCAGGCCGAGCGCGGTCAGAAACCGGCCCTGCCGGAGGGGACCATGAACGGCTGCGCCGGCGGCCCTGGCGGCGCGGCCAAGGGCAGCGAAATCGACGTGGGCGGTCAGGTCGGCCGCACCGGGCTCGGCGAGGGGGTCGGCATGGCGATGATGGCGAACCGCCTGAAAGCTGCCTGCCGGCGGCCGGTCGGATGTGTCGTAGCCATAATCGATGACGAGCGCGGCGCCGCCGTCGGCGACGATCCGGCCGGCCAGTTCGGCCATGATCGCTTCGGCGGCCGGCGACGCTTCCAGGATCGCGCCATCGGCCAATGGGGTGTCGCCGGCGGTGAGGGGATCGATGCCGGTGAATTCCGGTACCGGCGGGCCGACGACGAATGCCAGCTCGGCACATGTGCCCTGCGGGCCGGTGCTTTCGGCGGGGGCGAGGCCGATGCGGCGTTCGTGCCAGCGCCCGGCATGGCGGACATACTGGTAGACCGGCAGGGCGTCGAAAAATTCGTTGGCGACGACCAGCGCCGGGCCGCGCGGCACCGCCGACAGGCGGTCATGCCACGCGGTGGCGACATCAAAGCCGGCGAGCGTGGCGCGCTGGCGTTCGCGCAGGGCCGGGCTGGTCTCGACACATTCGACGCAAAGACCCGTCGCCAGATCCGGCATCCGCTGCATGACCCGGAGGATGTCGGCCATCAGGGTGCCGCGGCCGGGACCGAGTTCGATCAGGCGCAGGGGGGCGCCAAGACCGGCCTGGCGCGCCGTGAATGCCAGCCAGGCGCCGATGATTTCGCCGAACATCTGGCTGATTTCCGGGGCGGTGGTAAAATCGCCGGCGGCGCCCAGCGGGTCGCGGGTGATGTAATAGCCGTGTTCGGGATCGGCGAGGCAACGGGCCATATAGTCGGCGACGGTGATCGGGCCATCGGCGGCGATCAGCCGCCGGATGGCGTGGCCAAGCGGGGTGGTCACGGGGCGGCCTTCATGCGCAGGGCATGGATGGCGAAACCGAGGCCGATCGCCACCATCGGCAGCGACAGGATCATCCCCAAGGTCACAAAGTCGCCGAAGAAGCCGATATGGGCGTCGGGTTCGCGAACGAATTCCACCGCAATCCGGCATGCGCCGTAGCCGGCGACGAACACACCGCCGGTCAGGCCCGGTCGTGAGAGGCTTTCGAACCTGTGAGTCAACACACGCAGGACCGCGAAGAGGACAATGCCTTCCAGCGCCGCTTCGTAGAGCTGGCTGGGGTGGCGGGGCAGAGGGCCGCCGGCGGGAAAGACGAATGACCAGGGCAAGTCGGCGACGCGCCCGAACAGTTCGCCGTTGATGAAATTGGCCAGCCGGCCGAAAAACAGGCCGAACGGGATGCCGGCGGCGATCACGTCGTACAGGGAGAGGATAGCGATGCCGCGGCGGATGGCGAACAGGGTCATGGCCACAATTGTGCCGAGCAGGCCGCCGTGGAAGGACATGCCGCCGTCCCAGACATACAAGATGGCGGCCGGATCGGCGGCATAGGCGGCGAAATTGTAGAACAGCACATAGCCAAGCCGACCACCCAGAACGATACCCAGCGTTGCCCAGATGACGAAATCATCGATATCGGCGGGGTCCATGGCCGGTTGCCTGGTGCCCCACAGGCGCGAATCGCCGGCGAGGCGGCGCGAATAGCGCCAGCCAAGCAGAATGCCGGCGAGATAGGCGAGCCCGTACCAGCGAATGGCGAAGGGGCCGAAACTGAAAAGCACCGGATCGATGGCGGGAAAGGGCAGGGCGAGGACCGGCATGGGGCGTTCTTTTGCGGTGATTGCGGCGGACGAACGGGCGCGACGATGCCGGTGAGGCGGGTCCGGGTCAAGCACGGATGCCGACGCCTGCCGGCCCTGTGGGCGCCGGGCGCGCGCGGCCGATCGATGCGGTGGCCGCTTGCGTGGCGGGCACATGCCCATATATGTGCGGTGTGCAGTTTCGCCCGTGCCGCGTCGGTGCCGACGTACCGATTGCCGGATTGGCCGGCCGGGAACAGACCCGGAGGACAGGATGACCCAGACGACAAACCGGATGATGGATGAATTCGCCAAGCTGATGAACGATGCCGCGGGAGTGGCCCAGGGATTCCGGCGCGAGGCGGAGACGCTGTTCAAGAGCCAGGCAGAGCGGTTCCTCGGCGAGATGGACCTGGTGCAGCGGGAGGAATTTGACGCCATGCGCGAGGCGGCGTTGAAGGCGCTGGCCCAGGCGGAGGCGCTGGGCGAGCGCGTGGATGCGCTGGAAGCCCGGGTCGCCAAGCTGGAAGGCACCGGCGGCGCAAAGGGACGCAAGCCGGCGGCGCGGGCCCGCGCCGAGCCGAAAGCGAAAGCGGCGGCGTCGAAATCGGCCAAGGCAAGATCGGCCGGCGGCAAGTCGTCGGCCTGACCGCACCCGCCGGAGGATAGCGGCGTTCCGGGCTTGCCGGTCGGGTTTTTCGTTCCGACTTCATGGCTAAGGTATTGTCCCGGCATCGCCGGGGCGGGCGGGGGATTTTTTTCGTTCGGGACGGTCCGGGCCGGATAGTCGGTGGATAAATACGACTGATGGCTTTGCACCCGATTCACGTTCGGTCGCCGAACCTGTAGTGATTGGTTAGCAAGAGATTCGCCCCGGCGGATTCGCCCGGCGACGAAACGGTCGCGCAATACCGCGAAATGGCGGTAAGTTGGTGTAAGTCCCTGATTCGGTTGGAGTGGTGGCGTACCGCGTATCCGCCGCGTTGTCGCAAACGCTGTCACAGACTGAGGATTTCCCATGAGCCTCATGGAATTAGAAGCAGCCATCTGTTCCAATCCGGTGGATCTGGCGGAACAGATCGCCGCAGGGCACGATTGGGCCTTCGACCGGTCCGGCGAAGATGAAATTACGATTTCGGTGTCCGGGAGCTGGTGCGATTACAATATTTCGCTGTCGTGGATGAGCGACCTGGAAGCGCTGCATCTGGCCTGCGCCTTCGACTACAAGGTCGGCGAACGGCCAAAGCCGGAAATTTCACGGCTGCTGGCGCTGGTCAACGAACAATTGTGGCTCGGCCATTTCGACCTGTGGCAGGCGGAAGGCGTGATCATGTACCGCAATGCCCTGCTGTTGAGCGAAGGCGCAGAGGCGGGTAGCGGCCAGCTTGAGGCCATGCTGGCGGCGGCTGTCGATTCCTGCGAACGCTACTATCAGGCCTTTCAGTTCGTCTTGTGGGCCGGCAAAACGCCTGAGGAGGCGCTGTCTGCGGTGATGTTCGAAACCCACGGCGAGGCCTGACCGGGATCGCGGGCCCGGCGTCGACCGCCGCCGATGCCCGCCAACAAGACGTCCCGGGGAGGGCCCCGATGACGGGCGCCGCCAAGGCGACCGGACGAAACCGGACCTTGCCGCCGGGGCCGCTCAGCCGGTAAACAGGCAAAAATGTTCAGGATCCAATGATGATCGGTGAGGCGACACCGCTGACCCTGGTCGGCGCCGGAAAGATGGGTACCGCGCTGCTTGATGCGTGGCTGGATCGCGGCATGACCGCGGCCGGGGTGACCATCGTGGACCCCGGCCTTGCCGATGCCGCCGCTGCCGACTATCGCGCCCGTGGCGTTGACGTGGTCGGGCAAGCGGCACCGGATACGATGGCCGGGGCTCGGGTTGTGGTGCTGGCGGTCAAGCCGCAGATCATGGACAAGGTGCTTGCCGGGCTTGGCGGATCGGTGCCGGCGGATGCAACGGTCATTTCGGTGGCCGCAGGTGTGACAATGGCGACCTTGCAGGCTGCCTTTTCGCCAACGCAGGCGATTGTCCGGGTGATGCCGAACACGCCGTCGCTTGCCGGTGCCGGCATGTCGGTGGTGTGCGCAAACCGGCATGCCGGGCAGGCGGATCTCGCTGTCATCGAGGGCCTGATGGCGGCGGTCGGCAAGGTGGCCTCGATCGCCGATGAGGCATTGATGGATGCAGTGACGGCGGTTTCCGGTTCCGGGCCGGCCTATGTGTTCTGGCTCGCCGAATGTCTGGCGCAAGCGGCGGTCGAGGCCGGCCTGCCGGCGGATCTCGCGGAGACACTGGCGCGGCAGACGGTGATCGGCGGCGGGGCGCTGCTGGCACAAAGCGATCTTCCGGCGGCCACGCTTCGCGCCAATGTCACCTCGCCGGGTGGCACCACGGAAGCGGCGCTGGGCGTTCTGATGGACGAGGCGGAAGGGCTTTCGCCATTGTTGACGCGCGCCGTGCTTGCCGCCAGAGCCCGATCGATTATGCTGGGCTGATGCGTCGGCCGTCATGCCGTCGCCACCGGGTGCGAATTGGGTCAATGCGATCAACGAGGTTGCGATACCGGCCATGGTTTCGGTCAAGGTTGAAAATGCCATCATCGATGCGTTCCTGTCGCTGGTCGGCGAATCGTCGCTCGACGAGGCGACCCTGCCGCGAATTGCCGAACGGGTGGGGGTGACGCTGGCCACCCTGCGCAGCGCCTTTGGCGGCCGGGTGGATATTGTCGCCGCTTTTTCGGCACGAACCGACAAGGCGGTGCTCGATGCGCTGGACACGGCGTTGTCGGAAGAGTCCGCGCGCGAGCGATTGTTCGACGTGCTGCTTTCGCGGCTGGAGCATCTTGCGCCCAACAAAGCGGCGATCGCGGCGCTGCAGGACGCGGCGCGACGGGATCCGCTGATCGCTCTTCATCTCAATGCCATCGCCTGCCGGTCCATGGCGTGGATGATGGCGGCCGCAGGCATTGCCCATGCCGGCAAGCCCGGCGCTGTTCGTGCACAGGGGCTGACCCTGATCTGGAGCCGGCTGCTCAGGGTGTGGCTTGCCGACGACGATCCCGGCCTGGCCCGGACCATGGCGGCGTTGGACCGGCATCTGCGGCGGGGCGAACGGGCGGCGGTGCGGCTCAGGAGGCTGGAATGTCTGGCCGCGCGGATCTGCGGCGGCCGGCCGGCATCGGCTTCGAACACCGGGGCGGCGGCAGATGGCGCCTGAAAACGGCAAGTCCGGAAACGATGGCGGGGCCGACGCCGGATTGCCTGGCGCGGCGATCTCCTTCGATGATTTCCGGAAGGTGGATGTGCGGGTGGGTACCATTGTGGACGCCCGGCCGTTTCCGGAGGCCCGCAAACCGGCAATCCGCATGAAGATCGATTTCGGGCCGGCGATCGGCGTCAAGTCGTCGTCGGCGCAGATTACCAAATACTACCGGCCCGAAGCGCTCATCGGCACACGTGTAGTGGCGGTGGTCAATTTCCCGCCGCGGCAGATCGGCCCGATGATGTCGGAGGTGCTGGCGCTCGGCGTTCCGGATGCGCAGGGCGAAGTAGTGCTCCTGCGTCCCGATCATGACGTGCCCGATGGTGGCCGGCTTTTCTGATTCCGCCAGCCTGAACGCCGGACAGGCACGCCGATTACGTGCGCCGATCAAGTTCCGGGTCGAGTTTCCGCGATCGGGCCGCGGAGCATTCGTGTTTGCCCGCTTTCAGGCGGGAATGCGCACGGTGGCACGCAGGCCGCCCAGCGGGCTGTCTTCCAGTGCGATCTGGCCGCCATGGCTGCGGGCGGCGTCGAGCGCAATCGACAGGCCCAGGCCCGACCCGCCGAGATCGACATTCCGGCCCGCGTCCAGCCGGTAGAAGGGGCGGAATACCGATTCGCGCTCGTCTGCGGGAATGCCCGGTCCGTTGTCATCGACGCTGACGGTCAGCCAGCCGCTGCGATGGCGGGCATTGATCTGGATGGCGGTGGCGTATTTGCCGGCATTGGCCACCAGGTTCGAAAGGCACCGGCGGAAGGCGACGGGGCGCACTTCCACCACCGGCTCGCCGGTGAAGTCCAGTTGCACAGTCTTTTCCGCATCGCGTTCGCGTTCGGCAATCTCCTCCAGGACATCCCTGACATTGACCGGGGCGCTTTCCTCACCGGTATCGCCCCGGGCAAATGCGAGATACTCCTCCAGCATGGCGCCCATTTCGGCGATGTCGTTTTGCAGCGCGCCGGTATCGGCGGTTTCCTCAAGCAGGGCCAGTTCGAGCTGAAAGCGGGTCAGCACCGTGCGCAAGTCGTGGCTGACGCCCGAGAGCATCGTGGTGCGCTGTTCGATCTGGCGCTCGATGCGCTCGCGCATGGCGAAAAAGGCCTGGCTGGCCTGTCGCACCTCGCGGGCGCCGCGCGGTGTGAAGGGTTCCACGGCGCGGCCCTTGCCGAAATTCTCCATGGCATTGGCCAACGTCACGATCGGGCGAATTTGATTGCGCAGGAAAAGCAGGGCAATGGCGACCAGAACCAGCGATGTACCGACCATCCAGAACAGGAAAATCTCGGAATTGGAGGCATAGGCCTGGCTGCGGCGGGCAAATACCCGGAGGATCTTGTCCGGAAACTTGATGCGGATTTCGACGATATTGGAGCGGCCGACCGTATCGATCCAGAAGGGCTGGCCGATCTGGTTGGCAATTTCCTGGGACAGGGTGCGGTCGAGCAGCGAGAAGAAGGGCTTGGGGGCCGGTGGCGGAAGGTCGCCGGGCGGCAGAATGGCGATGTTGAGGCCGAGGCTTTCGGCCGCGATCCTCGTAATCTCGGCATAGTTCTCATCCTGCGGGTAGGTGTCGATAACTTGAACTATGGCCGCAATGTCGCCGGTCACCGCGTTGGAAAGCCGGCGGGTCACGGTTTGCCAGTGGCGTTCCATAAACACATAGGCGACGACCGATTGCAGAAGCACGATGGGGGTGACGACGATAAGGATGGAGCGGGCATAGAGGCCCTTGGGCATGCGCAACCGCAGGCGACCGAAAAATCGGCGAACGCCGCGACCGCGCCGCCTGGCCTTCGTTCC
Source organism: Afifellaceae bacterium (assembly GCA_965216515.1). Taxonomy (GTDB): domain Bacteria; phylum Pseudomonadota; class Alphaproteobacteria; order Rhizobiales; family Afifellaceae; genus CAXMRP01. The sequence goes on along the minus strand of OZ244173.1, from coordinate 1,342,280 downwards.
GATATCGCTCAGCGTTACCATGATGTGCGGCCGGGTCCCCTGGATCGGCGCCGCCTGACCGGCTGTGCGGCCCGGACAGCACCGGCTTGTTCCGGACCCTAGTCCACCAGCAGGCGGTAGCCAATTCCGCGGACGGTCTGCAGGTGCACCGGATTGGCGGGATCGGCCTCGATCTTGCGCCGCAGCCGGTTGATCTGGACATCGATGGTCCGCTCGCTGCGGGCGCCGGAGGCGCTCGCCAGTTCGTGCCGGTGGACGGTCTCACCGGGCCGGCCGGCGAAAATGCGCAGGATTTCGCGCTCGCGATCGGTGACGCGAACGGCCTCGTGGCCGCGTTTCAGTTCGCCACGGGCGATATGAAACGTGAATGGCCCAAATCGGACAAACTCGATCTCCGGAACCGGCGGCAGGCCACCGCGCTTGAGGATGTTGGCGATGCGCAGGAGCAGTTCGCGCGGTTCGAATGGCTTGGCGAGATAGTCGTCGGCGCCGGATTCAAGCCCGTTGATGCGGCTTTCGGCTTCGGCGCGCGCCGTCAGCATGAGGATCGGTACATCGGAGGTCTTGCGCAGATCCTCGGTCAGATCCATGCCGCTTTCGCCCGGCATCATCACGTCGACAATCAGCATGTCGAAGGCCATGCCCGCCATGTTGCGCCGCGCCTCCTCGGCGGACGCTGCCGCCGTTACCCGGAATCCGTTGGTGGTCAGATAACGGGTGAGGAGGGTGCGGATCCGGCTGTCATCATCAATGACAAGGAGATGCGCCGCCTCGTCGTCGAGCCCGGCCGTGTCCTGTGAGTCGTTTTCGTCAGATATCGTCACGTCTGCGTCACTTCGCGTCCTGGTTGCGCCCGACCAGCCGATCGGCGAGTTTCCGGTCGTCGGGATCGATCATTGCATACAGGAACCGGGCAACCGTTCGGCGGGCCGTCGGCTCCAACCCCTGGAGTGCGCGTGCGATGCGGCGAGACTGTGGCTCGCTCAGCTGCCGGGCCAGATCGCGGCCCCTGTCGGTGGGGAAGAGCAGCCGCTGGCGGCGATCCACCGGGCCGGCGCGTTGTTCGACAAAGCCGGAATCCACAAGCTGGCGCAACACCCGCCCCAGGCTCTGTTTGGTAATCTTCAGGATCGACAAAAGATCGGCAACTGTTAACCCGGGGTTACGGTTAACGAAATGCAAGACCCGATGGTGGGCGCGGCCAAAACCGAAATCGGCGAGAATCGCGTCGGGATCGGACGTGAAATCGCGATAGGCGAAAAACAGCAGTTCGATCAGGTCGATCACTGCGGCGGGGGCATCGGCGGTCACGGACGCGACGCCCGCGGTGTCCTGTCGATTTATGTCAGTCATGTTGACATATTTTACCGGTTTTGCTAGGCGATGCAATGGTTCTCGGCGATGTCCCGGCCGAACGGGACATTGCGGATGATCAATCGGTTCCGCGCCATGTCAAGTGCGGACCGCAACCGGAGGATGGGTTCATGGCTGGTGTTCCGTTCGACAATATGACCGGCAAGATCTGGATGAACGGCGAATTGGTGAACTGGGAAGATGCCAAACTGCATGTGCTGTCGCATGGTTTGCATTATGGCAGTTGCGTATTTGAAGGCGAGCGTGCCTATGGCGGCACGATTTTCAAGAGCAGGGCTCATACCGAACGGCTTCACAAGTCCGCCGGGTTGTTGGATTTCCAGATACCCTATTCGATCGACGAGATCGAGGCGGCCAAGCGCCTGGTTCTCGAAGTCAACGAATTTCAGGATGCCTATGTCCGTCCGGTGGCGTGGCGCGGCAGTGAAATGATGGGTGTCTCCGCCCAAAACAACCGGATCAACCTGGCGGTCGCGGCCTGGCAATGGCCCTCCTACTTCGATCCGGAGGAGCGGTTGAAGGGGATCCGTATCGACAATGCCGTCTACCGGCGGCCCGATCCGGCGACGGCACCTTGTGATTCCAAGGCGGCCGGCCTCTACATGATCTGCACTTTGTCCAAGCATGCTGCGGAGCGCAAAGGCTATGCCGATGCGTTGATGCTGGACTGGCAGGGGCGGGTTGCGGAATGCACCGGGGCCAATATCTTCTTTGTTGCCGAGGGTGTGTTGCATACACCGATCGCCGACTGCTTTCTGAACGGCCTCACCCGGCGCACCGCCATTGAACTGGCCAGGGCGCGGGACATCGAAGTGGTTGAACGACGGATCATGCCCGACGAGCTTGCCGGATTTTCGGAGTGCTTCATTACCGGCAGCGCGGTGGAGATCACGCCGGTGTCGGAAATCGGTGCGGAGACGTTCGTGCCCGGCGCGATCACGCGCACGCTGATGGCGGATTATTCCGCCGCCGTGTTGCCCGGTGCCGCACAGGCAGGCCGGCCGGATTCGATCGCCGAACCGGGACTTTCAGCAACCGCCTGACGCCGGGCGACCTTGCGATCCTTGCGAGGCGGGCGCTGCCGACCAACGATCGGCGGCGTCGTCGTCCTCTGTGCGCGCCTCGACCCATTCGCCGACCGAGCCATCGGCGCGGTGCTCCTTCTTCCAGAAGGGCGCCCGGGTTTTCAGATAGTCCATGAGAAAAGACGCCGCCTGGAACGCCGGTTGCCGGTGGCCGGCGGCGGCAATCACCAGCACGATCGGCTCGGCGGGCGCCAGGCGCCCGTGCCGGTGGACGACGGTCAAGCCAAGCAGCGGCCAACGCTCCGCCGCCTCTGCAGCGATTTTGGCCAACTCCTTCTCGGCCATGCCGGGATAATGCTCAAGTTCCAGGGCCGCCAGCCGGCCGGCCTCATCGCGGCACAGTCCGGTGAAAGTGACAACGGCACCGATGTCGCGCCGGGCTTCGGTAATTGCCCGTGTCTCCGCCTCGGCATCAATTTGCGCAGCCGTGATCCGGATCTTCGGCGTGAAATCGATATCGTGCGGTTTCGCTGTCATCATTTCTTTAGAGACGGCCGGTCCGGGATCACTCGCCGGCGCGGCCGTCACCCCCCGGTCATCGGCGGAAAAAAGGCAATCTCGCCGGCACCGGCGATCGGGGTGTCGGATACGGCGTGGACATGGTCGACGGCGGCACGGATCATTGCCGGTTCGCCGAAGGCGCCGGCATAGGCGTCATCGCGGCCGGCCAGGACGGCGATCAGTTCGCCAACGGTGCCGACATGGGCCGGGATCTCGAAGTCTTCCTCCTGCCGACCGACACGCTCGCGAATCCAGGCGAAATAGACAAGGCGTGTCACCGTGCCCTCCGGATTTGGCTTGCGGGTTTGCGTGTGGGGCCGGTCATGTGTCTGCCATCACGTGTCTTTCATGAGGTGGCTTATGCCGGCGCGGAAATAGTCGTAGCCGGTGTACAAGGTAACCAGGGCGGCGATCCAGAACATGGAAAGCGCCGCGTCAATGAGCATGCCGACCTTGGCGCCCTGCAGGGCCGGCGCGATCAAGAGCGTGGCGATCGCCACCAGCTGCAATGTGGTCTTCCACTTGGCGAGCCGGGTGACGGGCACGCTGACCTGCAATTCGGCGAGAAATTCCCGCAAGCCGGAGACCAGGATCTCGCGCATCAAAATGATGATCGCGGCCCAGATCGTCCATCCTGCCAGCATGCCGTCGGCGACCAATACGAGAATGGAGACGGCGACGAGGAGCTTGTCGGCGATCGGATCGAGCATCCGGCCGAGCGCCGACTGCTGATTCCAGATGCGGGCCAGATATCCGTCGAAATAGTCGGTGACGGAGGCGACAACGAAAATCACGAAGGCGATCCAGGGGCCGGCATTGCCGGGAATGAAAAAGGTTGCGCCGACCAACGGTGCAGCGGCGATACGGCCGTAGGTCAAAAGGTTCGGCAAGGTGAAGGCATTGAGCTGCCGTGGCGGATTGCCGGGCCCTGAAGATGCCTTGTCGATGGGCGCGTTCATCAGCGCAACATGCTTGGATGGCCGGGCGAGGTCAATGCGGGTTCGGCCGGTTCGGCTTTTCGCCGATCACGGCACGATCACATCCGCGCAATGGCCAAGGCGCGCCAGATCACGAGCGATTGATAGACGTTTATTTCCAATTTATCGCCCGATTCTTCAAATCAACTGTGCTTGCAAATCGCTGCAAGCAAAATTGTTTTCCATCGGGACCAAGACCTTGAAAGGGAGTTCCAATCCATGTCCATCAAGACCTCCGCTGTTACCGCCGCATTCGTCGCCGGCGCTGTTGCCACCGCCGTTTCCGGCGCCAGCCTCACCTCCCAGGCGCAGGCGCAGGAGAAAGAGAAGTGCTACGGTATCGCCCTTGCCGGCCAGAACGACTGCAAGGCCGGTGCCGGCACCACCTGTGCCGGTAGCTCCAGCGTCGACTATCAGGGCAATTCGTTCAAGCTGGTTGCCGCCGGCGAATGCGAGAAATACGGCACGGCATCTGATGAGAAATATGCGTTGCCGGGCGATCGCAAAGGCTCGCTCATGGAGCTGGAACGGGATTTGCCCGCATAACCGGCAATTCCTGCCATTCCGGCCGGGCGCGCAATGCGGCCGGCCGGCTTTTCAAAACTTTCCCTGCAGCCAGCGACGGGATCATGACAACGAAAAACGGACAAAGCGCATTCGGCCAACGTGCGGTTCCAAACAGGGGCGGCGTCGGGCTGAAGGCGCAGCATTATGACGATATTCTGACCGGGGAACCGGATATCGGCTGGTTTGAAGTGCACCCGGAAAACTATATGGGTGCAGGTGGGCCGCCGCACCGCTATCTTTCCGCCATTCGCGAGCGGTATCCGCTGTCGCTGCACGGGGTTGGCCTTTCGATCGGTTCGGACCGGCCGCTTGACATCGATCACCTGGACCGGCTGAAGGCGCTGTTGGAGCGCTATCAACCCGGCCTGTTCTCCGAGCACCTTGCCTGGTCGAGCCACGATGAAGTCTATTTCAACGACCTGTTGCCGGTGCCCTATACGCCGGAGACGGCGGCACGGGTCGCCGAACATGTGACGCAAGTGCAGGATCATGTCGGCCGGCGTATGCTGCTCGAAAATCCCTCAACCTATGTGGCGTTCAAGGGCAGCACGATGAGCGAGATCGATTTTCTGACGGAGGTCGTTTCGCGTTCCGGCTGCGGATTGCTGCTCGATGTCAACAATGTCTACGTTTCGGCTACCAATCACGGCTACTCGCCGGAATCCTATATCGATGCGTTTCCGATCGCGCATGTCGGCGAAATCCATCTTGGCGGTCATGCGCCGGATACCGACGATCTCGGCGCGCCGTTGCTGATCGATGCCCATGATCGGGCGGTGGTGGATCCGGTATGGGCGCTTTATCGGCGGACGGTGGAGCGGACCGGTCCGGTGCCGACGCTGATCGAATGGGACAATGATGTGCCCGACTGGGCGACCCTGTTCGCCGAGGCGCAAGCGGCGGAGGCGATCCTGTCCGCCACGGCAGCCCGCGCATCCGCACAGACGGCCCATGCCCTCGCTGGCTGACATTCAGGACCGGTTCGCCGGCGCGCTGCTGGCGCCGGATGCCGCTCTGCCGGAGGCTGTGCGCGGACGGAGCGGGGAAGCGCCGGTGCGTCGCTTCAACGTATATCGCAACAATGTCGCCGTCAGCCTGACCGATGCCCTTGAGGCGACTTTTCCCGCCGTACTGTCGCTCGTCGGGCGTACGTTCTTTCGCACTGCCGGGCGCGAATTCGTGCACACGTCGCCGCCGCGCTCGCCGGTGCTGATCGATTACGGGGCGGGATTTCCGGATTTTCTCGACACCTTTGCGCCGGCGCAATCAGTGCCCTATCTGGGCGACGTGGCACGGCTGGAATGGGCGTGGAACCGGGCCTATCACGCGCGCGAGGCGGCGCCGGCCGCTATCGATGTCCTTGGCGCCATCGCGCCGGAAAAGACAGGCGGGACGACCTTCACCTTTCATCCCTCAGCGCGGCTGCTGCGCTCGCGATTTCCGGTGGTCAGCCTCTGGGCGGCCAATACCGAGCGCGGGCGCCACGAGGATGTCGATCTCGACCGGGCGGAAGACGCGCTGGTGGTTCGCCCCGATGCCGATGTCGTGGTGCGGCTGTTGCCGGCCGGCGGGCTGGATTTCATCGCCGCGCTGGCGCAGGGCGCGACGCTGGCCGCGGCCGCGGAAGTGGCCGCCGGCGAGGTGCCGGGCTTTGATCTCTCCACCCATCTTGGCGGTCTGTTTGAATCGGGCATCGTGGTCGCAGTCCGTGAACCGGCAGGCCAGGCCGACTGACAAGGAACGGGGAATCCCATGGCGCTTATCCGGTTTGTCACACGATTGCATGACGCGGTCTTCGGCGGTGTTGAACGCGCGCTCGGCGCCTGGTTTCCAGGCCTAGCCGCCCGGCTGGTGTTTGCCAGCGTGCTGTACTTCTATTTCCTCAGCTCGGCGAAAACGAAAATCGGCGAGGGATTGGCGGGCTTTCTCACTGTGAGCGATGGCGCCTATTTCCAGATCGTTTCGCCGATCGTGGAACGCTACGATTTCGATCCCTCGCAGGTGCCGTTCTTCCCCTGGGGCCTGATTGTCCATCTGGGTACTTATGCGGAGTTCGTGCTGCCGGCGCTGATCGTGGTTGGCCTGCTCACCCGCGTGGCGGCGCTGGGAATGATCGTTTTCATTGCCGTCCAGTCCTATGTCGATATCACCGTCCACGGCCTTGAGGACAAGGCAATCGGCGCCATGTTCGACCGGTTTCCCGATGCGGTGATCGCCGACCAGCGTCTAATGTGGGTGTTCCCGCTGGCTTATCTGGTGATTCGGGGCGCGGGGGCGGTGTCGCTCGACCGCCTGTTCTCCCGGCCGCGGCAGACGGGCGGACACCGGCCCATGATGCCCGAAGCAGCCGAATAGTCCCCTGACGCGCCGGTCGCCGTCGCGATATCCGGATTCCGGACCAGTTTCCGCACGTGGCCGCCGCCGGCATCGTATCTAGGCGTGTTCGTGGAAGTGGTCGTAGATCCGTTCCGCGGTCGCCCGTGAAATCCCCTCAACCGCTATCAGGTCGTCAATTCCGGCACGGCTGACAGCCCTGGCCGTGCCGAAGGCCTGTAACAGCGCCTTTTTGCGGCTCGGTCCGATGCCGGCGATCTCGTCGAGGGGATTTTGACCAATTGCCGCTTTGCGGCGGCTGCGGTGGGCGCCGATGGCGAAGCGGTGGGCCTCGTCGCGCAGGCGCTGGACGAAATAGAGCACCGGATCCCGCGGCGGCAGGGTGAAGGGCGCGCGGCCGGCGACGACAAACTGTTCGCGGCCGGCATCGCGATCCCGGCCCTTGGCGATGGCAACCACCGGCAAATCGGGAATCCCCAGTTCCGACAGGACGGCGATGGCGATGCCGAGCTGGCCGCGGCCGCCGTCGACCAGTACCAGGTCGGGCCATGCGGGCAGGGTGTCATCGGGCACTTGCGGGGTTGAGTCCGGTTTTGGCCCCAACTCCTTCAAAAGACGGGAAAAACGCCGGTGAAGCACCTCGCGCATCATGGCGTAGTCATCGCCGGCGGCGATGTCTTCGGCCTTGATGTTGAACTTGCGGTAATGAGTTTTCGAGAAACCGGCGGGGCCGGCGACGATCATGCCGCCGACGGCGTTGGTGCCGGAGACGTGACTGTTGTCGTAGACCTCGATGCGTGCCGGCGGCGCGGGCAGACCCAGGGTTTCGGCCAGTCCTGTCAGGAGTGTGGCCTGGGTTGCGGTATCGGCAAGTTTGCGGCCGAGCGCCTCGCGGGCGTTGGCGAGCGCCTGGTCGACAAGCGCCTTGCGCGCGCCGCGCCGGGGCACGTCGATGCGGACCCGGTGGCCGGTCCGCTCGCCCAGCGCTTCGGCGAGGAGCGCGCGTTCGGGAAAATCGGTGGATGTCAGGATCTGCCGGGGGACCGGTTTGTCATCGTAAAACTGCGCCAAAAAGGCTTCCAGTACCGCTTCCGCCTCCAGGCTGCGGTCGGCGCGGGGGAAGTAGGCGCGGTTGCCCCAATTCTGGCCGGTCCGGAAAAAAAAGACCTGGATGCAGGTCTGGCCGCCATCCTGGTGGATGGCGAACAGGTCGGCTTCATCGACCGACGCGGTGTTGACGTCCTGGTGGGCCTGAACGTGGGAGAGGGCGGCCAAGCGGTCGCGGCAGACGGCGGCGGTCTCAAAGTCGAGCCGGTCGGAGGCCGCCTCCATGGTTGCGGCCAGATCGGCCTTGATCTTGCGGCTCTTGCCGGACAGGAAGGCGCGGGCCTCGCCGACCAGGCGGCCATAGTCGTCCAGGCTGATTTCGCCGGTGCAGGGGGCGGCGCAACGCCTGATCTGGTAGAGCAGGCAAGGCCGGGTACGGCCGGCATAAAAGGAATCGGTGCAATTGCGGATCAGGAACGCCTTTTGCAGCGTATTGATGGTGCGGCCGACCGCGCCGGCGGAGGCGAAGGGGCCGTAGTAATCGCCCTTGCGCTTGCGGGCACCGCGGTGCTTGAAGATCGCCGGCGCCTCATGGTCGCCGGAAATCAGGATATAGGGAAAGCTCTTGTCGTCGCGCAGCAGGACATTGAAACGGGGACGCAGGCGCTTGATGAGGTTGGCTTCAAGCAGCAGCGCCTCGGTTTCTGTCTTCGTGCGAACGAAATCCATCGCCACGGTGGCGCGGATCATGCGCGCAATGCGCTGGCTCTGGCCGCCAATGCGGGTGTAGCCGGCGACCCGCCGTTTCAGGGAACGCGCCTTGCCGACATAGAGAACATCGCCGCCGGCATCGACCATTCGGTAGACACCGGGGGCGTTGGGAAGGGTGACGACCGCCTCGGCAATCACCTGCGGCCCGGCAAGGCCCCTGGCAACCGGGCTTTCGCGCCATATCACCTGTTGAGGTCCTGTTCGGGCCGTGGTTTTGATGGGTTTTTCGACAGCCATGATTTGGCCGGATCATTTCGCTACCGGCGATAAATCGCAACGGAAAAATGCGCCGGCACCCTGTTCAACGCAGGGCGGGAAAATCAGCCCGATGAAGTGCCCGCGGCTCGCCACCGGCGCCGGGGCCGCCAAGCACCGCCAACACGGTTGCCGCGTAGGCAATGGTCATCACGGTGCCGGTCAACCGACTGATCGGCCAGCACCAGATCACGAACGGGACCAGGAAAACGGCAACGGCGACCATCATCCACATTTCGAAATCGAAGAAATCGGCCGGCACGGCAATCGGCACGATGGCGGCCGTGATGCCCATGATGGCCAGAATATTGAATATATTGGAGCCGATGGCGTTGCCGATGGCCATGGCGGTGTGCCCGCGGCGGGCAGCCATCACCGACGCGGCAAGCTCGGGGAGCGAGGTGCCCAGCGCGACAACCGTCACGCCGATGGCCGTTTGCGACACACCGAGCAGCACGGCGATCCCCAATGCGCCCTCCACGACCGCATCGGCGGCCAGCGGCAGGCTGATGCCGCCGATCAGCGCATAGGCGCCGGCAATCCACATATTGCCGCTGCGGGCGGCGGCATGGTCGGCGCCATTCAAGCTGCGGCGGTGACGGCGGGTGCACAGGACCTGATCGGCGAAAAAACCGGCGAACAGGGCCAGAAGCAGAAATCCGTCGATGCGGGTAAGCGCACCGTCCAAGCACATGAAGAGGAAGACCACGGTGACGAAGATCATGAAGGTGAGATTGCGAACGGCGCCGGCGGCCTGGCAGTTGGTGGCGCGAATGACAGAGGGCAGACCCAGCACGACCAGGATATTGGCGATGTTGGAGCCGACAATGTTGCCGATGGCGATACCGCCGGCGCCTTCCACGGCGGCGTTCAGCGAAACCACCAGCTCTGGCGCGGAAGTGCCGAAGGCGACGATCGTCAGGCCGACAATCAGTTGCGGCACATGTAGGCGATTGGCAATGGCGACCGACCCGCGGACCAGCAGATCGGCGCCCAGGATCAGGAATGCGAGGCCGACGATCAGTTCCAGAATGGCATGCATTTGCGGGACATCATCGTCGGAATTCCTGGGCTTCGCCCGTTGTGTGGGGCGTATATAGGTGCGCCTGTCCGGATTTGCAGCCGTGGCGGGGACTGGCGGGCGGAATTTCCTTCCGCAACCCTTACAGGTCCGTAAACCGGCGATGCGTGGCGCTAAATTTCGCGTCCGGCCCGGTTTTGGGACGATGGCGGTTGCAGAATCGCCGGTGACCGGACCGATTTTGGGGTCCGGGCCGGCTGAACGCGGCGATGTTGACGATTTTTTTACGCAGAATTCGCCGTTCAGCCACTTTATTTGCCATCCGGAAACACAATCTAGTGTTTATGAACGCCCCAGCGCTGTGATGAGCCGGGTTGGCGTCACGGCAGAAAAGACGGTTCGGCCGGACTGACCGGCTGACCGGCCCGCGAAACAGGCAAGACGCAGATAGGCAAATGGCTGCAGTCAGCGACAGGTGGAACGGGAAAGCGGCACGCGCGGTTTGCGCGATGGCCGGCCTTTGTGCGTTGATCGCCGGTCCGGCGGGCGCCGCCGACCTGGATGGTGGCGGTACAGGTTTGTCCGAATCGGACCGATTTGCCCCGGTTCAGGTTTCAGAACCGGCCTGGTCGGGGTTCCATATCGGCCTTCTTCTCGGCCATTCGTGGGGCGAGGCGTCGGCGCTGGGCGGCGGAATTTCCGGTTCGACGGATGTCGATGGTGTGGAAGGTGGAATTTATGGCGGCTACGACCGGCAGGTCGGCCCTTATGTTTTTGGCGTGGAAGGCGATATCGTGGTGTCTGATGCGAGCGGCTCGGTGCCAGGCGTAACGCTGGATCAGGCCTGGTCCGGTTCGCTTCGGGCGCGGGCCGGTATCGCGCTCGACCAATTCCTCCTCTACGGGACTGGTGGCGTCGCGGCAGCCGGCATGGAGGCAACCGGCGGCGGTCTGTCAGACAGGGCAACCTTGTGGGGCTGGACGGTTGGTGCCGGCGCGGAGCGGATGCTGCGCGACAACATCACGGCACGCTTTGAGTATCGCTATAGCGACTATGAGGGCGAAGCCTTCGCGCTGGGCGGCGGCGGAACGGACGTGGAATCCGACAACCACTCGGTGCGGGCGGGCGTCGGCGTGCGTTTCTGAACCGACCGGTTGTCTGACCGGAGGGTTGCGGATCCGGTATTCCTTTGTTTTCCAGCCACTTCCAACGAATTCCACCAAAACCGATTCAAGCGACGGCCGGTGCTGTTTCGCCATAGGCCGGCACACGGCGGGCAAACTCGGCGTGCCATTCGGCCAGATCCGGATAGGTGCCGCGCCACTCCGGTCCGAACCGCAAATCGCGATAACCGAGTGCACAGGCGGTCGCGATGGCGCCGATATTGGCGGTTTCGGACAAGTCCGGTGGTGCGGCATCCAGCGCCGTCAGGCCACGCGCCGTCTTGCCCTCCTGGCGGTTTATCCACTGCTGATCCCGTTTGGCCTGCGGCCGAAAACGGTTTTCGTAAACGACGGCGAGTGAGGCTTCCATGATGCCGTCGGCGAGCGCCTGGCGAGTGAGGGCGTGGAATCGGTCGCTGCCGGCGGGGATGATCCGGCCGCCACCGGCCTCGTGATCGGCCCATTCGGCGATGACCGGTGAATCGTGGATCGCGGTGTCGTCGTGGAGGATGAGTACGGGAATCTTGCCCAGCGGATTGTGGGTGTGGAGGGGATCGGACGGGTTGCCGGTGTCGGCCGCGCGGATCTCGATCGTGTGCGCCAGGCCGCAAAGCGCGATGGCGATCCTTGCCTTGCGGGCGAAGGGGGATGCGGGGGAGGAGAGCAATACCGGCATGTCAGACAGTTCCGTTTACAGTTTGTTGAACACGATGGGCTAAAACAGGCGATCGGTGTGACAGTGGCCTTGCCGAACGGCTGTCGGTCAATCGGGTCGGTATGTGTCGACATTGCCACGGCGGATCGTACCTGACGATTCCAAAACCGCCATGCCGGAGGAGATTGCCGTGATTCGCTATGCAATCGGAACTGTGCTGACGTTCTACTTTATCGGTGCACAACCCATACAACCGTATGTGCCCCCGGTTCTCGATGATGCGACATCGGGATTCCACAAATATGTCAACCGTGGCCTGAAAAAGGCACTTCGCCCGGCCCTGCGGTTTGTCGGCGGCGGAAGCAGTTCCAGCTGATTGCAATTCGCCCAAGGGGCGCCCGGTCGGGCAAAACCGCCAACAACAGGCTGATTTTCCCCATGCGCCGTTCAAACTGATGTGATCGGCGCTACCGTCCGGTGCAAAGCCCGCCGATCGCGGCCAGTATGGGCGCATGAATACCCAGACCCATATTCTTATTGCGGCTGCGGCGTTCGCGGCCCCGGGGCGGCCGCTGCGCAATGCGGCGGCACTCGCCGGCGGCCTTGTGCCGGACCTTTCGCTATTCGCGATGTATGGCTGGGGCAAGATCAACGATGTCGCAGAGCGGACCATCTTTCGGGACTGGTATTTCGACCCGGTGTGGCAGCAGGCCGGTGCGGTAACCAATTCCTGGCCGATTTATCTGGGGGTCGGCATGGCGGCGCTCGGCATGGGCGGAAGGATCCGGCCATTGCCGGCTGTGGTGGACGATAACGATGTCCGGCACCGGTGGCGCGTGGCCTGTTCGGCGGTTCTGGTGTTTGCGCTTGCTGCCGCCCTCCATGTGGCGACGGATTTTCCGGTGCATGTCAACGATGGCCGGCCGGCGTTCTGGCCGTTCACCGACTGGGTTTTCCGCGCGCCGGTTTCCTACTGGGATGCCCGGTATCACGGATCGGTGGTCGGTGCCGTGGAGCTGGTCGTGGCGCTCGGCCTTTGCGCGGTTTTGTGGCGGCGCTTCCGGGCGTGGCCAGTGCGGGCCGCCCTTCTGGCGGCGGTTTTGTCCTATGCGGCGGTTGCCCATCACTGGGCCAGCGTATTTGCCTCGCCGGCAATACCGGCTGGCCTAGCGGGCACGGTAGACAACAGGCCAGTTTTCCGATGTGACGCCGTTGCAGGTGTCCATGGCGGCAAATTCCTCAAGACGAAACGCGTAGTCGGCAAATGTCCACCGGCCCCAGGTGCCGCAGTCGCCGATGCCGCGACCTTTGTAGAACGCCGAAAGGTGCGGGCCGTCGGCGGTGATGTTGAACAGGATATCGGTGCCTGACCAGCCGTGACTTTGCGAAAAGGTGGCGAAGTAGAGCGTGCGCACGCCACCAATTTCGCCGCGCTCGCGGATGTACAGACGGTAGGCGACATTGTAGGCGCCGGCGGTACAGGGCAGGGCATAGAGAATGGCGGTGGCGCTTGCCAACTCGATCACCGGCGCAAACCGGCTCATGTGCTCGCTTCCCAGGTCCTCGCATTCGCTGGTATCGGCATGGCGGACGAGAACGGGTTCCGGGATGCCGGCGGCGCGAATGGTCTCGATCTCGCTGCGGGCTCCGGCCGGTGCGGGACCGGCAGCGGCAATGCCGCGGCGTTCGGCGCCGACAATGCCGAGCCGTTCCTCCATCCAGAGCAGAGAGGCGGTCAATCCGGACAGCGAGATATCGACGGTGCGGGCCTCGCCGGTGATGTCGATATAGTCGAGCCGTGCCTGCGCGCCTTCCAGCAGCGCCGGGAGAAGTCCGGCGGCGAGACGATCGTCGGCGACATGCAGGTGCCCGGGCGCGCCAAACCGACGCAATGCGCCCTGTGGACGGGCGGCAAACCGGTGCGCTCCGTCGATCACCAGGGCGAGGGCATGTTTGGGATCGGGTACGGCGTGCGGGAAATGCAGGGCGATGGTCCAGCCGGACGCAGTGTCGCCGGCCCGCTGCACCGTCAGCCGGACCATGTCGTCGGCCTGTCCTCCGGTCGATCCGGTCGTCTCGGCCCGGCATGGCCCGGAGGGTTCGCACATGGCCCGCCAGTCGCCGAAACCGGTACGATCCGCGCCGGTTGCGGCAGCCGGCGCAGCGCCCGCTGCAAGGGCGAGAATGGCGGCGAGCGCCGGAAAAGACGGAATGCGCCGGATCATCGGACTATTCGGCCGCCGGAACGGAGAGCGATCGTGCCCGGCAACCGGCGCGATCGATGCCGGGGCAATCGCGGAATTCCAGGTCGCGCGTCAGGCAGAGGCGAACCTCTACCAGGTCACCGGCCTTGCAGGACACGGCAATGCGGCCGGCGGTTAGGTCGTGATTGGCATCGATGAAGGCGCGCTCAATGGCACTCGCCGGGGCTTCGCGGTCCCGATCGGTGATCCGGAAGGCACGGGGAATGACCACGCGTTCAAAGGCAGCTCTGGTGAGTGCAAGATAGTCGGCGGGTGAAAGGCCGGTGCAGGTGCCGTGTTTCCGCCACTGGCGGCCGACCAGGCCGGGACTGGGCTGAATGTCCAGTATAGTGTCGATCAGCGCCCGCGGCAGGCGGAGGGGATGGTCTGTCGGGCAGTCCTCCGGATAGCCGCGCTCGTATTGGGGCCACAGGCCATGGACAATGAATCCGAACGGCGGATCGTGGCGGCACTGCATGCGGTTGGCGCGCGGGCCGGCCTGTTCGCACCAGCTCGGCGACCAGGAAAGTGCGAGCACGTAGAAATCGAAATCGCCGGCGAGGCCGGCGGCGCCGGCCGTTGGCGCGGCGGCGAAGGATCCGGCCAGAGCCGAGGCGGCCGCGATCAGGCGTCGAAGTGGTGTCATCGCGTTGGCGCGGATCTAACGCACGGTCCGGCAGCCCCCGTCATGGACGCGCCAGGGATCCAGTCCGGTGACGCAAAAATCCACGCCGGTGCCCATGGAGGCAAAGCCCATGCCCTGGGAAATGGAATAATAGACGGTGCGGCGCTTGCCGTTCGACATGATCGCGGTCGCGGCGCAATGGGTGTGACGGATGGACGTCGGCCCGTTGAAGACATTGTAGCGGAACCGCGGGGCGTCGATGGCGGCAATCCGGAAGCCGCGGTGCCAAGTGTTGCGTTCCGCCCAGGCAAAGCGATTGATGATGCGGTTCAGGGTCCGTTCGCTCGCGCAGGCTTCGGCGCCCGGTGCGCCGCCGGCTTTGGCGGGGAGGGGTGCCCATGCCGCGCCGACGACGGCGAGCGCCAGAACGAGACGGGCAGCATGGGGCGATATTCCGGTAAGCGGTCGCATGGTCCGGCTCCTTTTCCTGGTTTGACCATGCGCCCGGATCGCCGGCGAATCAAGATGGGACGACCGATTGGGCGCGTTGGGCGGTGTCCAACCGAAAACCCCCGCCGCAGCGGCGCTTTGATTTGACGTGCGTGACCCCGGCCCGCCGGGCTGCGGCCGCACAGCCGCGGGCGCTAGCGCGCCATGGCATAGGGCCGGGTCATCAGCTGCGGCGGTGCGGTGTGGGCGATCAGCGTGGTGTTCACGCAGGATCCCAGGCATTCGCGATGACCGGGCAGGGAGACGATGATGGAGGAGGGGACCTTCGACAGCCATTCAGTCCACCAGTGCGATATGTTTTCGTTGGTCGCCATCGGCTCCATGCGCACCAGCCGCCGGTCCCAGACGTCGCGAAGCTTCGGTTCGGTAACCGTTACGAAGGACAGGACCTGACCAGGATCGATGCTGACCGATTCGCTTCGATTCTGATAGATTCCTTGGCTGTCGATGATGCCGATGCCGATGTCCTCGAGGCGATCCGGTCCGGCGTTGCGGACGGTCACGCGATAGGAAGCGGGAATGAAACGACCGGAGCACGGGGTTTTCTTTTTCCCGGCGTTCGATGCGGCCTTCTCCATCTCGTCAACGGCCTGGACCAGCGCCGTTCGGGACTGCTTTTCCAATTCGCGACGAAGCCGCCTGCGGGCTGCTTCCTCGCCTTCGGCCAGCACGGCGTCCACGGCGATATCGGCGGCGAGGTTTTCCAGGGTGGGGCCGAGATCGCCGGCCGGGATCTGGGAGACGGCGACATCGGCCATTTCGGCGGCAAGGTGGTCCAGGCCGCCGGAGATCATTTCGTCTAGGTTGGGAATATCGGGCGGGATCCCGGCGCTGGCCAGGGCGGAATTCAGCGCGAATTCCAGCACTTCTTCGGGGACGGCGCCGAATGTCAGCACACTGGCCAGTTCCACGACCTTGTTCTTGGCCCATTGATAGGCCTCGGCGGCGAAATTCCACATGCCCTTGAGTGCCCCGCCGACCTTTTCGAAGAAGTTCTTCTTCAGACTGTCCCGGTATTCCTCCCATTCCACGCAACCCGGAGGCCAGTCGACGGTCCGGGAGGGCTTGAATTCCAGAGCGACCAGCTCCACCGGCGGCGCCTCGGCGACAATTTCCGGTTCGTAGAACTGCCACGGCTCCGGTTCGGGCGTGGCCACCCCGTAATAGATGCGGATCGTGTTGGAGGGCCGGCCGACCAGGCCGCCCAGGCCGCTTGCCGCCATGGGCAGGATGCGGACGTTGAATATGGCCTTGGTGGCGCCGGCGGGCAGGCGCTCGGCCAGGGCGCGCATGTCGAACGACAAAAAGCCCCGGGTGCCGTTGTCGCGGCCGCCAAACGCCAGGCCCCGCGGGTCGAGATCCTGCGCGCTGCCGTTGGCGAAGGCGGGAAACGGAAAAGATGTAACCTGGGCCAATGCGGCGCCGGCATGGGGTACGGCGGTGACGCTCCAGCGGAGATGGACGGTCTGGTCATCCGCCGCCGGGTCGACCTCCAGGTCGTGGGACAGGGGAAGGCTGCAATCGCCGGTACAGTGGAACAGGGATGCGCCGCCAGGCAGGTCGCGCACCGTCTCCAGGACATCCATCCACCGGGAGACGACCTGCGCGGCGCTGTAGTTGGGGATGACGAAGGCCGGGCTGCCGGCTGCCGGCGCCAGGCCGACCGCCGGCGTGGCGGCGGGCCGGCCGGCAGTGGGCTCAGGGTCGGGTCGCGGTCGCGGTGGCAGGATGATCGTCGGCGTGCGGGCGACCGTAGTCGGCTGCTGGGGCTGGCGGACCGCCGGTCCGGCCGGTGCCTGGGGTTTGGGCGCGGTGACGACCGGTGCCTGGGGCTTGGGTGGGGTGACGACCGGTGCCTGGGGTTTGGGCGCGGTGACGACCGGTGCCTGGGGCTTGGGTGGGGTGATGACCGGTGTCTGTGTTTCTGGGCTGCCGGGGGTCGCCGGCGGACCCGGCACCATGGCCTGTCCGGCCGGGGATTGCGGGATCGGTTGGAGCGGCTGCTGCGGTACGAGGGTGTGAACCGGGGCTTGCGGCTGTGCCGGCGCCGGTCGGCCGGCAACGCAGATGATGGAGGAAAAGGCGGCGCAGAAGGGTCCGATGCACAAGCGGCCGTCGCCAAAGACCAAGGTCTGGCCGCCGCCCGGCACCGGGCCGACGAACGATTGGGCGCGTTCGTAGCCCTTTTCGCGGCAGAACAGGTCGGCGGCCGGTTGACCGCAGGAAACACCCCAGTTGCGGCAGAAATCCAGGCGCGTGTCCTTGATGACCGGCCGCAAAAAACTCTCTGTACGAACCTGGGCCGGGGCGGGGTCATGGGCAAAAAGGCCGACCATCGCCGCTGTGAGAATCGCCGTCGTCCCAGATCGCGCAAATGCCATCCGCGATACCTCCGCATGTTCAAACTACGGCATAAATGTGGCGATGGCGCGGCCGGAGGGATACGA
Organism: Afifellaceae bacterium; assembly: GCA_965216515.1. GTDB lineage: Bacteria > Pseudomonadota > Alphaproteobacteria > Rhizobiales > Afifellaceae > CAXMRP01. Next base: position 1,324,705 of record OZ244173.1, on the reverse strand, counting down.
AAAAGCCCCGCCGGAGCGGGGCTTTGATTGGCCGTATGTGGCCCTGTCCCGCCGGGTGGCGGCCGGGGCTATGCCGCTGAGCCGGCGCGCTCCCGTTTGAGGCCGATAAAGGTCGCCACCATCATGCCGAGAAGCACCAGCGCGAAGGGGAAACCGGTGGAGACCGCCATCGCCTGGAGCGAGCCCAGCCCGCCGCCGAGTAGCAGCGCGATCGCTACCAGGCCCTCAAAGGTGCACCAGAAGATGCGCTGGGCGACCGGCGCATCGATCTTACCGCCGGCGGTGATGGTGTCGATCACCAGCGAGCCGGAATCCGACGAGGTGACAAAGAAGACGATCACCAGGATGATGCCGACCACGGAGGTGATTTGCGTCAGGGGCAGACCTTCCAGCATCCGGAAGAGCTTCAGCGGCAGTTCGGCGTCGGCTACCGCTGTCGCGCCCTGGTCGACGATCTGGGTAATCGCCGTGCCGCCGAATGCGGTCATCCACAACACGCAGACCAGCGACGGGATGATGAGGACGCAAAAGACGAACTCGCGGACGGTCCGGCCACGGGAAACCCGGGCGATAAACATGCCGACAAATGGCGACCAGGAAATCCACCAGGCCCAATAGAAGGACGTCCAGCCCTGCATGAAGTTGGTGTCGGTGCGCCCGACCGGATTGGACAGCGCCGGCAGGTTCTTCACGTAGGCGATCGTGTTGGTGAAGAAGCCGGAAATGATGTCGACCGTCGGTCCGAGCAGGATGACGAACAGCATCAGCAGGAAGGCGAGCACCATGTTGAGCTCCGACAGACGCTTGACGCCGCCGTCGAGGCCCATCAGCACGGAACCGAGGGCCACGATCGTGATGAGAACGATGAGCACAACCTTGGAGACATCCGTCACCGGGATGCCGAAGACGAACTCCAGCCCGGCCGAGGCCTGCTCGGCGCCGAAACCCAGCGAGGTTGCGAGACCGAACAGTGTCGCGAACACCGCCAGCGTGTCGATGATGTGACCCCACCAGCCCCAGACGCGTTCACCCAGAAGCGGGTAGAATGCCGATCGGATGGTCAGCGGTAGGCCGCGATTGTAGGTGAAGAACGCGAGGGCCAACGCCACGACCGCGTAAATTGCCCAGGGGTGCAGGCCCCAGTGGAAGATCGTGGCCGCCATGCCGAGGCTGCGGGCCGCTGCGGCATCACCTGCGGCGCCGGCCAGCGGTGCCCAACTACCAGCCGAGCCGGCATCCTCAGCGATGGAGGAATTGAAATGGGAAATCGGTTCGGAGACGCCGAAGAACATCAGGCCGATGCCCATGCCAGCGGCGAACAGCATCGCGAACCAGCCCATATAGGAGTAATCCGGGGTGGCGTCCGCGCCGCCGATCCGCAATTTGCCGTAGGGCGAAACGATCAGGAACAGGCAAAACAGGACGAAAATATTGCCGGCGATCAGGAACAGCCAGTCAAATGTCGATGTCAACCAGGGTCGTAGCCAGCCAAAAAAGGCGCCGGCACCCTCCTGAAACATCAGCGTGAAGATGACAAAGGCGACGATCGTTATGCCCGAGATCAAAAAGACCGGGTTGTGAATGTCGAGGCCAAGAATCTGGATATTGTCCTGGCCGACTTCATAGTCGGATTCATCCGCGCCAATCGGCACGACTGTATTGCTCATGGATTTTCCTCCCCAATGGCCGGCTCAGTTGTGTTCGTTGTTCCCGGCTTGTCGAATCCCTGATCGGGGGCGAGCGTAGAGAATGGAAATCGCAACTGCAAATCGCGTTCCGACCTGTGTGCGTCTGTATCCGACATCGTCAACCGGCTTGCAAAATGGTCCCGGTCTTGAGAACCTTCCACTTCCAGTTCCGTCCGGGAGGCGGAGACAAGGGTGCCGGAAGGCGGGCGTGGCAGACCGCGCCGGTCGATCATGGCGGGCATCCGGTTCCCGATCCCTGTCGCGAATTGGCCGGGCGGGGCCGATGCGGCCGCCGCCGGGGGACACGACCGGCCTGCCGTACGGGCCGGGTGAAGGGCAATTAGTTCAGGGGCTGGCCCGTTCGGGCTGCCGGGCGGAAAACATGGAGGAGATCATGGCGGGTTCGGGAAATAGCAACGGTGGGAGATGCAGCGGGCCGCGGTGCATCGCCATCGTCGGTCCGTTTGCCAGCGGCAAGACAAGTCTTCTGGAGGCGATCCTGGCGCGGACCGGGGCGACCGCCAAGCCGGGCTCCGTCGCTGACGGCACATCGGTGGGCGATGCCGCGCCGGAAGCCCGGGCCCACGCAATGAGCGTGGAACTCAATGCGGCCGACACGACGTTCATGGACGACACCTACACGTTCATCGACTGCCCGGGCTCGGTGGAGTTCACCCATGAAGCGGAGGCGGCGCTCGCCGGCATCGACGCGGCGATCGTGGTTACGGAACCGGACGAAAAGAAAGTGCCGGCGCTGCAGGTGGTGCTGCACGGTCTTGAGGAGCGGGGCATTCCGCATCTGTTGTTTTTGAACAAGATCGACAAGGCGACGGTTGGTGTGCGCGATGCGCTGGCGATGTTGCAGCCGGCTTCGGCGCGGCCGCTGGTGCTGCGCCAGATTCCGATCTGGAACGATTCCATCGCCACCGGATTCATCGACCTGGCGCTCGATCGGGCCTTCGTCTACCGCGAATATGCGCCAAGCGAAGTCATCGACTTGTCGGACAGCGACGCGGCACGGCGCGACGAAGCCCGGTTTTCCATGCTGGAAACGCTTGCCGATCACGATGATGCGCTCATGGAGCAGCTTCTGGAGGATATCGTTCCGGAACGCGATGCGGTCTTCGGCGATCTGGTCACCGAGATGCGGGACGGACTGATCGTGCCGGTGTTTATCGGCTCGGCGGTCAATGGCAATGGCATCCAGCGGCTGATGAAGGCGCTGCGGCACGAGGCGCCCGACATCGAGGCGACCCGGGCCCGGCTCGGGGTCGACGAAGGTGCCGGCCCGGTGGCCCAGGTCATGAAAACCATCCACACCACCCATGGCGGCAAGATGTCGCTGTCGCGGGTGCTGGCGGGAACGGTGGAAGAAGGCGCGGAACTGGAAACGGCCGATGGCGAAACCGACCGGGTGTCGGGCATCTATTCGCTGATGGGGCAAAAGGCATCAAAGCGCGGTGCCGCCGGCCCCGGGGAAACCGTGGCGCTCGGCAAACTGGAAAACGCCGCCACTGGCGACACGCTGGTCGCCAAGGGTGGCTCTGCGCCGTCCATCGAATCGCCGCCGCCGCCGCAACCGGTGCTGCAAAAGGTGATCATGCCGAAGGAGCGCAAGGACGAGGTAAAGCTATCGACGTCGCTGGGGCGCATGGTGGAGGAAGACCCCTCGTTGGTCGTCAGTCACCGCCAGGACACCGGTGAAACGCTGATCGGCGGCCAGGGCGAAATGCACCTGCGCGTGGCAGTGGAACGGTTGGCCGGAAAATATGCGCTGGCGGTGGATACCGCTGCGGCCAGTGTGCCCTACAAGGAGACGATCCGGGCCTCTGTCACCAAGCGCGGCCGGCACAAGAAGCAATCGGGCGGTCACGGCCAGTTCGGCGACATCGTTATCGATGTCAAGCCGCTGCCGCGGGGCGGGGGCTTTGCCTTTGCCGAGACCATTTCGGGCGGCGTGGTGCCGAAGCAGTATTTTCCCGCAGTGGAGGCAGGGATCAAGGAGGCGCTGGCCAACGGACCGCTTGGCGGCTTCCCGGTGGTCGATGTCGGGGTGACGTTGGTCGATGGTTCCTATCACAGCGTCGATTCCTCCGAACAGGCATTCAAAATGGCCGGTATTCTGGGCATGCGCGAAGCGCTGCCGGATGCAAAGCCGGTGATCCTGGAGCCGATCCTGAAAGCGCAGATTGCGATCCCGAGCGAATTCACCGCCCGCGTCAACGCCATCGTCTCCGGCCGGCGCGGACAACTGCTTGGCTACGATGCGCGTCCGGACTGGGCGGGATGGGACGTTGTGGAGGCGTTGCTGCCGGAATCGGAGATCGTCGACCTGATCATCGAGCTTCGCTCAGCGACTTCGGGCGTGGGTACGTTCACGTCGCAATTCGACCATTTGCAGGAGGTGACCGGCCGGCTGGCCGACGACATCCTCAAGGAAGCGAAACGCGAGGCGGCCTGAGGCCGCCGGAGGGCGGCGCCAAGGCTGCTTGACGATGGTCCGGCCACCGCCGCAATCCACTGCGCCCGGTGCGGCGGACCGGCATCATTGTGCGCAGGCCGCGGGCAGACCATGAGCGAACCGGGTGGTGGATATCCGGCCCCGTCGGAAGGCGAAAGCAACCTGTCGGCCAGACGGCGGGCGTGGGCGGCGCGCACCCTCGGTGAGGCCGCCGCGCAAGCCGTGGCGACGGACGCGCGGCACTTCCTGCACCAGTCGGTATCGACACCGTGTCTGTCGGCGATCGCAAAGGCGCAAGGCGTATGGATCGAGGATGTCGAGGGGCGGCGCTACCTCGATTTCCACGGCAACAATGTCCACCATATCGGATATGGTCATCCGCGGCTGAAACGGGCAATTGCCGAACAGATGGACGCGTTGCCCTTCGCGCCGCGCCGGTTTGCCTGCGCGCCGGCGACGGAACTGGCGGCCAAGCTCGGCGCCATTTCACCCGGCGGACTGTCGAAGGTGTTGTTCACGACCGGCGGGTCGGACGCGGTCGAGGTGGCGCTCAAGATCGCCCGCGCCGCCACCGGACGGCACAAGACGGTGTCCTTCTGGGATTCCTTCCACGGTGCCGGCTTCGGTGCGGCATCGGTGGGCGGCGAGCAGCTTTTCCGCTCCGGCGCCATCGGCCCGCTGCTTGCCGGCAGCGAGCATGTGGCGCCGTTTTCCTGCTATCGCTGCGCCTATGGATATCCGGAGCGGGACGGGCAGCCGGATCTCGATCTGTGCCGGCTCACCTGTGCCCGTTTCGTACGCTATGTACTGGAAAAGGAAGGCGATGTCGCGGCGGTCATCGCCGAACCGACGCGCGCGGTGCCGTATATTCCGCCGCCGGGCTTCTGGGCGGAGGTGCGGGCGGCATGCGACGCTCACGGCGCGCTCCTGATTTTCGACGAAATCCCGACCGGGCTCGGCAAGACCGGAGCGATGTTTGCCTGCGATCATGATGCGGTGGCGCCGGATATCCTGGTAATGGGCAAGGCACTCGGCGGCGGGATCTTGCCGCTTGCCGCCGTGCTCGCGCGGCCGGAACTGGATGTCGCGGGCGCCTATGCATTTGGCCACTATACCCATGAGAAAAATCCTGTGCTCGCGCGGGCCGGACTGACGACGATCGAGATCATCGAAGAGGAAGATCTGGTCGAACACTCAGCACGGGTCGGAGCCCGCGCGCTGGAGCGGCTGGCGGCGTTCAAGGATGATTGCCCGGTTGTCGGCGACGTGCGGGGCCGCGGTTTCCTGATCGGCGTGGAACTGGTGCGCGAGCGGGCCGGCAAGGCGCCAGCCGATGATCTGGCCGAAGACGTTCTCTACCGTGCGCTCGATCGCGGCCTGTCGTTCAAGACCACAATGGGCAACACGCTGACCCTGACGCCACCGCTGGTGACAACGCAGGCGCAGATGGATCAGGCACTGGATATTCTCCAGGCGGCGATAAGGGAGGCTGCGGGGGCAGCGGGGCTGGCCTAGCGGCCCGGCCAAGCGTTCGGCCGCCGGTCAGAATCGCCAGGTGCGGGCGTTGGCGATCAGGAAGTCGCGGAACGCGACGATCCGTTTCATGTTTCGCAGTTCGGCCGGATAAACAAAGAAGGTGTCGAAGCCCGGCAGGTTCTCGCTCTTCATGACGGGGACGAGATTCGATCCCGGACCGATCAGATAGTCGGGCAACATGGCTATGCCGATACCGTTCTGTACCGCCCGCTTGATGGCGAGCACATTGTTTATGCTCAACACAGGAGGACGCGGCGAATCACCTTCGCGTCCGGCGGTGGTCAGCCAGTTCATCTCGCGCAGGTGGCCCGGCGCGTTCTCGCCGAACACGATGATGCGGTGATTGTCGAGATCGCCGGGCGACGATGGCTGGCCATGTGTTTTCAGATAGGCCGGCGACGCGTAGATGTGGAAGTGAACGGTGAAAATCTTTCGCTGGATAAGATCCTGCTCGGTCGGCTGCCGGAGCCGGATAGCGACATCGGCCTGGCGCATGCCGACATCCAATTCGCCATCAGACAGAATCAGTTGCAGGCTGATGTTCGGATAAAGCTCAAGGAACTGGTGAAGCCGGGATGAGAGCCAAGTGGAGCCGAGGCCGACGGTGGTGGTGACGCGCAGGGTGCCGGAGGGTTTGTCCTTGGCGTCTGCGAGCTGGTTTTTCACTGCTTCAAGCTTGTGCAGCACCTCGTCGGCGGTCCGCATCAGCAATTCGCCCTGTTCGGTCAGAATCAGGCCGCGGGCGTGCCGGTGGAAGAGCAGGGTGCCGAGGTCGGCTTCCAGGGCGCTGACCTGACGCGATATCGCCGACTGGCTCATCGACAGGGTGTCACCGGCATGTGTGAACGAGCCGGCTTCGGCGGCGGCGTGGAAGATCCTGAGCTTGTCCCAATCCATCGTCTTGTTCCGACTTTGCCTCGTTCCGACTTCGTGTCCGCCTTCGGCATCGGCAAACCGCGCTGACGAACCGGACTTACGGTCCGTGTCGATCCGCCTGGTTCCGGCCGCGAACCGGCCCGGTTACCGGGTCACGGCAGCCGGTGGCATGCGCCATTGGCGATTGGCTGTCAATTGCCGGCTGCGCGGCGGCTGACGGCAGCTACGGTTACAGGCGAACATCCGTCCGACCGGCTACCGACCCTGCCGTTATTACCTACACGCATGGCTGGCATGCAGGTGTGCAGCTTGCAACGGGGTGGCACAAGGCCCATATCGGGAGCATCGATTGGCCGGTCCGACATTACCCTCCTCCCTGTAATGCGGATCATGTGTTGAGTGCCGATCAGATCGCCGTGCCAAGATGGCGCCGGCAGTGCAAAAGCCGAACCTGATTGCCAGGTTCGGCTTTTGGCATTTGGCCGCCGGCGTTTGGCATTTGGCTGCCGGCGCCTGCCGGTACGTCCCAAATCATGCCGGAACGTGCCCGACCGGGCCGTCGAACGGTCGATCGTCTCGTCAAACGGGCCGGAATTGCCTATAATATACCGATGCAACCGATCCAATCGGCAGTCACGGGCTGGGTGTTCGGTCGCCTCCGGCGGGCCGGAACTGCGGGTCAGTCTGCGTTGGTCATGGCCGCTGTATCGATGGCAGCGTCCGGCTGGGCCGGTGCGGCGGAATTCAAACGGCCGCCGCCCAAACAGGGTTTTTCCTATCCTGACTGCTTCTGCACCAATCGCGGCGAGCGGGTTGAGCTTGGCGGGCTCACCTGCCTGAAGGTCGACGGGCGGGAGTATCTGGCGCGCTGCGAAATGTCCCTGAACAATCCGACCTGGCGCTGGCGGTCGGAAGGCTGTCCGGTCTCTCAAACGTCCCGGAAGCCGGGCACCGGGTAAGCGGTCACCGCGGCACTGTCCCCGGCGGTGCCGCCGCCAATCCGTCGCCCTGCCCCCCACATGGCTCGCGATTGTGTGAGCGGCCTTGATTTGCCGGGGCGGCGTGGCATCGCCATAAGCGGCAGTTTAACTGGCGGATCTGATGTACCGCATCGATCCGTAGACTGGCGCCGGAGACCTGAAATGCTGATCAAACGCCGACGCGGTTGGGAAATTTCCGATCGCTATGCCACACCGGAAGCGGATTTCAACGCGCGCCGGTCGATTCTCAAGACAGCGGGTCTGGGTGTCGTTGCCGCCGGGGCGACTCTGGTGCTGGGTCCGCATCACACGGCGATAGCGGCGGCGGAATCCGATCCGACCGCCGATCTCTATCCGGCGAAGCGAAACGAGACCTACAAGCTTACCCGTGACCCGATGCCGGAAGACCTCACTTCCAAATACAACAATTTCTATGAATTCGGATCCCACAAGGGCATCTGGCGGCGGGCGCAGGCGCTGAAGACCAGACCATGGACGGTGAAGATCGACGGCATGGTGGAAAAGGAAATGGATGTCGATTTCGACACGTTGATCCGTTCCATGACGCTGGAAGAACGGCTCTATCGTCATCGCTGCGTGGAGGCCTGGTCGATGACCATCCCCTGGTCGGGGTTTGCGATGCGGGAGCTGGTTGATTTCGCGCGGCCGCTTGGTTCGGCGAAATATGTCGAGATGCAGACCTTCCTCGACAAGGCGGTGGCGCCGGGCCAGAAGCAGGTCTGGTATCCTTGGCCGTATACGGAGGGATTGACGATGGCCGAGGCCACCAATGATCTCGCCTTCCTGGTGACCGGGGCCTACGGCAAGCCGCTCGCCAAGCAGTTTGGAGCGCCGATCCGTCTGGCCGTTCCGTGGAAGTACGGCTTCAAGTCGGTGAAATCGATCGTCCGATTCACATTTACCGACAAGCGGCCCAAGACATTCTGGGAAACCGTTAATTCGGCGGAGTACGGTTTCTGGGCCAACGTCAATCCGGAGGTCGACCATCCGCGATGGAGCCAGGCGAAGGAACGGCCGCTGGATGGCGGACCGGAAATTCCGACCCAGCTCTATAACGGCTACGGCGAATTCGTGGCATCGCTGTATTCCGGGATGGAACCGGAGGGCGACCGGCTTTACCGCTAGCGGCCGGCTGCTGACAGACCTGTCAGGACGACACGGGTGGGCACTTGCCTAACCGGTCCAGCCGTGCCTGTGTCGCTTTTGCAGACCGGATGTCGTGGTGAAACGGGATGGCGAGAAGAATGGCGGCGAAGCCGGAGAGTGCGAAGCGCGCGGCGCCCACCGATACAGGATTGGCCTGGCAGACGCTTGCCGAGACCCTGGTGCAGACTGAAGACGGGGTTGCGCATGGGCGGATGATGTCGTCGCCGGCGGTTACATATGGCGGAAAGGTCTTCGCGTTTTATTGCGACACCGATTTTCTGCGCGGGATCGGCGTGCGGCTGGGGCGCGGATACGACATCGATGCCGAAGCCTTGTCGGAATGGCAGCTTCTGTCACCGTTCAAGACCAGGCCACCGCTGAAGGACTGGTTCGTGATCGGTCCGGCGGATGTGGCGCACTGGAGCCGGCTGTCGCGCCAGGCGCTGAGGGCGATGCGCGGCTGAGCGGGCCATCGGCACCGGCCGGTCGGCGCCTTGTTCTGGATCAAAGTCCGATTGAACCTGTTTCGGCATCGTGGCCGCAGTGATAGACTTGCGGCGCCTGATCGCCGAATTTGCAGGGAGTGAAACCATGGCCGTCCGACAATCAGTTGACAGCACGCCGGATGCCGGGATCAACATGTCCATCGATGTCGATACGGTCCGTCTGCTCATCCAGAAGATACGCGCCGTCAATGCCGACATGGAAACCGAATATGAGGACGGCCATGAACATGATGTGGAGTTCGATCCGGTGACTCATTCCGATCGTCATGCCCATGACGGACTGGCGGAAGAGGAATCGGACAATTATTCCGATCAGGAACTGCGTGAGCTGATTGGCGATTTCAACGCTGATGAGGCCGCCGACCTGGTTGCGCTGACCTGGATTGGCCGGGGCGATTATACCCGAGAGGACTGGGATGCGGCGCGGCGGGAAGCCAAGGAACGGGCCGAAGGCCCGACGGAACGTTATCTGCTCGGCATGCCGCTTCTCGGCGACTATCTGGAAATCGGCCTGTCGGCGATCGGACGCTAGGCGGTCCGGCTGCCGGCGTAGTTCGTCATGCGGCGATCCGCCGTCCGGGCGGCCGGTCATTCCATGGCCTGACCCATGGATTGGCGCAACAGGCGTGAAAACGCTGCCGCCTCGGCCGCTGCCGCCTTGGCGACCGGATCGTTGAGGCGCGCGGCGGAACGTAGATCCGCAATGTCAGCGCCGGGTTTGCCGATATAGCCGAGGCGGTGCAGGTAGCGGTCGGCGTAACCGGTCAGAATGAACGACCAGTGCCAGGGCAGGGCGCCGGGCCGGATCTTGTTGACGATTGCGGCGAGAGCGCTGGTGCAGTTCGTGGTCAGCGTATTGTAGAATCGGGGCGTTGCGGCAAGCGCATTGGTGTCGGCGACGACGGCGTTGAAGATTTCGGTCACCTGCTGCGGCGTCAGATTGAGCCGGTAGCCGTAGAGCACTTCCTGGCGCAGGAGCGCCCGGTCGGTCAGCGCGTCGCGCTCGGTGGACCAGACATACATCATCTCGTAGGTGCGAAAGAGGCCGCGCAGGGCCGAATAGGTCTGGCCCTTGCGCTTGCGCACCTCCACGGAGAGGACGACATGACGCGGCCCGGATGCGGTATCGAACCTGAACGACAGCATGGTGTGGGCGAGGCGGTCGGACCCTGGAAAAATGTTCATGAAGAACCACAGGCCGGCCGCCTGGTCGGAATCGAAACGGGCGTCGCGCCAGGTCCGGTTGATCGGCCCGGATTCGTCGAAGGTCCAGTCACGCAGGTTGGCCAGATGCAGGGTGCCGTCGGCCTGGGGCGTGAAACGGGCCAGGCGCGTAAACGGTTCCGCCCAGTCGCGGTCGTTGCTGGGCGTGCGGGAATAAATCAGGGCCATGCCGCCTGCCGCGGCGGCGATGAGGACGAGGAGGAAGATCACGAATCGCCGAGCCATGGTTGGCATCCGTGATAGCGGCAAGGCGGGCGGGCGTCACCCCGGCCGGCGCACCACGATGGCGGGCTGGCACGGGCGGGCTGGCAAGGGCGGGCTGGCAAGGGCGGCCTGACAACCGTGAACGGATGACGGCGCGACGGGACTGGAGGGGAGGGGCCGGACCGGGGCGGCGGCAGGGAGGAAACCGCGGCACCCGATCCGGCAGATCCAAACCCGTCCCGGACGGGGGGGAGGACGGGATTTGGTCGGACGATCGGGTTCTAACAGATAGCCCGGCAACCGGGGCTGAATCGGCCGTTCATCCGGCATTCATGCGGCCATCGATGCGCATCGCGGACGGTGGCGCTAGGCAAGACCCGGCAATCGGCCTATGAGAACCGGCTTGTCCAGTTCCTTCCCGCCGGGGGGTCGCCATTCCCGACATTCTGCCTGAACTGCTGGTCGTCTGCCTGTTTCTGACCTTCGGCGGGATGTTGAAGGGTGCGACTGGCATGGGGACACCGGTGGCGGCGGTCCCGGCCATCGCGGCGTTTTTCGGCGTCGAGTTCGCCGTGGCGATCCTGTTGCCGCCCAACGCGGTCTCCAACTTCGTGCAGTTGTGGCAGTTCCGCGACAACCGCCGGAATCTGCCTTTCGTACCGCCGATGATTCTGGGTGGCGGGGTCGGCGTGGCGGCCGGCACATGGCTGCTGGTTTCGCTGCCGGAAAATGCGCTGACGCTGACCCTGGGCCTGCTGGTCGTCGCCTATGTCGCCCTGCGGCTGTTCGTGCCGGCGATCACTCTGGGCCAAGGCGCGGCGCGGCGGTTGGCGCTGCCGGTGGGGCTCGCCTCCGGCGTCCTGCAGGGGGCAACCGGCATATCGGCGCCGGTCAGCGGGCCTTACATGAACGCCATGAGGTTGACGCGGGACGATTTCGTCTTCGGGATCACCGCCCTGTTCTGCGCCTTTCTGGTGGTCCAGATCCCGGCCGCGATCCTGGCCGGCGTTCTCACGTGGGAGCGGGCGCTCTACGGCGTTCTGGCAATCGTTCCGGTGCTGGCGGGCATGCCGGTCGGGGCATGGCTGGCCCGGCGCATGAGCCCGGCCGCCTTCGACCGGCTCGTGCTGACCTTCCTGGCGGCGATGGCGGCGAAGCTTTTATGGAGCGCGGGCGCGGGGTGAGGGGGAGAGTGTAAAAACTTCGGAACATAATAGGAACAAACTGTTTACAATTTTGACCTACTTTGTCATTCTGTCAACGAAATTCCCAGTGAGACTGATTCGCCGGTGGAAGGGGGGGGAATGTCGGACTTTTCGAAATTGCGTGTGCGAACAGGGCTGACAATCCCCGAAATTGCAAATTTTCTTCAGGTTTCGGAACGAACGATCTATCGGTACGAAAAGGGCGTAGGAGCGCCTAGGGCTTGCGAACTGGCGGCGTTGAATGGGCTTGTCCTGATCAAGTCCGGAAGTGTTGGGAACAAGGCGGACCGAGAATCGGCATTCCGGTTCATTGACCTTTTCGCCGGCATCGGAGGATTGCGTCTAGGGTTCGAAAGCATTGGCGGGAAATGCGTATTTACCAGCGAATGGGACAGGTATGCCAAGCTGACCTATCAAAAGAATTTCCCGAACGACAAACACGAGGTAAGAGGAGATATCACTAGGATTGATGAAAAGGATATTCCCAGGCACGACGTCCTTTTGGCCGGATTTCCCTGCCAGCCTTTTTCGATTGCTGGTGTATCAAAGAAAAACGCACTAAACCGGCCGCACGGATTTGCGTGCGATACACAGGGGACTCTCTTTTTTGATGTCCAAAGGATCATCGCGTTTCATCGGCCTGCTGCATTCCTGCTGGAGAACGTCAAGAATTTGGTGAGCCATGACAAGGGACGAACATTTGCGACAATTCGAAGTGTTCTGGAGGATGATCTTGGCTACACAATCGATTTCAGGATCATTAACGCCAAGGCTTGGTTGCCGCAGCACCGCGAACGCATTTTCATCGTCGGCTTTCGGGAGGATTGCGGGTTCTCATTTGACGATTTTTCGATGCCCGACCCGGACAAGGGGCCGAAACTTGAAATGATCTTTCATCCGGAGGATGGTTCTGAGGCGCCCGACAAGCACTATACCGCTGGCAATATTGGTCGGGTTTCGGACAAATACACGTTAAGCGACCATCTGTGGAACTATCTTCAGAAATATGCCGAGAAGCACCGCGCTAGGGGCAACGGATTCGGTTTTGGCCTCGTCGGCCCGGGCGATGTCGCGCGGACCTTGTCGGCCCGCTACTACAAGGACGGATCGGAAATACTGGTCGAACAGCAGGGCAAAAATCCGCGGCGGCTGACTCCGCGCGAATGCGCCCGCCTTATGGGGTTTGAGGAGCCTTTCGGTCGAGAATTCAGGATACCGGTGTCCGACACGCAGGCCTACAAGCAGTTTGGCAATTCCGTTTGTGTGCCGGCCGTCAGGGCGGTTGCGAAGCACATGGAACCGTTCCTCGAGCTTGCTATGAAAAGGCAAGCGAAGGCAGCCTGAGATGGTCGACATTGTCGATCCGAAAACTCGCAGCCGGATGATGTCCGGCATACGGGGCAAGGATACGAAGCCGGAGATGATCGTTCGTCGGGCACTGCACAGGGCAGGCTATCGATACCGGTTGCACGTGAAAAACTTGCCCGGGGAACCCGACATCGTGCTGCCGAAGTACAAAACAGTGATTTTCGTTCATGGCTGCTTTTGGCACTGCCATGACTGCAAGAATTTCAAATGGCCGAAAACGCGAAGGGAGTTTTGGCAAAAGAAAATCAAGGGGAATGTGGAGCGCGACAAGTTGCACTATGAAGATATTCTGAAACTAGGTTGGAAAGTATTGGTTATGTGGGAGTGTGAAATTAAATCACATGGAAACAAAATCATAGAACAAGTTAATTTATGAAAATGTTCTTTCGGTGCCAAGCAAGCGCGTTCTCATGTGGCCTCAATGCTGCATCCCCAAATTGCATCTCAACTCCCGCGACTCTCTTTATCGCTTCGGCATGCTCAGAAACTCTGGCAAATTCTGATAACACAATCGAATAGTTGTTTGTGATTGAGAATAGTCCTTTGTCAAAGGCCCAGTGAATATCTTTTGAAAGCAGCAATCCATTTCGAATGTCATCTGTTCCCCCTGCTTTGACTGGCACGATGTGTGCTGCATCAATATTGAATATACCACTGGGAGCTTCCATCAATTCCCCACTGGCGAGGCATGTGGGGCCGTATGTTTGTATCAGTTTCTTACGAAACGCGGTATCTCGTGCTTTCAATTTTGTTAGTTTCTCGATAGCTGAACGATCGCTATCGAATAATGTAAATTGACGAGTGCTTAAAGCGTCGATTTCATCTTCAGCAGCCCGGATCTCAGTATTGCTCGTCGGTTCGGGAAGGCCCGGTACTATTCCCCAACGTTTGGTGAGATTTGTTTGCGCGATTTGATCATACACGGGCGTGTCTTTCCTCACCAGTGTAAGCGTCATTCTTCGAGGTTGTCCGAGATCGCGGGAGAACAAAATCATATCGCCCGGTGCGGCTTGACCTCTCAATAGCCCAAGGCCGCCTGTTAGTCGCCGTTCTGGGGAACGTGTGCCTCCCCAAGTCTGATATTGGTAGCGGGTGTCGACTGTTCCCACATATTGCGTATCAATCAACAGATCGGCGACAATCGACACATCAGCCGTCGGCGAAAGGGGCGTAATCTCTCCTATCACATCGGGAAAAAAATCTTCGATGTCTCTTGGTATTACAATGCCCCCTTGGTGACCAGGTGCTCGCCCGGTGTCGTTTCTTGCAAGAATCTTGAATACTGGGGTGTCGAGCATTTGTAAAATTTAAATCAATGGTTCAAGCAGGCCAACCCCTCCTGACATCTCCTGTCAGTTGTCTGATGGCGGGCTGTCCCCCGCGCCCTTTGCGAATCCCTTCCGCCGCGCCATATTGGTCCCATGGTTCGACCCCCGAAAAAAACCGGAAAGCCGCGCCCGGCGGCGGGCCTCGCGCGCGAAGGCCGACCCTCCGACAAGCCCCCGAGCGAGCCGCGCAGCGGCGACAGTGCGAGCGAAACTAAGCCAAGCGTAGCGAGGCAAGGGCGAAGGCCCGCCGCGCCCGATGGCGCGCCCTCGCGGAGCGAGCCGCGCAGCGGCGACAGTGCGAGCGAAACTAAGCCAAGCGTAGCGAGGCAAGGGCGAAGGCCCGCCGCGCCCGATGGCGCGCCCTCGCGGAGCGAGCCGCGCAGCGGCGACAGTGCGAGCGACAGGAAAGGCTTCGGCGAGGCGCCGCAAGCGGAGCTTCAGGGTAAGCCGGCCGATGCAACCGGGCCGGTCGCCGCCTGGCTGGACGAAATCGTCACCGACGCCACCATGGCCGACGCGGCGGCGAGAACCGCGGGCGCCAATGCGGGGCGGACAGCGCGACGCGGCGGCATCGACGATATTCCCGGCCGGGCACCGGAGACCGGCCGGCGGGCGCTGGACCAGTCGCTGCCGCTGACGGCCAAGGAAATCCCTGCCCCCCGGGCCAATGCGCCGGCGACCCGGGCGCGCAAACCGAACCTGGACGAGATGACCGTCGGCCGCACCGAAACGCCACTGGCGCCCGGCGCCAGACCGAAGGCGCTGCGAAAAAAGCCGGTGAAGACGGCCCGCAAACCCGGCGGCAAGTCCGGCTCTGGCACCCCGGAGGTCGGCTCCAAGCGGACCGGGGGCGGCGCCTCCATCGGCGGCTCGACGGACCCCAAGGAACGGGCCGGGGCCGGACTGATGCCGGTGGCCGGGCTGGACGTGACGCTGGAAGAGGCCGGCAGCCTGCCGCAATCCGGCGTCACCGCGACCGTGGACGCCCTGTCGAAGCTGATCGAGGAGGGGCGGGAGGAATTCCGCGCCGGCCTGTGGGTGCCGCATCGGCCGGAGCGGCCGGTCAAGTCGGAAGGCGGCGTGCCCATCGTCATGAAATCGGACCTGGTGCCCAAGGGCGACCAGCCCCAGGCGATCGCCGAGCTGGTGGCCGGGGTGGCGGCGACGGACGGGACCCAAGAGGATGGCGGGGAAGCCGGCGGCGAACAGACCCAGGTGCTGCTCGGGGTCACCGGCTCCGGCAAGACCTACACCATGGCGCGGGTGATCGCGGAGACCCAGCGGCCGGCGCTGATCCTGGCCCCCAACAAGACGCTGGCCGCCCAGCTCTACGGCGAGTTCCGAAGCTTCTTCCCCGACAATGCGGTGGAGTATTTCGTTTCCTACTACGATTACTACCAGCCGGAGGCCTACGTCCCGCGCACCGACACCTATATCGAGAAGGAAAGCTCCATCAACGAGCAGATCGACCGCATGCGCCACTCGGCCACCCGGTCGCTGCTGGAGCGCGATGACGTGATCATCGTCGCGTCGGTGTCGTGCATCTACGGCATCGGCTCGGTGGAGACCTACACGGCGATGACGTTCGCCATCGAGGTCGGCGATCGAATCGACCAGCGGCAGTTGCTCGCCGACCTGGTGGCGCTGCAATATCGCCGCTCCGACGCCAACTTCTTCCGCGGCACCTTCCGGGTGCGCGGCGACACGGTGGAGATCTTCCCCGCCCACCTGGAGGACCGGGCCTGGCGGGTGTCGCTGTTCGGCGACGAGGTGGAGGCGATCACCGAGTTCGACCCGCTGACCGGGCAGAAGGCCGGGGCGCTGAAGTCGGTCAAGGTCTACGCCAACTCCCACTATGTGACGCCGAAGCCGACGCTCCAGCAGGCGGTGAAGGCGATCCGCGCGGAGCTGAAATGGCGGCTGGAGGAGCTGACCAAGGCTGGGCGGCTGCTTGAGGCGCAGCGGCTGGAGCAACGCTGCACGTTCGATATCGAGATGATGGAGGCGACCGGAAGCTGCGCCGGGATCGAGAATTATTCGCGCTATCTGACCGGCCGCAAGCCCGGCGAGCCGCCGCCGACACTATTTGAGTATCTGCCCGACAATGCGCTGGTCTTCGTCGACGAGAGCCATGTTACGATCCCCCAGCTTGGCGGCATGTATCGCGGCGACTTCCGCCGCAAGGCGACGCTGGCCGAATATGGCTTCCGGCTGCCCTCGTGCATGGACAACCGGCCGCTGCGCTTTGAGGAATGGGACGCCATGCGGCCGCAGACCGTGTGTGTGTCGGCGACGCCGGGGGGCTGGGAGATGGGCCAGACCGGCGGGGTGTTCGCCGAGCAGGTGATCCGGCCGACGGGGCTGACCGATCCGCCGGTGGAGATCCGCCCGGCATCGACCCAGGTCGACGATCTGCTCGGCGCGGTGGGCGAGACGGCGGCGGCCGGCTATCGGTCGCTGGTCACCACGCTGACCAAGCGGATGGCGGAGGACCTGACCGAATATCTCCACGAGCACGGGGTGCGGGTGCGCTACATGCATTCCGACATCGACACGCTGGAGCGCATCGAGATCATCCGGGATCTCAGGCTCGGCACCTTCGACGTGCTGGTCGGCATCAACCTGCTGCGCGAGGGGCTGGACATCCCCGAATGCGCGCTGGTGGCCATTCTCGACGCCGACAAGGAGGGCTTTCTGCGCTCCGAGACCTCGCTGGTGCAGACCATCGGCCGGGCGGCGCGCAACGTCGACGGAAAGGTGATCCTCTACGCCGATCATGTCACCGGCTCCATGGAGCGGGCGATCGCCGAGACCGACCGGCGGCGAGAGAAGCAGCTCGCCTACAATGTCGAACATGGGATCACGCCGGAATCGGTGAAGAAGGGCATCGCCGACATTCTCGACAGCGTCTACGAGCGCGACCATGTCCGCGTCGGCAAGGGGGCGCTGTTCGACCGGGCCGGAGTGACCGCCGACGGCGAGCCGCTGATCGGCCACAACCTCAAGGCCCATATCGCCGACCTGGAAAAGCGCATGCGCGACGCCGCCGCCGACCTGGAATTCGAGGAGGCGGCACGCATCCGCGACGAGATCAAGCGGCTGGAGGAGACCGAACTGGCGATCGCCAACGACCCGCTGAGCCGCGATGCGGGGGTGGGGAATAAGAAAGCGCGGAGACGGGCGGGGGCGAGGGGGCGGTAGGCGGTTTGTCAGCCTCGCGTAGCATCCCCGATCGTCATCCTCGGGCGGCCCCTGCCTTCGTTATCCTCGGGCTTGTCCCGAGGATACAGCGAGGGTGGTGCGGATTGAGACGATGGCGGGGCGGACGGAGAAGCCGAGGGGCAGGGTTATGACCGCACAATAACCTCGGACTTCGGATACACTACGTGTTCTTTGTAAGCTATGACATATCCGGGCAATCCTGTGGCTTGCCAACCACTTGGAAGACTGGAAACTATATGTGACACCGCTTGGCGAGCGGTGGTAGGGCCGCTAAGGGCAGCTAAGATAGTAGTTTCGAAGTCGGGATGCGCTTTCCGGGAACGCCCGCCCGCATTTTGATATCGAAATACATAAGGTAGCTCGTTCTTTAAGCGAGCCGAGGCCGAAGCGGCCGTTTCGCCTTCCTGAATGGTGAAGGATAGCTCTCGGTCAATATCTATAGGATAAATGGCGTCGAAATTTTCATCATCGACTCGGGTTGAGTCGCGCCTCCTGCCCGGATCGTTTGATCCAAATCCGCTGCCATTCCAAGCGAGCGATCTCACTCCGCCGTAGTAGTGAATCAGGTCAGATTCCAAATCCATCGCAGTAAATACATAAACTCTCACGGCCTTGAATTCGACGTTGGTGGGCTCAAGACTCTTGCGGTGAAGTATTTTTCGACTGTGTCGAATCAAGCGCTTGTTTAAACCGGCTTCGGCGTCCGTTTTACCTATATATACCGGCTTATTCTCGAGCAGAAGCTGATAAACCCCTTGAGTCTCAGGCACATTTGCCAGATATTCCGGCGACAGAATTTCAGCTTCCATCTCGTCCAGTACCGACGTGAGTCTGGTTAATAACGCCGACGGCAGGTCAAATTCGAATTCTCGATAGCCTTTCATATACTCACATCCGCGCGTGCGGTATTTTTAAGGTGTTTGGCTACATTGTTCGCGACGACATTTGCTAGATCAACGGGAACTGCATTGCCAAGCTGCCGCATCACCTCCGTCCATGATCCATGAAATCGATAGTCTTCCGGAAAGGTTTGCAGGCGAGCGCTCTCGCGAACCGTAAAATACCGGACACTTCCATCCGCACGTGCCAACATGTTCTCGCCGCCGGGCACCCCGTGAACCCCTGCCTTTAAGGTCTTCGCTGGCTCGTCCATTGGACTTCCCGTATGACCCGGATAGGATCTAGCCCCAGATTGCAAGCGATGATCTCGAATCCTTTTTGCCGCCGAGGGTTGCCGCTCTGGATCAGGGAGGCCTTCCAAAGCTTCACGCACCGTCCGCCACCTAGCGGTAGGTGGACGGTATTTCAATCGTTTCGCCCGAGCGTAGAGATGGGGAGGTGTTCTACGCTCAGCGCGGGGCACGTTGTTTTCTTCCCAATAGTCTATATTGTGGACTTGATCCCAAACAAGTGCATCTAAAGAATGTGTCGAAGGTGGGAAACTCCACTCTATACCCAAATCATCGCGAAATCCAACGAATACAACACGCTCTCGGCGCTGAGGTACACCATAATTAGCCGCATTGAGCGTGCGAAAAACTACATTGTAAGACGATCCGGACGGCGCAGTTGATCTCGCGCTGTGATGTTGCTCTAAACGCTCGAGATGTTTCTGCCAATCCTCTCTATTGTTGCGAATAATATCTGGATAACTTAGTTGATGAACAATATACGCCAAATATGAGGCGAAACTAGCGCGCGTTAAGCCTTTAACATTCTCAAATACAAACGCTAACGGCTTAACCTCTCGGACGACACGGACCGCTTCCGGCCACATATCTCGCTTGTCGGCGTTTCCCCGATGCCTTCCACCTAATGAGAACGGCTGGCATGGCGGCCCGCCAGTAACAAGCTCTATCCTATTTTCATAGCCTTGAAAATTGATCTCTCTTACGTCACTTTCTTTCGGCTCTGGCCAGTTGCTTAGTACATCTACCCGCGCTGCGCGGTTTTCTCGAATTGAGTCACAGCACCACCGGTCCCACTCGATTATCTCAACCGGGCAAAAGCCTGCCCTGCTCACTCCAATTCCGAGCCCTCCCGCACCTGCAAACAGCTCGATCGCTCGCATTTACATTCCTCCAAGAATCCCCGCAGTTTGTTCTCTAATTGTTCACTATTGCTTAATTCGCATTCCCAAACAACTAAAACATCCCAACCTTGCTCTTTCAGTTTGGACTGATTCGTTAAATCGCGCTGCCGGTTTGCATCAAGCTTCGGGAGCCAGAACTCCAGTCGCGATTTTGGCAAGCGTGCTAGTCGGCATGTCGTTTCGGGGTGACGGTGCCAGAAGCACCCGTGGACAAAGATAACTTTGTTCCGTGCCGGAAACACGATATCCGGTTTCCCAGGCAGAGTTTTATGGTGCAGTCGGTATCGAAACCCCCACGAGTGTAGGAGTCGACGAACCCGCATTTCGGGTTTTGTGTCGCGTCCTCGAATGGCGGCCATACGGGCACTTCGCTCGCTCGGTGATAGCGTGTCTGTCATATCCGTATGTTTCTGGACGCCAGGTTCGCCTGCAATCTCGTTGTGTTAGTAATTCGGATCAAGATCGAATTTGTAATAGAAAAATTCCCGAGGTACCGTTTACGCCTGTGTCTTTATCCCGGTGCCCCGCCGGTGAGAGACCCAGATGCGCACCGGAGCTTCGGGCGGTCAGGCCGGCGCCGTGGCGGTGCGGGAGCGCTCCCGGACCGACACGCGGCCTTGAACGATTGGACGGGACTTCCACCCCATCCCCCCGTGATTTCCCCATCCCGCTCCGTTAAGTTCGGGCAATGGAGATGTTCCGTCCCTCGATGACGCACCGCAAGCTCTGGCCAGGTCGACCGCCCCGGCCGCGCCGCAGGCGTTTGCCCGGCCTTTGGGCCGCGCTCTTCTGCGCCCTCCTCGCCGCCCCCGCCCATGCCCAGCAGCGCTCCGACCCGGATTTCCGGCCCGAGATCGCCGCGCCGCGCTTTGAAGCAGGCGCCGGGCCGGTGGTGGCCATCGACGCCGCGCACGAAAACTTCCACACCGGCGACGGCCGCTATGCGCCCTTCGCCGCTTTGCTCGCCGCCGACGGCTACCGGGTGCGGGCCGGCGACACGGCGTTTTCGGCCGATGCGCTGGCCGGCATCGACGTGCTGGTGGTCGCCAACGCGCTGCACCCCTCCAATGTCGGCAACTGGCGGCTGCCGGTGGCCTCCGCCTTCACGGCTGCCGAGATCGCGGCGGTGCGCGCCTGGGTGGAGGGCGGCGGGCGGCTGCTGCTCATCGCCGACCACATGCCGTTCGCCGGCGCGGCGGCGGAGTTGGCGGCGGCCTTCGGCTTCGGCTTTCAGAACGGCTTTGCCGTGGAGATGATCGGCCGCTCCACCCGCTTCGCCTTCACGCCGGCGCTCGGGCTTCACCTGCCGGCGGCGGTGTTCGCCGGGCTGGACCCGCCGGTCGACCGCTTCGTCACCTTCACCGGCCAGGCCTTCTCGGTGCCCGATGGCGCGGTGTCGCTGCTGACGCTGGAGGGGCCGCACGTGGTGCTGCTGCCGCAGGAGGCGTGGAAATTTTCCCCGCAGACGCCGCGCAAGGATGTGTCGGGCTGGTCGCAGGGGGCGATCATGGAGGTCGGCGCCGGGCGCATCGCGGTGTTCGGCGAGGCCGGGGCGTTTTCCGCCCAGATCGGCCAGAACGGGCGCAAGTTCGGCATGAACGCGCCGGACGCGGCCGACAATGCCCGCTTCATCCTGGCGGTGATGGCCTGGCTCGCCGGCTGACGCGGTTGTCCGGACGCAGGGCGCCCGGGCGCTGGGAGTTGGAGGCGCCGGGCTGGTTCAGGCGAAGACCACCGAGACCAGGGTCGCCACGACGGCGATGGGAATGGCGATCAGCAGGGCGTCGGTGACGCTGGGATAGAGGCCGCAGGCGGTGCGGTGCCAGGCGGGCGCGCCCTTGGCGCAGCTTTGCGGCGGCGCGGCGGAATCGGCGGCGGCGCGGGCGGGGGTCTCGCGGGGCTCGGACATGGTTCGGACCGGTTCGGGATTTGCGTGCATCTCATGGCGGGATATGGGGAGCGGCGGCGACGTTTCCAGTGGCAAGTGCATCACCGGCATGTGTTTTTTTCCTTTTCCCTGCGCCTGCGCGGGCGCCGGCTGAATGGCCGGCCGCGACGGGCGCCCGGATCCGCGTCCGCCGGCGCCGACGGGCGGGTTTGAGACAATTTTAACGGTAACCACCTCCTCCGATTTGCCCGGCAAATGCCTTGCAATGGCCCGATTTCCGCTGCATATCAGCCATCGGCGCACAGTTTTGGATGGGTGCGCCCTCGGACTTGCGGTTGGATACAGCCTGTTCTTTCGCTGCCTAGAAAGCGCAGGATTTGCCTTTCCCAATTTCTGAGATCCGGCGTGGTTGGTGGACAAGAGGCGCGGAAGCCACGGGGACGGGCCGGTCGGATATGACGATCCAAGAATTTGACGGGAAAGGACTTTCCATGCGCCGCAATGGCACCATCAAGTTTTTCAACACGACACGGGGTTTCGGCTTCATTACACCCGAAGACGGCGGCAAGGACGTGTTCGTCCATATCACGGCGCTGGAGCGCTCGGGCCTGCCGGCCCCCAATGAGGGCGACAAGGTCAGCTTCGAAGTCGAGGAAGACCGCCGCGGTCGCGGTCCGCAGGCCATCAACATTCAGCTCGGCTGACCAATCACGACGGCAAGCGCGAATATCCGCCGCCGGTGGCGCACCGGCGGCGTTTTCATGCCCGATCCGGCGACATTGCCGGCGCCACGCCATCCGTATCGCGCCGCCTGACCGGCAGTCCGGCCGGGCGAGCGGGAAATTCACCACTTGCCGGCACAGACCGATGACGGCATAGTTGTGGCGGTGATGGGGCGCAGGCGCGCCGGATACGGGGTACGAATTCCCGGAACAGCATTCCGGGCGGTTAGATGATTTCCTTCACAAGTCCAGTTACAGCAATCGATAGGGAGCGATCCGGCGGCGGCGTTTGCGCCGCGGACGGCCGGAGCGACGGGTGGTGATGACCGGTCGAGACGACGACGAGTACGACGATTATTCCCACGACGATCGCGGTGGCCGACGCGGGCGGCGCGATCAGCGCGGTCCCAAGCGGGGCGGCAAGCGCGAATTCCGCAGCGACGGCGACTTTGGCGCGCCGCAGGAATTCGGAGGTGATGGGGCCGGCGACGGATTCGGCGGCGGCGCGCACCGTGATCGCGGGGCATCGCGCGGCGGCGGACTGGCGGATGGCGGCGGCCCCCGCGGCGGATACCGGGGCGGTGGACATGGCGGCAGCCCTGGCGGCGGATACCGGGGCGACCGGCCGGATGGCGGCCGGGATGGTGACCAGCGGGGCCGGGGATCGTTTCGCAGCGACCGGCCGCAGGCAGAGCGGCCGGCACCGGAGCGCGGCCCGCGGCGTGACGGAACGCTGAAATTCTTCAATACGGAACGCGGATTCGGGTTCATTTCGCCTGATGGCGGTGACAAGGACATTTTCGTCCACATTTCGGCGATCGAGCGCTCCGGCCTCAGCCAGCTTGCGGAAGGCACGCGGGTGTCGTTTGAGACCGAAGAGGACCGGCGCGGACGCGGGCCGCAGGCCGTCAATCTTCAGCTCCTCGACGGATAAACGGCCGGATTCCGGCTTTCGACCCCCCGGCTTTCGGGCCGATGGCGGCTTTTTGGCCCGGCCCGCGCCGTGGCGGGTCCGGCCCGCCGGCAGCTATCGCAGCGTGTTGCAGAACCGCTGGATCCGCGCGCAGGCATCCTCCAGCAGTTCGGTTGAGGTGGCATAGGACACGCGGAAATTCGGTCCCAAGCCAAATGCCGAGCCGTGAACGGCGGCGACACCTTCGTCCTCGAGCAATGCGGTGACGAACTCTTCGTCGGTCCTGATCGGTGCGCCGTTTGGCGCTGTCTTGCCGATGGCACCTGCGCAGGACGGATAGACGTAGAACGCGCCCTGTGGTTCCGGGCAGGACAGGCCGGTGGCCTGGTTGAGCATGGCGACGACAAGATCGCGGCGCTTGCGGAACGCGTCCCGGCGCTCGGCAATGAAATCCTGGGGGCCGTTGAGCGCCTCCACCGCGGCCCATTGGGAAATGGTTCCGGTGCCCGAAGTCTGCTGGCTCTGGATTGTCGTCATTGCCCGTATCAATTCGTCCGGGCCGCCGGCGTAGCCGATCCGCCAGCCGGTCATCGCATAAGCCTTGGAGACGCCGTTCACCGTCAAGGTGCGCGACCACAGATCCGGGGCCACCTGGGCCAGCGTGGCGAAAGGCTGGCCGGTGTAGAGCAGATGCTCGTACATGTCGTCGCACATGATCCGGACATGGTCGTGGCGCCTCAATACATCGGCAAGCGCGGCCAGTTCGTCGGCCGAGTAGGCGGCGCCGGACGGATTGGTTGGCGAATTGAACATGAGCCATTTGGTTTTCGGCGTGATGGCCGCGTCCAGCGCTTCGGGCTGCAATCGAAATCCGTCTTCCAGCCGCGTATCGACAAAGATCGGCGTGCCGCCGTTCATCAACGCCATATCGGGATAGCTGACCCAGTAGGGCGCCGGGATCAGCACCTCGTCGCCGGGATTGAGGGTGGCGGCCATGGCATTGAAGAGGATCTGCTTGGCGCCGGTGCCGACGATGATCTGATGGGGGGCGTAGGCGAGGCCGTTTTCCCGCTTGAACTTGCTGCAGATCGCCTCGCGCAGCGGCATGATGCCGGGTACCGGCGGATATTTCGTTTCGCCGCGGCGAATGGCGGCGATGGCCGCCTCCTTGATATTGTCCGGGGTGTCGAAATCCGGCTCGCCGGCTGAGAGTGCGATCACGTCATGGCCGGCGGCCCGCATGTCACGCGCTTTCTGGGTGATGACGATCGTCGGCGACGGACTTACGCGCGAAAGTATATCGGACAAGAAGGCCATGGTCGGAGCTTCCAGGTTTTGTGAGAGCGGGCGCGCGGTCGCGACGGCTGAGGCCGTTTCGTACCGCGCTTTTGGCGGACCGGCAACAGGCCCGCCGGCGTCGGCGTTCCAACGAACCAAATCCCTGCCATTAACGGCCAGATCGCGGCCGGTTTGCGGAGGATTCCCCGGCTCTCGGCGGGCATTCGGTTTTCATGCGGCTTTTCATCGCCGGGCAACCGCGCCAAACTGTCCTGATGAACGTTCTCCCGTCTTTTCGCCGCGTTGCTGCCATGCGTGGAAAATTCACGGCCCTGGCCATGCGCGCGGTTTTGTGCGCGGGGCTGTGGGTCGCCGCGGCGCCGCAGCCGGCGGGCGCGCAGGATCGCCATGCGACGCAAAGGCAGGATATCGTCGTGGAGACGGTGGCCTCGGGTCTGGACCATCCCTGGGGTCTTGCCTTCCTGCCGGATTTTGCCGTGGAGAAGGCGGCGCTGGTCACCGAGCGGTCCGGCCGGCTGCGTATCCTCGTCGACGGTGACCTCGGGCCCCCGGTCGCCGGCGTGCCGGAGGTGGCGGCGGTGCGCCAGGGCGGTCTTCTCGACGTGGCGGTGGACCCGGACCATGCCGAAAACGGGCTGATCTATCTGACCTATTCGGCGCGCGGCGAAGGTGGGGCGGGCACCGCGGTTGCCCGCGCCCGGCTGGTGCGCGACGGCAACCGGGGGCAGCTTGAGGGCCTGCGCGACATTTTCGTGATGAACCGGTTCACCCGTTCCGGCCTGCATTACGGCTCGCGGCTCGCCTTTGCGCCAGACGGCACGCTCTTCGTCACCGTGGGCGAGCGCGGCGAGCGGGAGCGGGCGCAGGACCCCTTCGACCATGCCGGATCGGTGATCCGCATCCATCGCGACGGCTCGGTGCCGGCCGACAATCCGTTTGCCGCCGGCGGCGCGATGGCCGGACAGGGGGCGCCGGAGATCTGGTCCACCGGCCACCGCAACCCGCAAGGGGCGGCGATCAATCCGGCCGACGGCGCGCTGTGGATTACCGAGCACGGGCCGCGCGGCGGCGACGAGATCAACCGGCCGCAGCCGGGGCGCAATTATGGCTGGCCGCGGATCGGCTATGGCCGCCATTATTCCGGCGCCCGCATCGGCGTCGGTCCGGCGGCGGCGGGCTTTGAGCAGCCGGTGCACCACTGGGACCCTTCCATCGCGCCGTCGGGGCTGGCCTTTTGTTCCAGCGATCTCTTTCCGGCCTGGCGCGGCAATCTGTTCGCCGGGGCGCTGAAGTTCCAGCTTCTGGTGCGCCTGGAGCTTGACGGCGACCGGGTGACCCACGAGGAACGGATGTTGAAGGGCCGCTACGGGCGCATCCGGGACGTGCGCTGCGGCCCGGACGGGGCGCTGTGGCTGCTCACCGACGAGGCGAACGGCAAGGTGCTGCGGATTATCCCGGCGGCGGAGTAGGGGCGGGGACTAATTTCGCTCCAGCGCCTCGATCCGGGCGTTCAAGTCGTCGATCATCCCGGAATCGCGCGGGCTCTTCCAACCCGACGCAACCCGGTATCAGAACTTGCCGTTTTCGTTCTTCCACTCGCTGCGCGGTGCAATGGCCTCGATCGTATCCCAGTGCTCGACGATCCTGCCGTCGGCGATGCGGCAGAGATCGTAGAAACTTGAATGGATGCCGCCGCACGCTCCCTCGCTCATGCAGAGAACGAAGTTGCCTTCCGCAAGCACCTTATGGACCTTGTCATACCGGATGGCGAAGTCGCCGCCGGCGGTGGCTTCCAGGGCGGCCTGAAGCGCCGGAGCCCCATCGGCAATCTCCGGGTTGTGCTGGATCAGTTCGTCGTCGACATAATTGCGGAGACTGTTCAGCCGCCGTTGTACCAGCACCTCGTCGGCGAAGGCGCGGACGAATGCCCTGTTGACCTCGGTCCTGTGGAGATCGGCAATCTCGGCCGTGCCGTCCAGCATCCCGCGGCCTGAGGGATAGGGTCCCAGTTGCGGCTGGATATTGTCCCAATGCTCGACAGCACGACCGTCCTCGAACCGGAAGACCTCGAATGCGACCCTGGGGCCGGAGAAGTCGTACCGGTTGTGCGCGAATGCGAAGTCGCCATCCTCGAATACCCGTACGAAGGTGACACGCGGGTTCGTTCTGGACAGGCGCGCAAACAGCGCGGCCAATCCCTCGCTTCCCTCATGCGTCTGTGGATTGTGCTGGACATATCTGGATTCATTGACAACGGCCGCCGCCATTGCATCCCCGGTCTCGATGCCTTTGAGGAGCTTCTGGATCAGTTCCCGCTTTGAAGTCATCCGGTCCATTTGCCTGAGCTTGAGATCGACCGCCATCCGGTCGCGGTCTCAAGATAACCGCCACAACCGGGGGCGCAACCGGAAGCACGGCCGGACGGAAGGCGGTCATGACGTGCGCGCCGTCAGGGCGGACCTAGAACGGCTGCGCGGGGCGCTCCGGTTGGCGGCAGATGAGGGTTTCGATCTCCGCCATGACGGCTGCGGGCAATTCTCCGAAGCGGACGGCGCCGGCATTGTCGCGCATCTGCGTCTGGGTCCGGGCCCCGGGAATGGGGATATTGCGGCCGGATTTCGACATCAACCAGCACAGGGCGCCCTGGGCAAGGGTCCGGCCGCCGGTCTGAAGCAGATCGCGGATCGCGGCGAGCTTCGCCAGATAGGCGGGATTGGCCCGGGCGTCGCGAAAATAATCCCGGCGCTCTTCGTTCGTCGCCCGCACATCGTCGTCGGCGAGACGCGCGGCCTGGTCGTATTTGCCGGTCAACAGACCCATGGCCAGCGGTGAGCGGATGAGGGCGACAAGGCCGTGACGTTCGACCATGTCCTGCATTGCAGGTGCATCCCGAAACACGTTCATAGCGTGCTCGGCGGCGACAAAACCATCGCGACCGGCCATCGAACCGATGCTTTGCGGAAAATCTGTGCTCCAGCCGAAGGCGCGGATCTTGCCGACGCGCCGGGCCTCGGCCATTTCGTCAAAAATCGGCTCGGCCCGTGAGACCGGCAGGGCGTTCAGGTGCAGGAGCAGAATGTCAATACGGTCGCGCTGCAACCGACCCAGGCAGCGGTCAATGGCCGGCATGACGTCGGCCCGGTCCGATTGGTCGCCGGCAATCCGCCTTGTCGTTTCGTCGAATCCCATGCCGATTTTCGTGACGATCAGCGCGTCGGAACGTCCCTTCAGGGCCTGACCGAGCAGGCGCTCCGCGTTGCCGGCCCCGTAAAC
Source organism: Afifellaceae bacterium (assembly GCA_965216515.1). Lineage (GTDB taxonomy): Bacteria > Pseudomonadota > Alphaproteobacteria > Rhizobiales > Afifellaceae > CAXMRP01. Next base: position 1,296,753 of record OZ244173.1, on the reverse strand, counting down.
AGCCGCCGTGTCGAACAGACGTACTCCGCAGTCGAGCGCGGTATGAATGGTGCGGATGGACTCCGCATCGTCGGCATTGGCAAAACCCAGCGGGCGATCGCCATCGTAAAACGGGCCGCCGATGGGCCAACACCCCATGCCCAGCGGCAATATGTCCTGATCCAGAACTTTCATGCGATATCCTCCAGCGCGTGTTTGCTGCAATGTGATCTCACCAGATTGCCTCATCAATGAATTGTATCGTAATTATCGTTTCATGGATGAAATGAAATTTGACTGGGATGATCTTCGCCTGTTCCTGTTTGTGGCGCGCAAGGGCGGTTTGGCCGCCGCTGCGGCGGCGGCGGGCAAGAGCCCGCCGACGCTTGGACGGCGCATGCTCGCGCTGGAAAGAGCCATCGGCGCAGAGCTGTTCCATCGGTTGCCCAGGGGATACGATCTCACCGAGGAGGGGCGTGGCCTTTACAACCAAGTGGCCGAACTGGAAGCGATGATCACGCCGATCGCTGCGGCCAAAGACCGGCGCCGCAAAACCCTGGTGAAGATTTCGGCCGGGACATGGATGACGCAATATCTCTGTTCCCGGGCCGGCGCGATCCTGATGGCGGACGACGATGTTTCGATCCGGTTCGTCGCCGCTGACCATGTTCTCGACATTGCCCACCGGGAGGCCGTTATCGGGATCCGCAACCAGCGGCCCGACCAGCCCGGGCTTGCATGCCGAACGGTCGGCCGGGTTCGGTTCGCCGGCTATGGCGCCGGTCCCGATGCTGCGCCCTGGGTACGGGTCGTCGGGAATACGCCGTCGGCGCGCTGGCTGAGGGCGCACACCGAACCCGGCGAATGTATCGAGGTCGGCAACCCGCGCAACGCCCTCGATCTGGCCCTGGCGGGGATGGCGCGTGCACTATTGCCGACATTTGTCGGGGACACCCGGGCCGGCCTTGTGCGCGCCACACCCGTCGTCGAGGAGTTGGATCATGACCAGTGGCTGGTCGTGCACCATGAGGACCGGTTCATCGCCGAAGTCAGACGGGTGACCGATCGGCTCCATGGCGTGCTTGTCGACCTCCACAAACGGACATTGGCAGCGGATCGGCAACCGGCCCGGTGAAGGGCCGCCGGCCCGTGCTGGCTATCGAGAACCGGCTCCATTGGCGGGTTTGTCGATCGGGACTATGGTTCGACCGGTAAACAACCGGCCGGACCGCTGTCAGGCTTCACCAGACAGGCGCAGATCGCGGCCGCAAACCAGGGGAAGCGGACATGACATTCAAAAGCACTGTATCGGTATTGGCGATGATGACCGGGCTCGGCCTTCTCAATCCGGCCCAGGGTGCGGACATGATCCGGATCGGAACTGTGCCATCGGGTGCCGAGGTGACCGGGATCATGGTCAATGACGCCGGCGAACTGTTCTTCAACGCCCAGCATCCGGGCGGCAAGGATGAACTGGCGGGTGACGCGATCCCCGCTTTCGTCGGCTATGTCAGCGGTGCGAACCTCAACACGTATGGCGGCCAGGGCATTGCGATACCGGCGGCGGCCGATCGTGATATGCCGCACAGCGTTGGCGCGTATGTGAAGCTTGCGTCCGCCGGCGAGGAAATCGGTGACGGACAGGTCTTCGGCGGTGTCTATTCGCGGGACGGCGAACTGTTGTACGTCTCCAACGACGTCGACTACAACGCCTTCATTCCGCTTTCCAACAAGGATGCCTACCTGATCACAGCGTGGGAGGGTGCCGGCCGCAAGGGCGCGGCCGCCGTTTCGCAGCTCAGGCTGGTGCGCCGGGACGGCATCTGGCAGGCCGACATGGCGGCGTCAAAAATGCTCGATCTGTCGGTCATCGAGGGCGCATGGGTGTTGTGTTTCGGGCAGACGAGCCCGTGGGGCAGTGAGCTGCTGGCGGAGGAATATTATTACTTCAACACGGCGCTGTGGAACCATCCCGACAATCACGACGCCGACGAAAAACCGGGTTTTGCCGGCGGTAACGACGTCACATACCACATGCCGAAAGTGATGGACGCCTATCTCGGCCGGCCGTCGAATCCCTACCGCTACGGCTATGTGATCGAGATGACCGGAACCGATACCGGCAATCCGCAGTTTGTGCGCCACTATGCGATGGGCCGGGCGAGCCACGAGAACGCGGTGGTGATGGGGGACGGACGGACCGCCTTTATTTCAGACGACGACAGCCCGAAATACACCAACGCGGAATACAACTCCAACTCCGGCGGCGTGCTGTTCAAGTTCGTGGCCGACCGCAAGCGCGACCTGTCTTCCGGTACGCTCTACGCCGCCAAGGCGATCCAGGATGCCGGCAGCGATCCGCGGACAACGGGATTTGACCTGGAATGGATCGAACTCGGCCACGCCGACAACGAGACCGTGGCCCGCTGGGTGGCCGACTATGAGGGCTTCACCCCCGCCGATTATGTCGACGGCGCCACGAACTTCATTTCCGACACCGATGTGTGGAACTGGGCGGAAGGCAAGACCGGCAAGGACCTGAATGGCGACGGGTCCGTCGGTTCCTATCCCGATGACCGGCCGGCGTTCCTGGAAAGCCGCAAAGCCGCCGCGGCGCTCGGCGCCACATACGAGTGGAACAAGATGGAAGGAGTCACTGCCGACGGGGCCCATCTGTGGCTCGCCATGTCGGAAATCGGTATCTCCATGGATACCGCGTGGGGGCACGCCCCCTGGCACACCGGCGCCAAGGACGAGGCGGAGCCCGGCGAAATCGCGCTGGATGCGGAGCTGTGCGGCGGGGTCTACCGGGCGGAGATCGGGGCCGACTACGACGTAAGCCGTCTGGAGCCGGCGATCATCGGCCGGTCAACGGATGCCGGATGCGATCCCGACGGCATCGCTGCCCCGGACAACATCACGACATTTGCCGGCGGCCTTCTGGTTGCCGAGGATGCCGGGTCCAAGTTGCATCCCGTCGACATGCTCTGGCTGGTCCGCACCAACGGCCGTTAAGGCGCTTTGCGCGGCGGGCGCGGGACGGCGCGCTCGCCGCCAAACCACATCCGCCGCAACAGCCCGTCGCGCCGTACATATTGGTGATAGATGGCGGCGGCGGCGTGAAGCCCGATGAGCACAATCAACAGGCGGGCGCCGATGCCGTGAGGCGCGCGTGCCGGATAACGCCCGAAGTCGGGAAGTGCTGCAGTTTCGCCGCCGAACAGGATCGGCCCGGCGTTGCTCGCCACCATCATGCCGATGCCGCTCGCCACCATGCCGAGGATGACCACATAGAAGAGCAGATGGACGGCGCGGGCCGCGCGCTCCTGCCAGGCCGGGCTGTCGGCAACCGGTTCGGGCTTGCTGTCGGCGCGCCACCACCAGATGATGCGAGCGCATGTCAGCAAGAGGACGACGACCGCGACAGGGACGTGGATGCGCAGGATGGCCGCCTTGGCGGCGACATCCTCCGAACCGGCGGCCCGTAATCCGGTACCGATCAGAATGACGATCAGCAGCGCGGTGACCCAATGGATCGTCACAGCAATCGATCCGTAACTGTCAGATGTGCTTTTCAAGCCCATTTTCGATCTCCATTTCCATGCGCTGCTTAGCACGGATGCAACCCTGACGGGGCGTCGCAATCTCCCGCTGACCCGGTTTCGCGGCAAGGGTATTTATCCGAGCGACCTGCGTTCTCAGCCACGATGCGAAGGTCCCAGCCATGTCTGCGAGGATCAACGGCCGGGTGCGAGAACGGTGCGGCTCGGCGCAGGCGGTGCCGCGCCTACGCAGTATAACCGAACAGGCGCGGCAACCACAGCACCAGGCCGGGCGACAGGATCAGCACCAACAGCGCCAACACGAGGATCGCAAGAAACGGAATGATTTCGCGGATGATTTCGCCGAGCGGGATCTTGGTCACGGCGTTGATGACGAACAACAGGATGCCATAGGGCGGGGTCACCAACCCGATCATGCAGTTGACGACAGCGACGACGCCGAAGTGAACAAGGTCAATACCAAGTTCGCGGCATGTCGGCAGGAACAGCGGGATGATGACGAGGATGATCGTCGTCGCGTCGAGTACGCAACCCAACAGCAGAAGCAGGATATTGACGCCGAGCAGGAACAGGACCGGCGAAACGTCGATACCGACCAGCGCTTCGGCCAGGATGTTGGGAATGTTTTCGGAGGCAACGACGTAGTTGAGGATCAGCGCACCGCCGATCACAAGGCCGACGGCGGCCGATGAGCGGGCGCTTTCCACCAGGATCGTGAAGACGGCGCGAAACGACAGCGCGCGATAGAAGATGGAAGCCAGAAGCAGCGCATAGGCGGCGGCGACGGCAGCGGCCTCGGTGGGCGTGGTGACGCCGCCGTAAATGCCGTACAGCAGGATTGCCGGCATCAGCAGCGCGGGAAAGGCGTTGACGGTGAGTTTCGGCAGATCGCGCAACGGTACCGGATCTTCCAGCAGAAAACCGCGGCGATGGGACATCCAGGTGTTCATGACGATCAGCACGATGCCCATCAACAGGCCGGGCAGGATGCCGCCAAGGAACAGGTAGCCGATCGACTGGTTGGAGACCAGCGCATAAAGGACCATCGGGATCGACGGCGGGATGATCGGACCGATGGTTGCCGACGCCGCGGTGATGGCGGCGGCATAGCCACGGGTGTAATGCCCGCTCTTGGTCATCATCTCGATGATGATCTTGCCGATGCCGGCCGCATCGGCGACGGCGGAACCCGACATGCCGGAGAAGATCAGCGATGCGACGACGTTGACGTGGCCAAGACCGCCGCGGAAACGGCCGACCAGGACAACGCAGAATCTGAGCAGCCGATCGGAGATCGTGCCGGCATTCATGATGTTGGCAGCGACAATGAACAGCGGCACGGCCAACAGGACGAAGCTCTGATAGAGGCCGTCCATCAGCACCTTGCCGGCTACGCCGATGTCCTGGCCGCCGTTGGCCAGGTACAGGAACGCACCGATCAGAATGGCATAGGCGATCGGCGTGCCGATTGCGGCGAGTGAAAACAGGGCGGCAAGGCAGAGGGCGAATTGCGCGCTCATTTGCCGCCCAGATCCTCATAGTGATGGAGATCGGCCTCCGCGCCGTGGCGAAGGGTATGCCAAGCCCGCCAAGCATAGCGCAGTGCGACAACAACCAGGAAAAAGAAGTAGATCGAATAGATATCGCGCATCCGGATGGTGTCGCCGAATATCGCCGACAGCGTGGCGGTCTTCTTCAGCCGGAGGATGTAAAACTTGTTCCACGTCGGCTCCAGCGACCACAAGAGCCCGGCGCAGATCACCACGCCGGCGATGATCGCGAACAGTTTGCGCACGCCGGGACGGACATGGGTGTAGAGAATGTCGAAGGTGACATGATCGCGCTCGCGCACGATCAGTGCATTGCCCCAGAACACAATCCAGACCCACAGCGCGAGACAGAATTCCAGCGTCCATCCATAGCGGGTCGGGTCGAGGATCGGCATCGCCTCGGCCAGCCATTCCAGCCGTGCGGTATAGCGAATCGTGATCTGCAGGATGAAAGTGAGGAACATGGCGGCCATCATAGTGGCCGCCACGGTTTCGGCGCCGCGGGTGATCCATTTGAATACCGCCTTCATCGGGGCGGCCCGCGGCGCCGGTTGCCGGTCAGTTGCCGAGCGCGTTGATCTTTTCAAGAACGCCTTCCGGCCAGGCCGCGGCCAATTCGCCGCCGACATATTGGGCCTGGACGTGCTCGCGGAACGCTTTCAGATCGGGTTCATAGATCGCCAGGCCCTGTTCCTTGAGGAAGGAGACGAGATCCGCTTCCTTCTGGAGCTGCTTCTGGCGCCCGCTTTCCGCCGCGGCGTCGGCCGCGTCCTGAACGGTCTTTTGCTGCTCGGGTGTCAGCTTGTCCCAAACGGCCTTGGAGAAGGCGACATAGTTGAGGTCGACCAGGTGCGATGTGAGGATGATCTGGTTGGTGACTTCGAAGAACTTGGCATCGACGACAGTCGGCAGCGGATTGTCCTGGCCGTCGACGGAGCCGGTGGACAGGGCGGTGTAGACTTCCGTGAACGCCATCGGCGTCGGGTTGGCGCCCAGCGCCTTGCCGAGGAATTGCCAGGCGTCGGTGCCGGGCATGCGCAGATTGACGCCGGCGAGATCGGCCGGCGTCATGACCGTCAGCTCATCCTTGGTCTGGCGCAGATTGACGTGCCGGCGGCCGAGATACATCACCGACAGTAGTTTCACGCCCAGTTCGTCCTCGGCCTTCTTCTTGAAGGGATCCATCAGCGGATCGTTGAAGACGCGGACTTGGTGAGCGGCATCCTGGTGGACATAGCCGGTGGCGAAGATCGAAAACTCGGGGAAGAACTGGGCCAGTTCCTGGGCCGAGGCGATCGACATCTCCAGATCGCCGGCGGCGATGGCCTCCAGTTCGGAGTTCTGGGCAATCAGCGAAGCGTTGTAATGCGGCTCGTAGGTCGCGAATCCGGCAACTGCCGGTCCGAACACTTCGGCAAGGGCCACGGAGCGCTGGTCGGTCTCCGACGCCGGTGTCGACATGCGCAGGGTGATCTTGTCCTGGGCGTACGTTGCATCCGTTAAACCGATGGCTGCAATAGCAAGTGCTGCTGCTGTTGCGGCAAGTGCAGAACGACGATCTGGATTTCTCATGCGTGTAATCTCCCTACTGGATTGACCGGCCGCTGAGCAGGCGCCGAAACCCTGTCGGTCTGGCCCACCCGGCAACCAAATTCAAGCCCGTGACATTGCCTCATTGCTTCTTCGATGTAAACATTGATATGAGTTACGGTCATATCATTGATCGTATCAATTGGTCCGCCAACCGCCAACACCGGGAATTGAATGCCGAATTCCGATCTCTCCGGCATCATCGCAGCATCGACGACGCCCGTCGACGCCGCGTTCGATATCGACACGATACGCCTTGCCGGTCACTGCGAGCGAATGCTGGACGGGGGGTGCCGCTATGTCTCGACATTCGGAACCACCGGTGAGGGGGTGTCGCTTTCCACCGATCAGAAAATCGGGGCGCTGCGGGCGCTGGGTGCGAACGGCGTGCGGCTTGACCGGCACATACCCTGTATCATGTCTGCCTGCATCGATGATGCGGCGCGCATGGTCGGGGCCGCCTCGGCGCTTGGCTGTCGTGCCGTTCTCGTGTTGCCGCCCTTTTATTACGATGCGCCGAGCCATGAGGGTGTCGCCGCGTTTTTCGAAGCGATGCTGGCGCGGGCCGGTCGCCCGGCCATCGACATCCTGCTGTACAACATCCCCCGCTATACCGGCGTGTCCTTCGTGCCAGGCCTTGTGGAATTGCTCAAGGCGCGGATCGGATGCGCCATCGTCGGGATAAAAGATTCAACGGGCAGTGTGGAAAACGGCATCATGCTCGCCCGGCGGTTTCCGGACCTGTCCATATTCACCGGCGACGACCGTGTCCTGCCGTCGCTCGTGGTCGCGGGCGGAGCTGGATTGATCGGCGGGCTGCCCAACCTGTTCCCCGACGACCTGCGGCGCATCTATGAAGACCCGGACGGTCCGGAAACCCGGCAGCTTCGCGACCGCCAGGCCGAGCGGATTGCCGCAGTCGCCGCGCATGGCGATCTGCGCGCGGTCAAATTCGCTCTTGCCAGGCGGTATGGCGATCCGGCCTGGGCCCGCACGCTTCCGCCCCTGACGCCGCTGACGGATGCGGAGGCGCCGGCGGTATTGACGGTTCCGGGGTCGCCGGAAATGGCGGCGGGCGGTGGCCCGGCGAACGCTCCGGACACGGAGGTCTGAGACTTGCGGCGCGACGATCGACAGAACGGACTTCCAAGGAGCACAAGGTGACGAAGACGAGAGGCGCACAGGTCATGCCGGGCGGCAAGAAGGCCGCCTATGAGCGCTTTCAGGGGGCCTTGTTGCAGGGAAATCTGAGGCCGGGCCAGGTTCTTTCGCAAAAGGACATGGTGGCGCTTCTGGGGCTGTCGATCGGGGCGCTGCGGGAACTGTTGCCGCGCCTTGAAGCGGAGGGGCTGCTGGACGTGATGCCGCAGCGGGGCATCCAGATTACCGTGATCGACCTTCCCATGATCCGCGACGCCTTTCAGATGCGGATGGCGCTGGAACGCGAGGCTGTCCTTTTCGCGGTGGAGAACATGCCTGAGGATATCCTGCGCAAGCAACGCGACAGCCATAGTGCCATCATCGCGCAGCTCAGGGATGCGCCCGGCCCCGATGTCCTGAAAAAGGGGCAGGATGTCGACACCGATTTTCATGATCTGTTGATCGGCGCGACGGAAAACGAACTGCTCATCCAGGCCTACAATGTCAATTCCATCCGAATCCGCCTGATTCGGCTCGACCGCATCAAACTCAGCGAATCGACGCTGCCTTCCGCGTTCAACGATCACCTGGCCATCATCGACGGAATTCTGGCGCGGGATGCCCGGCGCGCCGCCGGCGCCATGGAAACCCATATTCTCAACGCCAGGGCGCGCGCGGTTGCCCTTTAGCCGGCCGGTCGGGCGCCAAATCCGTGAACCGGTCTGGCGTTTGCGCGCGCGGCAACCCGATCAGTCGTCCGGCGCAAATGTTTCATCAGGTGAATAAAAGCCCCGGCCAAGCCAGCGGTTGTAGTAGCCGCGGATTCGGCCCGTGGGGTGCATGGACAGTGCCGCAAGATCCGGGACGGGCGCCGGCCGGCATTCGGCCATGGACTGGCCAGGCAGCCACTCATAGCGACCTTCCGGCACCGTGGACGGGCTGCTTACGACATACCCGCCCAGCGCCTTCAAATGCCCCGCCTTGCGGCCCCGGTAGTAGATGCTGGAACATTCCGCCGCTTGCCGGCAGGTCACATAGACATGGAAGCCGTTCGGTGTGGACTCAACCGGCGTCGAGCCGGCAAGTTCCGGGAATTCCCGTGCCCATCGGTGAAACGCCGCCGGCCTGTCAAAGTCGAACACGGCGAGATTCCGGTATCCGGTGACGATACCGAAATTGCCGCCATGGCCGGAAAACCAGGAGACCAGATCGTCTTCGTCCGGCGGCGACATGGCGAGATGGAATGTCAGGCTTTGAAAGGCGACATCCTTCAGCCTCCTGCGCGCGCCCGTAACGTGATAGGGGGGCAATCCCATGCTGCGGAACGCAATCTGCTTGCTGTGGGCGCAAACCGGAATGCCGATGACGTGCAATTCGTGCAAGCGGAGCGCATGTTCGACCAGATCGAATGTCCTGTTCGGGGCCGTCAAACCGGCCGCCTCGATAGCCAGCGCCCGGCATTCTTCAGGTTGCGGGCCACGACGCGCATGGCAATGTCTCCGGCCGGCTCGATCGACCCGGTTTGACTGCAGAAAGCCGCCCGGAATTCGGCGTTCCTGTCGGTGCGCTGGCGCTTGAGATCGGAGGCGATCGTCACGGTGGGCGGAAGTCCGGTTTCTGCAAAGCGAGCGATACCGCGGACCGTTGCTTCGGGATCCCGGCAAAGCGTTTCATAGACAACGATATGGGGCACGATGCCGTTTTTCCCGAAGAATCCGGCCCAATACTGATGGGCGCCGGCGATATCCCGGATCGCGACCTCGATTCGTTTCCGGTCGAATACGGCGTGGCTTTGCTCGTCCTGTTCGGTCCGTTGCCAGGTGTCGGTCTGCCCGGCAATCGACAGGGAGATGGCCTGGCCGAGGATGTCTGCGCGTTGGAGCCAGATGAATTTTGTTGCCGGGAACCAGGCGGAGAAGTCGCAGCGGGTCAGCAGGTGTTCCAGATGGGAGGGGAAGAATTTGATCGCGCATACGCCGTTTGGCGTTGTCGCGGCGTCGCGCACATTTTCGAACGCCGTCAGATGGGCGGCCGGGTCATAGCCGAGATCGGCCACGCGCACGGCGTGGCGGGGGTTGAAATACTCGGCCGGACGGCCCAGCCGATCCGTGGAACGCAGCAACGAACCCAGATAGCCGGAGCCGGACCGGAAGTAACCGGCAATCACCAGCAGTTTGTCCGGTGCGCGCCAATCCGGGCCGGGCTTCACGGGATCGAATTGTCGTATTGTCCTGCACTCCGAATTCAGGGCTCAGGCGCGGCCTGCCGGTCAATCGACAGGATCACCATGCCTCACATTTTCCAGAAAATACTTGCTATCGAACCCGCCGCGAACCTGCGGCCGCATAACATACCCCCAATATCCCGGCCGAATCCCGTTTGTCCGCACTTCGTGGACGATTTTGTCGCGTGCACTGACCTTTCCCCGAGCCAAGGTCCGAAGCAACTGGCGGATCAATCGCGATCGTGAGGAAAAACTGTACCTGATCAGGTCCATATCCAGATCGAAGACCATTCGCTCGAAGCGATCGCCATAGACGCTGCGGACAATTTCGGAGATTGCCGCTTCGCACAGGGCGTTGGTGACTGCTGGAATTTCCGACAGGGGCGTGTTGTGCGGTGCGATCCCGTCGACCCAATCGTAGGTCCGGCCGGTCGTGGGGTGAATACCGTAAGCCGCCAGTTGGGTTCCAAGTCCCAGCACGTCGATCTTTGGAATGCGCATCGACACGATAGGTTCGGCGGAACGGTAGATCAGTGCGACGCGCGGCGGCCGACCGACGCGGACAAGCGGCCCGGTTCCACAGTGATTTTCAATGACATCGCGAAGGCGCGATACGACTGCGACATCCTCGATGTCGATATCGAATGTCATCGTGGTTCGGCCGCAGGCCAGGCCGACGCCGGAATCGGGGAATGAAGCGGCTTGCGCATGAACCCAATCGGCCGAAAACCGCGTCCAACATGCGTTTCGCCAGTCAAAGCCCATTCGCGGCCGCTTCTGGTTCGGATAAAGCGGGATCACGCTGTAACCGTTTGCGTGGCTCGGTGCGGCGTAGGATGCAAAGGGGCCGGCGCCGTCCGTCCCCCCGCTGTCAACCCTGTTGCGGTTCATGCCTCAAGTCGTTCTGTGAGCGCGGGCGCTGTGCATGCGATCATATACAGGCGTTAAATCCGATGCAGCAAGAACGGGTACATGTCGGCGGCGGCCAGGCCGGTCCGGCCCGTTGCCGTGATGTCCGGCGAAATGACCGGATGCAACCGGCCAATGTATGACCGCTGGTCGGGTCGGGCCCGCGGGTGCATCGACGATGGGCGGCGGACCGACTGTGGCGCAGCATATGCCGGCCTCCACCGTTTGCCCAATGTTAAGCCTGGCGGGGTAGACCGGTATCATGGAACGGGTTTCGCTGATTTCGCAGCTGCGGGACGGTCGTTGGTTCGACAGGGGCCGGCTTGCCGTCATTTTTCTGACGCTGGCCGCATTTCTGTTATCGATCCCGGTGTACATGGTTGCCACGGCGGATGGCATCTTCAACGGCGCCGGCATTCCCGTCGGTACCGATTTCGGGCCGGTGTGGGCGGCGGGCGACATGGCGCGGCAGGGACTGGCTCCGTCGGTCTACGATTTCCAGGCCCATTATGCCCATCAGCAGAGTCTCTACGGCGAAAACGCGCCCTACCTGGTGTTCATGTATCCGCCATTCCATCTGATGATCGCCGGCGCGCTTTCCGCGCTCGCCTATCTGCCGGCTCTCGTGGTCTGGGTGCTCGGAACGCTGGTTTTCTATCTCCTTGCGGTGCGCGCCGTCATTCCCTCGGCGATCGCGTTGTTCGGAGCGCTCGCTTTCACCGGTGTTTTCGTCAACACGATGTACGGTCAAAACGGCTTTTACACAGCCGGGCTAATGCTTCTGGGCCTGTGGCTGATCGACAAGCGGCCGATCCTGGCCGGCATGTTTATCGGCTTGCTGGCCTACAAACCTCATTTCGGGGTGCTGTTTCCCATCGTGCTGCTGATGGAGCGCCGGTTCGATGCCATCGCGGCGGCGGCGGCGACCATTGCGGTCATGGTGGTGGCCAGCGCGGCGATCTTCGGCATCGATACCTGGACGGCATTTGCCGGATCGCTGCACGCCACACGAACGGAAGTGCTGGAACCCGGCATCGCCGGCTGGCAGCGGCTGCAATCCCTGTTTGCGGTGCTGCGACTCCACGGGGCACCGCTTCCGGTGGCCTATGGCGCACAGGCGCTTTGCGCGGCCGGCGCGGCGGCGGTGTGTCTGTGGCTATGGTGGCGGGAGGTGCCGCGGGCGCTGCAATGCGCCGGCTTCGCCGCGGCGGCCCTGTGCATCAGCCCGTATATCCTCGACTACGACATGATGATCCTCGGCGTCGCGCTGGTTTTTCTGGTGCGCGACGGACTCGACCGCGGCTTTGCGCCCTATGAACAGCTGGCGATCGGTGTGCTCGGTCTGGTGCCGTTTTTCTACCAGGATGCGCTGCTCGCCGCGGGTGTGCCGGCGGGGCTTCTTTCCACCGTCGCGGTGCTGGCGATGACGGTGCGTCGGGCCCGGACGGCCACCGGGGAAGGCGTGGCTGCTTCGGCCGCCGGCGCGATGGAAACCGGGGCTGGACATGCGGCCCGGGCAATCAGCCGTATTTGACCTTCAAAATCTCATAACCGCGGGCGCCGCCAGGTGCGGCAACTTCCACGGAATCGCCTTCCGTCTTGCCAATCAGGGCGCGGGCGATCGGCGAGGAAATCGAGATTCGCCCCTCCTTCACATCAGCCTCCACGTCGCCGACAATCTGGTAGACCTTCTTTTCGTCGGTGTCTTCATCGACCAGCGTCACGGTGGCGCCGAACTTGACGGTATCGCCGGACACGCTGGCCAGATCGATCACCTCGGCGCGGGACAGCTTGTCTTCAAGTTCGACGATGCGGCCCTCGTTCAGGCTCTGCTGTTCCTTGGCGGCATGGTATTCGGCATTTTCGGACAGATCGCCATGGGAGCGCGCTTCGGCGATCGCCTGGATAATCTGCGGGCGATCTTCCGACATGCGGCGTTTCAGTTCCTGCTCCAGGCTCACATAGCCGGCAGGTGTCATCGGAACCTTTTCCATCATCTCACCCTCCCAGGGCGGTCTCGCCGAGCAGTGCGCACGCGCACAAAAAATGCTCCGCCCCGTTAGGGAACGGAACCCGGCAAATCAAATCATGCCGCGGAAAAATAGGATTGCAGCGGCCGAACTTCAAGCTTGCCGCCGATCAGGGCCTCAATTCCCGTGGTTGCCGCGCGGGCGCCGGCAAGCGTGGTGTAGTAGGGCACTTTGTGTAAAAGCGCAGCCCGGCGCAGCGAACGGCTGTCCAAAATCGCCTGGGCGCCGTCCGTCGTATTGATGACGAGCTGGATGTCTCCGTTGGTGATGGCGTCGACAATGTGGGGCCGGCCTTCCAAAACCTTGTTGATGCGGGTGCAATCAACGCCCTCGGCGCTCAGGAAGCGCTGGGTGCCGGCCGTGGCGATGATCGCGAAGCCGCGATCGGCGAGCGTGCGGGCGATGTTCAAAATACCGGGCTTGTCGGTATCGCGCACGGAAATGAAGACCGCGCCCGAAGCCGGCACCTGCGTGCCGCCGCCGAGCTGGCTCTTGGCGAACGCCACCGAAAACCGGGTGTCTATGCCCATCACTTCGCCAGTGGACCGCATTTCCGGCCCGAGGATGGTATCGACGCCGGGGAACCGGGCGAACGGAAAGACCGCTTCCTTGACCGCGATATGTTCGAATTCCGGCTTCTTCAGGCCAAATTCGGAAAGTTTCTCGCCGGCCATGACACGGGCGGCGACCTTGGCGACGGGAATGCCGATGGTCTTGGCGACGAAGGGTACGGTGCGCGAGGCACGCGGATTGACCTCCAGCACGTAGATATCTCCGTCCTTGACGGCATACTGAACGTTCATCAGGCCGCCGACATTGAGCGCCAGGGCAAGCTTTTCGGTTTGTTGCTCCAGTTGCGCGATCGCCTGGTCGGAAAGCGAGCGCGGCGGCAGCGAACAGGCGCTGTCGCCGGAATGGATGCCGGCCTCCTCGATATGCTCCATGATGCCGCAGACGAAGACATCCGTACCATCGCAGAGCGCGTCGACATCGACTTCGATGGCATCGGCGAGATAACTGTCGATCAACACCGGTGACGTGCCTGAGACCACGACCGCCTCGGTCATGTAGCGTTCCAATTGGGCCGGTTCGTGGACGATTTCCATCGCCCGGCCGCCGAGCACGTAGGACGGGCGGATGACCACCGGATAGCCGATTGCGTCGGCAATGGCGCGGGCTTCTTCGGCGGAGCGGGCGATGCCGTTGCGCGGCTGGCGCAGGTTGAGGTCCTGCAACAGCGCCTTGAACCGGTCCCGGTCCTCGGCGAGGTCGATGGCGTCGGGGGAGGTGCCGAGGATAGGAATGCCGGCTTCGGTCAGCGCCTGGGCGAGCTTGAGCGGCGTCTGCCCCCCGAACTGGACGATCAGGCCGTGCAGGGTGCCGGCCTGCTGCTCGACCCGGATAATCTCCAGAACGTCCTCCGCGGTAAGCGGTTCGAAATAGAGCCGGTCGGATGTGTCGTAATCGGTGGAGACGGTTTCCGGATTGCAGTTGACCATAATCGATTCAAAGCCGGCTTCATCAAGCGCGAAGGCGGCATGACAGCAGCAATAGTCGAACTCGATCCCCTGGCCGATGCGGTTCGGTCCGCCCCCAAGAATCATAACCTTGCGGGCGGCCGACGGCTGCGCTTCGCAAACCGCCGTTCCGGCGAATGGCGCCTCGTAGGTGGAGTACATATAGGCGGTTGGCGCAGCAAACTCCGCAGCACAGGTGTCGATGCGCCTGAAGACCGGGTGGACCCGGTGTTTTTGCCGCAACGCCTGCACCGAGCCGGCGTCGGTTTCTGCAAGATGCGCCAGCCGATTGTCGGAAAAGCCCATCGCCTTGATCCGCCGCAGAAGGACCGGCGAATCGGGCAGGCCGTGTTCGCCTACCGCCTGTTCCATGGCGACGAGGTCGGCGATCTGGCGGACAAACCAGCGATCGATCTTGCAGGCATCGTGGACCGTATCGACATCGACACCAAGCCGCAGGGCCTGGGCGACGACCAGCAACCGGTCGGGCGTGGAAAGCGCCAGAGCGGCGCGGATGGCGTTCCTGTCGTCGCCCATGCCGAGGCCGGGAATGTCGAATTCGTCAAGACCGTCGAGGCCGGTCTCAAGGCCACGCAGCGCTTTTTGCAGGCTTTCGCAAAACGTGCCGCCGATCGCCATCACCTCGCCGACCGACTTCATCGCCGTCGTCAGGCGCGGCTCGGCACCGGGGAATTTCTCAAACGCGAAGCGCGGTATCTTGGTCACCACATAGTCGATGGTCGGCTCAAACGATGCCGGTGTCGCGCCGCGCGTGATATCGTTGTCGAGTTCGTCGAGTGTGTAACCGACGGCAAGACGTGCGGCGACCTTGGCGATCGGGAAACCGGTTGCCTTGGAGGCCAGCGCGGAGGATCGCGAAACTCGCGGATTCATCTCAATGACCACCATGCGTCCGTCTTCGGGGCTGATGGCGAACTGGACGTTGGAGCCGCCGGTCTCGACGCCGATTTCGCGAAGCACCGCGATGGAGGCATCGCGCATGACCTGGAATTCCTTGTCGGTCAGCGTCAGTGCCGGCGCCACCGTGATGGAATCGCCGGTGTGCACGCCCATCGGATCGATGTTTTCGATTGAACAGATGATGATGCAGTTGTCGTCGCGGTCGCGAACGACCTCCATCTCGAATTCCTTCCAGCCGATTACCGATTCCTCGATCAGAATCTCGGTGGTCGGCGAGGCGTCGAGGCCGGATTCGACAATCGTCAGAAATTCCTCTCGGTTGTAGGCGATGCCGCCGCCGGTGCCGCCGAGGGTGAAGGAGGGCCGAATGATGACCGGCAGACCGATGGCCTCAAGTCCCGCCAACGCCTCGGCCACCGAATGGGCAAGCACCGACCGCGGCGTCTCCAGGCCGATATTGGCCATCGCCTTTTTGAACAGCTCCCGGTCTTCGGCTTTGTCGATGACATGGGCGCGGGCGCCGATCATCTCCACGTCGTGCGTTTTGAGGACACCGGACTTGTTGAGCGATAGGGCGCAGTTGAGCGCGGTCTGGCCGCCCATCGTCGGCAGCAGGGCAAAGCCGCCGGGACGCACGTGACGTTCCTTTTCGATGATGCGGGCAACGACCTCGGGCGTGATCGGCTCGACATAGGTGGCGTCGGCCAGGTCCGGATCGGTCATGATCGTCGCCGGGTTGGAATTCACAAGTACGATCCGGTAACCCTCCGCTTTCAAGGCCTTGCAGGCCTGGGTTCCGGAATAGTCGAACTCGCACGCCTGGCCGATGACGATCGGCCCGGCGCCGATGACCATGATCGTTTCGATGTCTGTGCGTTTCGGCATGGCGTGCGGCGTAAAAAATCCGCCCTCGGGCGGATCGGCAGTGCCGGTCTCCGTTCTCGGTTCGCGGCTGGTGTTCCGGCGGGTGGCGGGCCGATGGTCAGAAACCGTTGGCAACGCACCCGGCGGTCTCCCTACACCAGCGATTGGGGATTCGCCAAATGCTTTGTGGGGCGGGCGGGCGCCGGCCGGGACTGCGGCGCCCGCCGGCTTTGCCTGGAGCGCTCGATTTTCCGCTATTTCGCCGCGATTTTGCTTTCGACGCACACTGGGCGGGCCGGCCGGATCGGGCTATCGGCGGCCGGTGCCGCCAAAACAGCGGATTCACCGTCATAGTCGCGCACACCATTGGACAGCGCATGGCAGGCGAGGCGGACCGTTTGCGGAATCTGGACGCTTTTGCCGTCGCGCTTGCCGGTCTCGTAGTACTGGATGACCCGCTTTTTCAGGCCGAGAAGCTCGGCGGCTTCGCGCTGCTTCAGGCCCAATGACTTACGCCATCTGCGAAACTGCTCCGGTGACATGTCTTTCCCCCGGCCTGTCGGCAATGCGGTACCCGGCGACCGGCCCCCGTATACACCCCGGCCGCGGCCCGATTGTCCCGATCGTCTGAACCTTGTGACATATGGTTGTCCGGGGCAAGTGTCGCAATCGCCGGACGGTACAATTCCGTGTGCCGCGCACCGTCAATGACTCTGTCAAAATGGCAGCGACGCGTGGTAGACACGGGAAAGGGGTGGCGTCGGCCGGCGGAGCGGCCAAAATTTATACGGAGTGCGTTCATGCGGTGGAAGGGACGGCGGCAGAGCCGAAATATCGACGACAGGCGGGGGCAGGGCGGCGGCATGCGGCTGCCGGGAGGATTTGGCCGCGGTGCGCCACGTATGCGACGGGCGAGCGGCGGCGGCATCGGCATGCTGATCATAATCGTGATCGTCATGTGGATCATGGGCGTCAATCCCATCGAACTCCTGGCCGGCGGCGGTCTGACACCGACGTCGGGGCCGACGACTTCGGGCAGCCGCGAGGGAACCTCGCAATCTCCATCGACAAATGACGAGATGCGGGCTTTTGTGGCGACCGTCCTGGCGGAGACGGAGGATACTTGGAAATCCCTGTTTGAGGCCGGCGGCCGGACCTATCAGGAGCCGACGCTGGTGCTATTTTCCGGGGGCGTGCGCTCGGCGTGCGGCCTTGCCAATTCGGCGGCCGGGCCGTTCTACTGTCCGGGCGACCGCAAGATCTACATCGACCTTTCCTTCTATGACCAGTTGCGCCGACGCTTCGATGCGCCCGGCGATTTCGCCCAGGCTTATGTCCTCGCCCACGAGGTCGGCCATCACATCCAGAACCTGATCGGCGTGCTGCCGAAGTTCAACGAGATGCGCCAGCAGCTGGGGCGCGCGGAATCCAACAAGATGTCGATCCGCGTCGAACTGCAGGCGGACTGCTTCGCGGGTATCTGGGCGCGATCGGTGGCCGGCAAGGGGTTGCTGGACGAAGGCGATATCGACGAGGCGATGAATGCCGCGCACCAGATCGGCGATGACATGATCCAGAAGCGCACCCAGGGCTATGTGGTGCCCGATGCCTTCAATCACGGTACGGCAGAGCAGCGCAAACGGTGGTTCTATCGCGGCTACCAGAGCGGCGATATCGGCGCTTGCGACACCTTCAACGCGGAGCGTGTCTGAACGGACGACCGGCGCGCGGGCCGGCTGTCCGTCTAATCCGCGCTCCGTGCTCAGGACCGGGCCGGGAACTCCGGTTCGGCGACCAGGCCTTTCTGTGTGCGGATCAGGTTGACGAACCGGGTGAAAAGGTAGTGGCTGTCGCGGGGCCCCGGCGAGGCTTCCGGGTGGTACTGGACGGAGAAGACCGGCTTGTCCTTCAGCCGCAATCCACAGTTGGAGCCGTCGAAGAGCGAAACGTGAGTTTCCTCCACGCCGTCGGGCAGGCTTGACGCAGCGACCGCGAAGCCATGGTTCATCGAGGTGATTTCCACCTTGCCGGTGGTGTGATCCCTGACCGGATGATTGGCGCCGTGGTGACCGGTCGCCATCTTCATGGTCTGGCCGCCAAGGGCGATGGCGAGCATCTGATGGCCGAGGCAGATGCCGAACAGGGGGACGCCGGCGGCGACCACCTCGCGGATCGCCGGTACGGCATATTTGCCGGTGGCCGCCGGATCGCCGGGACCATTGGACAAAAACACACCATCGGGCCGGTGGGCGAGGATATCGGCACCGGTGGCGGTGGCCGACACGACAGTAACGCGGCAACCCTGGCCGGCAAGCAGACGCAGGATGTTGCGTTTGATGCCGAAATCGACAGCGACGACGTGAAACGGCGCGTCGGTCACGGTGCCATAGCCATGCCCGAGCACCCAGGGCGTCTCGTCCCAGGTGTAGGTCTGGCCGGTGGTTACCTCGGCGGCGAGATCCATCCCGTCCAAACCCGGCCATGCGCGGGCCATGTCCAGAAGGGCGGATTCGTCGAACAGCCCGTCAGGCGCGTGGGCGATGGCGGCGTTGGGCATGCCCTGGTCGCGTATGCGCGCCGTAAGCGCCCGGGTGTCAAGGCCGGCAATGGCGACGATTCCGCGGGTTTTCAGCCAGCGGTCCAGATTGCCGCTGGCGCGCCAGTTGGCCGGCTCGGTGATTCCGGTCCGTATCACGCAACCGCGCACCGGCGAGGTCCGGGCCGGATTGACGGTTTCCAGATCTTCATCGTTGACGCCGACATTGCCGATATGGGGAAAGGTGAAGGTGATGATCTGGCCGGCATAGGACGGGTCGGTGAGGATCTCCTGATAGCCGGTCATGGCGGTGTTGAAACAGACTTCGCCGACCGCTTCGCCCGTGGCGCCGAGCCCCATCCCGGTGATCACCGTGCCGTCGGCGAGAACCAGGCGGGCCGTGCTCACCGGCTCGCGCCAAGGCGCAATCCCGCCGGCGGCGGCGTTTTCGGCAGATGGCGGGCTGGTTTCAATTTCGGACATGGCGGCTCTGTAATCGGACCGGTGGCGGGCGTGATCCAGGAACGGCGGCGGGCGGACGAAATTTCGGCCGCCGGTATGCGCCCGATTACCGGAGGCCTTGCGCAATTGCAACGGCCGCCTATATCTGCCCGCGACGGTTTGCCGCCGCATGTGCCGGCAGCGGACCGCGTCACCCGACAACCACCCTTTGCGGCCGGATGATACCGGATCTGACCGGCTTTGTGGCCGTGCGGCGGCGATGCCGCGGTGCCCGGCGGGTTGCAATCGGGCATATTCCGGCTTGAACTGTGCCGCTATTGTGTGGCTAATCACGGTTCCCGAACGAGGACATGATGCGCGACGCCATCAATGACGCCCTGAAAGTGGCGGTCAAAGACCGCGACCAGGTCAAAATCTCGACGCTGCGGCTGATCAATGCAGCGATCCAGGATCGCGATATCGAGGAGCGGGCCAAAGGCCATGACGGGGTCTCCAAGGAGGAGATTCTGGCGATACTGGCCAAGATGATCCGGCAACGCGACGAATCGTCGAAAATCTACGAGGAAAACGGCCGGACCGAACTCGCCCAGCGCGAGCGGGCGGAAATCGAAGTCATTCGCACCTTCCTGCCGGAGCAGCTTTCGGAAGAGGAAATCCGCGGCGTCTGCCGAAAGGTCGTCGACGATGTCAATGCGCGGGGATTGCGCGACATGGGTCGGTGCATGGAGGCATTGAAACGCAAATATTCCGGCCGCATGGATTTCGGCAAGGCAAGTTCGGTGGTCAAGGGTTATCTGAAATAGCCGGCTTGCGGCGGATTATCCAATGTGCCGGCCGTCGCGGCCGGATCGACCAACCGGGCCGAACGACACGGCGCTGCGGATCGCGATCCGGGGTTATCCCCGTTGTTCGCCGATCTGCAGTTTCCGTTTTGCCGGCGTCGGAGCTGCGGCTAGGATTTCCCGTTCGCAATATGTTCCATTTTCCGGTACTTTGTCGCCATGCGTTTTTCGCCGCAGTTTCTTGACGCGATCCGCGATCGGCTGCCGATTGCCGATGTGGTGGGCCGCGCGGTCACATGGGACAAGCGCAAGTCGCAGCCAAGCCGCGGCGACTATTGGGCCTGCTGTCCCTTCCACGGCGAAAAGACCCCGTCGTTTCACGCCGACAACCGGCGCGGACGCTATCACTGTTTCGGCTGTGGCGTCTCCGGCGATCATTTCACCTTTCTGGTGGAGCGGGAGGGCCTGTCGTTTCCGGACGCCGTCGAGCAGCTCGCCGGCGAGGCAGGATTGCCAATGCCGGCCCGGGACCGGGAATCCGAAAAGCGTGAAGAAGCACGCGCAAGCCTTTACGATGTCATGGAAATTGCGGCGACATTCTTTGAGCAGTCGCTGCAATCCGCCGACGGCGCGGCGGCGCGCGCCTATCTGCGCGACCGGGGGTTGGCGCCGGATATACAGAAGCGGTTCCGCATCGGCCATGCGCCCGACAGCCGCAATGCCCTGAAGCAGCATCTCGCCGAGGCCGGCGTGGAGCCGGCGCAGATGGCGGAGGCCGGTCTGGTGATCGCGGGTGAGGACATCGCCGTCGCCTACGACCGGTTCCGTGGCCGGGTGATCTTTCCGATCTGCGACCTGCGCGGGCGGGTGATCGCGTTTGGCGGGCGGGCGCTTTCGGCTAGTCAGCCGGCCAAATATCTGAATTCGCCGGAAACGCCGCTCTTTCACAAGAGCCATGTGCTGTTCAACGGCCAGGCGGCGCGGGCGGCCTCGCGCAAGGGCGGCCATGTGGTGGCGGTGGAAGGGTACACCGACGTTATCGCCTGCGTGGCGGCGGGGTTTGAGGCCACGGTGGCGCCGCTTGGCACGGCGCTGACAGAGGGGCAATTGCGCCTTTTATGGCAGATGGCCGACGAACCGGTCTTGTGCTTCGACGGCGATGAGGCCGGGCTGAAGGCGGCCTATCGCGCGGTCGACGTCGCGCTGCCGCTTCTTGAGCCGGGCAAGAGCGTGCGGTTCGCACTGCTTCCGGAGGGCCAGGACCCGGACGATGTGATCCGCGGGCAGGGCGCCGACGTGTTCGCCCGGCATGTGGAGGCGGCTCGGCCGCTTTTCGACATGATGTGGCGGCGGGCGAGCGAATCCGGGCGCTTCGATACGCCGGAGCGCCGGGCCGGGCTGGAAAAGACGGTGCGCGAGACCGTAGGCCGAATTGCCGAACCTTCGGTGCGCCGCCACTACGAGATGGCGTCACGGGAACGGATGGCGATGTTTTTCGGTGAGGGGCGGCCGGGCGGCAGAGGCTTGGGGGCGCAGCGGAAGGCGGGGCGAACCTCACGGGGCGGCCTGCGGTTCGGCGGGGCTGTGCGCGGAGGGGGACAGGCGCGCGGCGGCGCCCGTGCGGAGGTCGGGACAGCACCGTCGCCACCTTCAGAGAGCCTGCTCGCCAACAGGCTGGTTCGGCGCGACGCCCTGTCATCCCCGAACGGTATCGCCATCCAGGATGCGATCCTTGTGGGCGGCCTGCTGGCCCATCCCGGACTTGCCGAGGAGCGGCTCGAAAAACTTGCCGACTGCCGGTTTTCCGCGACCGATCTGGAAGCTCTTTCCCAGGCGCTGGCGGCGGCCATCGCCGAGGCGCCGGACAGCGACCACGACAACCTTATGGCACGGCTGGAGCGGGCCGGCGGGGGTGAGGTGGCGCGCGCGGTGCTGGCGCGACTTCGCGAATGCGGCGTTGCCGATATGGCGCCGGGCGGGGATATTTCGCGTGCCGCGGCGATCTGGGATGACGCATGGCACTTGCGTCTTTCGGCAACCACGCTATTTAACGAGAGGAAGGCAGCCGCCCGAGCGCTAGGCGACGACGCAAGCGAAACCGACATGAACCGGCTGCGGGATATCCAGGAGCAGGGAAACCGGCACGCAATCGTGTCCGGACACGATGGTTTGCACGGGCCGGACGCCAACCAGGCGATCGTCCATCCGTTCAAACCGGCGCGCTAGACGGTACCGGAGGCAAACGGCAGACCGCGGCATCCCGGCTCCTTGCGGCCGGTATTTTTGGTCGCGGCCGGCAATGATTGGTGAACGGGAACCCCGCGATCAAGGTCGTGGACGATCGGGGGCCCCGGGGACAGGCCGGCAGGTGCATCGCTGCAGGGGTGTTGATGCGGGGGATTTTGTGCACGGGCAATCACACCGGGAAGCCGGCGGCGGAGGCGATTTTGGGGCGACGGGCCGGATTTGCCGATCGGGGCATGTGGCTGGCGGACCTGATGCGAAGTCAAAGTAGAGTTAACGCGGCCTTTACGGCCGTCGGCGCCTAATCCGGGCGAATCAGAAGCAGGACAAAACGGGCGCTGGCACGACGGCGCGGAGACGAGACAACATGGCAGCCAATCAGCAGACAGTGGCCGAAACCGGTTCATCCAGCCAGGACGCCCCGGTTCCCGACAAACCACTGCTCGATCTTACCGATTCCGCCGTCAAGAAGATGATCAAGGAGGCCAAGAAACGCGGCTTCGTGACCGTCGACGAACTCAACTCCGTGCTGCCGTCGGACAAGGTGACGTCGGAACAGATCGAGGACACCATGTCGATGTTGAATGACATGGGCATCAATGTCGCCGAAGCGGAGGAAGCGGAGGACGGCAACGATCGCAGCGACGGGGGGACCGAGGGATCGCGGGAACTTGTCGAGACGACCGGCACCGCCGTCGCCAAGAAGACGACCAAGCGTGAGCCTTCCGACCGGACCGATGATCCGGTGCGCATGTATCTGCGCGAGATGGGCACCGTGGAGCTTCTGTCGCGGGAGGGCGAGATCGCCATCGCCAAGCGGATCGAGGCCGGACGCGAGGCCATGATTGCCGGGCTTTGCGAAAGCCCGCTGACCTTTCAGGCCATCATCATCTGGCGCGACGAACTGGCCGAGGGCAACGTGCTGTTGCGCGACATCGTCGACCTGGAAGCGACCTATGCCGGGCCGGATGCCAAGCAGCCGGACAATTCCGCGCTGGCGGTCGCCAATGACGGGCTGAACGGCGCCAACGACAACGCCGCAGCCGGCGGTGCCGCCAAGCCGGCGGACGCCAAGAAGCCCGACGGGGATACCCAGAGCGAAGACGGCGAGCAGACCGACGACGAGGAGGATGACGACGACGAGTTTGAGAACAACCTCTCGCTGGCTGCGATGGAGGCGGAAATCAAACCGGCGGTGATGGAAACCTTCGATTCCATCGCCGACAACTACAAGAAACTGCGGCGGTTGCAGGACCAGCTGGTCGAAAAAGCGATGAAAAGCCGGGCGCTTTCGCCGAGCCAGGAGCGGCGCTACAAAAAGCTGCGCGAGGACATCATCACCGCGGTCAAGTCGCTGGCGCTCAACAATGCGCGCATCGAAGCGCTGGTCGAGCAGCTTTACGACATCAACAAGCGCCTGATTTCCTATGACGGCAAGCTGATGCGGCTGGCGGAAGGCTATGGCACGGACCGGATGGAGTTCCTGTCGCACTATCGTGGCAACGAGCTTGATCCGCACTGGCTGCGCCGGGTGCAGCGGCTGACGACGCCGGGCTGGAAGGATTTTGTCGCCAACGAGAAAAAGAAGATCCACGCCATTCGCGGCGATATCCAGACGCTGGCCGCGGAGACCGGGCTGCAGATCCAGGAATTCCGCGATATCGTACACAAGGTGCAGAAGGGCGAGCGGGAAGCCCGCCAGGCCAAAAAGGAGATGGTGGAAGCCAATCTCCGGCTCGTCATTTCGATCGCCAAGAAATATACCAATCGCGGCCTGCAGTTCCTGGACCTGATTCAGGAAGGCAATATCGGCCTGATGAAAGCGGTGGACAAATTCGAGTATCGCCGCGGCTACAAGTTCTCCACTTACGCCACCTGGTGGATCCGTCAGGCGATTACACGCTCAATCGCCGATCAGGCCCGCACGATCCGTATTCCCGTCCACATGATCGAGACGATCAACAAGATCGTGCGCACGTCGCGGCAGATCCTGCATGAAATCGGTCGCGAACCGACTCCGGAAGAACTGGCCGACAAGTTGCAAATGCCGCTCGACAAGGTGCGCAAGGTGATGAAAATCGCCAAGGAGCCGATCAGCCTGGAGACGCCGATCGGCGATGAAGAAGATTCCCATCTCGGCGATTTTATCGAGGACAAGAACGCGGTGCTGCCGATCGATGCAGCGATTCAGTCCAACCTGCGCGAGACGACGACAAGGGTGCTTGCCTCGCTGACCCCGCGCGAGGAGCGGGTGCTGCGCATGCGGTTCGGCATCGGCATGAATACCGACCACACGCTGGAAGAGGTCGGCCAGCAATTCTCCGTGACCCGAGAGCGTATCCGGCAGATCGAAGCCAAGGCACTGCGCAAGCTCAAGCATCCCTCGCGGAGCCGGAAGCTGCGCAGTTTCCTGGACAGCTAACGCAACTTTCGATCAAAATGGTCCGATCTGATCGAATGCCGCTCCAGGGGTCCAAAGCCGACAGATCGAGCGGCGGCGGACCGATCGGCCGACGGGCCGATCGCAGGGCGCTGGCACGTTGCCCGGCGCAGAAAAACCGGATCAGCAATCCGGGCTGTGATTTCAACTGAAGGCAGGGCCGGCGCCGCCGTGCCGGCAGGTGGCGGCATGCATCGGGTTTGATGGTGGCCGTGCGACGGTTTTGCCACCACTTGGCCCGAAATCCGGTCTAGGCTGACCCTGAACCCGAAGGGGCAGGGCGAAGGGGCAGGGCGAAGGGGCAGGGCAATGGTGTTTTGCTGTCGGGCAGTGATCCGATCACGCCGGCTATTCATGTTGGCGGGTCGAGGCGCCAGGTTCTTGCCGCGGATCCTGCCGTTGGCGCTTGTCTGCCTGTGGCTTTTGCCGGCTGCGATTCCGGCCAGGGCCCAGTCATCCGAGACCCAGTCATCCGAGACCCAGTCATCCGACACCCGGGCATCCGACACCCGGGCATCCGATTCGGCGCCGGAAGACGAGGACAGCGATATGCCGGTAATTCCCGGCGAGCGGGCGCTCGGACCGCTGTTTCTGATTGCCCTGGGCGGACGGCTTTATGACGATCTGTGGGATGTTACCGGCATCGACCGGCCGGCCGGGCGCAATCCCGGCTATCCTGCCGGTGCCGACATCCTGGCGCGGGACACGTGGCGGTGCGTCTCGTGTCATGGCTGGGACTATCTCGGCAAGGACGGCGAGCGCGGGCGCACGGTGGCGGGTCTTGCCGCGCCGTCGCTCGGAGACCTTCAGAATGAGCCGCTCAAGGATGTTGTCGCCCGCATCCGCAACCAGGACCATCCGTTTCCGATCGATAAATTGCCGGAACTGACCGATCAGCTTCTGGCCATGTTCATCACCCGCGGCCAACATTCCGTGGGCCAGTTTTTCGACGAAAAGGGCGAGGCGCTGGGCGATGCGGAACTGGGACAGGATATATTCGAAGGTGCCTGCATCAACTGCCACCAGCTTGACGGGCGGCGGTTCCTGCGCGGCGAGATTGGCGACCGGTCCTCGCTCGGCTGGATCGTCCGCAATCGCCCGGAGCAGAGCCTGCACAAGATCCTGAATGGCGTTCCGGCGACGGAAATGTTGTCGCTCCGGTTTCTGTCGACGTGGCAAATTACCGACCTGCTTGCCTATGTCGGCACGCTGGATCCGCAGGAAGAATAATTCCGACAGAACCGTCGGCGGCGAAGGACATGATTAACGCCAGCGCCGCCAATGTTACGTCCGTGCACCAATGTGTGATATGCAAATGCGCACTGTGTGCGCTATATGATTCGATCTCGCCGGGATCGGAAGTCCCGGATTGCCGCAAATCATTTTGAAGAACAGGTTTCAAAGTCTGCCCTAATGACCGGAATTCAGACGCTTTTGAATATCGCCGGCGCGGTGGCGCTGCTGCTGTGGGCCACGCGGATGGTGCGGACGGGTGTCGATCGGGCACACGGGGCGGCGCTGCGGCGTTTCCTCCGTGGCGCAGCCGCTTCGCGGCCCGGCGCGGCGGTCGCCGGCGCCATGCTGGCAGTCGGTTTGCAGGGTTCCACGGCGGTGGCTTTGCTGGTCACCGGCATCGTCGCCAGCGGAATTACCAGCTCCGCAGTTGGGCTGGCAGTCGTCCTGGGGGCGGATCTGGGCTCGGCGCTGGTTGTTCAGCTGCTGTCGTTCGACCTGTCATTCCTGATTCCGTTGTTCGCCCTGGTCGGTGTAACGACTTTCCTCACCGCCGGCCAAAGGAGCGTTCGCCAGGCCGGGCGGATCGTCATCGGCATAGCCCTGATTTTGGTGGCGCTCCGGATGATCGGCGAGGCTTCGCAGCCGCTCCGGGACAGCGGCATGCTGCCGCTGTGGACGGCCTATCTCGCCGACGATCCCATGACCGCGTTCCTGATGGCGGCGATCGTGACCTGGTTGATGCATTCGAGCGTGGCGTCGGTTCTACTTGTCATCTCGCTCACCGCACACGGCCTGCTGCCGATGCCGCTGGCGCTGACTCTGGTGCTGGGCGCCAATTTCGGCAGCGGTATCATTGCGGCGGTGCTGTCGCGCAATCTCGACCGGGACGCGCGGATCGTGCCCTATGGCAATCTCGCCATGCGGTTCGCCTTTGCCATCGCCGGCATGGTCGTCGTGCGATTTGTCGATATTGTCGCACTGGCGCCCGATCTTTCGCCGGCATTGTTGGTGGCGCTGTTCCATGTCGGATTCAACACGGCGCTGGTAGTGCTCGGACTGCCGTTTACGAAATTTGTCGTGCAACTGGTCGGCCGGTTGATGAGTGCTGCCTCGCCGGCGCCGGAATTGCCGGAACTGGAGCGGCAAACCTCGCTCGATCCGGAGATGGTGCAGCAGCCGCGCCAGGCCATCACCAGCACCATTCGCGAGATTCTTGCCATGAGCGACACGGTGTCGGTGATGCTGCAGGGCATTATCGATGCGCTGGAAAGCGGCAACCGAAGCCGGATCAGGCATATCGCCGCCCTGGATGACGATGTCGACGGGCAATATGCCCAAATCAAACTCTATCTGGCGGAAGTCAGCCGGCAGGAGCTCAGCAAGGAGGATGCCCGGCGTTGCATGGAGTTGATGACGTTCTGCATCAAGTTGGAGCAGGCCGGCGATATTATCGCCCGAAACCTGCTGGCGCTGGCGGACAAGAAACGCGTCAGCAAGGTCGGATTCTCGCGCGCCGGGTGGGCCGAGCTGGTCGACCTGCACGAGCGAGTTTCGGCCAACATGCAGCTGGCGCTGAACGTGCTGGTTTCAGGCGACCGTGAATCGGCGCGCGAATTGCTGAAAGAGAAGGGAGCCGTACGCGAACTGGAGCACCGGTCGACGTCCGGCCACATGGAGCGGCTGCAAAGCGGTACGGTGGCGAGCATCGAATCCAGCGAAATCCATCTCGACACGATTCGCGACTTTATCCAGATCAACACGCTCTTGTGCTCGGTCGCCTATCCGATCCTGGAGGAAAGCGGCGAATTGCTCGACAGCCGGCTGGTGCCGGCGGAATAAGCCGCCGCGGAGATTGGTGGCGGTGCTGCAACCGGTCCGGCGCCCGCGCCGGTTTCAGACCGTGCCCGACAGTGCATTTTCATACATTTTCCGTGCATCATTGGCCGTGAAAGGGCGCGGATTGCCGCCGGCTGTCGGGTCGACGATCGCCATTTCGGCCATTTGGCCGAACTTTTCCGCGTCGACACCCAGTCCGGCCAGCGTGTGGGGCACGGCGAGGCGCGCGCGCAGTTTCAGTACGGCGTCCATGAAGCTGTCGAATTCACCGGATATGCCCAGGGCGCCGTTTAGCCGGACGATCCGGTCCTCGATGGCCGGCCGGTTGAAGGCCAGCACATAAGGCATGAAAACGGCATTGGTCATGCCGTGGTGGGTGCCGTAGATGGCGCCGACCGGGTGGGAGAGCGAATGGATGGCGCCGAGCCCCTTCTGGAAGGCAACCGCGCCCATGGCGGCCGCGCTCATCATGTTGGCGCGGGCATCCAGATTGTCGCCGTCCTCAAACGCCGCCGGCAGATTGTCGAACACCAGGCGCATACCCTCCGCGGCAATGCCGTCGGCCATCGGGTGATAGCCGGGCGCGCAATAGGCCTCCAGGCAGTGGGCGAGCGCGTCCATGCCGGTGCCGGCAGTGATCACGGGCGGCATGCCGACGGTGAGTTCAGGATCGCAGATGACGATTTTCGGCAACATCCGCGGATGAAAAATCACTTTCTTTGTGTGGGTCTCGCCGTTGGTGATGACGCCGGCGCGGCCGACCTCGGAGCCCGTTCCGGCGGTGGTGGGCACAGCGACGATTGGCGCAATGGCGGCCGCATCGGCGCGGGTCCACCAGTCGCCGACATCTTCAAAATCCCATACTGGCCGGGTCTGGCCGGACATGAAGGCGATCAGTTTTCCGGTGTCGAGGCCGGACCCGCCGCCGAACGCCACGACCCCGTCATGGCCGCCGGACCTGAAGGCAGCGATTCCCTTTTCCAGGTCGGTATCGACCGGATTGGGTTGGACGTCGGAAAACAGGGCCGCGCCCAGGCCGGCGGTGCGAAGGCTTTCCAGGGCGGCGGCGGTGATCGGCAGTGCGGCAAGCCCGGCGTCGGTCACCAGAAGCGGTTTGTCGATGCCGCTCTGGCGGCAGGCATCGGCGAGTTCGCCAATTCGTCCCGGACCCAAACGGATGGCGGTCGGGAAACTCCAGTCGGCTGTCGGTGCGGTCATGGTCATCGGGTCCAGGGTGTGCGGCTCAGATGGCGCGAAGGTGGTAGGATTTGGCTTGGGTCAGCGCGTCGTATCCATATTTCGACAGCGCCGCGCCGCGGCCGGTGTCCTTGACGCCGGTCCAGACCAGCGCCGGATCGAGATAGTCGCAGCGATTGGCAAAAACCGTTCCGGTTTCGATACGGGTGCCAAGCTCGGCGGCGCGATCGAGGTCGGCGGTCCAGATTGACGCGGTGAGGCCGTAGGGGCTGTCGTTCATCAGACCGATCGCCTCATCGTCGTCGCGGACCTTCATGATACCGACAACCGGTCCGAAATTCTCCTCGCGCATGACACTCATCTGGTGATCAACATCGACGAGCGCCTGGGGCGCCAGATAGGGCGAACCCGGCGTGTCGTCGGCAGCGGCGACGGTGGCGAGGCCGCGTGCGCCCTTGCGCAACGCCTCTGCGGTCTGGTCGCGCACGGCATCGGCGAACCGGGCACTGGCCATCGGTCCGAGCGTGGTGTCGGCCTCTAGCGGATTGCCGACGATATGGCGGTTTGTGTGTTCGGCAAAACCTTCGATGAAGCGATCATAGAGCGCGGCGTGGACATAGATGCGCTCGATGCCGCAGCAACTCTGTCCGGAATTGAAGAAGGCGCCATCGACGAGATTTTCCACCACATGGTCGATATCGGCGTCCGGGCGGACATAGGCAGGGTCCTTGCCGCCCAGTTCCAGCCCCAGCGATGCGAACGACCCGGCGGCAGCGCGTTCGATCGCCCTGCCGCCGGAGACCGAACCGGTGAAGGACACATGATCGACCATGCCGGAGCCGATCAGGCGCTCGGTCTGATCGTGGGAGAGCACCAGATTGTGAAACAGTCCGGCGGGCAAACCGGCCGCCGCCAGTGCCTCGGCGATGCGTTCGCCGACAAGCAGGGTCTGCGAGGCGTGCTTGAGAATGACCGCATTGCCGGCAACCAGCGCCGGCAAAATGGAGTTGACGGCGGTCAGGTACGGATAGTTCCAGGGCGCGACAACGAAGACCAGCCCGACCGGTTCGCGGGTGATGAAGCGGCGGAAACCGTCGATCGGCGCCGGTTCATAAGGAGCCAAGGATTGTTCGGCGATGGAGACCATGTAGCGGACACGTTCTTCAACGCCGCCCTGTTCGCCGCCATAGCGCACCGGCCGGCCCATCTGCCAGGCGAGTTCGGTGACGATCCGGTCTTTCTCGGCGGCCAGCGCGTCCAGAAAGGCCAGTGCGACCTTGCCCCGCTCGGCGACCGGCACACGGCGCCAGTCGGCGCGCGCCGCCGCGGCGGCGCGGACCGCGGCCTCCACGGCGGCGTTGTCGGCCATCGGCCGCTCGGCATAGGCGGAGCCGTCGATCGGGGAGGTGATGGTCACGTTGGTGGTCATGTTCGGCTCCTCACGCGCGCTCAAAGCCGCGCCTGCGTTCCCAGTCGGTAACGCGCCGGTCATATTCGGACTGTTCCCAATCGGCGGTATGAACATAGTGATCGACAACTTCGTCGCCGAAGGCGGCGCGCAGCATCTTCGACTTGTCCATGTGACGGGTCGCGTCGCGAAGCGTCTTGGGCACGTCGCGCAGGCGCTTGCCGGCATAGGCGTCGCCCTTGAACGGTGCTTCCAGTTCGAGCTTTTCGTCGATGCCGGCAAGCCCGGCCGCAATCAGCGCGGCGAAGGCGAGATGGGGATTGAGGTCGGCGCCGCCGATGCGACATTCGGTGCGGATCGCTTTGGTGTGCTCGCCGACAAGCCGGAAGCCGGCCGTGCGGTTGTCGCGGCTCCAGATTGCCTTGGTGGGGGCGAAGGTGCCGACCTGGAAACGCTTGTAGGAGTTGATGTATGGCGCCAGAAACCAGGTAATGTCGGCGGCGTATTTGATCTGACCGGCCATGAACCGCTTCATCAGTGCCGACATGCCAAGGGGATCTTTCTTGTCGACGAACAGCGGTTTCCTGCCGGCCTTGTCCCACAGCGAGGCGTGGACATGGCAGGAGGAGCCGGCGAGGCTTTCATCCCACTTGGCCATGAAGGTGACCGCCTTGCCGGCAAGATAGGCAATCTCGCGCACGGCATTCTTGATGATGACATGGCGGTCCGCCATTTCCAGCGCATCGGAATAGCGGACATTGATCTCTTCCTGGCCGGGGCCCCATTCGCCCTTGGAATTTTCAACCGGGATGCCGGCGCCGGCCAGTCCATTGCGGACCGCGCGCATGACATCCTCTTCCTTGGTGGTCTGGAAGATGTGGTAGTCCTGGATGTAGTGACCGGCGGTCGCCGGATCGATGTAGTTTTTACGGCGGATCGCCTCGTAGCTTTCATCGAACAGGTAGAATTCCAGCTCGGAGGCGAAAAAGGCCTTCATGCCGGCATCGGCGAGGCGTTGGCACTGGGCTTTCAGCAATCCGCGCGGGCTGTGGGGAATGTCGGCGTGGTCGTGATGATCCTGGACGTCGCAGATCACCAGGGCGGTGCCTTCCAGCCACGGGATGCGGCACAGTGTGGCGAGATCAGGCTTGAGGACGAAATCGCCATAGCCGCGCTCCCAGTTGGCGGCGGCGTAGCCGGGTACCGGCTCCATGTCGATATCGTTGGCCAGCAGATAGTCGCAGGCATGGGTTTCCTGATCGATGTCGGCGACGAAGAAGTCGGCATGGAACCGCTTGCCGATGAGGCGGCCCTGCATATCGACCATGCAGACCAGCACAGTATCGATATCGCCGGCCTGAACGGCCTTCGTCAGTTGTTGTGGCGTCAGGTTCCCGGCCATTTCCACCCCGCTAGGTTCGTCATTCGGTTTATGCCCCGCCAGATAGCGCCCGGCAGGGATTTCATCCGTCGGCACCCTATCTAAGCCTTGCCAACCGTTCCGTCACAAGCGCAAAGAAGGCGTCGGCGTCAATATCCCGCAGAACATGCGCGTTGGCCGGCCGGCCGGTGACCCGCCACCAGTCGATGACCGTCATGCCCATGGTGAGTTCCGATCCTGTCTCGATCTCGACATTGACATGGCGGCCGGAAAACTGGTCCGGCGCCAGCAACCAGGCGATGACGCAGGGATCGTGGAGCGGACCGCCATCGGTGCCGTACTTTTCCTCGTCAAAGCGCTCGAAAAAATCGAGAAGGGCGGCCGCGGCGACACCGACTGGCGTGCCGATATCGCGGATCGCGGCAACCCGCTGGCGCGAGGTCAGTGCCTTGTGGGTGCAATCGAGCGGGATCATGACCGTCGGAATGCCGGCCGAAAGGACGATACCGGCGGCATGGGGATCAACATAAATGTTGAACTCGGCCGCCGGCGTCGTGTTGCCGCCTTCGAAGAATCCGCCGCCCATCAGCACGATCTCACGGATTCTGGGCGCCATTGCCGGCTCGCGGGAGAGGGCCATGGCCAGATTGGTAAGGGGCCCGAGGGCGCAAAGCGTGACCGTTCCGGGCGGACGCGCCATCACGGTTTCGACCAGGAAATCGACGGCATGCCGATCCTGCAACGGCATCGTCGGCTCCGGCAGGTCCGGTCCGTCGAGCCCGCTCTTGCCGTGCACATATTCGGCGGTGACGAGGCGGCGCAGCAGGGGCCGGTCGGCGCCGGCGAAGACCGGGATGTCGGTGCGCCCGGCCAGTTCACAAATCTTGCGGGCGTTTTTCTGGGTTAGCGCCAGCGGCACGTTGCCGGCCACGACGGTGATTCCCAGGACGTCGATCTCCGGGCTTGCCAGCGCCAGGAGGATGGCGATGGCGTCGTCCTGGCCGGGATCGGTGTCAATGATGACAGTGCGGGCGTTGGCGTTCATGGATTGGTGACCGGACAGTGTGGTGGCTGGACTTTCGGGCCGCCGATTGCGTCGACGAGCCGCAGAGACTATCGGAAAGCAGGAAGCCGGAACAGACGTTGCGAACAGACTTCCAAACATCGTTGCCGGACAAGCGTCTTCACGGCTGGAGGGAAAACCGATGCTGACGATTTATGGCCGCAAGACGTCCGTCAACGTCCAGGCGGTGATGTGGCTGGTGGGCGAAATCGGCCTTGAACACCGGCGAGTCGATGTCGGCGGTGCGTTCGGCGGCAATGACAGCGCCGAATTTCTGGCCAAGAATCCCAACGGGCTGGTGCCGGTGCTGGAGGACGGCGCGCTGACGATGTTCGAATCCAACGCCATACTGCGGTATCTGGCCGACGTGTACGGCGATGACATGCTCTGGCCTCCGGATCCGGCCGCGCGGGCAAAGGTCGATCAATGGATGGAATGGTCCAAGACAAGCGTCTATCGCCACCTGATCGGCAGTGTTTTCCGGGCGCTGATCTGGACACGGGCCGCCGACCGCGATTTGGCCGGCCTTGCCCGGGATGTGGATGCGGCAAACCGGCTCATGGCCATCGCCGACCGGCAAATCGGCAAGCGGATCGGTCTGGCCGGTGACAGGCTGACGCTCGCCGACTTCTCGTTCGGTGTGCAGCTCTACCGCTATTTCACCCTGGACTGCGAGCGGCCGGACCTTCCCAATCTGCAACGCTACTATGCGGCGTTGGCCGGGCGTCCGGCCTATGGCGAGCACGTCATGGTGTCCTACGACAGTTTGCGGGCCGAATAGCGCCGGCCGGCCAAACTATCCGTGCGGGCCAATTCCGCTCAACGGATGAAGGTGCCGGCGTTGAGGTCGGCGATTGCCCGGCGCAATTCGTCACGGGTATTCATAACGATCGGCCCGTACCAGGCGACAGGCTCCTTGATCGGCTTGCCGGATACCAGAAGGAAACGGATGCCCTCTTCGCCGGCCTGAACGGTGATCTCATCGCCTGAATCGAACAGCACCAGCGAGCGGTTGCCGGTCTGGTCGCGGATCAGCAGTTCCTCACCGCCAACTTCCTTTTCCGTCAGCACGCCGAGTGGGGCGGAGGCATCGCGGAAACTGCCGGAGCCGGCAAAGACATAGGCGAAGGCGTGGCGTTCCGTCTCCACCTTCAGCGATTTTCGTCTGCCCGGCGGCACGGAGATGTCGAGATAGCGCGGATCGGCGGCGACCCCGTCGACCGGTCCGGACTTGCCCCAGAAATCGCCGCAGATCACCCGGACAACCGTGCCGTCGTCGTCGATAACTTCCGGAATCTCCTGCGCCTTGATGTCCTGGTAGCGCGGCGCGGTCATCTTCAGAGCGGAGGGCAGGTTGGCCCAAAGCTGAAAGCCGTGCATGCGACCGCGCTCGTCGCCGGCCGGCATTTCCTGGTGCATGATGCCGCGTCCGGCGGTCATCCACTGGACGTCGCCGGCGCCCAGCGTGCCGGCATTGCCGAGACTGTCGCCGTGATCGACCGTGCCGGCAAGCACATAGGTGATCGTTTCAATGCCGCGATGGGGGTGCCAGGGAAAGCCGGCCTGGAAGCGGGCCGGGTCGTCGTTGCGGAAATCGTCGAACAGCAGGAAGGGATCGGTCTCCTCGGTGTCGCCGAAACCGAAGGCGCGGCGCAGGTGCACGCCGGCGCCTTCCATGGTGGGTGTGGCTTCGACAATGCGCCTGACGGGGCGTATGGACATGTCCGGATCCTGGGTTGAGGTCTTTGGTGACGTGACCGAAATCTGGTGCCCGGGGCCGGTTTCGTCCACCCCTGACAACGCCATGTGATTTCCCGGCACTGGCCGGGATTGTTATGATGGCGATGTCCGGACCGGGGAGGCAGGCCTGTGACATGGAATTTCCGACTTGATCTCAAAGACTTGATCCTTGCCGGCATGGTTGGCGTTATGCCGACCGCCGGGCCCGCACAGGAGGCGGTGAACAGTGTGTCGCCACCTTTTGCAATCTTCGATCTGGCCAGCGAGCCGGTGCTGCGCGATCCCCACGACCTCACAATCGGACCGGATGGCCGGCTCTATGTCGCCGACAAGCTCGCCAACCGGATTGCGATCTTCGACCGGGAAACGCTGGAACTCGTCGGCAGTTTCGGCGCCGGCGACCTGTTCAATCCGCGCGATATCGATTTCGGACCCGATGGCCGGGCGGTGGTGGCCGACACCGGTAACAGCCGGGTGGCGATCTACGAGATCGCCGGCGACACAGCGATCCTCGTCGGCTCTCTGGGCGGAGCCTCGCGCACCGAGGGCGCGGCGGCGCATCCAAACGGCCGGATCTATGCCACGGCCTCCGGGCTCGGAGCGCTGATCGCCTACGAGAATGGCAAGCCGGTGGCCACTGCAACCGGCCTGTCGGGTGCCCACGATGTGGATGTCGATCGGGACGGCAACCTGCTGGTGGCCGACATGGGGCACCGGCGGATCGTCAAATATGCGCCGGACCTCACGGTTCTTTCGGTCATTGAGGGGCCGGACTACGGCTTTGTCGGCCCGCGCTATCTGGCGACGGATGAACTGGGGCGGATCGTGGTCGCCGACCAGGATGCCCATCGGATGTTGCTGATCGAGGCGGACGGAGCGCTGGTCGGTACAATCGGCGACGGCAGGCCGGGCGAGGGGCCGAACATGTTCGACGATCCGGAAGGCGCGGCAATCGACGGATCGGCGTTCTATTTCTCCGATTCCGACAACAACCGCGTGGTGCGCTATCGGGTGGTGATGAACTGAGCGCGAGTGCGCGTCACTCACAGCCCGGCGGCGCGCCAAATCCGCCTGCCGTCGGTGTGGTGACGATCACCGCTTCGCCGGCCGCCACCGTGGTCTGGTCGCAGCCGGCCAGGGTTTCGATGGTAGCGTCGTTGCGGCGGATCTCGGTCTTTCCGCACTGCCCGTCACCGCCGCCGGCCAGACCATGCGGCGGCAGGGTGCGATGGGAGGACAGAATGGCGCAGTCCATGGGCTCCAGGAAGCGGATCGTGCGCCGGGTGCCGTCGCCGGCGTGCCATTTTCCCTTGCCGCCGGACCCTTCGCGGAGGCGGAAATCCTCCAACAGCACCGGATAGCGCATCTCCAGAACCTCCGGGTCGGTGAGCCGGGAATTGGTCATGTGGACATGGACGCCCGACGTGCCGTGAAAGCCGCGGCCGTGTTCGACGCCTTCGTCGTTGAAACGGCCGGCCGGAGACCCGGAACATATGGTCTCGTAATACTGGTAGGTTTCGTTGCCGAAGGTGAGATTGTTCATGGTGCCCTGGCTGGCGGCCATTGCGCCGAGTGCGCCGAACAGGGCGTTGGTGACGTGCTGGCTGGTCTCCACATTGCCGGCGACGACGGCACGGGGATAGCGCGGCGCGAGCATCGAACCTTCCGGTACGACAATCGTGATCGGCTCCAGGCAGCCGGCGTTCATCGGTATGTCGGCCTCGACCATGGTCCGGAAGACATAGAGCACGGCGGCGCGGGTGACGGGCGCCGGGGCATTGAAGTTGTTGTTCCGCGCCGGGCTGGTGCCGGTGAAATCGACGGTGGCGCGGCGGTTCTGCCGATCGACGGTGATTTTCACGCGGATGGTCGCACCCTGGTCGGTGGGATAGTCATACTGACAATCGGACAGGCGAGCGACGACACGCCGGACGCTTTCGGCGGCGTTTTCGCGGACGTGGCGCATATAGGCGCGAACGGTTTCGGTGCCGTACTGGCCGATCATCCGGTCCAGTTCGGCGACGCCCTTTTCGTTGGCGGCGATCTGGGCCTTCAGATCGGCGATGTTCTGGACGGGATTGCGGGCCGGCCAGGGGTGGTCGGTCAGGAGCGTCATGAGTTCCGGTTCACGGAACCGGCCCGTGGCGCCATCAACGACCAGCACATTGTCGATCAGCACGCCCTCCTCGTCGACCGTGGTGGCGAGTGGCGTCATGGATCCGGGCGCCGTGCCGCCGACATCGGCGTGGTGGCCGCGCGAAGCGACCCAGAAGAGTGGCCGGCCGGTGTCGCTGCCGCCGAAAAACGGTGTGACGACGGTGATGTCGGGCAGATGAGTTCCGCCATTATAGGGTGCGTTAAGGGCGAAGACGTCGCCGGGGCGGATTTTCGGATTGTTGGCGATGACCGTTTCGACCGACCGGTCCATGGATCCCAGATGCACAGGCATGTGCGGCGCATTGGCGACAAGCCGGCCATCGGTGTCGAACACCGCGCATGAAAAATCGAGCCGCTCCTTGATGTTGACGGAGTAGGCAGTGTTCTGGAGCGTGACGCCCATCTGCTCGGCGATCGACATGAAGAGATTGTTGAAGATCTCCAGCATCACCGGATCGGCATCGGTGCCGATGGCGCGGTTGCGGGCGGCGGCGACGACACGGCGCATGACGATGTGGTTGCGCCCGGTCAGTTCGGCTTGCCAGCCGGGATCGACGACAATGGTCTGGTGGTCCTCGATTATCAGTGCCGGTCCGCAGAGCGTCTGACCGGGGGTGAGATCGTTGCGGCGGGCGAGCCGGGCTTCGTGCCAGACACCGCCGGTGAATACCGGAACGGTCTCGATTTCGGCGCTGGCACCGATGTCGACCGGAAGTTCGGGCTCGTCGATCGCGGTGCCGCCGCCGACAGCCTCGGCCTCCAGGGCCTCGACCACCAGCGGCTTGTCGGCGTAGACGAAACCGAACCGGGCGCGATGGGCGGCCTGAAAGGTATCGCGCATCGCGGCAACGGTGCCGAAGGGAACGGGAAGAGTGGTGTCGGTGCCGTCATAGCGGATATGGGCGCGGGAAAAGACCGTCGTGTCGGTGCCGCCGACGCCCTGCTTGCGGAGTTCCGTCCTGGCTTCGGCCTCCAGCTCGGCAAGGCTGGCGGCAAGGTCCGCCAGGTTGTCGTCCGCCAGGGTGGTGACAATGGCACGGGTGCGGCCGGAACGGACATCGGCCAGGCCCATGCCGTAGGCGGAAAGCACGCCGGAGAACGGGTGGATGTGCACGGTTTCCATGGCCAGCCGATCGGCGATGGCGCAGGCGTGCTGGCCACCGGCGCCGCCGAAGCAGGACAGCGCATAGCCCGTCACATCGTAACCGCGTTCCACGGAGATCTTCTTGATGGCGCTGGCCATGTTCTCCACCGCCACCTGCAAGAAACCGTCGGCGACGGCTTCCGGATCGCGGCCGTCGCCGATTCGCCTGGCCAACCCGGCAAATTCCGCCTTCACCGCCCGCGCGTCGAGCGGCCGGTTCTGGTCCGGGCCAAAGATTGCCGGAAAGCAGTCGGGCCGCAGCTTGCCGACCATGACATTGGCGTCGGTGACCGTCAGCGGTCCGCCGCGGCCGTAGGCGACCGGCCCGGGATTGGCGCCGGCGGAATCGGGGCCAACCTGAAAACGGCCGCCGTCGAAGCCGAGCAGGGAACCGCCGCCGGCGGCGACGGTGTGGATGCGCATCATGGGCGCGCGCATGCGCACGCCGGCAACCTCGGTCTCGAAGGCCCGCTCCAGTTCGCCATCGAAATGGGATACATCGGTGGATGTGCCGCCCATGTCGAAGCCGATGACCCGGTCAAAACCGGCCATCTTCGCTGTTTCCACGGCGCCGACAACGCCGCCGGCCGGCCCGGAGAGGATGGCGTCCTTGCCCTGAAAGAGGTCGGCGGCGGTCAGACCTCCCGATGACATCATGAACATCAGATGCGGGGCGTCGGCGCCGGCGTCGGCACCGATTTCGCCGGCAATCCGGTCGACATAGCGGCGCAGGATCGGCGAGAGATAGGCATCGACAACGGTTGTGTCACCGCGGCCGACGAGCTTGACCAGCGCCGATACCTCATGGCTGACAGACACCTGCGAAAAACCGGCATCACGGGCAAGCCGGGCAACCAGCGCCTCGTGATGGGGGTAGTTCCAGGCGTGCATGAAAACGATGGCGAGCGAATCGAACCCCTCATCCCGCAATGTCCGCAGGGTGGCGCGGACCGCGGCCTCGTCGGGTGATGTTTCCACCGTGCCATCGGCCCGCACCCGTTCGTCAACCTCGGCGACGGTC
Organism: Afifellaceae bacterium; assembly: GCA_965216515.1. Lineage (GTDB taxonomy): Bacteria > Pseudomonadota > Alphaproteobacteria > Rhizobiales > Afifellaceae > CAXMRP01. The sequence continues at coordinate 1,257,819 of OZ244173.1, read as the reverse complement.
GCGTAGAGCCGTTCCGGCAAAATGATTTCCTTGGCGAAAATGTCGGGCCGCGCCTGATAGCCGATGCGCAAGGCGTCCCGGAAACCGCGGGTGACGAGCAGCGCGGTGCGTTCGCCGCGACGTTCCAGAAGCGCATTCGTGGCGACGGTGGTGCCCATCTTGACGGTGGCGATGCGTTCCGACGGCAGCGCCGCGCCGGGGGCGACGTCAAGAAACCGGCGGATCGCTTCCAGCGCCGCATCGGCATAGGCATCGGGATTGTCCGACAGCAACTTCGCCGCCTTCAGCTTGCCGGCCGGATCGCGGGCGACGATGTCGGTAAATGTGCCGCCACGGTCGATCCAGAAATCCCATTTTCCGTTGTGTTGAGCCGGTTTCATGTCGTGATTCCCAAATATTCGTGACCCGCTTGCGCAGTGATTGCGATGCGATCGTCGACACGCTATAACCTATTTATCCGGAATACGACAACAAATTATCGATAAATTGCTATTGAAGGAGTGTTCATGGTTGCGTCCCGATCCCGCTCAGGGCGGTTGCCGGCGCGTGGTTCCGGCATGCAGGGCGATGGCAAACCGGCTGGCGCCGGTGCGGCCGGGAGCGATATGGCCGGTGCCGGCGGACCGGTGGTCTCCTCGGCGCATCTGGCGGCCGGTGCCATGCCGTCGCTTTCCGAACTGGAATTTGCGCTGACCCTTGCCAACAACGGTTTCGGCCGCTGGATGGTTCGCTGTGCGGCAGCAGCCGGCCTTCCCGGCCTGACGCCGCTGGAAATCCTCGTCCTGCATTCGGTCAATCACCGGGGCCGGGAGAAGACGCTGGCCGATCTGTGCCTGGTGCTCAATGTGGAGGATACGCATCTGGTGGCCTATGCGCTGAAGAAGCTGGCGCGGGTCGGCATGGTGGTGACCGGAAAGCGCGGCAAGGAAAAAACGGTTACAATCGCGCCGGAAGGCGCCGCCTTTTGCGCGCGTTACCACGAGCTTCGGGAGGCGCTTCTGGTGCGTACGGTGAAGATGATGGCAGTCGATGAGTCGGAGCTTTCCCGGCTAGCGGCTCTGCTGCGCGGCCTGTCGGGCACCTATGACCAGGCGGCGCGGGCAGCGGCCGCGCAGTAGAGGGGCGGTCATGGTGGCAGCGCTACGCAAATCAGCGCCTGGTCATCCGGTCCTTATCCTTCTTGCCGGTCTCATCGTGGCAATGGCCGGATGGTCGCCGGCGATGGCGGCCAACGCCGCGATCGAACGGTCGTTTCAAGCCTGGATTGCGGACGATCTGTGGCGCGAGGCCCGCCAGGCCGGCGTGCCGCGGCCGGCGTTCGACCGTGCGCTTGCCGGGGTCGAACTTGACTGGACATTGCCGGATCTGGTGCCGCCGGGCACCAAAGGGACGGTACCGAAGACGCAGCAACAGTCGGAATTCCGGGCCCCGGCCGGCTATTTCAGCGAGCGGCGGATCCGCGGCCTTGTCGGCCAGGGGCGGCGGGCGCTTGCGCGCTGGGAGACCAGCCTCGACACGATCGAGGCGCGCTACGGCGTGCCGCGCCGCATCGTCGTCGCCATTTGGGGGCGGGAATCGGACTATGGCCGGGCGGCGCTGCCGCATCGGGCGATCCGGGCGCTGGCGACGGAGGCGTTCATGGGCCGCCGCAAGTCGTACTTCCGCGGCGAACTGATCGCGGCGCTGAAGATCGCCGCTGCCGGACATATCCCGGCCTCGCAAATGCGATCGTCCTGGGCCGGCGGTCTCGGCCATCCGCAATTCCTGCCCTCTTCGTTTCTGAAGTATGCGGTCGATTTCGATGGTGACGGGCGCCGTGATATCTGGAATTCGGTTCCCGATGCGCTTGCCTCGATCGCCAACTATCTGAAAGCCCATGGCTGGCAGGCGGGGCGGGATTGGGGATACGAGGCGGTGGTGCCGGACCGGCTGTCCTGTACACTTTCGGGGCCGGAACAGGGACGCCCGATTCGCCAGTGGGCGGCGGCCGGCGTGACGCGGGTTGCCGGACGTCAATGGCCGGCGCACGAATTGCCGCAGGTGGGATACCTGCTGTTTCCGGCCGGGCGGTTCGGGCCGGCCTGGGTGACGACACCGAATTTCTATGTGCTGAAAACCTATAACGAATCCGATCTTTATGCGCTGTTCATCGGCCATCTGGCCGACCGGTACGGCAACGATCGCCCGTTTGTCGGCCGGTGGGCCAAAGTCGGCGGTTTCAACCGTGCCGATGTTCAGGCCATGCAAAAACGGCTGGAGCGGATGGGTCATGATGTCGGCGGCGCCGACGGTCTGATCGGGTTCAAGACCCGGATCGCCGTGGGAACGGTGCAGGCGGGCACCGGCAGGCCGGTCACCTGCTTCCCCGACCGCGCGTTTGTTAAGTCCCTGCGCTGATCGCACCAAAAAAAACCGGGCATGGCGGTTGCCATGCCCGGCATTGGGACCGGTTTTTAGGAGCGGCGGGTGGATTACAAGTGGGCCAAAGCCCGGATTGTATTCGGTGCCACCTTCGTTGCGCTTCCTTCCGGCTTGTCGGCCCCTTGAGGGAAGGCGGGGCCGCCCGTTGCTAGTCCGCCTGCTTGTTGTCCGTGATTGCAGGTTTGGAAAACTCCGTAGTCGGTGCCGTATTCGGCTGAATCTGCGCAGGAACCGGCTTTGGCGTCAGGAAGGGCAGAAACTGCCGAAACACGGAATTGGCTTCGGCCGGGCCCTGCGCCAGCGTCAGCAGCACAGCGGCCAGAGGCAGCATGTGCCACGGCCTTGCGGCATATCCCGCCATGCTCATCGTCCTTGTCTTCATCTTCTCGACCTCGCCTGTCCCGTCGCGCCGGTGATTCGGTAAACCGGAACGCGATAAATTGATCGAATTCATGCCGGAGATTTAGACTAAAATTGTCGGCGAATGTCTAAACAGATATGGTTAACGCTTTGAATTGGAAGCGAAAAACCAGATCAAAGGAAAGAGGGTGTTGCGCTGACGGCAAAATCGGGGCGCCTGGCGTCAAGCATTCGTTTACCTGTTCGTTGCCAACCGGGCATAGCCGGACCGCGCCCCGGCCCCACCATCAGCGCGGGTGCAGCCACTTGGGCAGGAAGGCGTAGGGATCCTTGTCGAACGCGGTGTCGTAGGCGACATCCAACGCGGCCAGCTTCGCGGCAAGCGATTTGTCTTTGAAGGCGTCGAACGTTTCGGTGCAGCCGCCGATCAAGGCGCCGCCGACGAAGATCTGCGGAATGGTCTGGATGCCGGTGCGGTCACACAGGGCCACGCGCAGCTTTCGGCCCCGATTGTCCTGCTGATAGGCCGCGGAATCCAGGTCGATGGAACGGTAGGGAATCTGCGCCGCTGCAAACATGTTGCGGACCGACCAGCAAAATTCGCACCATTCGTGGGAAAACATGACGACCGGATTGTCCGTGTCGGCGATGATGGCGGCGACATCCGCCGCCGCGTCCGGATCGACGGGTTCGGGCGGCGGCGGGGCGGGTTCGCCGGCTGGTTCTTCATTCGGAGGCGGTGTCGACGCGGCGTCGAAGCGGTAGCGCGGCGTTGAACGGGAGATGTCGATTTCCTCGGCAGTCATCTCCTCGGGCACATCGGAAAACAGCGGCGTGGAAAGGTATCGCTCGCCGGTGTCGGGCAGCATGGCGAGAATGGTCGCGCCCGGTTCGGCCTGTTGGGCGACCGCCATCGCGCCGGCAAACGTCGCACCACCGGAAATGCCGGTGAAAATACCCTCCTGGCGGGCCAGCTGGCGCGAATATTCCATGGCGTCATTGCCGTTGATCGGCAGATACCGGTCGATGATGCCGGTGTCGAGAACGTCCTGGGCAAGTTTGGGAATGAAATCCGGTGACCAGCCCTGCATGAGGTGGGGGCGAAAGCCGGGATGGCTTTTGGATGGCGAGCCGTCGTCGGCGCGCTCTTGGGCGATGCCGGTCGACAACATCTGCGAATTGTCCGGTTCGCAGACAAAGATACGTGTCTCCGGCCGCTCTTTGCGCAGGACCCGCGACACACCTTTCAGCGTGCCGGCGGTGCCGAAGCCGGTGACCCAGTAGTCCAGCCGCTCGCCGGCGAAATCGGCGAGGATTTCCGGCGCCGTGGTGGCGGAATGGATGTCGGCATTGGCCTCGTTTTCGAACTGGCGGGTGAGAAACCAGCCATGAGCCTCGGCCAGTTCGATGGCCTTGTAGAGCATGCCGGTGCCCTTTTCGGACGCCGGGGTGAGCACAACCTTGGCGCCCAGGAACCGCATCAGCTTGCGGCGTTCCACCGAGAAACTCTCCGCCATGGTCACAACCAGCGGATAACCCTTGGCGGCGCACACCATGGCCAGCCCGATGCCGGTGTTGCCGCTGCTCGCCTCGACCACCGTCTGGCCGGGCTTCAGTGAGCCGTCCTTCTCGGCCGCCTCGATGACCCCGAGCGCCAGCCGGTCCTTGACGGAGCCCAGGGGATTGAAGGCTTCGGCCTTGACGAACAGGTTGATCCCCTCCGGTGCCAGCGTGTTGATGCGGATGACCGGCGTGTTGCCTACGGTCTCCAGTACCGAATTGAATTTGGTCATATTGCGTTCCTGATGCGATGTCGGCGGTTTGCGCGGTTGTCGGGGCTGTTTTAGCATCGCCAGGGGCAGCGAAACAGGCGTGGTGCGTGGGATCGAGCGTGGTTTTGGCGTGTGACTTGCGTGTGAATTCGGCCGAACCGAAGCCGGCGGCCGGCTATCGGCGGTGAATCGATGTGCGGCGGCCGGCAAAAACGACCGCAGCGACGGCGACGGCAAAGGTGACGGTCTCCGCGTCGACGGATTCGCCAAGAACGAGGGCGGCGATCGCCAGGGTGACAAAGGTCTGCAACAGTTGCACCTGGCTCACGCGGGCGACGCCGGCCAGGGCAAGACCGGCGTTCCAGGCAAAAAAGCCGAAGAACATGGACAAGGCGGCCAGATAGGCCAGCGCCATCCATCGATCGGCCGGGGCCGTGGCATATTCCGGCCGCCACAACCAGACGCTGACGATGAGCGAAAGGGGCAGGGCGAAAATCAGCGCCCAGGAGATGATTGCCCAGCCGGGGAGGCGGCGGGCCAGGCGGCCGGACCAGGCATAGCCGAGCGAGGCGATGATTGCGCTGACAGCGAGCCAGAGATCGCCGATGACGAGGCCGCGCGCGGCGCCGTTGCGCAGCGCGAAGGTGACCACCAGCGCAGCGCCCAAGGTCGCCGCCAGCCAGAATGCCGCAGATGGCCGCTCGCCATTGACGATGACGGAGGCGACAACCGTCGCCAGCGGCAGCACGCCAAGAACGACCCCGCCATGGGCGGCTGGAACCGTGGTCATCGCGATGCCGGACAGGAAGGGAAAGCCGATGACGAGTGTTGCGGCGAGGATCGCAAGACCCGGCACGTCACCGGCATCGATCCGCACCGGGCGGACGATCAGCGCGGCGCCGGCGAGAAGCCCGGCGCCGGCGGCGCGGGCAAAGGCGAGAAACAGCGGATCGAATGTGGCGACGGCAATACGGGTCATCGGCAGCGTGCCGCCAAACACAATGATGCCGACAAAACCCAGTATCAGACCCAGCGTTTCGCGTGACATGACGGTGACCACCACCTTCGAAAGGAAGGCGCCCTCATAGGCCGCGGCGGCCGGCCCGGCAATGACCGATCGCGCCCGGCCTTGATTGCGAGTGCGGCAAGTGCCACCTAGTGCCTGCCAGTCGGCCGGACGGCCGCTCCGGGCACCGGCCTTGCGCCGGCGTGCGGGGAGGAAAGTCCGGGCTCCATGGAAACACGGTGCCGGGGAAAGCCCGGCGGGGGAAACCGGAAATCCGGCCAACCCCAGGGAAAGTGCCACAGAAAGCAAACCGCCGACCGGGCCGTGATGCCGGGCCGGCAAGGGTGAAAGGGTGGGGTAAGAGCCCACCGCGGTCCTGGCAACAGGATCGGCATGGCAAACCCCACCGGGAGCAAGACCAAGAAGGGGCGGCGCGGGGCCGGGTTTGTGCCCGATATGCCCCGGCCCGTTTTCAGGCCAGCCGCCCGGGTCGGTCGCAGGACGTATCCGGCAACGGATACGCAAGATGAATGGTCGTCACGTCCGGCGCTTGCGCCGGACCTTACAGAACCCGGCTTACAGGCCGGCTGGCAGCTATTCCGGTCGCCCTGCCGGAGCGCCGGTTGCGGGTCGCGGCCGGTGTTGACCGGTCAGACCGAGCCGCCGCCTTTCCGGCCCAGGATGCGTTTGACCTTGGCGCAATAGGCGGCAGTCCGCTTGTTCATACGCTTGGCGTGATGGCCGGCATTGTATTTCAGCACCGTTCCGCAGACCGATCCATCGCCCCGGCGTCGCGCTTCGCCGAGATATTTCATGCCCCAGCGCAAGTTGGTGTCGGGATTGTAAAGGGCCTTGATTGAGCCGCGATAGCCGATACCGCGCGCTGTGCGCGGCAGGATCTGCATCAGACCGACCTCGCCCGACCGGCCCCGGGCCCTGGCGTTGTATCGGCTTTCGATCTCGACGATGGCATGGGCGAGCGCCAAAGGCACGCCGTTGGCGCGGGCATGGCGGGCGATGAGCGCATGGTAACGCCGTGTGTTGAACCGCTTGCCGGCGGCTTTGATGACCGCCGGCCGGTTGTCATCACGGATATCGGGTTTCTGTGCGCCGGCCTGAGTGCCGGTAGCCGGAAGGATGGCAAGGGAGAGGGCCGCGATGGCGCCAACCATAGCGTTGCGTTTGATAAACATTACTGCCGCTTCTTTGTGTTTTGAGACAATTCAGGTGAGGGCGCCCGGGTAGGAATGAAATGCGGCAGGAATGTGCCATTTCGATCACACAGTGTTGCAATGCAGCAATACTGTTCACGGCAAATGTTGCGGCGAGGCGAAAACCGGTCCGTCACGGTTTCGTCCGACGCCAAGCGACCGGCAGCCATGTTGGCGCAGTTCGGCTTCCGGACTGGTGCGGTGCGGGATCAGTCGAGCGCGACGATCAGGTTGTGAAGGGTGGCGATTGTCGAATGATCGGCGACGCCATCAACGCGGGCCGGACGGAAATGCCGCTGGAAGGCGGCGACGACCCGCCCGGTGGCGTCGTCATAGGTGCCGCTGATTTCGAGGCCATACCCGTAAAGGGCGAGCATGGCCTGAAATGCCTCTACTGGCTCACCGGCGTCACCTGGCGCCAGGGCACCCTTTCGGCTGCCGATGGGCTCGGGCGGGACATGGTGGCCAATACCGGCTTGGGCGAGACGGGCCCAGGGGAAATGTTCACCGGGGTCGCATTTGCGGGCCGGCGCGACATCGGAGTGGGCCAGAATCCGGTGCGCCGGAATCCGGTGTCGCGCAAGGAGTCCGCGGCACAGGTCGATCAGTGCGGATATCTGGGCGTCCGGAAAGGGCGGCAATTCGGCATCGGGACCACCGGTTTCACGCACAAGATAGCCCGGATTGGCAATTTCAATGCCGATGGATCGGGAGTTGATATCGCGTTCGCCGGCCCAGGACGCCTGACCGGCGTGCCAGGCGCGGCGGTCCTCGGCCACCATTTGTACCGTTCGGCCATCCTCGAACACGAAATAATGCGCGGAGACCTGGCTTTCGGGCGCACACAGCCATTTCAGCGCGCCGTCTGCCGTGTCCATGCCGGTATAGTGCAGGATCAGCAGGTCGACCGGTCCGCACTTGCGCGGCCCGTGATTGGGCGAGGGACACCACAATGGCGCGGCCGCGGTACCGTTTCCGGCGTCCTCTTTGCCGACAGCCATTGCCGGCCTAGCCTGCGTCGACGCGCGCGGCGCGTCGGGCCTCGATCAGTTCCCAGGCCGCGTTGATGGCGGCAAGGCGATCGGTGGCGATGCGGATAAATTCCTCCGGCACGCCGCGGGCAATCAGCCGGTCCGGATGGTTTTCGGCAACCAGCCTCCGATAGTGCTTGCGCAGGGTGGCGTCGTCCCAATCCGGATCGGCGTCGAGCACCAGATAGGGATCCTTGCTGCCATCGAAGGCGTGGCGGTCGCGGATGCGGGCAAAGGCGACGGCATCAAAGCCGAATATCTCGGCGACCCGCTGAAGATACGCCAGTTCCGCCTCATGGATTACCGTGTCGGCCTTGGCGATATAAAACAGACCGTCGAGAATATCCTCCAGCACCGTCGGATCATCGGCGAAGATACCGGTGATGTCGCGGGCATAGGCCTCAAATCCGCCAATGCCCTGCTTGGCCATGTCGTAAACCCGCGAGACGTTGCGCTCCTCGCCTTCTGGAATGTCGAATAGATCGCGGAACGCCCGGACTTCGCTCTGGGAGACGATGCCATCGGCCTTCGCCATCTTGGCGGAAAGCGCAATCATGGAAATGGTGAAGGCGACATCGCGCCGGACCTCGCCCGAGGCGACAATGCGGATCAATTCGCGGATTGAGCTGACACCCGCGGCAACCGCATTGGCTCCGCCGGCGAGCAATTCGCCGATGCGTGAAAAAACGCTCATCGCGCTCGCTTCCTTTCCATCACCCGGGGCGCTTCTTCCCCGACGCGGACACGGGTCTGCCACCGGTATCCTGCCACAACAGTTCGGCGGCCAATCGTCCGTCCTAGATAGGGGATCGGGCGCCCGATGCAAATGCGGATTGCCGGCGCTGGCGGGAGTGTACCGGCGCAGCCGGGGTGCCGGTATTGGCCCGATAAATCCGACCTGATTCCAGTAGAATCCATTGAATTCCATGTTATCCCATGATATTCCATGTGCCTTGGATGTCCGAAGATCGGTTTCGACGGGTGTTCGGGCGTGAGCGCGGGAATGCCGATGGCTGGCGGACGCAACCGGATCGCCTGGATTGACCGGTGCCGGTCCGGAAGCGACCGGACGGCCGCGTGAAAGGAAATGGCGAGGCCCGACGGTGCGACACCCGGGGGCTGTGTGACCGGAGGCAGCGCGGACGCGATCGCGCCGACGCCGGATTGCGTAGAGGTTTCGCCGCGATGGCGGGACGCGAGGTGGGATGGACGGATTTGTTGCAACCTTCACCAACCGGCTCGACAAGAAAGGCCGGGTTTCGGTTCCGGCGTCGTACCGGGCGGCGCTCGGCCTGGAAGGCCACGAAGGTGTGTATTGCTATCCGGCGCTCGATCAGCCGGCCATCGATTGCGGTGGTGCCCGACTTCGCGAAGCGATCGGCGACCGGCTTTCGGTGTTTGAGACCTTTTCCGAAGACCATGAAATTCTTGCCACGGCATTCTATGGAGAAAGCCGCGTGCTGAAGATCGATTCCGATGGCCGGATCATATTGCCGGATGATCTGCGGGCGTTTGCGGGAATCGACGACAATGCCGTCTTTGTCGGGCAGGGGTACAAATTCCAGATCTGGGCGCCGACGCAGTTCACCGAGCGCCAGAAGGCGGCACGGGCGCGGTTGCGGCAGGTCACGCGTGGGCTTGGCCGGTCGCCGGCCGGTGAGCGGCCCGGGCCGGAAGGCCAGACGACGTGACCCCGGCGGGCGCCCATGTTCCGGTGCTGCTCGGGCCGGTTCTGGCGGCGCTTGCGGTGCGGCCCGGTGCCCGGGTCGTCGACGGAACGTTCGGCGCCGGCGGCTATTCGCGGGCGATACTGGAAGCCGGCGGACGGGTTGTGGCGATCGACCGGGATCCGGATGTGGGGGAACGCGCGGCGGCGCTTTCCGCCCGCTACCCCGATCGCTTCAGGTTCGTGGCGGGCCGGTTTTCCGATCTCGACGCATTGGCGGCTACAGGCGGTTTTGGCGCGGACAGCGAAGCCGGCGCCGACGGGGTAGTGCTCGATATCGGCGTGTCGTCGATCCAGCTGGAGACCGCCGCACGCGGTTTCTCATTCCGGCAGGACGGGCCGCTGGACATGCGGATGAGCGGCGAGGGGGCAAGTGCCGCGGATGTGATCAACGGGGCGCCGGTCAAGGATCTGACAATTATCCTCAAGCGCCTCGGCGAGGAGCGCAAGGCCGGCCGGATCGCGCGGGCCATCGCGGCGGCACGGCAGGTGGCGCCAATCGAGAGCACCGGGCAACTCGCCGATATCATCACGTCAGTGGCCGGGGAGAAGGGGCCGCAGCGCATTCATCCGGCGACCCGGACCTTCCAGGCGCTGCGCATCTTCGTCAATCGCGAACTGGAGCAACTGGCGCTGGCGCTCGGCGCGGCAGAACGGTTGCTGGCCGATGGCGGCCGGCTGGTGGTTGTCGCCTTTCACTCGCTGGAAGACCGGATCGTCAAACGGTTCCTGTTGTCACGGGGCCGCCAGGCGGCCGGCTCACGCCATGCCCCGCCCGTTGCCGGGGCGCCGCCGACATTCGAGGTGCCCCGCGGTCAGCCCGTCACCGCCGATGCGGATGAGGTGGCGGCCAATCCACGGGCCCGTTCGGCACGCATGCGCCATGGCGTGCGGACCGGCACACCGGCACGCGCGATCGATCTTTCCGCCCTTGGGGCAAATCCAATAGCCGGCATCGCCGGTCCGGAGACGTATGCATGACCCGTTGGCTACAGCTTGTCTCGGTGCTGGTCGCGGGTGCTGCCGCCCTTGGTGTCTTTCACGTGAAATACCGGGCTGAATCGCTCGCCGAACAGGTGGCGCGGCTGCAAAAGGATGTCGATGAGGAGCACGAAAAGCTGCTGCTTTTGAAAGCGGAGTGGAGCTACCTTATCCAGCCGGTCCGAATCCAGAAGCTGGCGGAAAATTTTTACAGCCAGCTGCAACTGCAACCGCTGGAAGCCGAACAGATCACCGACATCGACCTGCTGCCGGCAAGGCGGGTGGGACTTGGCGACGGGTCCGTCGCCGGCGGCGCCGATACCCGTGCGGCGGCGCCACTCACGCCACCCGGCGCCGGCGAAGGAGTATCCCAATGAGCGTGTTTTCCGATCCGGCGGCCGCGGCCGATCCGCAACCTGTCGCAAGCCCGTTTTTTTCCCGTTCGTGCCGGCCTGCCGGCGAATCCCGCGGTCGGGTGGTTTTGGCGATGGTCGGGTTTGGCCTGCTCTACACTGTAATTGCGCTGCGCCTGATTGCGCTGTCGGCCTTCGGCGAGCCGACCACCGGAAGGCCCGGTGCCGTGGATACGGTGGCAGCCGCGCGGCCGGACATCGTGGATCGCAACGGCGAAGTGCTGGCAACCGATATCCGCACCGCCTCGCTGTTTGCCGAACCGAGGCGGATTATCGATCCCGACGACGCCGCCGAACGGCTGGCGACGGTGCTGCCCGATCTCGATGTGCGCCGGGTACGGGCGCAACTGGCCACCGACGCCGGCTTTGTCTGGCTGAAGCGGGAGATCACGCCGCGCCAGCGCGACGCGGTCCATCATCTGGGTATTCCCGGCCTCGGATTCACCATGGAAAACCGCCGCTTCTACCCCGGCGGCGCCACAGCATCGCACATCCTCGGCCACGTCAATATCGACAATCAGGGCATCGCCGGGCTTGAGAAACACATTGATTCGCTGGGATTGGCCGATCTGCACCAGGCAGGATTTGCCATGGACAACGAACTGGAACCGTTCGCCCTTTCCATCGATCTCAGGGTGCAGCACGCCTTGCGTGATGAATTGGTGAAGGCGATGGAACGCTACCGGTCGATCGCGGCGATCGGTATCGTGCTCGACGTCGACACCGGCGAAGTCATCGCCATGTCCTCCCTGCCGGATTACGATCCCAATCACCCGCGCCAGTCGCTGGACAAAAACACCCTCAACCGGGCAACGGTCGGTGTCTATGAGATGGGTTCGACCTTCAAGACATTCACGACGGCGATGGCGCTCGATTCCGGGCTCGTCAATCTCAAGGACACATTCGATGCAACCCGGCCGTTGCGGGTCGCTTCGTTCACGATCGACGATTTTCACGGCAAGCGACGCTTGCTGTCGGTGCCGGAAATCTTCATTTATTCGTCCAATATCGGCACCGCGCGGATGGCGCTCGCCGTGGGTATCGAACAGCAGCGGGCGTTCCTGGCGCGGCTTGGCCTGTTGTCGGAATTGAAGACGGAATTGCCGGAATCAGGCGCGCCGCTGCCACCGCGCAAGTGGTCGAAACTGTCGTCGATCACGGTTTCCTTCGGCCACGGCATTTCCGTCTCGCCGCTGCAAACAGCCGTGGCGGCGGCAGCGCTGATGAATGGCGGCAAGCTGGTTCCCGCAACCTTCCGGCCCCGCACTAGGGCGGCGGCGGCGGCGCTTGCCGATAGCGTGGTATCGCCGGAAACCAGTGCGATCATGCGCAAGCTGATGCGGTTGAACGTTCTCAAGGGGTCGGGTCGGCGGGCTGCCGTGCCCGGCTATATCGTCGGTGGGAAGACCGGCACGGCGGAGAAGGTGGTCAACGGCGTCTATGTGTCCTCCAAACGGCGCAACGCCTTTGTCGCCTCCTTTCCCATGGACAAGCCACGCTACCTCGTGCTGACGGTTCTTGACGAGCCGAAACCGGAGCGCGAAGGCATTGGCGCGACCGCGGGACTGAACGCGGCGCCGACCACAGGCGCCGTCATCCGGCGGATTGCCCCGATGCTCGGAATCGAACCAAACCTTGACAATCCGGACGGTCCGGCCACAACGCTGGCATCCTTCAACTGAGACTTTCAATCGGGACGGCCTGATTGGGCGAGGAAACCAGAGCAGAACACCGGACGCTTGAGGCGCTCTTGGACTTTTGTGCGGACGCCGATTCCGACAAGGACGCGCTGAGCGGACTGCCGCCGAATGCGGCGGAGGTGATGGTGAGCGGGCTGACCGCCGATAGCCGCGCGGTGAAGCCGGGGATGGTGTTTGCCGCGCTTGCCGGCTCACGGGTCGATGGTGCGGTCTTCATCGATCAGGCGGTCGCCGCCGGCGCTGTCGCCATCATCGCCGGCCGGTCCGTCATTGCCGAACCCGGCATCCCGGTCATTCGCAGCGCCGATCCTCGGCGCACGCTCGCACTGGCCGCCGCCCGTTTCCACGGCCGGCAGCCGCGAAATATCGCTGCGGTTACCGGCACCAACGGCAAGACATCTGTGACCGTGTTCCTGCGCCAGATCTGGGCATTGGCCGGATTTCGCGCCGCGAGCCTGGGCACGATCGGCGCCGTCGGTCCGGAAGGGGAAACAAGCGCCGGCCTGACGACACCGGATCCGGTGCGATTACACGAACAGCTTGCGCAATTGGCTGACGACGGTGTGACCCATCTGGCGCTGGAGGCGTCCAGCCACGGCCTGGCGCAGCGCCGGCTCGACGGGGTCGGGCTGGCCGCCGCCGCCTTCACCAACCTGTCGCGCGACCATCTGGACTATCACAACGATTACGAGGACTACCGCGCTGCCAAGATGCGGCTTTTCGAAGAACTCCTGCCGGACAGCCAGACCATCGTCGTCGATGCCGATTCGCCGGAATCAAGCCACGTTGTCGAAATCGCAAAGGCGCGCAACATCACCTGCCTGACTGTCGGCAAGGCCGGCCGGTCCATTCATGTTCATGCGATCACGCGGATGACCGATGGTGCGCGCCTGATTGTCGAGGCAAACCGCGAGCGGCGCTATATCACATTGCCGCTTGTGGGCGGATTTCAGATATCCAACGCCCTGGTGGCGGCGGGCCTGGCGGTGGCCACCGGCGTCGACATGAACAGGGCACTGGAAGCGCTGGAGCACCTGAAAGGGGCGCCGGGACGGCTGGAACTGGTCGGCCGACACCGCAATGGCGCCCGGATCTTCGTCGATTTCGCGCACACGCCGGAAGCGCTGGCCACAGTGCTCTCGTCGCTTCGGCGGCATGCGGAAGGCCGGCTGGTCGTGGTTTTCGGCGCCGGCGGCGACCGGGATCACGGAAAGCGGCCGCTGATGGGGCAGGCGGCAACCGCAAATGCCGATCTGGTTATCGTGACCGATGACAATCCGCGTAGCGAAAATCCGGCCGACATTCGCGCCGAGATCCTGAAAGGGGCGAAGGGCGCAGGCGAGATTGCCGGCCGCCAGCATGCCATCCGGACGGCGATCGCCCAGCTTCAGCCCGGCGACATTGCGCTGGTTGCCGGCAAGGGCCATGAAACGGGCCAGGAGATCGGCGGTATCATCCACCCGTTTTCCGATCAGGACGAGGTGCGGTCGGCGCTGGCGATCCTGGAGCGTACCCCGTGAACGCCCTGTGGACAGCCGACGACTTTCTGGCGGCGATCGGCGGCTGGCCGGCCGGCGCGGTCCCGCAGCACGGTATCGGTGATATCTCCGGCATTTCCATCGACAGCCGGACGATCGCGGGCGGAGATGCGTTTTTCGCCATCCGGGGCGATCGGTTCGACGGCCATGATTTCGTCGAGGCGGCGCTGCGCAACGGAGCGGCGGCGGCGATTGTTCACGGCGACCGGATCGACGGTATCGATGGATCCGCGGGGCCGCTGCTTTTGGTCGAAGACGATCCCCTGGATGCGCTCAACCGGCTGGCCGCGGCATCGCGGAAGCGGAGCGGCGCGCAGGTGATTGCCGTGACCGGATCGGTCGGCAAGACCGGTACCAAGGAAATGCTGCGAACCGCGCTTTCCGCCGTTGGCCCGACCCATGCGCCAGTCGGCTCCTACAACAATCACTGGGGTGTGCCGCTGACGCTCGCCCGGATGCCGGCCGACTGCCGGTTTGGCATCTTTGAGATCGGCATGAACCATCCCGGCGAAATCGCTCCCTTGTCGCGGCTGGTCCGGCCCGACATCGCCATCATTACGACGATTGCGCGGGCCCACATGGCGTCTTTTACCGACGAAGGCGGGATTGCCGCGGCGAAGGCGGAAATCTTCGAAGGTCTGGCGTCGGGCGGCACGGCGGTCCTCAACCGCGACAATCGCTGGTTCGATGATCTGGCGGCCCGCGCGGCGGCGGCGGGTGCGTCGGTGCGATCATTCGGTTCCGGCGAAGGCGCCGATGTTCGTCTTGCCGGCTATCGTCCGGCGACTACAGGCAGCCGGATCGATGCGGTCGCCGACGGGCGTGCGGTCAGCTATGAACTTGGCGCGGCCGGCCGCCACATGGCGCTCAATTCGCTGGCCGTACTGGCGGCGATCGGGGTGCTTGGCGGAATGGCGGCGCCTGAGGATCAGACGCGGGCGATGGCGGCGCTGGGCGCGTTCCGGGCGCTGGAGGGTCGCGGCGCGCAGATGACGCTCGGCGGCGAGGACGGTGTGTTGCTGATCGACGAAAGTTACAATGCCAATCCCGATTCCATGACCGCGGCCTTGGCGCTTCTGGGGGATGCCCGGCCGAGGGGCGCCGGCCGGCGGATTGCGGTACTTGGCGACATGCTGGAGCTGGGGGCGGTGGCCGACGCGGCGCATGCGGCACTGCTCGAACCGCTGCTGCGGGCCGGGGTCGATCGCGTATTCCTCGCCGGTCCGCACATGAAATCCCTGTGGAAGGTCTTGCCCGAGGACCGCCGTGGTGCGTATGCCGACACGGCAAAGGCCCTTGAACCGATTCTATTTTCGGCGCTCGGTTGTGGCGACGTGGTGATGGTCAAGGGTTCTCTTGGATCGAAGCTCGGTCCGCTCGTGATCGCGTTGAAGCAAACATTCGCTGACGGCCCGCCCCGCGGGGCCGGCGCGAAACCGGTCAGGACAGGCGGCTAGCATGTTGCATTATCTCGGGCAATTCGCCGATCAGATCCCCGGTTTCAACGTCTTCCGGTACACAACGTTCCGCACCGGCGCGGCGACCATGACGGCACTGTTTTTCGTGTTCCTGTTCGGGCCGGCGCTTATCCGCCACATGCGGGTCAAGCAGGGCAAGGGACAGCCGATCCGCACCGACGGTCCGGAAAGCCACTTCGAAAAGGCCGGCACACCAACGATGGGCGGGTTGATCATCCTGTTGGGGGTGACCGTCTCGGCGCTGCTCTGGGCCGACCTCGGCAGTGTTTACGTCTGGTCGGTTCTGGCCATCGCCGCGGCCTTCGGGCTGATCGGCTTTTATGACGACTACCTCAAGGTAACCAGCGCCAGCCACGAGGGCCTGTCCGGCAAGGCACGGTTGGCACTTGAGGCGGTGGTGGCGGCAGTCGGCGTCTTCATCATGACCCGATATGGCGACAATCCCCTGGCGCCGACGGTCGCGTTTCCGTTCTTCAAGGATGTCGCCGTCAATCTCGGCCTGTTCTTTCTGGTGTTTGCCGCCTTCGTCATTGTCGGTGCGGGCAATGCGGTCAATCTGACCGACGGCCTGGACGGGCTGGCGATCGTGCCGGTGATGATCGCGGCAGCGTCGTTCGGGCTGATCGCCTATGTGACCGGCCATGCGATTTTTGCCGAATATCTGCAAATCAATTTCATCCGCGGCACATCGGAGCTTTCGGTCATCTGCGGCGCGCTGATCGGCGCCGGGCTTGGATTCCTGTGGTTCAACGCGCCGCCGGCGGCGATTTTCATGGGCGACACGGGTTCGTTGTCGCTGGGCGGGCTGCTTGGCGCCATCGCCGTGGCGACAAAGCACGAGATCGTCCTCGGCATCATCGGCGGCCTGTTCGTGCTGGAGGCCCTTTCGGTGATCATTCAGGTGATTTCCTTCAAACTCACCGGCAAGCGTGTGTTCAAGATGGCTCCGATCCATCATCATTTCGAACAACTGGGATGGACGGAGCCCCAGGTCGTGATCCGCTTCTGGATCATTTCCGTCGTACTCGCGTTGATCGGACTGTCCACCTTGAAGCTTCGCTAGGGGACGGCCGTGGCGATCGCTCTTTCGCATCTTGGCGGGCAGTCGATCGGGATCTTCGGCCTGGCCCGTAGCGGATTGGCCACGGTATCTGCCGCCATCGCCGGCGGCGCCGCGGTGGTCTGGGCCTGGGATGACAGGGCGCCGGGGCGGGACGCGGCAAGCGCCCTGGGTGCCCGCGTTGCGCCCATCTCCGAGTGGCCCTGGGCAGCGCTCTCGTCGCTGGTTCTGGCGCCCGGCGTACCGCTCACCCATCCGCAACCGCATGCGGTGGTCGGTCAGGCGCGACAGGCGGGCGTCGAAATCATCTGCGATATCGAGCTCCTCTATCGCGAACACGGTGGGCAGGCGATCTTTGTCGGCATCACCGGGACCAACGGCAAGTCGACGACAACGGCGCTTGCCGGGCACATCCTCGTCGCCGGCGGCCTTCCGGCCCAGGTCGGCGGCAATATCGGCAATGCGGCGCTGGATCTCGATCCGCCCGGCACAGGTGAAATCTATGTGCTGGAATTGTCCTCCTACCAATTGGATCTGGTCGACCGGTTTTCCGCCGACATCGCGGTGTGGCTGAACGTTACCGCCGATCATCTGGACCGGCACGGCGACATGGCCGGCTACCGTGCCGCCAAGGACCGGATATTCCGCAACGGGCGGGCCGGCGCCCTGCGGATCATCGGTGTCGACGAGCCGGATATGCGAGCCGTCGCCGAATCGCACCGCGGCGAGCGCCCGGACCTGTGGCGGGTAGCGACTGCCGGGCCGGGCCGGGACCGGTCCGGCAGCGAATACCTTGTCGACCCGGACGGCAATCTGGTCGCCGCATCGCCGGATGCGATTCCGGTGCCGCTTGCCGCGCATCTGCCGCTTCGGGGCCGGCATAATCTGCAAAACGCCGCATTCGCGTTCCTGATCTGCAGGGCGCTTGGTCTTGATGACAACGACATCCTGGTGGCGATGGCCACGTTCGCGGGCCTGAAACACCGGATGGAGATCGTGGGCCGGTTGGGCCGTGTGGTTTTTGTCAACGATTCCAAGGCGACAAACGCAGAGGCGGCGGCGCGGGCGCTTGGTGCCTATGAACGCATCTACTGGATTGCCGGTGGACGGGCCAAGGCCGGGGGGATCGATGGTCTTGCGGATTTGTTCCCGCGGATCGCCAAGGCGTATCTGATCGGCGAGGCGGCGGAACGGTTTTCGGACACCCTGGCGGGGCAGGTCGATCATGTGATCGCCGGCGACCTTGCCTCGGCGGTATCGCTCGCCGGCGCCGATGCGGCGCGCGATCACGGCGCGGAGCCGGTTGTGCTGTTGTCGCCTGCGGCGACATCGTTTGACCAATTTGCCGATTTCGAGGCGCGCGGGCGTGCCTTCGCCGAGGCCGCGCGGGCCTTTTGTCGAGCCGGAAAACAGGAGATGGCCTCATGATCAGCCGAGCAAAACCGTCGCGTCTGGCCGAGTGGTGGTGGACCGTCGACCGGCCGATGCTCGCTCTGGTGCTGGTGCTGCTGGCCGGCGGCTTCATTCTTTCCTTTGCGGCCAGCCCGCCGGTTGCAGAACGGCTGGGCCTGGATTCGTGGCACTTCGTCTACAGGCACGCAGTGTTTGCGCCGGCGGCGGCGGTGCTGATGATCGTATTGTCCTTTCTGACGCCGCGGCAGGTGCGGCGGGTGGCGCTGATCGTATTGGTCGCCGGCCTGGCGCTGATGATCGCGGTGCTGTTTTTCGGTCCGGAAATCAAGGGCTCGAGGCGCTGGCTCTTTGTCGCTGGGTTTTCATTGCAGCCCTCCGAGTTCACCAAACCGGCCTTTATCATCATCGTCGCCTGGCTGTTCGCCGAGGGCACCAACAGGGCCGATGTGCCCGGGCGGCTTCTGGCGGTCGTACTTCTCGTCATCGTCATTGCCCTGTTGGTGGCGGAGCCGGATCTGGGGCAGTCGGCGCTTTATTTTGCCATCTGGGGCGTGTTGTTTTTCCTTGCCGGCGTGCCGACATTCATCGTGGCGACGCTGGCCGGACTGTCGGTGGCCGGGCTGGGCCTGGCCTATGCGACATTTCCCCATGTCGCCAACCGCATTGACCGGTTTCTCGATCCTGCCAGCGGGGACACGTTCCAGGTCGATACCGCGCTTGAGTCGTTCCGGCGCGGCGGCTGGTCGGGAGCCGGCCCGGGCGAAGGGGTGGTCAAGCGCATCCTTCCCGATTCCCACACGGATTTCGTGTTTGCCGTCGTGGCGGAGGAGTTCGGCGTGATCATGTGTCTGGCGATTGTCGGCCTGTTTGCGGCGCTTGTCATGCGCGGCCTGTTTCGCGCGCTTGGGCGTTCGGGGCTGTTTGAACGGCTGGCCGTGGCGGGGCTAACGACCCAGATCGGGTTGCAGGCCTTTATCAATCTGGGCGTCAACCTGCAGCTCCTGCCGGCCAAGGGCATGACGCTGCCTTTCATTTCATCTGGCGGCTCGGCGATGATCTCGGCGGCGCTGACCGTTGGATTTCTGTTGGCGCTTTCCCGGCGCAGGGTCGGCGAACACGTCACCCTGGTGCCGCGGGCGGCGAGCGATCCCGCAGGAGCATGACTTGACGCGGGCATTTCCGGTGCGGACGTTCCTTCTGACAGCGGGCGGGACCGGCGGCCATCTGTTTCCGGCCCTGGCGCTCAAGGAAGTGTTGGATGCCCGGGGCCATGCGGTGCATGTGGCAACCGACGAGCGGGTCGGCCGCTTTGTCTCCGGGGTATCGGATGACCGGTCCCACATCGTGCGGTCGGCAAGCCTGGCCGGCGGCAATCCGTTGCGGCTGGCGGCCGGTCTTGCGCGTCTGGCTCAGGGTCTTCTGGAAGCTCGCCGGCTGTTGCGCGATATCCGCCCCGACCTGGTGGTCGGATTTGGCGGCTATCCGACAGTTCCTCCGGTGCTGGCGGCCCGGATGGCGGGCATTCCGGTGCTGGTCCATGACCAGAACGTTGTTGCCGGCAGGGCGAACCGGCTGCTGATCCGTTTCGGGGCGGAGCTTTCCACCGGCTTCGCCCAGATCAGCGGCGGCCTCAGGGCAAAGGCGGTTCATCCGGTCGGCAATCCGGTGCGCGCGGCTGTGCGCGCGGCGGCGAGCGTGGCCTATGATCCGCCGCAGCCGGGCGGGGAATTCAGGCTCCTGGTTTTCGGGGGCAGCCAGGGTGCGCGATTCTTTTCGGAGGTCATACCCGCCGCGCTGGCATGCCTTGCCACAGCGCACCGGGCACGGGTGCGACTGGTCCAGCAGTGCCGGCCGGAGGATCTGCGGCAAACCCGAAGCGCACTCGACGAACTTGGCGTTGCCCATGAGCTGGCGCCCTTTTTTTCCGACATGGCGGAGCGGATCGCGGCGGCCCATCTTGTCGTCAGCCGATCCGGCGCATCGACAGTATCGGAGCTGTCCGCGATCGGCCGGCCGGCCATTCTGGTGCCATATCCGCATGCGCTCGATCACGACCAGGCCGCCAATGCGGCGGCGCTGGCACGGGCCGGTGGCGCGCTTGTCGTTTCCCAGAGCGCGCTGGATGCGGCCGGGCTGGCGGAACATATCGCGCAATCCCTGGATGACCCGGGCCGGCTTTCAAAGATCGCAGCGGCGGCAAAATCGGTCGGCGAACCGAATGCCGTTGACAAAATGGCTGATTTGGTCGAGCGCATGGCACAACATTCGGGCCGATCGGCCGAAAGTCAGGAGTAACCGGCTGCGGCCGGTGTTGCCGACATGAAGATGCACCAGGATATCGGGCCGATCCATTTCATCGGAATTGGCGGAATCGGCATGAGCGGCATTGCCGAAGTGCTTGCCGACCAGGGTTACACGGTGCAGGGGACCGATCTCGCCGAAAGCCCGAATGTCGCGCGGCTTCGGGCGTCGGGCATCAAAATCGCCATCGGCCACGACCCGGACCATCTCGATCAGGCGGCCGTCGTTGTCGTATCCTCGGCGGTCAAGCGCGACAATCCGGAGTTGGTCGAGGCCCGCGCGCGGGGTATTCCGGTCGTGCGGCGGGCGGAGATGCTGGCCGAACTGATGCGGTTCAAATCGGCGGTGGCCATCGGCGGCACGCATGGAAAAACGACAACGACATCGTTGGTTGCGGCGCTTCTCGACGCCGGCGGCCTCGATCCGACAGTCATCAATGGCGGCATCATCAACGCCTATGGCACCAATGCGCGGCTCGGGGCCGGAGACTGGATGGTGGTGGAGGCGGATGAATCCGATGGCACGTTCGTCAAGCTGCCCGCCGATATTGCCGTCGTCACCAATATCGATCCGGAACATCTCGACCACTACGGCACGTTTGAAGCTGTGCGGGCCGCATTTGCGGCGTTTGTGGAGAACGTGCCCTTTTACGGCTTCGCCATCATGTGCCTCGACCACGCCGAGGTGCAGAGCCTTGTCGGCGCGGTCACCGACCGGCGGGTGATTACCTACGGTGCCAATCCGCAAGCCGAAGTGCGTTTCCGTGACACGGCGTTCACCGCCGGGTGCAGCCGCTTTTCCATCGATCGCCAGGACCGGCTCACCGGCGAGACGGAAACAATCGAAGATCTTGAGCTGCCGATGCCGGGCGAACACAATATTTCCAACGCAACGGCGGCGATCGCAGTGGCGCGTGCGCTCGGCATTCCGGCTGATGCGATCCGGCAGGGCTTGTCCCGTTTCAGGGGTGTCAAACGCCGGTTCACCCATTGCGGACAGTGGAACGGTGTCGACATCTTCGACGATTACGGCCATCACCCGGTGGAAATCCTGGCGGTGCTGAAAGCGGCACGGGCGGCGGTCGCGGGCAACGGTGACCGGCGGGTGATCGCGATCGTCCAGCCCCACCGCTATTCGCGGCTGCATGATCTGTTTTCGGAGTTTTGCGCCTGTTTCAACGATGCCGATACCGTCTTCGTGGCCGATGTCTATGCGGCCGGGGAGGCGCCGATCGCGGGTGCCGACCGCGACGCATTGGTGGAGGGCCTGCGGGCCGGCGGGCACAGGGATGCCCGGCCGCTCGAAAGCGAAGACGCGCTGGCACCGGCGATCGCGGAAACCGCACGACCCGGCGATCTGGTGCTGTGTCTGGGCGCCGGTTCAATCACCCATTGGGCAAACGGCCTGGCCGCCCGCCTGGCCGGTCCCGCAGGTGGCGCGGCCGACAGTGGGCGACAGCCGTGATCGACGGCGGCAATCTTGCGGACCGGCTTCGCGGACAGCTATCCGGCTTTCGCGGCAGGTTGCAGGTAGAGGCACCACTGGCGTCGGTGGTCTGGTTTCGTGCCGGCGGCGCGGCGGAGCTTCTGGCGATGCCGGCCGATGCGGACGATCTTGCCATGCTGATGGCGGCGCTTCCCGGCGATGTGCCGGTGACGGTGATTGGTCTGGGCTCCAACCTTCTTGTCCGCGACGGCGGTATCGAAGGCGTGGTCGTGCGGCTTTCGGCGCGCGGTTTCGGTTCGGTGGCGATCGAGAAGGGCGGCCGGATCCGTGCCGGCACGGCGCTTGCCGACCGGCGGCTGGCGGCGGCGGCTCTGGAAGCGGGGCTCGGCGGGTTCGCATTCTATCATGGCATACCCGGCGGCATTGGCGGGGCGCTGCGAATGAATGCCGGCGCCAATGGCGGGGAGACGCGCGAGCGGCTGGTTGAGGCCGTGGCGATCGACCGGCAGGGAAACCGGCTGAAACTGTCCAATGCCGACATGGGCTTTGCCTATCGCCACTGTAGCGCGCCGGACGACCTGATCTTTGTGGAGGCCGTCTTTGAGGGCGTGCCGGCGGATCCGGAGACCATCCGGGCGGAAACGGCGGCGGTGCAGACCCATCGCGAGACGGCCCAACCCATAAAGAGCCGGACCGGCGGCTCAACATTCAAAAACCCGGACGGCGGCAAGGCGTGGCAGCTGATCGATGCCGCCGGCTGTCGCGGCCTGACCATCGGCGCGGCGCAGGTCTCCCAGATGCACTGCAACTTTCTGATCAACACCGGCGGGGCATCGGCCCATGATCTGGAACTGCTGGGCGAGACGGTGCGTGCGCGGGTACTGGCGAATTCCGGTGTACGACTGGAGTGGGAAATCCGGCGGCTGGGGCGGTTCGGGGACGGCGGCCCGGTCGCGCCTTTCCTCGGCGAGGACTAGGCGGTCGCCGCGGCGGATCGGGCGCGCCAGGCGCCTTTTCGCCAAAATCGAGGTTGCAACGCAATTTCCCAACGTCCTGCAACCTCTGATTAATCTCGGTTAACGTTTGGTTACGATTTTCGCGGCCATATTGCGTCCGGGGGGCGCGATTCGCGGGATGGTAGTTCATGGCGAATACCACGCACGTTGCCGTGCTGATGGGCGGCTGGTCTGCAGAGCGGCCGGTGAGCCTCAACACCGGCAAGGAATGTGCTGACGGGCTGGACGCAGCCGGCTATCGGGTCACGCGTGTCGACGTGGGGCGAGACATCGCCTCGGTGCTGAGTGAACTCAAGCCCGACGTTGCCTTCAATGCGCTTCATGGGACCGACGGCGAAGACGGCACAATCCAGGGTGTGCTGGAGGTGTTGGAAATTCCCTACACCCATTCCGGCGTGCTGGCCTCGGCACTGGCGATGGACAAGGAGAAAGCCAAATGCATCGCCGCTGCATCCGGCATTCCGACAGCCGAGCATCGCATCATCAGCCGCCAGGAGGCGGCCAGGGCCCATGTGCTGGCGCCGCCTTATGTCGTCAAACCGGTCGCGGAGGGGTCGTCGTTCGGTGTGATGATCATCAAGGACGACCAGGCGCATCCACCCCAGTCGCTGTTGCGTGACGACTGGGGTTTCGGCGACCGGGTGATGGTGGAACGATATGTCCCGGGTCACGAACTGAGCTGTGCCGTTTTGGGAACGCCGGGCGCGGAAGAGGCGCTCGCCGTCACCGAAATCGTCCCGATCGGGCTGGAATTCTACGATTTTGACGCAAAATACGCCGAAGGCGGTTCAAAACACATAATACCGGCACCGCTTAAACCATTTGTTTACCAAAACGTTCGCAGTCTGGCTGTGCAAGCGCATCGTGCCATGGGGTGTCGCGGCGTTTCCCGGTCCGACTTCCGCTACGACGAAACCGGCGAGGGAAACCTCGTCTGGCTGGAGGTCAACACCCAACCCGGCATGACGCAAACATCGCTTGTACCGGAACTGGCGGCCCATGCGGGCATGGATTTCAGTGCGCTGTTGACATGGATTGTGGAGGACGCAACGTGCGGGCGGTAAGCGGACAGGCAAGGGGGCGACGGCACTGGCCCGCCATGGGCCTGGTTGCACTGGCGCGCAGGCTGGTGCGGCTTCCCGATGCGCTGCTTTCGCTGCTGCCGATGCGCTATCGCCGGGCGGCGGAAAAACTGGAACACAGACCGGGCATGGGTATCGGCCATCTCGCCGCGGGCGGCTTCCTGTGCGCCGCGACGCTTTATGGTCTGGTCGGCGGCGGCCATCTGATGCGGTTCGCCGATTCGGTGCTCGTCGCCGGCGGGCTGGAAATCGCCCAAATCGAGATCACCGGCCATGAGGAAACGCCGGAACTGGCGATCCTTGAACAGCTTGAACTCGATGCCAGCCGCTCGCTTGTCTCGCTGAATGTGCGCAGGGCGCGGCAGCGGATCGCCGAATTGCCGTGGGTTGGCCAGGCCTCGGTGCGCAAGTCCTATCCCGATACGCTTCATGTAACGATTAAAGAACGCACACCTTATGCATTGTGGCAAAACAATAATTTTATTTATCTAGTAGATTCGAGCGGTGGCCCGATCGTGACCTTCACCGAGCCCCGGTTCGGCCATTTGCCGCTGGTCGTTGGTGCCGGTGCGAATGTCGCGGCGCCGGCCTTCCTCGCATTGGTCGGCAATCACGAGCGGCTGGCGCGCCGCATGCGCGCCGGCGTTTTCGTCGCCGAACGCCGGTGGAACCTCGTGATGGAGAACGGAATCACTGTCAAACTGCCGGAATCCGGCGTTGGCGAGGCGCTTGAGCAGCTTGCGCTTCTGGATGCGGTGGACGGCCTGCTTTCCCGCGACGTGGCGGCGGTCGACCTTCGGCTTTCCGACCGCATTACCGTACGACTGCCGGACAACACCGCCGAGACCCGCAAGGCGCGCAATGCGGCGGAGCTGAAGCGGCTGATCAAATCGGGAGCGCGGACATGAGCGGGCCGATTGGAGGCGACGTGGCCGGCGTTTCCCGCCTGAAGCCGTTGACCGGGCGGCGGCCGAGCGTGATATCGGTGCTCGACATCGGGTCATCGAAAATCGCCTGCCTGATCGCGCGCCTGGCGCCGGCGGAGGGCAGGGCCCTGGGCGGGCGGACCCACACGATCGAGGTGGTCGGGTATGGCTGCACCCGTTCACGCGGTATCAAATCTGGATTTGTGATTGATCTCGACGAAGCGGAGCGGGCGATCCGGCTGGCTGTCGATGCCGCTGAGCGGATGGCGGAAATGACCGTGGGAAGCCTGATCGTCAGCACCACCTGCGGCCGTTTTTCTTCCGATTCCTTCACCGCCCAACTGGATATCGGCCACCGCGCCGTCACCCTGTCGGACATTCACAAGGTGCTCGGTGCCGGCGGCATCGAATCGGCCCGCGACGGTCGGGTTGTCGTTCACGCCCTGCCGACCGGCTACCGGCTCGACGGCCAGTCGGGAATTGCCGATCCGGAAGGTATGGTTGGTTCCGAACTTGGGCTTGACCTGCATGTGCTGTCGGCCGACGAGGCGCCGTTGCGGAACTTGGAGCTGGCGCTCAACCGATGCCACCTGGAGATGGAAACGGTCGCCGCCGCGCCCTATGCCTCCGCACTTTCGACGATGGTCGACGACGAGGCGGAACTGGGTATCGCCTGCGTGGACATCGGTGGCGGAACGACAAGCCTTGCGATCTTTCAGGGCGGCACGTTCGCCCACGGCAACGTGACGCCGGTCGGCGGCCATCATATCACGCTCGATATCGCCCGTGGTCTCTCCACAGGGCTGTCAAACGCGGAACGTCTCAAGGTCCGGCACGGATCGGCATTGCCGACGCCCTCCGACGATCATGACTTTATTGCCGTGCCGGAAATCGGCGAAGACGACGGCGGGGGAGAGGCGGGCCAGACGGTTGCGCGATCGGTGCTCAATCGCATTGTCAAGCCGCGGGCGGAAGAGATTCTCGAAATCGCGGGCGACATGGTGAAGGCATCGGGATTTGCCGGCGGTGTCGGCGGCCGGATCATCATTACCGGCGGCGGCAGCCAACTCACCGGTCTGACCGAGGTTGCCCGGCGGATGTTCGGCAAACGTGTGCGCAGCGGCCGGCCGCTCGGCATCCACGGAATGCCGGATACGGCGCGCGGGGCGGCTTTTTCGGCCCTGGCGGGCCTTGCGATCTATCCGCAGGTGGCGGCGATCGAACAGTTCCAGGCGCGCTCGCCGGCGCGCTTCAAGTTGACGGGTACGGATGGTTATGCCGCTCGGTTCGGGCGGTGGTTCCGGGAGAGCTTCTGATGGGGAAGCGAGTGAAACGCGCGGGCATCGCTCCGCACAATCGGCGGAAAAGGAAGAAATCATGAGCATAAACCTGCAAATGCCCGATATCCGGGAATTGAAGCCCAGAATCACCGTTTTCGGTGTCGGGGGTGCCGGCTGCAACGCCGTCAACAACATGATCGATGCCGGCCTGGAGGGGGTCGATTTCGTTGTCGCAAACACCGACGCCCAGGCGCTGACGATGTCAAAGGCGGAGCGGTTGGTGCAAATGGGCGTCGCCGTCACCGAGGGCCTGGGGGCCGGCTCGCAGCCGGAAATCGGCCGCGCCGCCGCCGAAGAGGCCATCGATGAGATCAACGACTATCTGTCGGGTTCGCACATGGTGTTCATTACCGCCGGCATGGGCGGCGGCACCGGCACCGGCGCGGCGCCGGTGGTGGCGCGCGCGGCACGCGAAGCGGGAATTCTGACTGTCGGTGTGGTGACCAAGCCCTTTCAGTTCGAAGGCCAGCGCCGCATGCGGATTGCCGAGGGCGGGATCGAAGACCTGCAGAAGCATGTCGATACGCTGATCGTGATCCCGAACCAGAACCTATTCCGCATCGCCAACGAGAAGACGACGTTCGCCGACGCCTTCGCCATGGCCGACGAGGTGCTCTATTCCGGTGTCGCCTGCATCACCGACCTGATGGTCAAGGACGGGCTGATAAATCTCGATTTCGCCGATGTGCGTTCGGTAATGCGCGAGATGGGCAAGGCGATGATGGGTACCGGTGAGGCCAGCGGCGACAAGCGCGCGGTGGAGGCGGCGGAAGCGGCGATCTCCAATCCGCTGCTCGACGAGGTGTCGATGCGCGGCGCCCGTGGCCTCCTGATTTCCGTCACAGGCGGCCATGACATGACGCTGTTTGAGGTCGACGAGGCGGCGAGCCGGGTTCGCGAGGAAGTCGACGAGGACGCCAGCATCATCTTCGGCGCCACGTTCGACGAAAAACTCGACGGCACGATCCGCGTTTCCGTCGTTGCGACCGGCATCGATCAGGCTGAAGCGGCGCAGGCGGGCGAAAACAAGGAGAGGGTCGCCGAACTGACCCGGCGTCTGCGCACGGTGGGTACGCAACAGGCTGCCGCGGTCCGGGCACCGGCCGCCGCCGAGCCGGCAGCGGCACCGCAGGCGCCGGCCGCCGATGCATCCGGATCTGTCGATGCCGACCGGCTGGAAGAAGAGCTGCAAATCCCGCAGCTGGCGCGGGGTCCGGCCCGGCAGGAGGCACCGCAGACGGCAGCGGAACGGGCGGCCGTGCGGCCGGCAGCCGCGCACGGGTCGGATATCAAGCTTGAACGCTACAGGCCGGAACCCTCGCTGGTCGCCCAGCCTTCCGTCGACCTGGATATGCCCATTGCGCCGCCGACACCCAAACAGCCTGAGACCTTCGTGCCGCCGCGTCCGCAGCAGGTGGCGGAGCAGGCGCCGAGAATGCCCAAGGTGGAGGATTTCCCGCCCGTCGCGCAGCGGCAACTGCGCAACGGGCAATCGGGTGAAGACGCTCGCAAACCGCGAGGCCTTCTGGCGCGTCTGGCGCAGAACCTGGCCCATCGCGAGGCTGAGGATACGGCACCGGCGGCATCAGCGCGCGAACCCCAAATGCAACCGGCGGCGGCGCCCCAGCGTCCGGCGCAGCCTGCGCAGGCGGGCGCTGGCACCCAGGCCGCCGGCGCCCGAAAGGCACCGGAGCCGGGCACGGGACGGCCACAATCGGAATTCGCCAAGCCGCAACCACGGCGGATGGGCGAGGCACCGGCCGCAGCCGGACAACTCGACCGGGGCGGCCGCCCTGCGCCGCAGCCAATCCAGCGGGAAGACGAACTGGAAATCCCGGCGTTCCTGAGACGGACCGGCAGCTAGGCGCCAACATTTTCCGGATCCGGAGCGACAACGCCCCGGGTCCCGGATATTCAAAGATTCGGCGGCCGGGATCCCCGATGTCCCGGTCCCGAAGGTTTGATTCCGGCTGTATGATCGGCGTCGTCGATTTTCCTGCCGGGCCCCCCGTGTCTTGCGCCCTGATCCGTTGGCCCTGATCGCGACCGATCCGCCAAGCCGCCCGGAAGTCGGAACTGACCGTAACAAACGGTAAGAAACGTTGATTGGCGCCCGTTTGCCCCGGCCTGTAACTTCATGGCGAGATTTGGGCACGGATTCGTCAAGCAATCCATTGGTTTGGGTCATTGTTTGGACCACTGGGTTGGGCCACTGGGTTGGACGAACACCGAACAGGTGCCGGGTTGACTAGTACGGGCTGATTTGTTCAGGCCGATGTGTACGGGCCGGTCGTCAGATTGTCGCCGTTTTGGGCACGGTGAAGCTGGCGCCATGATTGGGGGCGTATTCGGGATATGGATTTTCCGTCGGGCGTTACCGGGAACAAGCGCGGATCGCGTGGCAAAAAAACAGCCGCGCGATACGGCCTCGGCCAGAGAACGCTTGCCGATCAGATTGATTTTACCGGTATCGGCGTGCATTCAGGCGAACCGGCGATTCTATCCATAGGCCCCGGCGACCCCGACAGCGGATATATCTTTCTGCGCAGCGGCGACGATGTGGCGGGCGAGGCGGAAATCCGCGTCGGACCCGATACGCTCGACAGCACCCAATTGTGCACGGCGATCGGCAATGGCAACGGCATCCGGATTTCAACGGTCGAACATCTCTTGTCGGCCCTGTCCGGCCTGGGCATCGACAATGCGCTCATCACCATCGAGGGACCGGAAGTGCCGGTGATGGACGGCAGCGCCGAAGCGTTCGTGGATGCGATTGCGAGCGCCGGCGTGCGTGACCAGGCTGCGCCGCGCCGGTTTCTCCGCGTCAAGAAGCCGATCCGCGTGCAGCGCGACGGCTGCTATGCGGAATTCCATCCCCATGACGGCCGCCGGTTCGAGATTGCCATCGACTACGATTGCAGTGTCATCGGACGCCAGGAAATCGCCGTCGATCTTGACGCGGCGTGTTACCGGTCGGAGATCTGCCGTGCCCGCACCTACGGACACATGCGGGACGTGGAAACACTGTGGGCGGCCGGCCTGGCGCTTGGCGCCTCGCTCGACAATTCGGTCGTCGTCGGCGACGACAAGGTGGTCAATACCGAGGGGCTGCGGTTTGCGGATGAGTTTGTGCGCCACAAGCTGTTGGACGCGATCGGCGATTTGGCCCTTGCCGGTTTGCCAATTCTCGGCCGCTACCGCTCCTATCGCGGCGGGCATCGTCTCAACGCCGAAGCGGTACAAGCGCTTCTGGCCGATGATGCGGCCCACGAGATCGTGACCGGCAGCGCCCCGGCGCGGCGGCGCGAGAAGACCGCCGAAAGCCATGCCGAACCGGCGCTGGAGCTTGCGGCGCCGGCCTTCGCGCCGGAGCGCTCCTGAGCCGGGCGGGCGCCGGCGCCTTTACACAGCTTCGATTGTTGCCAGCCCACACGTGGCAGGGACCGGCATGTTGCCAATCGATTCGCCCGACCGGTGCCGCCCGGACCGCCATAGCGGTGCCATGATTGCGTGGTGAACCGCGTTGGGATGCGCTTGGAACGGCCGGCGGGTTGCGGTATCAATGCCGGCGCGCCCCGACATCGGCACCGCGCTTTGCGACAACTCATGACACGGACGATCTGCTTTGCTTAAACGGATGACGCGGAACGGGGCGAAAGACGGGCACAACCGGACGGGCCGGCCGATGATGCGGCTCGCAGGGCTAATCCTGGTCTCGGCGATGCTTGGCGGCTGTATGTTCAACAAGGCGGAGGATCTGGAGGCCTATGTGGAGCCGGATCCGCCGGATCTCCTGTACAATCAGGGTCTGGCGGCGCTGCGGGCCGGCGATTCGAAGACAGCGGAAGAAAAATTCGAAACCATCGACAAGGAACATCCTTATTCCGACTACGCCCGCAAATCGCTGATCATGTCGGCATTTGTCAGCTATCGGCGCGGCGATTATGTGCAGACGATCACCGATGCCAGGCGGTATGTCAGCTTGTTCCCGGCGAGCGAGGATGCCGCCTACGCCCATTATCTGATCGGCGAATCCTATTTCCGGCAAATCCCCGACATCACCCGCGATCAGACCGAATCCTTCAAGGCCATCGAGGCGATGGCCGAGATTGTGCGCAAATATCCGGAATCGGAATATGCCGATGATGCACGGCGAAAAATCCGCTTTGCGCGCGACCAGCTTGCCGGCAAGGAAATGCAGATCGGCCGGTATTATCAGGAGCGCCGGGAGCATCTGGCGGCGATCAACCGGTTCAAGGTCGTGGTGGCCGAATACCAGCGCACACGCCATGTGGAAGAGGCATTGCACCGGCTGACCGAATCCTATCTGGCGCTGGGGGTGTTGCCGGAGGCGCAGACGGCAGCGGCCGTGCTTGGCCACAATTATCCCGATAGCCAGTGGTACAAGGATTCCTACCGGCTGCTCTCCGGCGGAGGCGTGCAGCCGAAGGAAAATCCGGGATCGTGGATATCCCGCGCCTTTCGCTCCGGTGGTGACGCCTGATACATTGCGTCAGCGATGCTGACGAATCTGATCATATCCGACATCGTTCTGATCGACCGGCTGGATATCGATTTCCTGCCGGGCCTGACGGTGCTGACCGGCGAGACCGGAGCCGGCAAATCGATATTGCTCGACGCGTTGTCACTGGCCCTGGGCGCTCGGGGCGACGCCGGGCTGGTACGCCAGGGCGCCGGACAGGGCGAGGTGGTGGCGGTGTTTGAGCCGTCCACCGGACACGCCGTCCACACACTGCTTGAGGAAAACGGTATCGCCAAGGGTGACGCCCTGATCCTGCGGCGTATTCAGAGCGCCGACGGCAAGACACGGGCCTTCGTCAACGACCGGCCATGCAGCGCCGGTCTCCTGCAATCGCTCGGCCGCCGGCTGGTGGAAATCCATGGCCAGCATGAGGAACGGGCGCTTGTCGATCCGGAAAGCCATCGCCGGCTGCTGGACGCGTATGGGCGGCTGGCGCCGGACAGGGAGGATGTGGCCCGGCGATCGGCGGCCCTGAAGGCGGCGACAGAACAGATGGCGGCGCTTGGCGCGGATATCGCGGCGGCGGAGAAGGAGCGCGAATTCCTGGATGCCGCGGTAGCGGAGCTGGAGGCGCTGGCCGCGGAGGTCGGGGAAGAGGCAACGCTCGCCACGCGCCGGCAGCAATTGATGGCGGCGGAGAAGATTGCCGGCGACCTCGACGAGGCCCACCAGCTGATCGGCGGGGCGGCATCGCCTTTGCCGGATCTGGCCGGGCTGCTGCGCCGCCTAGAGCGCAAGGCCGCCGAAGCGCCGGGTCTTCTGGACGATACGGTAAACGCGCTTGCCGGTGTGCTCGACGGTCTTGAGGATACGCGGAGCGCCCTGGAGATGGCGATGCGAACCGCCGAATTTGAACCGCGGGAACTGGAACAGACGGAAGAACGGCTGTTTGCGTTGCGCGGCGCGGCACGTAAACACCGGACAACCTGCGATGAGTTGCCGGCGGTCGCATCGGACTTTGCCGACCGGTTGGCGGCGCTCGATACCGGACGGGCGCGGCTGGATGCGCTGGGCGCAGCGCTCGACACGGCCCGGGAAAGTTATCGTCGCGCGGCGCAGATGCTCTCCGACAAGCGCCGGCAAGCCGCCGGCGAACTGGCGCACGCGGTCAATGCGGAATTGCCGGCCCTGAAGCTGGAGGCTGCGGAATTCAGCGTGAAACATTCACAAAATGAGTCAATGGAAGGGCCGGAAGGTATTGATATCATTCAATTCCATGTGCGCACCAATCCGGGAACGGCGGCCGGGCCATTAATGAAGGTTGCCTCCGGTGGGGAATTGTCGCGCTTCCTGCTGGCGTTGAAAGTGGCGCTGGCTGACCGCGGGTCGGCGCCGACCCTGGTATTTGATGAAATCGATTCCGGTGTCGGCGGGGCGGTTTCGGCGGCCATCGGCTCGCGGCTTCAGCGATTGTCGGGTGCGGTCCAGGTTCTTGCCGTCAGTCATGCACCGCAGGTGGCGGCACGGGCCGGTACCCACATGCTGATCTCCAAATCGGCCGGTGGTGAAGAAGCCACGGTCACCGGACTTGCCCGTCTCGATGCCCGTGGCCGACGGGAGGAGATTGCGCGGATGCTTGCCGGGGCGACGGTGACCGACGAGGCGCGGGCGGCGGCCGACCGCCTTATGGCGCTGGACGGTGACGGGCCCGATGGCGACATCCCGGCCGGACGCAGCGGCAAAGCGCGCCGATCGGGCGGTCGTGGCCGAGGCAAGGCGAGGCACGTCGCGTGAGCAAGGTGCCCAAACCGGTCAAGGCGCTATCTGAAGCAGAGGCGGAGGTCGAGCTTGCGCGGCTGGCTGAGGAGATCGCCGCCCATGACCGAAGATACTATGACGAGGACGCCCCGGCGGTGTCGGATGCGGCTTATGATGCCCTGCGCCAACGCAATGCCGAAATCGAGGCGCGGTTTCCGAATCTCAAACGGCGAGATTCGCCCTCGCAGCGTGTCGGTGCGCCGCCGACCGGCCGGTTTCCCGAAGTCCGGCACGCGGTACCGATGTTGTCGCTGGAAAACGCCTTTGATGAAGAGGATGTCCGGCAGTTCGTCGCCCGGATGCAGCGGTTTCTCGGCCGGCCGTCCGATGAGCCGATTGCGCTGACGGCGGAACCGAAGATCGACGGCCTGTCGATATCGCTTCGTTATGCGAACCGGGAACTGGTGCTCGGCGCTACCCGGGGCGACGGCGAGACCGGCGAGGACGTGACAGCCAATGTGCGGACAATTGCCGATATTCCTCAAAGCCTGCCCGCGGGTGCCCCGGATATCGTCGAGGTGCGGGGCGAGGTTTATCTCGGGCATGCCGCTTTTGAAGCGTTGAACGTGGCGCAGGCGGCGGCTGGAAAGCCGCTCTATGTCAATCCGCGCAACACCGCCGCAGGCTCGCTGCGGCAAAAGGATCCGCAAATCACAGCGTCGCGGCCGTTGCGGTTTTTCGCTTATGCATGGGGTGAGATGAGCGCCATGCCGGCCGATACCCAGATGGAAATGGTCGGAATCTTCCGGTCGTGGGCGTTTCCTGTCAATGCGCTGATGCGCCGCTGCGCAAGCGCGGACGAGGCGCTTGCCGCTTACCGCGATATCGAAAGCGAACGTCCGCGGCTCGACTATGACATCGACGGGGTGGTCTACAAGGCCGACGAAATCGGTTTGCAGTCACGCCTCGGCTTGCGCACCCGCTCGCCGCGCTGGGCGATCGCCCACAAGTTTGCCGCCGAAAAGGCACAGACAATCGTCGAGGACATCGATATCCAGGTCGGCCGTACCGGTGCCCTGACACCGGTGGCCCGATTGCGTCCGGTCACGGTCGGTGGCGTCGTGGTAACCAACGCGACGCTTCACAACGAGGATTTCATCAAAGGGCGCGGCCGGGACGGACAGCCGATCCGCAAGGACGGCACGGGCGCGCCGATCGATATCCGGCAGGGCGATACCGTGACGATCCAGCGGGCCGGCGATGTGATTCCGCAGGTGCTCGATGTCATCATCGGGCAGCGGCCAAAGACCGCCAAGCCGTTCGACTTTCCCGCCGTTTGTCCGTGCCCGCTGAAAACACCGGTGATCCGGGAAGATACGGCGACCGGCGGCGAGGGCGCGGTGCGCCGTTGCAGCGGCGAATTTGCCTGTCCCTTCCAGCGGCGGGAGCATCTCATCCATTTCGTGTCGCGCCAGGCCTTTGATATCGAGGGGCTGGGCGTGAAGCAGATCGAACTCTTTTATGACGACGACGACCTGCCGGTGAAGACGCCGGCGGAGATCTTTACGCTCGCGGCGCGGGATGCGGCAGCCGGTCATGTGCTGAAGGACCGCGAAGGCTTCGGCGCGTTGTCGGTCCGCAACCTTTTCGATGCCATCGATGCGCGACGGACAATTTCGCTGGAACGCTTCGTCAATGCGCTCGCCATCCGGCATGTCGGGGAGACAACGGCGCGTATTCTGGCGCGCGCCTATGGTTCGTGGGCGGAATTCCACAAGGCGGCGCTGGCGATAGCGGCCGGCGACGAGGCGGCAAAAGAAGACATGAACGCCATCGACCAGATCGGCTCCACGGTGGTGGAGGCGGTGGGGCGCTATTTCGGCGAAGATCACAATCACGATCTGGTGGAAAAGCTGGCCGAACAGGTGACCATACGCGATGCCGAGGCGGTGGCGAGCGCTTCGCCGGTTGCCGGCAAAACGGTCGTCTTCACGGGGTCCCTGGAGAAGATGACACGTGACGAGGCCAAGGCGATGGCCGAACGGCTTGGCGCGAAGGTATCCGGCTCGGTCTCAAAAAAGACCGATCTCCTGGTGGCGGGACCGGGGGCCGGCTCGAAGCTGAAGAAAGCCAACGATCTGGGGATCGAGGTCATCGACGAGGCGGGCTGGTTTCGCCGGATCGAGGACGGACGATAGGGCGGCGGGCGCCGCATTGCCCGGTCAGACAGCCAGACGGAACGGCAGAACATCACCGGAACCGGTCGACGGTCGGCGCGGTTGCGAGAAAAAGCAGACAGGTCAGTAAACCTGTCCTATAAACGGACCATGTCCGAAACCGCCGCACCCGCAGCCGATCCCCTGTCCGAGCGCTACCGGACCGGGACCGGCTGGGCCGGTTTTCGGCGCGGCCTGCGCGATATCGCGCCGGTGATGATCGCCGTTGTGCCCTTTGGCTTCACCTATGCGGTTTTGGCGGCTGAAAAGGGGTTGGCCTTCGATCAGATCATGCTGATGAGTGCGCTGATGTTCGCCGGTGCCTCGCAGTTCGTGGCGCTGGAACTGTGGTCGTTTCCACCGCCCTTCTGGCCGATCCTGGTCGCCGTGCTGGCGGTCAATTTCCGCCATGTGCTCTATAGCGCGTCCATGGGGCGCAAGATGCGCCATTGGCCGGCGGCGGGCCGGCTGTCCGGCTTCTTCCTCATGGTCGACCCGAATTTCGCGCTGGTGGAACTGAAAGCGGGGCAACGTCTTTCGGCCGGATATTATCTTGGCCTTTCGCTGCCTATGTATCTGGGTTGGCTGGCGATCACGGCGATCGGTGCGGGCTTCGGCGAGGTGATTGGCGACACGCGGGTCATTGCGCTTGATTTCGTGTTCGCCGCCTATTTCGCCTTTATCGTTGTCGGATTCCGCAGTCGCCCCAACGCGGTCCCGGTATTGATTGCCAGTGCGGCCAGCGGGTTTGGCGCCCATACGCTCTTCGGGCCGCCCTGGCATATTGCCCTGGGCGCAGCGGCCGGGATCACGACGGCAGCATTGCTTGCCGGGCGTCCGCAAACGGGGGAGGGGGACCGGTGAGCGAAGGGCTTCAGACCTATGGACTGATCGTGGTGCTTGGACTTGCGACCTATGCGACGCGGATCGGCGGCGATCTCGTCCTGTCGCGGTTCGGCGCGCCCAGTCCGCGCGTGGTTGCGGCGCTCGATGCCATCCCGATTGCGGTGATGACTTCGCTGCTTGCGCCGATTGCGCTGGCGACGGGCCTTGCGGAGACCATCGGCATCGTGATCGCCGTCCTGATTTCGCTTCGCCGACCCATGCATCACGCGGTGCTCGGGTCGGTCCCTGTCGTGGCTTTGTTGCGGGCGCTGGGTCTGTAGGGTCGGTTAAGATCCGCCGACCGGGCGGCAGGCGCCGGCGAGCCAGTTTCGCTCGGCGCCGGTCAGGTCGGGCCAGCCGGACAGGGCGGCAAAAACACGCGCGTGGTAAAGGTCGAGCCAGGCGATCTCCACCGGCGTCAGCAGATGGATGGCGATCAGGTTCCGGGCTATCGGGGCCAGTGTCAGTGTTTCCAGCGAAAGCATGTCGCGGTCACCGCCGGGGACCGGTCCGGCTTCGCGGACTGCAACCAGATTTTCGATCCGTATGCCGAACCGGTCCTCTGCATAATAACCCGGCTCGTTGGAGATGATCATTCCGGGCCGGAGCTCGGTGTGGCCGGTCTTGGCAATTCGTTGCGGGCCTTCGTGAACGGACAGAAAGGCGCCGACGCCGTGACCGGTTCCATGGTCGTAATCCAACCCGGCACGCCAAAGTGCCGAGCGCGCCAGGGCATCAAGCTGGGCGCCGGTCGTGCCGGCGGGAAAACATGCCGTGGCGATGGCGATATGCCCCTTCAGCACACGGGTAAAGCGGTCGCGATAGATCGTCAGATCTTCGATATCTGCCACACCGGCGAGCACGGTGCGGGTAATGTCGGTCGTGCCGTCGCAAAACTGGGCACCGGAATCGACCAGAAGCAGTTCACCGGGTTGCCAGGACCGGTCGGTCCTTTCCGTGACACGATAGTGGACGATCGCACCGTTGGGCCCGGCCCCGGCAATGGTATCGAAGGAGATGTCCTGAAGATCCATGCCGTCCAGCCGGCCGGCTGCAGCCCGCAGCGCCTCCAGCTTTTTGGCGATGGCGATCTCGGTCAGCGCGCCGGACGGGCCTTCGGTATGGAGCCAGTACAGGAATTTGGCGACGGCGGCGCCGTCACGAAAATGGGCGGCGCGGCTGCCGACCAGCTCGGCTTCGGTTTTTATCGCCTTGGGAAGGCGTGCGGGGTCATCGCCGTCGACAACCGTGCCGCCGGTGCGCTCGATGGCCAGGGCGACGGCTTCGGCGGCGCTTGCCGGATCGTAGAGGGTGCGGATTTCCGCCGCGCCCAATGATTCCAGCGCGGCGGAAAAATCGGCAATCGGGCGGATGTCGGCAATCTCTTCCAGTTCCGCCCGTACCGCATTGGAGAGCTTGGCGCTGTCGACGAACAGGGCCGGCTTTTCGGTGCGCCGGAGGATGGCGAACGCAAGCGCATAGGGTGTGTGGGGCACGTCACCGCCACGGATGTTGAACGTCCAGGCAATGGATGCCGGATCGGTCAGAACGGCGGCGTCGACATCCTTTTCGGCCAGACTTTCCTGCAAATCGGCGATTTTTCGGGCCGCCGTGTGACCGGCAAGAATTGTCGGGTGCAGCACGACCTTCGCATCCGGCGGCGCAGGCCGGCCGGTCCAAACGGCGTCGAGCGGATTTTCTTCCACCGGGACCAGGGTCGCGCGACGGCCCGCCAGCGCCTTGTCGAACCGTTCAACCTGGGCCCGCGTCATGAGCCAGGGATCGTAGCCGATTTCCGCCGGCTCTGCGGCGCTGTCGGCAAACGCGTCGCGCAGCCAGGCGGCGGGTGTGGTTTGGCCGGTGAACACGATCTCGAACAATTCCGGATCGGTCTGCCGGCGCGCCTGGACGGTGTAGCGGCCGTCGACGAACAGGGCTGCCTTGTCGGTGAGCACCACGGCGGTGCCGGCGGAACCGGTAAACCCGGTCAGCCAGGCGAGCCGTTCGGCTGCCGCCGGGACATATTCGCCCTGATGCTCGTCGGCGCGCGGAACGATGAAACCGTGAAGGCCGGTCCTGCTCAATTCGGCGCGCAGGGCGACCAGCCTTTCGGCGCTCGCGGCGGAACCTTCGGGATCGTCAAATTTCTGAAACATCGCACAGTTCCGGCTTGTCGGAAGGGTGATTGGACCATGCACGGCGGGCAAGGCTGGCATGCATAATTGCCGCTTTTCTGCTCCTGTCTATGGGACCATCTTCGCGTCGTTGCAAGTTCGCAACCGAAAGGAAAAATCCATGTCTTCCCCTTCTTCCCCTGCAGGCAACGGCGGTGTCATGCGCCGCATCACCAAGGCTCTTGTCGATGGACGCATGCGCGAGGCCCAGGCCCGTGTCGCACAGCATCTGCTGACATTCGATGACGAAACGCTCAAGGCGCTCGGCAAGGATCGCGCGACATTGCAGCGCTCGCGACACGATTATTACCGTTTCTGATCGTTATCGTTTCTCATCGCGGACCTCGGTCCGGAAAGCCAAACCGGTTCACCCGCGCTTTCCGGCCCGACCCCGCGATGCATGTGCTGTCCGGCCGGGCTGAGTTCGCCTGGCAGGCGGTTTGTTGAACACCAGAACCGCCCATCCATCACGGATCGCGGCTCGCGCGAACCGCATTCCCTGGCGCTGATAGGCCGCGACGACACGTTCGCGCTGGGCGGGAAGCAGGCCGGAGAGGACGAGCGTGCCGCCGGCCCCGAGCGTGGCGACGATCTCCGGCGCAAGCCGCATCAGGGGCTCGGCCAGAATGTTGGCGACGATGAGGTCGAAGGGCGCGCGACGACGGATTTCCGCGTGACCGACGCCGGCAGCGGTGCGGGTGCGAACGCGCGGCGCGACATGATTGTGGGCGGCATTCTCCCGTGCCACACGGGTTGCCACCGGGTCGATATCGGTCGCCAGTACGGTCGTCTTCAATATCCGGGCGAGCGCGATTGCCAACACGCCGGAGCCGGTTCCGATGTCCAGCGGAACGTGATAGCGCCGCGCCCGGCACAGGCGATCCAGCGTTTCCAGGCAGCCGGCCGTCGTGCCGTGATGGCCAGTGCCGAAGGCCTGCCCGGCGTCGATGCGGATGCCGATCCGTCCGGCCGGAACCTGGCGGCGGCTGTGGCTGCCGTAAACGATGAACCGGCCTGTGGCGACCGGGGTCAATCCCTTCTGGCTTTCGGCAACCCAGTCGGTTTCCGACACGGCCTCCGCGGTCAGGGGCGCTGCAAAGCCATCGCTCCCCAGGTGATCGGCGACGGCGGCGGCGACGGCATCGGGCGTTCCGTCGGGAAACCAGGCTTCGACAGTCCAGTTGTCCCCGGATTCATAGAAGGCGACCGCGACACCTTCGTCGCCGAAGTCGCGTTCGAGAAACTCAGCGATCCGGCGCGCTTCGGGCCGGGCGGCGACCAGGGTGGCGCGGACAGTCATCACTCGTCGCGCCGCCGCCTGCGCGGCATTCCGGGCCGGGTCTGCATATCGGCTATGTCGCCTGAACGAAGCTGTCCAAAACCCGCTTGCGGCCCGCCTTTTCAAAATCGACAGTGAGTTTGTTGCCGTCGATGGCGGAAATCGATCCGTAGCCGAACTTGTCGTGGAAGATGCGCTCGCCGATCGAATATTCGCTGCTGCCGCCGATCACGCTGCGCGCAACCAGCTCGCCCTCAATGGTGACCGGCTGGCGGGAGACGCGGTTGCGGGGATCAGAGCGCTTGCTGCCCGATTTGGCGCGCTGCCAGCCCGGCGTCGGGTAGGCGGAGTTGAATGGCTCCATGCGATCGAAACGGGACTGGCCGTAACCGCCAAACGAGCCGGTGCCGCCATAGCCGCCATAACTGGCCGGTTCGGCAATCTCGACATGGTCTTCGGGCAATTCGTCGAGAAACCGGGACGGTACGGTCGATTGCCACAGGCCGTGGACGCGACGGTTGGACACAAACCAGATCGCGGCGTGCTTGCGGGCCCGCGTCAGTCCGACATAGGCAAGGCGGCGCTCTTCCTCCAGACCGGCGCGGCCATTTTCGTCGATTGCGCGCTGGTGCGGAAACAGGCCTTCCTCCCAGCCGGGCAGATAGACGATGTCGAATTCCAGACCCTTGGCGGAATGGAGCGTCATGAGAGAGACGGCATCTTCGGCGCCTTCGCCCTCGGCATCCATGACCAGTGAAACATGCTCCAGAAAGCCGCCGAGCGAATCGTATTCGCCCATATTGTTGACCAGTTCCTTGAGGTTCTCCAACCGGCCGGGCGCCTCGGCCGATCGGTCGGTCTGCCACATTTCCGTATAGCCGGATTCCTCCAGGATAGTCTCGGCGAGGTCGGTGTGGCCCATGGCAGGGACCGATGCCGACCAACGTTCGAAATCCTTGAGCAGCGTGGACAATGACCCGCGCTGCCTGGGTTTGAGATCCTCCGCCTCGACAAGTTCCCGGGCCGCCGCCATCAACGGAATTTCGCGGCGGCGGGCGTGGGCGTGGATCAACTGCAACGTCGCCGCGCCGAGGCCGCGCTTGGGGGTGTTGACGATGCGCTCGAAAGCCAGGTCGTCGGCAGGATTTGCTGTTGCGCGCAGATAGGCCAGCGCATCCCGGATCTCCATGCGCTCGTAGAAACGCGGCCCGCCGATCACCCGGTAGTTCAGCCCCATGGTGACGAAACGGTCCTCGAATTCGCGCATCTGGAACGAAGCCCGTACGAGGATGGCCATGTCGTTGAGCGCGAACCCGTCCCGCTGTCGCTGTTCTATGTCGTCGGCAATGGCCCGTGCTTCCTCGCCGGAATCCCAGGCGGACGTGACACGGACCGGATCGCCCATCTCGTCGGTAGCGGGAAAGAGCGTTTTGCCAAGCCGGCCCTCATTGTGCGCAATGAGGCCGGCGGCAGCGGCAAGAATGTGGCCGGTGGAGCGATAGTTGCGCTCCAGCCGGATCACCCGCGCACCGGGAAAATCACGTTCAAACCGCAGAATGTTGTCGACCTCCGCGCCGCGCCATCCATAGATCGACTGATCGTCGTCGCCGACGCAGCAGATGTTGGCCGGCGGCTCGCCATCGGGCCGCTGGGCAAGCAGGCGAAGCCACAGATACTGGGCGACGTTTGTGTCCTGATATTCGTCGACCAGCATGTAGCGAAAGCGCCCGGCATAGTCGGCCAGCACGTCGCCGTGGGCGCGAAACAGGCACAGGCATTCCAGAAGGAGGTCACCGAAATCAGCGGCGTTGAGGACTTTCAAACGCGCCTGGTAGCTGGCATAGATATCGCGGCCCTTGCCGTTGGCATAGGCATAGGCGTCGCTGTCGGGCACCTTGTCCGGGGTCAGGCCGCGGTTTTTCCAGCCGTCGATGGCGGCGGCCATCTGTCGTGCCGGCCAACGCTTTTCGTCGACATCCGCCGCCTGTATCACCTGCTTCAGAAGGCGGATCTGGTCGTCGGTGTCGAGGATCGAGAAATCCGGCTTCAGGCCGACAAGTTCTGCATGGTGTCGCAGGATCTTGGCGCCGATGGAATGGAACGTGCCCAGCCAGGGCATGCCCTCGGCGCGGCCTTCGCCGATCAACCCGGCGATCCGGTTCTTCATCTCGCGCGCCGCCTTGTTGGTGAAGGTGACGGCGAGGATCTGCGACGGCCAGGCCTTGCCGGTGGCCAGGATATGGG
The DNA here is from genome assembly GCA_965216515.1 of Afifellaceae bacterium. Lineage (GTDB taxonomy): Bacteria > Pseudomonadota > Alphaproteobacteria > Rhizobiales > Afifellaceae > CAXMRP01. The sequence continues at coordinate 1,216,559 of OZ244173.1, read as the reverse complement.
CGATGCGGGTCGTCAGGACCCGGGTTTTCCCGGTGCCGGCGCCGGCCAGCACAAGCAATGGCCCCTCAGTGGTCTGCGCCGCGTCGCGCTGTTCGTCATTGAGCCCGTCGGCAAATGGCTGGCCGCGGGCCGCCATGGCGCGCGCGGCGATGCCGCCGCCCGTGGGAGGGGGCACGGTGTCGGGTCGGTCCGGTCTCTGGTCCGGTCTGGTGGCGGGTTCGGCCATGGGTGTCGATTCGTTGTCGGCGTGAACAATAGGGCAACATGCCGGCCGGCGCGAGGCCTGTCGGCACGATTGCCGCCGTGAAACCATGCGGCCGGGCGGCGCTATCCGTGCAGTGGATTTCGCGCTGGCGATGGGCTGTCGCCGGATCTTTTACTTTTCGGCCTCGACAAGGATCTTGAGGTTGGCGAGCCCGGCCTCATAGTCGCCGCCGACCCAGCGGTCCATCATCAGCCCCATGTAGCGCCACATCGGGTTCATGCCCAGGTCGGTGTGGAAATTCCAGGTCAGCCTGGTGTTCTCGTCAACCGGTTCCAGAACGTAGGCGGCCGTGGTTGTGCCCATGCCATCGAATTCGATCCGCGTGTCGACGCGCCTGTTCATCTCGGAGGCAGTGATTTCCTGGCGGCCGGTTCCGACCTCCGGATCGGCGGAATCCCACATCATGACGCTGCCCGGGCCGGTGGACGGGCCTTCAAACTCGTAGACAGTATCGGGATCGCGGCTGGCCCAGGGCGACCAGCGGTTGAACTGGCGGAAATCATTGACGTAGGCAAAAACCCGATCGGGCGGCGCCTCGATGACGATGGAGCGGGCGACAGATTTTTCGGCGGGCAGCAGGTAGGCCCCCGCCAACAGCAGAGCAATCAGGATGATCAGGGCGAAAAGCAGGCGCTTGAGAAACCGCACATCGGCCTCCGGTCGGTTTTTCGGGATTCATACCCCAGTTAGATCAAGATATCGGCGGTTTAAAGGGCGCCGGCGAATCGGTGCGGCTGGCAATCAGCGATGTTCCTCCACGGAGACATCGATTAGCGCCTTGTTGAAGTAGCGCAAAGCCCGGACCTGGCTCGCCTCGCCGATTATTCTGGTCACATCTTCGGGATCGACGACGGGAATTGTGTCCTGGCCGGAATTGTCGAACATGCGCAAGGCCGATTCCAATGTATCGGTGGGTCGAAGGTAGGGGGCGCCTTCGCCGGGGTCGAAGGTGCGCACTTCGGTGTCGGGGGGGGTGGCGACGAAAAAATCGCGCACCCGGACCGTGCGAAACAGGTAGCGGTGGGGTCCTTCCGATACAAACAGGCCGCGCGATTCCAGTTGCCAGTGGAAATAGGAGCGGCCGTGAACGGCGAAGGTGATGCCAACGGCAACGGAGACGGTAAACAGAAGGGCGATGGTCAAGGCATAGCCGCCGGTCAATTCAAAGACAATGACGGTTGTGGAGATCGGGGCGCCGAGTACAGCGGCGGCGACGGCGCCCATGCCGAGTATGGCATAGAGCCCGTTGCTGGATGCCATATCCGGAAACAGGCCGGCGGCGATGAGGCCGAAGGCGCCGCCGGTCAGGGCGCCGAGATAGATCGCGGGCGAGAAGATGCCGCCGCCGAAGCGGGAGGCAAGGGTGATTGCGGTTGCCGCCGTTTTTGCAATGAGCAAAGCCAGCAGCAAACCGATGGCCAGTTCGCCGCGCAGCACCGCGTCGGTGGTTTCATAGCCGACACCAAGGATGTCTGGATAGGCGAGTGCGATCGCTCCGACCAGCAGGCCGCCGACGGCGGGGCGCAGCCACACCGGCATGGTGATGTTGCGGGCGACATAGTCTGTCGCCATCAGGCAAAACTGGAAGACGATGGCGACGGCGGCACACGCAATGCCGAGCATGGCGAAGGCGGGAACCTCCCAAAAGGACGTGATTTGATAGTCCGGGATGGCGAATGCCGCGATATCTCCGAACCAAAGCCTGGAAACGATGCCGCCGACAACGGAAGCGATGACGATCGGCACAAAGGCGCTGGTGGCGTAGTGGCCGAGTATGACCTCATGGGCGAACAGGACACCGGCGATCGGCGCGTTGAAGGAGGCCGATATGGCGCTGGCGACACCACAGGCGATCAGGGTGCGTTCCGGAATGCCGGTGAGTTTCAGCCAGCGGCAGAGCGCTTCTGAAAGCGTGGCGCCGAGATGGACGACCGGCCCCTCGCGTCCGGCGCTGGCGCCCGAGCCGAGAGAAAGAACCGTCACCCCGGCGGAGATCAGGCCGTCGCGCAGTCCCAGCCGGCGGCCGCCCAGCACCCGGGCCTCGATGACATCGGCGACAGCCTGCGGTCGCTGGCTGGGCAGGAACCGATAGATGATCCAGCCGACCAGGAGGCCGCCGACAGCCGGCGCCAACAAGATCATGATCCAAGATGTATGGCCCGCGGCACTTGCGACATTTTCGCTTGTCGTACCCAGCCACGGCCACTGAACAAGACCGATTGCAAACCGGAAGGCAATGGAGGCGATGGCGACGCTGAAGCCGATTATCAGTGCCAGGATCCAGACAAGGGGCTGCCTGTTCGTCAGAAAGAAGCGGAGATTGGGCTCGATACCGGTCCAGACAATGGCGGGAATGCGGGCGAGGCGCTTGTGCATATATCCTCCGGCGGCCGCGCCGGTTCGCCGCCGGCCCTGCCGGTCCTTCTTGCCTATCGGCGATCCCGCGACGGCGGCCCGCTGGCGGGCGGGTTTCGGCGAATCCCTTCCGGATCCGCGGCCACTATACCAGCCGGCCGAACCCGGGCGAGGGCAATTCGGCGCGAGGGTTGACAAAGTTAATAAGAAATGACTTATATAAGCAATGAATTATGAAATAGCACTGGATGCGCTTGCCAGTCCGACGCGACGGGCGATTCTCGTTTCGCTGCGGGCGGGCGGTCGGTCTGTGGGTGAGATTGGCGCCGCCATGCCGATAACCCAGCCGGCGGTCTCGCAACATCTCAAGGTGCTGCGCGAGGCCGGAATCGTGACGGAAGAACGATTCGGCACGCGCCGGATTTACAGTGTCGACCCGGCCGGCCTTGCCGGTTTGCGGGCCTGGCTGGACACGTTCTGGGCGGACGCCCTGGAAGCCTACAGGCAACATATGGAGGCGGAAGACGATGCGGAAGGATAATCCGGGCGGCACGGGGGGCGACCGGACAATCCCTCCGGTTCGCAAATCGATCGAGGTCGGCCGCGCGTCAGCCGATGCCTATGCTTTTTTTACCGAGCGGTTTTCCGACTGGTGGCCCGCGGAGAAACACTCTGTCAGCGCGATGCGGGATGGCGCGTCGCCGGTGCGCCTCGTGCTGGAAGCAAAGGCAGGCGGCCGGATATTCGAAACCGATGGTCAGGGCCTTGAGATCGAGTGGGGCGTCGTGCAGGTGGCCGAACCGGGCGTCCGGCTTGTGTTGTCCTGGTATCCGGGCCTGGCGGCAGACCAGGCGACCGAGGTTGAATTCCGGTTCGTCGCGACCGGCGCGTCTTCCTGTCGGGTGGAACTGGAGCATCGCGGATGGCACCGGCTGGCCGAAAAGGGGCAGACGACCCGCGATGGTTACGATCGCGGCTGGGACTCCGTGATCGGGCGGCTTTCCAGCGCTATTCAAGCCGGCTGATCGATCGGCTGCGGCGAGCCGGTTTCGGCAGGTTGCCGGCAGGGTGCGTTTCTGCCCGAACCCGCTGCCAGCGAATTCGGCAGAACGTTTGCCGAACGGTGCAGGAATGGTTTGGCGGGCTGGCGCAATTTGGTAGTGTGCCGGCAACAAGCCCGCGAACGCACCGGTCCGGTATCATCGATGGCCATAGAAAGCAGCGTGAAACGCAACCAGGACGGCATCGATTCGGTGATCCCGGTCCTCAAGCAGCGCTTCGGCGAGCGTTTGCGCAGCGGCGAAGATATCCGGCGCCAGCATGGCCACACAACGACCTGGCTGAACAACCAGCCGCCTGATGCGGTGGTGTTTGCCGGCGACACCGACGAGGTGGCGACGATTGTCTCGGTGTGCAACGACTATCGCGTTCCTGTCATCCCCTTCGGGGCGGGAACGTCGCTGGAAGGCCACCTCAACGCACCCGGCGGCGGTATCTCGATCGATCTTTCGTCGATGGACAGGTTGCTGACCGTCAACACGGAAGATCTGGATTGCGTCGTACAGCCCGGGATCACCCGCAAGCAGCTCAACGGGCTGCTCAGGGATACCGGCCTGTTTTTTCCCGTGGATCCGGGCGCCGATGCCAGCATCGGAGGCATGGCCGCAACCCGCGCCTCGGGAACCAATGCGGTGCGCTACGGCACGATCAAGGACAACATCCTGAGCCTGGAGGCGGTGATGGCCGACGGCCGTGTGATCCGCACGGGCGGTCGGGCGAGGAAAAGCGCTGCGGGTTACGATCTGACCCGGCTTCTGATCGGCTCGGAAGGTACGCTGGGTGTCATCACCGAACTGAAACTGAAGCTTTTCGGCATCCCTGAGGCGATATCCGGCGGCTATTGCGGCTTTCCGGCGGTCGATGCGGCCTGCCGGACGGTTATCGAGACCATCCAATACGGTATTCCCGTGGCGCGTATCGAATTGCTTGACGACGATCAGGTGCGGGCCTGCAACGCCTATTCGAATCTCGACCTGCCGGAAACCCCGATGCTGTTTGTCGAATTCCACGGTTCCGACAGGGGCGTGCGGGAACAGGCGGAACGATTCGGCGAGATATCCGCGTCTTTCGGCGGTGACTCGTTTCAGTGGGCGACGCGCGAGGAGGAACGAAACCGGTTGTGGCAGGCCCGCCATGATGCCTATTGGGCGGTACGCAACGCATGGCCGGGCAAGTATGTGTTTGCCACCGATGTTTGCGTGCCGATTTCCGTTCTTGCCGAAGCCGTCGCCGCGGCGCGGGCGGATGCCGCCGAACTCGGCCTGGTGGCCCCGGTCGTCGGCCATGTGGGCGACGGCAACTTCCATTTGACGGTTGTCATCGATCGGTCGGATCCGGACGAACTTGCGCGGGCGCAATCGCTGGTGTCGCGACTTGCCCGGCGGGCGATCGAGATGGAGGGGACCTGTACCGGCGAACACGGTGTCGGTCAGGGCAAAATGGCTTATATGGAACAGGAACTGGGCGGCGCGCTCGATGTGATGGCAGCGATCAAGGGTGCGTTGGATCCGAACAACATCCTGAATCCGGGCAAGGTCATCCCAGTGGCGGCGGATCGTGGAATTGTCGGTGCGTAGCGCAGCGGGAGGCGTATCCTGAGCAAGATCTACATTGGAATCGGTCTTGTCATCATCGTGGCGCTTTTTGCGGCACTGATCGGCCCGTATTTCATCAACTGGACTTCCTATCGGACCAATTTCGAGCAGGAGGCCTCGCGCTATTTCGGCCAGCCGGTGACGGTGGCCGGTCGCGCGGATCTGCGGCTGCTGCCGACCCCGGTCCTGAGTTTCACGGATGTCCGGCTTGGTGATCCTGAAGAGCCTTATGTTGTCGTGGAGCGTTTTCGCGCCGAAGTCGAGCTTACGCCGCTCCTGAAGGGCGAAATCAACGTTCTCGACATGACAATCGAGCGGCCGACCCTGCAGATCGACCTTGCCGGCCTCGACCAGATTTCGACTGCGGAATTGCCTGAGCACAATTTCGATCCGGAAAAAATTGCCCTCAACGATGTGGAAATCGCCCGCGGCGAGGCGCTGGTGCTGGACAGCCGCACAGGCCGACAGTGGAGCGTCAGCAATATCAACGCGGTGATCGATGCCAAATCGCTGGCCGGCCCGGCCAGGATCGACGCCGGGCTGATCTTCGACGGCCAACCGGTGACAGTGCGGGCAGCGACGGGGCGACGGGCCGGCGACAAGGCCATTCCGCTGAACATCAGCATCTCGCCGGCGCGGTGGCCGGTGACCCTGATCGCCGACGGCAAGTTGCGGATCGGCGAAGACGGCGCGCCGGTCTACATCGCAAAGGCGGTGATCACCGGCCAGGCCGCGGCGAAACGCGCCAGCAACGGCGTGACGGATCCGGCAGATGCGGGTCCGGCGGGCACGGATCCGGCCGGCGGCGACACGGTGGCTGGCGGCGGCACATCGATCGGAGATGCGCCGGATGATCCGGATGTCACGGTTGACGATTTTGCCGGCACCGGGGAACCGGATGCCAGCGCCGGCGAGCCCTTCGGGATCGCCGCGCTCCGATTGCTGGCCGATATCGAGCTGACCGCGCGGCAGTTCACGACAGACAATCTTCAGGTCGCCTATGGCCCCCTGGAGCGCCCCCTGCAATTGAACGGGCGGGCCGACGTGGCCTTCGCACAAGATCCGCAGTTTGAGATCGCGCTTGATGCCCGGCAGATCAATCTCGACCGTATTGTCGGTGGCGGCCCGAGCAATCCGGTTTCCGTGGGTGTTGCCCTTGGTGTCCTGCGCGAGGCTTTGACCGTGATGCCGGCACCATCGATGCCGGGCACGCTCTCGTTCAGGTCGGATGGTGTGGTCATTGACGGAAGCGTGCTGGAGGATGCCTCGGCCCGACTTGCTGCCGATGACGGGCAGTGGGCGGTGGAAAGTGCGAGCGTTGAACTGCCCGGCGATGCGCGGTTTGAAACCGGCGGCCGACTGGTGCCGGGCGAAACACCGAAATTTGAGGGATGGAGCCGGCTCGACGTCAAACGGCCGGCGGCTTTCGCCGCCTGGTGGCGCGGGGAGGCGGGACAGTCGGCGCTGATCGGGCCGTTTTCCGTTGCCGCCAACATCGGCTTTTCGGAAGCCTCGCGGGTTGCCGACGACATCGTCGCGGTGACCAGCGAAGGCACGGTGCGCGGGATGGTTGCGGCGCGCAATTTCGCCGCCAGTGATGACGTTTTCATCGCCATTGAGCTTGAGGCGGACCGCTTCGATCTCGACAAGGGCAGGGCGATTGTCAGCCTGTTGGGCGGCGAAGCCCTGGCTTCGGGCCGGATCGACCGGATCAGCCTGGACCTGCGGGCCGATGAACTCATTGCCGGCGGGATCGTTGCGCGTGCCGTCACCGTGGAGGGTGACCTGGAGGACAACGGTCTGGATCTCCGGCGGCTTTCGGTGGCTGACCTTGCCGGCGCGCGGGTGGAGGCCGATGGCCGGATCAAGGACCTGTTCGATACACCGAACGGGCGGTTTGATGCCTCATTGCGGGCCGACAACCTGTCGGGCGCGGCGACCTTTGTGTCCAGCCTTCTGCCGCAAAGCGAAATCGCCAGCCATTTCGTGCAGGTGGCGCCCGGTCTTGCCCCCGTGGAGGCCGACCTGTCCGTGCGGGCAGGCGATCCGGACCAGGCGATCGGACTGGACCTTACCGGCAATTTTGCCGGTACGCGGGTGAGCCTGTCGGCAAAGGGCAACGGGGCGCTTGGCAATCCGGGATCGCTGGCCGGCGAAATCGACGGGCTGGTTGTCGGTGCGGACACGGCAAGAGTGCTCGGCCAGCTCGGGCTGCCAGTGCTGCCGATTCCGGATCTCGGGCCAGCCCGGCTATCGCTGAAGCTTTCGGGCGCGCTGGCCTCCGGCGCCGATATCAACTTCGATGCGGAAGCCGCAGGCACCAGCCTGAATTTCGCCGGCAAGGCGCGGGCGGGTGACGGTCTGGCCAGCGGGCTGGGATTGAGCGGCGTGCTCGATGTTGTCGGCGCCGATGCCGATCCGTTGCTGCTGATGGCGGGAATCGGGCTTGCCGGCATCGGCGAGGGGCACCCGTTTCAGGTCCGCGGCGAACTGGATATCGACAGTCGCGTGGCGCATCTGAAACTCAGCGAAGGCCGATTCAATCGCGCGCCGGTCAGCGGCAATCTTGCAGTCGATTTCTCAAGCGGTGTTTCGATCTCCGGCGATCTGGACCTGACAGCCTTTTCGCTGCCGGTGGTGCTCGCCGCCAACTCCGGCGTCGTGCCGGGGTGGCCGGGCGAGGGGTGGCCGGATGCCGAATTCGTCAACGGTGTTCCCGACAATCTGGACATCAATATCGGCGTCACATCGCGTGAACTCGATCTCGGTTTTGGCGAACTTGCCCGGAATTCGAGCTTCGGGCTGATTCACCGTGCAGGCCGGATCGAGATCGGGGCGCTGAAGGCCGACTTGGCCGGCGGCCGATTGACCGGGGAACTGACGTCGCGGTTCCGCAGCGGCGAAATCGCGCTTGCCTTGCAGGCCAATATCGACGATGCGGCCCTGGAGAACCTGATCTGGCGATCCGACGGCCGGTCGGTGGCGCGGGGTCGCCTTTCGGGCTCGGTGAATGCGGAGGCGGCGGGGCGCACGCTGTCCGGGCTCGTATCGACCCTGTCCGGCAACGGTTCTTTCGTCGTCACCGACGGTATCGTTCGGGCGATCAATCCCAATGCCTTCACCTCGGTGATCGGCGCGCACGATGCCAATCCGGAACTGACGCCGGATGAGATTTCGTCCGTGTTTCTCGGATTTCTGGATGCCGGTTCGTTGAGCCTGGGTCAGGCGGAAGGCTCGCTCAGCATCACGTCGGGTATCGTGCGGCTGGCTTCGCTTGCGATCGATGCGGGTTCGGCGACGGCGATCGGCGATGCCGCGGTCGACCTCAACACGATGATTCTTGACAGCGACTGGTCGCTCAAGGTCGATCCGGGTGCCGACCGGGTCACCGGTGCCGAACCGGAGGTCGGCCTCGTATTCTCCGGCCCGCTGGCCGCGCCTTTGCGTTCGGTCGATGTCAATCCCCTGGTCGGCTATCTGACGGTGCGCGCATTTGAGCGCGAAGTGGAGCGGATCGAAACGCTGCAATCCGACATTCTGGAAAAGGAACGATTGGGACGGACCCTGAAACAATTCAAGGAGGAGGCGATCCGCCGGCAGATTGCGGCGGCAAAGGCGGAGCGTGATCGTATCGAGGCGGAAAAGGCGGCGGCGGAGGCGGCACGCCTTGCGGCAGAGGAAGCGGAGCGGCAGCGAATTGCGGCGGAAAAAGCTGCCGCCGAAGCCGCCCGGCAGGCGGCCAAGGAAGCGGAAGAAAAGCGGATCGCGGAGGAAAAGGCTGCGGCGGAGGCGGCGCGGATCGCCGCCGAACAGGAAGCGGCGCGCAAGGAACTGGAAAAACAGCGCGCCGCGGCGGAAGCCGAACGCCGAAAACTCGAAGAGGCGCGCTCGGCGGCGGAAGCGGCCCGGTTGGCGGCCGAGGAGGCGGCGCGGAAAGCCGAGGAGGAAGCGGCCCGCATCGCTGCCGCCCGGGAAGAGGAACGCCGGCAGCTTGAGGCGGAGCGCGCCGCCGCGCAGGCCGAGCGCCAGCGGCTGGAAGAGGAGCGGGCGGCGGCGGAAGAGGCGAAACGCGCCGCCGAAGAAGCGGCGCGCCGGGTCGCGGAGGAGGATGCGCGGCTGGCCGCCGAACGTGAAGCGGAGCGCCAGCAACTGGCGGCGGAACGAGCGGCGGCTGAAGCGGAACGCCAGCAGCTTGAGCAGGCACGCGAAGCGGCCGAACAGGCCCGCCTTGCCTATCAGGCGGCAGCGGAGAAAGCACGCCAGGACGCCGCTCAGCGGGCGGCGGTGATCGAATCGGAACTTGCGGCCCTCGCCGGTGAACGGGCAGCGGCGGAAGCGGAGCGGCAGCGCATGGAAGCCGAACGGGCGACAGCGGAACAGGCGCGCCTTGCCGCCGAGGCGGAAGCGGCCGCCGCCAAGGACGAGGATGCGCGGCAGGCCGCGGAGGCGCAGGCCGCGCGGCAGCGCCTGCAAGAAGAGCTCGCAGCGGCGGAAGCGGAGCGGTTGCGGCTTGCCCAGGAGCGCAGCAAAGCCGAGGAGGCCCGGATCGCTGCCGCCGAGGCCGCCTTGAAAGCGGAAGAGGATGCCAAGGTTCGTGCCGCAGAGCGCGAGCGTGCGCGCCTTGCGCTGGAAGAGAAGTTTCGCCAGTCGGAAGCCGAACGTATTCGCCTGGAACGGGAGCGGGAGGCGATGCGGGCGGCCCGGATCGATGCCGAGGAAGCGGCCCGGCGAGCCGATCAGGAAACGGCGCGGATAGCCGCCGAACGCGAGGTGCTTCGGTTGCGCATCGAGGAAGAGCGGGCGGCGGCGGAAGCGGAAAAGGCAAGCCTCGCGGAAGAAGCGGCGCGGGTGGAGGCGGCAAAGCAGGCCGCCCGGGAGGCGGAACTGCGGCGGCAGGAAGCGGCGACCGCGCAGGCTGCCCAGGACGAAGCGGAGCGGGCCAGGCTGGAAGCGGAAGCAGCCGCCGATGCCGAGGCGGCGGCGGAGGTGGAGGCGGAGCGTCGACGCAAGGCTGAGGAAGAGGCGGCACAATCCGCCGACGATCAGCCAGCGGAGGGCATCGAAGGCCTGATCCGCAACAACCGGATCGATACCGGCCCCTCAACCACCGGAACAACCGATGTGCCACCGCTTCAGCAAACCGAATACAGGGGATTGTTGGAAGATCTGCGGCCGTCGGTCACCGATGAACCGGCGACGGACGGGCCGCTTGAACTCCTGCGCGAGTATCCGCTGCGCGCCACGCCGCTCCGGGAGGCTCCGCCGTTGCGATAGCAGCCGTCGGGCGGTTGCGAAGAAGCCGTTTAGATAGGCCGGCACAGATTACCGGCCGCTGCCGAGCTTTTCGCGCAAATGGGCAAGCACCGCCAGGCGCAAGTCGGAAGACAGGTTGTTGCTTTGCCGCGTCCGGTCGATCTCGGCAATCAATGCCGGCAGGGTCCGGCCTTCTTCTTTCGCCATTGCCTGCAATTCGGCCCAGAACGCATCCTCAAGGGAAACGCTGGTGGGGTGTCCGTTGATGCGGACCGATCGCTTTGTCATTTGCAAATCATGGCGGGCAAGGCGTGACTTGTTTGGTGTTCCTCGACCGACACGGTGAACCGGTTCAGCGAGGCCCGATCATGTGTTCCGGCCGGACGATTTCGTCGAATTCCTTTTCGCTGACAAAACCGAGTTTCACTGCTTCTTCGCGAAGGGTGGTGCCGTTCTTGTGGGCTGTCTTGGCGACCTTGGTGGCATTGTCGTAGCCGATTTTCGGCGCCAGGGCGGTGACCAGCATCAGTGAACGGTTCATCAATTCGTCGATATGCTCGCGATTGGCCGTGATCCCGTCAACACAACGCTCCGCGAACGACACGGATGCATCGGCCAAAAGCCGGATCGACTGCAACATCGCATAGGCCATGGCGGGCTTGTAGACGTTGAGTTCGAAATGACCCTGGCTGCCGGCAACCGTGATCGTGGTGTGGTTTCCGAAAACCTGGGCGCAAACCATGGTCATGGCCTCGCACTGGGTCGGATTGACCTTGCCCGGCATGATGGAGGATCCGGGTTCGTTTTCCGGCAGCGACAATTCACCCAGCCCGGAGCGCGGGCCTGAACCCAGAAACCGTATGTCGTTGGCGATCTTGAACAGCGAAGTGGCGACCGTGTTAAGCGCGCCATGGGCGGAGACATAGGCGTCATGGGCCGCCAACGCCTCAAACTTGTTGGCGGCCGTGCGGAAAGGCAGCTTGGTGATCGTCGCGACATGTTCGGCGAATTTCTCCGCGAACTCCGGCTTGCTGTTGAGACCGGTGCCGACTGCCGTGCCGCCCTGGGCGAGGTGGTAGAGCTCGCTAAGACCGCGCTCGATCCGTTCGATGCCGAGTTCGACCTGGGCGACATATCCGGAAAACTCCTGGCCCAGCGTCAACGGGGTTGCGTCCTGGGTGTGGGTGCGTCCGATCTTGATGATATCGGCGAATTCCCTGGCCCTGTCGTTCAGCGCGTTGCGCAGCTGCTGAAGGGCGGGAACAAGACGGTGATGGATCTCTTCGGCCGCAGCGATGTGCATGGCGGTCGGAAATGTGTCGTTGGACGACTGGCTGCGATTAACATGATCGTTGGGGTGGACCGGATCCTTGGATCCGATATCGCCGCCCAGCAGTTCGATGGCGCGGTTTGCGATCACCTCGTTGGCGTTCATGTTGGATTGGGTGCCGGAACCGGTCTGCCAGACAACCAGGGGAAAATTGTTGTCCAGCTTGCCCTCGGCAACCTCGCTTGCCGCCATCTGGATTTTCTCGCCGATGGACCAGTCAAGCGTGCCCTGTTCCATGTTGGACAGCGCCGCGGCCCACTTGATGATACCCAGCGCGCGGATTAGCGGCGGCGGCAGGGTTTCGCTGCCGATCGGGAAGTTGATCAGCGAACGCGCGGTCTGGGCGCCCCAATATTTGTCGGCCGGCACGTCCAGCGGGCCAAAGGAATCGGTCTCGGTGCGTGTCTTCGTCATGGTGTGCGGTCGTTCAGCTTGCGGTTTTCGGCGCCGATGTCCCGTCAGCCGTTTTTCTTGCGGAACGCATCGAGCGAAACCACTTCGGCACCCTCTTCGGGCCGATCGGCCTCGCCGTCCGCGGTTTCCTCGCCCGGTTCGCCGGGCTGTTCGCCTGCCGGGTCGCCCGGCTGCTCTTCGGGATCGACGATTTCATCGTCATTGCCGGCGGCAAACGGTTCGTTGCCGGTCAGGTCTCCGGCCAGGGCGAGCCGCCGGTCTTCAGGCGTATTTGCCGTGTCGCCTTCCCGATCATCGTCAGCGGCGGTCTGCGCATCGGCGCTTTCGGCAACGTCGATGCCCGCGCCGCTGGCTTCTCCGGTGTCAAATTTCAGACCGAAGCTGGCATGGGGATCGACGAAAGAGGTGATTGCCCGATAGGGCACCTGGAGGCGCTCGGGAATGCCGTTGAACGACAGGCCGACCTCGATCCCGGTATCGGTGAGGTTGAGATCCCAGAACTGGTGCTGGAGGACGATGGTCATCTCGTCGGGATAGAGCGACCGCAGACGCGTCGACATTCGTACACCGGGATTTTTGGTGTCAAAGGAGATGAAAAAATGATGCTCGCCCGGCAGCCCGGTCCGGGACACCTCCTGCAGAACCTTGCGGACAACGCCGCGAAGCGCCTCCTGGGCCAGCACATCGTATCGGATCAAGTCTTCAGGCATCGGGGCGGATAATCGGCAATTCGAGGTTCATTTTCGCTGTCGACCCTAGTCCTGCCCCCGGCTTGTTGCAACACGCGAATGCGGGATCGAAGGCGCATATTGCCGCTTGTCCGGCAGAAGGTGCAAATACATGAGGTTGAGTGGAGGCTTCTGTTGCCAGGTGCCTCCGGACCCCGCCTGACGGGGCTAACCGCCAGGGCTTGAATTGAAGCCTTCAGGCTGCATTACGCAGCGAGAGCGGCCTCAGCATAGTTGTCGTTTGCAACTATTTTGACGGCCCGATAACGGCGGAACCATGCCGAGCAAAAGCGATGCCTTTACGCCCTCGTCGATCCTGTTTCGCCCCCATCATCAACGGTCGCAACCAGCATTTGCCGGGTTCAATGTCCGCCGGTGTCGACACCGCGCGGCCGTTGATGGTGGAGGCGCCGGGCACTGCCCCCGGGTCCGATAGGTTTATTGCGCAGGCCATTTATTGCCATAGCCGGTCAGACCGGCCTCATACATATAGGGCGGTTGAGACGAAAATTCAAAGAATCCCTTGGTGTTCCGGCGTTACGGGCGGAAGGTCGTTCACGGGTGGATCAACTGACTTTGAGATGCGCGGAAGCGCTGCGTCATGGCATATCGCCGGCTACAGGCATTATCGCGCCGGCCGCCGAATGAAACCCTGGTGCCGTTCCGGCCATCGAAATGTAAGGAGAACGAACTCGTGGATCGAAGAACCCTGATTGCCGCATCCCTGATCCTAGGCCTGGCGGCATCGCGTCTGGCGGGCCCGGCGCTGGCGGAAAAAGCAAACATCTATACCGGTCTGGTCGCCGGCGTGGCGGTGGGCGGTTACGATCCGGTGGCCTATTTTGCCGACGGCGTCCCGCGGAAAGGGGATCCGGAGATCGCGCTCCAACACGAAGGGGCAATGTGGTGGTTTGCCACGGCTGAGAACAAGGCGCTCTTCGCGGCGGATCCGGACAAATATGCCCCTCAGTATGGCGGTTACTGCGCCTGGGCGGTCGCATCGGGCTATACGGCCAAGGGCGACCCGGAGGCCTGGCGGATTGTCGATGGCAGGCTTTATCTCAACTATTCCAAAGGGGTACAGCGGAGATGGGCGCGTGATATTCCGGGCAATATCGCCAAGGGCAACGCCAACTGGCCGGACGTTTTGCAATAAAGATGCCCGCCGGGCGCTGGTGCGGTGCGTATAGGAAAATTCGATGCGGGAAATCCGTGCCAAAATTTCCATGCGGAATATTCGCCCGGAATCGGATAACGATTGAGCCATGCGGCAATATCTCGATCTGCTTTCCCACGTTCTTGACACCGGTGTCGACCGGGGCGACCGGACCGGCACGGGCACACGGGCGATCTTCGGGCATCAGATGCGGTTCGATCTCGCCGAAGGCTTTCCGCTGGTCACGACGAAGAAGCTGCACCTGCGGTCGATCATTCATGAGCTTTTGTGGTTTTTGTCCGGTGACACGAATATCCGGTATCTGCGCGAAAACGGGGTCACGATCTGGGACGAGTGGGCGGACGACACGGGCGAACTCGGGCCGGTTTACGGACATCAGTGGCGTGCCTGGCCGGCACCGGACGGCCGGGTAATTGACCAGATATCTCAAGTTGTTGAAGAAATTCGTTCAAATCCCGAATCACGACGATTGATTGTCAGCGCCTGGAATCCGGCCGACATCGAGCGGATGGCTTTGCCGCCCTGTCACTGCCTGTTCCAGTTTTTTGTCGCCGACGGGCGCCTGTCCTGCCAGCTCTATCAGCGCTCCGCCGATATCTTTCTCGGCGTACCCTTCAACATCGCCTCCTACGCCATGCTGACGATGATGATGGCGCAGGTCACCGGATTTGGCGCGGGTGAATTCATCCATACGCTGGGCGATGCCCACCTTTATTCCAACCATTTCGACCAGGCCCGGGAACAATTGGGCCGCGAACCGCGACCGCTGCCACGGCTTGCCATCAATCCGGACGTTCATTCGTTGTTTGATTTCGTCTACGAAGATTTCGAAGTCCCTGACTATGATCCCCATCCGGCAATCAAGGCGCCGATCGCGGTTTGATGCGGGCTGGCGACACGATGGACCGTCCATGCCTGACGCTGATTGCGGCGGTTGCGAACAACGGCGTGATCGGCAATTGCGGCCGGCTGCCCTGGCGGATCAGGGCGGATATGGCCTTCTTCCGCGAAAAGACCATGGGTCATCCCGTGATCATGGGCCGCAAAACCTTCCAGTCCCTCAAACAGCCGCTTGCCGGGCGCCTGAATATCGTTGTCAGCCGCGATTCCGGGTTTACGGCGGACGGGGCCGTGGCCGTGACATCGCTGGACGCGGCAATCGAACGGGCCGGATCGGATGCCGATACGCGCGGCCTTGGCGAGATATTCGTGATCGGCGGCGGCGAAATCTACCGGCTGGCGCTGATCCGCGCCGACCAACTTTGCATCACCCATGTCGATCTGGCCCCGGACGGCGATGCGGCGTTTCCGGAGATCGATGCCGGAGTGTGGCGGGTGGTCTCGACAACGGGGCTGGACCGGTCGGAAGGAGACACTGCAACTGGCACCGTCAACATCTATGAGCGCCGAGGCGACCGACCCGGCTAGAATGCCGCCTGTCCGGACCGATTTGACTTGCGTGCCCAAACGCACCACTTCAGACGCGGGAATGCCGATTGCGGACTGTGAGCGAGGTCGCGGGTGAAACCATAGTTGAGAATTGACGTCCTACGGCGTTGATGGCGCGGGCCGGCTTACCTATAAACCGCGCAGACGGTTTTCGCGGGAAATTGAAACTGACCACGGGCCGGTTGCGGCCGGCGCCGTTGGCGAGGAGATCAAATGCCCTGGAGCAACAATACCGGCGGCGGCTGGAAGGGTGGCGGCAATGGCAGTGGCCGTGGCGGAGATGGCGGGGGGCCGTGGGGGTCCGGCCCGCAACAACCCGGCGGACAACCGCCGGATCTTGAGGAGATCCTCAAACGAAGCCAGGACAGATTGCGCGGTGCGCTGCCTTCAGGCGGCCGCGGAAACGCGTTCGTCGCCCTGATTGCCGCAGCGGCTGTTTTCGCGCTGTGGCTCTACCAGGCGTTCTATACGGTGGAACAGAACGAGCTTGGCCAGGAGCTGGTCTTCGGCAAGCCGAAGGACGAGGTCTCCCAACCGGGACTGCACTTCCATTTCTGGCCGGTGGAGTCTGTGGAGAAGGTGCTGATCGTCGAAAACCGCGAGCAGATTGGCTCGGGCTCCGGACGCACCGGGGTGAACGGCGCGGAAGCCGGCCTGATGCTTTCCGGCGACCAGAATATTGTCGATGTCACCTTCACCATATTGTGGCGGGTCAGCGATCCCAAGGCTTTCCTGTTCAACGTTCGTGAACCGCAACAGCTTGTGCGCGCGACCGGCGAATCGGCGATGCGCGAAGTCGTCGGCCGGCGACCCTCGGCAGATGTGTTCCGTCAGGATCGTCTCGGAATTGCGGCCGATGTCCGCGATCTTGTGCAGCGGACGCTGGATTCCTATGGCGCCGGCATTTCGATAACCGGTGTCAATCTGGAGGATGCGGCGCCACCGCGTGAGGTCGCCGATGCTTTTGAAGAAGTGCAGCGTGCGCAGCAGGATCAGGATCGCTTCCAGCGCGAGGCCGAAGGCTATGCCAACCGCATTCTCGGCCAGGCCCGCGGTGAAGCTTCGCAGATCCGCGAAAGGGCGGAAGCCTACAAACAGCGGGTGATTGCGGAAGCCGACGGCGAGGCGCAGCGCTTCGTTCTGGTTTTCGACGAGTATGACAAGGCGCGGGATGTAACCCGGACGCGGCTCTACCTTGAAACGCTGGAACGGATCCTGCGCGATTCCAACAAGATCATCATGGAAAGCGGCGCTTCGGAAAGCGGCGTGGTGCCCTACCTGCCGCTCAACGAACTGATGAAGAACCAGCAATCGACAACCGGAGGCAACAACTGATGCGCCGTCTACCCATTGTCATCGGGCTGGCGGTCGTCGCGCTGGTCATCATCTTTTCGTCGATGTTCGTGGTCAATGAGCGCGAGCAGGCGATCGTCAAGCGGTTCGGCGAAATCACCAGGACGATTTCCGATCCCGGGCTGTATTTCAAGGTTCCGACCAATTTTGTCGACAGCACCCAGATCGTCGAAGACCGGCTGTTGCGGTTCGATCTGGACAACATCCGGGTGCAGGTCGCAGACGGCAAATTCTACATCGTCGATGCCTTCATGACCTACCGGATCAAGAATCTGCGGCAGTTCTTTGAAACCGTGTCTGGCAGCGAAGCCGTGGCCGAACAGCGTTTGCAAACCCGCCTCGATGCGGCGCTGCGCCGGGTCTATGGTCAGCGCGGCTTCGAAGCGGCGCTTTCGGAGGAACGCGCGGCGATGATGCGCGAGGTGCGCGACCAGATCCGGCCGGAAGCCAATCAACTCGGCCTGGCGATCGAGGACGTGCGGATCGTGCGCACCGATCTTTCGCCGGAAGTCCGGCAACAGACCTTCCAGCGCATGACCGCGGAACGCCAGGCGGAAGCTGCCGAACTGCGGGCGCTGGGCACCCAGGAAAAACTGCGGATCGAAGCGGAGGCGGACCGCAAGGCGACGGTCCTCGTCGCCGAGGCGCAGCGCGATGCGGAGATCCTGCGGGGGCAGGGCGATGGCGAACGCAACCGGATTTTTGCTGCGGCGTTTCAGCGTGACCCGGAATTCTTCCAGTTCTACAGGTCGATGATCGCCTATGAGGCAGCGATCGAGGGGTCGGGGACGACCATGCTGCTGACGCCGGATTCCGACTTCTTCCGCTTCTTCCGGGATTCTTCCGGCCTCGACAGAGGGCAATCCAGAGCCCGCGGCGCGTCGGAGGCAGCCGGTGGCACGCCGAAGGCGGAGGAAGGGGCGACTTCGGGGCAATGAAGGAGCTGATTGTCGCGGCCGGCCTCGTTCTGGCGCTGGAGGGCGCTCTTTATGCGCTGTTTCCGGACTTCATGAAACGGCTGGCGGCGCAGGCTCTGGACATGCCGGGCGACACCTTGCGCATTGTCGGGGTAATCTCGGCAGGCCTGGGGGTTGGCCTTGTCTGGCTTGTCCGCCACTGAAAACAGAATATTGAACGTAGTCCGGTCGCGCTTTTGCCGGATTCCGGCAACAATAAAGCCGCACAATTCGGAGGCTCCGATGACCATTCGCCTGAAATCGATCTTGTTGCCGCGCGTCGCCGGCGTGCTGGCGATCGGCGTTCTGCTTCTTGCCGGCGGCTCCTGGCAATCGGTATACGCGCAAGACAAGCCCGTTCCGATGGACGGGCCGGCGCCGTTCTCGTTTGCCGACCTGGCTGAGGGGCTTCTCGGATCCGTGGTCAATATCTCCACTTCCCAGAGGGTCCAGGGGTCGCAGGGTATTCCGATGCCCCAGGTTCCGGAAGGATCGCCGTTCAACGAGTTTTTCGAAGATTTCTTCAATCGCAATCAGGAGGGCCAAAACGGCCCGCGGCCGCGTCGGGTTCAGTCGCTGGGATCGGGTTTCGTCATTGATGCGGAAGGCATCATCATCACCAACAATCACGTTATCGCCGATGCCGACGAGATTACGGCGAACTTCGCCGATGGTTCAAAACTGACGGCGACGGTGATCGGCCGCGACGAGAAGACCGATCTTGCCGTGCTGAAGGTGGAACCGGAGGCGCCGCTGGTCGCGGTTTCATTCGGCGCATCGGAGAATCTGCGCGTTGGCGAATGGGTGATGGCCATCGGCAATCCGTTCGGCTTTGGAGGCACCGTGACCGTGGGCATCGTCTCGGCGCTGGAGCGGGATATCAATTCCGGTCCCTACGACAAGTTCATCCAGACCGATGCCTCCATCAACCGGGGCAATTCCGGCGGCCCGCTGTTCAACCTGAACGGCGAGGTCATCGGCATCAACACGGCGATCATTTCGCCGTCGGGCGGTTCGATCGGCATCGGATTTGCGGTGCCGACCGAAGTGGCGCTGCCGGTGATCGAGCAGTTGCGGGAATTTGGTGAAACACGCCGCGGCTGGCTCGGTGTGCGCATCCAGGAGGTGACCGGCGATATTGCCGAAAGCCTCGGCATGTCCAAGGCGGAAGGTGCGCTTGTTGCCGGATTGACGGACGGCGGGCCGGCGGCGGAAGCAGGTATCGAACCGGGCGATATCATCATCGAATTCGACGGCAATCGTGTTCCGGAAATGCGCGACTTGCCGCGGATGGTTGCGGATACGCCCGTCAACAAGGACGTGAGTGTCAAGATATTGCGGAAAGGCCAGACCATCGTTCTCAAAGTGGTTCTCGGGCGGCTGGAAGAAGGCGAACGCATAGAGGCGGCACAGGCGGGCGGCGAGGAGATGGCGGAGGATCCGGGTCAGGTCCTGGGACTGAGCCTGTCGCCGATATCGGAGCAGCTGCGGGAGCAATATTCGCTGGAATCCGGTCTGAACGGCGTCGTCATCACCGAGGTGGAGCCGGGCAGTGGTGCGGAAGAAAAGCGAATCCGGCCGGGCGACGTGATCGTCGAAGTCAGCCAGGAGCAGGTGGAAACACCGGCCGATGTGGCAAAGCGGGTCGAGGAATTGAAGAAAGAAGGCCGGCGCTCGGCCCTGTTGTTGCTGTCGGGCCGGGGCAATGAGTTGCGTTTTGTCGCCGTACGGATCGAACCGGAAGACGAGGAATCCGGCGACGCCGACGAGCAGTAACCGAAGCTGCGCGCCGGCCTTTGCCGGCATGCCCGGTCAGTCGACAAAGCTGGCGCGGCGATAACCCTGCAGGAACAAGAGGGCGGTCAAGTCGGTGTGGTTGATGGTGACATCGGCGGCAGCCCGGACACTCGGTTTGGCGTGATAGGCAACCCCCAGACCGGCAGTGGACAGCATGGCCAGGTCGTTGGCGCCGTCGCCGACGGCCAATGTGTCGGACAGCGCGATGCCATGGGCGGAGGCCGTTGCGGTCAGCGCCTCGCGCTTGGCATTGCGGCCCAGGATCGGTTCGATCACGCGCCCTGTAAATCGCTCGCCTTCGATTTCGAGCCGGTTCGCGCAGGCGGCATGAACGCCCAGCAGCCGGCCGATCTTTTCGGCAAACACCGTAAAACCGCCGGAAACAAGCAGGGTTCTGGCGCCATTTGCCGCCATTGTGGCGACCAGGGTTCGTCCGCCCGGTGTAAGCGTGATGCGCTCGGCCAGCACATCGTCGACCGTGGATACCGGGAGACCGGCGAGAAGGGCGGCCCGCTCGCGCAGCGCCGGCCCGAAATCAATATCACCGCGCATTGCGCGATCGGTGATGGCGGCCACCTGCGGGCCGGCGCCGATCGCGGCGGCAAGCTCGTCGATACACTCCTGTTCGATCATGGTGGAATCCATGTCGGCGACCAGGAGTTTCTTGCGCCGCGATCTCAGGTCGGTGATGGCGAAATCGACAGGCCGATCGCCCAGGACCGGAGCCACGTGCGCGCGTGCGGCGCCGGGATCGCCGGCAAAGGCGATCTGGAGCGCTTCGTCCTCTGCCAGCCAAACCGGTGTTTGCGGCGAAATGCCGACAGCGTCGAACCGTTCGCTGATGCGATCGGCCAGCGCACCGTCGAGCGCGGTCTTCGTTTTGTCCGCGATCAGGGATAGGACATGGGTCATCGGACTTGGACCAAGGAAAAGCGTTGACGGTCGATCTCGACATTGCGGAACTGAAACCGGACAAGCTGGCGCGTGCGCGCGCCGTTTTGATAGCCGGGCCCACAGCGAGCGGCAAGTCGGCGCTGGCAATGTCGATTGCCGAATTCGCGGTCACGATCGGATATGAGCCGACGATCGTCAATGCCGATTCCATGCAGGTCTACGATGGTCTGCGCATCCTTACGGCACGCCCATCACGCGCCGACGAAAGGGCGGTGCCGCACCGGTTTTACGGCCACGTGGCGCCGGAAGAGCGATATTCCGTCGGCCGCTGGCTCGACGATATCGGCGTGGCGTTGCGGCGTCGGGCCGGCGATGAGCAGATAAACGGCGCACTCGCCATCCTTGTCGGTGGCACGGGGCTGTATTTTCGGGCGCTTACAACCGGCCTGGCCGATATCCCGGCAATACCGGAAACGACCGTCGCGGCGTGGCAGGCGCGCCTCAAGGCGGAGGGCGCCGAGCGGCTGCACCAGTGTCTGGCGGCAGAGGACCCCGTCGGGGCGTCGAAGTTGTCGCCGACAGATCCCCAACGTCTTGTCCGGGCGCTTTCGGTGCTGACCGCGACCGGCCGCCCGCTTCATGCATGGCATGCTGCCGGCGGCAAGCCGGTGATCGATCCGGCCGATACGGTCCGCCTCGTCGTCATGCCTGACCGGGATCGACACGGCGTACGGATCAGGGAACGGGTCGAGGCGATGGTTGCCGGCGGTGTTGTCGATGAAACGGAGGCCTTTCTCGCAAGGGGTCTGGATCCGGACCTGCCGGCGATGAAGGCGATCGGACTGAAGGAATTCGGCGCCTGCCTTGGAGGCCGGACATCGCTGGAAGCGGCGATGGCGCAGGTGGCGATCCGGACCGGGCAGTATGCAAAGCGGCAGCGGACGTGGGCTCGCGGCCAGATGGCGGACTGGAACGTGATCACTACGGATTAGCCGTGAATACGGGGCGATATCCGAAAATCTCCGGCAAAAAGAAAAACCCGCGCCGGAGCGCGGGTTTCAATTCCGGGACGGTGTATGTGCCTATCGTCCGAAGCCACCGGCATTGCCGAAACCGGGCCGGCGCAGGGTCGGCTGGGGCGGATCATCGCGGCGCAGCCGCGGCCTTGCCTGTTCGGCCGGATCCTCACCGGCGACGGCACGGCGCAGACTTGGCGGATCCTCCGCCTCCTCCTCAGGCTCTTTTTCCGTTGAGAAGCGGGTCACGCGGCGGTTTTCGCGCATCTCCGCGGTGCGCCACTTGTGCACGATTTCCTTCAGGATCTCGCTGTCGTCAATCGGCTCGTCATCGGCGTCTTCGCGCTGGACGATGTCCTGGCGGGAGGGCAGTTTGTTGTCCTCCAAATCCAGGAACCGCATGCGCATCGGCATGGCGACGCCCTCGCCAAAAGCGATCGCCTCGCGATTGCCGATGGACGGCAGGAAGGCGAGGATGCTGGCGGCGGCATCGGAAACCGCCGAACGGATAATGGCATGGTCGTTTTCATTGGCCATGCGCATGGCAAAGATCGTTGAACATTGCGAAATGATCGTCGGATCAAGTTCGGCCGGTCGCTGGGTGATGACGCCCAGGTAGACGCCGTACTTGCGGCCTTCCTTGGCGATCCGGGATATCGCCCGACGTGTCGGTCCGAAACCGAGCGTGCGGTCGGCCGGCACATAACGGTGCGCTTCCTCGGCAACGACCAGAACCGGAACGCGGCTGTTGCTCCACAGGCCGATGTCGAATGCCATGCGGCAGACCACGGAGACCACGGAATTCACCACTTCGGAGGGAAAACCCGCCAGCTCCAGGATGGTGATCGGCTTGCCCTCGTGGGGGATGCGGAAGAGATTTTGCAGGATCTCGCCCATGGAATCGTCCACATTCAGGCTGGCGAACATGAACTGGTAGTGTGTGTCGCGGGAGATCGATTCAATCCGGCTTTTCAGCTTCTTCAGCGCGGGGCGATCGCCCTTGTTTCCCAGACTGCCCAGTTCCTTGTCCAGGAGGCTCACCAGGTCGGACAGGCGGTAGGGCACGGGCGTGTCGACGGTGTATCCGCCATCCGGTTCGCGCCGGGCCAGCGAAGAGTTTTCGGTCTGATTTGACGCGAACATCGCCTTGGCCGCCGGAATGAATTCCGCCAACGCTGCAACTTCCTCGTCGACCACTGGACGGCCGCGGAAAAGCGCGTCGGTAAACTCTTCAAAATTGAACAGCCAGAACGGCAAGCGCAGGTTTGTCGGCGAGACAACGTGCGCCTTTTCGCCGAAAGCGCGTTTGTACTCGTTGTGCGGATCGATGAGCAGGATTCGGGTCTTGTCGTCGCCTTCAAGTATTTTCGACAGGATCAGCGAGACAGAGGTGGATTTGCCGACGCCGGTGGAGCCGAGCACTGCAAAGTGCTTCTGCATCATGTCGTCGGTGCGCAGCGTCGCCTTGATTTCGTCGTCCTGCACCAGGTTTCCGACATCGATGACCGCGCCGTCCTGGCTGGAATATATGATCTCCAGATCGGAGCGCTTGATCGGCTCGGCTGCCGCGCCGATGAAGGGGTAGCTGGAAACGCCGCGGTTGAAGTGGGGTTGGCTGTGTTCCTCATCGGAGCGGATTTCGCCGAGGATTTCCACCTTGACGAGGCTTTGATAGCCGCCGTTGCCGTTGCTGGCGAACTCGTTGGCGTACACCAGGCATACGACACGGGTGCCGACTGAGCGCACGATCACCAGTTTGCCGACGGACACGGTCTCCAAAACACTCACCGGAGCGGCGGTATCGATGGAAATCACACCGCGGGAGCCATCAACGGCGACGACAAGACCGAAACGGTATTCGGATGTGTTCGGACTGAAGTCGTCGACCTGTTCGTCTTCGTCGGCAGACGTGTTTTGCACATGATCGGATTGGAGCACGGAATTTCTCCCTCTGGTCTCCGATCCGATGTATGGGTTTTGCTTTTAGAAACTGTTGACGAAACGGTATGGCAACCATTTCAGGACGATTATGGTTAGCATATTTTTAACAAGCGGGATTCCGTTCACCGGCGTCATCGGACCGGCACGGCAAATGACGGTTTGTCATTGGGTTGTTGTCCGGTTTTCGATGGCACCGCGCTCTTGACCTTGGCGGACAGCGACCGTAGTAGAAAAGAATGACAAGTATGGTTCTTATCGTAGTCTGGCGCATCACCGGGGCAGCCCACTAGGGTTGCCGCGAACGGTGGTGCGCGTCTCAGGGTCCCGACGGGGCCCTTTTTTATTGCCCGGATGTTCGATCCGGGTATGACATTGGAAACGGACCGGATGGCCGGCGCATGGCGATGGTTCGAACTGGAGAAGCACGATGCCGGAACAAATGACAGGCGGAGAGATCGTTCTGCGAGCCTTGGCCGATCAGGGTGTGGAGCACATATTTGGCTATCCCGGCGGTGCGGTACTCCCCATCTATGACGAGATTTTCCAACAGGACAAAATCAAGCACATTCTGGTACGGCATGAGCAGGGCGCCGGTCACGCGGCGGAAGGGTATGCCCGCTCGACCGGCAAACCCGGCGTCGTGCTCGTCACATCCGGACCCGGTGCCACCAATATGGTCACGGCGCTTACCGATGCGATGATGGATTCCATCCCGCTTGTCTGCATAACCGGGCAGGTGCCGACCCACCTCATAGGCAACGACGCCTTCCAGGAATGCGACACGGTTGGCATTACCCGGCCTTGTACCAAGTACAACTGGCTGGTCCGGGATGTGGATGACCTGGCGCGGATCCTGCACGAGGCATTCCACGTCGCGACGACCGGCCGGCCGGGACCGGTGGTTGTCGATATTCCAAAGGACGTCCAGTTCGCGACCGGCACATATCAGTCACCGAACGGGTCGCGGTCGAGCTATCAGGGGTACGAGCCGCCGACGAAGGGCGATCTCGATTCCATAAGGGCTGCCGTGGCGCTGATGGCCAACGCCAAAAAACCGGTTTTCTACACCGGTGGCGGCGTCGTCAATTCCGGCGCGGAAGCGTGCCAGCTTTTGCGGGAGCTTGTGGCCGCCACCGGCTTTCCGATCACCTCGACGCTGATGGGATTGGGCGCCTATCCGGCCTCGGGGGGCAACTGGCTTGGCATGCTGGGCATGCACGGGACCTACGAAGCCAATATGGCCATGCACGACTGCGATGTGATGGTTTGCATCGGCGCCCGGTTCGACGATCGGATCACAGGGCGCACGGACGCCTTTTCGCCGGGGTCAAAAAAAATCCACATCGATGTCGATCCGTCATCGATCAACAAGAACATCCATGTCGACGTGCCGATCCTCGGCGATTGCGGCCATGTTCTGGAGGATATGCTGCGATTGTGGCGGGCTGAGCACCGCAAGCCGGATGCTGCGGAGTTGAAGGACTGGTGGGATCAGATTGCCCAATGGAAAGGCCGCAATTCCCTGGCCTATTCACCCAATGACGATGTGATCATGCCGCAGCATGCCATCCAGCGGCTGTACGAGATGACCCGGGACAAGGATGTCTACATTACAACCGAAGTCGGCCAGCACCAGATGTGGGCGGCTCAGTTTTTCGGTTTTGAGGAGCCAAACCGGTGGATGACATCCGGCGGCCTTGGCACAATGGGTTACGGCCTTCCGGCTGCGATGGGCGTACAGGTTGCGCACCCGCAGTCGCTGGTCGTCGATATCGCCGGCGACGCCTCTGTGCTGATGACCATGCAGGAAATGTCGACGTTTGTGCAGTACCGGCTGCCGGTCAAGATCTTCATCCTCAACAACCAGTATATGGGTATGGTCCGCCAGTGGCAGCAGCTTCTGCACGGCAACAGGCTGTCGGAAAGCTATATGGAAAGCCTGCCGGATTTCGTGAAGCTGGCGGAGGCCTATGGCGCGACCGGCATCCGGGCGGAAAAACCGGGCGAGCTCGATGAAGCAATCGAGGCGATGATCGCAACCGACGGGCCCGTGATCTTCGACTGCCGGGTGGCCAATCTGGAAAACTGTTTCCCCATGATCCCCTCCGGCAAGGCCCACAACGAGATGCTGCTTCCGGTTGAGGCAAGTGACGAAGCGACCGCCAAGGCATTTGCACAGGGCAAGGCGCTGGTGTGACGGGCCGGTGGCGAAGACGCAGGGGTGCGCGATGGCCATGATGCGGGACGAAGCGCGGTGACGGCGGGGAGACCTGGTTTGGTCGACTATGGCATGCTTGTGCTTCTTGCCACGTTCTGGGGCGGTTCGTTCCTCTTCATAAAGCTGGGCGTGGAGTCGATACCGCCGGTGTCGCTTACGTTCGGCCGGCTGCTGATTGCTGCAATCGTGTTTGGCGGTTTGCTCGTGGCAACCGGCCGGTCCCTGCCAACCGACCGGAAAACGCTTGTGCTTCTGGTCATGGCCTCGCTGCTTGGGCTGGTTGTGCCGTTTCTTCTTATTTCATGGGGCGAGGAGCGGATTGATTCCGGACTGGCGGCGATCCTGATGGCCGGCATGCCGCTGATGACGATCCTGCTGGCCCGGCTGTTCGGCGACGAGCCGCTGACCGCCGCCAAGCTCGCCGGGGTGATATGCGGGATCGCCGGTCTCGTGGTCCTGATCGGGCCGGGGAACCTGTCGCGGCCGGGTGCCGACACGATCCGCCAGCTTGCGATTGTGCTGGCGTCGCTTTGCTACGCGGTCAATGCCCTGCTCCTGAAGAAGCTGTCGCGGCACGACCCCTACATTATTTCGGCGGCGCTGATGATGATCGGCGCCATACTCATGCTGCCGCTCTGCCTGGTGTATGACCGACCATGGACCCTGGCGCCGACGGCGGGAAGCCTGCTGGCCATGGCCATCCTCGGCCTGGTGTCCACGGCGGCGGCGAGCATCCTCGTCTTCGCCGTCCTGCGGCGGCAGGGCGCGGGTTTCTTTTCGCAGATCAACTTCCTCGTGCCGATATTCGGCGTGGCATGGGGTTTCGCGGTGCTGTCGGAGCGGCCGCCGGCAACGGCATTCCTGGCCCTGGCGATCATATTCGCCGGGATTGCCGTGTCTCGCAGCTCTTATTTCGGGCATGCCCATGTTCGGCAACCCTCAATCGTGGAGACTGACAAATGACCCCTTCCAACCCGGCCACGTTCACCGGTCAGCCCGCGGTGACACCGCCGGCTTCGGCCTATTTCATCGAAGACCGGGACGACCCGCAGGAAACCCATACATTGTCGGTGATCGTCGACAACGAACCGGGCGTGCTTGCCCGGGTGATCGGGCTCTTTTCGGGCCGGGGCTACAATATCGAAAGCCTGACGGTTTCGGAAACGGAGCACGAGAAACACCTGTCGCGGATCACGATCGTGACCACGGGGACGCGCATGGTGCTGGAGCAGATCAAAAGCCAGCTCGACCGGTTGGTGCCCGTACACAAGGTCACCGACCTGACCATGGTGGCGCGGCAGCGTCGCCACGAAAAGCCGTTGGAACGGGAACTGGCGCTGGTCAAGGTTGCCGGGACCGGCGAGAACCGGGTGGAAGCGCTCAGGTTGGCCGATGCCTTCCGGGCCCAGGTGATCGACGCGACGCCGGCGCATTTCATTTTCGAGGTGACCGGCCGGACATCGAAAATCGAGCAGTTCATCGCCATCATGCAGCCGATGGGGTTGGTGGAGGTCTGCCGGACCGGTGTGGCGGCGCTCAATCGCGGATGCGAGGGAATGTAGCGCGGCAAAACGACCTGATCGCGCCATTGCCATTATTCCGACACCGACTTTACCCAAAGTTGCAACCGGGGCGACGGGTTTGTGTCGGACCGGGTGGTGCCGTTGAACGGACCGCCGGGGTCGGATCGGCCGGGTTTTGCCGGCAACCGGTGCGGGGGTTCGTGCGCCAAGCGCGCTGCCAAGGAGGCCCCGAATGTCCGAATCGTTTCGTCTGCCGTCTTTTCTGATTTTTGTCGCCATAGTCGCTGCCGGGCCGGTTGGCCTGACGGCTTCGACCGGTCGTGCGGCCGACCAATGCCTCGATGTTCGGCTGGCCTGTTCGGGCTTCGAGCCGAACTGGCAGTTCGTGACCGGGCTCGATGGTGAAGGCGATGCCACGATCACATTCACCGATCCGGAAAATCCCGATGGCGGCCTGCAGCCGGTGATCCTGGAGGGATGCGTGCTATCGCGCGCCGGGGGTGACGGCTTTCAGGTGCTTTCGGGGGCGCCGGTCGATATCGAGGCGACGGTCACGCCGGTCGAATGCGTGGAACCCAACGACGCGGTGCAGCCCTACACAATCGATATCATCTACAATCAGGGTTCGGCAGGAGAGGGAACGGCTGCCGCCGGATCCCGGATATCCGGTACCGGATGCTGTCTCATCGCCCAATGAAGTGATCGGCAAAACGACCGATCGTGGGCGACATGCGGTGTGAATCGGCTATGAAGCAGGATGGACTTCTCGCCGCAGCAAGACAACGCGCTCGTCGCTTCCGATGACTGGTTCAAAGACGCGCGGCGCGGGCGGGCGCCGCAGGTGTTCCGTCTGTTCGGATATGCGGGCACGGGCAAGACGACGCTGGCCCAGCACCTGGCGGAGAATATCGATGGCGATGTGCTGTTCGCCGCCTTTACCGGCAAGGCAGCCCAAGTGCTGCGGGCCCGCGGGGCCGGGAGCGCGCGGACCATCCATTCACTGATCTACCGGCCGCGTGGCGAAGAAACAGTGGAGGATGAGGAGACCGGAAAGACGGTCGTGTCGCCGGCTTTCTCGCTCAACCGGGCCAGCCCGCTCGCCAAGGCGGCGTTGGTCATTATCGACGAATGCTCGATGGTCGACGAGGCACTGGGCCGGGACCTTCTATCCTTCGGCGTGCCGGTGCTGGTGCTCGGCGATCCGGGGCAACTGCCGCCGGTGACGAAGGGCGAAGGGGAGGGGACCGGCGCCGGCTTCTTCACCGAGCACGAGCCCGATGTCCTGCTGACCGAGGTCCACCGGCAGGCCCGGGACAATCCGATCATCGCCATGTCGATGGACGTGCGCGAGGGCCGGGACCTGATGATCGGCAGTTACGGGCCGGGCGCGTCGGTCATTTCCCGCCGCGACATCGACCAGGATGAAGTGCTGGCCGCCGATCAGGTTCTGGTCGGCATCAACCGAACGCGCCGGCTCTACAACCAGCGGCTGCGGGCGCTCAACGGATTTGGCGGGCCGCTGCCGGCGGCGGGCGACCGCCTGGTGTGCCTGCGGAACGACAATGCCAAGGGGCTGCTCAATGGCGGCCTTTGGTCGGTGACATCGGTGGGTGCCGCCAGGGGGGCGGCGATTTCGCTTCTGGTGAAACCGGAGGATGACGGCCGGTTCGCCAACAACACGAAGATCAAGGTACTGAAATCGGACTTCGAGGCGCCCGACAAACAGGTGCCTTGGCCGCAACGCCGGCGTCATGACCAGTTCGATTTCGGCTATGTGCTCACCGTCCACAAGGCGCAGGGCTCCCAGTGGGATTCAATCGTGCTCTTCGACGAGAGCCGGGCTTTCCGCGACCATCGCACGCGCTGGCTCTACACCGGCATCACCCGGGCGGCGGAGCGGATCATCGTGGTGCGGTGAGGGGGCGGGTGATGCGGATCCTTGTCGTCGGCGCCGGGGGACTTATCGGATCCCACATCACGTCGACCCTCCTCAGCCAGGGCCATGAGGTTCTGGCGATGGTCCGGGATCGGCCGGGCGTCGGCGACCGGCTTTCGGGGTGCACAATTGCGACTGCGGATGTGCTTCGCCTGACCGCGCCTGAGGATTGGGCAGGCTATCTGAACAAGGTCTCGGCGGTCGTCTACAGCGCCGGACTGCTTGACGGATCGGCAGACGCGCTGGAACGCATCCATCATCTGGCACCCAGGGCGCTGTTTGCCGCCTGCGAACATGCCGGCGTTCGCCGCGTCATCCTTGTTTCGGCGATCAGCGCCGACAGGGAAGCCGGAACGGACTATGCGACGAGCAAATTGCGCGGCGAAGCGGCGCTGCGCCGGACCGAACTCGACTGGATTGTGCTCCGGCCATCACTCGTCTGGTCGCCGCGCGGCTCTTATGGGGGCACGAGTGCGCTGCGCGGGCTGGCAGCCTTTCCGCTGGTCATACCGGTGGCCGGTGGGGGTGGCCAGACCTTCACGCCGATCACGGTGGAGGAACTTGCCGCCCATGTGGCGGACCTGGTCCCGGCCGGTGCACCCAAAGGCGTGACGGTGGAACCCTGCGGACCGCAAACGGTGACGTTCGCCCAGATCGTGTCGGCAATCCGTTCCTGGCTCGGTCTGAGGGCGGCACCGGTCTGGCATGTTCCGATGCCGGTGGTGCGCCTGGTCTGCCGCATCGGCGACCTGATACATCTCGGCCCCCTCTCCAGCACCGCGCTTTCCCAGATCGAGCAAGGCAATGCGGGCAATCATGCGGCATTTTCCGCCTTTGCCGGTTCGCGGTTCACCGGATTTGACGAAGCGCTCGCCCGGTCACCGGCAAGCGAGCAGGATCTGTGGCATGCGCGACTGTATTTTGCGGAGCCGGCGCTGCGGATCGTGCTGGCAGTGATCTGGATCGTCTCCGGCCTCGCCGGCCTTCTGGCGCCGGCCGGTTTTGTTGTCGAGCTGTTCTCACCCCTTGGCCTTCCCGAAGTGTTGGTGCGCGGCCTGGTGTATCTTGCGTGTCTAGCCGACCTTTTGGTGGGCCTGGCGGTTCTGTTTGGAGTTCGGCCGGGTCTGATGGCTGCGATTCAGCTGCTGATCATTGCCACCTACACAATTGTTCTGAGCGCCGTGCAGCCTTCGCTCTGGATCGATCCGTATGGCCCGCTCGTGAAGAACCTGGCGGTCATCGCCTGCGTCATTGTCCATGCCGTTCTGGCGCGGAAGCGCTGAGCCATGTTTGAACTTCTGAAGTGGGTACATATCATCTCCAGCACCGTGCTGTTCGGAACCGGCCTCGGCACGGCGTTTCACATGTGGATGGCCTATCGCTCCGGCAGCGTTGCCGGATTGCGTTCCGCCGCTGGCATCACGGTGCTGGCAGACTGGCTGTTCACGCTGCCTTCGGGCCTGGTTCAGCCGGCCAGCGGCATCCTGCTTGCGATCGAGGGCGGCTGGAGCCTTTGGGACTCCTGGCTCTTGGCGGCCTATGTTCTTTATGCGCTGGCGCTCGCGTGCTGGGTGCCGGTTGTCGTGCTCCAGCTTCGTGTCAAATCGCGACTTGCAAGCATTGCAAATGCCGCGGGCGATTTTCCGGCGGATATCCGGCGATCGATGCGGATTTGGTTTTGGCTTGGCTGGCCGGCATTTGCCGCGTTGTTGGGGGTGTTCTGGCTGATGATCGCCAAGCCAGGCTTCTAGTTCCTCTCCCCCATTGCCCTTGATCCCGCGGGCGGCTAGAACGCGGCGGACTTCTTCGCCGGCGCCCCGGGGCGGTGCGCCGGACCTATCACACAGGGCGCCCGCCCGGGGCCACCGGATCAAGGAAGGACTTGAAGAATGCGCGTTTATTACGACCGCGACGCCGATGTGAACCTGATCAAGGATCGCAAGGTCGCCATTGTCGGCTTCGGAAGCCAGGGCCATGCTCATGCCATGAATCTGAAGGATTCCGGCGTCAAGGAGGTGGCGATCGGCCTGCGTGCCGGCTCCGGTTCGGCGGCCAAGGCGGAAGCCTCGGGTTTCCCGGTCAAGAGCGTTGCCGATGTGGCGGCCTGGGCCGATCTGATTATGATGGCGGCACCGGACGAACTGCAGGCCGATATCTGGGCGGACCATATCGCCGGCAATATTCGCGACGGGGCGGCAATCGCATTCGCGCACGGTCTCAATGTCCACTACAAGCTGATCGAGCCGGGGTCGGGGATCGATGTCGTGATGATTGCGCCCAAGGGGCCGGGCCATACGGTGCGCGGGGAGTATCAGAAGGGCGGCGGCGTGCCGACGCTGATCGCGATCGACCAGGATGCCACCGGCAATGCCCATGATCTGGCGCTTTCCTATGCGTGCGCGATCGGCGGCGGGCGTTCCGGCGTCATCGAAACGACCTTCAAGGAAGAATGCGAGACCGACCTGTTCGGTGAGCAGGTGGTGTTATGCGGCGGCCTAGTGGAGCTGATCCGGGCCGGCTACGAGACGCTGACCGAAGCCGGCTACGCGCCGGAAATGGCCTATTTCGAGTGTCTGCACGAGGTCAAGCTGATCGTTGACCTGATCTATGAGGGCGGCATCGCCAACATGAATTACTCGATCTCCAACACTGCGGAGTTCGGCGAGTATGAAAGCGGTCCGCGAATCATCACCGAGGAGACGCGGGCGGAAATGCGCCGGATCCTGAAAGATATCCAGACCGGCGCATTCACATCCGAGTGGATCCGCGAATGCCGGGCCGGGCAGCCGAAATTCAAGGCGACGCGGCGGGTCAACGACGCCCATCCGATCGAGGATGTCGGCGCCAAATTGCGGGGGATGATGCCGTGGATCGCCGCCAACCAGCTCGTGGACAAGGAAAAGAACTGAGTGCCCGGGCGAAGGCCGTACGGCTTGCGCACCCATCGGCGTTGAAAGCAGGAAAGCCCCGCCAACTGGCGGGGCTTTCCGTTTTCATGTCCGTGGATCGTTCGACAGCGAAAGCTGTGGCGAACTACTGGACGATCACCTCTTCGCCACTGCCGTCGCGAAGCTGGACAGGTTCGTCGGCTTCGGCGACCTCTTCCTCTTCGCCGCCGGCTTCGGCGTCGGCTTCGATGTCGGCAGCGGCCTCTTCTGCGCCGGTATCATAGATGTCGGTCCAGGCTTCGTCCTTGTCGGTCAGGACCGTTTCCACATAGTCGGGAATCGTGCCGTCACCATAAGGTGTTTTGCCACCCGTGATCGCTTCGAAGAGAGCTTCTGATTCCGCCTGTGCCTCGTCGGCATCCTCTCTGAGATCCGCTGCGGCCGTCTCGACGCCGTCTATGAGATCCTCAACCGTCTGCCCGTCTTCAACGGCTGCGACCGTCTGTTCGTAAACAGTCGCCGCGTCTTCCGCGGAAAGATCGGTGCCGGCCAAAGCCTCGGCGAGCGCGTCCTTGGCAGCCTGGAGGTCGTCCTCGTAGGTTTCCGCCGTGTCATCCAGCTCCGATACCGCGGTTTCATATTCCGAAAGCGCATCGGCCACGCCTTCGGTGTTGTACGCCTCGCTCATCGCTTCGGCCGCGGTCGCCTGCTCCTCAAAGTAGTCGGCGTATCCGGCCGCCGCCATCCACTCGCGCGCCTTGCCGTGCACGGAATTGATGCTGGAGTTCATGTTGCCGTTGATGTTGGCCATCATGACGCCCATCAGCCCGCCCTTGAAATCGCTTGGGTGAAAGCCTGCGGCCATCATGTCCTTGGGCTTGGTCTTCGGCGTCGCATTGCCGTTGGCACCGGCATTGGCACTGGCTTTGGCTTTGACCACCGGCGCTTTCGATGCCTTCTTGTCCTGGCCTGTCAGTTTGGTCACAAAATTACCAGTGGATTTGGCCGCCTTGCCGAAGGCCTTGCCAACCTTGGTTGCCGGTCCGCCGGAATTTCCCCTGTTTGACTTGGCTGTGGCCTTGCCGCCGCCGAACAGGTTCTTGAATACGCCGTTGCCCTTTCCCCTGGATTTCCCGCCGCCGCCGCCGCCGCTGAACCCTGCGGAAGAGGAGCCGCCGCCGGATGAAACACTGCCGCCGCCGCCCTTGCCACCGCCGTTGCCGTTGCCACCGCCGTTGCCGTTGCCACCGCCGTTGCCATTGCCACCGCCGTTGCCGTTGCCGTTGCCGGCGTAGGCCTGGTCGGCGCCAAATCCGGTGAATGAAAGATCGGTATCCGGCATCACAGCGCCGGTTACGATCATCGTGCTCGCCGCTGTCAGGGCGAGCATTCGTTTGTGAAATTTCCTCATGGGGTCCGAAGCCTCTTGCATGTGATCCTGACCCGATCATAACAACGAAAAAAAGGCGATTTCCTAACGAGACCTTAAAATCCCGACCCATGGGATTAAGGTTTCGTTGACGTTGCCGAATGCCGCTGTTGGCATTATCGGATGGGGCTGCGGGCGCAGGGCGTCGGAAAAAAAGGCGGATGTGATCGGTGCTGTCGCTGCTTGAAATCATTGCGCTGTTGCTGGCGCTGTCGGCGTTTTTCGGCTGGATCAACCATCTCTTCGTCCGCCTTCCTCACACGATCGGGCTTTTGGTGATGGCGCTGGTCGCCTCGCTGGCATTGATCGCTTTCGATTGGCTGGTGCCGGCATCAAACATGGAGGAAACGATTTCGGCGGCGGTCAGCGAGATCGATTTCTCGCGGACCCTGATGCAGGGCATGCTGGCCTTTCTTTTGTTCGCCGGTTCCCTGCATGTCGATATTCATGCGCTGGCCGATCGGAAATATGCCGTGGGGGCCATGGCGACATTCGGGGTCTGCCTGTCGACAGCCATCGTCGGATGTGGCTTCTGGTGGCTGGCCGGTGTCTTCGGCGTCGACATGCCGTTGATCTGGGCGCTTGTGTTCGGCGCGCTGATCTCGCCCACCGATCCGGTTGCGGTGTTGTCATTGCTGAAATCGGTGCGCGTACCTGAGAGCCTTGAAGTCAAGATCGCCGGCGAAAGCCTGTTCAACGATGGTGTCGGCGTCGTGCTCTTTGCCGTGCTTCTGGCGCTTGCCGCCGGGGAGGGCGGCATGGATGTGGCGCACGCGGCGGAAGTGTTCGTGGTGGAAGCGGGCGGCGGCGGCCTGCTCGGCCTCGTGGCCGGGGCCGTTATCGTTCGTGCCATCCGCGCGATCGACAATTACTCCATCGAAATCCTGATCACGCTTGCCCTGGTTTCGGCGCTTTATGCGATCGCCCTGCGGTTTCACATGTCCGGGCCGATCGCCGTCGTCATTGCCGGGCTGTTTGTCGGCAATCGCGGCGCGAAAACGGCGATGAGCGAGGAAACGCGGCGCTACCTCTTCGATTTCTGGACCGTGATCGACGAGATCCTCAATTCGGTGCTGTTCCTGCTGATCGGCCTGGAGGTGCTGATTGTGCAAATCGATGCTTCGCTCGGCTGGCTGGCGGTCGCATCGGTGCCGCTGGTCCTGGCCGCCCGGCTTATTGCCGTGTCGGTGCCGATCTATCTCCTGTCGTTGCGAATGGACTTCACTGCTGGGGCGATCCCGGTCCTGACATGGGGCGGATTGCGCGGCGGCATATCGGTGGCCCTGGCGTTGTCGCTTCCGGCCGTGGCGGCCAAGCCGCCCATTCTGCTGGCGACCTATGTCATCGTTATCTTTTCCATTATCGTTCAGGGCCTGACAATTCAGTCCGTGGTCGAAAAGACGGTGATCCGCTAGGACCTGGGATCCAACCGGAGCTGGGGGCAATGGCCAGACGCTATCAGATATTCGATGTTTTCACCGCTGATCCCCTTGCCGGCAATCCGCTGGCCGTCGTTCTGGACGGTGATGGCCTTGAGACAGCGGGCATGCAGGCGATCGCGGCGGAATTCAACCTGTCGGAGACCGTGTTTGTGCTGCCCGCAGACTCCGAGAACCACTCGGCCCGGATTCGCATCTTCACACCGACCTATGAAATGCCGTTTGCCGGCCACCCCACAGTGGGAACGGCGATCTGCCTTGCCGGCGAACGCTTCGGCCCGGTGGAGCGGGAAATGGACGCGGTGATCGTGCTTGAGGAAAATATCGGCGCCGTGCGTTGCGGGGTGAAGCTGTTGCCCGATTTCGGATTTGCCGAATTCGACATCCCCAGGCTGCCCGAACCGGACGGAACGACCGGCGCCAAGACGGAGATTGCCGCCGCACTCGGCCTGGAGCCGGAGCAAATCGGGTTCGAAAACCACAGGCCGACGGTGTGGTCCGCCGGGGTGCCGTTCTGCATGATTCCCGTTGCCAATATCGCGGCATTGGCGGCCTGCTCGGCGCGATACCAGCATTGGCAGGCGGCGTTCGATCGCAAAGGCAAACCCGGTGGCGGTCTGGTCTATGTCTATACGCGGGAGACGGAGGGGCATGACCATGCCTTCCGCGCCCGTATGTTCAGCCCAGTCGGCGGGGTCGGCGAAGATCCGGCGACGGGATCTGCGGCTGCGGCGTTTTCAGGCGCCGTCCATGATTTCGATGCGCTGACCGCGGGCACACATGTGCTGTTGATCGAGCAGGGGTACGAGATGGGTCGGCCATCGCTTATCCGCCTGGAAATCGTAATCGAAGGCCGTTCCATCGCCGCTGTCCGTATCGGCGGGCAGGCGGTCAAGGTGGCGGAGGGGACGCTGTTTGCCTGAGCCGGCGATGCAAGCCGATCGGGTGCCCGGATTAATTGCGCATTCACCACTGGTTTGGTAAATACACGTCAGGATACGATATCAGGCATCGCCATGTTGTCTCTGACCGTCACGTCCGAAACTCTGCCGGCCCGCCACGCGCGGCCGATGGCGCCTGGCTGCTTGCCGGCAGGCGCACTCCTTCTCCTTAGGCGCCCCTGAGCGCCGACAGTCCGGGCCTGTCTGGCAGGCCGCACAGGGCGGGCATTCAGGGGATGAACAAAAGCCTGATTGAAATCCAGTTCCGCGCCGTCACACCGCGGCCGGACCAGAGAAGGATCCGACAATGAATACCGAGACAGAAACCCGCTCCAACCAGGACCGCGTCGTTATCTTCGACACCACGCTGCGCGATGGCGAGCAATCGCCCGGCGCCACAATGCGGCTGGAAGAAAAAATCGAGGTCGCCGAACTTCTGGACACGATGGGCGTGGACATTATCGAGGCAGGATTTCCGATTGCTTCGGACGGTGATTTCGAGGCGGTTTGTGAGATCGCCAAAGCCACCAAAAACGCCGTCGTCGCCGGATTGGCCCGCGCCATTCCTGCCGATATCGACAGGGCCGGGGAGGCGGTGCGGCATGCCAGGCGGGGCCGCATCCATACGTTCGTTTCCACCTCGCCAATTCATCTCGCCCACCAGATGCGAAAAGACCAGGAGGAGGTGTTGGCCATCATCACCGCGACGGTGACACAGGCACGAAACCTGATCGATGACGTGGAGTGGTCGGCGATGGATGCGACCCGCACACCAATCGACTATCTGAAGCGCTGTGTAGAGGCGGCGATCAAGGCAGGTGCGACGACGATCAACCTGCCGGACACCGTGGGCTACGCGCTGCCGGACGAACACAGGTCCATGTTTGAGACGATGATCGCGGATGTCCCCGGCGCCGATGCGGTGACTTTCTCCGTCCATTGCCACGACGATCTGGGTCTTGCGGTTGCCAATTCCCTGGCCGGCGTGGCCGGTGGCGCCCGCCAGATCGAATGCACGATCAACGGGCTCGGCGAGCGCGCCGGCAATGCGCCGCTGGAAGAGGTGGTCATGGCGCTCAAAACCCGGTCCGACCTGATCCCGCAATATTGCGATATCGATCCGACCTACCTGATGCGGGCATCGAAACTGGTCTCTGCGGTCTCCGCGTTTCCGGTTCAGTACAACAAGGCCATTGTCGGCAAGAATGCCTTTGCGCACGAAAGCGGCATTCACCAGGACGGCATGCTGAAAAACGCCGATACCTATGAGATCATGCGGCCGGAAGATGTCGGGGTGAAAGCGACATCGCTGGTCATGGGCAAGCATTCCGGCCGGCATGCCTTCCGCGAAAAGCTGGCGGAACTGGGCTATGAACTGGGCGACAATGCGCTTGCCGATGCTTTTCGCCGGTTCAAGGATCTCGCCGACAAGAAAAAGCATGTTTTCGATGAAGATATCGAGGCGCTGGTCGATGACGAGATGGCGACCGCTCACGATCATATCAAGGTGGTTGCGCTGACGGTCATCGCCGGAACCGGCGGGCCGCAAAAGGCGACCATGACGCTCGACATCGATGGCCGGCACGAGACACGCGAAGAAATCGGCGACGGGCCGGTGGACGCGCTATTCAATGCCATCAGGGCCATTGTGCCGCATGAGGCGCAATTGTCGCTCTATGACGTGCATGCGGTGACCGGCGGCACGGACGCCCAGGCGGAAGTGTCGGTGCGCCTGGAGCATGACGGCACCTCGGTGACCGGGCGTGGCGCCGATACCGATACGATGGTCGCATCGGCCCGGGCCTATGTTTCGGCGCTCAACAAGCATATCGCCAGACAGTCGCGGGCTCCGGCCGATGCGTTGCAGGCGGTGTGAGCGCGATTTGCGAAGCGGGGATGCCGGCCGGACAGCGGTTTCGGCATTCCTGCCTTGCCGGTTGCCGCCGGTAATCTGCCAGTGGTCGATCCGGGCTCGGCCATGGGGCTGACCGGCACGGTGGGGGCGCGGCAACCGGTGCCCCGCCTGCGCGTCGTCGACATGGCGCGCGGCGCCGCGCTTGCTGCGATGGCGGTCTACCACTTTTCGTGGGACCTGGGTCATTTCGGTTTTCACGGCATGGATGTCGCGGGCGATCCGGGTTGGCGCCTGTTCGCCAGGCTGATCGCCGGTTCGTTCCTGTTTCTTGTTGGGGTCAGCCTTGTCCTCGCCCACGGCATGGCGATCCGCTGGCGCCGGTTTTTTCGCCGGCTGGCGATCGTGGTGGCGGCGGCGTGCGCCGTCACCATTGCGACCTGGTTCGTGTTTCCGGGATTTTTCGTGCGGTTCGGGATCCTGCATCATATCGCGCTGGCCAGTGTCCTGGCGTTGCCGTTTTTGCGCCGACCGCTTGCCGTGGTCATCGGCGCTGCGGTGATTGCATCGGTTTTGCCGGTGATGGCGACGTCTGCGACCTTCGCGGCGCCGGGATTTCTCTGGCTGGGCCTGTCGCCGGCGCCGCCGCCGGCCGCAGACTATGTGCCGCTTTTTCCCTGGTTCGGCCTCGTCCTTGCCGGCGTGGCTTCGGCGCGGCTGGTGCTGGCCAATCCGCCGGCGGTTCGGCTGCTTGCCGGCGGCGAACCCGGGTTGCCGGGTCGTCTGGCCATCTGGGCAGGGCGCAACAGCCTGTTGGTTTACCTCCTACACCAGCCGGTGTTGTTCGGCCTGGTCTATGCGGCGGCGCTCGTGGCCCCTCCACCGCAGCGGGCAGTCGCCGTCGATCCGGATACGTTCCTGGCAAGTTGCCGATCGGAATGCGGTGGGCGGAGCGGCGAAAACGATGTGTGCGTATCGGTCTGCGCCTGTACGGCTAAACAGATCGATGCGCGGGATCTGTGGCCGGCGGTGACCGAGAGCAGCGACGATGTTGCCGGCCGCGAAGCGGTGCGCGAGATCGTTGTCGCCTGTGTGACGGCGAGCGACGGCGCAACCGGGCAGGGCGAAGCCGGCGACGTACGTGCCGTGCGGCGTCCGTAGGTCGACGGCGCAAGATCCGCCGGCGGTTGCGCCCGCGGCAGATCTTCGGGCGTTCAGGCTGCCGGTTCCACCGGTGGCGCGGGAACCATGTGCAGGACACGCTGCGGGAACGGGATTTCAAGCCCGGCCTTGTCGATTTCCAGCTTGGCGCGCATGGTGAGATCCCGCAGGGTCTGGACATAATCGGGTGTGGCGGCCCAGGCGCGCAATTCGACAACAACGGCGCTGGCGCCCAGTTCGGAGACGAAGGCAACCGGCTCCGGATCGTCCAGGATGCGGCTGTCGTCACGGGCCATGGCGACCAGAACGTCGCGCGCCTTGTTCGGGTCATCACCATAGCCGACGCCAACGGGGACTCGGACCATCCGCCGCGGATTGCGCGTATAGTTGGTGATTGTCGAATTCCAGAGCAGCGAATTGGGTACGAATGTATAGATGCCCTCGAAGGTGCGGAATTCGGTGGCGAAAAGGCCGAGGACCTTGACCGTACCGGTGACCGCGCTGCATTCGATATAATCGTTTATTCCAAATGGCCGGAGCCACAGCAGCATCATGCCGGCAGCGATATTGGACAGCGTTCCCTGGAGGGCGAGGCCGATGGCGAGGCCGGCCGCGCCCAGCACCGCGAGCAGCGAAGCGGTTTGGACGCCAAGCTGGCTCAGGGCGACGACCAGCACGACAATCATGATTGTGTAGCGGACAACCGATCCGATGACCGGCTGGAGGATCGCGTCGACGCGATGTGACCGCGCCGTCAGTTTGGTTGTCGTGCGGCCCACCCAAACGGCCACCAGATAGCCGACAACGAGTATGACGGCGGCGGCGGTAATATTTGGCAGGGCGCTGGAAAACCACTCCGCGGCGAGCGTGCTCATCGAACCGAGGCTCAAAGGTTCGGTGGATTGGTCCATGGTCCGTTCCTTTCACGATAGGCGACATGTTCGGTGCTTGATAGCGAGATTCGGACAAGCCGCGAAGGGGATCGGACCGACGAACCGGTGCGGTCCGGCGCCGGACCCCGTTTGCCGGAGTGTCGCGCAATCCGCTCTGCGGTCCGCCAGCGGCCGGCGGCGGCTGGCGGCGTGATTTTGCCTGACCGGGTGCGGCCGCTGTTGCCCTTGCGGATCGCAAGGGGCCTTCCTATAAGGCGGTCATGGCTTCCGTGGCATCGGTGATGCCAAAAACCAAGTCGATCGGGTGTGTAGCTCAGTTGGCAGAGCAGCTGACTCTTAATCAGCGGGTCCGGGGTTCGAGTCCCCGCTCACCCACCATCCATGTTTTTGGCCGTTGATTTATAACGTTTTTTTCATCCAATTGCTCCACCGCCGTTATCCCCGTCGGAAAGTGGGAGATTTTCTCCCCCGGATCGTTCCAGTTGCATCAGCATCAGGCCATCGGTGAACCGCGCCGCGGGCTGGCCTTTCAGATGTATTTTTTTGCGGTTTCGAGCTTCCACCAGCTGAACATCCCCGGCTACAGGGAAAGCGCTGTGATCAGCAACAGGATCACCAACCCGGCGGCCAACCACCAGATCCAGCCGGGCAGACCGATATTGGGGACGGTTACGGCAGGTCGCGCCGGTTCGATTTCGCCTGGCGAACCAGCGATATGGTCGCTGAACTTCTCAAAAAACTGTGTCGACAGGTCACGGGCGATGCTGTCCAGCAGGCTGGTGCCGAACTTCTTCAGCATACCGTCAAGTTCTGTCCGCACCTCATAACGCAGCAGCGTGCCCTGGGGGTCAGGCGTCAGGGAGACATCCGCGCTTCCTTTCGCCGCGCCGGCGGCGCCCGCTCCGCCCTGGCCGGTGATCCGGTAACTTTCCGGATAAACCCGGTCTGAAATCTTTACCGTGCAGTTGAACTTGGCCGGCATTGCACCGATCTTGACGACCACTGTTGCCGCCATTTCATCGTCGGAAAGCCGCTCAAGACGCTGGCAACCGGGAATGCACTGCCGTAGAACGCTCTCATCGTTCAGGGCTTCAAAAACCCGTTCCGGCGATGCCTGGATGGTATGTTGCCCGGTGATATCCATCGGTGTTCCCTTCCTGCCAGACGCGCGGCCGACTGGCACACGTGCATTGATTTGGACGGTTTCAATCCGCAGTGCGGGGATCGCGGGGTGCCTCCGGCTGGAGGCCCTTGATGAGGTCGCTTTTTCGTTCTGCCATGGCGATTATTGCGGCGTTGGGCGGCCCTGTCGTCAGTTCCGGAATGACGGAACCGTCGATCAGGTGCAGCCCGTCGACACCACGCACCTGAAGCTCCGTGTCCACCACCGCTTCATTGTCGGAACCCATGCGGCAGGTCCCGACAGGATGGTGATGGGTGAATGCCGCCTTTTGCAGAAATTCCAGATTCCCGGCGCGGCTGCCGAGCGCTGTGCCGGGCAGGTACTCTTCCTTGCGCCAGTCCGAAAATGAGTTCGAAGCGCCGATGGCGCGGGTTCTGTCCATGGAGTCCAGGTAGACCTCGCGGTCATACGCCTCGGCGAGGTAGTTCGGATCGATCGCCGGGGCGATGGTGGGATCGGCAGAAATCAGTCGGACGGAGCCGCGACTTTTGGGATGCGTGAAACCGAACATCAGCGTGTAGGCCTCGCCGAACGGTGGCGGATCGAACTGTTCGGTCACGATGGGCGCAACCACGCAAGCGGCCACCAGCTCCGGGGCCGAGGCCGGGTCTCCGCTGCCACGCCGGGTGTAAAGCAGGGACTCGGAATGCTGGGTCTGTGTGAACGGCACTTCGCGAGTGGAAAGATATACGTTGCCGCCGGAAAGCAAATGATCGTGCAGGTTTCGTCCGACAGATGGCAGATCGACCCGCGGGATGATTCCGAGCACGGACAGATCGTCCGCCGGCCCGATGCCTGATCGCATCAATATGGTGGGCGAATTGATGACGCCGGCGCACAGGACAACACCCTCGCTGGCTTCGATAAACTCTGTTTGATTTTCGTTTGTCACGTGAACGCCGATACAGCGCCGGCCGGCAAACTCCAGGCGGTCGACAAGGCTGGCGGCGCGGACGGTCAGGTTGGCGAGCCCCAGCGCCGGTGCAAGATAGGCGTCGGCGACGCTCTGGCGCTTGCTGTCGACGATGACGAGCGTGTTGAGAGTGGGACCGGTCATCCGCCCGCCATTGTGCTCCTCGGTGGGTTCATGACCAGCGGCTTCGGCGGCATCCAGGAAGCACTGAGTCAGCGGGTGCGGGCGATCGGGGACCATCTGACGGATAGGGCCACGGTCGCCGTGATAGGGCGAGGGGGCAAACGGCGATGTCTCTGACTTGATAAAGTACGGCATGAGGTCGGCATAACCCCATCCGACACAGCCGGCCTTCACCCAACCATCGAAATCATCCGGGTGCCCGCGCACGTGCGCCATGGCGTTGATGCTGCTCGATCCGCCGATCACGCGGCCCCTGGCCCAGGCATGGATGCGATTGGCGGTGCCCCTTTGCGGGGTGGTTCTGAACGCCCAATCGACGTCGGTGCCTTCCAGCATCGGCCACATGGCCGGCTCACGGATGGCCGGATCCGCCACTTCGCCGCCGGCTTCTACGAGGCACACCGAAGCGGCCGGGTCCTCGCTCAGTCGCGCGGCGAGCACGCATCCGGCCGAGCCGGCGCCAACGACGATGTAGCTAAACTGCATTCGCTCCGCTCCTCGGTTTCGCTTGTCCGGTGCGCGGTGTTCTTTGTCGCCAAGACGCGGGGCTCGCCGCCGCCGTCTGATCCGGGCCCGAACAGCGAGGAACGATCAGGTGGCAAAGCAGCATCCGTCTGATATCACACTCCGCGCCGCGGGCAAGCGGTCGTGCGTGGACTTTCCGGCAA
This sequence comes from Afifellaceae bacterium, assembly GCA_965216515.1. Taxonomy (GTDB): domain Bacteria; phylum Pseudomonadota; class Alphaproteobacteria; order Rhizobiales; family Afifellaceae; genus CAXMRP01. Next base: position 1,173,750 of record OZ244173.1, on the reverse strand, counting down.
AGTGCAAAACCGCCGCCGCACGGCGCAGCGATCGCGCCGATCCAACGCACTTCAGACTTATCCCTTGCGATTCTCGCCGACCATTCGATGCGCCGCCAGCCGACCCTGCAGGCGCGTTCACCAGACACACCGGATTCGCCGGCGGAACGGCGCGGTTCAGTCAACTACCGTTTTGCGGCATTGGGAAAGAAAAGCTGGCGGCCATCGACGGTGTAGCCGGTGATCGCGGCCTGGCCTTCGTCGGACAATATCCAGTCGACGAACTGTTGGCCGAGTTCGGCCTTCACATTCGGATGCCTCTTCCTGTCAACCAAAATAATGCCGTACTGGTTGAAAAGCTTCCGATCTCCCTCGACGGCAATCCCATACTCACCCTTGTTGCCGAAACTGATCCAGGTCGCACGGTCGGTCATGACGTATGCGCCCATGCCGATGCCAATATTGAGCGTTGCGCCCATACCGGAACCGGTCTCCAGATACCAACTGCCGGATGCGGCGGAGACATCGGCGCCCGCCTCATTCCAAAGCCGCAATTCGGCCTTGTTGGTGCCGCTGTCATCGCCACGCGAGGCGAAACGGGCACCGGTGTCGGCGATCTTCGCCAGCGCCGCGACCACATCGTCCATGCCGGCAATACCGGCAGGATCGGCAGGCGGGCCGACGATGAGGAAGTCATTGTACATCACATCGGCGCGGCGCACGCCGTGCCCTTCGGCGACGAACATATCCTCCGCCGATCTGGCATGGACGAACAGGACGTCACCATCGCCGTTTGCGGCATTCCGAATCGCCTGACCCGTCCCGACGGCGACGACACGCACGTCGATGCCGGTTTTGGCGCGGAATTTGGGCAGGATGTAATCGAAAAGGCCGGAATTCTGGGTCGAAGTCGTGGATTGGACAACGATAAAGCGGTCCTTGGCGACGCCGGCAGATATGCCGCAAACTGCGATAGCGACAATGGCCAATACACCGGACAGGGCGCGGCTGTTCACACAATCCTCCTTTCCCGACAAGCGGCTCTATGACATCGATTCAAGGTACAGCTGTCCGTCGAGCCAGGCGCGTACGGCGTCGGAACGCGGGGTATGGAGGACGGTCGACACCGGTCCCGTCTCCGCAACGCGCCCCTCATGGAGGAAAACGACATTATCGCCAAGCCGTCGGGCCTGGCCGACATCGTGAGTGACGAGAACGGTAGTCACGCCGCGCGTGTGGGCCTGGCGAAGCAACTCCTCGATGGCATGGGTGGATGCAGGGTCCAGGCTCGCGGTCGGCTCATCCAGGAACAGCACTTGCGGTGAACAGGCCAAGGCACGAGCGACAGCTAGCCGCTGCTGTTCGCCGACGGACAGAATTCTTGCCGGCCTATGGGCCAGGCCTTCGATCTGAGCGTGCCGAATGGCCTCGGTTTCGCGTTCGGTGCGCACTTTACCGCTGATCCCCCGCGCCGCCAGGGCAAACCGCAGATTTGCCGTTACAGACCGGCGCAACATGACCGGGCGCTGAAACACCATGGCCTGCGCCCGTCGCGCTGCGCGGTCGAGCGGTCGTCCCCGCCACAGCACGTTTCCGCCGCTCGGCGGGACAAGGCCGTGCAGAAGACGCAGAAGAAGGCTCTTGCCGGCTCCGTTGGCGCCCATGATCACCGTGCGGCGCTGTGCGAATATTTCGATGTCGACGCGATCGATCAGCCGTCTTTCGCCGCCGTTGAAACACAGGCCGCGCGTGCCCATGAGCGGTTCGGACGGTCCGGTCTTCACATCGCGATGCTTGACCTCAGGCATAGGCCGACCGCACCACCGATGCCCTGATCGTCATGACCGCGCCATTGACGAGGACGGCGATGGCCAGGAGGACGACGCCGAGGGCCAGGGCAAGGTGAAGATTGCCCTTCGAAGTCTCCAGCGCAATGGTCGTCGTCATTACCCTGGTGACGTGGTTGATGTTGCCGCCAACGATAATCACCGCACCGACCTCGGCCACCGCGCGGCCGAACCCGGCCAGGGCGACGGTCAAAAGGCTGTAGCGGGCGTCCCACAGAAGTGCCACGATGCGATCCAGCCGACCGACGTCCAGCGACGCGAATTGTTCGGCATATTCAGTATAAAGATCCTCGACGACCTGCTTGGTCAGCGCTGCGACTATCGGCGTGACGAGGATTGTCTGCGCTATGATCATTGCGGTCGGCGTATAGAGCAGACCGAGCGGGCCGAGCGGTCCGGACGCCGACAACATCAGGTAGACCATCAGCCCCACCACCACAGGTGGCAGGCCCATCAGCGCATTCAGCAGAACGCTCACCAGCGTCCGCCCGGGAAACCGGAAGGCTCCAACCGCCGCACCGAGCGGCAGGCCGACAAGGCAGGCAACGGCGACGGCTGTCAGGGTCACGCGAAGCGATAGTCCGATAATCTCGACCAGATTGCGATCCCAGGCCAGGATCATGTGCAAGGCGTCGCCCAGGATCGTCCAGAAGCCATCCATGTTCGTTTCCTTTCCGGTTGGGGAAGAAATACAGGAAAACATCAATTTTTCCATTCGCCACGGCATGCCGGCAGGCATGGCCGCGCCAGGGCAGAGGCAGCGATACAGCTTGTTGTCCTCCGGATGCGCGGGCGATGAAATCGCGGGCCCGGACATCGCGCCAGACGTTCGCACCGATGCGCGCGGAGACAGCCGCATTTTCCTCTTCACAAGGGGCAAATCTTGCAATAGAGGACGCCTGCCAAGTCCGGGGCGACCCGTGGGGCAGCATACACATGATCTGGCAACCGGGTTGGGCGTCACCGCACGACTGCGGTTCAATCGGAGGTCCCATGCGTTGGAACGATTTCAAAGTGCATCTCACGTAGCGCGATCACGCAAACCCGATGTTCCGGTCCTGTGCCGGCGGCCGGGGCCGCCGCAGCAGGCCGCCCGCTGGTTCGGCAATGCCTTCCCGGGCCGGGTGTTTTACGCGGTCAAGGCCAATCCGGCAGAATGGCTGCTGGGAAGTCTGGCGGCTGCCGGCATCGACCATTTCGATGTGGCGTCGATTGGCGAAGCGCGTCTGGTTCGGCGCCTGTTTCCCCATGCGGTGATCGGTTTCATGCATCCGGTCAAACCGGCAGGGGCGATCGCGGAGGCCTATCACAGGCTGGGTATCCGGATCTTTGCGGTCGACAGTCATGAAGAACTGGCCCGGATCAGGGCCGCTACGGACGGGGCCCAGGCTTTGACCCTGTGCGTGCGCCTCGCCGTGCCCGGCGGGACATCGAAAATCCCGCTCAATGCGAAATTCGGCGTCGCGTCCGGACCGGATGCCGGCCTTTTGCAGGCGACGCGGCAAGCCGCGGAACGGCTGGTCATCAGCTTTCATGTCGGTAGCCAGACCATGGCGCCGTCCACCTATCGGGCTGCACTTGCATCTGTTCAAAGCGCCATCGTGCGCGCCGGTGTGTTCGTCGACGCTGTCGATGTTGGCGGCGGCTTTCCGGCACCCTATCCGGGCATGGTTCCGCCGCCGCCGGAAGCCTTTGTGCGGGACATCGTGCACGGATTCCAGGCGCTCTCGGTGAGCGATGGCTGCGAACTGTGGTGCGAGCCGGGGCGGGCGCTCGCTGCGGAAGCGGAATCGCTGCTGGTGCGGGTGGAAGAACGGCGCGGCGATACGCTCTATCTGAACGACGGGATCTATGGCACGCTCTTCGATGCCGGCCCCATGGGATGGCGCTATCCGGTGCGCCTCGCCGGTCGGCCGGGCGAGGGCGGTCTTCGCGGGTATTCCTTCTACGGGCCGACCTGCGACGACTTCGATCACATGGCCGGACCGTTTCATCTGCCGGCAGATATCTGTTCCGGCGACCATGTTGAGATCGGTAATATCGGTGCCTATGGCAGGGTGATGCGAACGAAGTTCAACGGCTTTGCATTTGGCGCCGATGCGCGTGTCGATGACCCGCCGATGATGAGCCAATTCGATCGGACGGCGCCGGCGGCACAGGAGGTTTTGTGGAGCGATGAACATGTACGATCCGGACACGACGGTGGCCAATGCCCGCAAGGCTGACCTGCTCAGCCGGCCGGTACGGCATGTGGATTTTACGTCCTTCGATGCGCGGCCGATCATCGCGGCAATGGCGGGCATGTCGTTTTCCTCCCGCGAACTTGCGCGGGCCTGCGATATCTACAATGCCATGCTTGCCGATCCGGCCTGCACGATCATCGTGACGCTTGCCGGGTCGACTTCGGCCGGTGGCTGCATGGATCTCTATGCCGATCTGATCCGGCACAACATGGTGGATTGTGTTGTGGCGACCGGTGCCTCTGTGGTCGACATGGATTTCTTCGAGGGATTGGGCTTCAAGCACTATCAGGCGCGCGCGACAGTCGAGGACCGGCATCTGCGGGCCATGCTGATCGACCGGATTTACGATACCTATATCGACGAGGACGATCTGAAAGCCTGCGATGAGGCTGTCGCAGCCCTGGCCGATGAACTGGGGCAGGGCATTCTGTCCTCGCGCGCCTTCATCAGGGAGATGGGGCGCTTTCTGGTGTCCTCGGGCAAGAAAGACAAAAGTCTCGTCAAACAGGCGTTTGAAAACGATGTGCCGGTTTTTTGTCCGGCCTTTTCCGATTCCTCGGCCGGGTTCGGTCTGGTCAAGCACCAGGTGGCGCAAATTCGCGCCGGCAAAGGCCATGTGTCGATTGATTCCGTCGCCGACTTCCGCGAACTGACCGAGATCAAGATCGAACAGGGCACGACGGGCCTGTTGATGATTGGTGGCGGTGTGCCGAAGAATTTCGCGCAGGATATCGTGGTCTGCGCCGAAATCCTCGGTCACGACGACGTTGAAGTCCATAAATATGCAGTTCAGATCACCGTTGCGGATGTGCGGGACGGGGCCTGCTCTTCGTCGACGCTGAAGGAAGCCTGCTCCTGGGGAAAGGTGACGGCGGCCGAAGAGCAGATGGTATTTGCCGAGGCCACGACGGTGCTGCCGCTTATGGCGTCAGACGCCTATCACCGCGGACACTGGCGGAAGCGTGAGCCCAGGCGGCTGGCACGGCTGTTTGAACGGTGAAACCTGAGTTGATGCCGCAGGCGGCCGGGTTTCTGGGCCTTTCGCCGGGTGAATGCGCCGATGAATCCGAACCGTTGGTGCGGATCATCCCCTTCGGTCTGGAGCGCACAGTCTCCTACGGTACCGGTACGGCGCGGGGGCCTGCGGCGATGATTGCCGCCTCACATCAGGTGGAACTGTTTGATGAGGAACTGTGGTGTGAGCCCAGCCAATCGTTCCGGTTGGAAACGCTTGCCGAACCGGTCATGCCGGACGCGCCGGAAGACGCCCTCGACCTGATCGGCGGGTTGGTTGGTACGGCGCTTGATGCGGGAGCCTTTCCGCTCGTCTTCGGCGGCGAACACGCCCTCACCGCAGGGGCAATCTCGCCGATACTGGCCCGGCATCGCGACGTTGCACTTCTCCATTTCGATGCCCACGCGGATCTTCGCGATGGCTATGAGGGCGAGCGGTATAGTCATGCGGCGGCAATCCGGCGTTGCATGGATGCGCCGAACCTGGAGGTCGTGTCGGTGGGAATACGTAACATCTCGGCAGGGGAAATTCCGTTCCTGGAGGCCAACCGGCAACGTCTGCATGTGCATTTCGCCAAGGACAGGGCGGAGTGGGATGCCGACAGGCTGCTGGCACCGCTCAAGGGGCGGCCCGTGTACATCACATTCGATGTCGACGGTTTCGATTCCAGCCAGATGCCGGCAACCGGCACGCCGGAGCCGGGGGGATTTTTCTGGGCCGACATCATGCCGATCCTGCGTGCGGCATTCGGATCGTGCCGTGTCGTTGGCGCCGATATCGTGGAATTGGCACCGGCGCCGGGATTTCATGCCTGCGATTTCCTGGCGGCGAAACTGGCTTACAAGATGCTAGGATATCGATTCAGCGACGCGGCGTAACCTTCTGACCGGTATCAGTTTTCTGCAACACGCAGCTTGCTGCGAAACTGGGCGGCGATAATCTCTCGCCGGTCCACCTTCGGCCGGCTGGGCATCGGGCCGATATCGACCAAGCGGGCAAATTCCACGCCAATGCGGTTTCCCTTGCGCCATTTGAGTTCGCAGTCGACGGTTGTCTTCAGAATTCGTATGCCCAACGTGAACCGCTTGGGCAAGTTTTTTGCATCGAACACATGCAGATGCGCACCGTTCGCCGAAATGTCCTTCAGGATCCCGGCATAAGGCGGCTGGCCGGGGCGGGTATAGATCTCGATCGCCTCATAAGCCGGCCTTCGCATGCGCCGGTTTACATGCCTGCGAAACGGACGCCTCTTCAGTCGCGATAACATCTCTTTTCCACTCCTTGCAGCGAGGCCGTGCGGCCGCGGACGCAGAAATTCGGGCAAACTCCGAATTGGGAGATGATGACATGTTTTTGTAAAACAATCGTAAGTTGTAATTGACGTATTTCGCTTATCGATTGCAGGGAGCGGGCCGGATCTGCCCACAGACCGGTCGGCAGGAGTACAGGCGGTCAGGCGCAGCTGCGGATGTGGCGGCGGATTTCGACCGGGCGCATGGTCAGGGTCTGCCGTGTGAGGCCGCCGTTGCGCCGGATCCAGTTGCGAATGCCGGGAGGGTATTTGGCCATCAACATACGGTTTTCCCGATCTTCGATGTGGCCGGCGTTGCGGGCGCGGCGGGCCATGCGAAAGCGATGGAATTTAAGCCTCGCCCTGTCGGTGGCGCAGACCTGGCCGGGCGGCAGGGTGGTGTAGAGCGTACACGCGGATGCGCATGTGCCGTCGATGACGATCCGGAATCCGAGCTTGCGGTAGACCTCGACCTTGACCTCATACAAGCCGACATCGCCGCCGAGGTCACGGCGAACGACAACCTGGCGGTCGCCGCCGGCACCGGTGCCGGTCAGAAGAGCGAGGGCAAGGAATGCCGTTGCCCACCGAAGGCTGGTCGTCCCTAGTCCGGCATTCATCACGCACCCGTCACGCTACCTACGACTGACAAGGCGGCCTGCCGTGACGCCTGAATGGCAGCCAGCGGGCATTTCCCGTCCTTCCCATATTTATTAGTACATATTTTGTGGTGACGTTTACGGTTTTTTAATCGGTTCTGTTAACGGAATTGGTTATCACGCAGCATGGGAATCCTGAATCGCATAGCGCCGCAGCGGTCAACGCGCGCCGAGCCGCCGAGCATGCCCGACGGGGTAAGGGTTTACGCTGTGGGCGATATTCATGGCCGCTACGACCTGCTGGCGGAGATTTACGAACGCATTCTTGCCGATATCGCCGGACACGGACCCGCCCATAATGTCGGAATTTTCCTGGGCGACTATATCGACCGGGGGCCGTCGTCGCGCGACGTGCTCGCCTGGCTCAGCGAATCCAAACTCGCTTTCAACGAGTGGGTGTTTCTGCGCGGCAATCACGAGGAGGCGATGGAGCGGTTCTTGTCCGATCCGCAAATCCTGGAACACTGGCGCCAGTTCGGCGGCTACGAGACCCTCTATTCCTACGGCGTGACGCCACCTGTCGACCGCACCGCGGATGCGATCGACGCCAGCCATCGGGAGTTTGTCAGGGTCTTTCCCGACCGGCAACGCAGCCTTCTGGCGCGAATGGAGGATCATGTTATCGTCGGCGATTACTTCTTTGTGCACGCCGGCGTGCGGCCGGGGGTGCCGCTCGACAGTCAGAATCCGGAGGACCTTTTGTGGATCCGCGAACCGTTTCTGAACAGCGATGCGGACTTCGGGAAGTTTGTGGTCCATGGCCACACACCGGTGTCCGAGCCGGATGAACGGATCAACAGATTCAATATCGACACCGGCGCGTATCTCACAAACAGGCTGACTTGTCTGGTGCTGGAAGGCCGGACGCGGCGGATCCTGCAGACGGCCGGCTGACCGGGTTTGCCATTCGGCCCCTGCGGTGTGCCTGATCGATCGTAACCCGGCCTGGTCGGAACTCAGACGATGAAAATGCCCGACAGGTCCGCATAGGTGGATCCGATCCCTTCGAGCACAATGGTATCGTCAGCATCGAGGGCGACAAAGAGATTGCCGTCGGATACGCTCTGGCTGCCGAGCAGGTCATTGGCGCTGGAATAGCCGAAATCGGAGATATCGATCTGGTCGAAACCTTCCGAGAAATCGGTGATCGTGTCGACACTGCCGTCGTTGCTTTTAACGAACGTGTCGTTGCCCAAACCGCCTGTCAGAAGGTCGTTGCCGGCATTGCCGTTCAAGTTGTCGGCACCAGCATCGCCGCGCAGATCATCGTTGCCGGTTCCACCGCTCAGCGTATCGGCACCATCGCCGCCAAAGACCTGATCGTCACCGATATCGGCTGAGATGATGTCGTCACCAGCCCAGCCAAGAAGGACATCGCCCAACGCGGATCCTGAAATGGTGTCGGCGAAGTTGGATCCGTCGATCACTTCGATGGAGTTGTAGGTGTCGCCCGCCGCATCGCCGGTGTTGTTGGCGGTGTTGGACAGATCGACGGTCAGTCCGGATGAGGAACTGCGATAATCGGCATGGTCGGTGCCGTTGCCGCCGTTGAGCGCGTCGGCGCCGGCGCCACCCATCAGGTAGTCGTTGCCGTCGTCGCCGTTCAGGGTGTCGTTGCCGGCATCGCCGCGCAGATCGTCGTTGCCGGTGCCGCCATTCAGCGTGTCGCCACCGTCGCCGCCATGCAGACGGTCGTTGCCGCCGGCGCCGCTGATGACGTCGTTGCCGCCCCAGCCGAGCAGGACGTTGTCATTGCCGTCGCCGATTATCGTGTCGGCGAAGTTGGACCCGTCGATCACTTCGATGGAGTTGTACGTGTCGCCCGCCGCATCGCCGGTGTTGTTGGCGGTGTTGGACAGATCGATGGTCAATCCGCCGGCGGCGTCACGATAATCGGCATGGTCGGTGCCGTTGCCGCCATTGAGCGCGTCGGCGCCGGCGCCACCCATCAGGTAGTCGTTGCCGTCGTCGCCGTTCAGGGTGTCGTCGCCGGCATCGCCGCGCAGATCGTCGTTGCCGGTGCCGCCATTCAGCGTGTCGCCACCGTCGCCGCCATGCAGACGGTCGTTGCCGCCGGCGCCGCTGATGACGTCGTTGCCGCCCCAGCCGAGCAGGACGTTGTCGGTTCCGTCGCCGGTGAGCGTGTCGGCGTAGTTGGATCCGTCGATCACTTCGATGGAGTTGTAGGTGTCGCCCGCCGCATCGCCGGTGTTGTTGGCGGTGTTGGACAGATCGACGGTCAGTCTGGATGAGGAACTGCGATAATCGGCATGGTCGGTGCCGTTGCCGCCGTTGAGCGTGTCTCCGCCGGCGCCACCCCTCAGATAGTCGTTGCCGTCGTCGCCGTTCAAAATGTCATTTCCGATGCCGCCGCGAAGGATATCGTTGTCGCCGCCGCCGGTGAGCGTATCGTCACCGGCATCGCCGCGCAGGTCGTCGTTTCCGGCGCCGCCATTCAACGTGTCGCCGCCGTCGCCGCCATGCAGCCGGTCGTTGCCGCCACCGCCGGAAATCTGGTCTATCCCGCCCCAGCCGAGCAGGACGTTGTCGGTTCCGTCGCCGGTGAGCGTGTCGGCGTAGTTGGATCCGTCGATCACTTCGATGGAGTTGTAGGTGTCGCCCGCCGCATCGCCGGTGTTGTTGGCGGTGTTGGACAGATCGACGGTCAGTCCGGATGAGGAACTGCGATAATCGGCATGGTCGGTGCCGTTGCCGCCGTTGAGCGCGTCGGCGCCGGCGCCACCCATCAGGTAGTCGTTGCCGTCGTCGCCGTTCAGGGTGTCGTTGCCGGCATCGCCGCGCAGATCGTCGTTGCCGGTGCCGCCATTCAGCGTGTCGCCACCGTCGCCGCCATGCAGACGGTCGTTGCCGCCGGCGCCGCTGATGACGTCGTTGCCGCCCCAGCCGAGCAGGACGTTGTCATTGCCGTCGCCGATTATCGTGTCGGCGAAGTTGGACCCGTCGATCACTTCGATGGAGTTGTACGTGTCGCCCGCCGCATCGCCGGTGTTGTTGGCGGTGTTGGACAGATCGATGGTCAATCCGCCGGCGGCGTCACGATAATCGGCATGGTCGGTGCCGTTGCCGCCATTGAGCGCGTCGGCGCCGGCGCCGCCCATCAGATAGTCGTTGCCGTCGTCGCCGTTCAGGGTGTCGTCGCCGGCATCGCCGCGCAGATCGTCGTTGCCGGTGCCGCCATTCAGCGTGTCGCCACCGTCGCCGCCATGCAGACGGTCGTTGCCGCCGGCGCCGCTGATGACGTCGTTGCCGCCCCAGCCGAGCAGGACGTTGTCATTGCCGTCGCCGGTGATCGTGTCGTCAAACGAGGAGCCGTCGACAACCTCGATGGAATTGTAGGTGTCGCCCGCCGCATCGCCGGTATTGGCAGCCATGTTGGCCAGGTTGACCGTGATGGCGGCAAGAGCGGCGCGATAGTCGGCGTGATCGAAACCGCCGCCGCCGTTCAGCGTGTCGCCACCGCCGCCGCCGGTGAGGTAGTTGTTCTGGTTGTTACCGGTCAGTGTGTCGGCATGGCTGGACCCTTCCAAGGCCTCGATATTGGCATAGGTGTCGCCGGCCGCCTCACCAGTGTTGTTGGCGGAGTTGGCCAAGTCGGCGACGACGCCGCTCGTGGCTGTGCGGTAGCTGGCGACATCGAACCCGTCGAGGCCGTCCAGCGCATCGGCTCCCAGGCCGCCGATCAGGTAATTGTTGCCGATGTTGCCGGTGATCGTGTCGTTGCCGGATCCGCCGATGGCATTTTCAATCCAGGTGCCGTAGGCGATGCCGATATTGCTGATCATCGGAAACGCGGCGCTGAAACCGCCGCCGGAGGAGTAACTTCCCGGAGCCAGGTTGATTGTTGCATCGAGAGTGAATCCGGAGAAATCGAGCGTATCGTTGCCGCCGGCGTCGTAGATGGTCAGGACCGGATCAATGTTGATACTGAAATCGTAGATATCCTTGCCGGCATTGGCGTTAAATCCGTAAACCGTATCGCCGGTGCGGGTTGTCGTGTCAGCGCCGTAGATATCCTGGATGGCCAGGATATCGTGGACCATCGGTGTCTGGGGATATTTCCAGATGCCGTCGGAGCCGTACCACTGGGCGCCTGTGTTGGATGAATCGAAGTAGGACATCACCGTGTATTGGTGGGTGTCCTGCTCGTACTCGGCGCCGGTTGCATAGGTGAGGGGGTCGGCAGTGTAGGCGCCGGGATGATTGAGGCCGATCGCATGCCCGATCTCGTGGAGCAACGTTAAAAACTCGTAGCTGCCGGGATTGGGATCGTAGAGATCGTGATAGCCCTCCGAATTCAGCCAGATGGTTCCCGACCAGTCGCTGCCTGTCGGATAGTAGGCATGGGCGTAGTTGATGTCGGTCGTGGTGTTGGCGAACTGGACATTGGCGTTGTCGCCATCGGCGGAAAAATCGAAATCAATCGCGATCAGATCGTCCCAAAGCTCCATCGCCTCGATGGCATTGGTTTCCTGGCTGGTGGCGCCGGTATAGGTCGAACCGGCTGCCAGGGTGTCAAAGGCGTGGAAGCCATAACCTTCATCGCCGACACCACCGAGAGACCAGGCTTCGGCGACGGTGGGAAATCCGTAGGTAACCGTCGTGCCTGTCCAGCTGTAGCCGGAATCTAGCTGTGCGATAATCTGGTCGTTGGTATAAACTGGCGGCATTGCAAATCACCCTGTTCTATCGGGCGTCTTCGCCCATCACCCCGGTTGCCGAAGTTGTTGCCCGATCAAACACGATCGAGCTAAAGAAACCGCAAGATAGGCCGGTAGAATTTGATTCGTATCGACGAAATATTCTTAAGGTAGACAAAGCATTAGCAACTTGCCGAAATTCGAGACGGCGACAGGCGCAGTGGGTTGACCGGCTGCGCATTGCTGCCGGGCCGGAAGACAGGTGGCGTCCTTTGCGCGGGACCCGGCCGGTAACGAATTGTCAACTTTTCCTGTCCAACAGTTGAGTGCGGGGCTTTGTGCCGGGATGACGACAGCGACCGGCCAAAAGCGGGACCGCGACCCTGGTTGCGTGAACCGCATGGAGCGGAGCGATGGACAGCGACATAACCATGGGCGGCAGCCGTTTGTTCAAATGGCGGCCTGTTCTTGTTGCGTCCTTTCTGGGTATTGCGACCATCCTGCCGGCAAAGGCCGCGCCGCCATTGTCCGCAACCGCGGATCGGGTCCTGACACAATATCGGGCGGGCGGGCCAAGGCTTGGCCAGGAGGTCGCACGGCTGGTGCTTCAGGATCTCGACTATATCGAGGCGTTCTGCCAGGCAGCGCGCCCGGCGCGGCCGGCGCAGCGCGCCGGTGTGGCCGCCGGATTTGTGGAAAGCGTCGCCGTTCTCTTCCGCGCCGATCAGGATCGGGCGGTGGAAGCGGGCCGGCGCATTCGCGCATGTTGTGACCTGATTGTCGACGGTGATCCGGAAACCCGCATTGAGGTCGGCGTCGAACTGGCGCTATCGGCACGCAGCGTGCTGGAACGCCATGCCGAAAGCGCAGAGCAACTGAACGACCTGGTCGGCTTTTGCCACGACGAGGTGGTCGAGACCGCCTATCAGGTGGCGTTGGGCTCTGATCGTATCGGTCTTCTGATCGGAAGCGATGTTGAGGCGACGCAAAATCTCGGCGATATCCAGGATGCGCTCTCCGGTGGCGATTTCGGCGGTTTTGCAAGCCCAAATTAACAACTTGTTAACGACGACACCCTAGTCCTTGTCCGAGGGACATTCGGATCAGGTCAGGGAGCCGGGCCGTTGAAAAAAACCAGCCTTCGCACGCTGTTGAGCGGTCTGGCCCTGGCGATGCCGGCGGCGGCGATCGCGGCCGACGGCGAATATGCCGATGCGGCGGACGGTTACACCGCGTTGCCTGTCCGCGACCGGCCCAAACCCGACTATGATCCGATTGGCGTGCGCTCCGGTGCATTCATTTTCTATCCATCTGTGATGGAGCGCTACATCCACGACAGCAATGTTTTTGCGGCCCCGTCGGCGGAGGTCTCTGACGACATCTTCGTGTTTTCGCCGCGTCTGCTCGTGGAAGGGGAGATCGGCCGGCATACGGTGACATTCAATTTCGGCGTCGATGACTACCGCTATGTCGACAACACGTCTGAGAACCGGACCGATGCCTTCGGCGAAATCAAGGCGGTTATCGAAGCTTCGCACGATCTGAATTTCACGATCCGAAGCACAATCGCCCATCGTCACGAATTGCGCGACGATACCGATCTGCCGTCGAATGCGGCTGAACCGGCGCCCTATATGGAATATAGCGGTGCGGTGGCGGCCAACAAGCAGTTCAACAGGGTCGGAGTTTCGCTCGGCGTGGCGGCGAAACGGCGCGACTATGATGATATTGCGGCAAACGGCGGCGGAACGATCGACCAGGATCCGCGTGACGCTGATGTCGTCAGCGCCGGGGGGCGGGTGACTTATGACCTGATGCCGGGCTATCGGGCGTTCGCGGACCTGCGCGGCAACTGGCGGCGATACCGGAATGCGCCCGGCGTCAATTTTGATTCCGATGGCATTCGGGCGCTCGCCGGGGTCGAATTCGCCATTACCAATCTGATCCAGGGCGAACTGGGGGCCGGTTATATCGCCCAGGATTACGTCAATCCCATATATGCCGACGTTTCCGACTTCAGCTACTCTGCAAGCCTGATTTGGAGCCCGACGCCACTGATGACGGTGACGATCGATGGCGAACGCTTGGTGTCGGACAGCAACCTGGCGACGGTCGGCGGCCGGATTGATTCAACGTTGCGGGCCACGCTCGACTATGAAGTGATGCGGAACTTCATCGTGTCACCCCACTTTGAGTATCGCAACGAGCGCTACGCCGATATCGGGCGGACCGATGATGTCTACCAACCCGGGATCAGCGCCGACTACTATGTAAACCGTTACCTTCGTCTGGGCGGTGCGTATGACTACACTGTTCGGGAATCATCTATAAGCATCAATGATTTCCGACGTCACACGCTGAGCGCCCATGCGAAAGCGCAGTTCTGAGACCGCAGTCTACCCGCACGACACCGATGTCGTCCACGCAAGTGAAATCGGCGCGGCCGGCGGTTTTGCCGGCGCGGTTCCCGACCTTCGCCAGATCCTGAGATTTCTGCAACGCCGGTTCCCGGTGCTGTTTGGAATCACGCTGCTGGGCGCCGCGCTTGCAATCATTCACGCGGTGCAGCAGGTGCCGCTTTATTCGGCGACAACGACGCTGCTGGTCGATGCGCGGCAAACCCGAATCATCGAGAGCGAAGAGGTTCTGTCAGGTATCGGGCTCGACACCTGGGCGATCGAGAGCGAACTGGAACTGATTCGCTCCGCAGCAGTCGCCAAGCAGGTTGTGCTGCGGCTCGGCCTGGACAAAGCGGACAAGCCGCCGGAGGCGGGCGGCGGATCGCTGTTGTCCCGGCTTCGGGCATTGTTTCTCAAAGCCGAACCGACGATCGATCCACCGGCTGTTGAAACCGATAATGACGACCGCATAATGGCCATCGTGCAGGGTATCCGGGGCGGTCTCCGCGCCCGGTTGCGCGGCCAGTCCTACCTGATCGATGTCTCCTACATCTCGCCCGATCCGGCAATGGCCGCGAAGCTGGCCAACGCGTTTGCGGAGGAATATCTCGTCAACCAGCTTGAAGCGAAATTCGAAGCAACCCGGCGGGCTAACGAATGGCTCAATTCCCGGCTTTCGGTCCTGCGCGACAATGTTCGCACCGCGGAGCGGGCGGTTGAGGCCTACCGGGCGGAAAACGATCTGGTGGAGGCCAAGGGCACGACGCTCAGCGAGCAGCAGATCGCCAATTTCAACGAGCAGCTTATCCTGGCGCGGGCGGAAACCGCGGAAGCGCAGGCCAAGCTCGAACAACTTCACGAGATCACCGCGAAGGGCGGCGAAGTGACCAGCTTTGCCGACCAGTTGCAGTCCGGGGTCATTGCCGGCCTGCGTGCCCGGCAATCGGAGCTCAAGCGCGAGCGGGCCGAGCTGGGATCCAAATACGGGTCGCGGCATCCGGCGGTGACCAACGTCAATGCCCAGATTCGCGACATCAACCGGCAGATCAAAACCGAGATCAACCGAATCACCGCGCTGTCGGAGAACGCCTACCGAATCGCCAAGAGCCGTGAGGAATCGATCGCACTCAGCCTGCTCGATCTGGAAGGCCAGGCATCGGTTTCCAATCAGGCGGAGATACAATTGCGCGAACTGGAACGGGAGGCGGAAGCCTCGCGAACCCTGTTTGAATCCTTTCTGGCGCGTTTCAAGGAAACTGAGCAGCAGGAAAGCCTGCAGACAGCCGAATCGCGGATTATCGATCGCGCCACCGTGCCGACCTTTCCGAGCCATCCCAACAAGCGGGCGATCGTGCTGCTGGGGCTGATTGTCAGCTTTGCCGCGGCGACCGGCGTGGCGATTCTGCTCGATCACCTCGACAACGGCATCCGCAGCGGCGAACAGGCCGAGGCGTTGGTCGGCGCGCCGCTGCTGGCCACTGTGCCATCGCTTGGCCGGCCGCCGCGGCTTTCGCGGCTTTCCGGACTTATTGAGCGGTTGCCGCTGGTGCCGGCGGCGGTACGACGGGCGGCGGAATCCACGCTGGAAGGCGAACGACACAATGCCCGCCAGGATCAGTCGCGGCAGGTGCTCGACGATCCGTTTTCTCACTACACAGAGGCTGTGCGGTCACTGCGAATGGGCATCCGGTACGCCAATTTCGACGATCAGGCCAAGGTGGTGATGTTGACTTCGGCGCTGCCGGGAGAAGGCAAGTCGACGCTGGCCAGCAATCTGGCGCTGCACGCCGCCAACACCGGCGAAAAGGTGTTGATGATCGACATGGACCTGCGCCACCCGGTGCTGACCGGATTGCAAGCGCCCGATGCGGGCGCCGGCCTGGTGGAACTGCTGACAGGACGGGCGGAAATTTCCAAAGTGGTGCGGATCGACAGGGAAACGGGACTGCGATTCATTCCGGCCACCCATCCCGATCTCATCACCCATACCGCCGAAGTCCTTTCATCGCAGAAAGTCCGCGATTTTCTCGCCCAGGTGCGGCAGATCTTCGATCTGGTCGTGATCGACAGCGCGCCGCTGCTGCCGGTGGTCGACAGTCGGGGACTGATCAGCGCGGTCGATTCCGTTGTCATGGTGGTGCAGTGGGAGGCGACCAGTCAGGATGCCGTACGCTCCGCCATGCGTCAGTCTTACGGCCTTGAGGAAAAGCTTGCCGGCGTTGTCATCAACAATGTCGATATGCACCGGGCGCGCTATTACGACTACTACAAGAGCGGCTACTACATGACCGAATATGCAGGCGGTTATGGGACAGCCGGGAACTGAACGGATCGGCACCATCGCAGCCCTTTGCGGGCTGGCCATGCTGGGTGGTGTGACCAGTCTCGCCGGTGTTGCGGGCCTGCGCCAATTGCAGCAAAGCCATCTTACAGAAGAACTCTTCGTCACCGCCACACCACGCACATTTCAGGCATGGTTTGCCGACCGGCTGCGCCGGCGCACGCCGGCGCCCGGGCATGGCGGTGCTGATCTTGTCGCGCGTGCGGCCGGTCGGCTGTTGCTGATGGGGCTGGATCAACGGTTTGCTCTGACCCAGGCGATGATGCGGGACCGGTTCTGGAGCGAGCTGTCGTTCACCGAGGATGGCCGGCAGCGGGCGCTCGACGTGGCCGAGGCGGCAGTGTTGCGTGCGCTTTCGCTGTCGCCGGGTGCGGGAGATCTCTGGTTGATGGCGGCTAAAATCCGGACTGTTCGCCATGGATTCGACGCGTCGGCCGCAGCCTATTTACACGCCTCGCAACTTCTTTCATCCGGTGAGGGTGCGGTCGTGCGGGCCCGGTTCGCCTTTTCGGTCGCCTTGCTGCCGCTTCTTCAAGAGCAGGCGAAGCAGGACTTCGAACGAGACCGTGACATCGTGGAACGGATCGATCCGCGGCTTTTCGAACTGGCCCGGCGGTGGACCAATCGCGAAATCCTGGAAGACGAATTGCCATCGATTGCGACCCGCCCGGTCGGTCCGGTCGGGACGGTCCGTCCGGTGCCGGTGTTGCGCGGAGCTTCGCGATGACGGACCGGCCAGTCACCACCCATGGCGGCAATCCGGCGGCACCGCCGCCGACTGCGGATGCGGCGCGCACCGGTCTTGCCGGAAGCGTCCTGATTCTGTTGCTCCTGCTGGTTATCCATCTGGCGCCGGCGGCGCTTGGCGCGAATCGGCCGCTGCCGTGGTTCTACAACGCAACCCTTGCCGGCATGCTGCTTGTCGGCATTGCGGTCGGTGCGATATTCGCATCCGGAAAATGCCGCGGGCGACAGGTGACATTCCGGCCGGTGGCCCTGCCGCTTTTGCTATGTGGCACGGTCGCGGTCTGGGCGGCGATCCAGATCGTTCCCGTTATCGACCCGCTGCCCGGTCATCCGGTTTGGGCGTTTGCCGAGGAGGCGGGCGGCGGAAACTGGCCGGCCCGCATATCGGTCGATCCGGTCGCCGGGCTTCTGGCACTCATTCGGTTTGCAACAGCCGTCTGCGTATTTGCGGCGGTCTATCTTGTTTGCCGTGTCCGGCACATGGCGCGATTTTTCCTGGCCGTCTTCGCCTGGGCGGCAGTCGCTTATGCGATCTACGGAATGGCAAGGCTGGTTCTGCCGGCCGACAAGGTGCTGTGGTTCGACACGGTTTCGGCGGGTGTTCCGGCCGGGCCGTTTCTCAACCGCAACAATGCGGCCACCTATTTCGGTCTTGGGGCGCTATCGACATTGGGTGTGATCTGGTTGCGCCAGCAGAAAAGCAATCCGGTGCAGGCGGCCAACGGGCGTGCGCTCGTGGCGCTGGTCAACCAGATATCCGGTCGCAACAGCATGTGGATCACGGTTTTCGTGGTGCTGGCATGCTCGGTCTTTCTAACCGGTTCCCGCGCCGGATCGCTCGCCTTCGTGACATCGCTTGGCGCCTTTTTCCTGTTTGCCCAGCGGGTTCGTTCGGTGCCAACGGCGAAGACAAGACCGGGGGCGGCCCGGCTGGTGACGTGGATCGGTGCGGCCGCGGCGGTGCTGGCGGTTGCCGGCGGGTCGGCGCTGCTCGCCGGCGGCACCCTGGGCGGGCGGATCGCCGAACTCGGATTGGAGCCGGGCGGGCGGACTACCGTCTATCCACCGACACTTGCCGCGCTGCGCGACAACGTGGTCGCCGGTTCCGGATTCGGCACCTTCGAGGATGTGCTCCCGCACTATCGTGCCGGTGTCGATGTGACGCGCCATGTCTGGGACAAGGCCCACAACGACTATCTGGAGCTGTTTCTCGGTCTGGGTGTGCCGATGGCGCTGGTCTTTCTGGGTGCGCTGGCGCTGTTGGTCCGGCAAATTCACCGCGGGCTTGCCGTGCGCCGGCGCGACCAGGCCTATTGCGTGGTCGCGCTTTCGGCCAGTGTGCTGGTGGGAATCCATGCGATGGCGGATTTCAGCCTGCAGATCCAGGCCGTGGCGTTGGCATTTTCGATGCTTCTGGGCATCGGCGCGGCACAATCAACGCCAACATATTCTGCAACCATTGATTGAACTCTGTGGCTTTTTTGCAAATGATGCGCCGCTGCATTGAAGATTGCCCGGAAATTCTTGGAATCGCACGATTGTTGTCGTTTTTCGGGCAATTTTCGGTATGGTCTGAGTAGTGATTCGACGGGGCCGACGCTAGGGGAATTTCGTGGATTCTCGTGCAGACGTTGCAGATCCGATTGGCAGCGCGGAAGGCGGTTTGGAGGCGGCCCGATCCGGCGGCCCAAACGGTGATCCGGCTTTTGAACCGGGTGCGCGAAATGTCGTCTGTCCGGCACCGGAAAGCGGTTTGCGCTGGTATGCGGTTCATACCCAACCGAACCGGGAAATGCTCGCAAATACCCAGCTCCGACAGCAGGGATTTGAGCCTTTTCTGGCGCGTTGCCGCAGGACTGTACGCCATGCGCGCAAGCTGCGGACGGTCACGGCGCCGTTCTTTCCGCGCTATCTGTTCGTGCGCATGGATATCAGCCGCGAGCGCTGGCGGAGCATCAACGGCACCTATGGTGTCAGCGGGCTGATCATGCAGGGCGATCGGCCCTGTCCGGTGCCTCACGGTATTGTGGAAAATCTGTCCGCGCTGGCCTCGGAGAACGGTATCCTGATGTTTGAGCGGGAGTTGAAACCGGGCCAGGATGTGCGTTTCCTCTCCGGTCCGCTGGCCGACCTGATCGGCACCTTGCAGGAAATCGACGAGAGCAACCGGGTGCGGGTGCTCCTCAGTGTCATGGGGCGGCAAACGGCGATCTGGTCGGCTGCCGACAAAGTTGCCCCAATTGTGTGATTGGCGTTTCGTCCGCCGACCCGGCGGACAACTGGTTCAATGTGCAAAATGTATCGGTACCACTTACAGCGAATTCGCTTCGGGTCTTTCACCCGGAGTGCGGTAGCTATCGCTTTTATCGCGGCCGCTCGTCACTGTGACCCAAATGGGCGCTGAAGCCGGCGGAGCGCGGATTGTCCCGGTCGTGCTGTGCGGCGGCGCGGGGACGCGGCTGTGGCCGCTCAGCCGGCGCGACTTGCCGAAGCAGTTTCTGGCGCTGGCCGGCGGCGGACCGCTTCTTGCCCAAACGCTGGAGCGGGCGGCCGGGATCGCCACGGCGGAGGCGCTGGTGGTCACGGGTGCGGACCACCAATACCTTGTGCGGGAAGCGGCAAACGACGCCGGCCTGGCGGCACGGGTGGTCGTGGAGCCGGCCGGCCGCAACACCGCTCCGGCGCTTTGCCTGGCGGCGCTGGCGGCGCTCGACGGCGAGTCCGTTACTCCCGACCCGATACTCGTGTGCATGCCTTCAGACCACTACATGCCGGATGCCGATGCCTTCACGGCGGCGATCGGGCTGGCAGCCGGCGCCGCGGCGGCCGGATACTGGGTCACGCTCGGCATCGTGCCGCGGCGGCCATCACCGGCTTATGGATATGTGGCGCCGGGGGCGCCGCTCGCCGGCCA
This sequence comes from Afifellaceae bacterium, assembly GCA_965216515.1. Lineage (GTDB taxonomy): Bacteria > Pseudomonadota > Alphaproteobacteria > Rhizobiales > Afifellaceae > CAXMRP01. The sequence continues at coordinate 1,153,657 of OZ244173.1, read as the reverse complement.
CGACGGGGTGATGCTTGTCGACCGGTTTGTCGAAAAACCGGATGCCGAGAAAGCGGCGGTGATGGTCGGATCCGGGGCCTACTGGAACGCCGGGATCTTTATCGTCCGTGCCGATGTGCTGATGAATTCGATCGACGCCCATGCCGGGGATATCGGCGTCGACTGCCGGGCCGCGATGGCGGGCGCGCGCACCCATGAGGGCCTGGTGCGAATTCCGGCTGACCGATTTGCCGATGTGCGGTCGATATCGATCGACCATGCGGTGATGGAACACGAAAAGCAGGTGGCGGTTGTGCCGTATGCCAGCGCCTGGAACGATATCGGTTCGTGGACGGCGCTCGACGACATCAATATCGCCGACGCGTCGGGCAACCGGATCGACGGCGAGGGGCTGACTACAGGTTGTGCCAACGTCTCCATTTACAGCCCGCACCGGCTCGCCGCCGCGGTTGGTGTCAGCGATTTGGTAATCGCCGACACGCCTGATGCGCTGCTGGTGGCCGCCAAGGGCCGGGCGGAAGACGTGCGCGACATCGTTGCAACGCTGGACCGGACCGGCAGGTCGGAGGCCCGTTCCAATTCCTTCGAAATGCGGCCCTGGGGGTCATTCCGTTCGCTGGAGCGGGGTCCCGGTTTCCAGGTCAAGCGGCTGACGGTCAAGCCGGGTGGCGTGCTTTCGCTGCAATACCATCATCAGCGGGACGAGCACTGGGTGGTCGTGAGCGGGATCGCGACCGTGCAGATCGGTGAACGGGAATTCGAGCTTGCCGAAAACGAGGGAACGTTCATCACCGCCAAGACGGCGCACCGTTTGTCGAATCGGGGCACGGACAATCTGGAGGTGATCGAGGTCCAATACGGCTCCTATCTGGGTGAGGACGATATTGTCCGGCTCGACGATACGTATGGGCGGACAAATACCGATGCGGCCGACGCCAGTCCGGACACGGGTGCCGGCCAATGAGGACAGCGGCGTGAGTGACGGTGTGTCCGGCGATCGAACGGTGCTTGTCACGGGCGGAGCCGGCTATATCGGCAGCCATTGCTGCAAGGGGCTTGCAGAGGCCGGCTACAAGGTCGTCGTTTTCGACGATTTCAGTACCGGACACAGGGAATTTGTGCGCTGGGGCCCTGTGGAGACCGGCGATATTCGGGACCGGGCGGCGCTGGATCGGGTCTTCAAAACGTGGCGCCCACACGGTGTCCTTCATTTTGCGGCATTGGCGCTGGTCGGCGAATCGGGCGCTGCGCCGGGCCGATACTACGACGTCAATGTGGCCGGCACGCTGGCGCTTCTGGAGGCCATGGCGGCGTCGGGTTGCGAAAATCTGGTCTTCTCCTCCTCCTGCTCGGTCTATGGCGAATGCGATGTGCTGCCGATCCCGGAAGACCTGCCGTTTCGGCCACTCAGCCCCTATGCGGCGACAAAGGCGGTGTGCGAGCAGATGGCCGACGATTTCGGCCGCGCCCATGGCCTGCGGTCGGCGCGATTGCGGTATTTCAATGCCGCCGGCGCCGATCCGGCAGCGGATATCGGCGAGTGGCACGAGCCGGAGACCCACCTTATCCCGCTGGTTCTGGATGCCGCGCTGGGCCGGCGGCCGGAGATTGTCATCTTCGGCGATGATTATTCGACGCCCGACGGCACCTGCATTCGCGACTATGTGCATGTCACCGACCTTGCCGATGTCCATGTCCGGGCCTTGGAGCATATCGCCGGAGGCGGCACGACTTTCGCCGCCAATCTGGGAACCGGCCGCGGCTATTCGGTGCGTGAGGTGATTGGGGCGGTGGAAAGGGTTACCGGCCGCCCGGTCAATGTTCGGGTCGCCGAGCGCCGGCCGGGCGATGCGCCGGCTCTGGTGGCGGACCCGGCCGGCGTGGCCGGGATCCTGGGCTGGCAGGCGGCGCGGGCCGATATCGAGACCATCGTCGGCGATGCATGGCGCTGGCATCAGAAGGCATTCGGCGCGAACGCCGGCTGCGGGACGGGCGGGAACAAGGCGGAGGCGTGCAGGCCGGCATGAGCCGGGTGGCGATGATCACCGGGGCGACGGGGCAGGACGGCGCCTATCTTGCGGAGCTTCTCCTCGGCAAGGGCTATGTTGTCCACGGTGTCAAACGACGGTCATCATCGTTCAATACCGGCCGGGTCGAACACCTTTATCAGGATCCGCACGAGCCGGATCAGCGCTTCATCCTGCACTATGGCGACATGACCGATGCCACCAACCTGATCCGGCTGGTGCAGACTATACAGCCCGACGAGATCTACAATCTTGCCGCGCAAAGCCACGTTCAGGTGAGCTTCGAGACCGCCGAATATACTGCCAATGCCGATGCGCTCGGACCCTTGCGGCTTCTGGAAGCGGTCCGGCTTCTCGGCCTGGGCGGGAAAACGCGGTTTTATCAGGCGTCCACTTCGGAACTTTACGGGAAGGTGGCGGAGGTGCCGCAGTCGGAGCGGACACCGTTTTATCCGCGCAGCCCCTACGGCGTGGCGAAACTTTACGGTTACTGGATTACCGTCAACTACAGGGAAGCCTACGGCCTCCATGCTTCCAACGGCATCCTCTTCAATCACGAGAGCCCGCTGCGCGGTGAAACGTTCGTTACCCGCAAGATCAGCCGGGCGGTCGCCAATATCCATCTCGGCCTGGAAGATACGCTCTATCTCGGCAACCTGGATGCCCGTCGCGACTGGGGTCATGCGCGAGACTATGCCGATGGCATGTGGCGCATGCTGCAGCAAGACCAGCCGGACGATTATGTGCTGGCAACGGGCGCGATGCACTCGGTGCGCGAGTTCGCAGAGCGCGCCTTCGCCGAAGTCGGGATGACGGTGACCTGGTCGGGTACCGGCGCGGAGGAAATCGGTCGTGATACCGAAACCGGCCGGGCGGTTGTGCGGATCGATCCGCGCTACTACCGGCCGACCGAGGTTGACGAACTGCTCGGCGATCCGACCAAGGCGCAGTCCATGCTCGGCTGGCGGCACGAGACGGATTTCGACTCGCTTGTGAGCGAGATGGTGCAGAGCGATCTGGCAACGGCGGCACAGGAAGGCCGGCGATCCGGCGATGGCTGAACCGTTCGATCTTGCAAACAGGCGGGTTTGGGTTGCAGGCGCACGGGGCATGGTCGGTTCGGCCTTGATGCGGCGGCTTGCTCAGGAACCGTGCGAAACGGTTGCCGGTCCGGAACCCGGGCTGGATCTCAGACGGCAGCGGGAGACGGAGGCGTTTATCGCCGAGGCCCGGCCGGATCTGATCTTTATGGCGGCGGCGCGGGTCGGCGGCATAAAGGCGAATGCCGACTACCCGGCCGACTTCCTCTACGACAATCTGGCGATTGCCGCCAATGTCATCGAGGGGGCCCGCAAGGCCGGGGTTGGGCGGCTGATCTTTCTGGGTTCAAGCTGTGTCTATCCGAAGGCAGCCGCGCAGCCGATCCGCGAAGCGGCGCTGCTGAGCGGACCGCTGGAGCCGACCAACCAGTGGTATGCGGTGGCGAAGATCGCCGGGCTGAAGCTGGCGGAGGCCTATCACCGGCAATACGGACTCGACTATTTTACCGCGCAACCGTGCAATCTCTACGGACCGGGCGACAATTTCGGACTGGAAACCAGCCATGTGCTGCCTGCCCTTGTGCGCAAGGCCCACGAGGCGAAGGAGGCGGGTGCGGAGCGGCTGGAAGTGTGGGGAAGCGGTACGCCATTGCGGGAATTCCTCCATGTCGACGATCTGGCGGATGCGCTGGTGTTCCTGGCGCGACGGCATAGCGGCGGCGGCGCCATCAACATCGGGAGCGGTGCGGAAATCTCGATCGCCGAACTGGCGCGGATGGTCGGGGATGTTGTCGGCTTCGAAGGTGATCTCGAATTCGATGCCAACCGCCCGGACGGCACGCCGCGCAAGGTTGTGGATTCGAGTCTTGTCAATGGATTGGGATGGTTTCCGAAAATTTCACTTGAAGATGGAATTGGTCAGACCTATCGCTGGTTTCTGGATCATCGCGACCGGTATCGCGACATTGCCGCGCCGGGGTCGCCGATAGCGCAGGGGCCATCGGCCCGGTGAGCGTATTGTCGCCGGAAAAGGAGGGGTTGCCGGTGCCGGATGAGCCGGCTCTTGCGATCTCGGTGGTGACCGTGTGCTTCAACGCCGAGGCGACAATCCGGCATACGGTGGAGTCGTTTCTGGAGCAGGATTATCCGCACAAGGAACTGTTGGTGATCGATGGCGCCTCCAGCGATGGAACGCTGTCGCTCCTGGCGCGTTATGACGATCCGTCGATCACGCTCATCAGCGAGCCCGATAACGGCATCTATGATGCCATGAACAAAGGCCTGTTGCGCTATACGGGCGATGCGGTGGGCTTTCTCAATTCCGATGATCGGTTCCACGACAAACATGCGCTGTCGACGATCGCGGCAGGACTTGCGGAAACGGATATTGTTTTCGGCGACCTGGTGTTTGTTGAGGATCACGACACGTCCGGCGTGGTGCGGCGGTGGCGGGGAAGTCCGTTCGAAGAGGGTGCATTCCGGACCGGCTGGATGCCGGCGCATCCGAGCTTCTATGTCCGGCGGCACGTGGCGCAGACGGTCGGTCTGTTCGACACGTCCCTGCAGATCGCGGCGGACTACGATTATATGCTGCGGTGTCTGGAGCTTTATCATTATCCGGCCAATTACCTGAACCGGATCCTTGTCCACATGAAACGTGGTGGTGCCAGCACGGCGGGGCCGGCATCCTATGTGAAGGGCAATCTCGAAGCGCTCCGGTCGCGAAGGCAGCATCTGCGCGCGGGATTGATCGATTTCACGCTTGTGGCCAAGCCGCTGCGCAAACTGCCGCAACTGTTCAATATCAAGGAAGGCTAGTCCATTGCGTCAATACGAAAGCCAGAAACGGGTGCTCGTGACCGGAGGCGCCGGATTCCTCGGATCGCATCTTTGCGACCGGCTTTTGGAGCGGGGCAGCGAGGTGCTGTGTGTCGACAACCTGTTTACCGGCACACGGCGGAACATCGCCCATCTGCACAATCATCCGCGCTTTGAATTCATGCGCCACGACGTGACGTTTCCGCTCTATGTGGAGGTCGACCAGATCTTCAATCTGGCCTGCCCGGCCTCGCCGGTGCACTACCAGCACGATCCGGTGCAGACGACGAAAACATCGGTGATCGGTGCGATCAACATGCTGGGACTCGCCAAGCGGCTCAAGGTGCCGATCCTCCAGGCTTCCACCAGTGAGGTCTACGGCGATCCGACCGTCCATCCGCAACCCGAAAGCTACTGGGGCAATGTCAACCCCTACGGTATCCGAGCCTGCTACGACGAAGGCAAGCGGTGCGCGGAAACCCTGTTCTTCGACTATGCCCGGCAACACCGGCTGGAAACCAAAATCGTCCGGATTTTCAACACCTACGGCCCGCGCATGCATCCGGCCGACGGGCGGGTGGTTTCAAACTTCATCGTGCAGGCCCTGTCGGGCGAACCGATCACGCTTTACGGCGACGGCTCGCAAACCCGTTCCTTCTGCTATGTCGACGATCTGGTGGAAGGAATGATCCGGATGATGGACAGCGAGCCGGGCTTTTCCGGGCCGGTGAATATCGGCAATCCGGGCGAATTCACGATCCGGGCCCTGGCGGAAATGGTGATCGAAAAAGCCGGATCGTCGTCGCAACTGGTCGAGCAACCGCTGCCGCAGGACGACCCGATGCAACGCTGTCCCGACATTTCGCTGGCTCGCGAAAAACTTGGCTGGGAACCGCTGGTGCCGCTGGAAGAAGGGCTGGACAGCACCATCGGATATTTCCGCGACGTGTTGAACGAACACAACCGCTGAGCCGACGTGCCGGACAACGGTTTCCCGATTTTCCGCATATCCAATGCCAACCCGGCGATTTGACACCCGATCGCCGGCCACGCCTTCCGCAACGGAGAACTCAAATGGGCAAGATCCTGACCCGGACTGCAACACCTATCCGTGCCGGCGCCGCGCTGCGTGACGGCGGCATCCGACTTGGCGCGCTGTTGCTTGTTGGCGCGCTTGCCGGCTGCAACCTGTCGGGCAGCGCCCGCCTGGCCGGACAGATGCCGCAATCCTATGCCTCGGCACCGACCGTGACCGGTGCGGTGGGCGGGGGTGCGGCGGTTCCGGTTTCCGGCGGCGAAACCGCCGGTATCGCCGGCACGCCGGGCATCGATGCCTACCGGTTGGGAACCGGCGACAAGGTTCGCGTAATCGTGTTCGGCGAAGAAGAACTGTCCGGCGAGTTCTTCGTCGATGATGCCGGATCGGTCGGGCTGCCGCTGATCGGCGACGTAACCGCCGCCGGGGCGACAGTCACAGAATTCGAGGCGCGCGTGGTCGCCCGCTTCAAGGATGGATATCTGCGCGATCCGAAAGTGGCGATCGAAGTATTGAACTACCGTCCCTTCTTTATCCTCGGCGAAGTCAAGAAAGGCGGCGAGTATCCTTACAAGGCCGGCCTTACGGTTCAGGACGCGGTGGCGATGGCCGGCGGCTACACCTACCGGGCCAATTCGCGATCTGTCCTGATCCGCCGCGCCGGCCGTGACCGGGAGGAACGGCACAATCTGTCCCAGCGCGTGCTGATCTATCCGGGCGACAATCTGAGAGTGCCGGAACGGTTTTTCTGACATCCGGCACGTCCCGCAGCCATCACCATGAGGAGCATGACAATGGCCACACATTTCATCAGACCACGCCAGCTTGCCACGGCGGTGCTGTGCGCCGCGTTGGCCGGAGCGGCAATCCCGGGGGCGGTCGATACCGCCGGGGCACAGGCACAAGACGGTGTGTTCGGAAGTTCGCTATGTGCGCCTGTCGGGTTCACCGGCAATGCGATCGACGGCCTGGTCGCCGGCTTCCTGGCGGTGCCGCAAAGCCCGTCGCCGGAACAGCAGGTGACGCTGTGCTGCTCGGAGCTTGCCGCCCAGGGCGGAGAGGTGCAGATCGAGGCCGGCGCCCGGTTGGCCAACGAGGTGCGGTTGCTGTTTGAGGCAAACGAGACAGCGGCGCGGGCCGTCACGGCTGCCGCCGGCAGCTGCAAGCAGGATGCGTTCGCGACCGCCTTTTCAACGGCGCTGTCCAACGATCGCATCGGTTCGCTGCTCGGCAGCCTTCTGGGCACCGGCGGCGAAGTGCGGTCGAACCCGGTCTTCGATGCGGGTGGTGGCAGTGGCGGCGGCTTCTTTGTGCCGAGTCCGAACTGACGGTGTCGGTACGTCCACCCGCCCGGCGGCGGCGGACGATAGTCCTGGCAGACATGAGATGAGTGCCGGCCGCAAGGCCGGCGGAGAACGAGATACGCGAAGCCGATCCAGCGGGTGACGATTCATGAGCCAACCTGAACCATCAACCTTACCCCGGCGAACTGACGCGCTGCCGGTGCAGCCCGTCTATCAGTTTGTTGCCGCCGCAGCCAGCGCCCAGGACAACGAGCCAGGGCATCTGCGACACGATATCCGCCGCTATGCAGTCATGCTGCGGCGGCGGGCGGCGACGGTCGGGGCGATTGTCGCGATCGGCACGCTTCTCGCGGTGCTCTACGCGCTGAAATTGCCAAACATCTATCTGGCGACGGCAACCGTGGTCGTGGAACCGCGGCAGACCAACGTTGTGGAATCCCAGGCCGTTCTTTCCGGCATCGGCGCGGACAATACCGCGATCGACACGGAAGTCCTGGTGATCCGTTCGAAACCGGTCGCCGAGCGGGTCGTCGACAAGCTTGGCCTGAAGGCGCGCTACGCCGAACTGGACGACCAGGGATCGGCCCTAGGCCGGCTCTTTGGCCTCCTGTTCGGAGGCAAGGGCGACACCGCTGCCGATCCGCTTGGCGCCGATGCGGCCAAGGACAATGCGTTGAGCAAGCTGGAGCGGGGGCTGGTCGTCTCCAGACTGGGCAGCACCTATGCGATCGGCGTCGGATTTCGCTCCGTTGATCCGGCCCATTCGGCCGAAGTGGCCAACGCGTTCGCCGATTCCTATCTGGTCGACCAGCTTGAATCGAAATACGACGCCACGCGCCGCGCCAACGACTGGCTGAACGAACGCGTTGTGGAATTGCGGTCGCGGGTGCGCGCGGCGGAGGCGGCGGTCGGTGAATTTCGAGCCGCCAACAATCTCGTGGAGGCGGACGGGCACAATCTCAACGACCAGCAGGTGACGAAGCTCAACGAGCAATTGATTCTGGCGCGGGCGCAAACCGCCGAAGCGCGTTCGAAGCTGGAGCAACTCAACAGGACGATTACGGCCGGTGGCGAGGTGTCCTCCTTCGCCGACACCTCGCAGTCGCAGGTCATCACCCAATTGCGTGCCCGGCATTCGGAGGTGCGGCGGCAATTGGCCGACCTCAATTCCCGCTATGGCGGCCGCCATCCCTCGGTCATCAACATGCGCGCGCAACTGGGCGATATCCGCAGCCAGATCGAGATCGAGATCGACCGGATCAAGGCAATAACGGAGAACGCCTATCGTGTGGCGCGAAGCCGCGAGGAATCGATTGCCAGCAGCCTTGCCGGCCTTAAGGGCGACAATGCCCGGTATGGCCAGGCGGAAATCAGATTGCGGGAATTGCAGCGGGAAGCGGACGCCACGCGGGCACTGTTTGAATCCTTCCTTGGCCGTTTCAAGGAAACCAGCGAGCAGGAAAGCCTGCAGACACCGGATTCACGGATCGTGGAATGGGCCGCCCGTCCGGAGCGCCCTGATGCACCAAACCGCAAGGCGATCGTGGTTCTTGGCTTTCTTGTCAGCCTTGGCGCCGGGGTCGGGGTGGCGTTGTTGCTTGAAATCATGGACAGCGGCTTCCGGGCAGGGCGCGAACTGGAGGAGGCGACGAGCGTGCCGCTTCTGGCGTCGTTGCCGATCGTCGAACTCGGCGGCGCTTCGGCATCCGTCGCGGTCAACCTGCTGGACCGGCTGCGGGCGCAACTGCCGCGCCGATGGCGCGGGGAAAGCCTTGCCCGATCGCGGCAATCCGCCCTGCGCGCGCGCACCTCGGCATTGGTCCAGGATCAGCCCCTTTCTTCCTATACAGAGGAGATCCGGTCGATGCGCATGGGGCTGCGCTACCGCGACCTCGACGATCCGGCCAAGGTCGTGATGGTGACGTCGGCCTTGCCGTCGGAGGGCAAATCGACCGTGGCAAGCAATTTGGCGCTGCATGCGGCGGCAAGCGGCGAATCCGTGCTGCTCATCGATCTTGACCTGCGCCATCCGGCGCTGAGCCAGATCTATGCCGGCGGCGGAAAGAACGGGCTGGTGCAGTATCTCGCCGGCAATGCGAGCTTGCCGTCGATCATGCGCGTGCATCGCAAGACCGGCCTGAAGATCCTTCCCTCGGTGCGGACGGCAGACCTGACCCACACGGCGGAAATCCTCGGCTCGAAAAAACTGAGGGGCCTGATCAAGGATGCACGGCAACAGTTTGATCTGGTGATTGTCGACACCTCGCCGCTGCTTCCTGTCACCGATGGCCGGGCGCTGGTCCCGGAGATGGATGCCGTCGTACTGGTGGTGAAATGGGAAAGCACCAGCCGCGAGGCGCTGGAAAATGCCTTTTCGAAGACGCCGGGCCTGTCCGACAAGATCGCCGGCACGGTCTTCAACCAGGTTAATCCGACACAGGCCCGATATTACGACTACTACAACAGCGGCTACGACACGAAATACTACCCCTATTATTATTCCCAGTCGGAGACCTGAGCCGATCTTCCGCATCCTCCTTCCGATCGTCATCGTCGCGCTGGGCGGCGTGACCCTGGCGGGCGGCCTTTTGCTCGGACGGCAGACGGCGGTCGCTTATTCGCCCGATGATATCCGCGAAGTCCAATCGGCTTACCGGTTCCGTGTCTGGCTGCGCGACACAGGCCGAGCGTCCGCCCGGGCCGGCACGGAATCCGATCTGGCCGGAGCGATCGCGGCGCGGCTTCTGCTTTCGCCGGTTCACGTGCGCCGGGAAATCGCCGCGACCATGCTTGGCGGCGAATTTTTTGACGGGGTGGCTGCGGGGGAACGGCAGCGGCAGCGATTGATCCTGGCAATGGAAGAGGGTGTCGGGCTGGCCCTGCGCTCGGCGCCGGCAGCCGGCGACCTGTGGTTGGCGGCGGCCTATCTGGGTTCGCTGCAGACCGGATTCACCGCGGCGGCCAAAAAGGCGCTTGCAAACTCCTGGCTGACAACGCCGCGGGCGGCGGCCCTTGCGCCGGTGCGCGCGGGGTTCGCGCTTTCGGTGGCAAGTCTGCTCGACGAGGCCGGCCGGGCTGCGCTTGAACGCGATCTGGAGCGGGTCCGGGTTACAAATGGGCCGCTTTATCTGGCGCTTGCCGGCCGGACACCCGCCGGAAGCGGAGCGAAGCGGCAATGAGAGAATCGTGAGCCGGGCGATCAACACATGCCTGCTGTGGGGTCTTCTGGCGCTGCTGACCGCGGTGCCGCTCGTTGCCGGCGGCAACCGGCCGGCCCTTTGGGCCCTGCACGCTTCGCTGGCCGGTTTGCTGGCAATCGGGTCCGGCCTGGCATGGCTCTTCGGCGAAAAGGGCGAGGCAAAACAGGCGATGGGGCTGATCGTCTGGCCGGCCGGACTGCTTGCACTGGTCGGCATCTGGATCCTGATGCAGGCCCAGGGCGGCCTGCTGGTCCATCCGCTCTGGCATGCGGTCTGGGAGGGGGACGGTATTTCGGCGCGGATGACCATCAATCGGCACGAGACAATGCTTGCGGCGCTCCGCCTTGCAACGGCGGCATGCGTCTTTGTTGGCGCGTTCGCGGTTGGCCGCGATCGGCAGCAGGCGAACCGCGTGCTCACCGGATTCGTGATCATCGCCTGCGGCTACGGTCTTGTCGCGATGCTTCTCCAAGTTTCCGGTACAGAGCGTCCGGTGCTGTTGTCTGACCCGGTCAACGGGCAGTTTTCCGGGACGTTTGTCAATCGCAACAATGCCGCGACCTATTTCGGGTTGGGACTGGTTGTGGCCGTCGGCCTGTTTTTCAAGGCCCTGCCACGCGGCGGGGAACGTCCGCGCGCCAGTGACGGCGGGGGGCACCTGCGGCGGCGGCTTGCCGGAATCATCGGCATGTGTGCCGGGCGCTCCGGGCTTTATCTGAGCTTTGTTGCGGTGCTTGCCACTGTGCTGCTTTTGACCGGTTCGCGGGGCGGTATCGCGGCCAGCGGTGTGGCGCTCGTGATGCTTGCGGGGCTTCATGTGTTACGCGACCGGGCGCGGGGCGGTGGTGGCCGGCAGAGCTGTGTCGCCCGCTTCGTTACATTCGCGATCCTGGCGACGCTGGTTGTGGTCCTTCTGGAAACCGCCGGTGCCCGGTTCATCAACCGGCTGGCCGATAACGGACTGGGTTCGCAGGGACGGGTGGCTGTGCTTCAGACAGGCGGGGCGGCCCTTGGCGACCATCTGGCGATGGGTGCCGGCTACGGGACATTCGCCGATGTGTTGCCGCTCTATCGGGGCCAGGGGCTCGACGGGCTTGCGACCTGGGACAAGGCACACAACGATTATCTGGAGCTTGCGCTCGGCCTCGGCCTGCCGATGGCGATGGTGGCTCTTCTGGCGATCGCGCTTCCGGCCTGGTCAGCGCTTCGCGGATTTTTCCGGCGACGGCGGACGCCGGTTGCCTGCGGTGTTGCGGTTGCGGCCACCGGCCTTGTGGGCCTTCACGGCCTTGTCGATTTCTCGCTTCAAATCCAGGCGGTGACGTTGAGTTTTGCCACGCTTCTGGGGCTGGGTCTGGCGCAGGCGGAAAGCCGGCGCACCGGCCGGGGCATGGCCCGCGCCAGCCGTCGGCCGCACCGGAAACACCGGGAGCGCCGGTCGACCATACAGACGGCAGAACAATCGTAAACGATCAGAATATTGCGAACCGGGCGACGCTGGCCATCCGATCGGGTGACCGCAGGTGGCTGACCGACGTCCTGTCGCGCATTCGCTTTCAGTTGGGCGGCGCGTTGCTGGTGGCGGTGCTGCTGCCCATCGTGATCCGCTGGCCGGCGGTGTCTGGTGTCGTGGCATCGACCAGCCTGCAAAACTCCATCTGGGCAACCACCGGTGCGGTGCTTTTCGGCTACATCGTCATCCGGCGGCTGGGGATATTTCCGGGCGTGCAGTCGATCGCCCTGATCATGCCGGTGCTGGGCATGACATATCTGGCCATGATCGCCGTGTTCTTCTTCGCGCGGATCGACTATTCGCGGTTTCACATGATGGTCAGTTTCGCGCTGGCACTGGGCTGGTTCTTGCTCGTGTTCATGGCCGAGGCACGGGTTCGACGGCCATCGATGGCTGTGCTGCCGTTCGGCGACACGGAGGCGCTGAAGCGGATCGGCCGGATCGACTGGCTTCCGGTTGCCAATCCCGGCGCGCTGCCGGAACGGTCGGTCGCGGTGGTCGCCGACCTTCGGGCCGACATGCCGCCAACCTGGGAAGGCTTTCTTGCCGGGTGTGTTTTAAAGGGCGTTCCGGTCTATCACACCAAGCAGGTGACGGAGTTCCTGACCGGCCGGGTGCAGATTGAGCATCTGTCGGAAAACAGCTTCGGATCGCTGCTGCCGTCGTCCGTTTACGCCCGGGTCAAGCGGGCGTTCGACCTGGCCGGCCTGGTTGTCGTTCTGCCGTTCGTGGTGCCGGTCTGTCTCGTGGTCGCTGTGCTGGTGCGGCTCGACAGTCCCGGTCCGGTGTTCTTCCGCCAGACCCGGATGGGTTTCCGCGGCCGACGCTTCACGATCGTCAAGTTCCGAACCATGCGAACCGGGCAGGCGGGGCGGCATTTTACCGGTGGTGACGACAATCGGATCACCCGGATTGGCCGTGTCCTGCGCAAATACCGCCTCGACGAACTGCCGCAGATCTACAATATCCTGCGCGGCGAAATGAGCTGGATCGGGCCGCGTCCGGAAGCGGTGGAACTTTCGGATTGGTACGAGGCGGAAATCCCGTTCTACAGCTATCGCCATATCGTGCGGCCCGGAATTACCGGCTGGGCACAGGTGCGCCAAGGTTATGCGGCGCAGGTCGCGGAGGCCACGGAGAAGCTGCACTACGATTTCTACTACATCAAATATTTCTCGCCGTGGCTCGATCTGCTGATCGCCGCGCTCACCGTCAAGACAGTCCTGAGCGGTTTTGGTGCGCGATAGGCCAGCGAATCTAACGTGGCGCCGGCCGGGCGGCGAGCCGGGCCATGAGGCGGCGCGCGCCGATGGCGTATTTGTAGGGCCCGGCCAGCATGGCGAAGGCCGGCGCGCCGATCAGATCTTCCCTGATGAACAGCACATCGCCGCGGACGCGCGAGAAATCGATGAATCGGTATCGGAGATCTCGCATTCGGTTGATGATCCGGTCGGTCTGGACGCGCAATTGCGGCATCATGAAATCATGGAATTCAATGGTGTACTGGTCGATGCGCAGGAGGTCCTCTTCGCTGGCCTTTTCGATGAGCGGGCATTCCGCGCCTTCGATGTCGACTTTCATCAAGGCGACCGGCCGGCCGCCGGCTTTTTCCAGCAGCGAATGCAGCGAAAGAACCGGAACTGTTTCGGTGCCCGTCGCCACACCGCCGTCGACAGGGTTCAGACTGGCGCAATGATCGGCATAGATCCGGATCTCGGCGCTGCCATCCTCGCCGCCGGCAGCGGCGCGAAGGGCGGTCAGTCGCGCGTGCCGGGGCAGTGCGTCATAGAGCATGGAAACCGGTTCGCACCCGATCACCCGGCAACCGTGCCTGCGGATGATTTCACTGGCGAAATTCCCCTCATTCAATCCGAGGTCGAAGACCAGCGCATCAGGCGAGAGCCCGGACGCCAAATAGGTGTGGTTCTCGATCCTTTCGGGCCAAATTCCGGATATGGATTGGGACATGGTGTTTTGAATGGGCTCAGGGTGGGTTTGTTCGTTGCGGATACCGACCGTGTGCCCGGTCGTGGCGGCAGGAATAGGCTTGCGCTAGGAAAGATAGCATCTGCGGATCGGCGATTGCACCCTTGAACCGGCCGGTTGTGGAACAGATTTGCTGAACGGACGATCGACGACAATCAAGTCGGGCGCTTTGCTTTCCGGATCGACGAGCATCGTGTTGATGGCCGTCGGTATCCTGGCGAGTGCGCTGTTGGCGCGCATGTTGGGACCGGACGGGCGGGGGCTGCTCGCCCAGATTCTGTTCTGGCCGGAGATCATTGCCGTATTCTTCACGCTCAGCCTGGGCGACGCCGTGGTTTACCGGTTGCGCAATTCGACCACGGACGAGGCCCGCGAACACAGGCTGGCGGTGGCCCAGTTCGCTGTGATGGTTGCCGTTGTTCTCAGTCTGGTCGCGATTGTCGCCGGCTTCTTTGCTTTGCCTGTGATCACCGATCTGGGGTCGCAGGATATCGCAAGGGCGCGGCTTTATCTTGTCGCGATCGTGCTCAGCCAGGTTTTGTCCATCGTCATCAACGGCTACGAACGTTCGCGGCGAAACTTCGTCTACATGACGATCGAGCGACTATTGTTGCCGGTAACCTATGCGGGGCTTCTGGCCGGCCTGTTCTTCTCCGGTTACCGGTCGATCGACGCGATCATCTGGTGCCACGTCATCGGTATCACACTGGCGCTGGCCTACCGGCTGAAAGTCGCGGCGCGCTGGCTGTTCGTCCGCGCGGCGCCCCTGTTCGATCGCAAGCTGCTGCGAAATGCCGCGGCGATTCATGGGCATACCGTCCTGGTTGTCGCGGCCGGACAAGTCGACCGGATGCTGGTGGTCATGCTCCTGGGCGCGCGGGAGATCGGCTACTATGTCGTTGCACTGGCGATCGCGATGATCGTGCCCGGCCTGATCCAAAGCATTCTCCAGGTTATCGCCATGCCGGCGATCACCGGAATTGCGGTTGGCGAGCGCGATGCCGGCGTTGCGCGGATGTTGCGGTTGACCTTTCTGACCCTGTGCGGCGGCGCCGTGGCGGTGATCGCGATCATTCCGTTTGCGGTCCCGTTGTTGTTTGGCCGGCAGTTTGAGCCGATGATCGGACTTGCCTGCGCGATGGTGGTGGCGGTTTCGCCAAGGGCTTTGCGTCAGATGTTCGTGCAGGTCTATCTGGGAATCGGCAGGGCTCGGTTCGCCATGATCTGCGATGCAGTCTATCTCGCCTGTTTCGTCGTCACATTTGCCGGCGCGGCGGCAGCGGGATTGCCATGGGCGGTGGTCTGGGCCGTCGCGGCGGGCAATCTGGCGGCGCTGGCGGTATGCGTGGCGTTTCTGCGCCCTGCGGGCCTGGCCATTTCCTTTGGCGACTGGCTGACGCTGAGGCCGGATGCAATTCGCGAATATGTCGCGCTTGTACGGACCGGCCTCGGAGAAACCGTCGGCCGTCGCGGTGCCACCTGATGACGCGGATCGCACTTGCCCAGATCGGCCGGCGGCGGCATTTCGCCGAACTGCGGCATTTCCATGAAAGCGGTTGCCTGGAGCTGTTTCATACCGATTTCTGGATGTCGGACCGTCACGCGATCGCCCGGCTGCCAGTGCTGCCGGCAGGCCTTCGAAAACGCGCCGGCGGTCGGTCCGCTGCGGGCATTCCGGCCGGCAAGGTGCGGGCGCACAACCTGTTCGGCCTGCAATACTGGTACCGCCTGTATCGCAGTCGGACACAAAGCGAACAGCTTCATGCCTACAACTGGGCGGCGGAGGCATTTCCGCGCCATGTGCTGCGGGGCGGCGGGTGTGACAATGCCAATGCGATCTACGCCTACAACAACGCCGCGGAAGGTCTGTTTGCAGCGTATTCCAGCTCCAGTATCCGGAAAATTCTCGATCAGACCATCGCGCCGAAGCGGACCGAGATCGAACTTCTGGAAAGGGAGCGGCAGAAATTTCCCGCCTGGGCCGATGCGCCGTTCGATTGTGCCGCCGCCAATGCGATCGCCGAACGCGAAAGCCGGGAATGGGCGCTGGCATCGGTGATCGTGTGCGGCTCGGAATTCGTTCGGCAATCGATCGCCGATCTCGGTGGACCGGTGGAACGCTGCATCGTGGTGCCGAGCGGGATCGCCGCGCCGCCGGCGTGCGCCGACGCCGCCCGCAAAACGGATTCCGCCGGCAGACGTGATGAACCCCTGAAAGTGCTGTTTGCCGGGGCAGTCAATCTGCGTAAGGGCGCCCCCTATGTTCTGGAGATCGCCCGCCGTTTGGGCACCCGGATCGAAATCCGCATGGTCGGGCCGATTGCCGTGACGGGGGCGCCGATTGCCGACCTCGCCGACAGGGTTACGCTTACAGGCGCCGTGCCCCATGCAGCCATGGAAGGTCACTTCCGCTGGGCCGACGTTCTGTTTCTGCCTTCCGTATGCGAAGGCTCGGCCATGGTGACATACGAGGCGCTTGCCGCCGGCGTGCCGGTGGTGTGCACGCCCAACGCCGGGGCGGTCGTGAAAACCGGTGTGACCGGTTTTGTCGCGGCGGCCGGCGATACGGACGCCATGGAGGCATATCTGGCCGAACTTGCCGACGATCGCGATCTCCTGAAGCGCATGGCGGCACAGGCGGCCAAACAAGGCCGGTTGTTCACCGAATCCCGGTATGGCGAAGCGCTTCTGGCGGCCGCTGCCGGCGAAAAGCCGGTGGACCGAATTGCGGCAAGCGGGGAGACCGTCCATTGAGCGTCGTCTACTTCTGGCTTTTCCTCATCATCAACGGGTTTTCGATTGTCTTTGCCTGTCGGCGCCGGGACGGGGTGTTCCAGTTTCATTTCCTTGCCGCCCTGGTGCTGATCGGCTGGGCGGCGCCGCAATTGCTGGGTTTGTTGCGGGATAGCGGCCTGCCGCCCGGTGCGGTCGATCGGCTGCTCATTTATGCCTGCCTGTGCAGCCTGGCGATCATTGCCGGCGGCGTTCTGCCCATCAGGCGCGTGAGGCCGGTCTTGCGCCGGCTTGGGGAACGGTCGGACCTTCTCGTCGCCGGCGTCGTGGGCGGGATCGGGCTCGTGGCATTTGCCATGGTGCGTTCCTATGTCGCCACCCACGGACTGGACCTCAATGCCCGCTGGACGGGACCGGTCACGATCATGCAGTTTTTCTCGCAACTGGTGGATATCGGATTCGCGCTCGGCGTGTTGTGTTGGCTGCGCACACGATCGATGGCAGCGGCGGCAATCGCGCTGGCCACCGGGCTTGTCTACATCTATCTGATTGTCTGGCTGGGCCGCCGCGGTCCGACTGTGGAGTTCGTACTGGCGCTGAGCATTGCCGTCTGGCATGTGCGGCGCCTGTCCATGCCGGTTCCGGTGATGATCCTGCTGGCGGCGGTCGGTAGCCTGCTGTTCTACAGCGTCGGCGAATATCGGCAGATTGTCTTCGATCAGGGTGTCTCGTTGAGCGCGATCAAGCAGATCGATTTTCTGGCCGGAATCCGGACGATCGCCGAAGGCAATTCCGTCGAACTCAAGAACGCCCTTTATTTCATCGATCTCGTTCACCGGTCGTTTTCGATCGATTTCGGTGCGTCGATCTGGAACCGGTTCATCGATCTGTATGTACCCGGACAAATTGTCGGCCACGACCTGAAAGAGGCGCTGAAGTTCACCCACAGTTTCGATCTTCTCACCGAATTCGGCTACCGGACGCCGGTGGGATCCACATTCACCGGATTTGCCGATTCCTTCGGCGCATTCGGTTATTTCGGTTGCCTGCTGTTCTTCGCCATGGCCCGCATATTGACCCATATCTGGCATCGCGCCAGCGCCGGCGACGATGCGTTTGCCGTGCTTTACATCTTGGTTGTGACCCCCGGGCTGCACGGCATCACCCACAATATCGGGTGGTTTTTCTCGTTCCTTCCGCTTTACGGATTGTTCTATCTGGTTCCGATCCTGATGGTTTCCGACAAGCGCCGGTTCATCCGCTACCGCGTGGCGGCTCCGGCCGCCGGTCCGACCGTGGTTCAACACGCATGAAGCCGATTTTGCGACGCGGCCTGTGGGAGGCAAAGCGGTTGTCGGCGATTGCCCAGTCCAGGGTTTCCGGACGGGAACGCGATGTCGTGTTTGTCGTCGGATGCGGTCGAAGCGGCACCACGCTGCTTGGCCGGTTGTTTTCCCGCCATCCGGGAGTTCACTATTTCAACGAACCGCGCGATCGCTGGACCGCCATGGATACCCGCACCGACGACATCGGCCTTTATGACGGGACCGGCGCGAGGCTTTGGCTGGACGCCGGTGATGTCACGGCGCGTTGCCGGCGGCGGGCACGACTGATCAACGCGCCGCTTTCGGCCATAGCGTCCGATGCGACAACGATCGTGGAGAAGTCGCCGTCCAACGTGTTCCGGCTGAACTGGCTGCGGGCGCTCTTTCCGCATTGCCGCTTTGTTCACATAATCCGGGATGGGCGGGACGTGGTGCGCAGCATTGCCGCGATCGCGGCGGCGAACCAGTACCGGATCGCGCCTTCGCGCGCGCGCAATCAGTGGTGGGGAAACAGGGAACTGAAAAAGCAGTTGGTGTTCGATCTGGCGCAGTGGCCGACCGGCGGGGCGTCACGGGTCCGTGGCGATCGCGAGGTCGATGGTGACCGGACAGCGGCGGCACTGGAATGGATCCTGTCGGTTGAGGCGGGGCTGGACTACGAATCCCGGTTTCCGCAGTCCGTCCGGACGATCCGCTACGAGGCGCTGCTGGCGGATTGTTCTGGCCAGATGTCCCGGCTTCTGGATTGGTGTGGCCTGCCTGCAGAGGACGCGCCTTCGCTGTGCGCGATGGTGACACCGCGACCGCCATCCGGCGAACCCTTCGAATACGACCGGCTGGCACCGAATGTCGCCTGCCGGTTCCGCGATCTCCTGCAGAAACTTGGCTATACGGATCGGCACGTTGCCGAAGCGGAACCGGACAGCGGCCCGGAATTGGAGCGGGCATCGGCGATCCGATGAGCGGGACCGGAATTGCATACCTTGTCCATCGCATCGGGCCATATCACGATGCGCGCATCGCGGCGCTGGGTGAAATCTGCGACGTGCGGGCAGTGGAACTTGCCGGCCATACCAGGGTGTATCGGTGGGATCGCGTTGCCAGCGCCCGCCGATACACCACCGATGTTCTGTTCCCCGACGCAAATGTACAGGACATCGCCAGCCGATCCATTGCCCGGGCGCTATCGGCCACCCTCGACGGCATCGATCCGGCGGCCGTGGCGATCCCGGGCTGGGTGGATGCCTACTCCCTCGCCGGATTGGCATGGTGCCTGAGGCGGCGGCGGCGGGCTATTCTTCTGTCGGAGAATTTCCGGGATACACGGGCCGGTATCCATCGGCGCCTGGCGCGCCGGTTGCTGGTCGCCGGTTTTGACACCGCGGTGGTTGGCGGCCGGGCTCACGCGGCCTATCTTGCCGGGCTCGGCATGCCCGTGCAGCAAATCGGCCTTGGCTATGACGTGGTCGACAACGCCTATTTTGCCGAACATGGCAAACGGGTGCGGCGGGACGCGGCCCGACAGCGGGCGGCATTGAAACTGCCGGCGCGTTATCTGCTCACGGTCGGGCGGATGGTGCCGCAAAAGAACATGATCGGGCTTCTGGAAGGTTTCGCCATATACCGGCACGGGGCGAAACCGGCGCAGGCCTTTGATCTGGTCATCGCCGGTGACGGTCCGCAACGCCCGGATATTGAAGACACGATCGCCA
The DNA here is from genome assembly GCA_965216515.1 of Afifellaceae bacterium. Classification (GTDB taxonomy): domain Bacteria; phylum Pseudomonadota; class Alphaproteobacteria; order Rhizobiales; family Afifellaceae; genus CAXMRP01. The sequence goes on along the minus strand of OZ244173.1, from coordinate 1,133,963 downwards.
AGCTGGGTCTGGGTGATGCGGTCGTTCTCGCCGGATTTCGCCAATATGATGAATTGCCCGCCCTTTTTGCCCTGGCGAAGGCTTTTGTGCTGGCAAGCGGGTTTGAGCCCTGGGGGCTGGTTGTCAACGAGGCGATGGCGAGCGGTTTGCCGGTGCTTTGCTCCACAGCCGTGGGCGCAGCGTCGGAACTCGTGCAGGATGGTGAGAACGGTTATCTGTTCGAGCCGGGCGATCCGGAAGCGATTGCCCGTGCCATGGCACAGATTGCCGCAACACCGCAGACGGCGGACCGGATGGGTGCTGCAAGCCGGGCGATTATCGCCGGCTGGGGGCCGGACCGGTTCGCGCAAAGTGTCCTCCGTGCGGCAACGGCACCGGTTTCCAACGCCGCTGGCCGATCTGTTGTTCGGCGCGCGCTGAGCGCCGGCCTTGCCGTCGTTTTGGCCCGCCGGGCGGACCGACGACGGCCGGAGCGCAAGGTCCGCCGGCGGCCATCGGGCGGGCAAGGGGAACAAGGGCCGGAATTTGCAGCCAAATGAGACCGTCCACCCTATGAACGCGCTCGCCGCGATTGAACCGGCGAAGTCTGCAGGCGCAGACTTTTTGGCTTCCCGGAGCGAGCCGATTGCACCCGCCGACCGATTGCGTGTTGCCCATGTCGCCTCGTCGATGAGCCGGGCCGGGGCCGGTGTTACCGCTTCGCTGCACGGTCAGATGGGCGCACTGTCGGATTGTTCAGGGATCGAAGCCGCCGCCTTTGCCTGCGGGGATGCATGGAGCCGGGACGACCGGCAGCGATGGTCCGGTCTGGCGCTCACAGTGGGCGAAGTCCGCGGGCCGGCGGCATTTGCCTATTCACCTGCCCTGGCGCCGGCCATAGGCGCGTTTCGCCCGTCGGTCGTTCATCGTCATGGCCTGTGGACCTATGCAAGCGTTGCCGCGGCCCGTTCGGCGGGCATGTGTGGCGGCAAAGTCGTGGTTTCTCCCCATGGCATGCTTGAACCGTGGGCGCTGGCGAACGCCCGGCGGAAGAAAGCGATCGCCCGATTTCTGTTTGAGGGCCGGGCGCTCCGGAAGGCCGATTGCATTCATGCGCTCAACGAAACCGAACTGGCGAATATCCGTGAAGCCGGGCTGACAAACCCCGTGTGCGTGATCGCCAATGGTGTCGAACTTCCCACACCGCAAGACCTGGATTTGGCGGAAACACCGGCGCAGACCCGCGCCGGGGTCCGGACACTGCTTTTTCTGGGCCGCCTGCACCCCAAAAAGGGGCTGGAGGCGCTTGTCCGGGGCTGGCGCGTGTTCGCCGGGGCGCACGACGGCGCGGCTGACTGGCGCCTTCGCATCGTTGGCTGGTCGGACGATGGCTATGATGGATACCTGAAGGCGCTGGCCCGTGACTGCGGCGTCGCCGATACGATAACGGTCAATGGTCCTGTGTTCGGGCGGGCGCGCTGGCGGGAATATGGACGTTCCGACGCCTTTGTCCTGCCGTCACTCAGCGAAGGCCTGCCGATGGCGGTGCTTGAGGCGTGGGCCGCCGGACTGCCGGTGATCATGACCGAAGCCTGCAATCTTGCCGTCGGGTTTGCCCGGCAGGCGGCGATTCGCACCGATCCGGACCCGCAGGCGATCGGCCGGAGTCTGTCCGAACTGGCAGGTCTCGATGACTTTGGGCGCCGCCGGCTTGGCGACAACGGCCGGGCGCTCGTTGCGGACAGCTACTCCTGGGAACGGGTCGCCGGATCCCTGTGCGACGTCTACCGGTGGCTTGTGACCGGCGGCACCGCGCCCGCTACGGTCGAAACCGGCCGAGGCTGACGGAGCGCCACCAGACAATGGGTGTCATCTAATGGCACTGCCCGTCGTTCCGGCGCCGGATTTCGGTGATCGGGCACGGCGGTTTGTCTGGACTGTGGTGTGGTGCGTCCTGTTCCGTCCAACGCCGGTCCGGTTCTTCCGGTGGCGGTGCTTTCTTCTGAAACTGTTCGGCGCACGGATTTCGCAACCGGCCTATCCTTATCCGGGCGCGCGGATCCGGTCGCCATGGAACCTGACCCTGGAGGCCGGCAGCTGCCTTGCCGGTGGCGTGGAGTGCTACAATGTTGCACCCGTTCACCTGAAAGCGAACGCGCTGGTCAGCCAGCGCGCCTATCTGTGCACGGCATCCCATGATTTTGACGATCCTGGGTTTCCACTGGTTGCCGGCCCGATCACGATTGGCGCGGGCGCCTGGGTGGCGGCGCAGGCTTTCGTCGGACCGGGCATCGATATCGGTGAGGATGCGGTTGCTCTTGCACGGTCGGTCGTGGTGGCCGATGTGCCGGCCGGCGCCGTGGTCGCCGGCAATCCGGCTCGCATCAAACGGGCGCGGGGCGCCCGACCGGCCGATTCACAGGCGCCCGCCGGTGTGGCTGAACCATGATCTCGGTATTGGTCCTGACCTACAACGAGGCGGCGAATATCGGCGCCTGCCTGGACAGTATTCCATGGCGCGACGATGTTCATGTGCTCGATTCCCACAGCAGCGACCGGACAAGGGCAATCGCTGAAGCCGCCGGCGCCGTCGTCCACGAACGGCCCTTCGATGACTATGCCAGTCAGCGCAACTTCGGCCTCGGGCTGGATTTCCACCATCGCTGGGTGTTGATGCTGGATGCCGATGAACGGATGACCCCGGCGCTTGCCGAGGAGATCGCAGAACGGATTGCCCTGCCGGATGCCGGTCCGGGCGGCGATCTGTGCATGCTGCGGGTCCGGCGCAGGGATATGTTCATGGGCCGCTGGATCCGCCGGGCGAGCGGCTATCCGACCTGGTTCGCCCGCCTTGTGCGGGCCGGCCGGGTTCGCGTGCAAAGGTCGATCAACGAGGAATATGTTGCGGATGGCGGTGTTGGCCACCTCGACGGGCATATTGTGCACTTTCCTTTCGCCAAGGGCATGGCGTGGTGGATCGACCGGCACAACCGGTATTCGACGATGGAGGCGGAGGAGCTGTGTCGCGAGCGAGAGCGGCGCCGGGTGCGGATATCCGGGCTGGTGGACAGGGATCCGGTTGTGCGCCGGGCGGTGCTCAAGCAACTGGTCTATCGGCTGCCGGGCCGGCCGCTGCTGGTGTTCGTTGGGCTTTATTTCGGCCGCCTCGGTTTTCTGGACGGACGGGCCGGATTCCATTTCTGCGTGCTGCGGGCTTTCTACGAATACATGATCGCAATCAAATCCATAACGGGCCGACAACAATGTCACTCATGACGTCACCTGCCGTGCTCCGGGCACGCGGCTTCCTCCGAAAGACCGGGCTGAACAGGGTTCTTGCCAAGGCCATATCCCATGAGGGGTACGAGGCGCGGTATGCCCGCGCGCTGACGGCCAGTGTCGAACCCGGCGCCTGCATCTGGGATATCGGGGCGAATACCGGCCTCTACACGGTCGAGCTGGCCAGATTGTCCGGACCGGGCGGACCGGTGCATGCGTTTGAACCGAGTCCGCCAAATCTGCTGGCATTGCGCGATACCGTTGCCGAATGGCAAAACGTCACTGTCCATCCGCTTGCGATATCCGATGCGCCCGGCGAGGTAACGTTCGTGCAGGGCGCGGATGCGATCGGCGCAACGTCGCATATCGCCGCCGACCACGGCGATGCGTTGCCGAAATCCGGTCAAAAATCCGACGGGACCGTCTACAGCATCCGGGCGGAAACCGGGGACAGCATCATTGCGTCAGCCATCGCGCCCGTGCCTGACCTGATGAAGATCGACGTGGAGGGGCACGAACTGAGTGTTCTTTCCGGAATGGGGGGGCTTCTGGGCAACCGCCGCCTTCGCCATGTCTTTGCCGAGATCCATTTCGATATCATGCGGCAAAACGGGATTGCCGACGGACCAAGGCGTATCGAGGCCTTGCTTGCGGCGGCCGGGTTTTCGGTTCGCTGGACCGACCCTTCGCATATTCATGCTTCCCGTTAGGCATTCCGGATCGCGGAGCCTCGCAGCGGCGATCGCATCGGCCTGACGATCGAGGCCGATTCTGATCGCTGACGGATATTTTGCCTCATCCGGTTCCGGCCGATCCGACATGTTCGATGTGTGTGTCGTCGGCAGCGGCCCGGTTGGCTTGTCGCTTGCCGTCGACCTGACCTCAAGAGGCTTGCGGGTCATCGTGTTCGAAGCGGGCGGCCGTCAGCCGCGGGCGGACGATGACGGTCTCGAATTCGGATCGGTGACGACCCCGCAGAACCACGCGCCGACCACCGATGCGGTCTGCCGGGCACTGGGCGGCACATCATGGAACTGGGGCGGTCGCTGCGTTCCGCTGGATGATCTCGACTTTTCCGCCCGCCCGTATGTTCGGCAGGGGCGGTGGCCGATCGAGCATGCGCAGGTGTCGCGGTATTATGACCGGGCGGCCGATCTTGTCGGCTGCGGCGGGTCGTCGTTTTCGGCAGATGCGCTGCCCGGTACTGCCGGCGGAACCGGATTTTCGGCGGACCGGCTGGAACGCTGGTGCACCGAACCGCGGATTGGCCGCAGGCTGATCGCACGGGCCCGACCGGGCTTCCTGCACATCGTCGTCGATACGACGGTCACCGGTTTCCGGTTCGCGCCTGATCTTGCACGCGTTGCGGCGCTGACCATCCATTCCGGCGGCCGATCGGCCGAGTTCGCCGGTGCCGGCTGCTTTGTGATCGCCGGCGGCGGCCTGCAAACGGCACGGCTGCTATTGAATGCACAGTGTGAGAACCCGGGTCTGTTCGGGGGTGCGGACGGACATCTCGGCCGGCACTATATGGGCCATCTGTCGGGCCGGATCGCGACCATCCGCTTCGCCAATCGCCCGACAGCCCGGGCGTTCGGATATCGCCTCGGCAACGGCGCCGCGTCGCGGCGGCGATTTGCGCTCGATGCGGCGGTACACGAGGCCCATCAACTGCCGAACATCGCCTTCTGGCCCGACAATCCGCCCATGCACGACCCTGTCCACAGGAGCGGGCTGTTGTCGGCGTTGTATCTCGGCCTGTCGCTGCCGGTCGCCGGCCGCCGGCTCATGGCCGGTCCGATCCGCAAGAGTCAGATCGGGGAAGGCGGCGGGACGGCGCGCCATTTGCGGAACATCATTTGCGACCTGCCGCAAACGGCAACCGGTCTGGCCGATGTCGTCCGACAAAGGTTCGTTCACCGACGGCGCATTCCGGCTTTGCTGGTGGACCGGCGAGACGGCCAATATCCGCTCCATTTTCACGCCGAGCACATGCCCAATGCGTCAAGTGCGGTGAGGTTGGCCGGGACGGCGGATCGCACAGGCATGCGAAGCCTGTCGGTGGCGCTCGATTTCACCGCATCCGACGGCCGCGGTGTGGTCGATGCCCACAAGGCGCTGGCCAGGGGGCTTAACAACTCCGGTCTGGGCAGGCTGAAATTTGAGGGTGACGAGGACGACCTGCCGAACAAGGCCGTTGCCGGTTCGATGGACGGATATCACCAGATCGGCCTTGCCAGAATGGGTGCAAGTCCGGGCGACGGGGTGGTTGACAGTGATTGCCGGATTTTCGGGATCAGCAATCTGTTTGTCGCCGGATCAGCGGTGTTTCGAACGTCCGGCCAGGCCAATCCGACGTTTCCGGCAATTGCACTGGCGCTGAGGCTTTCCGCCCACCTGGAGGCGGTTTTCGCCAGAACGCCGGCTGTGCGGACATGCGGCCCATAGAGTCCGATCTGCGGGGCCGGGCCTCGCGGCTCGGTTTCGGCTGTGCGTCGCTGGGCTCGCGCATCGGTGCGGAGCAGGGATTGCGGGCGATGGCGCAGGCGTTCGATGCCGGCGTCAACTGGTATGACTTCGCTCCCTCTTACGGCGACGGCGATGCGGAAGTGATTGGTGCCCGGTTCCTCAGATCGGTCGATCGCGACGATGTCATCGTTTGCACAAAATACGGTATTGCGCCGCCGCCGGATCAAAAGCTGCTGCGCCTGGTCAAACCCGTCGCGCGTTCCGTGGTTCGCCGGATTCCGGCCCTTCGGCCGGCGATTGGGCGTGTGCGGCCTGCGGCGCGACCCGCCGTCATTCAGGCCGATCAGATCGGGGCCGGACTCGAGGCAAGTCTGCGCCGGCTCGGCATCGGCCATGTGGATGTCTTTGCCCTGCATGATCCCGACCCGTCCTGCTTCAACGATCCCGGGATTGCGGAAGAGCTGGGCCGGCTTGCCGGGGCGGGCAAGTTTCGCGCGCTCGGTATCGCCGGCAGCCAGGATGCGGCAAGAGCGGCGCTGAGCGCACGTTTTCCGATTTCCGTGGTCCAGCTTCCCGCGGTCGTCAATGGCGACTACGGATCCGCCGCGCCTGCGATCCCGGATAGGTGCTATCGGGTGAGCCATTCGGTTTATGGTCATCCATCCCTGATCGATCCGATTGCGGTGCGGCTGGACGCGCAGGGCGAGATTCGCGACAGGTTCACGGATGCGGGTTATTCCGGCACGGGCCGGCACATGGCTGCGGCCTATCTTCTCGATCGCGCGCTGGCAGGCAATCCGTCGGGCACGGTGCTGGTTTCCATGTTCGACGCCGATCATCTGGCCTTCAACCTGGCCAGGAGCCGTTTGGACGGCGATACCGATGCTGCCGATCGGCAGTTGCGATTTCGGGCGCTGGAAGCCCTGGGGGAAGGTCTATTCCGGGACCCGGTCTCGGCCGCCCCCAGCGCATGATCGTACGTGCCGCTGCGGCCGAAACCCTCCCAGAGGGCGCGCCGCGCGGTTATCGCAAACCCTGCAAGTGCCGCCAGCGCGCGACCAGGGATGCGCGCAAGACCGCTCGTTCGCTGAGCACCCGCCAGGCCCGGCGGCGCGACTGACGGCTCGTGGTCAGCCCGCGCGCAATGTCAGCCGACCATCGTGCCAGATAGGCCACCTGCAAGCGGCCCGACCGCGAGAGGTGACGCACGGCCGCCGCTGCCCAGGCCTCGGCGGCGCCGGAACCTGCGGCTTGGGGAACGCCGGGCAACGGGCCCAGAAGCCGGTCGGCGGCGGCGACAAACCCCAGATATTCGGCATGGAACCCGCCTTTGCGGAAGCGGTTTGCGACCGCATCGCGGCCGGTGTCGTCGAGTCCGGTGTTCAGTGCCGCAAATTCCGCAATTTCACGAAGCCGGATACGCCGGCTCCTGAAGTGGCCGTCTTCGATCTGCGCGTGGGCGATCAAATGTATCATGCGGGTTGCCAAATCGGGACACCGGACCGTGTGGCCGGCCACCGGCCGGGCGCCGGCAATCAGGTCATCGGCGTCGATCAGCCCGTCGGCGGTCGAAGCCATCGCCCGGCGATGCAGTTCGATATTCGCCGGCCGGTGCACCGCGTTGTGCCCACCGGGCCAAACAAGGACCGGCAAATGGTGCCCCGGCACAACGGCAATGTCGGCAAAAGGCGTCTGGTACCCCTGGGCGATCAATGCCGCCTGGGCGTCGGCTGCCTTGTCGGCCGGCACCAGCAGATCGATATCCGACAAAAACCGCATTCCGCGCTCGGGAAAATTGGGATGCAGCAGTTCGGCGGCGCCCTTCAGCGCGACCACCGGGATGCCGATCCGATCCAATATGGCGCCGGCTTCGGCAATTTGCCCGACGATCTTGCGGTTCCGCTCATCATTGGCGCGGCGGATTCCGGCGAGGAATTCCGGTAGCTCCGCCGGCCAGATTGCCTTCGGCGCGGCCGTCGCCTCGCTGGGCGGATTGGAGTCGTGCCCGTTCACAGGCGGCGAGAGCATGGGCAAGACGAGATGGCTGCTTGCCTTGGCAACCAGGTCCGGAAGATGGCGGGGGTCCAATGCGGGCAGATCGAGCGACGGGGTGTCGACCGCACCCGCCGGCGGGTCGATGAGGGGCGCCAGCGCGCTGCGAAGGCCGGCCACAATATGCGTGGTAACGATCGTTTGCCGGCGCGGCATCAGGCGTTCCTCAGCATGCTTTACGGATCCGCGATTGAGCCAATCTATCCGATTCGGCCGTTGGAGATTCTCCAGACCTTAGCGGTTTAGACATTTGAGCTAAGGATTTGAATCCGAAAATTTTCGTAACCACCTGAAAAATCTTTTCTTATCTGTGGAATAATGGCGCGATATTCCCCGCCTCCGGAATTGAGGACCGAAGTCCGGCCGGCGGAATCGCATCAGATGGACAAAATGCTGCGGTCATGCTCTTGCCATATGGAAGAGACAGAGCGTATCGGTGCGCCTGCCGGTGAAAAATGCGAAACCATTGCCAGGTATCACGGGCCCGGCATGGCGGGTGCGCTGCCCCGGACACAGCGGCTTGTATCGATTTAGGACGGTTCACTATGAAAATCACGGTTATTGGCGCCGGATATGTTGGCCTGGTTTCGGCTGCATGTTTTTCCGATTTCGGTTTCGACGTGACCTGTGTCGATCGTGACACCGACAGGGTTGAGAGCCTCAAGGCCGGAATCATGCCGATCTATGAGCCGGGTCTCGATACGCTGGTCAATGCCAATCAGGCAGCGGGCCGGCTCCAATTCATAACCGATCTTCCCGCCGCGGTGGCGGATGCGGATATCGTACTGATCGCGGTCGGCACCCCGACGCGGCGCGGCGACGACGCGGCAGATCTCGGTTTCGTCCACCAGGCGGCCGACGAGATCGGGCGGGCACTTAACGGATATACGGTGATTGTGACCAAGTCGACCGTGCCGGTGGGCACGGCTCGCGAGATTTCGGCGATCCTGAAAAATGTCAAGCCGGACGGGCAGTTCGACGTCGCGTCAAATCCGGAATTCCTGCGCGAGGGATCGGCGGTCGATGATTTCCTTTTTCCGGACCGGGTCGTGGTTGGTGTGGAATCATCGCGGGCGCGACAAATTCTCGAACAGCTCTACCGGCCGCTTTCGGCGCGCGACGTGCCGGTCGTTTTCACGAATTTCGAAACCAGCGAACTGATCAAATACGCCTCCAATACCTATCTGGCGACGCGTCTGGGATTTGTGAACCAGCTGGCGGACCTGTGCGAATCCGTTGGTGCCGACATCACCATGGTTGCGCGCGGTATGGGTCTCGACAAACGGATTGGCCAGCAATACCTGCAGCCTGGCCCGGGTTTCGGCGGTTCGTGTTTCCCCAAGGACACACGGGCGATGACGGTGATCGCCCGGAATGCCGGCGCGCCATTCACGCTGGTGGAAGACGTCATCCGGTCCAATGAACGGCGGATTGGCGGCCTTGCCGATCGGGTGCGCCGGGCTGTCGGGGGTGATGTTGCGGGCAAGCGGATCGGTATTCTAGGCGTCAGTTTCAAAGCGGAAACCGACGATGTTCGAGATTCCGCGGCGCTGGTGCTCATACCGGCCCTGCAAAATCTCGGTGCGACAATCGGCGCCTACGATCCGGCGGCGATGAAGGCCGGCGCGGCGGTGTTTTCGGACGTGGCGTGGCGGGACAGTCCGCAAGCGGTTGCCAAGGATGCCGACGCGCTGGTGATACTGACGGAATGGAACGAATTCCGGGGCCTCGACCTGAACGGAATTGCCGAACTGATGCGTACGCCGGTGCTGATCGATTTCCGCAACCTCTATACGGCAGACGATCTGGCCAACACCCCGCTTGCCTATCACAGTGTGGGGCGCCGACCGATCCTGCCCGACCTGAAGGTTGCACAGCAATCGCGCGGAAAAGGCTGATCCCAGATCGGGTTTTTGAGCGAGGGGCGGGGGTTACGGTAAAATTATCGTTGCCGCGGTTACCGATTCTAAACGGCATCTTTCTATTGTTTACCCGGCCCGGATTGGCGGGCGACCGTCTTGGCTGGTCGTCCGTTGAATCCCTGGTGCCCTTGTCCGGGATTTTTTTCTGCCATGCCGGGGGGCGCACCGGCGGGCCGGGACGCGTTGTACGATCGGGGAGTTGGAATTCATGCGTATCGCCCACCTCCTGCCGTCCATGTCGCGAATGGGCGGCGCCCTGACCAATGCGGTGCGCGACCTGACATTTCACCAGGCGCGTCTGGCCGGCGAGGAGATCGCCGTTTTTGCCCCGGAAGACCAGTTTTCCGCCCAGGATATCGGGATCTGGGGTGAAGTGGCTGTACGCGCGTGCACGCTGAAAAGCGGCAGCCCCTTTCGCCAGGGCCCCAACCTGAAGGCGGCGGTGGAGAGTTTCGATCCGGATATCATCCATGTCCACGGGCTGGATGACGCTTTGACGAAAGTCGGCGCGGCGATCGCCAAGGGAACAGGTGCACGTTACATCATTACCCCGCACGGCGCGCCTTCCGGCAGCCACAAGCGGGGTGGATTGCATATTTTCGAGGATCGATCGGCGCGTGCGGCGGGTTGTTTCCATGCATTGGGTACCGGCGAGGCCAAGGCGATCCGGGCGGCGGGATTTCAGAACCACATTTGCGTCATTCCGCTTGGCGTCGCCGAGCCGCCGGACAATGCGCCATTGATGGAACGGCCCTGGAGTGTGGTGCGCGAGGACGAGCGGACACTGCTTTTTCTGGGCGGGCTGAAGCCCAACCGGGGTCTGGAGCCGCTGATCGACGGCTGGGCGCAGTTTCTCCGCGAAGGCGGGCATGAAAAGAACTGGCGCTTCCAGGTGGTCGGCTGGTCGCCCGACAATTACATGGAATCGTTGCGTGCCCACACGATCGAGCGTTCGCTGGGTTATTCCATCAATTTCCCCGGCCCGCTTTATGGTGATCTGCGATGGGCGGCCTATCATCATGCCGACGCATTCATCATGCCCTCGCTCAACGAGAGCCTGTCGATTGCCGTTCTGGAGGCGTGGGCCTGCGGCCTGCCTGTGGTGATGACACCGCAGTGCAACCTGCCGGAGGGCTTCCATGCCGGTGCGGCGCTGGAGACGGCGGCAAACGCCAATGCCATCGCCACGGCGATCCACGCCATCACGTCACTGGCCGATGCCGAACGCGAGGCGATGGGCAGGCGGGGACGGGAGCTTTCCCGTTCGAAATACAATTGGCCACGCACCGCAAGCGACCTCAGGGATGTCCATCAATGGTTGTGCAAGCGGGCCCCGCAACCGCCGACCATCGTCGACGACCAGGACCTGATGTTGATGGAAATCGTCGCCTAGCCCATGTGAAAACCGGGTTCGGATCGGAGGTCGGGCTTGCGGCCTCTTGCGATCGGCGGCGATCCGGTCATGGCGCGATCTCGCCACGACTGGCCTTTTCTTCCGGAACCACCTTGCCGAGCCGGGATTCACGCCTGATCGTGTAGATTGCGGCGGTGATGATGACCGCCGCGCCTATCAGCGTCGCCTGGCTGGGTCGTTCGGCAAACAACACGAAACCGAACAATGCCGCCCACACGAGCCGCGAATAGTCCAGGGCGGCGAGGAATGCGGCTTCGCCGGCACGATATGCGCGGATATTGAATATCTGGGCAACCGCCGACAGCCCGCCGGTGGCGATCAGCATCAGGATTTCGGTCCGGTTGGGTGTGACCCATTCGGCGATCGCGAACGGCAGGGCCATCAGGCCGACCAGAACGGTCTGATAGTAAAGAAGCGTCATCGGCATTTCGATCCGCGCCAGATGACGGACGATCGTCATTACCAGCGCCCCCAGCGCCGCCCCGCCAACCGCCATCATGGCATAGGGGCTGATCACGCCGGCGGTCGGTTGCAGCATGATGAGAACACCGACAAACCCGGCAATGGTTGCCGCCCAACGCCTTATGCCAACCGTTTCCTTCAGGAAAATGATGGCGAAGATCGTCAGGAAAAAACTCTTGGCGAAGCCGAGTGCGGTGGCGTCGGCGATCGGCAGGTGCAGGAGCGCGGTGAAACCGATCCACATGGTCGCGAAGGCGAGCGCGGCCCGCGCGAAATGGAAGCGAAACCGGTGCGTGATGACCGACTGGGGGAAATAGCGAATCAACACCGGTGCGGCAAAGAGAAGCATGATCGATTGCCGCGCGAAAAGAATTTCGGACACCGGAATGCGTTCGCCAACGAACCGGATCAGCACGGCGACACCCATGAACAAGAGGCCGGCCGCCGTCACCCATATCGCGCCACGGACATTGCCGGGCAGGGCGGAGGTCTTTTCCAATAGTGATTTGGTCGATTCCGGCGCATCGGCCGGGGGCTGGATCATTGCCCCAATTGCCGCCATGCGCGGCTCAAGGTCAAGGGTTGGGCCGGAATAATCGGCGTGGCTTGACCTGCTGCGGATTGGCGTTCATCACCATGTCTGACTATCGGGTTTCGACGATGCCGGCCAACGGCGCGTGACCCGGCGTGGGAGGAACCGGCGACGATGACAGAACTTGCTCCACCTAAATTCGGAATGGGTGCACCGGTGCGGCGTCTGGAAGATGTCCGGCTGATTACCGGGCGCGGGCGCTACACGGCGGATATGGCGCCGGAGAATGCACTGGAGGCGTTCGTTGTGCGGTCGCCTTATGCCCATGCACGGTTCTCGTTCGGCGATCTTTCGGCGGCGAAAGCGGCGCCGGGCGTTCATCTGGTGTGGACCGCCGCCGACATTGCGGAGATGAACGGCATGCCGGTCGTCGGCAAGGGCCGGGCGATCGGCGGCCGGAAAATCGTCGAACGCAAGATCCCGCCACTGTGTGCCGAAGTGGCCCGTTATGTCGGTGATGCGGTGGCCTTTGTCGTTGCCGACAATGTCAACCTTGCCAAGTCGGCGGCGGAGCTGTTGGAGATCGACTACGAACCATTGCCGGCTGTGGTCGCTTGCGAAGATGCGCTGAAACCCGATGCCGCGAAGGTCTGGTCGGATGACGGGCAGAACCTGTCGTTTGAGTGCGAGCGTGGCGACAGGATTGCCACGGAGGAGGCGTTCGCCCGCGCCGACAGGGTGGCGAAACTCAGGATCGTCAACAATCGTCTTGTGTGCAACTACATGGAGCCGCGGGCGGTGGTTGCGGACTATGACACCGGAACGGGCAAATGGACGATCATTGTCGGCTCCCAGGGCGTCCACGACATGCAGGAGAACGTCGCCAAGGCGATGGGCGAGGCGAAAGACGATATCCGGGTGCTGACCTACGATGTGGGCGGTGGATTTGGCACCAAGGCGTTCACCTATCGGGAATACCCGCTGTGTGCAAAGGCCGCCAAGGTGCTCGAGCGGCCGGTTACATGGGTGTGCGAGCGGGGCGAACACTTCCTTACCGACGCCCATGGCCGGGACAATGTCGCCGACGCCGCCATGGCACTCGACAAAGACGGCCGCTTTATCGGCATGAAGGTCGATCTGGTGGCCAATATGGGCGCTTATCTCTCCCAGTTCGCCGCCTTCATCCCGTGGCTTGGCATGTCGATGACGACCGGTGTGTACGACATTCCGGCCGCCCATATCCGGTGCGACAATGTGTTCACGCACACCGTGCCTGTCGATGCCTATCGCGGGGCCGGCCGGCCGGAAGCAGCTTATCTGATCGAGCGGCTGGTGGACGAAGCGGCACGGGTGTGCGGCCTGTCGCGGGCGGAGATCCGACGGCGCAATTTCATCAAGCCGGAACAGATGCCGTACCGCACACAGATGGACCGCATGTACGACACCGGCGAGTTTGACGGCCATTTGAGCCTGGCGCTTGAGCATGCCGACAAGGCGGGTTTTGCGGCGCGGGCGGAGGAAAGCAAACGCAACGGCAAGGTGCGCGGTTTCGGCTTTGGAACCTATGTGGAGGCATGCGCTTTTGCCGGTTCGGAAGCCGCCCGCGTCAATCTGGAGGCGGACGGCACCATTTCCGTCCACATCGGCACGCAATCCAACGGTCAGGGTCATGAAACGGCCTATGCACAGTTTGCAGCCGGGCCGCTGGGCGTCGATTACGACCGCATCCGGGTTGTGCAGGGCGACACGGATGACCTGGAGGTCGGCGGCGGCACAGGCGGTTCGCGTTCGATACCGCTCGGCGTCCCGTCCGTCGACCGGGCTGCCCGCACCCTGGCTGTGCAGCTCCGGGAGCTGGCATCGGATGAGCTGGAGGCCAGCGCCGCCGACATTGAACTGGTCGACGGCGAGGCGCGGATCGTGGGCACGGACAGGTCGATCGGTTTCGCGGAACTGGCGGCGAAAGTCACCGACAAACAAAAGCTTCATGCCTATGGCGCGTTCGAGCAGGGCGAAGCGACCTACCCCAATGGGACCCATGTCTGCGAACTGGAGATCGATCCGCAGACCGGACACATTGATATCCTGCGTTATCTCATTGTCGACGACTTCGGGGCGGTGGTGAATCCCCTGCTTCTGGCCGGACAGGTGCACGGCGGCGTCGTCCAGGGTATCGGACAGGCGATGCTGGAGCATACCGTTCACGACGGCGAAGGCCAGTTGATATCGGCGTCGTTCAACGACTATGCGATGCCGCGGGCCGACGACATTCCGGATATTGAGTTTGAGACCCGCAATGTGCCATCGACCTGGAACCCGATGGGTATCAAGGGAGCCGGCGAAGCCGGTTCGATCGGGTCATGTCCGGCGGTGGTCAATGCGATCATCGATGGCCTCGCCCGGGAATACGGGATCCGGCATATCGACATGCCGGCAACGCCGCTGCGGGTTTGGGAAGCGATCCGCGCCGCCGGGCATCGATAGGCGTCCGGCGTTGCAATTGGCGGCAATCCGTATAAGTTGAAATTTGTCTCAGGGGGTGCCGACCGCCGATTTCGGTGCGGCTGAGAGGCGAAAGCCAACCCCTCGAACCTGATCCGGATCATGCCGGCGGAGGAATGGGATGGGTGAATTTGACCGTACAGATTGGTAATTATCGGACAGAAAGCGGCGGCATTGGGATGGGCGAGACCGACAGTTTGCGCGCAACTGCGCTGCTGGAAACGGTACGCCGCCGCGCACCGAAAGTTCACTGCCTGACCAACAGTGTTGTAAGAAATTTCACCGCCAATACTTTGCTGGCGCTGGGTGTCGTCCCCTCGATGACAAGCGATATCGACGAAGTGGAAGACTTCGTGCGGACAACCGGCTCGCTGCTGGTCAATCTCGGGATGCTGGATCAGGGTGTGTCGGCGTCGATCGAACGCGCGATCGCCATCGCCAAATCGCGTCAGAAGCCCTGGGTTCTCGATCCCGTCTTCGTCGATCGATCCAACAAGCGGCGGGATTTTGCACTGGAATGCCTGAAGGCCGGCCCGGCGGTGTTGCGGCTCAACCCGGCGGAGGCAAGCGCGTTGGGACGCACGGCCCTTCAGGATGCCGTGGACACGGGAACCATTGTTGCCATGAGCGGCAGCACCGATCATATCTACGGCAACGGACGCCAGGCCGATATTGCCACGGGGCACTCGCTGATGACCAAAGTTACCGGCACTGGCTGTGCGCTGGGTGCGGTGTTGGCGGCGTTTCTCACGATCTCCGACGACCGGTTCGAGGCAGTCGCGTCGGGATCGATCATATTTGGTTCGGCCGGCGCGATCGCCGGCGCAAAGGCCGACGGGCCGGGCTCCTTTCAGTCGTTGTTCCTGGATACCCTCAATTCCCTGTCGGAGGAGGACATGACGCGGGAGCGGATCCGTTGAATCCGGTCGATATCACGCTCTACGCCATTGCCGATCCTGACCATTGCCGAAATCGCGACCTGGCCGACCTCGCCAGGGATGCCATGGCTGGCGGTGCAAGCCTGGTCCAGTACCGCGACAAAACGTCCCCGACACGGGAAATGGTCACCCGGGCGCGCAGGATAACCGAAGCGCTGGAGGGCAGCGGCGTCCCCCTGATCATCAATGACCGGATCGACGTGGCGCTGGCGGTCGGCGCGGCGGGGGTCCATCTCGGCCAGGACGACATGGCGGTCGCCGACGCCCGGTCCCTGTTCGGGCCGGCGACGATTATCGGGCTCTCCGTCAAGACGGTGGAGGAGGCGCGTGACGTGCCGGCGGATCTGGTCGATTATGTGTTCGTCGGTGGTGTTTTCGACACTTCGTCAAAAGACAATCCCGCCGGTATCGGTCTTGCCGGCTGGAGCGAGCGGGCGGCGATCGTTCGCGCCAGGGCACCGACCCTGCCGGTGGGCGCCATCGCCGGGATCGACGCGGACAATGTCGCCGAACTCATCGCCGCCGGCGCCGACGGTGTGGCGATGATTTCCGCATTGTTCATGGCCGACGATGTGGAAGATGCGACCCGCGTCATCCGGCAGCGAATCGGTCATGCCCGAGAGATGGCAGGCGTCCGCGCGGCGGGCGCCGCATGACGGCCATCGCAGTGACAATCGCCGGGTCGGATTCCGGCGGCGGCGCCGGTATCCAGGCCGACCTGAAAACCTTTTCGGCACTGTCGGTCTACGGCGCCAGCGTGATTACCGCGCTCACCGCGCAGAACACGCGCGGGGTTCAGGCGATCCATGATGTGCCCGCAGATTTCGTGCGCGAACAGATGGATTCGGTTTTTGGCGATCTCGCGGTCAACGCGACCAAGATCGGAATGCTGTCCCGACCGGAGACGATCGCCGCGGTTGCCCGGGGAATTGGCGCGCATGAGACAGGGCCGATCGTGGTCGATCCGGTGATGGTGGCGGCGTCGGGCGATCCGTTGATTGCCGGGGATGCCGTCTCGGCATTGCGTGAGCGTCTATTTCCGCTCGCTTCGGTGATTACGCCCAACCTTGCGGAAGCTGCGCGGCTTGTCGGTGCGCCGGTCGCAACCAACCGCGCAACAATGGAAGCGCAGGCGGCAATGCTCCTGCAATCGGGACCGCAGGCCGTGTTGGTCAAGGGCGGGCATCTGGCCGAAGAGCGGGGAAGGGGCCGGCGCCGGGCGGCCGACTATCTTCTCACCGGCAAAGGCGGCCGATGGTTTGTGCTTCCCTGGCTGGATACGCGCAATACGCATGGGACGGGTTGTTCCCTTTCGTCGGCAATTGCGGCGGGGCTGGCCGGGGGCAAGGCGCTGGAGGAAGCGGTTGAGGAGGCCAAGTCCTGGCTCCACGCTGCGCTTGCCGCCGCCGACAGTCTGGCCATCGGCCATGGCCATGGGCCCGTCCACCATTTTCACCGGTACTGGAGCACGCCATGACCGACCTTTCCCGCCGCGCCGCGCTCGGTGCCGGGGCCCTGGGCCTGACAGCCATGCCACTCGCCGCGCCGGCGGTCGCGCAAGGCCGGATTTCCTGGAACATGGTCACATCCTGGCCGAAAAATCTGCCGGGGCCCGGTGTGACGGCGCGCCGGATCGCCGAAGGGATCGCCGCGGCGTCCGACAACCGGTTGAACATCAAGCTTCACGCCGCCGGCGAGCTGGTGCCGGCTTTCGGCGTATTTGACGCGGTGTCATCGGGCACCGCCCAGTTGGCCCACACCGCATCGCTGTTTTGGGCCGGCAAGGCGCCGGCGGCACCGATATTCACCGCCGCCCCATTTGGCCTGACACCGCTTGAGCACATCACCTGGATTGACCACGGCGGCGGCCAGGCGCTGTGGGATCGCCTTTACGCGCCGTTCGGCATCAAACCGCTCATGGCCGGCAACACCGGATTTCAGATGGGCGGCTGGTTTCGCCGCGAAATCCACGGTCCGGACGATATCAAGGGCCTGAAGATCCGGATGCCGGGCTTCGGCGGCGCGATTGCCCGGCAACTGGGCGCGACACCGGTGCCGGTGGCGCCGGGCGAGATCCAGGCGGCGTTGCGGGCCGGGACGATCGATGCGGCGGAGTTTCTGGGTCCATGGTCGGATGCCGCACTCGGCCTGTTTGAATTCGCACCCTATTATTATTGGCCGGGGTTTCACGAGCCGAACGGGACTGGCGAGGCGCTGATCGGGCTCGATGCGTGGGCGAAACTGCCAAATGATCTCCAGGCCATCGTGGTCCAGGTCTGCGCCCGGGAAAACATCCGCGGTCTGGGCGAGGCACAGTGGAACAATGCACACGCGCTGAAGATTCTGACCGACGAAAAGGGTGTGAAGCTGCGGGCGTTTCCGGAGACGGTTCTTGCGGCGGCGCGCCAGGCTGCCACAGGGGTGCTCGACACGCTCGCCGGCGAGGATGCGCTGACCGGCGAAATCGTCGCCAGTTACCGGGCGGCGCGGCAGGCGCTTCATGCCTGGTCCCGAATCAGCCAGGCGGCGCTCTTGTCGGCGCGCCGATAAGACGGCCGGGGATCAGATTGGACCGGCGTTGTTGCCCGGAAGCCACAACCGCGTGAAATCCGGACCTTGCCGCCCGGTATTGCGGCGATTCGACGGGTTTTTTGTCGGCTATTGGCGGCGATCGGATTATGGTTAACCAAATATTACAATCTAAGGGCGAGTTTTCTAACGCAGGCGGGGCGTATTGGGGTTGAAAATGGGCAATCGGAAATTGCATCGCAGACAAGGCACTTGTCATGGCGTCAGCCGGATTACGGGTCGGCTTCTTGCCGGAACCGCAATTGTCGTGCTTGCCGGCATCTCGGTGGCGCAGGCGGGTGGTTTTGCGCTTCGCGAACAAAGCGCATACGGGCAGGGCGTGTCCTTTGCCGGCGTTGCCGCCGGAGGCAGTCTTTCCTCGATGTTCTGGAATCCGGCCACGCTCAGCCAGGTTATGGGTTTTGAAGTCGAGGCCGTCGGAACAGGCGTCTTTCCCATATCCGATGTCGCGCTAACGACACCGATCTCCTTCGACGAAGGCGATATCGGCGTCGATGCTTTTGTCCCTGCGAGCTACATCGCCTACAGGTTGAACGACAATCTGATCTTTGGTGTCGGGGTCAACGGCGCTTTTGGCCTGTCGACCGAATACACGGCGCCGGGCAGCCCGATTGCGGGCGCGGGCATTGCCGGAACCTCGGACATTTTCTCCGTCAACGTCAATCCGAATGTCGCCTACCAGATCAACGACTATGTGACGATCGCGGCCGGTCTGCAGGTGCAGTATTCCGACGTGGAAATCAATCCGGTGGCCGGCAGCGCGCCGTTCCCCGGGCCGCTCGGGCTGCTGGACGGCGACGATATCTCGTATGGCTGGACAACCGGCGTGCATGTGATGCTGTCACCGGATACGGAGTTCGGCATCGGCTATCGGTCTTCCCAGGAAGTCGATCTGGAAGGCACGTTCAACGTGTCGGGATTTGGCGGAACGTTTGCCAGCACGGCTTCGCTGGAGCTTCCCGACATGGTCACTGTCGGCATCCGGCACAAGGTCAACGACCGCTGGCGGGTCATGGCGGGATACGAATGGTCCAACTGGAGCCGTTTCGATACGGTGATCGTAACGGGCGGGCCGGCGCCGGTGCCGCTGCCATTCGACTATAATGACGGGCACTTCTTCTCGTTTGGTGCGGAGTACATGTACTCCGAGGCGACGACATTTCGTGCCGGCATAGCCTGGGAAGAGTCGCCGCTCGACAATGCGAACCGGACCTTCCGGCTGCCCGACGATGACCGGTTGTGGCTCTCAGCCGGGCTGAGCCATGTCATCAACGATCGCTACTCGTTCGATCTCGGTTACAGTTTCCTGACCACATTTGACACAGAAATCCTGCCGGCCGCGGCCGGCGGACCGGTTGCCAACGGGCCTTTCGGTGCCGATGTCGATGCGACAGTGCATATCCTGTCGGCGGCTCTCAAGGTGAAGTTCGGCGGGCATGCGCCCAGTGAACCGGTTATTGCAAAGTACTGACCCGAACCCTCTCCTGTGTACAACTCAACGGCCGGGCGATCTGCCCGGCCTTTTTGATTTGCGTCGGAATTTTGATTTGCGTCGGATTTGCCTGGCGCGGGTTTGCTGACAGAAATTGCGGCGGGTCCGGAGTGCCGTGGCTTGTGGCCATCTAGAACGCGGTCGGCACCAGGCCTCCATCGATCAACAGGTTCTGACCAGTGATATAGCCGGCATGGACGGAGCAAAGAAAGGCGCAGGCTTTGCCGAATTCTTCGGCGTATCCAAATCGCTGTGCCGGGATTTCGTTGCTCTGCCGGGCGGCCTCCTCGGCATCTGAAATGCCCGCCTGCTTCGCCCCCCAGGATATTCCGGCCCGCAACCGATCGGTATCCATCTTGCCGGGCAACAGGTGGTTCACGGTGATGTTGTGTTGCGCAACTTCACGGCAGACACCGGCCAGGAATGCGGTCAAACCGGCGCGGGCGCCGGATGACAGGTCGAGACCGGGCACCGGCGATTTGACCGACAGGGACGTGATGTTGACGATGCGGCCGAACCTGCGTTCGATCATCGGATCGATCACCGCCTGGATCAGTTCGACCGGGGTGATGAAATTCTGGATGACGCCCTTCATCATGGCGTCGCGGTCGAGTTCCCGATAGCTCCGTCGGGGCGGTCCGCCATTGTTGTTGACAAGAATGTCGGGATCGGGACATGCGGCAAGGAGGGTCCTCTGACCTTCCGGTGATCCAACGTCGGCGGCGACCGGAACGATCTTCGCGCCGGTCACGTCGGCGATTTCTTCCGCTGTTCTGTTCAAAACGGCTTCGTCGCGGCCGTTCAAGACAACCTCGCAACCGGCCGCCGCCAAGGCTTCGGCGCAACCCCGTCCCAGCCCGCGGCTGGATGCACAGACGATGGCCTTGCGGCCGGCTATACCCAGTTCCATGATTTCGTCCCCCGGTTCGTCGACATCCCTTCATAACATCCGCGCCAATATCGTCCATACGGGAGACGGAAATTCGCCGGCCTTGCACGATGCGGGACGGTTTCGGTCATGGAAATCGGCGTCGTGATCTGCGAACATACCGGTCAAATCCCGAACGGACCGGATCCGGCTCCGAAAAACCATACCGATAATATTGCGGTGGCCTGTGGCGAAGGAAACATGACGAGAATACCCACTTACGCGGACGTGGAAGAGGCCGCCCGGCGGATTGCCGATCGGCAGGTGCGGACGCCGCTGTTTCGGGCGCCGGTGCTCTCAGAGCAACTGGGCGCAAACATCTTCATCAAACCGGAGTGCATGCAACGCACCGGCTCATTCAAGTTTCGCGGCGCCTGGAACGCCATCTGTGCGTTGGGGGACGCGGCGCCGGCCGGCGTGGTCGCCTGCTCGTCCGGCAACCATGCCCAGGGCGTTGCGGAGGCCGCGCGGCTTGCCGGCTTGCCGGCGACCATCGTGATGCCGGACGACGCACCGGAGGCGAAGATCGCGCGAACCCGGGCATCCGGCGCCAGGATCGTCCTCTACGAACGTGAAAACGAGGACCGGGATGCGATCGCCGCACGGATCACGGAGGAAACCGGTGCGGTCTTTGTCCACCCTTTCAACAATCCTGATGTTGTAGCCGGCCAGGGCACTGTCGGTCTGGAGATCGCCGCCGATGCGATCCGGAAGGGCATTGCGCCGGAGCTCGTTTTTGTGCCGTGCAGCGGCGGAGGCCTCGGGGCCGGTGTCAATCTGGGGCTTTCCCGCGCATTTCCCGACGCCGTCGTGGTGCTTGCCGAGCCGGAGGGCTTTGATGATTACCGTCGTTCGATCGCCTGCGGGAAGATCGTCGCCAATGAGCGGGCATCGGGATCGCTGTGCGATGCGCTGCTCGCGGCGGCGCCGGGTGAAATCGGGTTCGCCATCAATACAAAGCAAAATGCGCGGGCGCTGGCGATCACCGACGAGGCGGCACTGGCGGCAGCCGGACTTGCGTATGAATCGTGGCGCCTGGTGGTGGAACCGGGAGGGGCGGCGGCGTTGGCCGCCCTTCTTTCCGGCGAAATCCCGGTTGCTGGCAAAACGGTGGCGGTCGTGCTTTCCGGCGGCAATGCCGATCTTGCGGTCGTGGAGCGGTCGATCGCGACCTATCGGTCGTCGCTCGCCTGATGAGGTGTGGTGTCCCTGGCGGCAGTCGGGCGACCGGTCAGGTTTTCTGATTCTGATTCAAGTGCCGAAGCCAACATGTTGATTTCATTTGAAATTGATTCAAGCTCCCGGCGCGCAATCCGGACCCTGGTTTTGCGGGTGGCGGGTCTGCCATCACCGGAAATCGCATCGAGGCGTTGGGCGATGCGGCGCAGATCGTCGGCGATGGCGCCGGGCTTGAGCGTATCGCGGACCAGCGTCAGGTTTTCCTCGATGCGTTCGAGTGCGGAAAACAATGTCCGCGTGTCGTCGGCCCGCGTACGTTCGACCCATTCGAACAGGAAGGCACGTCCCTTGGCGGTGGCCATCAGCGCGCCGCGGACGGTTTCGAACTCCCGGTCGCTCAATCGGCCCGACCGTTCCTGTCCGGCCATGATCGGCCCTTTCGCCGTTTCAGTCGGTGAACGATCGACAGTGCGCGCAGAAATTTAGAAAATCTTTAACGGTACCGGCCGGCGCAGGTGCGTTATCCCCACAGGCCCGATGGCGGGGGGTCGATGACGGAACCGCGGTAAATCAGACCGGGCACGCGGTCGGCGGCAAGCAGCAAGGGCCCGTCGAGATCAACAAAATCCGCATCAACGGCAAGGATCATGGCCGGCGCCATGGAAAGTGACGTGGCGACCATGCAACCGATCATGATGCCCAATCCGCGTTGGCGCGCTTCGGCCTTCAGCTCCAGCGCATGGGTCAGACCGCCGGCCTTGTCGAGCTTGATGTTGACGGCATCGTATTTGCCGGCGATGGAGTCGAGATCCGCACCGGTGTGCAGGCTTTCATCGGCGCAGACGGGAACCGGATGGTCCACCCGGGCGAGGATTTCATCGGCATCGGCGGCGAGCGGCTGCTCGACCAGGGCGACGCCGCAATCGGCACAGGCCCGAAGCATCGGGACAAGATCGGCAGGCTGCCAGCCTTCGTTGGCGTCGACGATCAGGCACGCATCGGGGACCGCGGCGCGTACGGCAGCCAGACAGCGCGCATCGTCCGATCCGCCGAGCTTGATCTTCAGGAGCGGGCGCCCGGAAGCCCGGCGCGCGTCCCCGGCCATGGAATCCGGAGTGCCGAGGTTGATTGTATAGGCGGTCGTGCGTGGCTGAAGCGGCGCGACGCCGCAGCGCTCGGCAACCGGTACGCCGGTTGTCCGCGCTTCGAGGTCCCACAGGGCGCAGTCCAGCGCATTGCGGGCCGCGCCTGCGGGCATCAGCCGGGCAAGCAGGTCACGATCGGGCCGCGGGAGCGCAACCGCCGCGATTTGGGCGACAACCGACTGCGGACTTTCGCCATACCGGGGATAAGGCAGGCATTCTCCGCGCCCGGTGATCCCGTTGTTTTCGATTGTCACCACAACCGGTTCGGCGACGGTTCTGGCACCACGGGCAATGACGAATCGGCCGGCAATCGGCCAGCGCTCGGCCCCGGCTTTGATTTTCACGGGTTGGCCGTCCCTTCGCGATCGTGAACGTCACCGAAAAACAACAATGTCACGCATTCGTCACGGTTTTGCCCAAGTCTCGGCGATCGCGCTTGCCGTGACAACCGGGAAACGGCACACTTTGGCGAATGCGCGGCAAGTCAGCCGGCGCTATGTACGGGGACGGGTGCGATCCGGCGGCGCGTTCAGGCCGCTTTGTCGACAATTGCCATGGATGCCAGGCTTGACCACGGTTTTGACGATCGCCGGTTCGTCTTGCGGCCCTTGGGCATGTGGGTCGTTGATGAGGCGGTACGGCTGGACGAGGCCATTCAGGCCACGGTCCGGCAGGTCAGGGATTTGGTCAGCGATACATTGGTCATCGATCTCTCGCAGGTGGAAAAACTCGACACCGCCGGTGCCTATCTGCTGGTCAAGCTGGAACAATCCTGGATTGCTGACGGGCAGGATGTGGAGTGGCGCTGGGGCGAGGGCGGCCGCGAATCGCTGATCCGACGGGTTCGCGCCACGTTTCAGACCGATCCGCCGCCGCTTCAGGAGCGAAGAGGCAACCTGCTGGCGGATATCGGCGAGACCGTGCTCAATGTCAGCAAGGATGCCCGGCAGCTCCAGGTCATGCTGGGTGCCCTCGTATCGCAATTCGCGCGGTCGATTTTTCGGCCCAGTCTTTTCCGGCCGGTGGCCGTCATCCGGCAAATGGAGCTGACCGGGCTCAGGGCCGTGCCGATCATTGTGCTCATGTCCTTCCTGATCGGCGGAATCGTGGCGCAGCAAGGCGCGTTTCAGCTGCGCTATTTCGGTGCGGAGATATTCGCTGTCGACCTGGTGGGTATCCTGACGCTGCGGGAGTTGTCGACACTGTTGACCGCGATCATGGTTGCCGGCCGGTCCGGCAGCGCGATCACCGCCGAACTCGGCTCCATGGAGATGCGCGAGGAGATCGACGCGCTTCGTGTCATTGGGCTGGAGCCGGTCAATGTCCTTGTCGTGCCGCGTATTCTGGCGCTGATTCTGACTTTGCCCCTGCTAACGTTCATCTCCGGCATGACAGCGCTGGTCGGCGGCATGCTGACGCTGTGGGTTTACTCCGGCATTCCACCGGAAATGTTCCTGCTGCGGATTCGTGACAGCGTGGACATGCAGATTTTTTCGACCGGCCTGATCAAGGCCCCGTTCATGGCTCTGATAATCGGGCTAATTGCCTGTACGGAAGGGCTTTCGGTTCGCGGCAGCGCTGAATCGCTCAGCCTGCACACAACCGCCTCGGTCGTGAAGGCGATCTTCATGGTCATCGTCATCGACGGGATCTTCGCCATCTTCTTCGCAGCGATCGATTTTTAGGTGGCGGCGATGACAACACACGCCGTGACTTCCAGATCCGCGCCGGCCGCCGCCGCCCGGGAGCCGATTATCAACGTGCACAATCTGACCGTCCGGTTCGGCGACGTGACGGTTCTGGGCAACGTCAACATCAAGGTTTGGCCAGGGGAAATCCTGGCGATCGTTGGCGCATCGGGTACCGGAAAGACGGTGCTGATGCGGACAATCCTGGGTCTCGTGCAGCGTGAATCGGGATTGATCGAAGCTTTTGGCAAAAAGGTCGGCACCGGGCGGCCGCGCGTCGAAATCGAGCGTCGGTGGGGCGTGCTGTTCCAGCACGGCGCCTTGTTTTCGTCGTTGACGGTGGCCCAGAACGTCATGGTTCCGATGCGGGAATATCTCGATATTCCACGGCCGTTGCAGGAAGTTCTGGCGCGTGTGAAGATCGAAATGGTGGGCTTGAAAGAGTCGGATGCCGACAAGTTCCCTTCCGAGTTGTCCGGCGGAATGATCAAGCGGGCGGCGCTTGCCAGGGCGCTGGCGCTCGATCCCGACGTGGTGTTCCTGGATGAGCCGACGGCGGGTCTTGACCCGATCTCGGCTTCGGACTTCGACGAGCTGATCCTCGATCTGCAAAAAACCCTTGGCCTGACCGTCGTCATGGTGACCCACGATCTTGATACGCTGGCGGCCGTCTGCGACCGCATTGCCGTGGTAGGGGACAAGCGGATATTAGTGGATGGCGACCTGAAAAGGATGCAGGAATACGACCATCCGTGGGTGCACGCCTATTTTTGCGGCCATCGGGCACGCGGTGCATTCGGGGCGTATGGGCAGGGCTGATGGAAACGACGGCAAGCAAGGCATGGGTTGGCGGGTTCACTCTGGCGGTGTTTGCGGCCGGATTCCTGTTCATCTACTGGTTGGCGCGGGCCGGCGACGGCGGTGATATCCGCAATCTGACAATCCGGTTTTCCGACCCCGTGGCCGGCCTTGCCGCCGGCAGCCAGGTGACGTTCAACGGTATCAGGGTCGGCAATGTACGCACCGTCTTCTTCGATGTTGAGGATCCGGAAATTGTCGTTGCCAAGCTCAACGTCAACTCCGAGGCGCCGATCAAGACCGATACCAAGGCCTTTTTGAGCGCGCCGAGCCTGACCGGCGTGGTGGTTATCGATCTTTCCGGCGGCTCACGGGATGCACCCAGTGTCTGGCAGGATTCCGATGATCCGGTTCTAGATGCCGAAAGCTCCGGTATCGGCGATCTGATCGCCAATGCCCGCCGTACACTGGGGCGGATCGATGCAGCAGTGGAATCGATTGAAACCTTGCTGACCGCCAATACCGGAAAGGTAAACAGCACGATCGACAATGTGGAGAAGTTTACCGCGGCATTGGCGGAGAATTCCGACGATATCGGAACGCTGGTGGAATCGGTATCCTCTGCCTCCGCAGCGTTGTCCAACGTGTCGGAACCCCTGCAACGGATGGTGGAACGGGGCGACCGGATCGTCGCGGCAGTGGATCCGGAGGACGTCCGGCAGACGGTGTCCGATGTCCGCGCGTTTGTGGCCGGCCTTGGCGAGAATCGTGAGGCGATCAACGCCTCGATCGTCCGATTCTCCGAAATTACGGCGGACGTGGCGGCATTTTCCAACCGGCTCGGCGCGATCGGCGACACGACCGAGGGCTTGTTGACCAGCGTGGGCGGGCAGGCGCAGGAGATCCTGGCGGCCATCGAGCCGGACAAGGTCAGCACGACACTGACCAATCTGGCCGAGATCTCCGATGCGATCGAACCGGAGCAGGTTCGGACCGCCGTTTCGGGTATCGCCGATCTGTCCAGCGCGCTTGGTGCCCGCAAGGATGACATCGATGGTATGATTACCCGGCTTTCGGCGATTGCCGGCGACCTCAGCGGATTTTCCACCCGGTTGCCGGCAATGGGTGAGAAGGTTGACGGACTTCTGGCCGCTGTTGATGCGGAGAAGGTCGGTGCGACAATCGACAACGCCAACAAGTTCGCCGCGACACTTGGAGAAAAGAGCGAAGATCTCGGCACGATCGTTGCCGATGCCAAGGAAGTGGCGGCCGGTTTCAAACGCGTTGCGACGAGCGCGGAAAATCTGCTCGGGACACTGGACGAGCAGGCGGCGAGCGAAGAAGGCCGTGGCCTGATCGTCGAGGCGCGGGAAACGTTGCGGGCGGTGCGGATCGCAGCGGAGACCTTCTCCCGGCAAACGGAATCGGTCGGTGGCGGTGTCAGCCAGTTTGCCAACAGGGGTTTGCGCGACTTGCAGGCATTCATCCGCGCCGGTCAGCTGGCGGTCGGGCGGTTGGACCGCGTGATATCGAATATGGAACAAAATCCCGGACAGTTCGTTTTTGGCGGAGAACGGCGGGTTCCCCGCTACAATGTGGGAAACCGGCGATAATCGTTGCAGGGGCGTCATGCGGTATGTGTTGAGGTTGATGGGAATCGAAATTGGGCCACGGCAGATGACGCCGGATGGCGGCCGGCAGCGCGGGCGCGCCAGTCGGTTTGGCGCCCTGGCCGCGGTTGTCGCACTGGGCCTTGGGGGGTGTGCGGCATTGCCGGGCGTTCCCAACACGATATACGACCTGACGGCACCGGTTGATTTTGCGGTGTCATCCGGCACACGGGCACAAATCCTCGTTCCGGAACCGACGACGACAAAGTCGCTGAACAACGAACGGGTTGCAGCACGACCCGACAGCAGCCGCTACGCCTATCTCAACCAGGCCGTATGGAGCGATACGCTGCCCAAGCTTCTGCAGGCGCGGCTGGTGGAGACGTTCCAGAACACCAATCGGGTGCGGGCGGTCGGTTTTCCGGGGCAGGGGCTGTTGATCGACTATCAGGTCGTCATCGACGTTCGCGCCTTCGAGGTTGTCGGACCGACCGCGCTTGCGACATTCTCGGTGAAACTCATGAATGACCGCAACGGACGGGTGGTCGGCACGCGTCTGGTCAGCGCCGAAGCGTTGATTGCCGACAACTCGACAGATGGCGCTGTCACGGCGCTGGATGCGGCCATGGATACGGCCTTTGTCGAGATCGCACGCTGGGTTCTACGCCGGATCTGAGCGGCAACCTCAACCGCGGATCCGGGTCCATCCGACCGGTTCGATGGTGGTCAATTTGCGCCCTGAGGGGTTGTCACGCATTTCCGGTCTCGCGTGCGGACGGCACAGGCAAACGGGATGAAGCGGCGATTGCCGGACGGATCACGACCATCGACGGCAGCCCTTCATCACTGTCCTTCAACACAGTCCTTCGTTCACAGTCCGCCACTTACCGGCCATCATTCACAAGCCAACGGTTGTGGCCGACCGGCCGGGCGATTTCCCGCGATTTCGCCGCACTTTCCCCGGGACGCGCCGCCAACGCGGCTTGGTGGCTGGCGGTTGGCGAAAGAAACTGCGCTCAGGTGAGGCGGCCGGCGGCGTGCGCCAGCATGGTGTAGACCTTGCCGGTATCGGATGTCAGATATTTCTGCGACATGCGGGGGTCGCGGTCGTTGCGCGAAACCTGCGCCAAAAGCCGCTCGAAATCATCGACATAGTGATTGACCGCGCTTCGGAATTCCGGATCGCGCTGGAACTTGCGCCGGATCTCGTCGAATGTCTTTTGACCCTGGAGCGTGTAGAGCCGGCGGGTGAAGACATTGCGCTCGCCACGCCGATACCGGTCCCACAATTCCACCGAGGCATCATGATCGATGGCGCGGGCAATATCGACCGAAAGGCTCTGCAGGGCATTGGTGGCAGTTCCGGATGCCCGGTTCAGTGGTGGCGTTTCGGTGGCTTGCCGGTCCGCATCAGGCGCGGGGGCCAATGGCGCGGGCGCATCGCGTCGGCGCAACGGCGCCTCGGATCCGTCTTCGTCCTTTGAGGCACGACGCAGAAGGTCGGTGACCCAGCCTCGGCCCGCGCCGTCGTTTTCGGCGTCAGCCGGATGCGATTGGGCCGTGCGTCGCGTTCCGGCAAATGTCTGGTCGCGTTCGCGGGCCGGCTGTGGCGGGTTTGCGCGCGCCGGCGCGGTCGGCCGGCGCGGCGGCTGTGGCGTGGTTGCGGCACGGCGTTCGGCAGCCGGCGCCGGGGTGCGGGTCGGGGCCGGATCGCCGGCGAGGGGCGCCGGCGGCGCCATCTCCTGACGTGGCGCGGGCTGGGGTGCAGGTTGGGGCGCCGGCTGCGGTGCGGGCGCGGCCTGTTGTGGCGGCGCGACGGGCCGGGGTGCCGGCTGTGGGGTCGGCGCGGCAGCGGCCGGCGGCGCAACGGGAGCGCCCTGGCCGGAATGCTTGGCGACAAGGCTTGACAGTTCGCCGATGGCGGCAATCTGCTCGGAAATCGCATCCCGCATCGTGGAGGTGGCCGACAGGGCTTCCTGTGGCATCTCCACCACGCCGCGCTGCAGTTCCTGGCGGGTGCGGTCGAGGTCCTGTTGCATTTCCCTGGCGGCCTGGCGCATCTGCTCGCTGGTTTCGGTGAACCGGCTGGTCGCTTCGCTGACCGCGTTGGCGATTTCCTCCACCAATCGCTGGGCGGCGGCGCGGGCAGACTGATCGGCATCGGAATTGGCCCTGTTCAATTCCGCCTCCAGTTCCGAACGGGCCGCCACGGCGTCCTGGACGGCCTTGCGGCCTTCGGAACTGGCCGCCTCGCGCATGGTCTCGAACTGGCCGATGGCCATGCGGGCCGCTTCCTCGGTCTTGTGGCTCAACGCCTCGGTGACGGCGGAGATCTGCTGCTCGGCTGCCGCCAGCCGTTCGGCCATCAGGTTGGTCAGGCCGGACAGGCGTCCGTCGATCGCCTCGGACTGCCGAACCAGGCTGCCGGCTATCTCTTCCAGTGCGGCGCGGCGCTGGTCGAGTGAATGTTCGATGCCGGAATTGGTCTCGTTCAGCATCTGGGATGTGCCGGCAAGCGACTGGGACTGGCTATCGAATTGCGATGCGATGGCGCCAATGTCGCGCAGGACGTGCGTGGACACATCGCGAAGGGTTTTGATCTGGTCGGACAGGATGGCCGTCGACATGCCGGTCTCGCTGGCCGCCGATTCCAGGGCTTCGCGCAGATTCGAGGTCTGATCCGACAGGCTGGAATCGATCTCCGAAAGCCGCGACCCGGTGTCGGAAAGGAGTGCCTGGAGCTGGATGTTGGAGGAATCCAGCTTGCCGAGCATGGAATCGATGTCGCCGCGGAACTTTTCGTTGGTTCCGGACACCGATTCCACAATCGCCCGCGTCTGGCCGCCCAGCGTCGACAACAGATCGCGGGTGCTTTCGTCAAGCTGCGCGGCGGCGGCGTCGCTTTGCTGGCCGATGGCGCTGATCAGCGCCTGACCACGTTCGGTGACGGTTTCCATGAAGGCGTCGCGCTGTGTCTGAAGCTGGTTGAGCAGGTTGGAGGAATTGCCCTCCATTTCCGAAAGCATGGCGGCGCGCTGGTTGGACAATCCGTCCACGATCTGGCGCGACTGTTCGCCGATATTCTCCAGGAGGCTGGAGGCCTGGCTGGTGAGATTTTCGGCAAATCCCCTGGTTTCCGACTGAAGTTCGCCGATCATGCCTTCACGCTGTTGCTCAACAACCTGCAACAGGTCCTGCTTGCGCGTGTCGAGGCCGTCGGCCATCTCGCGATTGCGGGATTCCATACCGTCGAGCAGTTCGCGTGTCCGGGTGTCGATGTTCTCGATCATACCGCGGGATTCGCCCTGCAGGCCTTCGAGGAGATTTCGATTGTAGGACTGGACATTCTCCACCAGCGCATCGCCGTGCAGGCCGATGCCCTCGATGGTTTCGCGACCCGATTTCTCGATGGCCTCGATCAGGATACTGGAGCGGGAATCCAGCAATCCGGCCAGTTCGCTCTGGCGTGCAGCGAGCAGCGCATTGAGGGATTCGGTGCGCTCGTTCAGTGAAGCGCTGGCGGAATCGAGCGTGGAGTGGAGGCTGTTGGCCCGTTCGCCGAAACTTTCCTCCACCGCCATCAGCCGGGCGCCGAACGAATGATTGATATCGGTCATCCGGGTGGCGACGGTCTCGGTCAGTTCCTGGGTCCGGTTTGTCAGGGATTCGCTCAGCTCCGACAGGCGACTGTCGAAGGTGGCCGACATCTCCATCTGGCCTTCCTGGAACGTGCTGGCCAATTCGCGGGTCCGTTCCACAAGCGTCTCTGAAACCTGACGGCCTCGGGTGTCGAGCGCCTCGTTGATGCGGCCAAGCCGTTCGTCCAGTGTTTCGGCGAAACTTTCCGCAGATTCGGAGAACGCCCCGGTGACGTCACCGATCCTGCCGGTAACGCTGGTCTCAAAGCCGGTCAGGCGCTCCGACATTCCGTCCTCGATGGCCTGGGCGGTGGACGACAGGCGGATCGCCGCATCGTCGGCCGTGCGGGTAATCTGAGTCAGCCGCTCGTCGATGGCCGACGCGAATCCTTCGGCGCGGGATCCGAAAGCGTCGGTCACTTCGGTGATATGGCCGGTGATCTTCGCATCAAAGCCGTCAAGCTGCTGGCTCAAAGCACTCTCGATGCCCGTTGTCTTTTCCGCCAGGCGGTCCGCTGCCCCGGCAGCGGCATTGTCGATGCGTGCCTCAAAGCCCTGAAGGCCGGTTGCAATGGAATCACCCATCTGGGCGATGCGGGAATCCATCAGCGAGCCGAGCGCGTCGCGGCGTTCCGCCATAACGGTGGCAAGGTTCGTGCCCTGATCGGTCAGAAGATCCGACATGGAGGCAAGATTGCCCTCAATGTCGGTGCGGATTGCGTCGGTGCGCTCGACGAGAGCCTGAACGGTCTTGTCGGCGGCGGTGCCGAGCAGCGCCTCGGACTGGGAGAATTGCTGTTCAAGCTGGCCGGAGAGGGCGCTGCCGGATGCCGAGAACCGTTCTCCGGCGGCGTTGATTGCCGCCTCGACTATGCCGATCTGGTCCTGCACGGTCCGGGAGACATCCTGGCCCGTTGAGGCAAGCTGCTCGATAACACCCGTCGCGCGGCCGTCCAGGGTTTCGGTGACCACGGAACCGGCGCGCTCGATACGGCTGGTGGTGTCCTCGACGCGATTGGCGATCAGATCGGAAACCTTTTCGCCGGCCTCGATCAGCCTTGTCGCGTAGGCATCGCCCTCCACCGTTACCGCGGCATGGATGCGCTCGCCGGTTTCGTTCAGGCGGTTGAGCAACTCGGAGGAATCGGCCGAGAGCGTGGTGCCGAGCTGCTCTTGTGCGTTGCGCAGGCGATTGTCGATTTCCTCGACATTCGCGGTCAGGGTCTTGTTGATTTCGCCGCCGGTCTCGCCAAGGCGGGCGATCATGTTGTCGCCGCGTTCGACAAAGGCGTTGGACAGGTTCTCGCTTGCACCGGTCAGCCGCTCAAACAGCCCGTCATAGCGGTCCTGGATGAGATCGAGGACCTTGTCGCCGGTGCCGCTCAGGGTCTCGGTGAGGGAGTCGGAGCGTTCCATCAGCGTGTCGGAAATCCGGCCAGCGGCCTCCTCGGCGGTGGCATAGAGTTTGTCGGAGGTGCGGGCGAGGTCGGATGACAGGGTTTCCTGTGCGCCGGTCATGGCCTGACGGACACGTTCGGCATTCTGGGTGATGGCCTCGCGCTCGTTGACCAGTTCATCGATCAGCCGGCGGACGCGCAGCTCATTGTCGGAGTAGGAGCGTTCCAGCGATGCCACTTCGTTGTGGACAAGAACTTCCAACTCGCTGGCTCGCGCCAGCGCACGCTCAATGCCATCGCCCATGGCGGCAACTTCGCGCCGGATCGCCTGGCCGACCGTGACGATCGATTCCTTGGCGATATTCTCCGGTTCGGCCAGACGCATGGCCACTTCGGTCATCGTCCGGGATACGAGCCGCAGTTCCTGCGATCGCCAGATGAACAGCGCGACCACCCAGAACAATACGACCGGCAGCAAGATGCCGAGGCTGATTATGCCGGCGCCGAGATTGGAGCCGACACCGTCGCCGAACGGAGAGGCAGAGCCGTTCCAGACGGCGAGCGCCAGGATACCGCCGATCAGGATCCAGGCGGCGGACAGGACAAATGCGGACCAGAACGGCGCAAAGGATGGCCGCCGCTGCAAGGCATAAAGCAGGTTGCCGACGGAACGGACATCATCATTGGCGGCGCGGCGGGAACGCCCGCGTTCGGCAGCGCGGGCGGGTTTGACCGCGGGGCCGTTCTGACCACCCTGTTCACCGGTGCGCGGTTTGGCGGCGACACGAACGGCAGGCCGGGCCGGCGAAGGCGCGACGGCGCGGCCGGGCTGCGGGCGCGGCGGCGCGGCCTTGCGCGCTGGCCGCGATCTGGCCCGCGGTTTGACGCGCGGCTCGTCGGAACCGGTTCCGTTCCGCTTGCCCTCCGCCTCGTCCTTCGGCTTCTCGTCGCCGGAAAAATCGATCTTCAATGCCTCCTCCACCGCAGACAATGCGGCTTCGGTCGCCTCGTTCTTTGGCATTTTACTCATCGTCAGATAGCCCCGACCCGTACGCTACAACAAAACAGACACCCCACCCGGCGGATGCCAGGCAGGCGACGGTCAGGTCCAGGAAAAAGGTCCCATGCCCCATGGCACTTGTCTGCGCAATTGATTGCATTGACATGACAAATGCCAATTGTGGCGCAAATGCGATCGATCATTTCCCACTCCTGCGCAGCATCGGTCCGCCCCCGGTGCCGCGCATATCCAGAAGTTCGGTCAGACCGATCGAAAGCCTCCCCATTCCCTTGCCCGTTGCGCACTGTAATGTCACACTTGTCGCCATGAAAGAAAAAAAGGACGGTCTGACCAGCCATCCATAATATTTTAGTAAACATTGTGAACGGGGTGGCATCATGGCTCCAAGTCATGTGTCAAATCGGGACAAGATGCGTCGGTCGCCCTCGTTAGGTGCGGCCAACCGTTCCCGGACAAAGGGCGTGGCACACAAGAGTGCGGCGCTGCGATTTCTGAAGAGCGGCCTCAGGTCGCCAGGCGGAAAGCTGCCTTTATTCGACGAAGAAGGGCAGCGCGTCGACGGAGATCTGATGCGTTACTGCGTTGAATCGGGATTGGCGGAGACCTGGTTCGTAGAAAGCCGTCAGCCGGATCTGCCGATCTACCGGATCACTGAAAAGGGTTGTGCGGCGCTGGGATGCCGCGAAAGCCTGCTGGCCGCCCTGGTGAGGCGGGTATGAACCGCCATCGGCTAAACGACAATCGGCGGGCGGCGAAAACCCCGCCCGCGCCGCCGGTTGTCGCAGCAACTGTTCTGCTGGATCAGGCGCATCTTGATCGGCGGACGCGGCGGGACGCCTCGCTTGAGGTCGAGATCCTGGCGCTGTTCGTGAGCGAGGGCGAGCGGCTTGTCGGACAAATCACGTCCGCACCGGCGGCGGAGAGGCGGGGGCGGATTGCGGCGTTGCGGTCGCTGGCAACGCAGGTCGGCGCCGGCCGCCTTGCCGATGCATGCCGGACAGCCGGAATTGATGAAAACGCCGATAACGCAGACGCGTCCGGCGAATCCGGCGTGGAGAAAATCCGCGCGGCTTTTGAGGATGTTCGCCTGCACATTCTTGAAAGCACCGGTTGACAACTCCGCATCATTGGCCGGTCGCGGGGCAACAGGCGACGGCGAGCGACAATGTCGCCTTGACATCGACGTCAGGTCGCATAAATCCGGTCGGTCTTTTCTTCTGTGCAGGAAACAATGGCAAAAATTTCCTTCATCGGTGCCGATGGCACACGTTACGACGTGGACGCGGAGCCCGGCTCCACGGTCATGGAAGCGGCAATCAAGAATGGTGTGCCCGGGATTGAAGCGGAATGCGGTGGCGCCTGCGCCTGCGCGACGTGCCATGTCTATGTGGATACGGCCTGGCGGGAGGCGACCGGCGTACCGGAGCCGATGGAAGAGGACATGCTGGATTTTGCCTACGATATCCGCCCGGCTTCGCGGCTTTCCTGCCAGATCCGGGTGACGGAGGACCTGGGCGGGCTGGTGGTCACGGTGCCGGAACAACAGGCATGAACAGGACGGGATGATGACGGCAGTGAATGCAGGCGGCAAGTCCAACGGTGCCCATGCGCGGGTGATCGAAACCGATGTCGTGATCATCGGTGCCGGACCTGTGGGCCTGTTTGCCGTGTTCGAACTGGGTTTGCTGGACCTGAAATGCCACCTGATCGATATTCTCGACCGGCCCGGCGGGCAATGCACCGAGCTTTATCCGGAGAAACCAATCTACGACATTCCGGGCTGGCCGGAGATTTCCGGGCAGGAGCTCGTTGAAAAGCTGATGGTGCAGATTGCGCCGTTCGAACCGCAGTTTCATTATAACCAAATGGTGACGACGCTTTCCGGCGATGCCGAAAGCGGCTTTTCGGTCACAACGGACGCCGGCACGGTTTTTCGCTGCAAGGCGGTTGTGGTCGCTGCCGGGGGCGGGTCCTTCCAGCCAAAGCGGCCGCCGATTCCCGGCATTGAGGCCTATGAAGGAACCAGCGTTTTTTACTCGGTGCGCCAGATGGAGGAATTCCGCGACCACGATATCCTGATTGTCGGCGGTGGCGATTCCGCGCTTGACTGGACGCTGAGCTTGCAGCCGCTCGCCAAAAACCTGACGCTGGTTCACCGGCGTCCGGAATTCCGGGCCGCGCCGGACAGCGTCAACAAGATGTTTGCCTTGCGCGATGCCGGCAAACTGACCTTCCAGCAGGGACAGGTAACAGGCCTTGGCGGAGCGGACGGGCAGGTACAATCGGCGGCGGTGAAAACGCCCGATGGCGTGGTGGATGTTTCGTGCACCCGGGTGCTGCCGTTTTTCGGGCTGACGATGAAGCTCGGTCCGGTGGCGGACTGGGGGCTGAACCTGACGGAGAACCTGATCGCGGTCGACACGGAGAAGTTTCAGACCAATGTGCCCGGTATTTACGCGATCGGCGATATCAACTGGTATCCGGGGAAGCTGAAGCTGATCTTGTCGGGATTTCACGAATCCGCGCTTATGGCGCAGGCGGCCAAACGCCTCATCCATCCTGACGAGCGCCTTGTCTTCCAGTACACGACCTCATCGACGAAACTGAAACGCAAACTCGGCGTTCTCTAGCCGCGTTTCGATTCCTGCGGGGTTGCCCGCGCCCTCATGTGCCGGGTGCGGCGGCCCGTGCCGATCGGCGTTCCTGCCAGACCAGCTCGCAGCCTTCACGCGGATGCCGCGGCACAAGTCTCGCCAGCGCCAGTGACATTGCGGCCATGGCGGTGCCGATGAGGAAAACGGCGGCTGGCGACACCAGCCAGATGAAGCCGAAACTGGCCGGAATGACAATTGCCGCAATGTGATTGATGGTGAACGCAACACCGGCGGTCGGTGCAATATCTCCCGGATCGGCGATTTTCTGGAAATAGGTCTTTATTCCGATCGAAAACGCGAAAAACGCATGGTCGATCACATATAGCGATGCAGCCAGAATGGCGTTGTCGACGAAGGCATAGATACCGAACACCAAAACCAGTCCGGAATATTCGAAGGTCAGCGCCAGACGTTCGCCGAAACGGGCGATAATGCCGCCAATGAACGGGGCGAACGCCATGTTGAACAGGCAGTTGATCAAAAACAGGATGGCGATTTCGTGAACGTCATATCCGAATTTCTCGACCATCATCAGCGCGGCAAAAACCGTGAAAATCTGTCGGCGGGCGCCGCCCAGGAAGGTCATGGCGTAAAACAGCCAGTAACGCCTTCGCACGACGAGCTCACGGCGCTGGGGCATTTCCTCGGCGAATGGCGGATAGGCGATCCATGCCATGATCACGAGCACCAGCGTCAAGCATCCGGCGATCAGGAAGACGGTCGTGAACTGGAGTTCCAGCGTTCTCCAGGCGCCTGCGATCAGGCCGTAGGCCAGAAGCTGAGCGGCGCCAGCGACGGCGATCATACGGCCAAGCAGTCGCGGCGCCTCCGCTTTCGGAAACCACTGAAGGGCCAGGCTCTGGTTCATGGTCTGAAAATAATGAAAGCCGACCGACATCAGGAACGTCGTCGCGTAGAGTCCGATAGCGGAAGGGAAATAGCCGGTGATCGCCACGCCCAGACCGAGAAGCACAAGCGAAACCAGCGCCAGTGTCTGTTCGCGTATGAGCAAAAGCACATAGATTGCAAGGAAGGCGAGGAATCCAGGGATTTCCCGGATTGATTCCTGGAAGCCGACTTCGCGTCCGGTCAACCCGATCCCTTCGACCGCAAAATTCTTGATCAGGGTCCACCACGTGGCAAACGAGATTTCCATGGCAAAGACCATGACCATCAACATCATGGCTGCTGACCGCCAGCCGGTGGCGGTCGAAGGAAGGACCGGATTTCGGGACATGCCCCGTGGACTAACGCCGTGATGGGGGTGCGTCAATCGGCGCTGCGGCCGCAGCCGATGAGTTCAGAAGCAGACGGGGCGCGGTGTGCCTAACGTCCGATCGAACCGGTGACCGGCGGTTCGTCGGTCATCAGGTTGAATCTGGACTTCTTGGCGAATCCCATGGCCACAATCGGGATTTCGCGCTTGTTGCGCTTGTCATAGAGCGAAATGATGACCTTCAGTTCGTCGTCGCCGACGGGTTCCGCCATCAGGCGGCCCTGGGCGGTGCCGCGGCTCAGTTTCATGCGAAAGCCGTCGCCGAGGCGCTCGCCGACAATATCAACCCCCTGGCCTTCGGCGCCGTCCATGAAGGCGCCGTAGAAGCGGTTGGTGTCACGATTGTACCGCAGACGGGCAAAGACAGGCGCGGCGAGACGACCCATCCAGCAACGGCCGTTCATGCCGAATGTCATGCGTGACTTGCTGGGATCACCGTCAAGGCGACAGTGGAATTTCAATCCGCTGTCGGGCCCGAGCAGCACCTTGCCTGTTCCGCGCCACTCGCCGGAGAACTTGTTCATGAACAGTGCGGCGTCGGCGGCTTCCTCGCCCACGACCTTGGCTGGCATGGAAACCGGCGCAATCAGCGCGGCAAGCAAAACCAGGAACCGGTAACGCATTCGTCTGAACCCCACATGCGCAATCGCAAGCGACAATGCGCGCCGTTTTTGGCAGCCGCTACCGCCCGATCCGATAAGTCGAGCCCTATGATATGGCTCAATTGTGGCAAGTCTAAAGCGGCAAAAACCAAGGAATCGTTAACCCTAACCGGGTGTTACGCTTTATCTGCCGGGTTTTTGACCAGATCGCCGGCCAAATCGGCGAGCCTCGGTCTGCGGCTTTCGATGAACGGCAACGGGCGGCAGACATCCATTGCGGCGGCACCGATGCGAGCTGTCATGAGGCCGTTGACCACACCTTCGCCCAACCTGGCAGACAAGCGGGCGGCCAGACCGTGGCCGACGACTTGTTGAATCAACGTGTCGCCGAGCGCCATCGTGCCGGTGACGGCCAGGTGGCTGACGATGGCGCGGGTGAGCCGCATCAGGCCCAGGGTTCCGGGCCTGCCACCGTAGATTTCGGCCAGCCTTCGGATCAGCCGCAGGCATTCGATCAACACATAGACGAGATCGATGACAGCCCGGGGGCTGACGGCGGTGACCACGGACACGCGGCGGGCGCTGGCGGAAATCGTGCTGCGGGCGCGGGCATCCAGCGGGCCGACCAGGTCGCGCTCGGCCAGCCGCAGGAGATCGCC
Organism: Afifellaceae bacterium; assembly: GCA_965216515.1. GTDB lineage: Bacteria > Pseudomonadota > Alphaproteobacteria > Rhizobiales > Afifellaceae > CAXMRP01. The sequence continues at coordinate 1,095,738 of OZ244173.1, read as the reverse complement.
GCCGTCCATCACTTCGCCAAGGTGGACCTTGACCTGACGCCGGCCGCGGGCAGTGTCGGCGCGGCCTGCATACAGCGCCAGAAGGTCCGCCGCGACGGCTTTCGCTTTGCCGGCGGCGGGCGCGCCGGTACCTTCACCGTCCACTGCCTGCTCGGCTTCAAGCCGCAACCGGGCGACCCGTTTGAGACGAAACAGGCCTGCCAATTCGCGGCTGACAATCGCCAGCAGGCCGAACGCGGCGACCACCAGCAGTGCGATTCCCGTCCAGCCGAGCCAATCGGAACGGTCAAATAGCGAGCGGATCAACCCATCGACGGCCAGGCCGACGGCAATCGAGAACAGCGCGGTCAGGGCAATCAAGGTGATCCGGCCCCAGCGAATGGGATGAGGCGGCGAATGAACGATGGTTTCAATGGCGTCGGCGGCACCGTCGGGATCGACGTCGAACTCCTGCAGGGACGGCTCCGGCGCCAGATCGATCGCTCCGGCCAGATCCGGATCATCAACACGCCAGGCTTCCGGCTTGCGCGGTCGGGTGGTCATCGCAATTGATCTCCGATCAGGTATTGGAGGGCCTGATCGAGCCGAATATGGGGAAGCGAGAGTTTAAGGCCCTCCGCAGTACGCTCCAGCTTGGGTGGGCGAAAACGCAGATAGCGCAATTCCGGCGTCTGAGGCGCCGTTTGATCGGGTTTGGCCGGGTTGCCATCCTGCGGTTCAAAAATTGAATCAGGATCGTCGGGCAAGTCACCGGGAAACAGGGCGATTTCCGTTTCGCCGTCATAGGTATCGCCGTTGACAGTCTCGCCGGCCAGGGGGGTGCCGACCAGAGCGGGCAGGGTTTTGGAATCGCGGCGTACTTCCGCTTCCCGGGTGGCGCGAACGGCGGCCAGCGGCATGACACGCACCTCGGCGCCGGCAAATCGGGCTCTTTGGGCGGCCCGACGGGTGAGCCGTTCCAGAAGCCGGGCCAGTTTGTCGTGATCGGACTGGTGGACATGATCGGCCTTGGTGGCGGCAAACAGAATCCGGCTGATGCGCCGGCGCAGGATCGAACGCAGCCAGCCGCCGGAACCGGGACGGAAGGCGGCGAGCACTTCGGCCAATGCCGTCTCCAGATCTGCGATCGCCGCCGGGCCGGCATTGAGCGCGGCAAGCATGTCGACCAGAACGATCTGCCGGTCGAGCCGGGCGAAATGGTCACGGAAGAAGGGCTTCACAACATGCGTTCGATAGGCTTCGTACCGCCGCGCCATCATTGCCGCGATGCTTGCCGGCACAATAGAAGCATCGGCCTCGATATCGAGGGGCGAGAAGGTCAGCGCGGGCGAACCGTCCAGGTCGCCCGGCATCAGGAAACGGCCGGGCGGCAACATTGACAGCGCGTGGCGATCGTCGCGCGCGGCGGCAAGGTAAGCCCGGAAGGAATCGGCCAGCGCCACGGCCTTGACCTCGTCTTCCGGTGCGGCCGGATCGCATGAGCCAACGGCGGCGTGCCAGGCTTCCGCCAGGGCGGCGCGATGGGGCTGGCGCGAAACGGCCATCGCTTCGGCCGACCATTCGCCATAACTCTTGCGCAGCAATGCAAGGTCGAGCAGCCATTCGCCGGGATAGTCGATGATATCGACATTCAGCCGACCGCGGCCGAACGAGCGCCGCCAGCCGCTTGCCGATTCAAACTCGATTTCCAGGCGCAGTTCGGAGATGCTGCGCGTCGATTCCGGCCAGATCCGGGCGTCGACGAGGTCGGCGACGTGGCCCTCATAGTCAAAACGCGGAACGGCATCATCGGGCTGGGGTTTCAGTGCGGCCTCGATCAGCCGGCCATCGGCAAAGGCGTCGAACAGGGGCAGGCGACCGCCATGGATGAGGTTATGGACAAGGGCGGTGATAAAGACGGACTTGCCGGATCGGGAAAGCCCGGTAACTCCGAGACGGACAGTCCCGGATCCGCCTCCGAAGGTCTGATCGACCAAATTGTCAATGGTGATCCTTGCCTCATCGGCAAGAGTGCTGATCAGCGCCACTTGGCCCTCCTGGCCGTCGCTCCCCAGCCGATATGGGGACGGGGCCATCGTTATTCAAAGTCGGGTCAAAGCGTTAGCCCATCGGCGTTAATCGGTGATCAACAGCCGACCGGCCGGTTTTCCAGTTCGCGCGGCAGCAGGAAGGCGGCAAGCCTGGCCGATCGGGACGAAAGGTCTGCCCAGCTTCCGGTGACATCGAAGACGGCCAGCGCGGCTGTCGGATAGCGGGCGACCAGCCCTGCCACAGCAGGATGATCATCGCCGGCTGCCAGGTGAATTGCGGTGGCGTGGATCAGCGGATTGTGTCCGACGACCAGCAATTGCGTTGCACCCTTGCCGCCGGCCTGAATATTGGGAACATAGTCGGCGGCGGTGCCGTGATAGAGGCCGGGATCGATTGCGATGTTGGCGATTCCGGCGCATGTTTCCGACATGCGCTCCAGGGTTTCGCGGGCGCGAACAGCCGGTGAGCAAAGAACCCGGTCAGGTGTCCAACCGGCCGCGTGGATTTCCTGGCCCATCCGGGCAGCGGCCTTGCGGCCCCGCGGGTTAAGCGGGCGTTCGATATCTGAGACCGCCGAACCCGACGAAGAGCCGGCTGCCGGCATGTCCCAGGATGACTTGGCGTGACGCAAGAGCAGCAGGCGTGGCACGGCGTTTCCAGTGCAAGACAACGACCTTCAACACGTACCACCGGTCGGGTCGGCTTGAAAGCGGTTGGCGCCGTCCGAATTGGCAATTTGCGAAAAAGTCCCGGCCAATACATTGGCGATCCATGGTTCAGTCTTCAATCCGGGTTGCCAGCCGGAAGCCTGTTATCTCCTCCATGGTCAGAAGATAGATGTTGTTCGGCGGCGTCTGCATGGCGCGTATCCACATGCGGGGATCGACACCGAGGTCCAGCAGCAGGGCCTGGGCCCGGGCCGTTATCCGCTGGGCCTCGTCCATGCCCTGCTCCAGCGAACCTGTTTCGCCGGCGCGCGCATAGACCTGATGAACGCCGATCAACGCTTCGCGATGGACGGTGCGCCGGGTGCCCCCGGCGAAAACCAGCGGGCAGGAGGAGGCACAGTAGCCATCGGCGGCGATCCGGGTTTCAAGTCCGCGATCGCGTATCAGGCGGGCGATCGCGATGGCATCACGAACCGATCCGCCGGGTGAATGGAGTTGTATGCGGTGCAGCTCGTCGCGGTCCTTCAGGAACTGTTCCAGCCGGCTAGCGGTGCCCGGTACGATTGTGCCCCGGGCGAGAATTGTGCTGTCCGCGCCGATCCGGAATGTCATGGGTGAGGCTTCGTAAGCCTTGCCGGCGCGGTCCGGCGCCGAAGGGGGCCTGCCGGCCGGGTGTTTATCGGTGACGGAGGCGTGCTCGCCGGGAAAACCCGGCAGGCGGTAGGGTTGCAGCCGGCCGGCAGCCGGTGGCTGACCGGCAGATGGCGACGCGATCGTGCCGAACCGGATCGGCCGGTCAAGGCCGTCCAAGCCGCGCTTGACCTCAAGCGCGACCATGGTGGCAACAAGGCAGGAAAGACCCACTGTGACCACGCGCAGCACGGCAGCCTCCGGATGGTGCGTTTTCTTCGGTGTCCGGAACCCGGCGGCATTCATTGGCTGGGCCTGGTTCTTGCGGACCTGGGCGCCGTCGTTGCGTGTCTGCCGGCCAATGATGCTGTTGGCGGCGGCACTTGTCCGGCAGGGCGCCGGTCCGACCACTCGCCGGTGGCGGGACGCGCGGGTGTCCGGGGAGCCGGGGATTTCGCCCTCCCGGAATTCGCAGCGGGCTTCGCAGGGCCATCACCCGGATGCGGGAGGGATCGGGGCGGATCGCCCGGGCGCGGCCGTTCGGCTTGCCTGCCGTTTGCGCAACCGGTCGATCGGGAGCAACGCCGTGGATTGCCGCCGTCTGTCTTTCGGACCGGACCGCCTTTGTTTTTGCCGCGGCTTCGTTTTGCCGGATGGCATCGCGGGCAACCAAAAGCATCAGGATGAAGAGCGCGGGCAGGAGGTCGATGGCAACGCCGGCGGTCCAGGCCGGCAAGTAGGCCGCAGCATGTCGCAACACCGCTTCAGGTTGGGTGGGAATGACAAGGTCCAGCGCCGCGTTGTTCAGCCTGTCCGCCGCCGTCAAACGCAGATCGCCGGGACGTGCCGCCGTGATGGAAGATGGCGTGCCCTGGCGTTGCAGCGCGGCAATGACCTCGGAAAGCCTGACCGTTGCCCTGGCGAAATCTTCGGCGCGGGCAGGGTCCGGATGAGCGGGATGGAGCAAACGCCGCATCGCCGCCAGATGATCCTCGCCTTTGCCGAAAAGGGCGGAGAGCCGGTCCGCGGCATCGGGAATAGTGGCCGGCATTGTCGCTCGGGTGGCCACGCCTGCCGCCGTTTCCGGCAGGCGGATTAGGCGTTCCATGGCCGGTTGTCGATCCGATTGAGGCGCCGGCTGTCGCGGACGTGCGACGCCGGATTGGGCGGCGAGCGCGGTCACATAAGCGGTTTGGAGGCTGTCGGTGTAGGCTGCGATCAGTCCGGCCAGATGGCGTTGAAGCGCGGACGGTCCGGCGATGGCTGCCGCGTTGAACCAGGATGACAGTCCGATGATGAATACCGATCCGACGACCATGATCGCGAGCAGCGCCCGACGCGGACGGCGCGAATGGGTGGTGGGCAGAAATCGGATCAGGATCGACCAGAACACGAAAATTCCGGCAGACACACCGCCGGCATAGGCAATTGCCGCAAGAACTGCGACCGTTGACGTGCCGAACAGGCCACGGATGCCCAGATATGTGGCAACGGCGGATACCAGCGCCAAAATGGCGACTGCGAGCCGGATCATCGATTCGTACTGGTCCAATCCGTTACGCAACGCCGGCACCTTTTGGTCTCCAGGGGTCTCTGCTTGGTCTCCAGGGGTCTCTGCCGCTGGCCGCGGTGAATGGGAACGGCGTGCGATCGGACCCGCGATCGCACCGGCGGGCTGATCTGGCCGCCACAATCCTGACCGCCAACACATTCGGGTCAAATATGGCTCCATAAGGGCCAAACGGGGTCAATCCACCATCAAAGACGGCGCGGCGGTGAAAATTGCCGGTGTCGTGGGGGCGTTGGCCGATGCGGTGTCAGCCGGCGCGAACTTCACGGAGGATGGCGGGCGGCGGTCTGCGACGCATGCTTGCGGGCGGGGGTCCTGAATCCGGCCGCCAATCTGTTCGCGCGCCCGGTGGGCGTTCGCGGCCGGATCCCTGGCCGGGACCACGATTGGCAGGATTACAGCTTCATACGCGACCCGCCACCCGATCTGTCGGGCAGGGTGTTTGCCGTGCGCGGGCGATTGAAGCGCTGCCGGAAAGGCCCCGGGTCAGGCGGATTTGGCCAGTGGTGCCGGGTTGCTGGCCTCCGCTTCGCTGCGGGCTCTCGCTGCAGCGAGCGTTGCCATTTCCACGCGCAACAGGGCGGCAAAGGTCGCGCGGCGGTACTCCAGTTTATCATGCAGGCCGGGGTATTCGTCACCGGCGGTTTCCAGGACGGCGCGGGTGGTTTTTATTGCGTTGATGTACATCTGTGCACAATCGCAAAGGCGGGTGCGGATCGCCCGGGCAGCCAGCATTCGGCCGCTGCGCAATGCGTCGCACTCTCGGCCTATGGTTTCCACGATTGTCTTTTCGGCGGTCTCGACAGCAGCAAGCAGGCCGGCGGACAGGTCTTCATTGTCAGCAACAAGGCGCATGGCGAGTTCCCATCAATTTCCGTCATCCTCGCCCGATCATGGTTAATGTGAGGTAAACGCCCCGATGCGGCCGGCTATATCCGGCGCGAATTCCCCGGCGCCGGGCCCAATTGACGGGCAGGGCATGTGCCATGCGATTCACAGAACATTCATCAGCAATGTTCTTGCGCAACGGACGTCAGCTTTATATATGGCCGTCCGGAACAGTCCGGTTTTGGGATAAGGATTCGGAAATGCTGGCGGATATCGATCCGAAGTACAAACCGAGCGAAAAAGAGCCGTTCATGAATGAGCGGCAGCGGGAATATTTTCGGCTGAAGCTGCTGTCGTGGCGCGAAGACATCCTGGCGGAAAGCCGGGAGACGCTGGCGGCGCTGCAACGGGAAAACCAGAACCATGCTGACATCGCCGACCGCGCCTCGTCGGAAACCGATCGATCGATCGAACTTCGGGCGCGTGACCGGCAGCGCAAACTGATTTCCAAAATCGATGCGGCCCTGCGCCGGATCGAAGATGGCACGTATGGCTACTGCGAGGAAACCGGAGAGCCGATCAGCCTGAAGCGACTGGACGCACGGCCGATCGCTGTGTTGTCGATTGAGGCGCAGGAACGCCATGAGCGCCGCGAACGGGTCTATCGCGACGATTGACGTTCATTCATTCGGGTTCGAATTTGCGCAAGAAACCGCTCAACAGGAATGTTGTTCGGGCGGGAAAAGTATCCGGGTATCGCTCGTATGAGGTCCGATCCTGCCGAGAACACCGAATTTCGGGGTTCGCGGGTGCCGCTCCAGAAGAACCGATGCGGGATTGCCCGGTGCCGGGTGGGTGACGGCCTAGCGCGCCGTTTCGCCGGTTAATTCTCCGAGCAGACGGGCCATTTCGTCTTCCAGCGATTCATTGTTGGATTTCCGCCGGGACGCGAATTCGATGACTGATTTGGCGTCTCCCCCGGGCTGTTCGGCGCTGTCATTTTGTGCCGGTGCCGCGGCGGGTTGCGGCGGCGGTTCGGCGGCGAAGCCGAATTCCGCAGCCAATCGGCCGGGGTCATCCTCGGGCAGTCCCGGCGGCGCCAATTCCGTCTCGCCGATTCTGTCGGCCGGCGACGGCGGTTCCGGAACAGCGGCCGGTGCCGGTTGATCGCCCAGAGAACCGGTCGCCTGTTTGGAAAGAGCCTCTTCCAGGCGTTCCGCGAGATCACCGAGCGTTGTCGGATCGCGGTTGGGTTGTTCGACCGCATCCGCCTCGGCGACCTGTTCGGGCGCAACATTGGGAAGTGCTGTTGCCGGCGATGGCATGACTGCGGAGACAGCGGCCGCACCAGTCACTGTCGACAGAACGGGACCGGGATCGTCGGCAACTATACGCTTGGAAAGGTCCGCGACGCGTTCGTCGGCCCGTTCATCCGGATGGAGTTCGATGCCCGTGTCCGCCGGCATATCCGTGGCGAGCGCGGCCGGTGGGTGCCCGGTTGGCAAGTGCCCGGTTGTCGGGGCGTCAGTTGCCGGGGCTGGATCGGGGCGATCTCCCGCAGGTGTCGCGGAACGGGATTCCGGCGGCGCGCCCGCTGCATCCTCGGGCTGCCCGGCCCCGGGGGCGGCAACCTGGTCCTTGATATCGGCGGAGGCATCCGTTGCCGGGCCCTCCACCGCAGTCTGTCTCGCCGCTTCCTCACGGCGCACGGTATCCTGCTTGGCGACTTCATGGCGTTCCCGCAATCCGAATGCCTGACGCATCAGGGTTTCGGTGTCCGGCCGACCGGTGACGGCGCCGCGATCCGGCGCGGATGGTCGACCAGCCAACCCGGCTTCCACCGCTCTTGCCGCGTCCTCTTCGATCGTCTGCGACGGCCTCGGTGCGTCGGCGGCCGGACTGGCGGCAGGAATTTCCGCCGCCGTTTCGGCGACACCCGGCTGTGAATTCGCCGGCGTAGACGCATGGGGGAATTCGGTGCCGGATACCGGCGCGGTTTCCTTTTCGGTGCCGACGGGATCGCCGGCCGTGCGCGCCCTGCCGGCTGCCGCGGTCAGCGCAGCCACCCCGGCTGCCAGGCCGGCTGCCGCAATATCCGGGCTTGCCGGGGAAACCGGTGGCGGCGTTTCTGAAGCGGCAGGCATGGCACGGCTGGCACCGCCCGGCGGTTCCGTCGGCGCGAGTTGCTCCGAAACACGGCGAGCGATCCGGGCCTGTTCGTCCTGCTCGTCCTGCCGCTGTTCGCCTGTCCTTTGTTCGCCCGTCCTTTGTTCGCCGGCCCGCTGTTCTTCGGGGCGCTGTTCTTCGGGGCGCGCCTCGTCGGGCCGCGGCGGGCGCGGATCGTGCGGGGCGGCTGTCTGCGTTGTGGCAACCGGCGTTGTGGCAACCGGCACTGTGGCAACCGGCGCTGCGGGAACCGCCGGGGGTTTCGACCCGGCCGGGCCAGGCGCCGGGGCAGCCGGTGCGGCCATGGACGGATCGGCAGCCGTTGCGGCAAGCGATGCAGGCGCGGCGGGCGAAGAGCCAGATGCCTTCTGGCCCTGTGGCCGGTTTGCGATCTGGCTCGGCGGCGCGACGGGAGCGGCTTCATCCGGTTTCGGCGTCGCGGCATCCTGTTTCGGCGTCGCGGCCGCCGGCGTCTTGTCGGAGCGCCGTTTTTCGCGAACGGGCGCTGCGGCCGGCGCAAACTCCTGCTGGCGGATGCGTTGTTCGCCCTGACCGTCCGGAATGCCGCTTTCAACGACGATGTCGGAGGGTCCGCCGATCAAAAGCAGATGCTCGACCTCGTCGCGACGGATGAGAATGAGTTGACGGCGCTGATCGACATTGGCGGTTTCCAGGAGGGACAACCGCGGTTTCGCCTGCCGATTGCGGCCATAAAGCGACCCGCCGCGCCGTCGCCGAAACAGCCACAGCCCACCGAAAACAATGCCGATCAACACGATCGCTGCCACGATCTGCAGCGTCGTGCCCCCGGGCCCAAGTGCGGTTTCCACCCAACCGCCCATGGACGCCTCCTTCGCTTTGTACGCGTGCCGTCTCTGCGGCTCGCGTCTGACGTTAGCCGGTCACAGGTATTGGTTCAAATCATCTGGGCCGCCGTCCCCAACTTTGGTGTCCAAATCGTGGATATTATATGGCGAATTGTTGGAACCTGGGCGCCGGGGCGGTTGCCGGACCGGATTTGCGCCCAATTCGGCCGTAGTTCGTGACAGGATCGGCCGGTATCATCACAAACCGCTGGCAAACCGAATCAGCTATCAGTGCGGGCAAACTGGGACCCGAGCATGCAACTGGACATCGATACGGGGAACATCGACGGCGATCAGGGGCGTGAGGGCCGCCGGTCCGGACGCGCCTGGCTGGTCATGGGGATGGCGCTGGCGCTGGTTGCAACGGCGGCGGCCTATCTGGTGTTGCCCGGGCAGATGGCAAATTTCATTGTCCTGATCTGCCTCGGATTGCTGGCCAGCGTTGGCGTGGTGTCCCTGTTCGCGGCAGCCGGTGGTATATTGCGGCTCGACGGTGCGCTGGAACCGCAGCTGGCGGAGAGCGGTGGCATCCCGAACGCCTTCTTCGAGACCCTGTCCGACGGGGCGTTGATCACCGATGCGGCGGGGCGCCCGGTCGCCGCCAATGCCGCCTATCAGGAATTGATGCCGGCCGGCGCCGAGGGCGGCATACGCGGTATCGAACATTTGTTTTCCGGCAATCCCGATGCGTCGGATTCGGTCTATAGACTGGCCAGCGCGGCGGAAAACGGACGACGCGGCGCTGAGGAAATCCGCATGCCCGGCGGCATTGGCGGCCAAAGCGAAGGTGCGCGCTGGTACCGGATCCGGGTCAATCCGCTGGGCGGGCTGCCGGGCGGGCTGGCCCAATCGTCCGTCGGCGATGGGAGTTCGGCAGGGCATACGAGCTGGCTGGTCACCGACATCACCCGGGAGCGTGAGCACCAGGAAAACATTTTCCAGGAGCTGCAGAACGCGATCGACTATCTCGACCATGCGCCGGCCGGGTTCTTCTCATTGGAGCCGGACGGGCGGATCCGCTACCTCAACGCGACGCTGGCCGAATGGCTGGGTATCGACCTTGCCGAGTTCGAACCCGGCCGGGTGCACATCAGCGACCATGTCAGTGCGGAAAGCCAACCGTCGCTGGAGGCGGCGGGACGAGCAGGATCCGGCACAGCGGCGGCGCGGCTGGATATCGATCTGGTCCGCCGGGACGGAACGCGGTTGCCGGTCAGCCTGCTGCACCGCGTGCCGATCGCGGCCGACGGCAGCGTGGGCGCATCGCGCACGCTCGTCCTGGAGAACTACGGGATCGCGGATCCGCAGGGCGGGCGGTTGGCGGAAATGCGGTTCAACCGGTTTTTCAATCACTCGCCGATGGCCATCGCCGCCGTCGACCAGGAGGGCCGGATCGGCCTTACCAATGCCCGCTTTGTCATGCTGTTCGGACCGCCGCCGATGGGCGCGGGCAAGGCCAATATTCTCGATTTGGTGCAGCCTGCCGGACGGGTGGCGCTGAATGCGGCACTGGTCGCGGCGGCGGCGGGCCAGGACGATATTCCGGCCGTCGATCTGGCGATTTCCGGCACCGTTGCCGGCTCCGGGGCCGGGGGCAGCGGCAATGGTGCCGTGCCGGCCGCCGAACGCAGCGCACGCTTCTTCATCAGCCCGATCCTCGATCATGGCGGCGGCGATGACGTGGCCATCGTCTATGCCATGGAGACCACCGAGCAGCGGGCCCTGGAAGCCCAGTTCACCCAGAGCCAGAAAATGCAGGCGGTGGGGCAGCTCGCCGGCGGCATCGCCCACGACTTCAACAATGTCCTGACGGCGATCATCGGCTTCTCCGACCTGCTTTTGTCCAATCACATGCCGTCCGATCCGTCCTTCCAGGACATCATGAACATCAAGCAAAACGCCATCCGGGCGGCCGGACTGGTGCGCCAGCTCCTGGCGTTTTCGCGCCGCCAGACATTGCGGCCGAAGGTGATTGAGCTGCCCGATGTGCTATCCGATCTGTCAGTGCTGCTGGACAGGCTTCTCGGCGAGAAGGTGTCGCTTGTGGTCAATCATGCCCGGGACCTGTGGCCGATCAAGGCCGACGTCAACCAGTTGGAGCAGGTGATCGTAAATCTGGCGGTGAACGCCCGCGATGCCATGCCGGACGGCGGAACGCTGACAATCACGACCGCAAACGTCAACGCAGAGGACAGCACCAATGTGAACGAGCAGGGATTCCGGCCCGGCGAGTATGTGTCCATCAATGTCGTCGACACCGGCACCGGCATGGGTCCTGAGGTTGTGGAAAAGATCTTCGAACCGTTCTACTCCACAAAGGATGTCGGCAAGGGCACCGGCCTGGGGCTTTCGACGGTCTATGGCATCGTCAAACAAACCGGCGGTTATATCTATGTGGAGAGCCGGGAAGGAGAGGGCACGGCCTTCCGGGTGCTTTTCCCGCGCTACATTCCGGATGCATCCGGCGACAAGGCCGATCCGGTCGCCTCGCCGGCCGCGACGCCGACCGATCTGACCGGCAATGCCCGGATACTGCTGGTTGAGGACGAGGAGGCCGTGCGGGCTTTTGCCGCGCGGGCATTGTCGGCGCGCGGTTATGAGGTGCACGAAGCGGAATCGGGGACCGATGCGCTCGATGTGATTTCCAGGCTCGACAAACCGATTGACCTGGTGGTTTCCGATGTGGTCATGCCGGAAATGGACGGACCGACGCTGTTGCGCGAACTGCGCAAGACCCAGCCGGAACTGAAGATCATTTTCGTCTCCGGCTATGCGGAGGAGGCGTTTGCCAAGCATCTTCCCGAAGACGAGAGCTTCCAGTTTCTGCCCAAGCCGTTCACGCTGAAGGAACTGGCGACGGCGGTGAAACAGACGCTGGCGCTGTGAAGGTCCCGGCCGGTCGGCTGTGCCTGTGCGTGTTTGGGGATGTATGCGGTTGTGCCCGCATATATCCCCTTGAAACATGTAACCATCATCCCTATATTGGGTGCATGGCAAAAGCACCGACAATCCAGCAGTTTATGGCCCACTTCCCTGATGACGACGCGTGCCTGGACCACATGATGCGCGTTCGCTACGGCGAGCGGTTCCATTGCCCCAAATGCGGCGCGGAAGCCCGCTATTACCGGGTCAGGAAGCGCCGCTGCTACGAGTGCGAGCATTGCGGCGCACAGGTCTACCCGACAGCCGGGACGCCGTTTGAGAAGACCCGCACGTCACTGCGGGACTGGTTCTATGTCATGTTCCTGTTCACGGCGTCACGGAACGGCGTGAGCGCCAAGGAAGTCCAGCGCCAGTTGGGCGTCACGTACAAGACCGCTTGGCGGATGTGCAACCATATCCGCCGCTATATGGGCTATGTGGACGGCGACGCGCCCTTAGGCGGCAGCGGTTCCGGTTCGCCGGTCGTGGAAGCCGACAAGGCATTCATCGGCGGTAAAGACAAGCGCGGTGAGGACGACAAGTCCGTGGTGTTGGGCATGGCCGAACGGCACGGTGGCGAAGTCATAACCCGCGTCGTCGCCGGCCGTGGTGCCAATCAGGTTGTCCCGCACATCGTCCAGAACGTGAAGGCCGGCTCACGGGTTGCGACCGATGAAGCCCGCGCCTTCCGCGAACTGCCGGAACACGGCTACTGGCACGGGACGGTCAACCACTCACAGGGCGAGTATGTGAGCGGCGAGGTTCACACCAATACGATTGAAGCCTTCTGGGGCAACGTCAAGCGGGCCGTTCAGGGGACTTACGTCCACGTTTCCCCGAAGTGGTTGCAGACCTACCTTTGGGAGTTCGAATTCCGGCACAATCTGCGGAAGCAGCCGCACTTGATGTTCGATCTGCTTTTGCAGGCTTTTCCGCGCCCGGCTTTGTAAGCATGGCATGGAGAAGGCTGTTGAAGCGATTGTTTGGCTCAGCTTTAGCCATCGGGATCATCCACAAAATCACCTAGCCCCAAATTTTTCAACCTCCACCGCATCGCGCTAGGAGATACTTGAAACTCGCGAGCAACATCTTTAAGAGTTCTTCTTCCTTCATGAACTGCATCCCTGACTTTCTGTTCAGGCATAAGAACATTCGCCGCAAAGCTGTTGGCTTGCCTCTCGTGCACATCTTCTATTGATGTGTTGTAAAACTCTCCCAATTCGGTGCTGCGATATTTAGTATCATCATCAATACCAACGCCGATTAAACTGCGGTGGAGAACATAGTGTCCCAATTCATGCGCGAGCGTAAATCTCTGGCGAAAATAGTGGTCATGTTGTGTCGAAGCGATTTCGTATGAATCATGGTCGGTGCGCTTGATGTGGCCGGCAATACCAGGCGTCAAATTGGCATTTTTCTGCAGCGATATCCCCAAAGATTTTATCGCCGCTTCAATATTAACGGGGACAGAATCGGTAAATTGGGAAATCTTATCCATTGGGTTCGTCATTCTCTGTCTCCCTCCTTTCCGCGTCCGTATCCACTTGGTCTGCATACGGAGAATCCCTCAATCCAAGCCTACTAATTTCCGCATGTAATCTGGACACAATCTCTGCGTCATTAAGGCATTCTCGCAATAGCCGCGAAGCATTGCTATCCATGTAATCAGACACGGATTGAGGAGCATTCTCTACGGCCGCATCGCGCGCACGCGCTATAGCTTCACGGCGGACCATCCAAAACCCGCTTAAAGCCGCGATCCCAAGCAGCACTGCCCACACAGCAACCCCGATGGAAATTACATCAAGTCGGCCTAATTGCGCCGCCATATGGATCGCGTCGGCATGCTCTGCCGCCGCTACCACATGCTTGCAATCAACCGATTGGGTTATGTGCACCAATTCCGGTGGCCAACTGCCAAGAGGGCACTTTGGATACGGCGTGAAGCCAGCGCCTGCCAATCCAACCTCCAGAATCAATGTGGTGATTTTACCAAACTCTTACCAGAGAGTTAGTAAAAGATTTTTACCACAATTATCCATTTAAAAACAAAGGCTTAAGAATACATGTCTCTAGGGGATATAGGCGGTTGTGCCCACCTATATCCCCTTGACGTATGTGCCCCCAATCCCCATATATCAGGCATGATAAAAACACCCGTGCCAAAGCCCAAATCGCTCACCATCCAGGACTTTTTCAAGCAGTTCCCGACCGACGATGCGTGTCTTGAACACCTGTTCGATACCCGGTTCGGGCCGGATGTAATCTGCCAGCGGTGCGGCAAGCGCGGCCTGTTTCGCCGCCTGTCGAAGATGCCGGCATATACCTGCAATTGCGGCAACCACATTCACCCGATGGCGGGGACGCCGTTCGAGCGCAGCCGAACGTCCCTTCAGAAGTGGTTTTACGCCATCTTCCTGTTCACCACGACGCGCAACGGCGTGGCGGCGAAGGAACTGCAACGCCAGCTTGGCGTGACCTACAAGACCGCTTGGCGCATGGCGCGGGAAATCCGTCGCTACATGGGCTGGGTGGACAGCGACGGCCGGCTTGGGGGGCCGGGCAACCCCGTGGTCGAGGCCGACAAGGCATTCATTGGCGGCAAGGATAAGCGCGGACGCGACGACAAGGCGATAGTCCTTGGCATGGCCGAACGCGGCGGCGAGGTCATCACCCGCGTTCTGCGCAATCGCAGCGCCAATCAGGTTGCCCCGCACGTCATCCACAACGTGCGCGCTGGATCGCGCGTCGCCACCGACGAGGCCCGCGCCTTCCGCGAATTGCCGGAACACGGATACCATCACGGCACGGTCAACCATGCCCAAGGCGAATATGTGCGGGGCGAGGTTCACACCAACACCATCGAAGGCTTCTGGGGCATGGTGAAGCGCACAATCGCGGGTACGCATATCTGGGTATCCCCTAAGCATCTTCCGACTTATCTGGGCGAGATGGAATTCCGCTGGAACCTGCGGAAGAACAGCCACCTGATGTTCCCGGTTTTGATGGCCGCTTTCCCGAAATCATGGCGTCCAGCACGCGGTTGAATTTCTCCGCGTCCGCTTCTGCCGGATGCTCCTTCGCGAATTGGTCCAGATTGCCCGCCTTGCGGGCTTCCTCAAGGCTTAGGTGTTTACCGCGCGCCATCACGAATACCACTTATCGTTCGATATCAAATACTCTATGTTTCCGCGCAAACTGCGGATGCGACTAAGTAGTTTGTTATGACGGGGATTGGCGGCGCCAGGAAAGACCAAGGATTGCCAGTTATCTTCGCTTAAAAATCTTGCGTCTGCGGCGTCACCAAAGTGTTTCCTAATCCACGCAGATGATTCGGTGAGATATTCATTTAGTTGTTTTTCTAGTAAATCCATTTCCTCACTGTTTTCTGAGGTTTTTTCAGGTAATTCCGTCTCAGAAATTACACCTAATTTATGCCATATTTTTTGTAATTTATTACGTTTTTGCACAACGTCATTTTCCGAAAGAAGTCCATTTAAGCGCTCAATTTCTTCAACATATTCGCTTGCTAGAAGATATGGCGCGCGCAACAGATGACATAGAAAAACGACAACACCAACCAGACCGATGGCAGCGAGAATTGCCCAAATCTCACCTAACCGGTCTTTGGCGATTTCGTACCAACCCCACCACCACATGAAAATGACGGCAATAATCCCAACAACAACCTTGGTCACGATCTGCCTCCAGTTGCCCAAAGACAAATCCGACCACGATTCCAATAGCGCGCGTTTGAGAACGGTTTTCCAATATTTCCACATCCCCAACTCATGCGTCTAAACCCCTGCATGAGTCAAGCATACGTTGAGGGGATATAGGCGGTTGTGCCGGTTGCGGACAAAATCGGAACAAATCCATTTATTCTCGTTATTACAGTTAGATGACCGGTGTTTACAATGTAGAACAAAGCTGGTACAAACGAATCCGGAATTTCAGCGGCGGGCACTGGTCCGCGGTCCAGGAATAGGGGATAGTGGATGAGCAATACGCTACGCGTGGTTGAGGGAAGCAGGGATTCGATGGACAAAACGAAGGCGCTGGATGCCGCACTCAGCCAGATCGAACGGGCGTTCGGAAAGGGCTCCGTCATGCGGCTCGGCGAAGGCCAGGTCGTGGAAATCGCGACGATCCCCACGGGCTCGCTCGGTCTGGATATCGCATTGGGCGTCGGCGGGCTGCCGCGGGGCCGGGTCGTGGAGGTCTACGGACCGGAATCATCCGGTAAAACGACACTGGCGCTTCATACCGTCGCCGAGGCGCAGCGGGCCGGCGGGATTTGCGCGTTCGTCGATGCCGAACATGCGCTCGATCCGATCTATGCCCGCAAGCTGGGCGTCAATCTCGATGATCTCCTGATCTCTCAACCCGATACCGGCGAGCAGGCGCTTGAAATTGCCGACACGCTGGTGCGGTCGGGTGCGGTGGATGTGCTGGTGGTGGATTCGGTCGCTGCGCTCACGCCGCGGGCCGAGCTGGAAGGGGAGATGGGCGATTCGCTGCCGGGCATGCAGGCGCGACTGATGAGCCAGGCCCTGCGCAAGCTGACGGCGTCGATCTCGCGCTCCAACACGATGGTCATCTTCATCAACCAGATCCGCATGAAGATCGGTGTCATGTTCGGCAGTCCGGAGACCACATCCGGTGGCAACGCGTTGAAGTTTTATTCTTCGGTTCGTCTCGATATCCGGCGGATCGGTCAGATCAAGGACCGCGATGAGGTGGTTGGCAACCAGACCCGGGTGAAGGTGGTGAAGAACAAGCTGGCGCCGCCGTTCCGGCAGGTGGAGTTCGACATCATGTACGGCGAGGGCATTTCCAAGACCGGCGAATTGCTTGATCTCGGGGTCAAGGCCGGGATTGTCGAAAAATCCGGTGCCTGGTTCTCCTGCGATAGCCAGCGGCTCGGGCAGGGGCGGGAGAACGCCAAGCAGTTCCTGGCTGAAAACAAGGATATTGCCGAGCAGATCGAGCGGGCGATCCGTGAAAATGCCGGTCTGATCAGCGATCGTATTCTTGACGGCGAGGGGGTGGAAGACGATCCCGCCGGTGACAATGAGGCCGGCAAGGCGCTGGAGGCCTGACGGGAAAGCCTGACGCGGCATGGTATGTGCAAACGGCGCCGTTGCGGCGCCGTTTTCGCGTGTATGCCGTCCGGCAAAACTATTTTGGATCCCGGCGCCGACCTGGCCGGTGCAATCTGGCGCCGGGCGGACCGGCGGGGCCGGTTGCGCCGGCGCAACGGCAATTCGGATATCCGCGCTGACCTTGTCGCGGGGCGGTCATTGCCGGGGCCGGGTGTCCGGCCGAGGTCGGCCTGCTGGACAGGTTCGGGCCGGGCGGTCTAAATGGCGCGGCCAGACCGGGGGGTCGCGGCTGCGGCCGACCGGAGTTTCTATTCGAAAGTGTGTCTGAAATGACCAGTGTTTCCGACGTCCGCGCGGCGTTTCTTGATTATTTCGCCAAAGCGGATCACCAGATTGAGGAAAGCGGCCCGCTGGTGCCGCGAAACGATCCCACCTTGATGTTTACAAATGCCGGGATGGTGCCGTTCAAGGATTACTTTACGGGGCGCGCGGCGGCGCCTTGGCCGCGGGCGGTGACGGCGCAGAAATGCGTGCGCGCCGGCGGCAAGCACAACGATCTGGACAATGTCGGCTACACCGCCCGGCATCACACTTTTTTTGAAATGCTCGGCAATTTTTCCTTCGGAGACTATTTCAAGGAGCGGGCGATCGAATTGGCGTGGACGCTGGTGACCAGGGAGTTCGGTCTGTCCAGGGACAGGCTTCTGGTGACCGTGTATGCGCAGGATGATGAAGCCTACGATTTGTGGGCGAAGGTGGCCGGATTGCCGGAGCGCCGGATCTTGCGGATCCCGACCAGCGACAATTTTTGGGCAATGGGCGAAACCGGTCCGTGCGGACCGTGTTCGGAAATATTCTACGATCACGGCGAGGGAATTCCCGGCGGGCCGCCGGGCTCCGCTGAAGAGGATGGGGACCGTTTCATCGAAATATGGAATCTGGTCTTCATGCAATTCGAGCAGGTCGGGGAGAACGACCGGATTGCGTTGCCGCGGCCGTCAATCGATACCGGTATGGGTCTGGAGCGGATCGCGGCGGTGCTGCAGGGCGTTCACGACAATTACGACATTGACCTGTTCAAGACGCTGATCGATGGCGTGGAGCAGGCAATTGCGCCCAATGACTGGGACGGCCGGATCGCGAGCCGCCGGGTGATCGCGGATCATCTGCGCGCCATGAGCTTTCTGATATCCGATGGCGTCCTGCCGTCCAATGAGGGCCGGGGATATGTGCTGCGGCGAATCATGAGACGGGCCATGCGCCACGCGCACCTGCTTGGCGCCGATGAGCCGGTGATCCACCGGTTGGTACCGGTGCTGGTACGGGAAATGGGCGCCGCCTATCCGGAGCTGGTGCGGGCCGAAAGCCTGATTTCGGAAACGGTCGAACTGGAGGAAAGCCGTTTCAAGGCGACGCTGGCGCGGGGGCTCGGCCTGTTGGGCGAAGCCACGCAGAACATGTCAAAAGGTGATCTGCTTGATGGTGAAACGGCCTTCCGGCTCTACGACACCTACGGTTTTCCGCTCGACCTTACCCAGGATGCGTTGAAACCTCGCGGCATACATGTCGATCTGACCGGTTTCAACGATGCCATGGAGCGCCAGCGGGCGGAGGCGAGGGCGAACTGGGCGGGGTCCGGCGGCAAGGCGACGGACGCGGTCTGGCTCTCGGTTCGCGAGGCCTGCGGACCAACGGAGTTTCTTGGTTATGACACGACCGGCGCGGAAGGGTCGGTCCAGGCGATCGTTCGTGACGGTGAAAGCGTCGACCGTGTCGAAGCCGGCCAGACGGCGGAGATCGTCGTCAATCAGACACCGTTTTATGGCGAAGCCGGCGGCCAGGTCGGCGATACAGGCACGATAAGGACGGAAGACGGCGGAACGTTCGTTGTCACCGATACGCGCCGGGTGGCCGATGGTCTGTTCGTGCATATCGGCGCGATGGACAGCGGGTCAATCGGGATCGGATCACCGGTGCGGCTGGCGGTCGATGAAATGCGGCGAACGGAAATCCGGGTCAATCATTCGGCGACCCATCTCCTGCATGCGGCGCTGCGGCAGCGGTTGGGTTCTCATGTTGCCCAAAAGGGATCGCTGGTGGCGCCGGACCGGCTGCGGTTCGATTTCTCCCATCCCAAGCCGATGGCGGAGGAGGATATTCACTGCGTGGAAGCGCTGGCCAACCGTGTCGTTCTCCAGGACGCTCCGGTGGAGACGCGGTTGATGGATCGCGATGCGGCGATCGAGGCCGGTGCGATGGCCTTGTTCGGCGAAAAATACGGCGATGAAGTCCGGGTGGTCACCATGGGTCGGAATGGTGAGGGTTCGGAGACGGGGGCACCGTACTCTGTCGAGCTGTGCGGTGGCACCCATGTCCGGCGCACCGGCGAGATCGGACCGGTCGTGGTTGTATCGGAATCAGCGGTCGCATCCGGTGTGCGGCGGCTTGAGGCCCTGACGGCGGAAGCGGCCCGGCGATACCTGAAGGAGCAGGACCGCCGCCTCAGGGCCATCTCCGCACAGCTGAAGGTGCCGGACAGCGAGGTGGAGACGCGGATTGCGGCCCTTGTCACGGAACGCCGCCAATTGGAGCGCGAGCTTGCGGACGCCCGTAAGAAGCTGGCGCTTGGCGGTTCCGGCGGCGGCGATGAAGCGGAACCGGCGATGCAAAAATTCGGCGCGATCGGCCTGTTGGCGCGCGCGGTCGATGGCGTGCCGCCGAAAGACCTGCGCAGCCTGGTCGACCAGGGAAAGAAACAGGTCGGTTCCGGCGTCGTGGCGATCGTCGGTCTCCACGGCGGCAAGGCCGGGCTGGTTGTCGGCGTAACCGACGATTTGACCGACAGGCTCGATGCGGTGAAACTGGTGCGGGCGGGTTCACAGGCGCTTGGCGGTTCCGGCGGTGGCGGCCGGCCGGACATGGCGCAAGCCGGCGGACCCAACGGCGCGGCGGCGAACGATGCGCTGTCGGCGATCGAAGCCCTGGTCAAGGAGGCGGCTGCCTGACGGCCGCGCAAACCGCTTGATGGCGCATGACTGATCCTGATCGTCACCGGCCTCCCGACACATCCAGCCGCGTGCGCTGGCGGCTGCATGAGCTTCTGGAAACCGGAAACCGCCATGACTGGGCGAGTTACGCCGTCGACGGATTTCTGTTCGGGCTGATTGTCACCAATGTCATCGCCTTTGCGGCTTCGACCGTGCCGTCGATTGCCGATGCGTTCGGCCCGGAGTTGGAATGGTTCAATCTCATCTCGGTGCTGATTTTCACCGCCGAATATGTGGCGCGCCTGTGGGTGTGCGTGGAGTTGCCGCTCCTTCGTGAAATGCGGCCGGTACGGGCCCGGTTGAAGTTCGCGGCCATGCCGCTCCAGATCATCGATCTTTTGGCGATCCTGCCGTTTTATCTGGGAAATCTGTTCGGGATCGACTTGCGCGTCCTGCGTGTTCTGCGGCTGATGCGCTTTTTCAAGATCGCCCGTTATTCGCCGGCCCTGCAAACCCTGTTGCGGGTGATGCAGACGGAAGCCTATTCGCTGGCCGGTGCATTCATCATCATGCTGGCCCTGATCCTTTTTGCGTCGACGGCGATGTACTTTATCGAGCGCGACGCGCAGCCGGACGCATTCGGTTCGATTCCGCTCGCCATGTGGTACGCGCTGGCGACGCTGACGACAGTCGGCTACGGGGACGTGGTCCCGGTCACGACCGCCGGCCGGATGGTGGGTGGCCTGTTCATGATTTTCGGACTGGCGCTGTTCGCCTTGCCGATCGGCATTCTGTCTTCCGGTTTTGCCCGCGAAAATTCCCGGCGGGAATTCGTCATCACCTGGAACATGGTGGCGCGGGTGCCCTTGTTTGCGCGGCTGTCGGCGAACGATGTCGCCCGCATCATGCGGCTGCTGCAGTCCCACCGCTTTGCCTCGGGAACATATATCTTCCGCGCCGATGCGTCGGCGGACTGCATGTATTTCATCGCCGCCGGCGAAGTCGATATCATCATCGGCGGCGGGGATCCGGTCACGCTGACCGTTGGCGACCATTTCGGCGAAATGGCACTGCTTGAGCAGCGACGCCGGCGTGTCGGGGCGATCGCCCGAACCGATTGCCATTTGCTGCAGCTCGATGCCGAGGAGTTTACGGACCTGATGACCCGCCATGATGATATCGCACGCCATATCCGGGCGGTTGCAGCCTTGCGCAAGCAGGGCCACTGGCAGGAGGGGGACCCGGCCGACCCGGGCTCCGGCACCGCCGATATTCCGCATGTATCGGGTGCCGGTGCGGTGGACGACGAGGCCATCTGATTGCCGGCCGGCAACGGCCCGAAGCCGGTGCCCGGCCGGCAAGAATCGGGGAATACCGAAGCGGCGTCAGGCCATGGCTTTTTGAAGATTCTCGTCGATCTTGTCGAGGAAGCCGGTTGTCGAAAGCCAGGGCTGGTCCGGCCCGACTAGCAGCGCCAGGTCCTTGGTCATCGATCCGGATTCAATGGTGTCGATGACGGTCTTTTCCAGTGTTTCAGCAAACCGGGCAAGCTGGGCGTTGTCGTCCAGCTTGGCGCGGTGAGCGAGGCCGCGCGACCAGGCGAAAATCGAGGCTGTCGAATTGGTGGACGTTTCCTTGCCTTCCTGGTGCAGGCGATAGTGGCGCGTCACCGTGCCGTGGGCGGCCTCCGCCTCCACGACATCGCCCTGCGGGGTCATCAATACCGATGTCATGAGGCCCAGCGAGCCGAAGCCCTGCGCGACCGTGTCGGACTGGACGTCGCCGTCATAATTCTTGCACGCCCAAACGAAGCCCCCGGACCATTTGAGCGCCGCGGCCACCATGTCGTCGATCAGACGGTGTTCGTAAGTGAGATCGTTTTCCGCAAACCGGTCCTTGAATTCGGAGTCGTAGATTTCCTGGAACAGGTCCTTGAAGCGGCCGTCATAGGCTTTCAGGATCGTGTTCTTGGTCGACAGATAGACGGAGTAGTTGCGCATCAGGCCGTAGTTCATGGAGGCCCGGGCGAAGTCGCGGATCGACTGGTCGAGATTGTACATGCCCATGGCGATGCCGCTGCCGGGAAAGTCGAAGACCTCGAATTCCCGGGTGTCGCCGCCGTCGCTGGATTCCCATTTCATGGTCAGTTTGCCAGCGCCGGGAACCTTGAAGTCGGTGGCACGATACTGATCACCGAAGGCGTGCCGGCCGATGACGATCGGCTTCGTCCAGCCAGGCACCAGCCGTGGCACATTGGAACAGATGATCGGTTCGCGAAACACCACACCACCCAGGATGTTGCGGATGGTGCCGTTGGGCGAGCGCCACATTTTTTTCAGACCGAATTCCTCCACCCGGGCCTCGTCGGGGGTGATGGTCGCGCATTTCACGCCGGCGCCATGCTCGCGGATCGCATCAGCCGCTTCAATCGTCACCTTGTCGTCGGTGGCGTCGCGGTGTTCGATTCCCAGGTCGAAGTAGATCAGGTCGATGTCCAGATACGGCTTGATCAGCTTGTCCTTGATGAGCTGCCAGATGATCCGCGTCATCTCATCGCCGTCAAGTTCGACGAGCGGGTTCGACACCTTGATTTTCGTCATGGCCAGGGTTGGTCCTTTTAGTGGAACGCGCTATCGAAACGGCGCTGGTGATGTGGGGACGGATGCCCCTATACCAAACCCGGCGGGGCGCGCAAACAGCCAGATCGCAAGGCGTGACCGTGGCACGGACGCCGGTCGACTGCGATCGGTCGCCGGGCCGCGACAGGAAACCGAGACGGGACGACCGGGCATGACGGGTACGCGGACTGAAGAGGAAGGCACGGCTTCCAGATCCGGTCGGCCGCGAATTGAAGCGGACATGTCCGGCGCGCCGGCGGTCATTCTGGTCGAACCGCAGCTTGGCGAAAACATTGGCACTGCGGCACGGGCGATGGCCAATTTCGGGCTTACCGACCTGCGGCTGGTAGCGCCGCGGGACGACTGGCCAAACGAGCGTGCCGTTGCCGCGGCTTCCGGCGCCGATCACGTGATCACAGCCGCCCGCCTGTTCGACCGGCTGGAAGATGCCGTTGCCGACTGCCAATTCGTCTATGCCACGACCGCGCGCACCCGGGACATGCCGAAACCGGTGCGCGGTCCGCGCCAGGCGGTGGCGGAACTCAGGGCGCGCACTGCGGCCGGCGAGGCGACAGCGGTGCTGTTCGGTCGGGAGCGCTGGGGCCTCACGAACGAGGAAATCCTGCTCGCAGACGAAATCGTCACCTTTCCTGTCAATCCGCAATTCGCATCACTCAATATTGCCCAGGCTGTGCTTCTTGTCGGGTATGAATGGATGAGCTCCGGCCTCGGGGAAGGGGAACTGCCGACCCGCTTCGCATTGGCCAGGCAGGACGATCCGGTTGCCACCAAGGCGGAGTTGATCGGGCTGATGGAGCATCTGGAGTCGGCGCTGGATGAAGCCGGCTATTTCCGAACCGAGGACATGCGGCGGGCGAAGGTTCGGAACCTGCGGGCCTTGTTGCAGAAACGGGCCTTTTCGGCACCGGAAATCCAAGTGCTGCGCGGGGTCATCTCGGCGCTTGAACGGCGCTATGCCGACAGGTCCGGCGGGGCAGGTTAGGGTGACGTTGGATGGGCCGTCCGGCCGCCCGATCCTCGTGTTCGATTCCGGAATTGGCGGGCTTTCCGTTTATGCCGAGATCCGGAGACGGCTGCCGCACCATCGCATCGACTATCTTGCCGACGATGGCGGATTTCCCTACGGCGACCGGGCTGCGGATGATGTGGCCCGCCGGGTGGTCGGGCTGATCGGTGCGGCCATCGAGCGACTTGACCCGCTGCTTGTGGTGATCGCATGCAACACGGCCTCGACGGTGGTTCTTCCGCTTTTGCGGGCCCGGTATCCGTTGCCCTTTGTCGGAACCGTGCCAGCTGTCAAGCCGGCGGCGGAACGGAGCCGGTCCGGGCATATTACCGTGCTGGCGACGCCGGCGACGATCGCCCGCGATTACACCCGCGGGCTGGTCCGCCAGTTCGCCGGTCATTGCCGTGTGCGGCTTGTCGGCGCGCCGGATCTGGCGGCGCTGGCGGAAGCGGCACTGCGGGGTGAAGCGGTGGAAGACGAGGCGATCGGCAGACAGATCGCACCGTGCTTTGTCGTCGACGGGGCCGATCGGACCGACATTGTGGTGCTGGCCTGCACCCATTTCCCGCTGCTGGCGGAACGCCTGGAACGCCTGGCGCCGTGGTCGGTCACCTGGCTCGATCCGGCGCCGGCGATCGCCCGCCGTGTCTGCCACCTGGTTGCGGCGGGAACATCCGATGCGCCTGCCCGCCGGCCACGCGATGCAGCGGCCGGGACGGCCTTTTTCAGCGGTTCGGATCGAATCGCGCCGGCGCTGGCGCCGACATTTGCCGCATTCGGATTGACCCTCGCCCGGACACGGCTGACCGCCTTCGAGGCGGAATTGCCCGACAGCGATTGACTTTGCGGCGATCGGTGCCTAGATCAGCGCGCGGCGCGGACCTGTTCCGCGCCAACGCACCCGTGGGGTGTTTCCGACGCTCTGTCCAGATCGATCCGGAAACCGGCGCGCTCCGCCAACCCCTGTCGGCGTCTCCGCAAGGTGGCGCAGAGGAGGGCGCGTTTCGCATATTCCGCCCCGGAGGCGGACGAAACGGTAAGCAGGAAAGAGCACGACCATGAGCAGACGAAACGCCGCCAAATACAAGATCGACCGCCGGCTTGGCGAAAATATCTGGGGCCGGCCGAAAAGCCCGGTCAACAAACGCGAGTACGGGCCCGGCGAACATGGCCAGCGCCGACGCAGCAAGCTTTCCGACTTCGGCGTTCAATTGCGCGCCAAACAGAAGTTGAAAGGCTATTATGGCAATATTTCGGAAAAGAAATTCCGCCGGATATATGCCGAGGCGATGCGCATGCGCGGCGACACGTCGCAGAACCTGATCGGGCTGCTGGAATCCCGGCTCGATGCAATTGTCTACCGGGCCAAGTTCGTGCCGACTGTCTTCGCGGCGCGGCAGTTCATCAATCACGGCCATGTCAAGGTCAACGGCCGCCGGGTGAATATCGCGAGCTATCGTTGCAAGGTTGGGGATGTCATCGAGGTTCAGGACAAGGCCAAGCAGATGGCCATGGTTCTGGAGGCGAGCGATCTGTCGGAGCGGGATGTGCCGGACTATATCGACGTCGATCACAACAAGATGGTGGCGACCTATAGCCGTGTCCCGGAATTTGCCGATGTACCCTATCCGGTGATGATGGAGCCGAACCTGGTCATCGAATTCTACTCGCGCTGATCGCAAACGGCCTCTGAAGCGCCGGGTATTGCGATGTTGTCGGTCGACGAAGCAAATCGGCTCGCCGAGATGATGGGTGAGGCGGCGGACATTGAGATCATGCCGCGGTTTCGGCGGCTGTCCAATGGCGCGATCCGGCAAAAGACATCGGAATGCGATCTCGTCACCGACGCTGACGAGGCCACCGAGCGCCGGCTGACAGGGGCGCTGCGAACGCTTTTTCCGCAAGCGGCGGTCATCGGCGAGGAAGCCGCGTCGGCCGACCCCGGTATCCTGGACCGGATCGGCGAGGCCGACCTGGCGATTGTCGTCGATCCGGTCGACGGGACGGCGAATTTCGCGGCCGGTGTTCCCCTGTTCGGGGTCATGATCGCGGTGATCTGTCGCAACGAAGTCCAGTGCGGAATCATCCACGATCCGGTGGGCGGCGACTGGGTGATCGCGTTGCGCGGGCAGGGGGCCTGGCTTCGCCGGGCGGACGGATCGGCGCAAACCGTCAGCGTCAGGGACGGGCGGTCACCATCGTCGATGATCGGCGCGGCGTCATGGTACCATGTTCCGAGCCCGCTGAGGGAGCAGATTGCCGCCAACCAGGCCAGGTTCGCATCTTCGGTCGGGTTTCGCTGCGCCGCTCACGAATACCGGCTTCTCGCCACAGGCGGGTGTGATTTCGTCGCCTATCACCGGCTGATGCCTTGGGACCATGCCGCCGGCGTGCTGATCGTGGAAGAGGCCGGCGGCCATGTGGCAATCAGCGACGGATCCCCCTACCGACCCGACATGACGACGGGCCGAATGGTCTGCGCGACCGATCCGGCGACCTGGCAAACGGTTTGCGATCGGCTGTTTTCGACCTAGGCGAGGAGGTGGCGCCGCTTTTTGGCCGCGGTGGGTCAGAGCGCCAATTCGGCCTCACTGGCGGGCCGGAACAACCGGCCGTTTTCGGCCCAGGCGGCTGCGGCAAGGCTTGCGGCCGACAATAAAAGAAAGCCGCCGGCCATTGGTGTGACCGTGCCGTCATACATGAGGCCTATCGCCGCGCCGAAGATGGCGCCGATCACGGTTTGCAGGCTGCCGATGACGGCCGCGGCAGTGCCGGCAATATGACCCATCGGTTCCATGGCCAGCGCATTGTAGTTCGGTCCCTGGAACGCAAACAGGGTGAGAGCTGTCGTTACCAGGACATAAAAAACCCAGAACGGGATCTCGGCCTGCCAAAACGCGGCGACCAGCACAAAGACCAGGTTCGTCGCGACAAAGGCGACCGCCGCGGCGTGGGAAAGCAGGCGCATGCCGAAACGGCTGACCAGGCGTGCGTTCAGAAAGGATGCGGCGGCCATGACGATGGAGGAGCCGGCGAATGCCAGCGGGAACAGGTCCTGCAGGCCAAACACTTCCCAATAGATCTGCTGGGCGGAATTGAGGAAGCCAAACAGGGTGCCGATGGTGAGTGCGAAGGCTAGGGCGTAGCCAAGCGCCATGCGGTTGACCAGAACCATTTTGAAGGCGATGAGGGTTTCGCGGGCCTGCAATGGTCTGCGCTTGGCGGGCGGCAGCGTCTCCGACAAGCGGACAAAAACCCAGACCGCTGTCAGGAACCCCGCCATCGCCATGAACAGGAGAATAGATCGCCAGCCGGCAACGGCCTCCATTGCCTGACCAAGGGCAGGGGCGATGACCGGGATGATCATGAACACCATCATGACCAACGACATGATGCTGGCCATGCCGCGACCCTTGAAGAGATCGCGGACGATGGCAACAGTC
This sequence comes from Afifellaceae bacterium, assembly GCA_965216515.1. Classification (GTDB taxonomy): domain Bacteria; phylum Pseudomonadota; class Alphaproteobacteria; order Rhizobiales; family Afifellaceae; genus CAXMRP01. The sequence continues at coordinate 1,068,877 of OZ244173.1, read as the reverse complement.
ACGGTGCGCAGGGCACCGGCGCCGAAGCCCTGTACGGCACGCATTAACAATAGCATGGCGAAGTCGCTGGCCAGAGCCCCGATCAAGGCGCCGGCGATGTAGACAACCATGCCGGAAAGAAGCACCCACTTGCGGCCGAACGCATCGGAGACAGGGCCGAAGATGATCTGCGAAATGCCGAACATCGCCACATACGCGGTCAAGGTGAGTTGCCGGCTGTTGGCATCGGCGACGGCAAGCGCCGTGCCGATCTGCTGGAGGGCAGGCAGGAGGATATCGATGGCCAGGGCGTTCAAGGCCATGAGCAGAGCCATCAAGGCAATGAATTCGCGCTTGCCTATGCCCACGCTTGCATATGGCGACCGACTGTCGGCCATGACCGGCTCCTGAGGCGAAATTGTCCGAATGGTCGTCAGGACAGCCGGGGCGGCCCCGGCACACAACAACAAGTGCCGCCGGCGCAATCGCACCGGCGGGAAGGAAATCGTAATGTACAATCCGCCTGCAAGGCCGGCGGTGTGCGATCAGGCGGCGAGCCCTTTCTCCTTGATCATGGTCTGGAGCTCGCCCTCCTGAAACATTTCGCGGACGATATCGGCGCCACCGACAAACTCGCCCTTGACGTAGAGCTGGGGAACCGTCGGCCAGTCGGTATAGTCCTTGATGCCCTGCCGCAACTCATCTGAATCCAGCACATTGACGCCCTGGTAGGGGACATTCAGATAGTCGAGGATCTGCACGACCTGACCGGAAAACCCGCATTGCGGAAATGCCGGTGTGCCCTTCATGAACAAAACGACGTCGTTTGCTTTCACCTGGCTGTCGATCCACTCTCTGATCGCGCTCATCTTCATTCTCCACTGTCGGCAGACACCTGGCCCTTTCAGATCGAGCCGCCGGGCGTTGCTGCGTGTTCACTTTCCATTCGGCGCCCGAAGCGCCGGGACAACTCGTTCCGGTGGCCGGCCCGCCGTCTGAAATCCATTCAGCCCGGCGCACTGGTTTGAAGGGCGAGTGCGTGAAGCGCTTCGCCCATGTTTCCCTTAAGCGCGTCATACACCATCTGATGCTGCTGCACACGATTTTTGCCCCGGAACGCTTCGGAGATGACTTCGGCGGCGTAATGGTCGCCGTCGCCCGCCAAATCACGAATCGTGACGGTCGCATCGGGCAGCGCTGACTTGATCAGCCGTTCGATATCCACTGCGCTCATGGGCATGGTGACGCTCCTGCGATCGGCCGCATTCGGCAGCCGCGTCTTGATTCACTTTGCAAATTTGGGTTGCCAGCGGCGGCGCGTCAATGGCCGGTGCCGGATATGGGGCGCTGCCCACAGGTGAGCGTGGTCGTTCAGCGGAGCGACATGTAATCGGGAAACCAGCCCTCATGGGCAGCGCGCAGGTCGGTCAGGGAGACGGGTTCGGCCTCGCCGAACACCAACGCCTGTCCCGTTACCACACCAAGACGGCATGCCGGAATGCCATCATTGTCCATCTGCTCCAGGAACGCGCCGGCGATCTCCGGCTTCAGTGTCAGAACATAGCGGGCCTGGTCTTCGCCGAACCAGATGCCGGCGGCATCGGGGCGCGCCGCATCGACGGCCGGCTGGCGCAGAACCGCGCCGCGGTTCCCGGCCAGGGCCATTTCCGCGATGGCCACGGCAAGACCCCCGTCGGACACATCGTGTACCGCACCGGCGATGCCTCCGGCGATCGCTTGCCGGACACAATCGCCGATCCGCCGTTCGCCTTCCAGATCGACCGGCGGCGCCGGGCCGTCTTCCAGTCCGCCAATCTCGCGCAGATAAAGCGATTGGCCGAGATGGCTGCCCCAGCCGATCGTGTCGTCGGCTCCGATCAGCACTATGGCATCGTCATCGGCCTTGAACGCCAGGTCGACCGAAGTTCGCCAGTCCTCAACAAGGCCGACACCCGCGATCGTGGGGGTCGGCAGGATCGCCTTGCCATTCGTCTCGTTGTAGAGCGAGACATTGCCGGAGACGACCGGGAAATCCAGGACACGGCACGCCTCACCGATGCCCCGGATGGCGGCGACAAGCTGCCCCATGATTTCCGGGCGCTCGGGATTGCCGAAATTCAGATTGTCGGTCACGGCCAGCGGTTGAGCGCCGACCGCGGTCAAGTTGCGCCAGCATTCCGCCACGGCCTGCTTGCCGCCTTCAAACGGATCGGCCTCGACATAGCGGGGGGTCACGTCGGCGGTGACGGCCAGGGCCTTGTGCGGCGGCGCGCCAAAGGCACGGTCGATCCGGACAATCGCCGCATCACCGCCCGGCCGGGCGATGGTGTTGCCCTGAACCAGGTGGTCATACTGGTCCCAAACCCAGCGCCGGGAGGCGAGATCGGGCGATCCCATCAGCGTCAGGAGCGCGTCGCCGGCATCGCCGACCCCGCCTTCCGGGCGCAATGGCGCAATGCACGTCGGATCGAGTGGAGCGCGGCTGACCGGCTCGGTATACGGGCGGTCATATTCGGGCGCCTCGTCACCAAGTTCCCTGATCGGCAGATCGGCCACCAAGTCGCCGAACCTGTTGACCCGGAAGCGCAGGTCGTCCGTTGTCCGACCGATCTCGGCGAAGTCCAGCTCCCACTTGCGGAACACGGCTTCCGCCTGGGCGCGTTTGGCCGGCCGCAGGACCATCAGCATGCGTTCCTGACTTTCCGAAAGCATCATCTCGTATGCGGTCATTCCGTCTTCTCGGGTGGGCACGGCATCGAGATCCAGATCGATACCCAGGCCGCCGCTCGCACCCATTTCAACCGCCGAACAGGTCAGCCCGGCCGCGCCCATGTCCTGTATGGCGACGACGGCGCCTGTCGCCATCAGTTCCAGACAGGCTTCCAGAAGGCGCTTTTCGGTAAACGGGTCGCCGACCTGCACGGTGGGGCGTTTTTCATCGACATCGGCCGCGAATTCCGCCGACGCCATGGTCGCGCCACCGACACCGTCGCGGCCGGTCTTTGCGCCGAGATAGATGACAGGCAATCCGACGCCCTCGGCCCTGGAATAGAAAATCGCGTCGGTGCGGGCGATACCGAGGGCGAAGGCGTTGACAAGACAGTTGCCGTTGTAGCGTCGATGAAAGTTCACCTCGCCGCCGACCGTCGGCACGCCAAAGGAATTGCCGTAGCCGCCGATACCGGCGACGACACCGGCGACAAGGTGACGGGTCTTTTCGTGGTCGGGCGCTCCGAAGCGCAGCGAATTCAGTGCTGCGACAGGACGGGCACCCATGGTGAATATGTCACGCAGAATGCCGCCGACACCGGTTGCCGCGCCCTGGTAGGGCTCGATGTAGGAGGGGTGATTGTGGCTTTCCATCTTGAAGACCGCGCACAGGCCCTTGCCGATATCGACAATGCCGGCGTTCTCGCCGGGGCCACAGATGACCTGCGGGCCCCGGGTCGGGAGTGTGCGCAGCCATTTTTTGGAGCTTTTGTAGGAGCAGTGCTCGTTCCACATGGCGGAAACGATGCCGAGCTCGGTGATGGTCGGTTCACGGCCGATCAGGTCGATCAGCCGCTGATATTCGTCCGGCTTCAGGCCGTGGTCGGCGATCAGGTCCGGCGTTATCGTGACTTCGTTCCGGTTCATCGGCGCGTCACGCGCAATCTGTTCCGCCGCCGGTCCAGCGGGCGACATCGGCGCGGATGCGCGGGCCCTGCGGCGTGTCGAGCAGCGGGCCGAAAAGCTTGACCGATGTGCGCCGGCCCTTGCGGCTGGCGTCGACGATCAGTTGCGGCAGGCCGGCCGGGCTGTCCCGGCGCAGAAGGAGGATGCGCGACGTTGCGGCATTGCGTTCCGGCACATAAACAAGCCCGTCAAATGCTTGCGCGCCGTCGACAAACCAGCAGCGGCCGATATTTCCGGCGATCCGCCGTGTCACCGATACCGGGTCGGAACGTGTCCGGTACTCCAGATAGTCCGGCGAAACCGACACACAGGCCGACAGGCCCGCCGTGACAAGACTGGCGAGACCGAAACGCAGCAGCGGATGTGCGGCCGGCGTCGCGCTCATGCGGCAAGCTCCGTCGCGCCGACTGCCAGGCTGCGGAAAAGGGTCAGGCCCTCATTGCCGCCATGGGCATCTTCCACCCGATCTTCCGGGTGGGGCATCATGCCCAGCACGTTGCCGCCGGTGTTGACAATGCCGGCGATGTCCCGTTGCGAGCCGTTGGGATTGGTGCCTTCGGCATAGCGGAAGACGATACGGTTGTCGTCCTGAAGCCGGTCGAGCGTGTCGTTGTCGGCGAAATAGTTGCCGTCGTGATGGGCGACCGGACAGGTAAACACGTCATCGGGCCGGAACCGGCAGGTAAACGGGGTCTTTTCGTTGACGACCTGGAGGCGGACATCGCGGCAGACAAATTTGAGGGATGCGTTGCGCATGAGTATGCCGGGCAAGAGGCCGGCCTCGCACAAGGCCTGAAACCCGTTGCAAACACCAAGAACCAGGCGTCCGGCGTCGGCGTGGGCCTTGACCGCGCGCAGGATCGGTGCGTGAGCGGCAATGGCGCCGGCGCGCAGATAGTCGCCATAGGAAAATCCGCCCGGAATCACCACCAGATCGACAGCGGGAAGGCTCGTCTCGCCATGCCAGACCATTATCGGGGCGTGACTTGTGACCTGGGCGATGGCGGCGGCCATGTCGGTCTCGCGATTGGTTCCGGGAAATCGGATGATGGCGGATTTCAACGGGCGTGCTCCGGCTGGTTGCGGTTCGATTCAGGTCACGATTTCGACGCGATAGTCTTCGATCACGGTATTGGCCAAAAGCTGCTCCGCCATGGCGCCGAAGTGGGCCGCGGGGTCGTCGCCGGCTGCGTCGTCGGCGATTTCGACATCGATCACCTTGCCCTGTCGCACATCCTCCACACCGTCGAACCCAAGCGCAGCCAACGCACCGCGAATCGCCTGACCTTGCGGGTCCAGCACACCGTTCTTCAGGGTGACGTAGATCCGGGCCCGCATGATAATCCGCCTGTTTTCAAGGTTTGAATTGCCGCCGTTCGACCGGTCCTATTTGACCAGCACCGGCCCCTTGCCGGTGGCGCGTTCGCCGGGGCTGATGACGCCAAGCCTTTGCGCCACATCCCGATAGGCCTCCAGGAGTCCGCCCATGTCGCGCCGAAAGCGGTCCTTGTCCATCTTGTCGTCGGTTTCGATATCCCAGAGGCGGCAGCTGTCGGGGGAAATCTCATCGGCGAGGAGGATGCGCATGGCATCGTTTTCCCAGTGCCGCCCGCATTCGATCTTGAAATCGACCAGACGGATACCGGCGCCGAGAAAAAGGCCGGCGAGGAAATCGTTGACCCTGATGGCCATCGACATGATGTCGTCGATTTCCTGCGGGCTCGCCCAGCCGAAGGCGGTGATGTGTTCCTCCGATACCATCGGATCATCGAGTTCGTCGTTCTTGTAATAAAATTCGATAATCGAGCGCGGCAGCGGGGTGCCTTCATCGATGCCGAGGCGCTTGGAAAGAGAGCCCGCGGCGACGTTGCGAACGACGACTTCCAGCGGGATGATTTCCACTTCGCGGATAAGCTGCTCGCGCATATTGAGCCGGCGGATGAAGTGGGTCGGGATCCCGATTTCGTTCAAATGATTGAAGATGAACTCGGATATCCGGTTGTTCAGCACGCCCTTGCCGTCAACGATATCGTGCTTCTTCTTGTTGAACGCGGTCGCGTCGTCCTTGAAATGCTGGACGAGCGTACCGGGCTCGGGGCCTTCGTATAGAATCTTGGCCTTGCCTTCATAAATTCGGCGGCGACGGTTCATGGCGGTGTCGTTCGGCAGGTGTCGATGCGTGGACCGGTGGAGGCGTCAGAATCAGGCTCCACCAGCAAATTGCGAGCGATACCTAGCGGAATCGGTGGGCCGATACAATCTATACAGGTGACGACCCCCCAGCCGCGGCCGGTTCATTCACGCCGTTTGATTTCCGGCCGATGGCAAAGAGGGCGTTGCACGGCGGCAAGCACGCCGATAGAAGGCGGCATATCGGTCGGGAAGGATTGGATCATGACGACGTTCGACAAACGCAAGGATGCCTACGAAAGCAAGTTCGCCCATGACGAAGCGCTGCGCTTCAAGGCGACGGCACGGCGCAACAAACTGCTCGGCCTGTGGGCGGCCGACAAGCTGGGCAAGGGCGGCGCGGAAGTGGATGCCTATGTCAGCGACGTGGTTCGCGCAGATTTCGAGGAACCCGGCGAGGAGGATGTGTTCCGCAAGATTCGCAGCGATTTCGACGCGGTGGGAATCGAGCAATCCGACCATCAGATCCGTCGTCAGATGGAAGATCTGATGGCGGAAGCCGTCGAACAGGTGGAAAACGAATCGGACGGCTAGCCGCGGGCAAACTGCAGCGGCCGCGCGACCTGTCCGGCACTAAATTCTCGACATGAGCCGCGCGAACATCATCATTCCCTCCGGCCAGGGCCCGTGGCCGCTTTCGACATCCAGGCGGCCCGAATTGCCGGCATCAACGAGCGCCGAATCCCAGGCGGCGGCAAATGCGTCGGCCTGATCAAACGCGCACCACGGGTCGTTGCGGCTGGCAACAAGCATGGACGGAAAGGGCAGGGGGTCGGCCGGTACGGGCAGGAAGGTATTGGCCGGAGGGCACCGTCCGGTCTCCGGGTCCGGTGGCGCGACGAGAAACGCGGCACGGACATTGAGTTTTGCGGTCATCGGTGCGGCGTGAACGATGGCAATTGCGCCAAGCGCATGGCCGATCAGAACGACCGGGCGGGTCGCACCGGCGGCCGCGGCGACGATACGGCGGACCCAGGCGGTCCGGTCCGGGCGATCCGTTTCGCCCGGTTCAACCGGACGGGCGGTGCGCATCCGGGCTTGCCAGCGGCGATGCCAGATCCTGTCCGACCCGCCGGCGATGCCGGGGATTGTCAAAATGTCGGCATCGCGGATCTTCATGGTTCGGTGCCGCTATTGCTCTGCAAACACACGCTCAAATATCGTATCGACGTGGCGCGTATGGTGGGCGAGATCAAAGAGCTCGCGGATTTCCGGTTCCGGAAGGGCGGCGGTTACGTCATGATCGGCCAGGAGGCATTCCAGGAAATCGGCCCCTTCTTCCCAGACTTTCATGGCGCTGCGCTGGACGATCGAATAGGCGGTCTCGCGCGCGATGCCGGCCTGGGTGAGCGCCAGCAGCACACGCTGGGAGTGGATGAGGCCGCCGAGCCGGTCGAGATTGGCTTTCATGCGGTCGGGATAAACGACGAGTTTTTCCATAACGCCGGCAAGCCGCGCCAGAGCGAAATCGAGTGCCACGGTGGCGTCGGGGCCGATCATCCGTTCCACGGACGAATGTGAGATGTCGCGCTCGTGCCACAATGCCACATTTTCCATGGCCGGAAGGGCGTAACTGCGCACCATGCGGGCAAGGCCGGTCAGATTTTCCGACAATACCGGATTGCGCTTGTGCGGCATGGCGGAGGAGCCTTTCTGGCCCGGCGCGAAATGTTCCTCCGCCTCCAGGACTTCGGTGCGTTGCAGGTGACGGATTTCGGTGGCAAGTCTTTCCACCGAGGATGCGATGACGCCGAGCGTGGCAAAGAATACGGCATGACGGTCGCGCGGGACGATCTGGGTTGAAACCGGTTCCGGACGCAGGCCCATTTTTTCCGCGACATATGCCTCGATCTCCGGATCGACGTTGGCGTATGTGCCGACAGCGCCGGATATCGCACAGGTCGCCACTTCTGCACGGGCATACTGCAATCTGGCCCGGGCGCGGGAAAATTCCGCGTAGGCCTGGGCGAGCTTGAGGCCGAATGTCGTGGGTTCGGCGTGGATACCGTGGCTTCTGCCGATCGTCAGCGTGTCCTTGTGCTCGTAGGCCCGGGCGCGAAGGTGAACGAGGAGCTGATCGAGATCCGCGATGAGCAGATCGGCGGCGCGCACGAGTTGGACATTGAAGCAGGTGTCGAGGATATCGGATGAGGTCATCCCCTGATGAACGAACCGGGCTTCCGGCCCGACGATTTCCGACAGGTGGGTCAAAAACGCGATGACGTCGTGTTTGACTTCGCGCTCGATGGCATCAATCCGGGCGACGTCGAAATCCGCCCGGCCGCCCTTTTCCCAGACGATTTGCGCGGCCGATGGCGGCACGATTCCGCGCTCCGCCATTGCCGTCAGCGCGTGGGCCTCGATTTCAAACCAGATGCGGAATTTGGTTTCCGGCGACCAAATGGCGGCCATTTGAGGGCGCGAATATCGCAGAATCATGCCTGTCTCCGGTTTGTGCAGTGCGACATAACATTGCCCGCCGCCGGGCTCAACGCGTTGCGCGCACGAAGGCCCAGCAAAACAGCGGAAGGAGGATCAGACCGGCGGGCAGGAGCAGCCGGGTGGCGATACCGAGCACGAGATAGAAGGATGCGGCGGTCGTCAGCACGAACCACTCGATCCTGTGTGCCAGTCCGGTCGGCGCACCTTCCGGCGACAGGAACATGTCGGCGATGGCGATGCACAAGGTCAACGATGCGCAGGTGACCGTCAAAAGGGTGAGTGCGGCCAAGGCAAGCCGGGCCGACGGCGCGCGTGCCGCCGATCGGGAGAGGATTGCCGCCGTCGCAAGGCCGCCGCACAGACCGGCCAGGCCGACAAGGACAACCGACAATGTGAACGAGGGGCTCCAATGGCGGTCCAGAACCAGCCAGCTTGCCGCCAGAGACGCCATGAGGGCTGCGGCAAATGCCGGCGCCAGAAGAATTGGCAGCAACACCGGTCGCAATTTTCCGTCACCGCTTTGCATTATCGGGGCAGCGGCCCGGTAACAGCCAGAAATCGTCCGTCGGGTCCCTCAAATCCAACCTTGATCATCTGGATCAACACGGCGACGACCGGGGTCCCGCCGTCCGGATAGAAGGTGATGATATCGTGGATGCGGTAGTCGAGGGGGCATACCCGGCTTTTCGGTACGGATGGTCCGTCCTCGTGAAGCATAATCGCGGTTTCCGGCTTGCCATCGATCATGGCCGAAAGGCGGAAACCACGGGTGCCGCCGGTTGCGATTTCGCCGCAGATCGGTTGTGCGGCGGCCCTGAACAGATCAAGGGCGAAGGTGATCGGTTCGTCGATCATCGGTACCACGGGACGCGGATTGACGGTAACCCGGTAGGGACCGGCATCAAGCTGGGTAATCCGCTGGGTCGCGACCGTGAATCCGGGCCTTGAGGTCCGGTACCGCTGGGCGAGAAATCGCGCCATTCTCCGGGCTTCGGCGCGGGCGACCTCCGCTTCGGCGCTTTCGTCGCGGATCAGCGCGCGTTTGGGTGAATCGGGAACCCAGGCGTCTGTCGCGGTGTCGATGAAATAGATATTGGAATAGGGAAAGCCGGAACCGTCCTGCCGGCCATGTTCCTCAAACGAAAAATATGCGCCATCGGCGGAAAACCCGCCGATGGACAATTCGGCGATATCGCCCGCAGCCGCGGTACCGACCGGCGCGGCAAGCAGAAATGCCGCAAAGACGCCTGCCCGCAAGGGGCGACCTGGGCCGGTGGCGGTCAGCATTGCGCGCCTGCGGCCTGTTCGGCGGCGGTGCGGATCGCCGCGATATTGGCCGCGTAAGCGTTCCGATCGCCGGAATAAATCGCCGAGCCGGCGACAAGCACATTTGCGCCGGCCCGTCGAACCTGTGCCGCCGTGTCGGGATTGATGCCGCCATCGACCTCGATATCGATGTCGCGCCCGGCGACCATGGCGGAAACACCGGCGATCTTTTCCACCACTGCCGGGATAAAGTCCTGGCCACCGAACCCCGGATTAACGGACATGACCAGGACCAGATCGATATGGTCGAGGACGTGGGCGATGGCGTTTGCAGGCGTTGCCGGATTGAGCGCCACGCCGGCCCGCTTGCCCGACGCGCGGACAGCCTGGAGCGAACGGTGAAGGTGCGGTCCGGCCTCCGCATGAACGGTGATGATATCAGATCCGGCCCGGGCAAATTCGGCAATATAGGGATCGACCGGCGCAATCATCAGGTGTGTATCGAAGGTCAACGCGGCTGATTTCCGGATCGCTTTCACAAGGGGAGCGCCGAAACTGATATTGGGAACGAAATGACCGTCCATGATGTCGAGATGCAGCCAGTCGGCGCCGGCCTCGGCGACGGCCCGGATTTCCGTATCCGGCTTGGCCAGATCGGCGGCCAGAAGGGAAGGTGCAATGATCAGGGGACGGGTCATGGCGATCCGGTCGGTTTGTGTCGCGGGGCGTTGGCTACGGCCTAGCGCGGCGTCTGTCGGCCTGCAAGACTTTGCGGGCGACCGGCGTCATGACCAGGGGCAGTATATAGATCGGGAACTGGGCAAGGGCGAACCACAGCCAGGTGTCGGGCGGCAGACCGGCGCCGATGACCGCCGGCATCATGCCCATGTTGCGATTGGAGGCCGACAGGGCGGCGGTCAGGGCACGATTCGATCCGTATCCGCGCAACAGAAACCAGGTCAGGATCAGGAATGTGAAGGCGACCGCAAATGTCAGTGCGACGATTATGGCGATGCGGGCGGGATCGGCGAGAAATTGCAGCGTCGCATCGCCCATGAGGGCAACAATGAAGGCAAAAAGCAGAACGACGTTGACGCCATCCAGCGTGTTGCGGCTGTCGTGAATTCGCTCGGCCCCGGCCAAACGACGAACCAGAAAAGCCAAGGCTGCGGCGCCGCCCATCAGCAGGGCCAGTCGGGCGCCGAGCTGAAACGGAACCAGCGACACCGAATCGCCGGCCAACAGCGCCAGAATTGCCGGGGCGACAAACGGCGTCGCCGCCATGCAGGCCACCAGAACGGCCAGCGAAAATGCCGCATCGAGGCCCAACAGAGCGGCAAAGGCCGCCGACGAGACCACCGGCGGCGCACAGGCCATCAGCAAGATGCCGAGCATCAGGGCATCGGTCAGCGGATCGGGCAGGTCAGTGAGTGACGCCAATAGGTGCAGACCGGCGCCGGCGATCAAGGGAACTGCAATCATGATCCAGGCGCTGGCGATTGCGATTTGCCGCGGCATGGCGGCGAGGCGGCGCAGGTCGTCGCGGCCGATGCGGGAAAAGGCGATGGTCAGAAGGGCAAAAACCGCAACCGGCAAAAACGGACGGGCCAGCACGGCCAGTTGTGGAAGGGCGAGGCCGGCGACCAGACTGACCGCCACGGCGCGGGTGCCGCGCCGGCCCAACCAGTCGAGCGCGCCGATGATCGACATGGCGGATCAGGTCCGCGAAACGTCGCCGAAGCGTTCCCGCCAGGTCGGCATCGGATCGCCCGGCACGGGCGTTGCATGATAAACGGCAAGGGCAATGGCGCGTGCCAGTGTTGTTGCGGCGCGCGCGCCTATGTCCTTCAAGCCGAAAATCGACACATCATCCGACCCGGATGCCGTCCGGTCACCGGTCGACATCGCAAATACGCTATCACCGTCAAATGGTGTGTGTACGGGAAAAACAGCCAATGCGAGGCCGTCATGGGCGGCAATGGCGATCCGTTTGAGCTGGGTCTTGTCCAGAGGCACGTCGGTAGCAACAACCGCAAGCGTGGTACTTGCAAGGCGTTCGGCATCGGCCCGGACCAGGGGCGCGTCCATATCCGGCGTAACGGTTCGCGGAAAGCCCAAGCCGCCGAATTCGCCATCCTGCTCGCAGAACGCGGCGCGGAAGTGAGGGCCGTCGCCGAAGGTGACCCGGCCACCGGGATTGACGACAACAAATGCCGCAACGTGACCGCCATCCGGCAAATCCGATACGGCGGCGCCGAAACCGCCCTTGAGGTTCTGGCTGGTCGCACCTGTTCCCGCGCCGACGCTGCCAATCGCAAAGTCGGATACGGCGGATGCCGCGGCCCGGTATCCGAGCGCGTGGTAAGGATTTTCCGGTGGCCTGCCGCCGGCTTGACGGTGGGTGGGCCCGGGAAGGCGCGAACCATCTCCGCCATTGTCCAGGTCGAGGACGATTGCGGCAGGTACAATCGGAAGCGCCCGGCGGCGGGCGATGAACCCGCGCCCCTCGCCGGCAAGCCAGGCGACAGCTCCGTCAGCGGCGGCCAGGCCGAATACCGAACCGCCGGACAGGGTTATGGCGTCGATCCGGTCGACGGTGTTTTCCGGCCGCAGCACATCCGTCTCCCGCGTGCCGGGCGCGCCACCCGATATATGCGCCGCGGCGCATACCGGCCGATCGGGCAGGATGACCGTGGTGCCGGATTTCAGCTCCGGATCGGCAGAGTGGCCGACCTTGATCGGTAGGGGAATCTGCATGGCACAGTCATGACATGACCGGGGCCGGTGAACCAGTCATCCCGGCCCACATCCCAATCGGATTTCCCGGGCGGGTATAAGCGATGACAGCCGGACAGGCGTTGCCGGGAACGCCGGCGGGGTTGTGCCCGGGGCGATGGCGGACAGGAGCGGTCAAAAAAGGCCCCGGCTGAGTTGCCGGGGCCTCTGTCCCGCCGAAACGGGAACGTTCAATGCGAGACTACTGGCTCAGATAGTCGTACGATCCACCCGTCCATTCGTAGAAGACGTAACCCGGCAGGGTCACATCGCCCTTGTCGTCAAAGGACAGGTCGCCGAGCACCGTCGAGAACGTGCCATCGTTCAGGGCGGCATTGATCGTGTCGTAGTCAGTGGCGCCCGCCGATCCTGCGGCCTGTGCCCACGCCTGGATGGCGGCATAGGTGTAGAGGACATAGCCTTCCGGCTCGACGCCCTTGTCGCGGAACTTCTTGACCAGATCGGCCGCTCCGGGGTTTTTCCGCGGATCGGGCGAGAAGGTCATCAGGGTCCCTTCGCCGGCGTCGCCGGTGATTGCCCAGTATTCATCGGTCACCAGCGCATCGCCGGACACCAGAATGGTGTTCATGCCCTGATCGCGCATCTGGCGCGCCATCAGGCCGGCTTCGGTATGATAACCGCCGACATACAGAACGCCGATACCTTCAGACTTCAGCTTCGAAACCAGCGCCGTGTAGTCCTTTTCACCGGCGGTGTAGGCTTCATAAAGATCGGCCTTCTTGCCAGCGGCTTCCATGGCTGCCTTGGTCTCGTCAGCCAGGCCCTTGCCATAAGCGGTCTTGTCGTGGACGACCGCGACCTTGGTGTCGGCAAATTTTTCGGCGAGGAATTCGCCGGCGACTTTGCCCTGCTGGTCATCGCGGCCACACACACGATAGGTGCCGCCGTCGGCGTTGGGGCGCTCGTCGGTGAACTTCGGATTGGTCGAGGCCGGTGAAATCTGGACGATTCCTTCCTCAGAATAGACCGCTGAAGCCGGAATCGAAGACCCGGAGCAGAAATGCCCGGCCATAAAAACGACGCCCTTGCCGGCCATCTGGTTGGCCACAGCAACAGCCTGTTTGGGGTCGCAGGCATCGTCACCGACTTCCAGAACGAGTTGCTCGCCATTCACGCCGCCTGCGGCGTTGATGTCGGCGACGGCCTGTTCGGCGCCCGCCTTCATCTGCTCGCCAAACGAGGCGTACTGGCCGGTCATCGGACCCGCGGTCGCGATCAGGATCTCTGCGGAGGCGGCGCTCGTCAATGCAAACGACAAGGCCACACCTGCAAATAGTACTTTCTTCATGATGTCTCCCTTTATCAACCGGCGCACGCGGCAGCGGGCATCCCGTTTGCGCGAGCGCCAACTCACACGGGCAGTTCTGCCCGTGTCCTGGCGCCATATAAAACGATTATTTGGCGAAATGATACGGTATTTCCATTATTATTCCGGCTCTTCCGACGTATTGCGCCGTTGCCACGCCATCATGCCCTGACGTTTGTAGAGGAAGGAATATTGCGTCGACATCTGCTCGGAACGGGTGATCTGGCGACCCAGCGCACCGATTATCAGCAGGACCACAAAATCAGCCACGAAATAGGGGCCGGCCGTCGGGATATTCGAAAACGGAATGAGGAACGTGCCGCCGAACAGGCTGAAATGGATAAAGCGAACTGCAATGCACAACAGGAACAGATAGACGATCAGTCGGGGCCAGGGTTGCCAGCCGCGGGCCATGGCCCGGCCGGTCATGTATGCCGCGCCGCCGCCGAGAACCACGGTCACCAGGATGAAGACCGGCAACGAGACTTCCCAAAACATCTTCAGCGGCCTCCCTCAAGATACGCGGCGCGCACTTCTTCGCGGGCGAGCAACTCCTCGCCGGTTCCCGTCATGGTGATTTCGCCGTTGACCATGACATAGCCCCGGTGGGCGAGGCGAAGCGCGTGAAAAGCGTTCTGCTCGACAAGAAAGACGGTCAGTCCCTGCTGCTCGTTCAAATCGCGAATGACGTCGAAGATCTGCTTGACGATCATCGGGGCAAGGCCCAGCGACGGTTCATCGAGAAGAAGCAGGCGCGGACGGCTCATCAATGCGCGCCCGATCGCCAGCATTTGCTGCTCGCCGCCGGACAGCGTGCCGCCACGCTGATCCTGACGATCCTTCAAAAGCGGAAACAGGTCGTAGACCTTGGCGACATCGGTATCGAAGGTGTCCTCGCCGGTGATCGCAGAGCCCATCTGAAGGTTTTCCCGCACGGTCATGCGCGGAAAGATGCGCCGGCCTTCCGGAGACTGGGCGATCTTGCGGGATACGATTTCGTGGGTCGGCAGGCCGGTAATATCATCGCCGCCATAGCTGATGGAGCCGGCGCTGGCGCGCGGATTGCCGCATATGGTCATCATCAGGGTCGACTTGCCGGCGCCGTTGGCGCCAATCAACGTGACGATCTCGCCCTCGTGCACGTCGACGTCGACGCCGCGCAACGCGATAATCTTGCCATAATGCGTCTTGACGCCGCGCACGGACAAAAGCGGCTGCGGGCTGGCCTGCGCGCTCATGAGGCCGCTCCGGTTTCGCCCTTGGCGAGCGCAGGCTCGATTTCAGCCACCTCTTCATCCTCGACACCGAGATAGGCGGCAATGACGCTCGGATCGTTGCGGACGTATTCGGCGGAGCCGTCGGAGATCTTCTCGCCGTAGTCCAGGACGACGATGTGGTCGGAAATCTCCATCACCACGCCCATGTCATGCTCGATCAGGAGAACGGACGTGTCGTGTTCGGCGCGGATGAACTGAAGCAGCTGGTTGAGTTGCGCCGATTCGCGCGGGTTGAGGCCGGCGGCGGGTTCGTCAAGACACAACAGGTGCGGATCGGTGCACATGGCGCGGGCGATCTCCAGACGCCTCTGGTCGCCGTAAGCCAGGTCGGCGGCCGGATCGTCGGCCCGGTCAACCAGATTTGTCTGCTCCAGCCAGTAAACAGCCTTTTCGATCGATCCTTTCCGGGCCTTGGCGTAGCGCGGCACATTGAATATGCCGCCGATCGTGAATCCGGAAGCAATCATCAGCGGATTGTGCTGGGCGACGAGCAGGTTTTCCAGAACGGTCATGCCCGAAAACAACCGGATGTTCTGAAACGTGCGCGCGACCTTGGCGGTTTTGGAAATATCGAAGTCGGCCATGCGCTCCAGCAGAAAGACCGCCTGGTCATCGGATCGATGCCATTGCCGGCCGGTCGCCGTGACGCCGGCAATGCTGTCGATACCGGCCCCGGACCCGTGGCGCATGACGATGCGGCCCTCGGTGGGCTTGTAGAAGCCGGTCACGCAGTTGAAGACTGTGGTCTTGCCGGCGCCGTTCGGGCCGATCAGCGCGGTGATGTCACCGCGACCGACGTTGAACGACAGGTCGTTGACGGCGACGAGACCGCCAAACCGCATCGTCAGGTGCTCAACGGTGAGGACGGGATCGTCTTCCCAGTTGGCGTCCCGTTTGCTGGCTTCCGTCATGTCGCTCTCCGCCGCCGGGGTCACGATCCATGACCTTCGCCCTGGCCGACCAGATCGGCGGATATCGCTTTCCGCCTGGTCAGCACAACGGACGGTTGGCGGGTCGAAATCAAACCGCGTGGCCGCCAAACCATGATCAGCACCATCGACAGGCCGACAATGAGCATCCGGTATTCCTCCAATTCGCGGAACACCTCAAAGGCGGTATTCAGGAACAGCGCGGCAATGACGACGCCGAGCTGACTTCCGAGGCCGCCGAGAACGACAACGGCGAGGATGATGAAACTTTCAATGGCGGTGAAGGATTCCGGCGAGATGAATCCCTGCCGCGTGGCGAAGAAAGAACCGGCAAAGCCGCCGAACATGGCACCGGTGGCAAACGCGGTAAGCTTGGTGTTGACAGTGTTGATGCCGAGCGAGCGGCAGGCAATTTCATCCTCGCGCAGAGCTTCCCAGGCGCGCCCGACCGGCAGCCGCCGCAGCCTCAGGGTCACGAAATTTGTCACCAGCGCCAGAATCAGGATGATGTAGTACAGATAGATGATGCGATGCAGCGGCGAATATTCGAAACCGAATATATCGGCGAACCCTCCTTCACCGCGTTTGAATTCAATCCCGAAGAAAGTGGGGCGCGGAATACCGGATATTCCGTCCGGACCGTTTGTGAACTCGTACCAGTTCAACAGCACCACGCGAATGATTTCGCCGAATGCCAGCGTGACAATGGCCAGATAGTCGCCGCGCAGACGCAGAACCGGGAAACCGAGGATGAGGCCCCAGAACGCGGCAAGGATGCCGGCGAGCGGCAGGCAGATCCAGAAACCGAGCTCGAAATTCTGGGCCAGCAGGGCGAAGGAATAGGCGCCGACCGCGTAAAAGGCGACATAGCCAAGGTCGAGCAGACCGGCGAGACCGACGACAATGTTCAGGCCCCAGCCGAGCATGATGTAGGTGAGCACCACGATCGCCTGATCCATGACATAACGATTTGCGATGGGCAGGAAGGGCAGGATGATGGCAAAGGCGACGGCAAGCGGGCCGATGATATTCAGGATACCGGACAGGCGGGATATCCACGACGTTCCAACGGGCGGAAAGAGCGTCGATTTCAATACACCCAATGTCGATTTCGCCCGGTCGTTCCAGACAAACAGGTTGAGCGCCAGCCGCCCGGCGAAGACCGCGACAATTATGGCGAAATAGACGGGCCAGCGCGATGTCAGTTCCAATCCGCCGGGCGCGATGTCGGTCTTCTGGCCGATGAAGAAAAAGAACAGGCCCGCGGAAATGGCCGCTGCGATTGCGGAATCCTTCAGCGCATTGGCGATTGTCGAACCGCCCCTGGCGCCGGCGCTTTCGGTGATTGCCATGGATCAGACCTTCTCCACTTCCGGACGACCCAACAGCCCGGATGGCAGAAAGATCAGGACGATCGCCAAAATCGAAAACGCGGCCACATCCTTGTATTCGATGGTGAAATAGGCGGACCAGAACACCTCGATCAGGCCGATGAGCAGACCGCCGAGCATGGCGCCCGGCAACGATCCGATACCCCCCAGAACGGCGGCGGTGAACGCCTTAACGCCAGCCAGAAATCCGATGTAGAAGTCGATCACGCCGTAGTAGAGCAGGTACATAATTCCGGCGACAGAGGCCAATGCGGCGCCGACGACAAATGTCAGCGAGATGGTGCGGTCAACATTGACCCCGAGCAGGGACGCCATTTTCTGGTCCTGCTCACAGGCGCGCTGGGCGCGGCCAAGCGGCGTGCGCGAAATCAGCTGCGAAAAACCGATCATCAGCACGAGCGTGGTGACGATGATGATGAGCTGCATATAGGAGAGCTGGACAATCAGGGGATCGCCGCTGGTTGTCTTGCCCTCCATGATCTTCCAACCGCCGGAAATGATCGGCTGCAAGGGCTTGACCCGGGCACCCTGGCTGATCTGCACGAAATTCTGCAATGCGATCGACATGCCGATGGCCGTGATCAGCGGTGCCAACCGGAAGGATCCGCGAAGCGGCCGGTAGGCCAGCCGCTCCACCGTCCATCCCCACACGGACGTGAAGACCATGGCGATGATGAGGACCAACAGCAATGCCAGGAGCATGAAAGCAAGGCCCGAAGCGGCAGTCAGACCAAGCGCAAGGATTGTGATGAGGGCGATGAACGAGCCGACCATGAATATGTCGCCATGGGCGAAATTGATCATGCCGATTATGCCGTAGACCATCGTGTAACCGATGGCGATCAATCCGTAGATTGATCCCAACGTGACACCGTTGATCAGTTGCTGAACGAAATATTCCATACCGCCCCGCTCTTGCGCTTCGTCCCCAAAGCGGCCGCCTTGTTTTTCTTTTGCGGCCGAATGCCACACTGAAACACCATCCCGTGCCGGCGCAAGGCAAAAATTGCCTGTTCCGGGCCAGCCCTGGCTCGTGCCGGCAGTTGGCCGGCGATTTCACCGGTCGAGGAAACCGGTTACGGCATTTTCAAATTCCGCGGGCCGTTCGATGCTGGAAAGGTGGGCCGCGTCCAGAAGGAGATATTCGGCACCGGCGATTGCGTTCGCGATCGCCCGGCCCTGTTCGGCCGGCGTTGCCAGGTCATGCGAACCGGCGATCACCAGAACGGGGCAGGTTATGTCCGCAGCCTCGGCCCTGACATCGAGATCACGCACCGCCGCACAGCAGGCCGCATAGCCGGCGGGATCCGTGGCCAGGAGCATAGCCCTTACCGCCTTGACCTCGTCGGGGTGACTTTGCCGGAAGGCCGGAGTGAACCAGCGATCAAGTACCGCATCGGCGACCGCGGCCATACCGCCGGAATTGACCGCGGCGATACGGTCGTCCCAGATATCGTTCATCTGCATGTGTGCCACGGTGTTGGCGATGACGACGCGCCGGAAACGTGCCGGCCGGTGGGCGGCAAGCCACTGTCCGCTCATGCCGCCGATCGAAAGGCCGCAAAAGTCGGCGCGTTCGATTTCCGCGGCATCCATGATGTCGATGACATCCATCGACAGCATGTCGGTGGCATAGGGGCCGGGCACAACGTCCGACAGGCCATGGCCGCGCTTGTCGTAGCGGACGATCCGACGGCTCGGCGCCAGCTTGCCGGCCAGCGAATCCCAAAGATGTAGGTTGGTTCCAAGTGAATTGGAGAGAACAATCGGAAGATGCCGGCCGGTCTCGGTCCCGTCGATCCGGACGTGGAGTTCCGCGCCATCCCGCGTCCTGATTTTCATGGAAACGACACCTCAAGTTCGGCCCGCGCCAGCGCCAGGGTTCGGGCCACAACGTCATCGCTTGTTCCAAGATAGGTGGCCGGCGAAAACGCCGCCCTGATCTCTTCCGGTGACAAATGACCGTTGATCTCCGGGTCCTCGATTGCGATTGCCGCCAGATCGCGCTTTTCCCGCACCGCGCGCCGGCTTGCGTTTTCGACCAGGCTGTGAGCCTTTGCCTTCCCGGTTCCGGTCGCCAGCGCCATCATCAGGCTTTCAGCCATCACCTGACCGGCGGAGCGATTTAGATTGTCCGCCATGGCGGCCTCGTTAATCTCCAGCCCGGCGACGGTCTGACCGATGAGTGCGGCGGATCCGCCTGCCAGACGGAAGACATCGCGGAACGTCTCCCATTCGGCGGCCCAGGCGCCAAGCCCGCGCTCGTGCTCATGCTCCATGATCATCAACATGGTCGGGACGAGGCCGACAATCCGGCGATGGTTGGCTCGAATGGCGGCGGCGGCGACCGGATTGCGCTTGTGCGGCATGGTGGATGAACCGCCACGCCCGGGACCCGCCGGTTCCGCAGCTTCGCCGACTTCGGATTGCATGAGCAGCATGACGTCAGTGGCGATCTTGCTGACACTGCCGGACAAAAGGCCCAATCCGCAGGCGATATCCGCAATGCGCGCCCGTTCCGTGTGCCACGGTCCGCCGGGATCGGGCAGGTTCAGCGTCTTTGCCAGCGTTGCACGCACAGCCGGTCCGTCCTCGCCAAGCGCGGCAAGCGTGCCAACCGCGCCGGCAAATTGAACGGCGAGATTCTCGCCGGCGAGCTGTCGAACCCGCCGGCGCGCGGCAACCAGGCCCGACAGCCAAACGGATACCTTTGCCGCGAAGGTGATCGGCAGGGCCTGCTGCATCAGCGTACGCCCGGCGAGAATTGTTCCGTTGTGTTTCTCCGCGAGCGATATCGCCGCCTCGATGGCGCCGGTGAGATCGGCCGCGATCTGTGTCAGGCCGGAACGGGCCAGCAGCATGAGTGCGCTGTCCATCACGTCCTGGCTTGTCGCGCCCCAGTGCACAAACCGGGCGGCATCACCGCTGACTTCCCCGGTCAGCGCCTTCACAAGGGGAATGGCCGGATTTCCGGCAAGCGCCGCCTGACGGCCGATTTCATCGATATCATAAAGGTTTGCGTGGCATGCTTTAGATATGGATTCAACGCAGTCGCCGGGAATTACACCGCAGTCAGCCTCGGCGCGGGCCAGCCCCGACTGGAAATCGAGCATCGCCTGAAGAAGCGCCCGGTCGGAAAACAGTTCGGCGAATGCCGGCGAGACGAAGATCGGCGCCAGCAAACCCGCGCCATCGCCGGCGGGCGGAACGGATTGCCCGTGTTGGGAAGGGTCTTGGGCCATGACGCCCTTCTAACCCGGCTGGTATCGGCGTGCTATAGGGCCCTGAAACCCGATCGGCATTTCGCGGCGCCAATTGGCGGGGCGGCAGGTGCGCATTGCCGCGGCTTTGCCTATATTGACCGGAACATCCCGGAAAGATTCCAGTTCATGACGTGTGAAACCGACCTGCCGCATTCAATCGACGCGACCGAAGCCCTGCTTGCCGATACCGGCTACATCGCCGACCGGCCGCTGGCCACCCTGGTTTATCTGTGTTTGTCGATGGGGCGCCCATTGTTTCTGGAAGGTGAGGCGGGCGTCGGCAAGACGGAGATCGCCAAGGCCCTGGCCCAGGCATTGGGCAGGCGGTTGATCCGGCTGCAATGCTACGAGGGTCTGGACACGGCCAGCGCGGTTTATGAGTGGAATTATGCAGCCCAGATGGTGGAAATCCGGTTGGCTGAGGCGGCCGGAGACACGGACAGGGACCGGTTGGAGCGGAACATCTTTTCGGAGCGATTCCTGATCAAGCGCCCGATTTTGCAGGCGCTGGAATCCGATCCGGCCGGTCCGCCGGTGCTTCTGATCGACGAGCTGGACCGGGCCGACGAAGCATTTGAAGCCTTCCTTCTGGAAATCCTGGCTGACAACCAGGTGACTATCCCGGAAATCGGCCCGTTTCATGCGGCCGAACCGCCGATTGTGGTCATCACCTCAAACCGCACGCGGGAAATTCATGATGCGCTGAAACGGCGCTGCCTCTATCACTGGGTCGACTATCCCGACCGCGAACGGGAACTGGCGATCGTGCGGGCCAAGGCCCCGGAAGCACCGGAACGCCTGCACAACGAGATCGTCGCATTCGTGCAGCGGCTTCGCCAGGAAGATCTCTTCAAGAAACCCGGCGTGGCCGAAACGCTCGACTGGGCGGCGGCGCTTGTGGCGCTCAACCGCGACGGGCTCGACGAGGGCACGGTTTCCGACACGCTGGGTGTTCTTTTGAAATACCAGGACGACATCGCGGCACTGTCACCTGGCTCGGTGATGGAAATATTGGCGGAAACACGCGAACCGGCGAAAGCGGCGACGTGACCGCAGGGGGCAACAATCCGGCAGCAGGCGGGACCATGCCGAAAGGGTCCCGGCTGGACGAAAACATCGCCGGTTTTGCCCGTGTCCTGCGCCGGGCCGGATTGCCCGTCGGTCCCGGCGCGGTGGTCGATGCGCTGGCCGGCATCCAGTCGACCGGGGTCGGATCCCGCGCCGACTTCTACTGGACCCTGCATGCCTTTTTTGTGAAACGGCGCGACCACCATGCGGTCTTCGACGCGGCCTTTCGCCGCTTCTGGCAAATGCGACGCAGGCCGGCAACGAACGGGGCCGGTCCGGCCCTGGAGGCGGGCGTTGAGGAGCCGCCGGCGCCGGCGCAACGGCGTGCAGAAGAGGCGCTGAACGAAGCGGACGGCGAGGACCGGCCGAAAGCGGATCATCGTGACCAGCATATCCGCCTTCTGGCATCTGGGGATCAGGCATTCCGAAACATGGATTTCGCGCAGATGAGCGCGGCGGAACTGGAAGCGGCGGCTCGCGCAATCGAGCAGTTGCGCCTGCCGGGCGACGCCATCGTTACCCGGCGGCTGAAGCGGGCCCGCCGCGGTCTTCTTGATCCGCGCCGAACGCTGCGGGTCTCGCTCGGGCACGGGGGCGATCTTTTCGTGCCGCAATTCCGCTCGCGCTCAACCGTGCCGCCGCCGATCGTGGCGTTGTGCGATATTTCCGGTTCGATGCGTGGCTATTCACGGGTCCTTCTGCATTTCCTTCATGCATTGGCGGCGCGCCGGAGGCGGGTGCACAGTTTTGTCTTCGGCACCCGGCTGACAAACATTACCCGGCATCTGGCCGTGCGCGATCCGGATGCCGCGCTTGCCGCCTGCGGTGCCGCAGTCGACGATTGGTCCGGCGGAACGCGGATCGGCGATGCGTTGCGGACGTTCAACCGGACCTGGTCGCGCCGGGTGCTGGCGCAAGGGGCAACGGTGCTGCTGATCACCGACGGGCTGGAACGGGGACCGGCAAATGTGCTTGCCGCGGAGATGGACCGGCTGCACCGTTCCTGCCGGCGGCTGATCTGGCTCAATCCGCTGTTGCGGTTTGACAGATTTGAAGCGAAGGCTGCGGGCATTCGGGCGATGCTTCCCCATGTGGACGGGTTTCGAACCGTGCATTCGCTGTCGTCGCTGGGCGATCTGGTCGATGCGCTGGGTGCGGATAACGCCGACGACGCCATGGCGACCGATCCGCGTCGCTATCTGCGTGTTGCATGAGGGGACGGGAGAATACGGGTATGGCAGAGGACAATGGCCAGGCCGGCGACGACGTGTTGGCGACGGCGCAGAACTGGCTTGACAGGGGCGAGAAGATCGCGCTCGCCACGGTTGTGGAGACATGGGGTTCCGCGCCGCGGCCCGCGGGCAGCCATCTGGCGATCGCTGAATCGGGCGCTTTCGCCGGTTCCGTTTCGGGTGGCTGCGTGGAAGGGGCGGTGATGGCGGAGGCGGAAGAGGTGATCCGTTCGGGGACGCCGAAAATGCTGGAATTCGGGGTCGCGGACGAGACGGCCTGGGAGGTCGGGCTTTCGTGCGGCGGCCGGATACGTATTTTCGTCGAACCGGTGAACTGAGCGCCATGGATCGCGGACTTCTTGCCCGACTGAATGCCGAACGCGCCGGGCGTCGTCCGGCCATGGTCGTGACCCATCTGCCATCGGGCCAATCCCGGTTGATCACGATCGACGACGCGCAAAAGGCCGCTGCCGGCGCCGATCCGGTACTGGCGGAATTCGCGGTGCGGCGGCGATCGGGAAAATCGGGCCTGACCGCGGACGGCGAGACATTTCTGACAATTCACACGCCGCCGCCCCGACTGGTGATTATCGGCGCAGTCCATATTGCCGAGGCGCTTGTGCCGATGGCCGCCCGCGCCGGTTTTGACTGCCTCGTGGTCGATCCGCGCTCGGCATTCGCGGTGACCTCGAAATTCGCCGGCGCAGAGGTCGCGGCCGGCTGGCCGGAAGACGTGCTCTCCGGCCGACCGCTGGACGCACACACTGCGCTGGCGGCGCTCAGCCATGATCCGAAAATCGACGATGCGCCCCTCATCGCAGCACTGGAAACGGGCTGTTTTTTCGTCGGCGCGCTGGGGAGCTGGAAAACCCACGGCAGGCGGATTGAACGACTGGAGGAACACGGATTGTCCCGGGACGCGATCGACAGGATACACGCACCGATCGGACTCGACATCGGAGCGCAAACGCCAGCGGAGATCGCTGTCGCCATACTGGCCGAACTGGTCAAAGCGCTTCGCAAGGACGCAGGGGCCGGCGTGCCGGCGGACTGATCGGGCCGATGTCCAGAACATCCGGTCAACAAACGGCATGCGGGTCGGTTGCGGCCATCATCCTTGCGGCAGGTCACGGGCGCCGGATGGGCGGACCCAACAAGCTGCTGGCGACGTTCGGCGGCATTGCCCTGGTGCGCAAGGTGGTCGACGCGGCCATCCGCTCGCGCGCCGACCCCGTGATCGTGGTGACCGGCGCCCGGGCCGGCGAGATCGTGGCGGCACTGGACGGAATTTCCGCCAAACTCGTGCACAATCCCGATCATGCGGGTGGATTGTCCACATCCATTGCCGCCGGCCTGGAAGGGCTTGATGAACATCCCGGCGCGCCGGTGGCGGCGCTGTTCGTGCTTGCCGACATGCCCGACATCACGGCAGACATCCTGAACCGGTTGATCGATGCGTTTGATCCCGCCGCCGGCAAGACGATCGTTGTTCCAACCGCAAACGGCAGGCGGGGCAATCCGGTGCTGTGGGGCCGGACCCATTTCGAGGCCCTGCGCAACCTGAAGGGCGATGGCGGCGCGCGACATCTGATCGGACGCCATGCCGATGCCATATCGCGGGTGGAGATCGGCGCTGCCGCGATGCGCGACATCGATACGCCTGCGGGGCTTGTCTCGGCTGGTGGCGAACTGCCCGGCGGAAACACCGGGTGATGCCGGAATGACCGGCGATGCGCCCCGCGACATCGCGACGGCTGGCCGGCCAGGCGCGGTTGCGATAGCTTTTTCGGGCAACGAATCATATCGGCTGCGGTCACACTGGATGCCGCCATGCGGCGCGGATACAGCGAGGGATCTGTTGATGACCGGGTTTGTCGGCGTGCCGATCATTTCAGGATCTTTGCTGGCGGGCCTGCTGTTGTTTGCGTCAAATGCGCTGTCGGCATCGCAAATCAGCGAAGCGGGCATGAAAATCGCGGCGGAGAAATGCGGATCGTGTCACGCAATCGCCGCCAGCGGCGACAGCCCCCATGCTGATGCGCCGCCGTTTCGCACGCTCGCTTCGCGCTATCCGCTCTCCTACCTTGAAGAGGCACTGGCGGAAGGGATTGTAACCGGCCATCCCGACATGCCGGAAGTCATGCTGGCGCCGGAGGCGATCGCGGCGTTGCTCGACTATCTCGGTTCGATCCAGCAATGACGTGTTAGCACTCCCGGTGTTATGCTAACAACGCATTGATATTCATTGATAATTAGCCTTTCCGATCGTACGCTTTGTGGCAGATCCCGGGCTTGGGAAAGCTGTTCCGGGCGTGCGGAAGGAGGGACTGATGCGCGAAATTGCCAATTCTGACTCTCGCCAACCGATTGTCACCGGTTACGGTTTGACGACGGCGAATATCCTCTACCACCTGCCCGATCACCCGGTGCTCCTGCAGAGTTTCGTGTGGCAATTCCACGATATCGCACCAAGACATCCGCGACTTGAGAAATTCCTGGCTTTCTGGGAGCGGGAAATCGACGCGGCGATTCATTCCGTGGAGATTGCCCACAAGCTCCTGGTCTCACGCAACGAGATCCGAAACGCCGCCTTTTCCGGCCGGCTTCACTGACACGCTGCGCAGGCGCGGGTGCGCGAGCGGCCGGCTGGCCCGTGGGCAATGCGCCGGGCAGCCGCCGCGCTCAGATCAAACCCAGGCCGCGAAAACTGGCGTGGCCTTCGCGGCCAATGATCAGGTGGTCATGAATGGCGATTCCCAGCGGCGTGGCGACGTCGACGATCGTTTGCGTCATGGTGATGTCGGCGGCTGAGGGTGTGGGATCGCCGGAGGGGTGGTTGTGGACGAGGATGATCGCGCTTGCCGCCAGTTCGAGCGAGCGGCGGACGACTTCGCGCGGATAAACGGGGGTGTGATCGACTGTCCCGGTCTGCTGAACCTCATCGGCGATCAGCGCGTTCTTCTTGTCGAGAAAGAGGATGCGAAACTGCTCGCGGTCCTCATGCGCCATCGCAGTCCGGCAATAATCCAGAAGCGCGGACCATGAATTCAGTACCGGCCGGTCAAGAATGGCTTCGCGGGCGAGGCGTTCGGCAACGGCCTTGAAAAGTTTGAGTTCGCCCGCCGCCGTCAGGCCGAGACCGGGTATTTCCCGCAACCGATCCGGACTTGCCGCCAGAACCGCGGACAGGCTGCCAAAACGGGCAAGCAGCGCCTTGGCGATCGGTTTCGTGTCGCGCCGCGGCAAGACGCGGAACAGCATCAGTTCGAGCAGTTCGTAGTCTGCAAGGGCATCCGCGCCGGCCTTTCGGAATCGTTGCCGCAGTCGGTCGCGATGCCCTGAATGGGCGGTGACCGGCCCTGCCGCTTCGCCAAGGCCGTCGGCAGGTTGGTTGCCGTTGCCGGCGCGTTGCCTGGCGCCGGGCAAATCAGGCGGCCGGCGGCTTGTGCCGGCCGGCCGGCGAGGTCGTGAACACTTCCACGCCGGTTTCGGTGACACCGACCGTGTGTTCGAACTGGGCCGACAGGGAGCGATCCCGGGTGACGGCGGTCCAGCCGTCGGAAAGGAGTTTCACGTGGGGGCGGCCGAGATTGATCATCGGCTCGATCGTGAAGATCATCCCCGGCCTGAACTGCGATCCCTCGCCGGCCTGGCCGTAGTGGAGAATGTTGGGCGGCTCATGAAAGGCACGCCCCACGCCGTGGCCGCAGAAGTCCCGGACGACGGAGCAGCGATTGGCTTCGGCATGGCTCTGGATGGCGTGTCCGAGGTCGCCCATGCGGCTGCCGGGCCGCACCGCCTGAATACCGCGCATCAGGCACTCGTAGGTCACCTCAATCAACCGCTCGGCAGCGCGCTTGACGGGGCCGATGCTGTACATACGGCTTGAATCGCCGTGCCAGCCGTCAACAATCAGGGTGACGTCGATGTTGACGATATCCCCGGGCCTGAGTGGTTTGTCGGAGGGAATGCCGTGGCAGACGACGTGATTGATCGATGTGCAGCACGATTTCCGGTAGCCGCGATAGTTGAGCGTCGCCGGGATTGCACCATGATCGGATGCGAAGGCAAAAACGAATTCGTCGATTTCCCTAGTCGTCAAACCCGGTTTCACCAGGTCGGTGATCGCGTCAAGGCACACAGCGGTCAAGGCACCGGCGCGCCGCATACCGGCAAACCCGTCTTCACCGTAGATATTGATTGCCGCTTCGTCCTTCAGCAAGGTCATGTCGACTGGTCACCTCTGCAATCCGGCCGGATCAGGTTCGCGCATTTGTCTATCTAGGCCATCGGCGCACGATTTTCACCCTACTCGTCAATCGGCACAGGCGTATCGATGGTAACCGCCTCCGGCGAGACGGTACAGGCATACGCCAGCATTTCGACACCCCGTTTGCGCGCCATGTCGAAAGCCTGGCCGTAAGCGGGGTCGATGTCTCGGGCGAGCCGGAATAACCCGCCGTCGGCGCGCTGGATCACGAAGAACATCACGGCCCGATTGCCCTGGTCGACCTGGGCGGATAGCTCGCGCAGATGTTTGGCACCACGGCTGGTGACGCTATCGGGAAATTCCGCCAGGCCAGGGGCGCGGGACAAATGAACGTTCTTGATCTCCACGTAACAGGGCCGGCCGTCGTCCGGCTTGCCCGACAGCAACAGGTCGATGCGGCTTGCCTGGCCATACGTCACTTCCCTGCGCAGGTCCGGGTAGCACGCCAGTTCCGGTATCCTGCCCTGTTCGATCGCCTCAGCGGCCAGCCGGTTGGGCAGACCGGTGTTGATGCCGACCCAGACTCCGTCGGCTTCCACGAGTTCGAGGGTTCGCGGCAATTTGCGTTTCTTGTTCGGCGATACGGAGACGAACACCGATGCGCCGGGCGCGTCGAGGCCGGTCATCGCACCTGGATTGGGGCAATGGACGGTCTCCCGCGTGCCATCGGAATATTCGACATCGGCCAGGAAACGCTTGTACCGGCGCAGCAGCACTGCGGGAACCAGGGGGGTGGGAAATCGCATCGGCTTGCTCTAAGTCGCGTAGAAACGGGATTCAACCCAGACCGAAACCGATCCATGCGTGAATCCGTATCCGCATCCAAGACCGTCACCGCCGCGCTGCTTGTCATCGGCGATGAGATCCTTTCCGGCAGGACAAAGGACCGCAATATCGGCTTCGTGGCGGAGTCGCTGGCCGATCTCGGTATCGAATTGCGCGAGGTGCGCATTGTGGCCGATGTTCATGAGGCGATCATCGACGCGGTCACGGCGCTGAGCGGACACCACGATCTGGTGTTCAC
Organism: Afifellaceae bacterium; assembly: GCA_965216515.1. Lineage (GTDB taxonomy): Bacteria > Pseudomonadota > Alphaproteobacteria > Rhizobiales > Afifellaceae > CAXMRP01. The sequence continues at coordinate 1,040,769 of OZ244173.1, read as the reverse complement.
AACCGGCGGGATCGGGCCGACCCACGACGATATCACCGCCGAAGCGGTCGCGGCGGCATTTGGCCTGGACCTGCAGGTGAACGCAGAGGCCGTGGCCGTGATGGAAGCGCGGTACAAGGATCGCGGCGAGCATCTGAACAAGGCGCGGTTGCGGATGGCGCGAATTCCGGCCGGTGCGCGGCTGATTGCGAACCCGGTTTCGGCGGCACCGGGATTTGTCGTGGAAAACGTTCATGTCATGGCCGGTGTTCCGGCGATCATGCAGGCGATGTTCGACGAAATCGTTCCCTCCCTTCCGACCGGCAGCAGGATCCATAGCGAAACAATCGAAGCGGGTATGGGCGAGTCGGCCGTGGCGACATTGCTTGAAAATGTGGAAGCGGCGAATGCGCCGGTGCGGATCGGCTCGTATCCCTATCACGACGGCGAACGCTTCACGACCCGGATCGTTCTGCGCAGCCGCGACCGTGATGCGATCAGATCGGCGGCGGAGGAGATCCGGGTCGGCCTGGCGCATTTGAGGGTATCGGAATAACGGCAAAGGCAGCAAACGGATGGACCAGCAAAAGGCATTTCCGGTTTCGTGGGAGCAGTTTCATCGCGACGCGCGGGCGCTGGCATGGCGGTTAAGCGGCGCCGGGCCGTTTTCGGCCATGGTGTGTATCACGCGCGGGGGATTGGTGCCGGCTGCGATCGTGTCGCGGGAGCTGGAAATCCGCCTGATCGAAACGGTCTGTGTGGCCTCCTATCACGACTACCGCAATCAGGGTGAGGCGGAAGTGATCAAGGAGATCTCCAAGTCCGTCGTCGCGGCAGCCGGCGGTGATGGGGCCGGGGTGCTGATCGTCGATGATCTTGTCGATACCGGCAAGACGGCGCAGATCGTGCGGGACATGATTCCAAAGGCGCATTTCGCCACCGTCTATGCCAAGCCGAAGGGGCGCCCGCTTGTCGACACGTTTATCACCGAAGTGTCACAGGATACCTGGATCTATTTTCCCTGGGACCTCGGCTTGTCGTTTCAGCCACCGATCTCGGAAACCTGATCGGGTGGCGGGCGTGCCGGAACCGGGATCGGGTCGTGCGGACCTGGCGATCGGATCGGGGGTAATCGGGATCAGGCTTGTGTGCCGCCGCCTTGACGGGTAGCCCTTTGCGTGGCCGCGGACGTGGTGGAACTGGTAGACACACAGGACTTAAAATCCTGAGGCGCAAGCCGTGCGGGTTCGAGTCCCGCCGTCCGCACCAACACAATTGGCAACGGTCCGGATCGCCTCCGCTGTTCGGCGCGCTCAAGCCAGCCGGCCGAGCGGAATGATCTCACGGGCGGTCGGATGGAAGGGGCGGCCCGTCCAGTCGCCCAGCCAGCGGTCCGCGGCAAGCCCGGATTTCGACAACAATGTCTCCAGCGTGTCGCGGGGGGTGTAGCGTATTCTCGCATCGGCGGAAAACGTCTCGCCGGTCGATAGCACCCGATAACCGTTCCGGTAGGACAGAATGCCGGCTTCTTCCCGGTATCGCGAGCTGTTCCAGGCCTCTATGCGGCCCAATCCGGGATGATCGAACTGCCGCCGGTTTGCGTCCGCCGTCCGCTCCTTAGGCTCCGGGAAGTCGGGATTTCGACTGTCGAGCACAAATCTGCCGTCCGGCTTGAGATGCGCGGCGATCGTGCGCAGGACCGCCACCTGGTCGTTGTCATTCAGAAACACCTGAAACGTGTGACCGGTGAGCAGAATCAGGTCGAACCGGTCCGGCAAACGCACCGTGCGGGCGTCTGCGCAAATCCATTCCACACGGTCGCCGCCGGGCCTCCGGCGGGCGATATCGAGCATGGATTCGGCCGGGTCGACGCCCACGACACGCCGGGACCGTTTCGGCTCGGTGGCAAGCTTGGCGGCCAATTCACCGGTGCCGCAGCCCAGATCGAGAACGGTACAACCGGCCGGCGCCAGTTCCATGCAAAAGGAAAACTCAATCCGTGGACGGAGCCCGAAATCGTAAAATTGCGCCAAACCGGGATCGGCATAGAGTGCCTCGGTTTTGGTGCGTGTCACGCCGCCGCGCTCATATGGCGGGTCGGGTCTTCGCCGTAAAGCCAGTCCAGGCGCGCCAGATGCAGGCGAGCCGGCAAGGCGGCAACGGCCGCGTTGCGGGCCAGGGCGGCCGCACCGGACAGGCCATAGATACGCAAATTGCGCGACGCTTCGGCATGGATACGCCCGACGCGGGCGATCCGGCTTGCCGACCACCGGTTCAAGGCCGTGCCGTCGCAAAAATTGCGGCCAATGGCGGCGGCCAGCGTCCAGCCATCCTCGATCGCTTGTGCGCCGCCCTGGGCGGCTGTGGGGAGCATGGCATGCGCCGCGTCGCCGATCAGGACAATGTGTCCGCGTACCCACGAGCGCGGCGACCGGTTCATCCGGAGGGGCCAGCGGAGCCATTCCGCGGCGTCGCGGAGCGAATGGAGGCTTGGGTGCAGCCGGTCGAAAGGCGCCGCTCCGCCGACTTCGGATCCGCGGGCGATGAGGACGAGATTAATGGCGCGGCCGCTGTCGATCGGATAGCTGACAAGGTGGGTTTGCGGTGCCATCCACAATCGGGTTGCATTCCGGGCAACAAATGCAGGCGCATCATCGGTGCCGATGGTCGCGCGCCAGGCGACAGCGCCCGTATCATCCGGACCGGGGGCGCCGAAAACCGTTTTGCGGATCCTCGAATTGAGGCCGTCGGCGGCGACGAGCAGATCGGCGGTCTTATCCGCGCCGCCGACACGAAAAGTCGCCGCGTCATCCCGGCTGCGTGCCTCTTCCAGCGGTGTGTCCAGAGTGAGCGCAATGGCGGGGTGGTCGGCGACGGCGTCCAGCAGGATCGATTGCAGGGCGGCGCGATGGATTACCAGATAGGGCGCGCCATGACGGCGTTCGATTGTCGGGCCCAGCGGTATCGCGTTGAGGCGCGAGCCGGTCAAGCCGTCCAGAATGTCAATGGCCTCCGGTTGCGAGGCGCGGGCGCGCAGGGCCGCATCGAGGCCGATCTTGCCAAGCACGTGCATGGCATTGGGCGAGAGCTGAATGCCGGCCCCGACTTCCTCCAACCGCGGTGCGGCTTCGTAAATATGCACGTCGTGGCCGGACCGGGCCAGCGAAAGCGCCACGGTCAGCCCGGCAATTCCGGCACCGGAGACGGCAATATGCCGGGGCCGGGGCAGGGGCGTCGTCACGCCGGCCACCGGAACGGGTCCCTCAATCTGAATAGGCGCAGTCCTCGGGTTCGGACCGGTCGGGGCCCAGGTCGGGCTTGTGCCGGTAGTGGGTTGAACAGTAGGGGCAGACGATTTCGTTCTCGTCGCCCATATCGAGAAAAACATGCGGATGGTCGTGCGGGGGCTGGGCGCCGACGCACATGAACTCCCGGGCGCCGATGTCAATCGCCGAAACGCCGGCGGAATTGTGAAAATGAGGGATCGCCTGACGGGCCATGATTTGCCTCGCTGGAACTGGTCGTATCAGGGCGGACCATAATGGCAGGGTGCGCGCGGGGGAACAGGAGAAATGGACGCAATACCACCGGCAAAACCCGGTACGGCGCAGGTCGGCCCGGCCCTGGAGAACTTGCAGCCGCCGCCGCGCTGCCGCATATGCCGTTTTGGCGATGCGGGCAAATGCCTGTGAACCGGAAGGGATAGCGATTGTCTGGTGTGGAAACATTCGATTCTGAAGGGATCAAAATTGCCTATCTCGATGCGTCTGGCGGCGGGGAGCCTGGCGGCGATGTGGTGCGTCCGGATGCGCCGCCAGTTCTTCTCATTCACGGATTTGCGTCCAATCATCGGGTGAACTGGCTGTCGACAGGGTGGGTGCGGGCGCTCACACAGGCGGGCCGACGGGTCATCGCGATCGACAATCGCGGTCACGGGGAAAGCGAGAAAATTCACGATCGAAATGCCTATGCCGCCCCGTTGATGGCCGATGATGCGCGGCGGCTTCTCCAACATCTGCGGGTGCCGCGGGCGGATGTTGTCGGCTACTCGATGGGTGCGCGGATTTCCGCGTTCCTGGCAATGAATTCGCCCGATCACGTCCGGCGCGTGGTGTTTGGCGGCCTGGGCGAGAACATGATCCGCGGCGTCGGCGGCTCCCAAGCGATTGCCGAGGCGCTCCTGGCGCCTTCCGTCGATTCGATCTCCGACAAGCAAAGCCGGGCGTTCCGGCTGTTTGCGGACCAGACGGGCAGCGACAGGCAGGCGCTTGCCGCCTGCATTCTGGCCAGCCGGCAGAGGATATCCGCAGCGGATTTATCAAGGATCGCGGCGCCGGTGCTCGTTGCCGTCGGCGAAGACGATGCCGTTGGCGGCGATCCGCATGCGCTTGCCGCGCACATTCCGGGTGCCGTTGCCTTCACGATACCGGGACGCGATCACATGAAAGCGGTCGGCGACCGGGCGCATATCGCAAGGGTCCTGGACTTCCTTGACACCTGAATCTCAGGGTCTATCGGCCCTGCCGGCCGGTTTCGGCCGGCGGGTGACGGGGGGGGCAGGGATCATTGCCTTACTTGCGATGAGCACCGGCCATTCAGTATCCTTAGCCGGCGATATTGCCGGTGCCGCCGGCGCGAACTATTTGAAGGTGGAGAAGGTGTCACGCCGGGATGGCGTGAACAAGGGTGCGAGGATACGCCGATGACACAGCAGGCGAACCCAATTCATCCGGCCAGTATCGATTCTGTCGATCCGGTCTGGACTGCGCTGCGCGACGAGGCGGAGCGGGTGATTGCGCGAGAGCCGGCACTCGCCGGTTTCGTCTATGCGAACATTCTCAACCATCAGACGCTGGAAAAGGCCATTGCCTACCGGGTATCGGAGCGGCTTGGGCATCCCAACTTCAGCGCCGACTACATCCGGCAGACTTTTGCCGAGATGTATGTCGACGATCCGTCGCTGACGCATTCCCTGCGCACCGATATGGTGGCGGTATATGAGCGTGACCCGGCGTGCCATCGCTTTCTTGAGCCGGCACTCTATTTCAAGGGCTTTCATGCGCTTCAGGCGCACCGGATCAGCCATTGGCTGTTCAACCACGGCCGGCGGGATTTCGCACTCTATGTGCAAAGCCGGATTTCGGAGGTTTTCCAGGTCGATATCAATCCGGCGGTACGTGTCGGCAAGGGGATTTTCTGGGATCACGCGACCGGAATCGTGGTTGGCGAGACGGCCCTCATCGAGGACGATGTCTCGATCCTGCAGGGTGTCACGCTCGGCGGTACGGGCAAGGAAGACGGCGACCGCCATCCCAAGATCCGGCATGGCGTGCTGATCGGGGCCGGCGCCAAGGTGCTGGGCAATATCGAAATCGGCGAATGTTCGCGGGTCGCTTCCGGCTCCGTCGTGCTCAAGCCGGTTCCCGCCAGAACCACGGTCGCCGGCGTACCGGCGCGGGTCGTCGGTCAGGCCGGTTGCGCAGAGCCGGCGCGGTCCATGGACCAGATCCTCGCCGAAGACTTCGATCTGGGTCCGCAGGCCGATGCGTCCGACGATCGGTAGTCTGTAACGCGGTATGTTCGGGCAGTGTGCTTGTGGAACGCCGGAGAGCATGCCAGACAGTCGGAGGCGAATTGGAATCACAAGCGCGGAGCATGGGTGGTGTCAGCGGACGAATTGAGAAAACTTCAATCCTATTTCAGGAAGCTGTTTGGAAACGATGCGATTTCCGTGCGCGCGCGACCCCAGAAAACGGATTCCGCGGAGGTCTATATCGGTGATGAATTTATCGGCGTGCTTTTTCGCGACGATGAAGACGATGACCTGTCCTACAATTTTTCCATGGCTATCCTGGAGTTCGATCTGGAAGCCTGAGCGGCGGCGAAAGCCGTTGTCCGCCTCTGCGCGGGTATTAACCATGGTTAACAAAATCTAAAGAAATTCAATGCAATCGGCGGTGGAATCATTGCCCGCCCCACGGCGCACCGGTACTATCGGACCGGTATTGCGTAGCGGGTGGGGTTTAATCATGCCGCAGTGGGGCGTTTTTGTATTTTGTGCGGCGACCGGCTTTATCGTCTCCGGTGTCATCGGAAGCTTTTATCAACTGGTGACCAATGAAGCACCGGATTTTCTGCCCAACAAGGCGACCGCCCTGGGCAATGCGACAGCGGTGGTGATGGCGATGTTCGCCGGCCCGTTCATCCTCGTCAGAAAGATCTATAACGGCCTGAAAACCCGTGAAATGGCGGCCGGATGGGCCGTTGCGGTGTTTGCCGTCGCCTGGATCTGGAGCGTGTGCGCGGGAATTTTCTATCTCAGCCTTGTGGTGTGAATCCGGTTCGGCTACCGAACGGAAATGACCTGGTTTCTTCTCGGTGACAAGGCACCGCGCCGGCCCGATGGCGCGCGGGTGTGGACAGCGCCGGATGCAGCGATCATCGGCAATGTGATCCTCGGAGACGAAGCCAGTGTCTGGTTCGGCGCCGTGTTGCGCGGCGACAATGAACCGATCACAATCGGCGAGCGGTCCAATATCCAGGACCTCACCGTCATCCATACCGACCCGGGCCTGCCGGTGACGATCGGTGCCGGTTGCACGATTGGCCACCGGGCCATCATTCATGGCTGCACCATCGGCAACAATACCTTGATCGGCATGGGTGCAATCGTGTTGAACGGGGCGGTGGTCGGAGACAATTGCCTGGTCGGAGCCGGCGCCCTGATTCCCGAGGGCAAGGTCATTCCCGACAATTCCCTGGTCATCGGTGCGCCCGGAAAGATTGTCAGACCGATCGACGCCGCCGGCGAGGAGAGCCTGCGCCAATCAGCGGCGACCTATGTGGCCAACTGGAAACGGTTCGCGGGCGATCTGGCGGAAACCGAATAGCCGGGACAGCGGGCGCCCCTGCAAGCTGGCCAACAAAGTTCGGGCCGGTCTCCGGGACAGGAGACCGGCCCTACGACCCGGTCTGGGGACGGGGAGAGTGGGGACGCGACCGGGCCGATTCTCGTAATCCTTCTAGCGGCTTGCAGTTGAAACGTCTGATGACCGCCGGCGGGTATCGCCAACCGCGACCCAGCGACGGGGATTGGATACGGACTGCCGCTTGACGAACCGGTAGAATGTCTGATCCCAGCGGCGGATCTCGTTGGTTCTGTTGTCGAGTATGAACTCGCCCCGGTCGGTGCGCACGACAAGCACCGCGTGACCGTCGCCGATCTCGTCAAACACAACGGCGATCAGCAACGCGCCGGTCGGCCAGCCGCGGCGGGCGAGATCCCGGCGCTTCAGCAACGCATAGTCTTCGCAATCGCCATAGTTCGCCGGCAGGGTCCAGTGTTCCAGGGTCTTGTAATATTGCTCGTCGGTGACCGGACGGATTTTTCGGTTGACGTCCGTGTTGACGGCCACGAGTTCCTGCCAATTGCGGCCGGTCAGGCGGACTTTTTCGCGACCGCCCCGGCGCAGACACTCATCAGGCTGGTTGCGGCAGAAATCGACATGGCCGATGGGCGGATTTGTCCACCCGATGACCGGCATGGCGGCGCCTTGCGCGCTTGCATTCCCGGTTGCCAACGCGATCGGCGATACGACAAGGGCCGCGAGCGCCATCGCTTGTAGGAATTTATCCAGGATCATTGCCTGCCTCTCCCCCCAATGCTGGAGAAAGACTAGCAAGTGCAAATTACATCAGAACTAAATCATGCGAGAAATATTTGGATATTGCAGAAATATATTGTTTATACTATTTATCCGTAATCCGATAATTTGATTTTCTATCAAAAGAATAGATTAACCTAAACAGTTGGTGACGATCCGGACCGGATTGTGATGGAACATGACGGATGCGGGGACACCAGCATGCCTTTCCGTTCGCCGTCTGCGGAGAAGCGCAAGCGCGCAGCATGGTGAATGTCAGCCGATCGGGCGCCAGCGAGACATCGAACCGGATTCTGCGTCGAGCCTGATTCCGGGTCTGGTCGGCGGGCTGGAAATCGGGGATTTGCCGGTGTCGGTGTCGGTGTCGGTGTCGGCGAGGGAAGGGGGATCCGATATCCGCCCCGGGATCAGAAATACTCTTCCTGGATTGCTTCTTCGCTCGGCATCCGGACAAATTCGATGGCCAGACCGCCTTCGAAAACACGCGCGATTCGTGCGTCAAACTTGCCGAGGCGAACGTGCGTGCCCTTCGGCAGGTCAAGCTGTGTGGCGAGACCGGCACCAGACAGCGACATGTCGAGGACCTTGCAACGATGCTCCGTGCCGTCATCCAGTGTCAAAACAGCATCGGACTTTCGCGGCGGCCGTCGCGTATGACGGCGATCTTCCGGCAGATTCAACACCGGACGGTTCACGATCCAGGTCAATGCATCGGCAAGCCGTTCGCGCTTGCGATCCGAGGCGCTGATGGTCATGGCGAATCCGCCGTCGAAAAGGCGTGCGACTTCACCTTCCAGGCGGCCGACATGATCGACATAGGCGACAACGTGATCGCCGACCCGCCCCGGAAAGGGGCTGATAATGGCCGCGCCGCCAGGCGATACATTGACCATCTGGCACGGGAACTCGCGGCCGTTGTCGAGCATGCACCTGCCGAGGAGATTGACCCGCACGCGATGATATCGCCGGCGGTCAAGATCGGCCATGATCCCGTCGGCGGCTTCGCCCGCGGCGAAACCGGGATCGTCCGTCATCGAGATCGACGATGCAGCCATAACAATGGTTCCCGACCGGCGTTCATGGTGAACGGCCCGTAAAGGAATGGTAGGCGGCAGGCCTTAACAAGCCGTAAGCGGGGCGGGCGGAATGTCCGGGCTTTGCGCCCGGTCGTCCGAAGGTCGCGACCCGGCCCTGGCGGGCCGGTGGCGGCAAAAAGGCGGGGTTGCGGCCGTGCCCCGGCTACTTGCCGCCCTGTACCAGCACCAGGTGGCCGAACCGCTTGCGAACGATCGACTGGTCTGGCGGGGGAGGCGGGGGGAGGTCGCGGGCGAAGGCGGCGGCGCCGGAATCCTCGCGGGCCGTTAACAACCGGACCGAACGCAAGGACTGGGAAACAATCCGAGCCTTGATGCGATTGGTCGCGGCATGTCCGCCGACCCTGGCCATGCATCCGATGGCGCGGTCACATTGCCCCTGGTTCATCAGCGGCAGCACGATCATCTCGAACGTGGTGAAGTCCCCGCTGGCGGTCTCGGCGACGATTCCGGCGACGAAACCGGTGCCCTTGGCGCCCATCATGTCAATGTGGCCCTTCAGCGATTCCCGGTCGCCGGCATCCCAGGCCGCAAAAAAATCCTCATCGGCGAGGTCGCGGCCATAGTACATGGCAACAGAGGAGCCGCAGAAGCGGTAGCGAACGGAACCATCGGTGTCGATTCGAATCAGAAATGTGTCGACCAGATCGCCGCCCAGATCATAGGGCTCGATGTCATGACGATCCGGTGCCGCGCGGCCATCACGGCGGCGGTTCCAGTAGGAATACAGATTTCGACTGGTCGCATGTTTCATCGGCTCTCTCCCGTCGAATGGCTCCACTTTCGAGCCAGCACCCCAGACGTCCCTGTCTGTTCGCGCAATCTGCACCCTTGGGACCGATTTTTCAGTCGTAACAGATTGTTAGGGTTAATCGTCCGTGAAGGTTGAACGCGCGCCGATGAGCGGATTTTGTGTCGAAATCCACTTTGCACCGATTTTGCCTGTTTCTTTAGGAAACGCGGCAGACGGAAACCAAAACCGCCGGCATTGCCGGCGGTTTTGTCGTTCCGGCCTTCCGTCATGGTTTGCACGCGCGCGCCGGGCGGCTTATGTGCTGGGCATGTTCGATTTTTGCCGCGGCGAAGCGGGAGCGAAATGAACCGTCACGAGCGCATGTTCAATTTGCCGCGCGTCGTTTTATGGACGGCGGGCCTGTTGCTGGCCGTCCATGTGATCCGCCAGATCGTTCCCGTCACATTCGATCTCTATCTGCAGTTTACGCTTGGCTTCATCCCGCTGCGCTACGACGAGGTCGGATCCGTGCTGCCCGGTGGACTGGTGGCGCGACTTGTTTCGCCCCTGACCTATGCGTCGCTGCATGCCGATTTCTTTCATCTGGGGATCAATTTGCTCTGGATGGCCAGTTTCGGCAGTGCCGTCGCCCGGCGGTTCGGCGCGGTGCGCTTTGTTGTGCTCTTTGTTCTGGGTGCGCTGGGGGGTGCGGCTGCGCACTATCTCGCCCTTTCCCACGATGCGGCTGTGATGGTGGGTGCATCGGCGTCGATTTCGGCGTTGACCGCGGCAACGGCCCGCTTCGCATTCGCACCGGGCGGTCCGCTGACGGGGATGGGTCTGGATGATCGATTCTACCGCCTGCCCGCTCCCAGCCTGTTGCAAACACTCGCAAATTCGCGGGCGCTGTTCTTCATCGCGGTCTGGTTCGCGATCAATTTCTTCTTTGGTGTTCAAGGTACGATGATCGCCGGGGAAGGAGCGAGCATCGCCTGGCAGGCGCATATCGGAGGGTTCCTGATCGGGCTGGCTCTTTTCAGCCTGCTTGATCCGGTCCGGCCCGATGGTGGCGATTCGACCACCCGGGTTGCCGAAGCCTGACATTTTGGCCGGCCTGGCCGCCTCCGGCACCGGATTTGCCGCAATTTGCACCGTTTGCCGCAATATGTGCCGGATTGTGGTGTCAAATGCCCGACTGGCGTATGATATCGGCCGGCGCCCTGTCCCGGCGGCGCGCGCAGCATCGGTGGGCGCGGCATCGAATTCTGCAATTTCCCGTTGCAGGAGGGCAATTTTAACGGGAGGAACCCATGACCGTTCAACGCATCCTCAATGAAAAAGGCCGCGGTGTCGTGACCTGCGGTCCCGATGAAACCCTGTTGGATATCGCAGCGATCCTGGCCGGCAAGAAAATCGGAGCGGTCGTCATCACAAAAGGTGATGCGATCGAGGGTATTCTGTCGGAGCGCGACATCGTTCGTGCGGTGGCGACGGATGGAACTGCGGCCATGTCGCGAGCCGCGAGCGACTACATGACCAAAAAGGTCATTACCTGTGGTCTACAGGATACGATCAACGATCTGATGCAGAAAATGTCGGGCGGGCGATTCCGGCATTTGCCGATTGTCGAGGATGGAAAGCTGGTGGGAATCGTTTCGATTGGCGACGTGGTGAAGGGGCGGATCGCGGAAATCGAGCGGGAAGCCGATTCCATCCGTGAATATATCACGACCGCCTAGGCGCTGCCGCTGTCAAGGGCGAGGATGATCGTGTCGCCGTCAGCTTCCAGTTTGCGATAGAAGCAGGTTTCGCGGCCGGTGTGGCAGGTTGCCTGGCGGCGGCGGGGCTTTACGCGATACAACAGCGTATCCTGATCGCAATCGATGCGAATATCGACAACGCGCTGCAAGGCGCCGGAGGATTCCCCCTTCTTCCACATTTCCTTGCGGGACCGGCTCCAATAATGGGCGAGGCCGGTTTCCAAGGTTCGCCGGATCGCCTCCTCATTGACCCAGGCCAGCATCAAGGTGGCGCCGGTTTCGGCATCGGAGGCAATGCAAGGCATCAATCCATCGGGCCCGAACCGCGGCACGAAGCGCACGGTTTCCTCGATATCGACCGTTACTGCGGTATCGGTGTTGTCGTGTCCGGCCATATCGGAATTTGATCCGGCCGGTTTCGCCGGGTCGGTCATGCCGGCCGAACGAGTGTCAGAAATTTCTCCCGCTCTGCGGCGCTGTCCTGAAAAACGCCGGTGAAACGCGATGTCATTGTCGAAGCGCCCGCCTTGCGGACGCCGCGCATGGCCATGCAAAGGTGTTCCGCTTCGATCATGACCGCCACGCCGGCGGTGTTGAGGGAAGCAACAAGCGCGTCGCTGATTTCCGCGGTAAGACGCTCCTGGGTCTGCAAACGGCGGGCGTAGACATCTATAACCCGCGCAATTTTGGAAAGCCCGACGACGCCGGCGGTCGGATAGTAGGCGATATGGACGCGACCCTGGAACGGCACCATGTGGTGTTCGCAATGGGAAAAAAAGGCGATATCCCGGATCAGCACCATGTCCTGATAGCCGCCGGTCTCCGCAAATGTCCGCTGCAAAATCGCATCGGCATCGACATTGTATCCCGAATAGAGCTCGCGGAACGACTCAGCGACCCGGCGCGGCGTGTCGCGCAGGCCCTCGCGGTCGGGATCATCGCCGGCCCAGGAAATCAGGGTGCGAACCGCCGCTTCCACATCCTGTTGTGACGGGCGCTCGCCGGCGCCCGTATTCGGCGTGTGTGGAAAAGCTTCGATTTTTGCGTCCATTCACGTTCTCCGCACCGCAGGGATTGCATCGTTTCGGCGTCGGGCCCTGCAAATTGACCGTGGCGGGGTGCCGATCGGCGCTTCCTTACTATATAGGGCAGTCAGAACACCAGATCAGAGGCCGGAATCTGTCGCGGTTTCAATATCGGAGCGAATGCGCAACCTGCGCAAACCCGGTCGGCCGTCGGACAAATGGTATGATTGACGACGTCTATAACGCCAAAATTCTGGAATTGGCCGGGAACATTCCGCGGATTGGCGAATTGTCCGATCCCGATGCCAGCGCGCGTGCGCATTCGCGTTTGTGCGGATCGACAGTGAAAGTGGACCTGAAGCTGGCGGATGGCCGGGTCTCGGACTTTGCGCACATTGTACGCGCCTGCGCGCTGGGCCAGGCATCCTCGTCGATCATGGCCCGCACGATTATCGGATCGACGCCGGACGAGCTGAGGGCTGTCCGTGAGGCGATGCGGGCGATGCTGAACGAGGGCGGGCCGCCACCGGGCGGCCGGTGGGCGCAGTTGAAGTATCTGGAACCGGTTCGCGACTACAAGGCACGCCACGCCTCGACAATGCTGACCTTCGACGCCGTCGTCGATGCGCTTGACCAGATCGAGGCGGGCGAAGCGGGTGATACGGTTGACGACCGGACGGCCGCCCGACCGTAAGATTACCGGTTTCCGACAACGAACCGGCTGCCGGTGCGGTTCGCCAGTTCCTCGGCCCGCTGGCTCCACAGTCTGTACATGTCCCGATCTGCCGCCAGACCGATGACATTGAAAGCGCGCAGCGTTTCGGGATCGTATGTGGAGGCGATGGCCAGCGCGCCTCGCGGATCGCCGGCTTCGTAGACCCGTTCGTAAATCAGTCTGGCGGACGCGATATCGCCGGTTTCCATGATTAACCGTCCGCGTTCCAGCAGAACGTCGAGTTGCCGGCGGCGCTGCCGTGCCCGATCGTCCTCCGGTTCGCTGCCGACGGGCGAGAGAATCCGCAAATCGACCTCGGCCGGTGCCGGATCGGCTTCCGGGGGCAGGGCGGCCGCCTGGGGCGGTCGTTGTCCGACGCCCTGACGTGCCGGTTCGCCCCGGATCTTGCCCGGCGTAGCAAGTGCGATGGCGTCGGGGTTTGCGCTTCTGTTGCCAGCCTGTTCGGCGTTTGCAGGATCGGCGGCCACCGGCCGCGTGCCGAGCGGCCTGGCGGGGGCCGCGATCGGTGGCGTCGCGGCGCCGGTCCGGGTATCACCTTGCGGCCGGGCCTCGCGCTTCGGGCCGATGCGGGTGGTGGTCACGCGACGGGGGGTCATGGGCTCGACCGGCTTGCCGGCCTGCTTGTCCGGCGACAGGATCGGCTTGAGGGTTACGGTGCCGGTATGCTCCTCGGCGCGTGGCGCGCGGGCAACCGACAGGACAGGTGTGGACTCCGGCGCGACGGATGCTGACCGGATGCCGGAAATGCGCATATTCGAACCGGAGAACAGCGCAACAGCGCTGACCCCGGACAGCAGCATGGCGACGATTGCGATCGCACCGAAAATCATGATCCGGCCACGGTCGCCCTCGGCCGGTGCGGATTGATGAACGAAATCCGCACTGTCGTCGAACGAGTCGCGGTACGTGGCGGTGCCTGCCGGGGAGGGTGCACGAAGCCGCGTCGGTGCGGGTGCGCCGGGGCGGGTGCTGGCGACCGGATGGTTCATATCGGCCAGTTCGCGCATTTCGTTTTCCAGCGCACGGTCGAAGGCGCTCAGCCCGGGGGGTGCTCTGCGCCCTGAAACGGCGCGCGAGCGGGAAGCACCCGCACCGGTGATGTGCGCCCGATTGTCGGCGCTTGTCGGCGCCGGCCGGGCGGCCAGGCTCTCCGTCCGTTCCTGTTCGGCCCAACCGCGGCCTTGACCGAAATCATGATCCCGGCCTTCGCGCCTGGTGGGGGTGCCGGTTCGGCGCACCAGAACACGCCGGCGTCGCGCCTTTGCCTTGTGGTAGAGCAACTCGTCCGGTTCCACCCGGGGAAGCGGCTCGGGCGCCGGGTTGAGCGAAAACCGGTTGGGCCGTGTTTCCCGGACGGCTTCCGTATTCGGAGCTGCGTCGGCGATACCGCTGTCCGGCAAGTCCTCCGATTCACGCGCTTGCGGCCCGGCGGCGCCGGGCGCCTCGGCTCCGGTATCAGGCCCGGCCTCATCGTTGTCGCCGCCGGTTTTCCCGGTATTATGCGGATTGTCGGCGATCGCTTGGGCGCCGTGGCTTATCGCCAGGCCATCGAGTATGCCGTTGAATTCATCCCAGTCGAATGGGCTCGAAAGGGCGTCCGGATTGTGATCTGTCTTGCCTGATTCATCCGCCATCTGGACCTCCCTCGTGGCGATACGCGATACAAACTCCCGATTGTGCCGTGTTGCGCGGCGTCCGGATTTACCGCTGTAAAGCGGGGCAATTCGCTGGTTCGGTTCGTCGCCTGTCCCTTAGTTGTTGGCAGCCGTCAGTTGCCCGGTATCGGCCGGATTGTCGCGCCGCCACTGGAGGAACTGCTGGAACAACAGCTCCATCTGGCCGTCTGTCAGCGCACCGCTTGCCTGGACATTTTCGGTCAGAAACCGGCCGAATTCGTTTTTCAGAGATTCCGCTTGCGACACCTTCTGCCGGTTCGTGTCGAGCCAGGTCTGCGCGGGGCCGAACCGGGTCCAGCCCTGCAAATCGGCGGCGATATTGATCTCCTTCCATTTGGGATGGCGCGCCCTGGTGTCGAAGCTCTCGATGTTGTCGAAGAACGTGTTCACGAATTTCTCGATCCGGGCATAGCGGTCGGTATCCGGAGCCCAGTTGTAGGAGGCGAGCACCGCGCCAACGGCAATCGTGTCGACGGTCTCGCCGGGCTCCAGGATATTGGGATAATCGTCATGGGTGAGCTTGGTTGGCAGATAGTCGTTCTGCAGCGGCTCGCTCCACGGCACATTGAGAATGTGGAACCTGGATCGGTCGACCTCCACCGATTTCCACGAACCGGACGGTTTGCCGGCAACGAGGATCGTGGCGTCCAGTTCGCCGGCTTTCAGCTTCTCGAATCCGTCGCGCTGCCCCATATTGTACTCAACGGGCTTGATACCCAGCTTGGAAAATATGATCTGGCTGGTCAGCTGGGTGCCGCTACCGGCATCGGAGAGATTGACCCGCATGCCGTCAAGTTGCTCGATAGAGGTGATATCCTTGCGGGTGAGGATATGCATTTCCTCGTTGTAGAGACGGGTAATGTAGCGGAGCTGCCACCCGATGTTGCGATAGCGGGGATCACCGGAAAACGCCTGCAGCGCGTCGGATCGGACGATCGCCATATCGATACCGCGCAGATAGATCAGATCGCGGACGTTCTGGGCACCGCCCTTGCCGACAACCGGCAAAACGCGCAGTTCGTCGCCGTCATCAAGGACGAAGGCGATGTCGGACGCAATAAACAGATAGGTGCCGTTGGGATTGCCGGACAGGATCGTGACAGTGTTGGCGTTGACCTGCTCGCGCAGTTCCCTTGCAGTCTGCGCATTGGCCTCCCAGCGGCCGGTCATGAACACAGTAGTTGCCAGAACCATGAACATGACGACAAACAGGCGCATGGCGATACCGATAAAGCGCAGCATAGTGGCTCCCCGCATTTTGAATTCGATGCTTCTATGGCAACAATAATTTCACCATGTTAGTGGCAACATCATGGCAAACATACTATTACATTCAAAGTATGGTAAAATTAGATACTTTAATTATATTTGAATACAAATTGAATTAATTATTTATTGAGGATATTATACTTGCCATGATGGGCGGCAACGCGGCGAGGATATGGCGAAGAGATGGCGGCCATGGCATTGTATTGCGAAAGGTCATGGGCGGCCGGAAATTTGTTGGGGAGAACCGGGATCTGGAGGTTGAATTTCACTTGCGCACTCCACTTGTAACTGTGTTGCGTCTGTTGATTCGGTTCTATCAACTGACCCTTTCCTCATTGTTCGGGCGCGGTTGCCGGCATTTGCCGACCTGTTCGGAATTTGCCGATGAAGCGCTCATGCGCCATGGTGCCTGGGCTGGCTTGTGGATGGCGCTGGCCCGGTTCTGGCGTTGCCGGCCCTTCGGCAGCCACGGCTTCGATCCGGTGCCGGAAATCTTGCCTCCAAACGCGCGCTGGTATAGGCCGTGGCGCTACGGTCGCTGGAATGGCCGTCATATCGAACATACATTCCATGAGCCGGACTGACGCGGTGGCGCGAATGCCGGTTCTCTTCGCCAACCTGCCTTCCGCGATGCGGATCCGGCAAACCGAAATGCACCAGCCATGATCTCCATAACCCTGCCTGACGGCGCGATCCGTGAGTTTGAGCACGGGGTAACCGGCGCGGACATCGCCCGCTCGATTTCGAATTCCCTGGCCAAGCAGGCAGTGGCGATGACAGTGGATGGCGAGCTTTGCGACCTCGCCGATCCGATCGGCCGTGACGCCAATGTGGCAATTGTCCGTCGCGACGACGACGCGGCGCTGGAACTCATCCGCCACGATTGCGCCCATGTGCTGGCGGAAGCCGTTCAGGAGCTGTTTCCCGGAACACAAGTGACGATCGGTCCGGTGATCGAGGACGGTTTCTACTACGATTTCTTCCGCAACGAGCCGTTTTCCACCGATGATTTCGATGCGATCGAGACGAAGATGCGGGAAATAATCGCCCGGGATGCGCCGTTCACCAAGGCGATCTGGGATCGCGACGAGGCAAGGCAGCTTTTTGACGACATGGGCGAGCGCTTCAAGGTCGACCTCATCGATACCATTCCCGAAGGCGATGAAATCCGCATCTATACCCAGGGAACCTGGTTCGATCTGTGCCGCGGTCCGCACATGCCCTCGACCGGGCGGATCGGTGATGCCTTCAAGCTGATGAAGGTTGCCGGGGCCTATTGGCGCGGCGATGCGCGGGGCACCCAGCTACAGCGAATCTACGGCACCGCATGGCGCAATCCGAAGGAACTGCGCGCCTATCTGCGGATGCTGGAGGAGGCGGAAAAGCGCGATCACAGGCGGCTGGGCCGGGAAATGGGGCTGTTTCACCTGCAAGAGGAGGCACAGGGATCGGTCTTCTGGCATCCGAAAGGGTTCGCCATATACAAGACGCTGGAAAACTATGTCCGGCGCCGGCTTGACGGCGCTGGCTACCGGGAAGTCAAAACGCCGGAGTTGCTCAATTCGACATTCTGGGAGCAGTCCGGTCACTGGTCGAAATTCAGGGAGAACATGTTCATCGTACCCGACGAAGTGCCGTCGACCGACGATGAGGGCCCTGTCCTGTCCGGCGACGGGCAATTGATGGCACTGAAGCCGATGAACTGCCCCGCGCATGTCCAGATTTTCAAGCAGGGGATCAAATCCTATCGCGACCTGCCGTTGCGGTTCGCGGAATTTGGCTGTTGTCATCGCAACGAACCGCATGGTGCGCTGCACGGGCTGATGCGGGTCCGTCAAATGACCCAGGACGATGCGCATATTTTCTGCACAGAGGCCCAGGTCACTTCGGAATCTGTGGCGTTTTGCGAACTGCTGTTTTCGATGTACCGGGATCTCGGATTTGACGCCGTCACGGTTCGCCTGGCGACGCGGCCGGAGGTGCGTGCCGGTGAAGACGACGTTTGGGATCGCGCCGAAAAAGGCCTGGCCGATGCGCTGCTGGATGCCGATATTGAATTTCAGGTGGCGGAGGGTGAAGGCGCCTTCTACGGCCCCAAACTGGAATTCCACCTGAAAGACGCAATCGGCCGGTCGTGGCAGTGCGGCACCCTTCAGCTCGACTTTGTGCTGCCGGAGCGACTGGATGCATCCTATGTCGGCGAGGACGGCGAACGGCACCGCCCGGTGATGCTTCACCGGGCAATACTCGGTTCGCTGGAACGGTTTATCGGGATTCTGATCGAAGATAGTGCCGGACGGCTGCCACTGTGGCTGGCGCCAACGCAGGTCGTGGTGACGACCATCACCTCCGACGCCGACAGCTACGCGGAAACAATTCACAAAAAGCTGCTCGATGCAGGGCTGCGCTCAGAACTCGACACTCGCAACGAGAAAATCAATTACAAGGTGCGCGAGCATTCGGTGATGAAAGTGCCGCTGATCCTGGTTGCAGGGAATCGGGAGGCGGAAGAGGGAACGATTTCGGTCCGGCGGCTTGGCTCCAAAAACCAGTCGGTCGCGCCCGCCGATACCGTCATCGCAGATCTCGTCGCCGAAGCGCGGCCGCCGGATCTGCACCGGTCCTGATCGGCAGGTCCGGCGCAGGAATTACCGGCTTGTCGTCTCCGGCTGATTGTCCACGCGATCGGCGAGGCGAACCTCGACATCGTGATTGACGCCGGCATTGGTCTTGAAATCGCGCGTATAGATCGCGTTCTTGTGTCGTGCCACCGCCGTATAGGATCCTTCGGCCAGAATTATACGCGGAAAGGCGCCGACACTCTCATGGACTGTGTCCCCGCCCGATGTCAGCACCGTCCAGTTGGTGTTCGCGAGCGCCTCGCCACCAGGTTGTTCAACCAGTTTCAAGGTCACTTCGGCCCCGGTGTGCCGCATGGTTACGTCGGTCAGCTTGCCGGCCGGCACTTCGATGTCGGCGCGAACTATGGCGTTCACTTCCCCGTAGCGGCTGACAACGTGGTAGACGCCCGCCTTGAGGCCGACAACCCGGCCCGGTCGGACACCGCGGGCGACAATCTCACGTTCGCCTTCTTCGCTTTCGATGGAAATCTCGAAATGTATCTTCCCGGCATCGGGAATCCGGTTGTCGCCGACAATCGAATTCAGGCGCAGGCCGCCGGCGTTCAAATTCAGATATTCGGACTGGGGGGAGGGGCCGATCTCGATGCGTTTGGTAACGCCGGCGCGTCCGAACGCTGCGTGGACCAGATACTGGCCAACCGGCAACGGAATGGTCGCTGCACCGCCGACGGCGGAGACCAGCAACGGATGATCGCCGGATTCGTCCGGTTTGGCGTCGAAGATGCGCCACTCAACGCCATAGGGCATGGGCGGCGCCTCCTCCGCCAGCCGGGCTTCCAGATAGAGGTTGGTCTGGGTGCCGGCATTGGTGATATCGGAGCGGAAATTCACGCCTGGAACCAGCGGAAGCGGCGAGGAAAGGGTTTGACGCAGTTCCGGAAGGGCGAGGTCACCCTTGCCGGGCAGGAAAAGGTTCAGGGGCGCGCCCGTGGCTTCGCCGTCGCTGCCCTGGGCAGATGCAGGCCCGGGGATGAGGAAACAGGCAAATACGACCAACAAGGCGGAGATCGAATGACGAGCTGAATCAAGTGCCATCGGCAGTAATGTTCCCCAAAGTTTTGGCTGGCACCGCGCAGCGTGATATGGCGCGCACACATGACGGCTCAAGCCGGCAATTTCAAGGCGCCAGTCGTCAAGCCGCATGGAGGATCTGGCGGAAGCAAACCATGAGTGATGCTTTTTTGGACTATCTGCGCAGCCGGCGAACCGTTCCGGCAGCGCAATTGGCCCGGCCCGGCCCGGATGATGCCGCGCTTGCGGACATATTGACCATTGGCATGCGGGTGCCCGACCACGGCAAGCTGTCGCCCTGGCGATTCATTGTCTACCGCGCGGACAACCGTGAGACGCTGGCGGCAGGGCTCGCGGCGATCGCCGGGCGGACACAGGATGAGGCAGAGCGGCAAAAGCGATTGGCCAAAGTCGCCGTGTTTGAGCGGACGCCGACCATCGTCGGCGTTTTATCAGTGCCGGTTGCCAGCGAAAAAATCCGGCAATGGGAGCAGCAGCTTTCGGCCGCCGCGGCATGTTTCAACACCCTGCATGCGGCCCATGGCCACGGCTTCAGCGGCCAGTGGCTGACGGAATGGTTTGCCTATGACGACGATGCGTCCCGGTTGCTCGGGGCACAAACCGGCGAGCGTTTTGCGGGCTTCATTCACATCGGGACGCCGAAACTGCCGCCGGTCGAACGTGACCGGCCCGATCTCGCCGATATTTCCTCAGACTGGACACCGGAGTAAGACCCATATTTTACCACCCCATGAAGGGCGATCACGGGCTTGCCCATGATCCGTTCAAGGCGATCGTCGCGCCGCGGCCGATCGGTTGGATATCCAGCCTCGATGCCGAAGGGCGGCCGAATCTGGCGCCCTACAGTTTTTTCAATGCGATTTCGGCGCGCCCGCATATCGTCATGTTTTCCTCCGATGGCGAAAAGCACAGCGCCCTCAACATCGAGGCGACCGGCGAATTCGTGTGCTCCCTGGTTACCCACGACCTGAGGGACAAGATGTCTGCGACATCGAAAGCCCTGCGGGCGGGCGAAAGCGAATTTGCCTATGCCGGCATCGAATCCGCGCAAAGCCGGCTGGTGCGCCCGCCACGCGTTGCCGCCTGTGTCGCGGCGCTGGAATGCAAATTGCTGAAAACCGACCGAATCAGAACCCTGGACGGGCATCCGGCCGGTGTCGTCGTCGTTTATGGCGAAGTGGCGGGCATATATGTCGATGACGCGGCGATCCACAATGGACGTTTCGATATTGCGCGGGCGCGGACATTGGCACGCTGCGGGTATCACGATTATGTCTCGGTGGAATCGGTGTTTGAGATCGTGCGTCCCGACGGCTGACGGCAATTCGGCGGTTCCCGAGGCACCGGCGTCGGCCGTCGGGATCGGGCGGATCGCGGCGGGACTGCCTGTTTCGCGGTGAACACCCTGGGACTCCGCCTGGCGGCTTCCGGAAATTACGGTGAACCAAACGTTAATCCTCATGGTTCATGATGACCACCGGTTGTAAATCATGCGCACCTGATGAGTCCTACATGATCGTTGAGCGATTTTTGCGCTGGGTGGAAACAGCACCGGTTTCGCGGCGCGCGGAGGCCGCGAACGCCCTTTCGCGAAGCTATCTCTATTCGGCCCTTTCCGAGGAAGAACGCGACGGCGTGGAAGCGGCGATGACGATCCTCCTCGACGATCCTTCCGCGCAGGTGCGGTTTGCCCTGGCCGACGCCCTGGCAGCCAGCGACAAGGCGCCGCATCATGTCATCCTGTCGCTTGCCGCCGACCAGGTGCACATCGCGGCAGTCATCGCGCAGCGTTCGCCGTTGCTGCTCGATGCGGAACTGGTGGATCAGATCGCCACACGCGAATCCATCATCCAGCTTGCGATCGCCAAGCGGCCGGTGGTCTCCCGCGCCGTCGCGGCCGCACTTTCGGAAGTGGGTGGCGTTGATGCCTGTTTGGCCCTGCTGGAAAACGGCGGGGCGCGGATCGCGCGGTTTTCGCTCGACCGGATCGTGGAGCGGTTCGGCGATATCGAACGGGTTCGCGATCTGCTTCTGGAGCGCAACGACCTGCCGCTGGATGTCCGGCAATTGCTGGTTTCGCGCTATGCGGAAAACCTGAAGGAGATCGTTTGCGGCCGACACTGGATCAGCAACGAACGGGCGGAAATCGTTGTGCGCGATGCGCGCGACCGGGCCACCGTGAACATGGCGTTTCAGGCGCCGGCAGCCGAAATACCGGCTCTCGTGCGGCAATTGATCGATCGGGGCGAACTGACACCGAAGCTGTTGGTGCGCGCGGTCGTCAGCGGGCAGATCGTGTTGTTTGAAGAGGCGTTGACGGCGCTGTCGGGATTGCCGGCCTCGCGGATATCGGGGCTGATCCAATCGGGGCGGCCGGCCGGGCTCAAGGCGCTGCTGGAGCGGGCGCAACTGCCGCAGAGCACATATCCGGCCTTCGCGGCGGCGATCGAGGTGATCCGCAAGGCACCGCGCAAGGCCGATACGGGGAATTCCTACCGGCGGGCGACCCACCTGATCGATGCCATCGTCAATCGCTGCCAGACACGGCCAAATCCGGAAATCGAACAGATATTGGCGCTGCTGCGACGGCTTGCCACGGAAGCCAAACGCGATGCCGCGCGCGGCTATGTGACGGAAATGATGCAGGCGGCCTGACAGCCGCCAGGCTAATAGCGGAATTGCTCCGTCAGGATCCGTTCGTCCCAGGAGTGGTCGGGATCGAACATGATCAGGCAGTTCGTTTGCTGATCTTCAACGATCGTGACGTCGCGGACCCCCTTGAATTCGACATGGTCGGCGACGGCATTGACCGGCCGTTTGTCGGTTTCCAGCACATCGATGCGCACGGTGACGTGATTGGGCACCAGCGCGCCGCGCCAGCGCCGCGGGCGGAAGGCGCTGATGGGGGTCAAGGCGAGAAGCGGCGCGTTGATCGGGATGATCGGACCGTGTGCGGACAGGTTATAGGCGGTCGAGCCGGCCGGCGTTGCCAGCAGGATACCATCGCAAATCAGCTCCGGAAGCCGGGTCTTGCCATCGATCGAAATTTTCAGTTTGGCCGCCTGGTAGGATTGGCGCAGGAGCGAAACCTCGTTGATCGCTTGCGCGGTGGCGGTTTTTCCGCTGGCCTGCGTCACGGTCATGGTCAATGGATGGATCCTTTCGACCGTCGCCGTTTCGATCCGATCGAGCAGTTCGTCTTCGCGATATTCATTCATCAGAAAGCCGACGGACCCCCGGTTCATTCCGTAGATCGGTTTTCCGGTGGACTTGAACCCATGCAGCGCCTGCAACATAAGCCCGTCGCCGCCCAGCGCGACGATTACATCGGCGTCCTGGGGATCATTATCGCCATACTGGTTGCGCAGGTTCCTGGCTGCTTCGCGCGCCTCTGGCGCATCGGAAGCAAGAAACGCGATTTTTTTCATGTTGGACTGTGCCCCGGATTTGCCGACCGCATTCGTGCCGGCCGCGGCAAAAGCCTAGTGGTCCGGAGGGCGAAGCAAAAGCCCTATTCCGGTCGCAGGGCGAGGAAACCGTGTGCGCCGGTTCGTCAGGTCGTTGACACGTGCGCCCGGCGCCCAAGATTGATCCAATGACTTTCGACGCGGTAATCATCGGCGGCGGGCCGGCAGGCGCGACCTGCGGGCTTTGGCTGAAGCTTCTGGGCCATGCTCCGATCGTCATCGAGGCCCGCGACCGATTGGGCGGTGTGCTTTGCGACAGCGACTATGCCAATCCCTGGATCACGGGCATGGGCCAGGTGACAGGCGCGCAATCGGCGGCCCGAATACACGATCATCTTGTCCGGGCCGGCATCGATTGCCGGTGTGGCTGGCGCGCGGAATCGGTGACAGGCGGCGGCGCGGGCTATTCGACCGCGCTGGCCGGCCCGGAGGGCCGGTTATCCCTGGAAAGCCGCTATGTGGTGGCCGCGACCGGAATCTCGCCTGTATCGGACGGATTTGAACATCATGCCGGGTTTTCCGTCGGTCCCGGCCCGGCGGTTACCGGTGCGGACTTTCGCGGTTTGCGGGTGGCGATCCTTGGCGGCGGCGACAATGGATATGAGCATTACGGTCTGGTGCGGGCGCGGGGTGCCGCGGCTGTAAGATTGTTTGCCCGTTCGGTCCGGGCCCAGGCGCATCTCCGGGCGGCCGTTCCGGAAAGCGACTGCCATATCGGTGCGTATGATGTGGATCCCCGGGCACGCATGGTCGAGGGCGAGCCGTTTGACCGGATACTTGTCTTCTACGGTTACGAGGCCCACACCGATTATCTGGGTGATCTGCCGGTCGGCCGGGATCAATCGGGATATATCGCAACGAACCGCGAAACAGCGGAGACGGACAGCCCGGGCCTGTTTGCGGCCGGCGATCTGGCCAGACGCGGCCATCCGTGCTGCCTCACGGCAATGGCCGACGGTGTTGCAGCGGCCAAGGCGATCGCGTCAAAGCTCGACGCCGGTTGAGAGACAAGCAGGCGAAACGGGATCGCGCATCGGCATGCGGAGCGGATGCGGACCGGACAGGGCTGTCGTTCAGGCGATCCGGTCCGGTCCGAATGTGTATGGCGGGCGGATCGACGGGACGATCAACAAGTGCGATCAGCCGGTTCCTCGCGCTCCAGGGCAATCAGTGCCTGCAGCCGGGATTCGTCTATGGCGCCTTCGACAATCGTGCGCCCGACAATCAGGCCCGGCGTGCCGACAAAGCCCAATTTCCGGGCCGCGCTGTCATTGGCGGCAAAGACGCCATCAAGTGCCGGATCGGCCCGGTCGGATTCAAAACGGGCCAGGTCGATGCCGAGTTCACTTGCGATATCGCCGAGAAATGCCGGCGTTGGGCGAAAGCGGGTCCGCATCATTCGCCGGTGGAAGGGCGTATGGACCCCCTGCCTGTTTGCCGCGAGAGCGGCGCGGGCGGCGAGGACGGAATCCGGGCCGAGGATCGGCCAATGCTTGTAGATGTGCCGGATATCGGGCTGGTTGTCCTCGATTTTTGCCAGGATCCCCGAGAGCCGCCGACAGTAGGGACATTGATAGTCGGTGAATTCAACGATTGTGACGCCCGGTTCGCTGCTCCCGCTGGCCGGTGCCAGGTCATCAAAATAGAGCGCCCGGCACAGCGAATTGTCATCCCGTTCCGGTTGCGGGGCGATTTGCCCATTCGTGCCGCCTGTCGCGCCGGGGAGCGCTGCCATCGGCGAGAAATCGGCCTGACCTGCTTCGCCGTTCGCTCCGACGAGGCGGCGAAACCCGGCCGGCGTGTCGATGTCGGAAAATACAAGTTCGGGCGGGCCGACAACGAAGCGATAACCCAGGGCAAGCAGTCCCGCGATCGCGACAACAGTTGCAATGCGCGTTGCCGGGGGCAGGGAGGTAATTGCCAGTCTTGACGGGCGGGACGATGTCAATGGACAGGACCTCCGATAAATTCCGCAATCGTCCTGCCGGCGGGATGATCGGGATCGCAGCAAGCCTCCAGGACGCTGAAATGGTCGGTGGCCGGGACGATTTGGAGGCGGCAATCGTCGATATGACTGCTCGCCATGCGATGCCAGGCCGATGACTGGCCGATCCACGCCGGCGGTTCGCCGCCGCCAACGGCGATCAGCGCGCGCAACTGCCGATGTGGTGCCCGCGTCATGACGTTCATGGCGACGGCCTCGTTTGCATCGAGACCGATCTCCTCGGCGACCGGCAGGCGAACGACGGCATTGGTGTCAAATATCCCGCTGACAGGGATGATGCCGGCCACGCGGTCCGGCAAACCGGGATCGGCTGCGGCGAAGACGGCTGCGTGCGCGCCGGCCGAATGGCCCATGACATAGAGCGGTGCGTCGGCAAATCCCCACACGGCGGCATGGTCGGCGATGAAGCGCAGCGCGACAGCAATCTCTTTGTTTAGCGCGGTCAGGGTCACAGTCGGACACAGGTCGTAGTTGATATTGATGACGGTAAACCCGGACCGGTGGAGACCGTAGGCCGCGAACATGTGGTCGGACTTGTCAAGACGACGCCAGTAGCCGCCGTGGATGAAGGCAACAACAGGCGCGAGCGGCTCGTCGGCCGGATGCAGGTCCAGGGTCATTTTCGCGCCCTCGCCATAGCGGATATCGTATCTGCCGGGGAAGGAAGGCGCCAATTCCGAGGAGCGTGCCGCCCATTTGTCCAACCTGTCCTGCGCATCCGGCACAGCGATACGCGGACTGAACTGCGCAATGAGCGTCTCGATATCGAGGCTGCGCCAATTTTCGATCGGTTCCCTCATCAATTCGGCGGCGAAACCGAACCATCTGTCTGGGCAAATCCCGCCCCGGCGTCCGCAAAGCGGAATTCGCCGGTTTGGCGGTCGCCCAACGAAAGCGCGCCCGTGGCCACATCGAAATAGGCTGCATGCAGGGCAAGCCTGCCGGATTGCGCGGCCTCCCGGACAAAAGGGAAGGTCATCAGATTTTCAAGCGCGGCCAGCACGGATGTCTTTTCCAGCCTTTCCAGATAGGCCGCCGGATCGTCACTGTTTCGGGGGCCCGCCTTTTTTGCCGCCGGCTCAACAAGCGCGATCCATTTGCCGATGAAATCGCCAGGCGAAAGGGGGGAATTTTTCTCTGCAAAGGCGCGGATGCCGCCGCAGCGGGCGTGTCCGAGGATGACGATATGGCGGACGCAAAGCGCCTGAACGGCGAATTCAATGGCCGCGGAGATGCCATGGGTCGTCTCGTCGGGGGCGTAGGGCGGGACCAGATTGGCGACATTGCGGACGACGAACAGTTCGCCGGGGCCGGCATCAAATATCACCTCCGGCGAAACGCGGGAGTCGGAACAGCCGATAATCATGATTTCCGGCCGCTGACCGGTCTCCGCCAGTTCGGCATATCGGGATTGCTCGATCGGCAGCCGGCCACGGCGGAAGGCGGTATAACCTTGCAGCAGGCGGCGGGGAAACGTCTTGGATTCGGTCATCGCAGTAACTCGTGGCAAACGGGTGGTCTGGTGCCGGCGGAACCGGCGCACAGGATTGCGGCATCGTCAACCATGCCGGCCCGGGCGCCGGCAGGCGCGGCATGGCGGGCAACAGTGCCGGGGCACGTGCATACGGGTGCAACTGCGGCGGCCAATCCAGATCCGCCGGGCGAGGGGACGGCCACGCACATGGCGGTTTCCCGCTGAGCAGCCCGGCGGCTGATTCCTCCCATCGGGTATTCGGCAATACAGACCATATCTAGCCAGTTCCTGACAATCAGAAGGCCGGAGCGGTGCGCCGGATGTCCGGCACGGATGATAGGCGGCAGCAAGCGGCACGGCGAGATCAAATTTGTGTTAGGGAGAGGTTTTTGGAGGCTGAAAACGGTTGTCGCTATCCGTCACCGCCGCGGGTGCACCGGATCGTTGCCCGCGTTTGTGGTTCGTCTTGCCATTGGCCGGCGCCGGCACTATCGCAGGATATCACCCGCCGGGGTTTCGATAGTCGCAGGGTGCTGCGCGGTCCGGCGATGATTTCAAGGATCTGGAGAACATGGTGGCGAACATCAACACCCCGGTCGGTGAAATTCCGGCGCTGGGTTATGGGACGTGGAGGCGAAACGGCGAAGAGGCCCTTCGGTGCGTCAACTGGGCGCTGGAAGCCGGCTTCCGGCATATCGACACCGCGCAGGTGTACCGCAACGAGGAATATTGCGGCAAAGCCATTGCCGCTTCGGGACTGGCGCGGGAAGACGTTTTCATCACAACGAAAGTGGCGCCGGACAATTATCGCCCCGGCGCGGTCCGGCCAAGCGTGGAGGAAAGCCTTCGCAAACTCCGGGTCGATCGGGTTGATCTCCTGCTCCTCCATTGGCCGTCGCCGAACGACCGCTACCCGATGCCGGTCTATACGGACCAGCTTGCGGAGATCCATGAGGCGGGACTGGCGCGGATGATCGGGGTCTCGAACTTCACGATACCGCTCCTTGAGGACGCAAGGACCTTGTTGGCGGGCCGGACGATCGCGACCAATCAGGTGGAGATCCACGTCTACATGCAAAACCGGCCGATTGTGGATTACTGCCGTTCGGCCGGAATATCGACAACCGCATATTGTCCGATGGCGCGCGGCGCTGTCGCCGATGATCGGATGCTGGCGGAAATCGGCGCCCGGCACGGTGCGACGGGCGATCAGGTGGCAATCGCGTTTTTGTTGGCGGAAGGCCATGTCGCCATACCGTCGTCCAGCAAGCGCGAGCGCATCGTCAGCAACCTGGCAGCCGAGACCATTCAACTGACCGGTGAGGAATTGGCAAGGCTGAGGGCGCTCGACAGTGGCCGACGGCTGGTGAACGGCGATGTCGCGCCGGTGTGGGATACATGATCCGGGATTCACGATCGGATCGCGCCGGGTGCACGAAGCACAACGGCGGACGTGCAGGTCGGCGGGCCGTTGAAGAGGAAAGGGTCGAACATGAACAACAATGAAGCCAGCGAACTGAAAATCCCCGATCTGGCTGGCAAGGCGGTGCTGATCACCGGTTCATCCACCGGTATCGGCGCGGCTTTGGCGCGCGCCTTCACGGCGCAGGGATCACGGGTCGCTATCCACTATCATTCCAGTGCCGAGGCAGCGGAAAAGCTGGCTGGCGAGATGAAGGATCGGGGTGGCGATGTTTTTCTCGTCAGGGGTGACGTCTCCGATTCGGCAAATGTGGAACGGATCGTCAACGACACCGCCGATCATTTCGGCGCGCTGGACGGACTGATCAACAATGCCGGACTGATGCTCGGACGTGTCGACTATGCGGATTTGACGGATGTGCAGTTCGATGCGGTGATCGATCTCAACTGCCGGTCGGTGATTGCGGCGAGCCGGACCGCCTATCGGCACATGAAGGGCAGTGGCGGCTTCATTATCAACACGACGTCGGTGGCGGCGCGAAACGGCGGCAGCGGCGGTGCCGGCGTTTACGCATCCGCCAAGGGATTTGTCTCCACGGTGACCAAGGGCATGGCAAAGGAATTTATCGGCGATGGTATCCGGGTGAATGCCGTGGCTCCGGGATTCATCGCCACGCCGTTTCACGAGCGGTATTCGACGCCGGAGCAATTCGCAGCGGCAATCTCCGGTATTCCGCAAGGTCGCGCCGGTGTTGCGGACGATTGCGTCGGCGCTTACCTCTTTTTGGCCTCTGATGCGCTCAGCGGCTACATGATCGGCCAAATCCTTGAGGTAAACGGCGGCATGCTGATGCCCTAGGGCATCATGCTCAATTCAGGCCCAGGCGCCTTTCGCCATCAGGCCGCCGTCGACGGAAATGCTTTCGCCGGTGATGAATGCAGCCTCGTCGCTTGCCAGGAACAAGACGGCAGCGGCGATATCCTCCGGCAGGCCGACCCGGCCCAGCGGATGGAGACCGGCAAAATCCGCCATTGCGGTTTCGGCGTCGCCGCCGGCGGCCGAAATGGCATTGCGCACGAGTGGCGTGTCGATCGTGCCGGGATTTATTGCAACGACCCGGATGTTATCTGGCGCGAAATCAAGCGCCATTTGGCGCACGAGCGACAGATCGCCGCCTTTGCTCGCGGCATAGGCGGCCACATGCCGGGCGGACTGAAGGCCCTGGACGCTGGCGCTGGAAATCATGACGCCACCACCGGCCCGGCGCATGTGCGGAACACAGAACTTCGCCATCAGAAACCTGCTTTTCAGGTTTACGGCAATGATCCGGTCCCAAGTGTCCTCCGGCAACCCGACGGCGTCGACATATGAATCCGGCGGCTGGATTCCAACATTGTTGAACAGGATATCAATGCCGCCGAAACGATCGAACGTCGCGTCGACGGCAGTTTGGCAGCCCGTTGCGGTGCCTGCGTCGGCTGCAACAAACAATCCCCTGCCGGGCAGGTTATCCATGTCGGCGACGATCCTGCTGCCGGCGCCGTCGTTGACGTCCATCACCGTGACATTTGCGCCTTCGCGGGCGAACGCCAGGGCTGTCGCTGCGCCGATGCCCAGTGCGCCTCCGGTAATGATCACCGTTTTTTCCGCAAATCGATCCGTCACGTTGGTGCGCTCCCCGTACCGTGGATGAATGGCACAGGTATCTTATCGCGCGGACAGGGTCCAACACGATTCAACAGGACGGAGACAGGCGGGCAGGTGCATGCCGCCTGATCGGGCGGTCCGGCTATTGCGTGTTCAGCAATCCGGAAATGATGCTGACATCGCCCATCGATTGCATATCGGCCAGGGCCGCAAATACCCGTTTGCGGCGTTCCAGAGGCCAGTGGCCGTTGGTGAGTTCGCAAAACTTGGTTTCCAGATCGGCCCTGGACATGGGACGCTGATGGGACCCGAGGGGATAGTCGATGCGGCGGGAATGGGTTTTGCCGTTTGCCCGAAGTGCCACCCGAGCGGGAAATCCGCCGGTTTGGGTATGAAAATCAGTCAATTCCGGATCGGCCACAATCGCGATGCGGTCCATATAGGCAAGGATGTCGGGATCGTGGATCGCCGGTTCATCAAAGTCGTGCATGGATGCGCCGCCGCGCTTCATCGCCGATGCGACCGCGTAGGGCAAACTGAACCGCGCGGCCATGTGATTGGCGATCGTCCGACCGGCCAGCGTTGTCGTGCTGTCCGATTTCACGCCGACGGTGACGTTTTCGACAGCGTCCGGATCGATCCCGTTGTCGGCGAGAAGGGCCGATGCCGCTTCCATCGCCGTATGGACGCCATAACACGCGGCATATCGTTTCAATGCGACCGCCGGCAGGTTCGGCAATCCGCGCGAAGGCGCGCGGAGCGGCTGTATGTCGCCATGACCGTGACTTGCCGCAATGCCGCGATCGCCGGTTATGACCCGGTCACTGGCGGTCATCCCGCGGGCCGCAAGATCGGCACTGTTGACAGCCAATTGCGCGGCCAGACCGTTAACCCAGTCCTTGTCCATACCGAATGTACCGTTGGTCGGCGACAGTGACGGCATCAGGCCGTTCGGGGCGCAGGCACCGGCTAGACCCATCGCGCTCAATATGCCGGTTCGGTCAAGACCCAGAAGTTTCGCGCAGGCCGCTGCCGCACCGACCGGGGCCGCAATACTCGTCGTCCTGAAGCCGCGGCCTTCGGCCCGATGCGCCCGACCGACGCAGCGCAGAATGGCGATCGTAACCTCCAGGCCGGCTCCCACCGCTGTCAGCAGTTCGGCGCCGGCCACACCCTGGCGTTCGGCGACCGCCAGTGCAGCCGGGACGATCGTGACTGCGGCATGGCCGTTGTTGCGGGGATCGACGATCGTGTCCTGAAAATCGAGGACTTCGGCATATGTGCCGTTGCAGGCGGCCACCACATCGGCGGCGCCCTTTCCCCGGCCGGACCATAGCGTCGCGGCCCCGTGCGCATCGAACCGGCTATTGGCGAATCCGAGATCCTCGGCGATCATTCCGGAGGCTTGACGGGCAGCATGGGCGCCGATCGCCACGCCGATGGCGTCGAGGACGATATCCGCAAGGCGCTGGCGGGCTTCGGCATCGATATCACCAAAGGTCAGCGAGGCAACATAATCTGCTAGTGCATGTTCGGGAGGAGCGGGTTGGTGCATGGGAACGGGCCCTTTTCGATGGCCGGTGGCGGCGGGATCGGCGTGACGGCGCCGGTTAGCGCAACATGCGTTGCAGAAAGGCCTTGGTGCGATCCAGTTTTGGCGCGGCAAAAAAATCCGCCGTAGGTCCTTCCTCGGCGATCTTGCCATCGTCGAGAAACATGACCCGGTCGGATGTGTCCCGGGCAAAGCTCATTTCGTGGGTCGCGATCATCATGGTGTTGCCCTCGGCAGCCAGTTTCCGCATCACGTCGATCACTTCGACCACCCGTTCCGGGTCGAGCGCGGATGTCGGCTCGTCAAACAACAGCACATCGGGCTCCATGGCCAGCATCCGGGCGATCGCCACGCGCTGCTGCTCACCGCCAGAGAGGGTCGACGGATAGTCGTCCAGCTTGCTCTCAAGGCCGACCTTGGCCAGTTGGTCGCCGGCGCGGCCATATGCGTCCTCGCGCCCCATGCGCTTCACCACCATCAGCGCTTCGGCGACATTGCCGATCGCGGTGCGGTGGGGCCACAAATTGAAGTGCTGGAAGACATAGCCAATGTGGCTGCGCTGCCGGGCGAGCGTTGCCTGATCGGCCGGCCGAAGCCTGCCGTTTGCATCGGTCACAAAGCCGATTGTCTCGCCGCGGACCCGCACGGTACCGTCGTCGGGCGTTTCCAGCCGGTTGATGCACCGAAGCAGTGTGCTCTTGCCCGACCCGGACGAGCCGATCAAACAGATGACTTCGCCGACCGCGACATCGCAGTCAATGCCGCATAACACCGACTGGCTGCCGAACGCCTTGTGCAGGTTTTCGATCGATATCGCTGATGTCGCTGCCGCGCCGGTTGCATCCAATGTGTTCACTCCGGCCTGAGGCGAAATATCGAAACCCGCATGTCCCGGAACTGCTGCCAGAATCCGGTGCGATCGCGTTTGACCCAGGCAAGTCGCCATTCAAGATAGGTGAGGGCCAGCGAAGTCGAGTAGGTGAGAACCAGGTAAATCACCGCCACCACAGTGAAGACCTCGATCGGCCGGAAGAAATTGGCGATGATGATTTGTCCCTGGTACATCAGTTCCGACATGCCCAGCACCGAACACAGAGACGAGAGCTTGATCGCCGAAATGAAGACATTGCCGATCGCCGGGATCATCCGGTAGGAGGCCTGCGGCACGACAATCCGGCGCGTTACCTGACCCGGCCGAAAACCCAGCGCGCGGGCGGCATCCAGGTGGCCCCGGTCGATCGCCTGAATTCCGGCGCGGAAAACTTCCGACAGGTAGGCACCGGCATTGAGCGCCATGGCCACGACCAGCGACACAAGGGCGCTCATTTCGATGCCGAGGATGATCGGCAGGCAGTAATAGATCCAGACGATCTGAACCAGCGCCGGCGTGCCGCGAAACACTTCGACATAGACAATGGCCGGGAGCGCAACGATCCGCTTGGCGCGCAGCCTGACAATGGCGATCGTGAGGCCGATGATCGTGCCAAAGATCATCGTCAGGATCGACAGCAGGATGGTGTTTTGCAGCCCCTGCAGCAGAACGCCGAAGTTGTTCCAGACGATATCGAAGCGGAATTGGTAGTCCATGGGATTCCGACGTTGCCGGCGCGCTTACGGGAGACGCGCCGGCTCAAGCATCAAAAGACCGGCGTCCGGCTAATCCGCCATCAATCGTGTCGGTTCAACGACAGCGCCAAGCACCAGGTCGGGATAGAGTTCCGCCTGCTTCACCATGAACTGGGTCTCGATCAGGGTGTCGACGAAAATATTCATGTAATGCAGAAGGTTATGCTGGCATTGTGGCAGTACAAATCCGGCGCCGACCGAACGTGGCGTCTCGGGCAGGACGATTGCCTCGGCCCAGTCCGGATTGGCCCGGGCGACCTGCTGGGTTTCCGTCATGCCGGCGCCCCAGGCGATCGCCCTGCCGGCGGCAACTTCCTGTTCCGGCAGAGCCGGTGGCGCAAGTTGCTTGATGTCGGCGCTCCGGAAGAAATCGGGGCTGTTTTCGGTGTATGTGATATCAGCCGCGCTGCCCAGCCGCACAACCACCGTACTGCCATCCTGATCGAGATCGGCGAGTGTGCGTATGTTCTTGTCCTTGCGGACAAGGAAGCTCTGATAACCGATGATCCACGGCTTGGTGAACCAGACCGATACGGCCCGGTTCGGGCGTCGGGCAACGTTGGAGATGACGACATCGTACTTGTTTGCCTGCAAGCCGGCGATGAAGGTATCCCACTTCGCCTCCACCCATTCCGCCTCGACGCTCAGCAGGTCTTCGGTCAGCATCTTGGCGGCATTGACAAGCACGCCTTCCAATTCGCCCTTTTCATTGCGGAACTGATATGGTTTCGAATTAATCCAGCCGATCCGGATTTTGCCGCGTTTTTGAATCTCTTCCAGCAGATCCGGCGCATCGGCGCAGTTCGCGGCAAAGCTTCCCGTCGCGGTCGTGCCGGTACAGATCAGACCGGCGATAACGGCTGCGGCGAATTTTCGGATTCCCATTGTATTTCCCCTCGGTTTTCGTATTTCCCCTCAGATTTACGGCGCTTTTGTTGCTCATCGCCGGATCAATGTTCCTAACAGCCGGTCGCGTGAATTGCCAGCAAGCGGTCCGGATAACACCGGTCGGCCCGGTAAGGCGCGCCGTTCAAGCCGGTTGATCCAATCGATCCGTCTGGCGGTGGCCGAATCCGCGGACGTGACGCGAAATCACGCGGATGCCGGATGGAAACCGGCCGGGGGCGGGGGCATGCCCGCCCCTGTTCAAACGATGCGGAAAAGATCGACAAGGGCCCGGGCGAAGCTGGTGCCGGCTGAGGGGCTCGAACCCACGACCTTCTGATTACAAATCAGATGCTCTACCAACTGAGCTAAACCGGCGATAGCAGGCTAAATCCCTGTTACCATTGATTGCTGAGGTTGCGAAGTCCCCAGTGCCGCAGCGGTGGATTCCAACCATGGTTTCGATGATTTTGGCGTAATCCTGCTCCCGAGCGCCGCGGTGCGGTGTCCGCCGGCCGGATCGGCGCGCCGGACGTGCGGGCGGTTGTGGCGAAGGCTGGTGAACGCGGGCGTTCCTTCGCCCCGCAGCGATCCGCCATCATTTTGATACAATTGCGCGACAGCAACGCAGAACCTGTTTGCACATGAGGGAATCGTGCCCTAAATACAAGCGGGGTGGGTTCGTGTTGATACGGATTGGACGCGCAAGTTCAACGGCAACGCGATACTCGGAACGATGCGAGGGGGCAAGTTTTGTGAAAGGAACTTGCCATGTGGGTTCACCATAATCTAAGCAGATCGCTGGTTGCCGGGCTTTGCGCCCTCGCTGTCGCCAGCGCAAGCGTGCCAGCGGCGGCCATGCCGCTTGGCCACGGACCGGCGAGTGCGATCGCCGGATCGGACGGCGTGAACAATCTCGTCACGGTCGATCATCGCGGCAAACGGTACAAGCGAAAATTCCGCAAGCGTCGGCATGTTCGCAATCGCCGGCACAATTATCGGCCTTATCGGCGCCATCGGCGGTACTATCGAAGGCACGACGACGGTATCGGCCTGGTGCTGGGACTGGCAGGCC
Source organism: Afifellaceae bacterium (assembly GCA_965216515.1). Classification (GTDB taxonomy): domain Bacteria; phylum Pseudomonadota; class Alphaproteobacteria; order Rhizobiales; family Afifellaceae; genus CAXMRP01. The sequence goes on along the minus strand of OZ244173.1, from coordinate 1,006,005 downwards.
TGGGGATCGGTCTGGCTATCGCCAACAACTACAACCAGTCATATTACACCCCGTCGAGCCGGGCCTATTGCCCCGTTCCGGGAACGAATGCGTGGCACGATTTCTGCCTGCGCAAGTATCGCTCCTATGTCCCGGCAACCGGGATGTATACCCGATATAGCGGCCAAAAAGCCTATTGCGTCTGCCCGTAGCGTCGCAGGGTCGTCATTTCGTTGACCGGCCGGTCGCAGCACCGGTTCCGGCGGCCGTGATTGCATAGAGCGCTATCGCGGCCGCATTCGATACGTTGAGACTTGAGATCGGGCCGCTTGTGGCGATCCGCGCCAGGCGGTCGCATTTTTCCCGGGTCAGCCTGCGCAGGCCGGTGCCTTCGGCTCCGAAAACCAGAGCCGTGGGCGCCTGATCGACAATAGGTTCCAGCCGATGCGGGGATTCGCCGTCAAGGCCGATACGGTTGAATCCGTATTCGCCAAGCCGATCCATTGCGCGGGCAAGGTTTTTCACCCGAACGATGGGCACATGTTCCAGGGCGCCGGAGGCGGCTTTTGCCAATACGCCGGAGGCGGCAGGGCTGTTGCGTTCGGTTATGACCAACGCGTCGACGCCGAAAGCGGCGGCGGACCGGAGGATTGCCCCGACATTATGGGGATCGGTGATCTGATCGAGCACGACCAGCAGGCTGGCGGCGGCCAGATCCTCCAGACCGGTTTCGGGCAATTGTTCGCAAACGACCGCCAGGCCCTGATGAACAGCGCCGGGACCGGTCGCCCGATCCAGTTCGGCTGTGGCTACAGCCTGTGTCGGCCGGTTGGGGATCAATTCGCTTTCAAGCCGCGACAGGGCGTTCTTGTGTGCCAGGACACGGTGAATGACGCGGTCCGGGTTGGTCAGTGCGGCGCGTGCCGCATGCCAACCATAGATGACCGTCGATGTGGCGGCGCCATCCCGGCCGGCGGGGTGTGGCGGCTGCGGTTTTCGCCTTCTCATGGACCGCTTTTAGTCTGCCGCCACCGCTGAGCCAACGGTTGGCCGGCGGAGCGGCGAAAATCCGGTGGGAAAGCGGGCGGGGCGGAATGTTCCGGCAAAGCCAGCCGGCCGAGCCCGCCGCCGTTCGCTTTGGTTGGCGCACGGCGTTGACAGGTCCCGGCCGGAGCGGCATAACCCGCGCCACATCACGCCATCCGGACGTGGCCGGGCCGCGACCGCGGGTGTGGTGTGTTTTGCGTTTGAGGCGGGTTGGCCAGACGTGCCGGAGGAGTGCCCGAGTGGTTAAAGGGGACGGGCTGTAAACCCGTTGGCTATGCCTACGTTGGTTCGAATCCAACCTCCTCCACCATCGTTTTGTCCGGGATGTGACCGGATGCCAAGTGCCGGAATACGGCGGGTATAGCTCAGGGGTAGAGCAACAGCCTTCCAAGCTGAAGACGCGGGTTCGATTCCCGCTACCCGCTCCAAAACGCCGCATGCAAACGGCGCTGACAATTTGGGCCGGACCGTGTCGCGGTCCTTTGGATATTGAAAGGTCGACGCTGATGTCGAAAGAGAAGTTTGAACGAACGAAGCCGCACGCGAACATTGGAACGATTGGCCATGTTGACCATGGCAAGACGACATTGACGGCGGCGATCACGAAGTTTTACGGCGAGTTCAAGGCGTATGACCAGATTGACGCGGCGCCTGAGGAGAAGGCGCGTGGGATCACGATTTCGACGGCGCATGTTGAGTATGAGACGGAGAACCGGCACTACGCGCATGTCGATTGTCCTGGGCATGCGGACTATGTGAAGAACATGATCACGGGCGCGGCGCAGATGGACGGAGCGATTTTGGTTGTGTCGGCTGCGGACGGTCCGATGCCGCAGACGCGGGAGCATATATTGCTGGCGCGTCAGGTGGGTGTTCCGGCGCTTGTGGTGTACATGAACAAGGTTGACCAGGTTGACGACGAGGAGCTTCTGGAGCTTGTCGAGCTTGAGGTTCGGGAGCTTTTGTCGAGCTACGAGTTTCCTGGTGACGACATTCCGGTGATCAAGGGCTCGGCGCTTGTTGCGCTTGAGGGTGGCGATGCGGCGATTGGCGAGGATTCGGTTCGCGAGCTGATGGCTGCGGTTGACGCGTATATTCCGACGCCGGAGCGCCCGGTGGACCAGCCGTTCCTGATGCCGATTGAGGATGTGTTCTCGATATCGGGCCGCGGGACGGTTGTGACGGGGCGGATTGAGCGCGGCGTGATCAATGTCGGCGACGAGGTCGAGATTGTCGGGATCCGGGACACGAAGAAGACGACGTGCACGGGCGTTGAGATGTTCCGCAAGCTTCTGGACCGTGGCGAGGCGGGCGATAATGTCGGCGCGCTGCTTCGCGGCATTGACCGGGACGGGGTGGAGCGCGGCCAGGTTTTGTGCAAGCCGGGCTCGGTGATGCCGCATACGAAGTTCAAGGCGGAGGCCTATATCCTGACGAAGGAAGAAGGCGGGCGGCACACGCCGTTTTTCACCAACTACCGGCCGCAATTCTATTTCCGGACGACGGACGTGACGGGTGTCGTGCATCTTCCCGACGGCACGGAAATGGTGATGCCGGGCGACAATTGCGAGATGGAAGTGGAACTGATCGTGCCAATCGCCATGGAAGAGAAGCTGCGCTTCGCCATCCGCGAGGGCGGACGCACCGTCGGCGCCGGTATCGTCGCATCCATCATCGAATAAACAGAAACCGCCGATCCAATACGGGCTGGAAATGTCCGTCGGCAGACAGCATATAGGATTTGGATCCTGATAATTAGGGGTGTAGCTCAGCTGGTAGAGCACCGGTCTCCAAAACCGGTGGTCGGGGGTTCGAGTCCCTCCGCCCCTGCCAAAGTTGCAATCGGCACTTGCGCGACGACGCGGAATTGCCTAATGGAGAGGTTCGAGGGCGCGCGATTCAACTGATCGCGCGCCTTCAAATTCGACGGCATGGCGAAAACAAACCCATTTCAGTTCGTCCAGCAGGTTCGCTCGGAAGTCTCGAAAGTGACTTGGCCGACGCGGCGCGAGACGGCAGTAACGACCGTGATGGTCTTCATCATGGTGTTCCTGGCGGCGATGTTCTTTTTTGTCGCTGACCAGATCTTAAGTTGGGGCGTTGGGTTTTTGCTTGGTACCGCAGGCTGAGTGAGAGAGACGTCTGAGGGATGGCGAAACGCTGGTATATCGTCCACGCCTACTCGAATTTCGAGAAAAAGGTCGCGGATTCCATACTCGAGAAGGCCGAGGCCGTGGGGCTTTCCGGGTTGATCGACGAAATTCTCGTGCCGACGGAGAAGGTCGTCGAGCTGCGGCGCGGACGCAAGGTGGATGCGGAGCGCAAGTTTTTCCCAGGCTATGTTCTTGTCAAGATGGATATGACCGACGAGGCCTATCATCTGATCAAGAACACGCCGAAGGTGACCGGATTTCTGGGAACCGACAACAAGCCCATGCCGATTCCGGACGCGGAAGCGGAACGGATCATGGCCCAGGTTCAGGAAGGCGTGGAGCGGCCGAAGCCATCGGTCAGCTTCGAGATTGGCGAGCGAATTCGGGTCGCGGACGGCCCGTTTGCTTCATTTGAGGGGAATGTCGAGGAAGTCGATGAGGAGCGCGCCCGGTTGAAGGTGGCTGTCTCGATCTTCGGCCGCGCGACCCCAGTGGAGCTGGAATACGGTCAGGTGGAGAAGCTTTGACCGTTTAACCTGTGTGGAAGGGCAGGGCGTTTGCCAGACGCCCGACAAGGCCCGCACCACGCAACACTTCCATGCCGGCCGGAGCGGCCGGCGGCAACAGTCGGTACCGCCGGGCAGGGTGGCGCCGACGACAGGAGTGGATGATGGCAAAGAAGATTGCCGGATACCTGAAGTTGCAGGTGCCCGCGGGCGCGGCGAATCCCTCGCCGCCGATCGGGCCGGCGCTCGGCCAGCGCGGTCTGAATATCATGGAGTTCTGCAAGGCGTTCAACGCCGCCTCCCAGGATATCGAAAAAAACGCGCCGGTACCGGTCGTAATCACGATTTATGGCGACAAGTCGTTCACCTTCGAGATGAAGACACCGCCGGTGAGCTTTTTCCTGAAGAAAGCCGCCAAACTGGAAAAAGGCGGTTCGGAACCGGGACGGGAATCGGCCGGCCATGTGACGCGGGATCAGGTGCGCGAGATCGCCGAGAAGAAAATTGTCGATCTGAATGCCGTCGATGTCGAGGGCGCGATGCGCATTGTCGAAGGATCGGCCCGTTCGATGGGCCTGGACGTGGTGGGTTGATCTGATGGCTGGCAAGGGAAAACGACTGAAAAAGGCCAATGAAGGTCTGGACCGAACAAAGCTTTATGACCTCGATGAGGCGGTCAAGCTGGTAAAGGAACGGGCGGCGGCCAAGTTCGACGAAACCGTGGAAGTGGCGTTCAACCTGGGTGTTGATCCGCGCCATTCCGACCAGATGGTCCGCGGCATGGCCAACCTTCCCAACGGGACCGGACGCTCGGTGCGGGTGGCGGTGTTTGCGCGTGGCGACAAGGCCGACGAAGCCAAGGCGGCGGGCGCCGATGTCATCGGTGCGGAGGATCTTGTCGAGGCCGTCCAGGGCGGAAAGATCGATTTCGATCGTGTTATCGCCGCGCCGGACATGATGCCGCTGGTCGGTCGGTTGGGCAAGGTGCTCGGCCCCCGCGGGTTGATGCCGAATCCGAAAGTCGGCACGGTCACCGCCGATATCGCCAAAGCCGTCAACGACGCGAAGGGCGGGGCGGTGGAATTCCGGGTTGAAAAGGCCGGTATCGTTCAGGCGGGGATCGGCAAGGTATCGTTCACTGAAGAGGCATTGCAGGAGAATATCCGGGCGTTTGCCGATGCGGTGATCCGCGCCAAACCGGCGGGTGCGAAAGGCACATTCCTGAAGCGTATCTCGGTCACTTCGACGCAAGGTCCGGGACTGAAAATCGATCCGGCGACGCTTTCTGCGAGCTGAGCCGTATCCAGGTTTCGCGCGGTTGAAACCGGGCGAAATCGGTCATCGGTCTGCTGTGTGATGACAGCGGAACAGATGGCCAACCTGTCCGAGATTGCAGGTGAGGCGGGGTCGACCGGCTCTTAAAACCAAACCGCATGGTGCGGGGCCTGCATGAGATGGGGTGTGGAACCGAATTTGACGCCTGAAATGCGTCGATTGCCGGTTCGAACCTCTCGTACTCCGTCCGGAGACCCGGATGGAGCCCGGTGCGGAAGCGTCCAAGGGCGTGTTCGTTCGGGGGACAGGCGTTCACCGTCGCCCGTTTCCCCAGGGACCGGGCGGCAAAGCGAAACGGCGGCAGTCGATGAATTGCCGCCAGATGAGGACTGAGGCAGTGGATAGAACGCAGAAAAGCGAACTTGTCTCGACACTCAACGATGTCTTTTCAGAGACGGGCGTTGTTGTCGTGGCACACTATTCCGGCCTGAATGTCGCCGACATGACCGACCTCAGGTCGCGCATGCGGGCGGCAGGGGCCAGCCTCAAGGTTGCCAAAAACCGCCTCGTCAAGCTTGCCCTGAAAGGCACGGACGCCGAACCCATCAGCGACCTTTTCCAGGGCCCGACAGTCATCGCCTATTCCGATGATCCTGTCGCGGCTCCCAAGGTCGCCGCCGATTTCGCCAAGGGGCACGACAAATTCGTGATCCTGGGCGGGACAATGGGACCCACGGCGCTGGATGCCGGTGGCGTCAAGGCTCTCGCCGAGCTGCCATCACTGGACGAGCTTCGCGGAACAATCGTCGGGATGATCAACACCCCGGCGACGCGCATTGCCGGCGTGCTCAGTGCACCGGGCGCCCAGGTTGCCCGGGTGCTTGGAGCCTACGCGGCAAAGGACGAAGCGGCCTGAGGCCAACCTTGTTGATATGACCATACGGTTCGAACTGACAGGAAATGAAAATGGCAAATCTCGAACAAATCGTTGAAGACCTCTCCAACCTCACCGTTCTGGAGGCAGCGGAGCTGTCCAAGCTTTTGGAAGAAAAATGGGGTGTCTCCGCGGCCGCACCGGTGGCCGTTGCCGCGGCTGCGGCGCCGGGCGCCGGCGGTGAGGCGGCTGCTGAGGAAAAGGACGAATTCGACGTCGTCCTGGCGTCTATCGGCGACAAGAAGATCAATGTGATCAAGGAAGTGCGGGCGATTACCGGGCTTGGCCTGAAGGAAGCCAAGGATCTGGTGGAGTCCGCCCCGAAGCCGGTCAAGGAAGCCGTCGGCAAGGACGAGGCCGAAGAATTGAAGAAGAAGCTGGAAGAAGCCGGCGCGACGGTGGAACTGAAATAGGTTGCGCGACACAGCGGGCGGCGTTCAGCGACGCCGCCCGATCCGCCGCACCGACTTGCTGTTGTGCGGTGACAGTGCCGGTCAGGGAGCGGTCAGGGCGCCGCGCCTATCGGTTATTCGGCCTGCGAACCCGGCGAAATCGGGCTGAACGGGCAATCGGACGAGATCGACGAGGACATTCATGGCCAAATCAACCAGTGCTGCAATTCAGGTCGGCTTTTCCGGACGCCGCCGGATCCGCAGGTATTTCGGTCACATCACCGAAGCGGCGGAGCTCCCGAATCTGATCGAAGTGCAAAAGTCCTCTTATGACCAGTTTCTGATGGTGACGGTGCCGGAAGGCGGCCGGCCGGACGAGGGCTTGCAGGCTGTTTTCAAATCGGTATTTCCGATTTCCGATTTTTCCGGCGCGGCAACGCTGGAATTCGTTTCCTATGAATTCGAGGCGCCGAAATACGACACCGAAGAATGCCGCCAACGCGACATGACATATGCCGCGCCGCTCAAGGTGACGCTTCGGCTGATCGTTTTCGATATAGACGAGGAAACCCAGGCCAAGTCGGTCAAGGACATCAAGGAGCAGGACGTCTATATGGGCGACATGCCGCTGATGACGGACAATGGCACGTTCATCATCAACGGGACGGAGCGCGTGATCGTATCGCAGATGCACCGGTCTCCGGGCGTCTTCTTTGACCATGACAAGGGCAAGTCCCACTCCTCCGGCAAGCTCCTGTTCGCCGCCCGTATCATCCCCTATCGCGGGTCCTGGCTGGATATCGAGTTCGATGCGAAGGACATCGTGCACGCGCGGATCGACCGGCGCCGCAAAATCCCTGTCACGTCCCTGCTGATGGCGCTCGGCATGGATCCCGAAGAGATCCTGGAGACCTTCTACGAAAGCACCGTGGCGACACGAGACGGCGAGGGGTGGACCGTGCCGTTTGAGGCCGCGACGCTGAAGGGCGGCAAGCCGACAGAAGATCTGATCGATGCCAAGACCGGAAAGGTTGTTGTGGAAGCCGGCAAGAAGATCACAGCCCGGACCATCCGCCAGCTTGAGGAAAAGAAAGTCAAGGCGCTGAAAGTCAGCGACGAGGCGATTATAGGCCGCTACCTGTCGGTTGACCTGGTCAACACGGACACCGGTGAAATTTATGCCGAGGCGGGCGACGAGATCGACGAGAAGCTCCTGGAGATGCTGACCGAGGTCGGCCGTAACGAGCTTCCGCTTCTGGAGATCGATCACATCAATGTCGGTGGCTATATCCGGAATACGCTGGCTGCCGACAAGAACGAGACTCGCGAAGAGGCGCTCTTCGACATCTATCGTGTCATGCGGCCGGGCGAGCCGCCGACGATTGAGACGGCGGAGGCGATGTTCCAGTCGTTGTTCTTCGATCCGGAGCGCTACGATCTTTCCGCCGTCGGCCGTGTCAAGATGAACATGCGGCTGGATCTCGATGCCGAAGACACGGTGCGCGTGTTGCGCAAGGAGGACATCGTTGCCGTCATCGCCACGCTTCTCGACCTGCGCGACGGTCGTGGTGACATTGACGATATCGACAATCTCGGCAACCGGCGCGTGCGTTCGGTCGGCGAACTGATGGAAAACCAGTACCGCGTCGGCCTGCTGCGGATGGAACGGGCGATCAAGGAGCGGATGAGCTCGGTTGAGATCGACACCGTGATGCCGCAAGACCTGATCAACGCCAAGCCGGCCGCTGCCGCGGTTCGCGAATTCTTCGGTTCTTCGCAACTTTCGCAGTTCATGGATCAGACAAACCCGCTTTCGGAAATTACGCACAAACGGCGGCTGTCAGCGCTCGGACCGGGCGGGCTGACCCGCGAACGCGCCGGTTTCGAAGTGCGTGACGTTCACCCGACCCACTATGGCCGGATCTGCCCGATCGAAACGCCTGAAGGACCAAATATCGGTCTCATCAACTCGCTGGCGACGTTCGCCCGGGTCAACAAGTACGGATTCATCGAAAGCCCGTACCGGAAAATCATCAACGGCAAGGTGTCCGACGAGGTGGTGTACCTGTCGGCAATGGAAGAGGCGAAGTACTATGTCGCCCAGGCCAACGCCGCCGTCGACAAGAAGGGCGCCTTCGTCAACGACCTGGTGACGTGCCGGCACAATGGCGATGTCATGATGGTGTCGCGCGACAAGGTCGATCTGATGGACGTGTCGCCGAAGCAGCTCGTTTCGGTGGCCGCAGCGCTCATTCCGTTCCTCGAGAACGACGATGCCAACCGGGCCCTGATGGGATCCAACATGCAGCGCCAGGCCGTGCCGCTCGTCAGGGCGCAGGCACCGCTGGTGGGCACGGGCATGGAGCCGATCGTGGCACGGGATTCCGGCGCGGCGATCGCCGCGCGCCGAACGGGTATCGTCGATCAGGTCGACGCAACGCGCATCGTTGTGCGGGCGACGGAGAATATCGATTCTTCGGAATCCGGTGTCGATATCTACCGGCTGCAAAAGTTCCAGCGGTCCAACCAGAACACCTGCATCACCCAGCGGCCTCTGGTGAATGTCGGGGACTTCGTGGAGACGGGCGAGATCGTCGCCGATGGGCCTTCGACCGACCACGGTGATCTGGCGCTCGGCCGCAATGTGCTGGTCGCCTTCATGCCGTGGAACGGCTACAATTTCGAGGATTCGATCCTGCTTTCGGAGCGGATCGTCCGCGACGACGTGTTCACGTCCATTCATATCGAGGAATTCGAGGTGATGGCACGGGACACCAAGCTCGGTCCGGAGGAGATCACCCGCGATATTCCGAACGTGTCGGAAGAAGCGCTGCGCAATCTCGACGAGGCGGGCATCGTCTATATCGGTGCGGAAGTGCAGCCGGGCGATATTCTGGTCGGCAAGATTACACCGAAGGGCGAAAGCCCGATGACCCCGGAAGAGAAGCTGCTTCGGGCGATTTTCGGCGAGAAAGCATCTGATGTCCGCGACACGTCGCTGAGGATGCCTCCGGGCACATTCGGGACGGTCGTAGAGGTTCGCGTGTTCAATCGTCACGGCGTTGAGAAAGACGAGCGGGCCATGGCGATCGAGCGCGAGGAGATTGAACGGCTTGCCAAGGACCGGGACGACGAACAATCGATCCTCGACCGCAACACCTATGGCCGGCTGGCCGACATGTTGCGAGGCAAGAAGGCGACATCGGGACCGAAGGGCGTCAAGAAAGGCGCGACCATCAACGACGCGCTGCTGGAAGAGAATCCGCGGTCGCAGTGGTGGCAGTTCACGACCTCGAACGACAAGCTGATGGCGGATGTCGAGGCGCTCAAGGAACAGTACGAAGAAAGCCGCAAACGGCTGGAAAGCCGGTTTATCGACAAGGTCGAGAAGCTGCAGCGCGGCGACGAACTGCCGCCGGGCGTCATGAAGATGGTCAAGGTGTTCGTGGCGGTGAAGCGCAAGATCCAGCCCGGCGACAAAATGGCCGGCCGGCACGGAAACAAGGGCGTGGTCTCCCGCATCGTCCCGGCTGAGGACATGCCGTTCCTTGAGGACGGCACCCATGCCGACATTGTGCTCAATCCGCTTGGCGTGCCGAGCCGGATGAATGTCGGGCAGATTTTGGAGACGCATTTGGGCTGGGCGTGTGCCGGACTTGGCATGAAGGTCGGCGAGTTGGTGGAAACCTATCGGAAATCGGGCGACACCAAGCCGCTGCGCAAGATGGTCACCGGCCTTTATTCCGACAATGAGAAGAACGAGGCGGTAAAGGAATTCGACGACGATTCCATCGTCCGCCTCGGCGAACAACTTTCCGGCGGAGTGCCGATCGCGACGCCGGTGTTCGATGGCGCCAAGGAAGAAGACATTGTCGAGCTTCTTGAACTCGCCGGTCTTGAGGGGTCGGGGCAATCGCGTGTGTATGACGGGCGGACCGGTGAACCGTTCGACCGGGACGTAACGATTGGTTACATCTACATGCTGAAACTGCATCACCTGGTCGACGACAAGATCCATGCCCGTTCCATCGGCCCATATTCGCTGGTCACCCAGCAGCCGCTTGGCGGCAAGGCGCAGTTCGGCGGCCAGCGCTTCGGCGAGATGGAGGTTTGGGCACTGGAAGCTTACGGCGCAGCCTACACTTTGCAGGAAATGCTGACCGTCAAATCCGACGACGTGGCCGGCCGCACGAAGGTCTACGAATCGATCGTGCGCGGCGACGATGCGTTCGAGGCCGGAATTCCGGAGAGTTTCAATGTGCTCGTGAAGGAAATGCGGTCGCTCGGGTTGAATGTCGAGCTTGAGGAGTCAGAGGACGAAAACGAGCGTCGTTCCAACTATAGCGGCGATATCGAACAGCAGGACGCAGCCGAGTAACGAAACCCTGGGGCGCCGGTGAGCGCCTGGAACAGGCCGCATGCAGATGTGCGGCCACACGGCCGGACCGATGGCGCGGTGCCGGACGGACACGCCAAGAGGCAAAGGAGTGACCCCGCATGAACCAAGAGGTCATGAACATCTTCAATCCGCAGGTCCCGGCGCAGACCTTCGACCAGATCCGAATCTCGCTGGCCAGCCCGGAGAAAATCCTGTCCTGGTCCTTCGGCGAAATCAAAAAGCCGGAAACGATCAACTACCGGACGTTCAAACCGGAACGGGACGGCCTGTTCTGCGCGCGGATTTTTGGCCCGATCAAGGATTACGAGTGCCTGTGCGGCAAGTACAAGCGAATGAAATACAAGGGCATCATCTGCGAAAAGTGCGGCGTGGAAGTTACCCTTGCCCGGGTGCGCAGGGAACGGATGGGCCATATCGAACTGGCTGCGCCGGTCGCCCATATCTGGTTCCTGAAATCGCTGCCATCGCGCATCGGGCTCATGCTCGACATGACGTTGAAGGAGATCGAGCGGGTTCTCTATTTTGAGAACTACATTGTCGTGGAACCGGGGATCACGCCGCTTACCGAGAAGCAGCTCCTGACCGAGGACGAGTATATCGAGGCGCAGGATCAGTATGGCGCCGACAGCTTCACCGCGATGATTGGTGCAGAGGCGGTCCGCGAAATGCTGATGGCGATCGACCTTGAGGAGGAAACCGTCAAGCTGCGCCAGGAGATTGCGGAATCCAAATCGGAACTGAAGCCGAAAAAGCTCGCCAAACGGTTGAAGCTGATTGAGGCCTTCATCAATTCAGGAAATCGGCCGGAATGGATGATCATGACGGTCGTGCCCGTTATTCCGCCCGATCTGCGGCCGCTTGTCCCGCTCGATGGCGGCCGGTTCGCGACATCGGACCTCAACGATCTTTACCGCCGGGTGATCAACCGCAACAACCGCCTGAAGCGACTGATCGAATTGCGGGCGCCGGACATCATCATCCGCAACGAAAAGCGCATGCTGCAAGAAGCGGTGGATGCGCTGTTTGACAATGGCCGGCGCGGCCGGGTGATCACCGGTACAAACAAGCGGCCGCTGAAATCACTGTCGGACATGCTGAAAGGCAAGCAGGGCCGGTTCCGCCAGAACCTGCTGGGCAAGCGGGTCGACTATTCCGGCCGTTCGGTGATCGTGGTCGGGCCGGAGCTCCTTTTGCACCAGTGCGGCCTGCCCAAGAAAATGGCGCTGGAGCTGTTCAAGCCGTTCATCTATGCGCGGCTGGACGCGAAGGGCTATTCGTCCACGGTCAAGCAGGCCAAAAAACTGGTCGAGAAGGAAAAGCCGGAAGTCTGGGACATCCTGGATGAAGTCATTCGCGAGCACCCGGTGCTGCTCAACCGGGCGCCGACGCTGCACCGGCTGGGCATTCAGGCCTTTGAGCCGGTGTTGATCGAGGGCAAGGCCATCCAGCTTCATCCGCTGGTCTGTGCCGCCTTCAACGCCGACTTCGACGGCGACCAAATGGCCGTCCATGTGCCGCTGTCTCTGGAGGCGCAGCTGGAGGCCCGGGTGCTGATGATGAGCACCAACAATATCCTGCATCCGGCCAACGGGATGCCGATCATCGTGCCTTCGCAGGATATCGTGCTGGGCCTCTACTATCTGTCCATCATGCAGGAGAACGAGCCGGGCGAGGGGATGATGTTCTCATCCATGGGCGAATTGCACCATGCCCTGGAAGCCGGCGCCGTGACCTTGCATACCAAGATCAAGGGCCGGTTCAAGACTGTCGATGAGAACGGCGAGCCGGTGTCGGCGATCCATGACACGACACCCGGCCGGATGATGATCGGCGAGCTTCTGCCGAAGGATCACAATGTGCCGTTCGACATATGCAATCGCCTGATGACCAAGAAGGACATCAGCGCAATGATCGACACGGTCTATCGGCACACCGGGCAGAAGGAAACGGTGATCTTCTGCGACCGGATCATGCAGCTCGGTTTCGGTCAGGCATGCAGGGCGGGCATATCGTTCGGCAAGGATGACATGGTCATTCCCGACGCCAAAACCAAGCTGGTCGAGGAGACCCGGACGCTGGTTGGCGAATATGAGCAGCAGTACAATGACGGGCTGATCACCCAGGGCGAGAAATACAACAAGGTCGTCGATGCCTGGGCGAAATGCACCGACAAAGTCGCCGATGAGATGATGAAGCGCATCCAGGCGGTGGAATTCGACGAAGAAACCAAGCGGCAAAAGCAGGTCAACTCGATCTACATGATGTCGCATTCCGGTGCGCGCGGCTCGCCAGCCCAGATGAAACAGCTTGCCGGCATGCGCGGCCTCATGGCCAAGCCTTCAGGAGAAATCATCGAGAGCCCGATTATCTCCAACTTCAAGGAGGGCCTGTCGGTGATGGAATATTTCAATTCCACCCACGGCGCCCGCAAGGGCCTGGCCGACACGGCGCTGAAGACGGCAAACTCGGGTTACCTGACCCGCCGCCTGGTCGATGTCGCGCAAGACTCGATTGTCACGGAGGCTGATTGCGGCACCGAACGGGGCCTCAACATGGAGGCGATTGTCGACGCCGGGCAGGTGGTCGCATCATTGGGTGCGCGAATTCTCGGACGGACGACGGCAGAGGACGTGCTGGATCCGCAAAGCGGCGACGTGATCGTTCCGGCCGGGACACTGATCGATGAAGCCGATGTGGAGACGATCGAGTCGGCCAAGGTTCAGTCGGTCCTTATCCGATCGGTGTTGACCTGTGACACACGTCACGGTGTCTGCTGCAGCTGCTACGGGCGCGATCTCGCTCGCGGAACACCGGTCAATCTCGGCGAGGCTGTCGGTGTCATCGCGGCGCAGTCGATCGGTGAACCGGGCACCCAGCTGACAATGCGGACATTCCATATCGGCGGCACGGCACAGGTTGTCGACCAGTCGTTTCTGGAGTCCAATTTCGACGGCAAGGTGGAAATCCGTAACCGGTCGATCGTCCGTGATTCCCAGGGCAACATGATCGCCATGGGCCGGAACATGCAGATCGTTGTCGCCGACGACAAGGGCAAGGAGCGGTCGAGCCACCGGATCAATTATGGCGCGAAGCTCTTTGTCGACGAAGGCGACGCAATCAAACGCGGGCAGCGGATTGCCGAATGGGATCCCTATACCCGGCCGATCATGACCGAAGTGGGCGGTATCGTCGCCTACGAAGACATGGTGGAAGGCGCGTCGATTACTGAGACCGCTGACGAATCCACGGGCATCACGAAGCGTGTCGTCATCGACTGGCGCGCCAATCCGCGCGGTGCGGATCTGAAGCCGGCGATCACGCTCAACAACAAAAAGGGCGAGGCGCTGAAACTGGAGCGCGGCGGCGATGCGCGCTACCTTCTCTCTGTGGATGCGGTGCTCTCCGTGGAACCCGGAGCAGAAGTGAAGCCGGGTGATGTGATCGCACGTATTCCGCTTGAAAGCGCCAAAACCCGCGACATTACCGGTGGTCTGCCACGGGTGGCGGAGCTGTTTGAGGCACGTCGGCCGAAAGATCATGCGATCATCGCCGAGATCGACGGCACGATTAAGTACGGTCGTGACTACAAGAACAAGCGCCGGATCATCATCGAACCGCTTGAGGAGGGTGCCGAAAACTCCGAATATCTCATTCCGAAGGGGCGGCCGTTCCACCTTCAGGAAGGCGATATGATCGAGAAGGGCGACTATATTCTCGATGGTCTTCCCGCACCCCACGACATTCTCGCGATCAAGGGTGTTGAGGAACTGGCCGCGTATCTCGTGAACGAAATCCAGGAGGTCTACCGGCTGCAGGGCGTTGTCATCAATGACAAGCACATCGAGGTGATCGTCCGGAACATGTTGCAGAAGGTGGAAGTCGAAGACATCGGCGAATCGGACTTCCTGATCGGCGAGCAGGTCGATCGGCTTGAGTTTGAGGATGAAAACGCCAGGCTGAAAGAGGAAGGCAAGACGCTGGCCAAGGCTTCGCCGGTGCTGCTGGGAATCACCAAGGCAAGCCTCCAGACCCGCTCGTTCATTTCCGCTGCGTCGTTCCAGGAGACGACACGTGTGCTCACCGAAGCGGCGGTCAACGGCAAGAAAGATACGCTTGAGGGCCTGAAGGAAAACGTCATCGTCGGGCGGCTCATTCCGGCCGGCACCGGTGGCATGATGAACCGGTTGCGTTCGGTTGCGCAAAAGCGTGACGACCTCATTGTCGAGGAAGAGCGCAAGCGCGAGGAACTGGCCGCGCAGGCGGCGCTTGCCGATCTCAGTGCGGAAGGCGCGGCGGAGGCCGGCCAGGAGGCTGACGCTGCGGAGTGACGATCGTCACCACGCGGCCTGGATGACAAGGCGCCCGCCAACGTGGCGGGCGCTTCTCGTTTCGGCGGTGTTTGCGGCGGCAACCGGCTGTGGCTTTTCGCCGGACCGGACGGCGGATGTGTCGGTCCCGCAACAGAAACCGGGATTTCGCTGTGCATAACCGGCTTTTGTCTTGAGTGTGCAGGTCGCCGCTGCAAACTGCCGCCAGTTTCGTCTTTCGCCGTGCCGTTGGTCGAAACGATGCAAAATCGCGGCCCATGACCGGGTGACAGGTCTGCGATGTGGATCGCCAGCCGGTCGCCCGAATTATACCAGGATCGATATTCGGATATGTCCTTCAATCTTGTCTGGCGAATTGTTCTGTTTGTCGTCCTGACCAGCGGTTCGACGATGCTGATGGCATTGCCCTATTTGAGCTGACGATTTCCGGTTTGCCGGGGGCATGGCCGCCTAGTTTCGATGGCTCGCGTCCCGATCGGAAAATTCCCGGCAATCGGGCGCTTTTGCCGATTTCGGGGTTGACGGCGACGGTTCGCGCCTCTAGATCAGCCCGACCAGCAGGCAGGCGGTAAGCCGGCCCCGGTTTTGCGCGTCCAAAGCGCAGGATCAGATGGCTTAGACGCTGCCTGAAACTGAAACGCAAACACTGATCGCATGATCGCGGCGTACGTGGTCCTCTGCTTTCGCGCCGCCGAGGTCCGGGGTCCGGGCCGTTCGGTTCGATGTGTTTTGCAAACAGACAATGCGGGCGTAAGTCGCCCGCCGCAGGAAATTGGGATTGCCGAGGCCGATACGGACCATGCCGACGATCAACCAGCTTGTTCGCAAACCGCGAACCGACAAACCGAGGCGCAACAAAGTGCCGGCGCTTGAAGCCAATCCGCAAAAGCGCGGCGTATGCACGCGCGTCTACACGACCACGCCGAAGAAACCGAACTCGGCCATGCGCAAGGTCGCCAAAGTGAGGCTGACCAATGGCTTTGAGGTGATCGGATACATTCCGGGCGAAGGCCACAATCTGCAGGAGCATTCGGTGGTCATGATCCGCGGCGGGCGCGTCAAGGATCTGCCGGGCGTTCGCTACCATGTGCTTCGCGGCATTCTCGATACCCAGGGTGTGAAGGATCGTCGCCAGCGGCGTTCCAAGTACGGCGCCAAGCGGCCGAAGTAAGGAGAGACTTCATGTCCCGACGCCATCGCGCCGAAAAACGCGACATCATTCCCGATCCCAAATACGGGGACGTGGTGCTGTCCAAATTCATGAACTCGGTAATGAAATCCGGCAAGAAGTCGGTGGCCGAGAAAATCGTCTATGGTGCGTTTGACAGCGTCGAGCAGAAATCCCGTCAGGATCCGCTCGGCGTTTTTCATCAGGCGCTCGACAATGTCATGCCGCAGGTGGAAGTGCGTTCCCGCCGCGTCGGCGGTGCAACCTATCAGGTGCCGGTGGAAGTCCGCCACGACCGGCGTCAGGCGCTGGCGATTCGCTGGCTGATTTCCGCGGCGCGCGGCCGCAACGAGCGGACCATGGTTGAGCGTCTTTCCGGTGAATTGCTGGATGCATTCAACAATCGGGGCAACGCCGTGAAGAAGCGTGAAGATGCACACCGGATGGCGGAAGCCAACCGCGCATTTTCGCATTATCGCTGGTAACCGGATTTCGACAGGGCACTCGTGATGGCGCGCGAATACAAAATCGAAGACTACCGCAATTTCGGGATCATGGCCCACATTGATGCGGGCAAGACGACAACGACGGAGCGGGTGCTCTACTATACGGGAAAGAGCCACAAGATCGGCGAAGTCCATGACGGCGCGGCGACCATGGACTGGATGGAGCAGGAACAGGAACGCGGCATTACCATCACGTCGGCTGCGACGACGACGTTCTGGCGGGGCCGGGACGGCAAAGAGCGCAGGTTGAACATCATCGATACGCCGGGCCATGTGGATTTTACGATCGAGGTGGAGCGATCGCTGCGTGTGCTTGATGGCGCGATCGCGCTTCTCGACGCCAATGCGGGGGTGGAACCGCAGACCGAGACCGTCTGGCGGCAGGCGGACAAGTACAAGGTGCCGCGGATGATCTTCGTCAACAAAATGGACAAGATCGGCGCGGATTTCTATCGCTCCGTGGAGATGGTCGAGGAGCGGCTCGGGGCCAAGTCCGCCGTGCTTCAGCTGCCGATCGGCGCGGAAAATGATTTTCGCGGTGTCGTCGATCTCATTGAGATGAAGGCGCTCGTCTGGAAGGACGAGAATCTGGGCGCGGAGTGGGAAGAGGTCGAAATCCCGGCCGAGTTGACCGATCAGGCCGCCGAGTGGCGGGAAAAACTGATTGAGACCGTGGTCGAAATCGATGATGCGGCCATGGAGGCGTATCTGGACGGCGACATGCCGGACAATGATACGATCCGGTCACTTGTCCGCAAGGGTACGGTGAATGTGAGTTTCTACCCGATCCTGTGCGGCTCGGCGTTCAAGAACAAGGGCGTGCAACCGCTTCTGGACGCCGTTGTCGATTACCTTCCCAGCCCCGTGGACGTTCCGTCCATTCGCGGCATTGATCCCAAGACCGGCGAGGAAGCAAAGCGGATTTCCGCGGATGCCGAACCGCTTTCTATGCTCGCCTTCAAGATCATGAATGATCCGTTTGTCGGTTCGCTGACTTTTGCGCGGATCTATTCCGGGAAACTGGAATCGGGCGTTTCCGTGATGAATACTGTCAAGGAAAAGCGTGAGCGCATCGGACGCATGCTGCTGATGCACTCCAACAATCGCGAAGAGATCAAGGAAGCGTTCGCGGGCGATATCGTCGCCATTGTCGGGCTCAAGGATACGACGACCGGCGACACGCTGTGCGATGCCAACACGCCGGTGATTTTGGAGCGGATGGAATTTCCCGATCCGGTCATTGAAATCGCGATCGAGCCGAAGACCAAGGTCGACCAGGAGAAGATGGGCATCGCGCTGTCGAAGCTGGCGCGCGAGGATCCGTCCTTCCGGGTCAAGACGGATGAGGAATCCGGCCAGACCATCATTGCCGGCATGGGCGAGCTGCATCTCGACATCATCGTCGACCGGCTGAAGCGGGAAGAAAAGGTCGATGCCAATATCGGCCAGCCGCAGGTCGCCTACCGTGAAACGATCACCCGGGAAACCGAAATCGACTACACCCACAAGAAGCAGACCGGTGGATCGGGCCAGTTCGCGCGGGTCAAGATCGTGTTTTCGCCGCAGGAAGCGGGTGCCGGCTTTGAGTTTGAATCCAAGATCGTTGGCGGCAATGTGCCGAAGGAATATGTGCCGGGCGTCGAAAAGGGCCTGGAAAGCGTGATGACCAGCGGCGTGATTGCCGGTTTCCCGATGGTGGACATCAAGGCGACCCTCATCGATGGCGCCTATCATGACGTGGACTCCTCGGTGATGGCGTTTGAGATTGCCGCGCGGGCGGCGTTCCGCGACGCGGCGTCCAAATCCGCACCGGTGCTTCTTGAACCGATCATGAAGGTCGAAGTCGTGACGCCGGACGAGTTTACCGGATCGGTCATCGGCGACCTCAATTCCCGCCGCGGCCAGGTGCAGGGGCAGGAGATGCGCGGCAACGCGACAGTCGTGAACGCCATGGTGCCGCTGGCCAACATGTTCGGCTATGTCTCCTCGTTGCGTTCCATGAGCCAGGGACGAGCCCAATACACGATGCAGTTCGATCACTATGCCCAGGTGCCCAGCGCCGTGGCGCAGGAGATCCAGTCGAAATATGCCTGAACCGGATCACGGATCCGGCGGGCTGATGCCAAGATCAGACGGAGAGCGCTGATGTCGAAAGAGAAGTTTGAACGAACGAAGCCGCACGCGAACATTGGAACGATTGGCCATGTTGACCATGGCAAGACGACATTGACGGCGGCGATCACGAAGTTTTACGGCGAGTTCAAGGCGTATGACCAGATTGACGCGGCGCCTGAGGAGAAGGCGCGTGGGATCACGATTTCGACGGCGCATGTTGAGTATGAGACGGAGAACCGGCACTACGCGCATGTCGATTGTCCTGGGCATGCGGATTATGTGAAGAACATGATCACGGGCGCGGCGCAGATGGACGGAGCGATTTTGGTTGTGTCGGCTGCGGACGGTCCGATGCCGCAGACGCGGGAGCATATATTGCTGGCGCGTCAGGTGGGTGTTCCGGCGCTTGTGGTGTACATGAACAAGGTTGACCAGGTTGACGACGAGGAGCTTCTGGAGCTTGTCGAGCTTGAGGTTCGGGAGCTTTTGTCGAGCTACGAGTTTCCTGGTGACGACATTCCGGTGATCAAGGGCTCGGCGCTTGTTGCGCTTGAGGGTGGCGATGCGGCGATTGGCGAGGATTCGGTTCGCGAGCTGATGGCTGCGGTTGACGCGTATATTCCGACGCCGGAGCGCCCGGTGGACCAGCCATTCCTGATGCCGATTGAGGATGTGTTCTCGATATCGGGCCGCGGGACGGTTGTGACGGGGCGGATTGAGCGCGGTGTGATCAATGTCGGCGACGAGGTCGAGATTGTCGGGATCCGGGACACGAAGAAGACGACGTGCACGGGCGTTGAGATGTTCCGCAAGCTTCTGGACCGTGGCGAGGCGGGCGACAATGTCGGCGCGCTGCTTCGCGGCATTGACCGGGACGGGGTGGAGCGCGGCCAGGTTTTGTGCAAGCCGGGCTCGGTGATGCCGCATACGAAGTTCAAGGCGGAGGCCTATATCCTGACGAAGGAAGAGGGCGGGCGGCACACGCCGTTTTTCACCAACTACCGGCCGCAATTCTATTTCCGGACGACGGACGTGACGGGTGTCGTGCATCTTCCCGACGGCACGGAAATGGTGATGCCGGGCGACAATTGCGAGATGGAAGTGGAACTGATCGTGCCAATCGCCATGGAAGAGAAGCTGCGCTTCGCCATCCGCGAGGGCGGACGCACCGTCGGCGCCGGTATCGTCGCATCCATCATCGAATAAACAGAAACCGCCGATCCAATGCGGGTCGGCGGTTTACATTTCAGGAATTGTGCCATGAACGGCCAGAACATACGCATCCGCCTCAAGGCCTTTGATCACCGGGTACTGGATTCGTCGACCGCGGAAATCGTGTCGACAGCCAAACGGACCGGCGCGCAGGTGCGTGGCCCGATTCCGATGCCGACCCGGATTGAGAAGTTCACTGTCAATCGCTCGCCGCATGTCCACAAAAAGGGCCGCGAGCAATTCGAGATCCGCACACATAAACGGCTGCTCGATATCATCGACCCGACACCGCAAACCGTCGACGCGCTCATGAAGCTCGATCTTGCCGCCGGCGTCGATGTCGAGATCAAGCTGTAGGCGCGGATAGCTAGAACCGAGGAAATGACGATGCGTTCAGGCGTTATCGCAAAGAAAATGGGCATGACGCGCGTGTTCGCCGAGTCCGGCGAGCATGTGCCGGTCACCGTGCTTCAGCTCGACAACTGCCAGGTTGTCGCGCAGCGGACGGACGAGCGGGACGGCTACACCGCGGTGCAGGTCGGTGTCGGCCGGAAAAAGGCAAAGAATACCAGCCGGGCGATGCGCGGCCATTTCGCCAAGTCCAATGTGGAACCGAAGCGCAAAGTGGCGGAATTCCGCGTGAGCCCGGAAAACCTGATCGATATCGGGGCGGAGCTGACGGCCGATCATTTTGTTCCGGGCCAGTTCGTGGACGTTACCGGCACATCGATCGGCAAGGGTTTCGCCGGCGCCATGAAACGGCACGGATTTGCCGGTTTGCGGGCGAGCCACGGCGTGTCGATTTCCCACCGTTCCCATGGTTCGACCGGTCAGAACCAGGATCCGGGCAAGGTTTTCAAGGGCAAGAAGATGGCCGGGCAAATGGGCGATACCCGTGTCACGACGCAGAATCTGGAGATTGTTCGGACCGACGCGGAACGCGGATTGATTTTAATCAAGGGCGCGGTTCCGGGCGCGAAAGGCGGCTGGATCCTGATCAGCGATGCCGTCAAGCGGGCATTGCCGGATGGTGTGCCGATGCCGGCGGCGTTCCGGATGCCCGGCGCCGCCGCGGCGGCGGGCGGGGAGACGGCATCGGAGGCGGCGGAGAATGTCGCCGAAGAGGCGGAGAGCGTCGCGGAGGCCGCCGATGATGCGGCTGCCGATGTTTCTGACGCGGTTGAGGACGCGCCGGCGACTGACAGTGCAGAGACCAAAGACGGGGAGAACAAATAATGGACTTTTCCGTCACGACCATCGACGGCAAGGCGGCCGGCAAGGTTTCGGTTTCCGATGCGGTCTTCGGGCTGGAACCGCGTACCGACATCCTGCAGCGAATGGTGCGCTATCAGCAGCTGAAGAAGCGGCAGGGCAGCCACAAAACCAAGCGGCGCTCTGAGATCACAGGAACCGGCGCGAAATGGGGCCGGCAGAAGGGAAATGGCCGGGCACGGCATGGCAATCGAAAGGCGCCGATTTTCCGCGGCGGCGGCAAGGCGTTCGGACCGCTGGTGCGTGATCACGCCACCGGCCTGCCAAAAAAGGTTCGGGCGCTGGCGTTGAAACATGCGCTGTCGGACAAGGCGCGCAACGAAGCGATCGTGGTGCTGGATTCCGCGGCGGCATCGGATGCCAAGACGAAAACGCTGGCCAGCCAGCTTGCCGGCCTCGGGCTTGACAATGCGCTGATCGTCGGCGGCGCCGAGGTCGACGCGAATTTCGGGCGTGCGGCGCGAAACATTCCGCAAATTGACGTGCTACCGGTGCAGGGCATCAACGTGTTCGACATTCTGCGACGCGACAAGCTGGTATTGACCAAGGACGCGATCGCCGGGATCGAGGCGCGGTTTGCAGGAGAGGGCAAATGACCGATCTGAAGCACTACGACACGATCCTCTCGCCTGTGATTACCGAAAAGTCGACGATGGCCTCGGAACACAACCAGGTTGTTTTCAAGGTTGCACCCGGTGCAACCAAGCCGGACATCAAGGCGGCGGTCGAGGCGCTTTTCAGCGTGAAGGTGAAGCGGGTCAACACGATCAACCGCAAGGGCAAGGTAAAACGGTTTCGCGGAATTGTCGGCCGACAAAGCGGATTGCGCAAAGCGATCGTAACGCTGGAAGAGGGTCACTCCATCGATGTGACCACCGGCCTATAGAAACCGGACCGAGGACAGAAACATGCCATTGAAGAGCTTCAATCCGATCACGCCGGGCCAGCGGCAGCTTGTGATCGTCGATCGCAGCGGGCTTTACCGGGGAAAGCCGGAGAAGACGTTGACGGAAGGGCTGAATCGATCCGGCGGTCGCAACAATTTCGGCCGTGCGACAGCGCGCCGGCGCGGCGGGGGCCACAAGCGGACCTATCGTATCGTCGATTTCAAACGGCGGAAGTTCGACGTGCCGGCGACAGTCGAGCGGCTTGAGTATGATCCGAACCGGTCGGCTTTTCTGGCTTTGATCCGCTACGAGGACGGTGAGATCGCCTATATCCTCGCGCCGCAGCGTGTCGGCCCGGGCGACAAGGTGATTGCCGGCGACAATGTTGACGTGAAGCCGGGCAATGCGATGCCGTTGCGGAACATTCCGGTCGGTACCATCGTGCACAATGTGGAGATGAAGCCCGGCAAGGGCGGGCAGATCGCGCGGGCGGCAGGCACCTATGTGCAACTGGTCGGCCGCGACCAGGTGTATGCGATCGTTCGGTTGAATTCCGGCGAACAGCGCATGATCCACGGCACCTGCATGGCGACTGTAGGTGCGGTCTCCAATCCCGACAATGCAAACACCAACAAGGGCAAGGCGGGGCGTTCGCGCTGGCTGGGCCGGCGGCCTAGCGTTCGCGGTGTCGCCATGAACCCGATCGACCATCCTCATGGCGGCGGCGAGGGGCGCTCGTCGGGCGGCCGCCATCCGGTTACGCCGTGGGGCAAGCCGACCAAGGGAAAGCGGACCCGGTCCAACAAGTCGACCGGCAAGTTCATTCTGCGCTCGCGCCATGCCCGCAAGAAGGGGCGCTGACATGGCCGTGGTTCTGGCGCCGACGGTTAAGGAGATTCGACAGTGACACGCTCAGTCTGGAAGGGCCCATTTTTCGACGGCTACCTGCTGAAGAAAGCGGAAAAGGTCCGTGAATCGGGCCGCAACGACGTCATCAAGATCTGGAGCCGCCGGTCGACGATATTGCCGCAATTCGTCGGCCTCACCTTCGGGGTTCACAACGGCAAGAAGCACATTCCGGTTCTCGTTTCGGAAGACATGATCGGGCACAAGTTTGGCGAGTTCGCTCCGACACGGACCTACTATGGTCATGCGGCCGACAAACGTGCCAGGAGGGTTTGAGCGTGGGCAAGCCAAAGAACGAACGGACGCTCGGTGAGAACGAAGCGAGGGCGGTGCAGCGCAATATCCGGATCAGTCCGCAGAAGCTCAATCTTGTCGCCGGGATGATCCGCGGCAAGAAAGTCGAAGCGGCTTTGGCGGATTTGGAATTTTCGCGCAAACGTATCGCCGGGCAGGTGCGCAAGACGTTGCAGAGCGCCATCGCCAACGCGGAAAACAACCATGACCTCGACGTCGATAGCCTGGTCGTTGCCGAGGCGCATGTCGGAAAGGCGCTGGTGATGAAGCGGTGGCGCGCCCGGGCGCGAGGGCGTTCGGCGCGTATCCTGAAACCCTTCTCGAACCTGACGATTGTCGTTCGTGAAGTCGAAGAAACCGCCTGAGGACGACAATATGGGACATAAAGTCAATCCAATCGGGCTTCGCCTCGGCATCAACCGGACCTGGGATTCGCGCTGGTATGCCACCAAGGGCGAATATGGGGATCTCCTGCATGAGGATGTCCGCATTCGCGACATGCTGGAGGAAGAACTGAAGCAGGCGGCGGTGTCGAAGATCGTCGTGGAGCGGCCTCATAAGAAATGCCGTATTACGATCCATACAGCACGACCGGGGATTGTCATCGGCAAGAAGGGCGCCGATATCGAGAAGCTTCGGCGCAAGGTTGCCCGGCTTACCGATTCAGAAGTCCACATCAACATCGTCGAGGTGCGCAAACCCGAAGTCGATGCGAATCTCGTTGCGCAGTCCATTGCCCAGCAGCTTGAGCGGCGTGTGGCGTTTCGTCGGGCGATGAAGCGCGCCGTCCAGTCGGCTATGCGGCTCGGGGCGCAGGGAATTCGCATCAATTGCGGCGGCCGTCTGGGCGGTGCGGAAATTGCCCGTACGGAGTGGTACCGCGAAGGTCGGGTGCCGTTGCACACGCTCAGGGCCGATATCGACTACGGCCATGCCACCGCGCATACGGCCTATGGAACGGTCGGTATCAAGGTGTGGATTTTCAAGGGCGAGATCCTGGAGCACGATCCGATGGGATCGGAAAAACGGCTCCTGGAAGGATCGGAAGCCGCGCGCCGGGGTGCGGCGGCGTAGGGCCGTCGAAACGCGCGAGCCGGACAGGAAAAGGGCAGAGCCATGTTGCAACCCAAGCGGACGAAATTCCGCAAAGCCCACAAGGGCCGCATTCACGGCACCGCCAAAGGCGGGACGTCGCTGAATTTCGGTTCTTACGGATTGAAGGCGCTGGAACCGGAGCGGGTTACCGCGCGGCAGATCGAAGCGGCCCGGCGTGCGATTACCCGGCACATGAAGAGGGCGGGACGCGTGTGGATACGCATTTTTCCGGATTTGCCGGTTTCATCCAAGCCGACCGAGGTGCGGATGGGCAAGGGCAAGGGCGCGCCGGAATTCTGGGCGGCACGGGTCCATCCGGGCAGGATCATGTTCGAGATCGACGGCGTGACGGATGCGGTTGCCCGTGAGGCGCTGCGGCTCGGGGCTGCAAAGTTGCCGATCAAGACGCGCATCGTGGCGCGCATCGCGGACTAGGCCGGCTGGAGCAGACAGATGAAGGCGAGTGACCTGAAAACAAAGACGACGGACGAGCTGACCGATGACCTGGCCGCGTTGAAGAAGGAGCAGTTCAATCTCCGCTTCCAGAAGGCGTCCGGACAGCTTGAGAAGACGGCCCGTATCCGGCAGGTGCGCCGGGATATTGCGCGGGTGAAGACGATCGCGGCGCAAAAGCGCGCCGGCGACGTGAAGGCTTGAGGAGACGGCAATGCCGAAACGAGTGCTCCAGGGCACGGTCGTAAGCGACAAGACCGACAAGACGGTCGTGGTGAAAGTCGAGCGACGCTTCACCCATCCGCTTCTGAAGAAGACCGTGCGGCGGACAAAAAACTACAAGGCGCACGACGCCGAGAACAGCGCCAAGGTGGGCGATGTCGTATCGATTCGTGAGAGCCGGCCGATATCCAAAACAAAGCGCTGGATCATCATAAACGATCCGGCAGCGGCCTGAACGGCACACCGGAAATGACACGGGCCGGTCGGGCCCGGGAACAATGTGGGGCTGTGCCCCGAAACTGGAAGAAAAAGGGCGTCGGGCCATGATCCAGATGCAGACAAATCTCGATGTGGCGGACAATTCCGGGGCGCGCCGGGTCCAATGCATCAAGGTGCTTGGCGGCTCAAAGCGCAAATATGCGCATATCGGCGATGTGATCGTGGTTTCGGTAAAGGAAGCCATTCCGCGCGGGCGGGTGAAAAAGGGCGACGTGATGCGGGCGATCGTCGTGCGCACGGCCAAAGATATCCGGCGGCAGGACGGAAGCGTGATCCGCTTTGACAGCAATGCGGCTGTGTTGGTGGACGGTAAGCAGGAGCCTATCGGAACCCGTATTTTCGGGCCGGTGCCGCGTGAACTGCGCGCCAAGCGTCATATGAAGATCATATCGCTGGCGCCGGAAGTTTTGTGATTGGAACGAACATGGCTGCGAAAATAAGAAAAGGTGATCGTGTGATCGTGCTGACCGGCAAGGATAAGGGCCGGTCCGGCGAAGTGATTGCCGTCAATCCGAGCAAGGGCCGGGCAATGGTGCGGGGCATCAACATGATGACCAAGCATCAGCGCCAGACAGCGTCGGAAGAGGGCGGGATCGTGCGCCGGGAAGCGAGCATCCATCTCTCAAATCTCGCATTGGAGGACCGGGACAGCGGAAAGCCGACCCGGGTCGGATTCAAATTCCTCGATGACGGCCGTAAGGTCCGGTACGCCAAGCGTTCAGGGGAGACGATCGATGGCTGAACAGGCATTTGATATCGCCGAATATGTGCCGCGGGTGAAGGCCGTCTATGACGGTCAGGTCGTTGCGGAGCTCAAGGATGCGTTCAGCTACACCAACCCGATGATGGTCCCGCGGCTGGACAAGGTTGTGCTCAACATGGGCATCGGCGAAGCGGTCACCGATACCAAAAAAGTGCAATCGGCCGCCGACGACCTGACCCGTATTGCCGGCCAGAAAGCCGTGGTAACACGGGCGCGCCGCTCCATTGCGACGTTCAAGGTTCGAGAAGGCATGCCGATCGGCACCAAGGTGACGCTGCGTTCGATACGCATGTACGAGTTTGTCGACCGGCTGATCAACGTGGCGCTTCCGCGGCAGCGGGACTTTCGCGGGCTCAATCCGAACAGCTTTGACGGACGCGGCAATTATGCGCTCGGCATCAAGGAACACATCGTCTTCCCGGAAATCGATTACGACAAGGTCGATGAAGTCTGGGGCATGGATGTGGTGGTTTGCACGACCGCGCGGACGGACGATGAGGCGCGCGCCCTTTTGAAGGCGCTTAATTTCCCGTTCCGCCAGTAGTTGGCGACAGAAAGGCAAGAGATCAGATGGCGAAGAAAAGCGCGATCGAAAAAAACAAAAACCGGTCACGGAAAGTGACGCTGTACGCGGAGCGCCGCGCGGCGCTGAAAGCGCAGTCGAGGGATGAGAGCCTGTCCGACCAGGAACGGTTCGCTGCACGACTGAAGCTCGCCAAGCTGCCGCGCAATTCGGCTCCTAGCCGGCTGCGCAATCGCTGTGAAGTGACAGGGCGACCGCGGGGTTATTACCGCAAACTGAAGATGAGCCGCCTCGCGCTCAGGGAATTGGGCAGCGAAGGGAAGATCCCCGGCCTGGTCAAATCCAGCTGGTAAGGAGAGGATTTCCGATGATTGATCCGCTCGGAGATATGTTGACACGCATCCGCAATGCCCAGATGCGGGGACGCACAGCGGTTTCGACGCCAGCGTCAAAGCTCAGGGCGCGGGTGCTCGATGTGCTGCAGACGGAAGGCTATATCCGCGGCTACACGGAGGTGGAGCGAGACGACGGTCATGGCACGTTCGAAGTCGAACTGAAATATTACGATGGCGAGCCGGTAATCCGTGAAATCCAGCGCATCTCCAAACCGGGCCGCCGGGTTTATGCGTCGGTCAGGAATATTCCGCGTATCCACAATGGCCTTGGCGTTTCGATCCTGTCCACACCAAAGGGCGTAATGGCGGATCATGACGCACGGGAGCAAAATGTCGGCGGCGAAGTGCTTTGCCGGGTCTTTTGATCCAGAACGAGTAGAACGGAACTATTATGTCTCGTATCGGAAAACAGCCCGTCAGTGTGCCGGACGGCGTGCAGGTCAAGATCGATGGTCGTACCGTGCAGGCCAAGGGTCCCAAAGGCGAACTGTCCGTCGACCTTGTCGAAGATGTGACGGTGGAAATGACCGATGACGGTATCATGCTGGCACCGGTCAACGATTCCAAGCAGGCGCGGTCCCGCTGGGGAATGTCGCGGACGCTGGTCAACAATATCGTGGTCGGTGTTACCGACGGATATGAAAAGCGGCTTGAGATCAATGGCGTGGGCTATCGGGCGCAAGTTCAGGGCAACGCGGTCAGTCTTTCCCTGGGATTCAGTCATGAAGTCAATCATGCGATCCCGGATGGTATTCAGGTTCAATGCCCGAAACCCACGGAAATCGTGGTGTCGGGGATCGACAAGCAGAAGGTCGGCCAGGTGGCGGCAGAATTGCGCCGCTATCGCCCGCCCGAACCCTACAAGGGCAAGGGCGTGAAATATGCCGACGAGTATGTCTTCCGCAAGGAAGGCAAGAAGAAGTAACGGCTCCAAGGCAACGGAACACGGCTATGGCAAAAATCGGACAGGGAATGGCGCGCCGCAGGATGCGCGTGCGGAACAGGCTGCGGCGAGCGGCCGGCGGGCGGCCGCGTCTTTCGGTGTTCCGTTCGGGCAGGCAGATCTATGCCCAGGTAATCGATGATGCGCAGGGCCGCACTTTGGTTGCTGCATCGAGCCTGGAGAAGGAATTGCGCAGCGAGCTGAAGTCCGGCGGCAACATCGACGCGGCGGCACGGGTCGGGAAAACGGTCGCGGAGCGCGCGAAAGCCGCCGGAGTTGAAAAAGTCGTGTTTGACCGGGGCTCCTATCTCTATCACGGCCGGGTGAAGGCTCTGGCGGAGGCGGCGCGCGAAGGTGGTTTGGAGTTTTAATCGGCGCATACGCTTTTCATGGAGCACGAGTGCTCCTATCTGACAAGGATTGGATGTAGGAAGAATGGCGCAACGAGAACGAGGACAACGCGATAGAAATCGCCGCGGCGGCCGCGATGACCGGACCGAGAGCGAGTTTGTCGACAAGCTTGTGCACATCAATCGCGTTGCGAAGGTCGTCAAGGGCGGGCGCCGCTTCGGCTTTGCGGCGCTTGTCGTGGCGGGCGATCAGCGCGGTCGGGTCGGGTTCGGCCATGGCAAGGCGCGAGAAGTGCCAGAGGCCATTCGCAAGGCAACAGAATCGGCCAAGCGGGACATGATCCGGGTGTCGCTGCGCGAAGGACGGACCCTGCATCATGATGTCAACGGCCGCCATGGCGCCGGCAAGGTTGTCTTGCGGGCGGCGCCTCCGGGCACCGGAATTATCGCCGGCGGCCCGATGCGCGCGGTTTTTGAGACCCTGGGTATACAGGACATCGTCGCCAAATCTGTGGGCACATCCAACCCCTACAACATGATCCGGGCGACGTTTGATGCGCTGACCCGTCAGGACAGCCCGCGCGGCGTCGCGTCCCGGCGCGGGCTCAAGGTCTCCACATTGCAATCGCGCCGGCGTGACGTCGACGCCGGTATTGAAGCCTAGGCTGGGACATCATGGCCAAAACCGACAAGACATTCGTCGTTGAACAGATCGGAAGCCCGCTACGGCGGCCGGCGATCCAGCGCAAGACCCTTATCGGTCTCGGGCTCAACAAGCTAAACCGGCGCGCGACCTTGCCGGACAATCCGGCCATGCGCGGCATGGTCGCCAAGGTCCAGCATCTTGTCCGTGTGGTCGACGAGAGCTGAAACAGTTTGTGCAGGAAATTCACACCATGAAGCTCAATACGCTTTCCGACAATGCCGGCGCCACCAAGAACCGCAAGCGCGTGGGGCGGGGCATCGGTTCCGGAACCGGCAAGACCGGTGGCCGCGGTGTCAAAGGTCAGAAGTCTCGCTCCGGCGTTGCCATCAAGGGATTTGAAGGTGGCCAGATGCCGCTTCACCGGCGGCTGCCGAAACGCGGATTCAACAATATATTTGCCAAGCGGTATGCCGAGGTCGGCCTTGACCGGATCCAGGCAGCGATCGACGCCGGCAAGCTTGATGCCGGTTCCGAGATCGACGGCGCGGCGTTGCAGGCCGCCGGGCTTGTAAACAAGATCCGCGACGGCGTGCGGATACTTGGCGGCGACATCAAGGCGAAAGTGACGCTGAACGTGGCGGGTGCATCGAAACCGGCGCTGGCCGCGGTCGAAAAGGCAGGGGGAACGGTGACGGTGACCGAAAGCAAGGCCGCCGCCAAGACAAGCGAAGCCGAACTGGCCTCCGAATAAAGGCACCCACGCGGGAGAACACATGGCCTCTGCTGCTGAACAACTTGCCTCCAACCTGAACTTCGGCGCTTTCGCCAAGGCGGAAGAACTGAAAAAGCGCATCTGGTTTACGCTGGGTGCGCTGCTTGTTTATCGGCTGGGAACCTATGTGCCGCTGCCGGGGATCAATATCCAGGCCCTGCAGCAGGCCTTCGAACAGCAGTCCGGCGGCATTCTGGGCGTTTTCAATATGTTCGCCGGCGGCGCCGTGGAGCGAATGGCGATCTTCGCGCTGGGCATCATGCCCTATATCTCCGCTTCCATTATCATCCAGCTGATGACAGCCGTGGTGCCGCGGCTTGAGCAGTTGAAAAAGGAAGGCGAACAGGGCCGCAAGGTCATCAACCAGTATACCCGATATCTCACGGTGGTGCTGGCTGCATTCCAGTCCTATGGCATCGCTGTCGGGCTGGAGGGTTCATCGAGCCAGATCGTCACCGATCCGGGCCTGTTCTTCCGGTTTACCGCCGTTGTCACACTCACCGGCGGAACCGTATTCCTGATGTGGCTCGGCGAACAGATCACCGCGCGCGGCATCGGCAACGGGATTTCGCTGATCATCTTTTCCGGCATTGTTGCCGGTTTGCCGGCGGCGATTGCCGGAATGCTGGAGCTGGGCCGCCAGGGATCGATCTCCACACCTTTCATCCTGTCGATGATCATACTCAGCGTTGCGGTCATCACCTTTATTGTGTTCATGGAGCGGGCCCAGAGGCGGCTCGTGATCCAGTATCCCAAGCGCCAGGTTGGCAACCGAATGTTCCAGGGGGATTCGTCGCATCTTCCCCTGAAGCTCAATACCGCCGGCGTGATCCCGCCGATATTCGCGACGTCGCTGCTCCTGCTGCCGATCACGGTCGCCAATTTCTCCGCCGGCACGGGCCCGGGCTGGCTGACATCGGTGACCGCGCTTCTCGGCCGCGGCCAGCCAGTCTATCTGCTGCTGTATGGTGCGCTGATCGCGTTTTTTGCGTTTTTCTACACCGCCATTGTATTCAATCCGTCCGATACCGCCGAAAATCTGAAGAAGCATGGCGGCTTTATTCCCGGCATCCGCCCGGGCGCCCGGACGGCGGAATATATCGATTATGTCCTGACCCGGATCACGGTGGTCGGTGCTGCATATTTGATCCTGGTGTGCCTGTTGCCGGAGTTTCTGTTCTCGCAGACCGGTCTGAACATCGCCCTTGGGGGCACGTCACTTCTGATCGTGGTCAGCGTGACCATGGATACCGTTGCCCAGGTGCAGGGACATTTGCTCGCGCATCAGTATGAAGGCCTGGTGAAAAAGACAAAACTGCGAGGGCGTCGCCGATGAGGCTCATCGTTCTCGGACCACCCGGTGCCGGCAAGGGGACTCAGGCACAACGCCTGGTCGATACCCACGGGTTCATACAATTGTCCACCGGCGACATGCTGCGTTCGGCTGTGGCGGCCGGTTCGGAAATCGGCCAAAAAGCCAAGGCGATCATGGATGCCGGCAAGCTGGTTTCCGATGACGTGGTGATCGACATCATTTCCGACCGTCTCGATGAGGACGACGTCAAGGCCGGATTCATCCTCGATGGCTTTCCACGGACGCTGGCCCAGGCCGATGCGCTGGAATCGCTGCTTGAAGGAAAGCAAATGCCGCTCGATGCGGTCATTCAGCTTGTCGTGGACGATGATGTGCTGGTTGAGCGGATATCGGGGCGATTCACCTGTGCCAATTGCGGTGCGGGATATCACGACGTGCACAAGAGACCGGCCGAGGAAGGCCGATGTGACAAATGCGGCGGCTCCGACTTCAAGCGCAGAGCCGATGACAATGCGGAAACCATGCGCACGCGGTTGCAGGCCTACTACAAGGATACCGCGCCGCTGGTCGGTTATTATCACGCCAAGGGCAAGCTCAGAAACGTCGACGGACTGCGATCCATCGATGAAGTCGCCACTGAGATCGAGGCGGTATTGAACGAACTGGAACGCCAGGGATAGGCGGCGACATGCGGCGGTTGACGGGGGGCTGCCGACACAGTATTCACCGGCTCCAATCCTTATGGTTTAGGTGCGGCGCCGGTCCAGAAATTTGGGCGGGTGTCGTTTGTTGTGCGTCAGCATATGCGCATCCGGTCCGGCATTAGATCGAAGTGCGCTTGAGGTCAGGCGCAGCAAAGGAGCAGGGAACGTGGCACGAATTGCAGGTGTCAATATACCGACAAACAAACGGGTGGAATTCGCGCTGCGCTATATCCATGGAATCGGCGCCACCAAAGCGCGGGAAATCGTGGAAAAGGTGGGCATTCCGGAGGAACGTCGGGTCAATGAGCTTTCGGATTCCGAAGTCATTCAGATCCGTGAAGCGATCGACCGCGATTATATGGTCGAAGGCGACCTCAGGCGCGATACCGCGATGAACATCAAGCGGCTGATGGATCTTGGCTGCTATCGGGGCCTGAGGCACCGTCGCGGCCTTCCGGTGCGCGGTCAGCGCACGCACACGAATGCCCGCACCCGCAAGGGACCCGCCCGGCCGATTGCCGGCAAAAAGAAATAGTTCGGCAACAGGACTGACCAATGGCCAAGGACACATCCCGCGTTCGCCGCCGCGAACGCAAAAACATCACTTCCGGCATCGCTCACGTGCGATCGTCGTTCAACAATACGATGATCACGATCACCGACGTGCAGGGCAATGCCATTTCCTGGTCGTCGGCCGGGGGCATGGGCTTCAAGGGATCGCGCAAATCGACCCCCTATGCGGCGCAGGTGGCGGCGGAAACCGCGGCCCAAAAGGCGCAGGAACATGGCATGCGTACGCTGGAAGTGCAGGTTTGCGGGCCCGGATCGGGCAGGGAATCGGCGCTGCGGGCGCTGCAGGCGGCAGGCTTCACCATCACGTCAATACGTGATGTGACGCCGATCGCGCACAACGGTTGCCGTCCGCCGAAGCGTCGTCGGGTCTGAACAACCGAAATACTGGACGCGCATTTTGAACATAGCCGGGCGACCGGCCGGGGATATTGAGAGGCAAAATCCGTGATCAACAAGAACTGGCAGGACCTGATCAAACCGAACAAGCTGGATGTCAAGCCGGGATCGGATGCCCGCCGCATCGCCACGGTTCTTGCCGAGCCGCTGGAGCGTGGCTTTGGTCTGACGCTGGGCAATGCTTTGCGCCGGGTGCTGTTGTCGTCGCTGCAGGGCGCGGCGATCACCAGCGCACAGATCGACGGCGTGCTGCACGAATTCTCCTCCATCGCCGGCGTGCGCGAGGATGTGACCGACATCGTGCTCAACATCAAGGAAATCGCCGTGCGAATGGAGGGCGAGGGACCGAAGCGGATGATGCTGCGCAAGTCAGGCCCCGGAGCGGTGACCGCCGGCGACATTCAGACGGTCGATGATATCGAGATCCTCAATCCCGAACTGGTGATCTGTCATCTCGACGAGGATGCCGACATCCGCATGGAACTGACGGTCGACACGGGCAAGGGGTATGTGCCGGCCGACCGCAACCGGCCCGAAGACGCGCCGATCGGCCTCATTCCGGTCGACAGCCTCTATTCGCCGGTGAAAAAGGTGTCCTACCGGGTGGAGAACACGCGCGAAGGCCAGGTCCTTGACTATGACAAGTTGACCCTGATGCTGGAAACCGACGGATCGGTGACGCCGGAAGACGCGGTGGCCTATGCGGCGCGGATCCTGCAGGATCAGCTCTCCATATTCGTGAACTTCGAGGAGCCGAGCAAGGAAGTCGTCGAGGAAGCCGCACCAGAGCTGGCGTTCAACCCGGCGCTGCTGAAGAAGGTCGACGAACTGGAGTTGTCGGTGCGATCGGCCAATTGCCTGAAGAACGACAATATCGTCTACATCGGCGATCTCATCCAGAAAACCGAGGCAGAAATGCTCCGGACGCCGAATTTCGGCCGCAAGTCGCTGAACGAGATCAAGGAAGTGCTGGCTGCGATGGGCCTGCATCTCGGCATGGAAGTGCAGAACTGGCCGCCGGACAATATCGACGATCTCGCCAAGCGTTTCGAAGACCAATATTGAGGTAACGGGCCGGTTTGGCCCGGTCACAGGAGAAACGGCCATGCGCCACCGCAAAGCCGGCAGGAAGCTGAACCGCACCGCAAGCCACCGCAAGGCGATGTTCGCCAATATGGCAGCGGCCCTGATCGAGCACGAACAGATCGTGACGACACTGCCCAAGGCCAAAGAGCTTCGGCCGATCATGGACAAGTTGATCACGCTCGCCAAGCGCGGCGATCTGCATGCGCGACGCCAGGCGATTTCCCGGGTGCGCGACAAGGCGATGGTCGGCAAGCTGTTTGAGACACTCGGCCCGCGATTTGAAGGTCGCAACGGCGGCTATGTGCGCGTCATGCGTGCCGGATACCGCTATGGAGACAATGCACCGCGCGCCGTCATCGAATTCGTGGATCGGGATCCTGAAGCCAGGGGCGCGGCTGACCGTGCCCGGGCGGAGGCCGAAGAAGCGGTCGCGGACCAGGTTGCCGCCTGACGAACATGTTCAGCCGGCGAAGTGCTGCATGCGCCGGCGTCGAGATTGTACAGTTGAAAGCGGGGCCACGGCTCCGTTTTTTGTATTTCGTCGATAACCACGTCCGTCACATCGGCGTATCCGGGTTTCGGGTGAACTTCGAACTGTCCTCTTTCCGATTCATGATAGGATGCACAACAGCAGGGGGCCGGATGCGGCAGAGAGGCCGTCAAGCTGGAGATTAGAGGCATGATGCGTTGTTTGTTGGTGTTGATTTTGTCAGCGTCGATTCTGAATTTCGGTTCGGCGAACTGGGAAGCGAGCGCGCAAAGATCACCGCGGGACCGCAATGAAATCCGGCTCTCATTTGCACCGATTGTCCGCCGGGCGGCGCCATCGGTCGTCAATGTCTATGCCACAAAGCAACGGCGCGAAATCCAGTCTCCTTTTGAAAACGATCCCTTCTTCCGCCGCTTTTTCGAAGGATCGCCCTTCGGCGTTCCCGGCCCGCGCAATCGGACGTCGCTGGGTTCCGGTGTCATCGTTGATCCCTCTGGTGTCGTCGTGACAAACAACCATGTCATTCGTGACGCCGACAGGGTCCGGATCGTCATGCCGACGGGCCAGGAGTACAGGGCGGACATCCTGCTGCGCGATGAGCGTACGGACCTGGCTGTGTTGCGTATCAAAAACGGGTCCGGCGCCTTCGAAGCCTTGGAATTCGGAAATTCAGACGGGCTTGAGGTCGGCGATCTCGTTCTGGCGATCGGCAACCCATTTGGCGTTGGCCAAACCGTAACAAGTGGAATTGTGTCGGCGCTTGCCCGCACCAATATCGGTATCAACGACCTGTCGTTTTTCATCCAGACCGACGCGGCGATCAATCCGGGGAATTCGGGCGGGGCCCTGGTTGACATGCGCGGCAACATCGTCGGGATCAATACGGCGATATTTTCCCGCTCCGGCGGCTCCATCGGCATCGGTTTTGCGATTCCCTCTAACATGGTTCAAACGGTCGTGACACAGGCGCTTTCCGGCAGCACCGAAGTGGAACGTCCGTGGATCGGCGCGACATTTCAGGAGGTTACGCCGGATATTGCATTGTCACTGGGGCTGAAACGTCCGCGCGGCGCGCTGGTGACCGACATTAAGCGCAATTCACCGGCGGAACGCGCCGGCCTGCGGATCGGCGATCTGGTGCTGCGCGTCAACCGGCAGGAGGTCGCCAATCCCTCGGTCCTGGAATACCGGTTGGCGCTGCTGGGTATCGGCACGCAGGCCCGCATGACGATTCTGCGATCCGGCCGGCGCCAGGGATTGACGGTTGATCTCGTTCGGGCGCCGGAAACCGTCAGGCCGCGGAGGCGCGAGATCGGTGGACCGTCTCCACTGGCCGGCGCAACGGTGGCCAATCTTTCACCCCGCCTTGCCCAGAGGCTGCAATTGCCGGCGGACAGCACCGGTGTCGTCGTGGTCGATGTCGACCGCGGTTCCGCGGCGGCGCGCTATGGATTCAGGTCCGGCGATATCATCATGAGGGCCCAGCGCAAGGCGATTGAGGATACCGATCAGCTGGTAGAGATTTTGGAGCGGCCCAGCCGACTGTGGCGTTTGCGGCTGGACCGCCGGGGGCGAATATCCAACCTGGTTATCGGCGGTTAGGGACCGGAAACGACAACCGGCCGCTCGGATGGAGAATCTCTTTCAGGCTGCTGGCCTTGAATCGACGGCACCGCGGCCGCTCGCCGACCGATTGCGGC
The DNA here is from genome assembly GCA_965216515.1 of Afifellaceae bacterium. Taxonomy (GTDB): domain Bacteria; phylum Pseudomonadota; class Alphaproteobacteria; order Rhizobiales; family Afifellaceae; genus CAXMRP01. Next base: position 969,927 of record OZ244173.1, on the reverse strand, counting down.
CGAGCCGGCTTGCCGATGTTGTCGGACAGGCGCATCTTGTCGGGCCGGACGGGACGATTACCCGCATGGTGGCGGGCAATCAGGTCGGATCGCTTGTGTTTTGGGGGCCGCCGGGCACGGGGAAGACGACCGTGGCGCGGTTGCTGGCTGACGAGACGAGCCTCCATTTCCAACAGGTCTCGGCGATCTTCTCCGGTGTCGGCGAACTGAAATCGATCTTTGCGGCGGCCCGCGCACGCCGGGAAACGGGCCAGGGGACGTTGCTGTTCGTTGACGAGATTCATCGATTTAACAGAGCGCAACAGGATTCGTTCCTGCCGGTGGTCGAAGACGGGACAGTGACCCTCATCGGAGCCACGACGGAAAATCCTTCCTTCGAACTCAATGCGGCGCTGTTGTCGCGGGCCAATGTGCTGGTGTTCAAGGCCCTGGATATTGATGCACTTGGTGAATTGTTGCGACGCGCCGAAACCGATCGGCAAATTCCGCTACCGGTGAACGAGGAGGCCAGACGCGCGCTGGCGGAAATGGCCGATGGCGACGGCCGTTCGGTGCTCTCGCTGGCGGAAGACGTGTGGCGCGCGGCGCGGGCGGGCGAAATCTTCGACGCCGCGGCCCTGCGGACCATCCTGCAACGGCGTGCGCCGATCTATGACAAGAGCCAGGACGGCCACTACAATCTGATTTCGGCATTGCACAAGTCCGTCCGCGGTTCCGATGCGCAGGCGACCCTCTACTATCTTTGCCGGATGATCGATGCCGGCGAAGATCCGATGTATCTGGCGCGACGGCTGATACGTATGGCGTCGGAGGATATCGGGCTTGCCGATCCGGCGGCGCTGCAGATCTGCAATGCGGCCAGGGATGCTTTTCACATGCTTGGCACGCCGGAGGGCGAGCTGGCGCTTGCCCAGGCCGCCGTCTATCTCGCAACCGCGCCCAAATCCAATGCGCTCTACACCGCGTACAAATCGGCCATGAAAACGGCGCGGGATGCCGGGTCGTTGCCGCCGCCGAAACATATTCTCAACGCGCCGACCGGCTTGATGAAAAGCGAGGGTTATGGCGCGGGCTATGCCTATGACCATGACGAGCCGGACGCCTTTTCCGGACAGGATTATTTTCCGGAAGGCCTGGAGCACCGGGAATTCTACCGTCCGACCGACCGCGGATTTGAACAGGAGATCGGTCGCCGCCTTGCGGCTTGGGTACGTCTTCGCAGGGAACGGATGACGACGGAGGCGGTGTCCGACGCCGGCGATGCGGATGCAAATTGATCTGGCACAAGGCGGCGCGGCGGAAAATATGGCAACGGAAAAACGGAGGGCATTGGGGAAAAAACGGAGGCGCCTTCAATGAAGATCCTGTTGCTGTTTGCCACAACCGAAGGGCAGACCAAGAAAATCGCCAATGCCGTGGACCGGCAGATACAGGCAGCCGGCCATGATGTCTCACTTGCCAATGCCACGGATTCCGATACCCCGGATCCCGGTGAGTTCGATGCGGTGATATTGGCGGCGTCGGTGCATATGGGCCGGTATCAGACATCCCTGGTTCACTATGTCCACGACCATGTCGCATCACTCAACAACACACCTTCAGCATTCTTGTCGGTGTCGTTGTCGGCAGCCAGCGATGAACCGGACGAGCGGTCGGAAATCGAAGCCATCGCCAACCGGTTGTTCGACGAAACGCGATGGCGGCCGAGCTTTGTCCACCACGCCGCCGGGGCGTTTCGGTTTACCGAGTATGACTTTTTCCGCCGCTGGGCGATGAAGTTCATCGCCATGCAGAAGGGGGAGGATGTCGATATCCACGAAGACAGGGAATTTACGGACTGGAACGCGCTTGAAGGATTTGTCGCAGAATTCATCGCCGCGTTGACAGGCGAGAAGGCAGCCTGAACCACGCAAAGTACCGCGCCGCTTGGCGGGAGCCGCCGAACCGGTTATCGAGGCGGCATGGCTCACTTTCTAATTGTGGCGATCGGAGGCGGAATTGGCGCCGGCTTCCGCCATCTTGTCGGACTTGCAGCTCTTCGCTGGATCGGCACCGGCTTCCCGTGGGGCACATTGTTCGTCAACGTGACGGGTTCGTTCGCCATGGGCCTGCTTGTCTCCTGGCTGGCTTTGAAGGTGGATCTGCCGCAGGGGTGGAGCGGGCAGGATGTCCGGTTGTTCCTGGCAACAGGCGTGCTCGGCGGATTCACGACCTTTTCGGCCTTTTCCCTGGAGACGGTGCTGTTGTTTGAACGTGGGCAAACCGGTCTTGCCGCGCTCTATGTTGGAACATCGGTGATCGTGTCTGTCGGTGCACTGCTTGCCGGCCTTGCGTTCGTACGGGCGCTGGCGTGAACAGGGCCAAACCGATGCGCCGGTCCGGCGCAAGCCAACTCCCCGGGAATGGCGGCAAACGGGCTGTCGATATCCGGCCGGTCAACCGGGACGAGGCGGGAATGCGGCTTGACCGGTGGTTCAAGCTGCATTTCCCCGGGTTGGGATTTGGCCATCTTCAGAAATTGCTGCGTTCCGGTCAGGTTCGGGTTGACGGCGCCCGTGTCCAGACGTCCACCAGACTTGCGGCCGGCCAACAAGTCCGCGTGCCGCCGCTCCAGGCGGGCGACGGGCGGCCGCGATCGGTGTCTTCGGCGTCCAATCCGGATGATGCAGCGTTCCTCAAGCGCATGATTCTTCATGAGGACAGGGATGTCTACGTGTTCAACAAACCTGCCGGTCTGGCCGTTCAGGGTGGATCGGGCGTATCGCGGCACATCGACGGCATGCTGGAGGCGTTGCGGGACAGGCGAGGACAGAAGCCCCGCCTTGTCCACCGGCTTGATCGGGAAACAAGCGGCGTTCTTGTTGTGGCGCGCACACGGGCCGCCGCGGAGGCGCTGGGCAGGCGGTTCAAGGACCGCGATACAAAAAAGTATTATTGGGCTGTTGTGCGCGGTGTGCCGAAACCGGCACACGGAAAAATCTCCACATATCTTGCCAGGGGCGCCGGCGATCAATCCGACAGGATGACAGTCGTTGCGCACGGCACGCAAGGCGCCGAACATGCGGTGACCCGCTATTGCACGGCAGAGCAGGCGGGCCGCAAGGTCGCCTGGCTTGTCATGCAGCCGGTCACCGGCCGCACCCACCAGCTCCGTGTCCATGCCGCCCACATTGGCCATCCGATCATCGGCGATCCAAAATATTTCGATATCCAGAACTGGGAGCTTCCCGGCGGCCTGCAGAACCGTTTGCACCTCCTGGCCCGCCGAATTGTCATTCCCCATCCGGCCGGCGGTATCCTCGATGTTACCGCGCCGCTGCCGCAGCATATGCAACAGTCCTGGACGGTTCTGGGTTTTAGCGACAGCACGGATTTGGTTCCGTGAAGCTGGTTATCTTCGACCTCGACGGGACACTGCTCGACAGCCGAACGTCGATTCTCCGCCAATGGCGTGCCCTGTTTGTGCATCATGAGCTTGCTGTCCCGTCCGATGACGCGATCCTTTCGGTTATCGGCCTGTCGTTGGAGTTGGCGATCGGCAGGTTGCTGGACGCGCCTGATCGCCGGTAGGCGCGGGCAATGTGCGAGACATTTCGGGCGATTGTCACGGCGGAACGCCAGGCAGGTGTGGTGGGTGATGAGCTCTTTCCAGGGGCTCGGGATGCCATCGATTCCCTTGCCGGATGCGAGGATGTTCTACTCGGCATTGCCACCGGCAAGGCCATGCGCGGAATTCGCCATGTGTTGAATTCGCATGATCTGGATGGCCGGTTCCACACACTGCAGGCAGCTGATGTGGCGCCGTCGAAACCGCATCCCGGCATGGTCCTGCAGGCGATGGAGGAAACCGGCGTCGATCCGGAAATGACGGTTATGGTGGGTGACACAAGTTATGACATGGAGATGGCGCGAAGCGCCGGCGCCGGTGCTGTCGGCGTCTCCTGGGGCTATCACGATGACGAAGTGCTTATGGCGACCGGCGCACACGCTATAATCGATACGTTTGAGGATCTGGTCCCGGTTCTTGAACGGACATGGGCAAGCGAGCCATCGCCGGCGGCGGGCCGAAGGGCAGATTCATGACCAATGCCGACTGTGATCGCCCGGCGGATCCGGTACGTGTTGCCCAGGCGCATGCGCGACCGGCGCTGCCGAAACGGTTTTACGATCAAGCGGAGCCTGGCGAAGCCACGGCGGAAGGCCACGCACTGCTTCTTGACGGCAAGCCGGCGCGAACACCGGCGAAGCGGCCGCTTATCCTTCCGACGCGATCATTTGCCGATGCGGTGTGCCGGGAATGGTCGGCTCAGGACAAGGTCATCGATCCGTCGCGCATGCCTTTGACCAGGCTTGCCAATTCGGCAATCGACGGGGTCGCGACACGGATGGAGGATGTTCGCGCGGATATCGTGCGGTATTGCGCCAGCGATCTGGTTTTCTATCGCGCCGCCGAACCGGCTGATCTGGTTGCCCGCCAGGTGGCAGCCTGGGATCCGTTGGTCACATGGGCACGCGATCGACATGGTGCGGCGTTTGTTCTGGCGCAGGGCGTGGTTCATCACAGCCAGTCCGGTTCCAGCCTGACGCGGATTGCTCAGGCCGTGGACGTGTTTGACAGACCGTTTCCGCTTGCCGGGCTTCATCTGGCGACGACGCTCACCGGTTCGGCGCTGATCGCGCTGGCGCTCGCCGACGGCTTTGCCGATGCGGACACAGCCTGGGAAGCCGCCCATGTGGACGAGGACTGGAATATTGCCCGGTGGGGTGCGGACCATGAGGCAACTGTGCGCCGTCAGGCCCGCCGCCGCGACTTCGATGCAGCCGTTCTTGCTCTGGCGGTATCGGGTCAGGTGAAAGACTAATTCGCCGCCGAAATTTCGCGGATCGTGCGCATCCGCGTCGCCGTTGCCGGGTGGCTTGAGAGCCAGTTGTCGCAGTCCTCGCACATATCGGCGGCCAGGCGGCCAAGTATGGCCGCAAGGGCCGCGCCGTCGCGTCCGGCGCGTGTCATCATTTCAACGGAACGCCGATCGGCTGCAGCCTCGAATTGCCGGGAATAGGACAGTGTCAGCAACAGCGAGCCCTGGGCGACCACTTCCTCGGCGATTTCGCCCGGATCGCCGGCAATAAGCAACACGAACACCGCCAACCCGATTGCCCGGTAAAGCTGCCGCAGCCCGTGCCGGGCTTCTATGTGAGCGATTTCGTGAGCCAGCACGGCGAGTAGTTCATCGTCGGATCGCGCCAGTTCCACCAGACCGTCGGTCAGCACGACCGTTCCGCCGGGAAGTGCGATCGCGTTGGCGCCTATCCCGGCGCTGTCGCGAAAGCGCAGGTTCACATCGATGTCGTCAAGCATGTTGGCGTCGATCAGTGCGCGCAGCTGCTCTTCGATTTCCGTTTGCCGGTGCGTCGGCAACCGCGTCGGGCTCAGAAGTGTTCTGTCCGCAGTCTGCAACAGACCGGTATCTATCAGTCTGGCGGCCGCCGGTGGTGTTGCCTGGGCGGCGAAATTCGCCATGGCCGGCAGCCCATAACGGACGACCAGCACAATGAGAGCGATCGCTGCGATCGCAAACAGAACCAGCCGGGGATGGAAACGTTCCAGCCAGGGCAACAGGGACCGGGCCTTGCCCAACAACGCCGCCAGTTCATCGACAGAATCGTTGTCGTCTGTCTCGAATGCACAGCCATCCGCAAAAGTGAGGCGACGGCGAACCGATCCGACCCGATCCGATATGTCAGCGATTTCATCGGCGCGGTAGCGCAACGGATCAGCGTTGTCGACGATGACGACGATGCCTTTCCGGTTCGATACGGCCAGAATCGCAGCCTTGCCGTCCGATTTCATCGGCTCAAACAGAAATCCCCTGATGCGCCGGTTCACTTGCTAAAACCCGATGTCGATTCCGCCAAGATCCAGGTATTCGCCCGCCGCCACGCCTTCGTCAGAGCCGATACGGTCGGAAAACGCGTCGAGCGGTCCGGCGGGTAGCAGGGTGGTATGCGCCACCACATACCGGGAGGAGCGGATGGCCGCCCAAGGGCGCATCAGCCCGATCGTGGCGACCGTAACGACAGCATTTGAAACCAGGATCCAGACATAGCGGAGCGGCGACATCGTGGAGCGGAACCGGTGTTCCTCGTCGAGAACCAGGGCGTTGTAGGACACATTGCGCGAGACCGTGCGGTAGTAGATCGCTGCCGGAACCAGCGCCGCGTAGAAAGCCACAACGGCGATTGTTGCGAATCCCGGCATACCGGACCCGTCATCCGGCAGCGCACCCTGTGAAGCGGCAATCGCCACCAAGCCCGCGGCAATGCCGGCCACTATGGCAAATCCAAAAAACACAGCCGCCGCCACCACAAATCCGTTGTAGTAGCCACCAAGGCGAGGATTGGCCGCAAAATCCGCTGTGCCATAGGAATAACCGCCCGCCAGGTATCGTGCCGTCATGCGGGTGGAGACCGGCAGCAGCAGGCCGAGCGAGAAGATGGCGCCGATCGGCATCAGGATGAAGACAACCAGCGCACGCCAGTATCGGCCGGTGAATTTGAACCGGACGTTGCGATAGCTGGTCATGCGGGCATTAAACCGCAGGCCCACAATGATTATCCAAGGCAGCGCGGCGAGATATGCAAGAAGGATCGGAAGGGCGGCGATCGGATTGATTCCGGCCAGAACATTCCAGGCAACGATTGCCGCGATCGCGATCAGCCGTCCTTTCAGAATCTGGACAGGCCGGGCATGATAGTCAAAGGCATGGCCGTCAAGGAACGTGTTTCCATAGAAATATCGATTGCGACGCACCTTTGCCCAGGCGGAATAAATCCCGAATGTTATTATCGTCAGAAGGATGTTGACGATCCATATGCCAAAATATTCCGAAGCGGTTCCACGGAATACAAAGGGAATTTCTGAAGGGCCGGGTTTTGGCTGTGAATTTCGCGAGGCAAGTGAATTCTCTATTTCCATGGTCCGTCGCCATCAACAAATTTATACAGAATATGCCGGGGCCGGCATGAGAAATCCGACTGGTGCAGCAAAGCAATAAAGGCAACACCAAACCCTACACAAGTCGGCATTTTCGCAGCCGCATGCAAAGCGTATAACGACGCATATGACAGTGCGTCTAACGGCGCGTCCGGAACGAAACGGGGATGGGGCGATGCACGATGTGATCGGCGAACTGGAGCGGCGGCGGGCGGAAGCACGCGCCGGCGGCGGTGAACGACGGGTGGAGGCCCAGCATGCTCGGGGCAAGCTGACAGCCCGCGAAAGGCTCGATGTTCTCCTCGATGGCGGTTCCTTCGAGGAATTCGACATGTTCGTCGTTCACCGTTCCAACGATTTCGGCATGGAGGACCAGACCATTCCCGGCGACGGTGTGGTGACCGGCTGGGGCACGATCAACGGCCGCCCGGTTTATGTGTTCGCCAAGGATTTCACCGTCTTCGGCGGTTCGCTGTCGGAGGCCCATGCGGAAAAGATCCAGAAAGTCCAGGACATGGCGCTGACCAACCGGACGCCGATCATCGGGCTGTTCGATGCCGGCGGCGCGCGCATCCAGGAAGGCGTGGCGGCGTTGGGCGGCTACGCGGAAATCTTCCAGCGCAATGTTCTGGCGTCCGGCGTAATCCCGCAGATTTCGGTAATCATGGGCCCGTGCGCGGGTGGCGATGTCTATTCCCCGGCCATGACCGACTTTATCTTCATGGTCCGCAATACGTCCTACATGTTCGTGACCGGTCCGGACGTTGTGAAGACGGTGACCAACGAGGAAGTGACGCCGGAGGAACTGGGGGGTGCATCTGTCCACACGACACGCTCATCGATTGCCGACGGAGCTTTTGACGACGACATATCCGCGTTGCTGGAAATACGCCGGCTGTATGATTTCCTGCCGCTCAACAACAAGGCGGAACTGCCTGTGGTCGAGTGCGCCGATCCAGCCGATCGCGCGGAACTTTCGCTGGACACATTGGTGCCGGACAACGCCAATCAGCCCTACGACATCAAGGAACTGATCGCAAAGGTCGCCGATGAGGGTGTCGTCCTGGAGATCCAGGCGGACCATGCCAAGAACATCGTCACCGGGTTCGGGCGCATCGAGGGACGGACGGTCGGCTTTGTCGCCAACCAGCCGATGGTGCTCGCCGGTGTGCTCGATGCCGATGCCAGCCGCAAGGCGGCACGGTTTGTCCGGTTTTGCGACTGTTTCGGCATTCCGATCGTCACATTCGTCGACGTGCCGGGATTTCTGCCCGGAACCGCGCAGGAATATGGCGGCCTGATCAAACATGGCGCGAAACTTCTATTCGCCTATGCCGAAGCGACCGTGCCGAAAGTGACCGTGATTACCCGAAAGGCATTTGGCGGTGCCTACGATGTCATGGCTTCCAAGCATCTGCGCGGCGATATCAACTATGCCTGGCCAAGCGCGCAAATCGCCGTGATGGGCGCAAAGGGCGCGGTGGAGATCATCTTTCGCAAGGACCTTGGCGACGCCAGCAAAATCGAAAGCCATGTCCGGAATTACGAAGACCGGTTCCTTTCGCCATTCGTGGCAGCGGAACGCGGATATATCGATGACGTCATCCTGCCACGCAACACCCGGCGGCGGGTCGCGCGGGCGCTGCGCCTGTTGCGGGCGAAATCGCTGTCAAATCCGTGGAAGAAACACGACAATATTCCACTCTAATGGGGGTTGTCGGGTTTCCGGTCTGCCGGCCAGACTTCAAGCACCCCGGCGCAGAGGACCATTGCGCCGCCGATAATCTCCCAGGGGCTTAAATATTCGCCGGCAAGCACGGCGGCCGAGGCCGTCCCGATCAGAACCTCAGACATCAAGAGGATACCAACGCGGGCAGGATCCAGTCGCCGGGCCGCCCACATCAGGCCGGCCATGGATGCACCCCACCAAAGGCCACCCGCCGCCAAGGCCCAGCCCAGCGCGGGCCATACATACCCAACCGAAAAGGCATCCGGCAAAGGCCCCAGTGCGAAAGCCAGCACGACAGCGGCCGCACAGGCGCCCAGGGCAAACACGAAGCTTGCTTCGCCCGGTTCCAGGGCTGCCCTTGCCCGTATGCCCGTGGTGGCGAACGACCAGAGTATCCCGGAGGTCAAGGCCATCCACTCTCCCGTTCCCCGGGGGACCGGAAGTTCGCCATCGGCGCGGAGCATTGCGGCCAGGCCGACAAGACCGATGGCAACCGCGGCCAGGCGCAGGCGCGGCGTTGGCCATCCCATGACAAACCGGCCGATCAGCGTGCTCCATACCGGTGTCAGGAAGAACAGAAGAATAATGATTGCGACGCGCCCATAGACAAAGCCGACGGAATACAAAACGAATGCGACCCCGCCCAGCGCAACGGACAAGAGCGCGGTGGGGCTGGCTTCCGCCAGTCGCCGGCGACCGCTGATTGCGAAAGGCGTCAACAAGACCGTAGCGGCGGCGACGATGGTCAGGGTCCCCCAAGCGCCGGGCAGGGCGAGTTCTGCGAGTTGGCGCACCGGCAGCCAATAAAGGCCCCAAAGCGCACCGGTCACCACGACGATCATCGTGGCGAGAAACGTGATCGGAGGCCTGTCCATGACGGGTCGCTTACTCGTTATGCCGAACTTTGGCAAAGCGGTTTGCGCGGCGCATATCGTCTGAACAACCGGCGGTTGGCCGGGGCCTGAAGGGCGGCAGCGAAGTGGCGAAACGGCGCCTAGACGATCGGGATCGGACCGGGTTTGGGATCAGCCGCGCCGAGCAGCGCCTTGTATTTGTTTGCAAGTTTCTGCGCGGATGTTGTCGTGGGATGAAGTTCGTCGAACCAGCCCTTTGGTGTCACCGTATTCCGCAAATTGAGATAGATGACGTTTTGCAGGTTGTTGTGGAGGGTGCGCAGCCGGTTGTTGAATGCGTCGATCATCGACCGAACCACGGCGCGGGCGAGTTCTTTCTGGTCGACGGGATGAAAGCCCCGGAACTCCAGCTCCGCGCCCAGCCATGGTCCGCCCGGACGGGGAATGGCATAGTCGTAACCGTGCAGCACGAGATAGGTGTCAGGTGATGCGTTAAGGACATTTTCGGCCAGCTGGGCGTAAAGCAACTCGGTGGTGTCCAACATCGCCTGAAATTCCGGCCGAATGTACCGGCTGGCATTGGCCGGATCGTTGTCGCCGGACTGCCGCTGCCGCAGAAATACCGATAGATCGCCGCCGCCAAGCACGTCGTTTCCGCCGCCCGAAAACAACATGAACCGAATTCCGCCGGCGTGAAGCGGCGGCAGGTATTCGGCGGACGCAACCATATCATCCAGTTCATCGCCCCACATGGCGATGTTCCGGATCGGCCGGTCAACGGCCAGCCTGTCGATCAGCGTCTGGGGAAAGAATATCGGGGGGAGGTTGAACCAGGAATCACCTTCTGCGAGCGTTGCTATCGGTCCGGCCGCCGCTTCCATTGCCGCTTCTTCTGTGCGATCGGAAATCCGGCGCGATTGAAGGACGATTTCGCTCGCTTCGAATCCGAGGCTGGGGCCTGCGGCGCGGGCGGTGCGTTCCACACCGGTGATATCGACCTCGGTCTCGCGGATACCCAGCGTCGGCTTGAACGGTTCTGTGCCTTCGTAAACGGGATAGAAATAGCGCTCGCATTCCGCTTCGGTGATTTTACCCTGCTGGATCCGACTGACAAGTTCGGCAAAGCCTATCTTTCCGTTCGGGGATTTGGCAGGCTTTTTGTTCTTTTTTGCCATGGGGATACCTCTGTTTTTTACTTTAAAATCTCCGAATTCGTAAAGCAATGTTAACCACGGCTGTTGGGATATACTATCAAAGAGCCCCCTCCTTGTCTTCAGTCGCCTGCTGGTGGCATTGGCGGGCAGGCCGGGAAGCAGCCTTTCCTTAACTCTTGTTGGCTATTGTCGGCGGCAGATTTGAAACCTGGATCGGGACGCATGGTTATGAGCGATATGCTGGCCAAGGTGACGGCAAGCCGCCATCTTACGAATGAAGACGCGTTGGAGATGCGGCGCCGGGTCTACAGCGACGGCGCGATCAACAGCGAAGAAGTCGAGAAGCTGTTCGCGCTGGATGAAGCTGCGGAGCGGCACGACACGGCATGGACCGTTCTGTTCACCGAGGCGCTGACCGACTATCTGGTCAACCAGCAGGCGCCTAAGGGATATATTTCAGAGGAAAACGCGGATTGGCTAATCACGCGGATTTCGGCAGACGGTGCGGTGAAAACCGATACGGAGCTGGAGCTTTTGGTCAAGGTGCTTGAGAAGGCGAAATCGAGCCCGGCGAGGCTTTCCGCTTTTGCACTAAACCAGGTCAAACACGCCGTTTTGGACGGTGACGGGCCGGCGGCTTGCGGTCGTGATCTCGAACCGGGCCGCGTCGGGCGCGCCGAAGCCGATCTGATGCGCCGCATCCTCTATGCGTTCGGAGGCGACGGCAATATCGCGGTCACGCGGGCGGAGGCGGAAGTGCTCTTCGACATCAACGACGTGGTGGCGGAAGCCGACAACGATCCGGCGTGGGCGGACCTGTTCACCAAGGCGCTTGCCAACTGTCTGATGGCGGCATCGGGCTATGCGGTGCCCGGCCGCGATGTGGCGCTGAAGCGGGAGCAATGGCTCGATTCCGACACCGGCGGCGTGGCCAGTTTCTTCGGCCGCATGGCGAGCGGCGGGCTGCGGGGCGTGATCGACGCCTACAAGGCGCCTTCGACGGAGGAAGCATGGGCAGACCGCAACGCACAGGCCGACGCGGCACGGGCCACGGCGGAAGTGGTCACTGAGGCGGAGGCGGAATGGCTCGCCGACCGGATCGGTCGCGACGGGGCCATCCACGAAAACGAAAGGGCACTGCTGCGCTTCATCGGCGAGGAATCGCCCAACATCCATCCGACGCTGAAGCCGCTGGTGGATGACGCCGCCTGACCTGCGGGGTTCAGGATCTGAGCATCCCATGGCCGCGCCGGACAACCGGCGCGGCTTTTGCGTTTGCGGCCGGCCGACAGAACCGACCTATGGGGCGAGCCTTTCGGCGTGCCAGGCCATGTGGTCGGCCATGAAGGTGGAGATGAAATAGTAGGAATGATCGTGGCCCGGCTGCCGGCGCAAGGTGAGCGGAATTCCGGTATCCGCGCACGCCGCCTCCAGCCGTTCGGGCTGTAGCTGCTCGCTCAAAAAGGCGTCGTCGGCGCCCTGGTCGACGAGGATTTCGGGCAGGCGCGCCCCATCGGCGATCAGCGCGCAGGCGTCGTGGCGGCGCCATTCGGCCTCATCGGCGCCCAGATAGGCGGCAAACGCCTTGCGTCCCCACGGCACCCGGCTTGGCGCCACGATGGGCGCAAAGGCGGAACAGGAGCGGTAGCGGCCGGGATTTTTCAGCGCCAGGGTCAGCGCGCCGTGACCACCCATGGAATGGCCGAAGACGCCCTGGCGGGCCGGATCGACCCGAAAATGTTTGGCGACCAGCGCCGGCAGTTCCTCCGTGACATAGGTCTCCATCCGGAAATGGGGCGCCCAGGGCGCTTGCGTTGAGTCGACATAAAAGCCGGCGCCCTGGCCCAGATCATAGGCCTCGTCATCGGCGACGTTCCCGCCCTCGTTCGCTCTGGGCGAGGTGTCCGGGCAGACGACGATGATGCCCAGTTCGGCGGCGGCCTTTCTGTACTCGCCCTTTTCCATGACGTTGGCGTGGGTGCAGGTGAGGCCGGAGAGGAAATAGACGACCGGGCAAGGGGCGTCGGCGGCGCGGGGCGGGGTGAAAACGGCGAAGGTCATCGGCGTGCCGGTGGCCGTTGAATCGTGGCGGTGGACGCTCTGGATGCCGCCATGGGCGGTGTGGGTCTCGATCGTTTCCATGACTATCCTGTTCAGCCGGAAGCGGACGGGACATCCGCTTCATTCATTGCGGCGCGCAGCAAGGTTTCCAGCTTGTTGAGGAACTGCGACCGGTCCTTTGCCGTGAAGCCGGGATTGTATCCGGAGATCTCGCCGGTCTCGCGCAAATGGGCGTTGAGATCGCGCAGGGCCATCTTCATGCCGATGGATCCCGGTTCGAACGGTTTGCCATTGTGGTTCAGGGCCCGGGCTCCGCTTTCCAGGCATCGTGCGGCGAGCGGTATGTCGGCGGTGATCACCACATCGCCAATGCCGGTGCGTTCGGCAATCCAGTCGTCGGCGGCATCGGGACCGTGAGGCACGATCACCGTCTCCACAAAGGTTTCGCGATAGGGGCGAATGCCGCCATTGGAGACGATATGAACGGCGACACCGTGACGTCCGGCAACGCGGATCACCTCATCCTTGACCGGGCAGGCGTCGGCATCGACGAAAATGGCGGTCATGGGATCAGGCCGGCGGGACCCGGTCAGTAGACGACGACGGCACGGATCGATTCGCCGGCATGCATCAGGTCGAAGCCCTTGTTGATGTCTTCAAGCGCCAGGGTGTGGGTGATCATGGGATCGATCTGGATCTTGCCGTCCATGTACCAGTCGACGATCTTCGGCACGTCGGTGCGGCCCCTGGCGCCGCCGAATGCGGTGCCGCGCCATGAGCGGCCGGTCACGAGCTGGAAGGGCCGGGTGGCAATTTCCGCCCCGGCGGGTGCGACACCGATAATGATCGACTCCCCCCAACCCTTGTGGGAACATTCCAGCGCGGCGCGCATGACATCGACATTGCCGATGCATTCAAAGGAATAATCCGCGCCGCCGCCGGTCATATCGACAAGAAAGGCGACCAGATCGTCGCCGGCTTCGGCCGGATTGACGAAATGGGTCATGCCGAATTTCTCGCCCCATTCCTTTTTGGAATTGTTGGTGTCGACGCCAACGATCATGTTGGCGCCGGCGAGCCGGGCACCCTGGATCACATTGAGGCCGATGCCGCCAAGACCAAAGACGACGACATTCGATCCGGGCTCCACCTTGGCCGTGTTGATCACCGCGCCAATGCCCGTCGTCACGCCGCAGCCGATATAGCAGATCTTGTCGAACGGGGCGTCTTCGCGGACCCTTGCGACCGAGATTTCCGGAAGGACGGTGAAGTTCGAGAATGTGGACGTGCCCATATAGTGGAGGATCTTTTCACCATTCAGCGAAAAGCGCGACGTGCCGTCGGGCATGACGCCGGCGCCCTGGGTGGTACGGATTTTCTGGCAGAGATTGGTCTTGGGATTGAGGCAGTATTCGCACTCGCGGCATTCCGGTGTGTAGAGCGGAATGACATGATCACCGGTTTTCACGCTGGTCACGCCCGGTCCGGTTTCCACGACGATCCCGGCGCCTTCATGGCCCAAAATGGCCGGAAACGCACCCTCGGGATCGGCGCCCGACAACGTGAATTCATCGGTGTGACAGATGCCGGTCGCCTTGATCTCGACCATCACCTCACCTTCGCGCGGACCCTCCAGCTGCACGGTGGAAACTTCCAGCGGTTTGCCTGCCTCCAGGGCGATTGCGGCGCGGACATCCATCTTTGTTCCCCTCACGATGTATGGTTCGACGTTCAGGGGAAAGCTGACAAGGAATTCACCACGATGCAACCGCACAAACGCCAGTTTTTGCCGTCGTATTCGACTTATAACCGACTTGCGGCAATGGCGGACCGCGCCTAGACCGGCTGAAGGCACATTGCACGGGAAGCAGGGGCATGTTTTCAAAAATACTAATTGCCAATCGTGGTGAGATCGCTTGCCGGATCATCAAGTCCGCCCGGAAGATGGGAATTGGGACGGTTGCGGTCTATTCCGATGCCGACCGGAACGCGATGCACGTCGCAATGGCCGACCAGACCGTGCGGATCGGACCCGCCCCGGCGACAGAAAGCTATCTGGTTGGCGAGGCCATCATTGACGCCTGCAAGCAAACCGGCGCCGAGGCGGTGCATCCGGGATACGGGTTCCTGTCTGAAAACGCGGCGTTCGCGACTTCACTCGCCGACGCCGGGATCACCTTTATCGGGCCGCCGGCGAAATCGATCGAAATCATGGGCGACAAGATCGCCTCAAAGACGTTCGCGGAAAAGGCCGGCGTCAACATCGTTCCCGGTCACATCGGGATCATTGACAGCCCCGAAGAAGCAGCCCGCGTCAGCGAAGAGATCGGCTTTCCCGTGATGATCAAGGCCTCGGCCGGCGGCGGCGGCAAGGGGATGCGGCTTGCGGCCTCGCTTGAGGAGGTGGGAGAGGGATTTGCACGAGCCCGGTCAGAAGCAGGTTCGGCATTCGGTGACGAGCGGATATTTATTGAAAAATTCATCGAGCGGCCCCGGCATATCGAATTCCAGGTGCTTGCCGATCGCCATGGCAATGTCATCCATCTGAACGAGCGGGAATGTTCCATCCAGCGCCGCAATCAGAAGGTGATCGAGGAGGCGCCATCGCCCTTTCTCGATCCGGGGACGCGCCAGGCGATGGGCGCACAGGCTGTCGCGCTCGCCAAAGCGGTGGACTATTGCAGCGCCGGGACGGTGGAATTCATCGTCGATGCGGATCGGGATTTTTATTTCCTGGAAATGAATACGCGGCTGCAGGTGGAACATCCGGTGACGGAACTGATTACCGGGGTCGATCTTGTCGAACAGATGATTCTTGTTGCGGCCGGTGAGCGGTTGAACATCCGCCAGGCGGATATCGGACTGACCGGTTGGGCCGTCGAATCGCGGATTTATGCGGAGGATCCCTATCGCGATTTCCTGCCGTCGACAGGTCGATTGACGCGGTACTGCCCGCCCGCGGAGCGGTCCGACGGGCAGATCACGGTGCGCAATGATACCGGTGTCGGGGAGGGATCCGACATATCCGTCTACTACGATCCGATGATCGCCAAACTGTGTACCCATGCGGGTGGTTCGGCTTCCGATGCGCGCCGGAAGGCCATCGCCGCAATGGCGGATGCGCTCGATGAGTTTGCGATCGATGGCGTGCGACACAATATCCCGTTTCTTTCCGCGCTCATGGCACATCCGCGGTGGCAGGCGGGTGACTTGTCGACGTCGTTCATCGACGAGGAATTCGAAGGCGGTTTTCAGGAGATCGAACCCGCGCAAGACGATCGCGTGGCGCTCGCCGCGGTTGCCGCTTCGGTGGAACTGATCGAGCGCGACCGGCTCGATCGCCTGACAGGGCGGCTGGCGCCGCATTCGGGCAGGATGCCCGATGAATGGTACCTCGACATCGATGGAGGCGAACCGATCGCGGTGCGGATTACCGACGGCCGGCCCGGATGTCCGTTCGATGTCTTCCTTGCCATTGACGGTGAACCGGCGGTGCGGATTTCGACCGCGTGGCAACCCGGGCTGCCGGTCTGGCGGGGACTTGTCGATGGCGAGAACATCGTCGCGCAGGTGACCCGGACCGGTCATCGGGCCACGCTGTCGCGCCGGGGGTGCGCGATATCTGCGCGATTGCTGACACCGCGGACGGCCGAGCTTCGGTCCCTGATGCCGGAGATCGTTGAACCCGACCGGTCGCACCAGCTGCTCTGCCCGATGCCCGGGCTGGTTGTGTCGATCGCCGTCAGCGAGGGCCAGACAGTCCAACCGGGGGAAATTCTGGCGACGATCGAAGCGATGAAAATGGAAAATGTACTTCGGGCGGAACGGCGGGCAACAATCGCCAAGGTGTGCGTTGCCCCCGGCGACGGACTGGCCGTCGACGATGTTATCATGGAGTTCGAATAAACGCGCCGATCCGGATTTGGGATTTTCCGTCATTTCCGCGGCGTGGCTCGCGGACGCGTGGCGGGATCAACGGCGTGGAATATTCTAAAAAATTCAATGAGTTGACAGGTCAGATCGTCGGGAATACCCGCCACCGGTCAACCGGAAATCCGGGCCGATCCTCAGCCCTTGATGAAACCCTTTTGACAAAACGGGCCTGATTGATAGAGAATCGGGGTTGTCGGGGCCCTGAAGGAAGCGACAAACTGCTTTCTGGGGCGAAAAAGGGAGGCGCAAGTCCGGACGCAAAAGGCGGTGTCCGCCGTCCGGCTTTGAATACAGTTACGATGCGTATGTTGTCGAAGATGCTCACGGCTTTCGTGCGGTCGGGTTATCTGAAGGTGATCGACGCCGATGGTGTCGTGCATGAATTCGGGGAGAAAGGTAGCGGACCTTTTGTGAGCGTCCGGCTGCACGACCGGTCTCTCCACACCAAAATCCCGCTTAATCCCGAATTGCGGACAGCTGAGGCCTATATGGATGGAACGCTGTCGTTTGAGGACGGCAGCGGTCTGGACGATCTCTTGCGGTTGTATGGGCACAACGAGACAGCGCTATATGAATTCGGCTGGTTAAAGATCGGAACCGCTGTCTCGCAGTTTCTCCGCCGCTTCCAGCAGTTCAATCCGAAGGGCAGGGCGGGGGCCAATGCCCAACATCACTATGATCTCAACGAAGAATTCTACCGGCTGTTCCTTGATGAGGACATGGTCTATTCGTGCGCCTACTGGCTGGACCCGGCGCGGGAATCCCTCGAACAGGCGCAAATCAACAAGTTCCGCCATATTGCCTCCAAACTGCAGCTGGAGCCGGGCATGCGGGTGGTCGATATCGGCTCGGGATGGGGAAGCCTGGCGATTTATCTTGCCCGGCAATTCAATGTCCATGTTACCGGCGTGAATGTGGCGAAGGAGCAATTGGCCGCATCGCGGCGGCGTGCCCGGGAAGCCGGTCTCGACAATCTCGTGACGTTCATCGAACAGGACTATCGGGATATCGAAGGCCCATTCGATCGCGTGGTATCGGTGGGCATGATGGAACATGTCGGGGTGGGCTATTTCGATACCTATTTTGCCAAGATCCGGGACATTCTGACGCCGGAGGGCCTGGCCATGATCCACGCCATCGGACGCATGGGGCCGCCCGGGACGACGGGGCCGTTTATCCGCAAATATATATTCCCCGGCGGATATGTTCCCGCCTTGTCGGAGGTGTTCGGGTCGACCGAACGGACCGGTCTGTGGGTGGGTGACACGGAAATTCTGCGTGTCCACTATGCCGACACGATCCACGAATGGCTGAAACGTTTTCGCGGCGCGCGCGAACAGGTGCTCAAGATGTATGATGAGCGCTTTTTCCGGATGTGGGAGTTCTATCTCGTGGCGGTCGAAACCGGCTTTCGCTATGGCCAGACGATGGTCTATCAGTTGCTGCTGTCCAAGAGCCGTGACGCCATACCTCTGACCCGCGACTATATTACCGACGGTGACCGCGAAGCGGCGGCCGGACCTTCGCTCCGGGAAGTTCCACGGACCGCGTCGACAGGCTAGATATCGCGTTTGGTGCAGGCGGTGTTGCCGGCCGCCGGCTCCTGTCCATCCGGGCCACGCGTTTACCAAAAAGCATGTTCTGTTCTGCCAGCCATGGCGCATTAACGTTTTGTTAAGCTAAACTGCCGGCGACGGGATGCGTACGGGTTGACGGGTAATGGCGTGTGGAGTGGGGTACCGGCTTGTCACAGCCGGACTATTGTCGGTGGCGATACTGGCGCTGGCGCTGTTTGAAGCTGGTGCACTGGCCGCCACACCACCGGGCGCATTGCCGCCCGCGCCGGACGTGACGTCATCGATCAAACCCCTGCGGGCCCCGATACCGGATGAAATCGCCGAGTTGGAGATGCGGTTTTCGCCGGTCGATGACGGCTTGAGCGGCCATATCCGGGTCACGCTGACGCCGCAAAACCGGTCGCTCACGGCGCAAGAGGCTCGCCAGGCTGCCGAAGATGCCTTTCTGGAAGCGCTCAATGAACCGGGATTGGGCGCGGTCCTGACCCGTATTCAGGTGGTGGTCTACCTGGAGCCCCGGCCAGGGCCGCAGGCCGATCATAAGGCGTTTGTCTACTCCACCAGCAACGGCGTGTCATGGCGGCTGTCGGGGGCGGAGACCTTCATATTCGTGGATTGACTGCCGTCGCCGGCCCGAACAGCGGTTCGAATTCCGCCATCAGATTGCGATCGAACTCCTCAAGTCCGATATCGATACCCAGGTCTTGAAGGCTGGTGACGCCGTGGCCGGCAATACCGCAGGGTACGATACCCCGGTAGTGAGACAGGTCCGGGCTTACATTGACCGATATTCCATGGAAGGTCACCCATTTGCGAACGCGTACGCCGATGGCCGCAATCTTGTCTTCGGCCACGGATCCGTCCGCGTGCAGCGGTTTGTCGGGGCGCTTTACCCAGACACCGACGCGGTCCTCGCGCCGCTCGCCGGTGACACCAAATCTGGCCAGCGTGCCAATTGTCCACGATTCCAGCGCGGCCACAAAACGACGGATGTCGCGGGATCGCCGGCTCAGATCGAGCATCACATAGGCGACCCGTTGCCCGGGCCCATGATAGGTATATTCGCCGCCGCGTCCTGTCCGGTAAACGGGAAACAGATCGGGATCGAGGAGGTCGGCCGGATCTGACCGGGTGCCCCCGGTATAGAGCGGCGGGTGTTCCAGGAGCCAGACTTTTTCCGGCTCGGTTCCGGCAAAGATCCCGGCGGTATTCCTGTCCATTTCGTCCAGGGCGTCGCCATAGGCGACAGGGCGGGCGGAGCGGCAAATCTCAACCCTGTCGGGGGCCGTTCCCGCTGCCGGCAGCGGCCACACGGGACTTGCCAGCCGATCGCGATCCGTCGTCCGGCCCGAAGGTTTCCTGCGCAAATGTTCCGTAGGTGCCATGATCTCTCATCGCGCATAGTTTCGTGTTCGGTCAATCCGGGTGCTGGCCGATCCGATACGGTGCCCTTGTCGCGCGGGATCGCTTTTGTTACATGACCGCGCCGGATATCGTGATCGTTGGACACCGGCTTGCGGTCGTGGCGGAATTGGTAGACGCGCAGCGTTGAGGTCGCTGTGGGGTAAAACCCGTGGAAGTTCGAGTCTTCTCGACCGCACCACTTTTTCCAGACTATCTGATACCGATTGGCGGGGTCCGGGCGGGAGCCGCACTTGTAACGCGAATGTCCCCTTGTGCCCCGTATCCGGTAATGCGGGAACGGATGCGATGACCCAAACCGGACTTGACGAAAGCCGGAAGCATGCGTCCGGTGCGCCGCTGCGCGACGACGACGATGCGCTGAACACGGCATTCATTCAAGCGGTTGCTTCGGCGATTGCACAAGGCGACCGGACCCGGGTGCAGGGGCTCGTCGGCAATCTGCATGAATCCGATCTTGGTGATGTGTTGCAGGCGCTGAGCCAGGACGAGCGCGAAGACCTGGTTGGTCTGCTTGGCGACGGGTTCGACTGGGCGGCACTGAACGAAGTGGACGACAATGTCCGCGACGCCTTGCTTGATTTTCTTCCCAACTCACGGATTTCCCAGGCGGTTCAGGAGCTGGACTCCGATGATGCGGCGGAACTCCTGGAGAATCTCGACGATGCCGACACGGCCGAGATTCTAGAACGGTTGCCGTTTGCCGACCGGATTACCGTCAAG
The DNA here is from genome assembly GCA_965216515.1 of Afifellaceae bacterium. Taxonomy (GTDB): domain Bacteria; phylum Pseudomonadota; class Alphaproteobacteria; order Rhizobiales; family Afifellaceae; genus CAXMRP01. The sequence goes on along the minus strand of OZ244173.1, from coordinate 949,480 downwards.
CGCAATCTGGACTATCCGGAGGAATCCGCCGGCCGCCGGATGACGACGGATTTCATCGCCGTGCCACCGTTCTGGACCGTGGGGCAGACGATTGATTTCATGCGCGAGGAGGAAGAGCTGCCGGATGAGTTCACCGAGCTCTTTGTGGTGGATCCGAGGTTTTCGCTTCTGGGAACGGTTGCGCTTGACCGGTTGCTTCGGGCGAAGCGGCCGGTACTGATTTCCGATATCATGGGTGAAATTGCCCATTCCGTCGATGTCGATGACGATCAGGAGGATGTGGCGCGTATTTTCGAGCGCTACAATCTGCTTTCGGTTGGTGTGGTGGAAGACAATGACCGATTGGTGGGCGTGATCACGATCGACGATATCGTCGATGTCATCGAGGAGGAGGCCGATGAGGATATCAAACGCCTGGCGGGTGTGGGCGATGAGGAGATTTCCGATACATTCGTCGGTGCCGTGCGATCGCGCTTTGTCTGGCTCCTGGTCAACCTCGGAACAGCGATCGCGGCTTCCATAGTGATCGGCCTGTTTGATGCAACGATCGAACAGATGGTGGCGCTGGCGATACTGATGCCGATCGTTGCATCGATGGGGGGCAATGCAGGTACGCAAACGATGACGGTGGCAGTCAGGGCGTTGGCGACCCGGGATATCGAAACCACCGATACTTTGCGGCTTATCGGGCGCGAGGGCCTGGTCGGCCTTGCCAACGGCCTGCTGTTCGCCGCAGTGGTCGGGCTTGTCGCCCTGATCTGGTTTGAAAATTGGCACCTTGCCGGGGTGATTGCGACGGCGATGGTCGTCAACATGGTCGCGGCGGGGCTTTCGGGCATCCTCATTCCGCTCGGACTTGAACGGATCGGTGCCGACCCGGCCATCGCCTCCAGCGTCTTCGTCACGACAGTGACCGATATCGTCGGATTTTTCGGTTTTTTGGGACTTGCGGCCTGGTGGTTCGGACTTTGGTGAAGCCGTTTTGTCCGGATCATCGCGATTGACGGGCGAATTTACGAAAGGTTAAGCATTAAACACGAACGTTGTCTGGCCAGATCGAGGCAAATCGAATCGTTGGGACCGGGGACAATGAAGCGCGAACACGAGGCGATGCAAGGCCGGTATCTGGGGCATATTCTTGGCGCCGTGCCCGCGCTCCTTGTGGTGGTCATCCTTTTGGCCGCCTGCTCAAGCGCATCCACCCATTTGTCGGAACCGGATGAGGCTTCGGCACCGGCGACGGTTGACCGTCAGCAATGGATGTCATTTGCAAAGGCGGCCGATCCCCGCATTCACGAAGAACTGTACCAGTATGATGGCTACGGTGGTGCGGGTGACATTGCCCCGGCGGACTTTCCGGTCCACGGAATCGATGTCGCCCGCTATCAGGGAACCGTCGACTGGACGCGAGCACGGCGAAATGGTGTGTCCTTTGCCTATATCAAGGCGACCGAGGGCGCCGATCACCACGACAAGGCATTCCTGATCAACTGGATTGCCGCCCGCAATGCCGGCGTACCGCGTGGCGCCTATCACTTCTACTATTTCTGCCGAACGGCACGGGAGCAGATCGCGTGGTTCAAGAAGCATGTACCGGCCGATCCCTCGGCATTGCCGCCGGTTCTTGACATGGAATGGAATGCCCATTCCGACACCTGCAAAAAAAGGCCACCGCGCAAAAAGGTCCTGGCGGAGATGAAGCGGTTTCTCGATGCCGCCGAGCGCCACTATGGCAAGCGGCCGATCATTTACACGTCCGTCGATTTCCATCGCGATATGCTCGTTGGCGCATTCAACGATTATCCCTTCTGGCTGCGATCCGTGGCAGGTTATCCGACATCCAAATATACCGGGCGCAAATGGCTGTTCTGGCAGTATACCGCCACGGGGCGGGTGCCGGGGATCGGTTCCAAGGTCGATCGCAATGTCTTCGCCGGATCGCGGGAAGACTGGCGGAACTGGCTGAACGGCGTGGCGCCGCACCAGGCCATCGCGCGGCTGTAGCCGCTGCAATTGCATCCCCTGTCTTGCCGCTTTGGAGACCGGCCCGAAGCCGGCATATCCGTCGGGTTCAATTTCCCGCCCCAGGGCCGGCTTGGGGCTTTGCGGCCGTGTTGACCGGAAGGTCGGCGCAAACACCGGCCGGTCCCGTTGCCGTACAAGGCGCCTCAACGAACCGCGGCCCGCCCGGGCCGGCTGAAACTCAATCCGCGTAATTCAGCTTCGGGAACCAGTCCGTACCTCTGCCTTCGGGCGTCATGTCGAGGATGTTCCAGATCGGCCAGATCTGATCGACGTGGCGCGGATGTTCGGGACGGTCGACATAAAGCAGTTCGGCACTCCAGAAGTGGCGAACTTCGTTGCCTTTGCGAACGAAAACATTGGCCGCCGGGATTTGCATTTCGCGGGTGTTCACAGCGTGATAGTCTTCGTTGAAGCTGTTGTCGTGAGACGACAGGAACCGTATTTTCGTCCAGCCGCGGCTTTTGGCCAGCTCCATCGTTTTCGAGATCGGAGCCTTGGCGACGACGGCCATGTTGATCCGGTCTGCAATGTGGTCGGCGATCCCGTTGAACCCATCGACAAGGCTTGTGCAGGCCGGGCAGGGCGCGCTGTCGGACGGGGCGTACATGAAGCTGTAGAGGAAAAGCGTGTCCTTGTCCGGTGCGAACAATTCCGACAAACGGATGTCGCGTTCGACCCCGTCGGCGAGCGTCTGAAAGCAGTAATCCTGCGGGACCGGGCCGCCAAGCGGCAGGTCGCGGCGCAGGGAGGCAACCCGCTTGACCATGCGATCAAGCTTCAGTTCCGCATCCAGCAGTTCGTCCCGGGCTTGGCGATAGGCCGGATCTTCGCCGGGAAAGCGCGTATTGTGTGCGACGGACATGCTCTGTCTCCTGAGAATGTTTGTCCCCATTGATTAATATATTTTTTAATTAACGTAATTGTTAATTAAATACAACCGTGATGACCGCGGCTTGCAGGTGGCTGGCTGCCCGTCCGTCTGGCGGGTCGGTTTGGCCGTGTCAGCGGGCGCGTGCGACGACAAATCCGGAAACGATCAGGAGAAGGGCAATCGCCGTCCTGGCGGATATCGTTTCGCCGAGCCACACCGCCGACAGCGCAACACCTGAAACGGGGATAACAAATGTGGCAAGCGCCATGTAGCTGTAGCCGACCTTGCGAGCGATATGGAACCGCATGACGTATGTGCCGCCGGTCAACACGGCGCCCAGCCAGATGACCGCCATCAAAACCTCGCCGTTGAGTTGTCGAACCGGTGGCAGGCCATAGATCACAATCAGCGGCAGGCAAAAAATGAAGCCCCACAAAACCGTGACCGCGGCCATGGCTTGCGGGCTGACGTCGCGCACATAGCGGATCATGCCGCCGGAGACCACGTAGCATAAATTGGCGGAGAAAATCGCGATCTGGCCGACGATATCTTGGCCCAGGCCGCGAATAGCCGTCGTCCCGATTATCGTCACAACACCGGCAAAACCGAGTGCCACGCCGGCCAGTTTCGGGCCGGACAGCCGGTCATCGGTTGTCGTCATATGACTGATCAGGAGTGCAAACAGCGGTCCGGAACCCATCAAAAGGGCGGCAATTCCGGCATCGACATGTTGTTCGCCCCACGCAATCAGGAAGAAAGGCAGAATAGTGTTCAAAAGGGCCATGATGGCCAACTGTGCCCAGGCCCTGGGATCGCTGGGGAAGGCAATCGACCGCAAGAGCATCCAGGCAACCAAGACAGCGGCACCAATTCCCGTTCGCAAAATGACAACGTGAACGGGTTCCACGGCGCCGACGGCCACCTTGATCGCCGGGAAGGCTGATCCCCACATGATGCCGAGAAGAAGAACCAGCACGATGTCGGTCGACATGGGTCGACGGATCGGATCCAATGGAGACGTGGCATTGGAAGGCATGAGCGGGTCCGGAAACAGGCGGCCATTCCTGCCGAATAATTCGTTCCGGTTCAAGTGATTGGCCGGTCCAAATCGTCGCTGACAGCTTTCGCTCCGCCCGGGCGTCCGCGCACAGACAAATGGCCTTGCGCAAGGATTACCGAATGATTAATGTCCGCGCGCCTTTGCAAGGTCGCCAGTTCGAATCGCGTGCGGATTTGGGGACCGACCGAGCGGGGAAACGGGGACCGGGGTTACATACAGAATGCATTCCAATCCGCTGTCGTGTTGGCGCGCCGCCTTTCTGACTTTTTCGATCATGGCCGGGATCCTTCTCGTCGTCCTGGCTGTGACAAGCGGGGACACAACCATCGTGGCATCCCGGTAGTCTCGGGCAGCGATCGCTTCCCCATGGCCGGAGTGTTTTCCGCCGCGCCATGGGATCAGATGGCATCCTGCCATTCCCGGTTGATAGCGCCAACGGGGCCGTGCGGCCGAAATGGGCGTTGCGGCGCCGGAACGCCGGCAGGGCCGAAAGGCAAATCGAAGTGCGGGCCGGTGCCGGCATTTCAGCGCGTGTTTGCATCGTTCGGCGAGGCGTAAAAATCAGTTGCCCCAGAACATCACCAAAGGCTATCGCGCCCTGATTGAGGAAGCGGAACGGCAGGTTGAATCCGTTGATGTGGCGCGTGCACTGGACCTTCATAAGGACGGCCGGGCCTTGTTCGTCGATCTCAGGGATGTCCGGGAGCTTCACCCGGAGGGAAAAATTCCCGGTGCCATGCACTGTCCGCGTGGAATGCTGGAGTTCTGGGTTGACCCCGACAGCCCCTATCACCGCGCCGAATTTTCTGGTGATGGGCCTTTTCTGTTTTTCTGCGCGGCCGGTTGGCGTTCGGCGTTGGCGACCAAGACCGCCGCTGACATGGGACTTGAACCGGTTGCTCACATTGCCGGGGGATTTTCTGAGTGGAAGGAAGCGGGCGGACCGGTCGAATTGCCGGGCGGGGAGCAGGATACCAAGACGGAAGGGCGTGCGGGTCCGCCGGACTAGTTTACACCGGTGATGCCGCCGGAAATCCCGACCAGCGTCACAAGCAGAATTCCAAGGACGCAGGCAACGATGCCATAGTGAATCCATGCCCGGCCGAATTCACTGCGCCACAAAATCTGCTCTTCCGGTTTCCAGTTCGCTCGTCGCATGGTTTCCGCTCTCGACCAGTCCGGCCGAATTTACACCGGCGCCGCTTAGGGATAGCCGATCGCGGCCGACATCGCAGGATTATTGCCGAACATGATGAGTGCAAATTAACGGGTTACCGGCGATAAACCTTAACTGGTGCCGACCGCCGGTATGTCGCGACCCCTTTGGCGCTGGCGACGTCTCCTGGTCGCTGAAGGAACTGTTGCGGGCCCGGCATTCGTGTAAGGCGAACAGCATTCGGTTCGTGGTGGCGTGGTCATGTTCTTGAGCGTTTTCGACATATTCAAGATCGGCTTGGGGCCTTCGAGTTCCCACACGGTCGGCCCGATGGTGGCGGCAGCCTTCTTTCTGGATGTTCTGCGCGATGAGGTTCGTGCCCGGCATGTCACGGTCACGCTTCATGGCTCGCTTGCCTATACCGGCAAGGGACATGGGACCGGCGAGGCGGTTCAGCTCGGCCTTTGCGGTTGTCATCCCGATCGTGTCGATCCCGACGGCGTGCCAGATATTCTGAGCCGGTGTGCGCGCGACGGCCGGCTTGTTCTGGCGGGGTTGGCGCATGTCCGGTTTGCGCCGGAAGCCGATATCGTCTTCGATTTCGGGCCGGCGTTGCCCGGCCACGCCAATGGCATGATATTTCGGGCATTCGGCGATGACGGCTCACTGCTGACGGAACGGACTTACTACTCGGTCGGGGGCGGTTTCGTCGTTGAGGACAGTGAAATCGAAGCGTGCGATTCCGGTGAGGGTTCGGCTGCCCTGTCGGCGTCGGGCGCATCGGATGCCGCAGCCATTCGCGATGTCCCGTTTCCTTTTGACAGTGCGCGTTCGATGCTGGCTCTCGGCGAAACTCATGCCATGTCGATTGCCGCCATGAAACGCGCCAATGAAATCAATCTGGACAGCGGCGGGGATCTTGATCGCGGGCTAGATGCCGTCTGGTCTGCGATGGACGGATCGATCAATCGCGGCCTGTCCACGCGGGGCATCCTGCCGGGCGGATTGGCGGTTCGTCGGCGCGCTGCCGACATCCACGAAAAGCTGGTGCAGGAACAGGGCGCGAATTTCCTGCAACCCCACAGGGTGATGGATTGGCTTTCCGTCTATGCCATGGCGGTCAACGAGGAAAATGCTGCCGGTGGGCGGATCGTCACGGCGCCGACCAACGGGGCCGCAGGCGTGATTCCGGCGACCATCCGCTATTACCGGGACCATTGCGTCGGCAGTCACGAAGAGGGCATCCGGACATTCTTGCTCACCGCTGCGGCCATCGGCGGGATTATCAAGCACAACGCATCGATATCCGGCGCGGAAGTGGGATGTCAGGGCGAAGTCGGCTCGGCATCCGCGATGGCGGCGGCCGGCCTGGCGGCGGCGCTCGGCGGCACAAACGCCCAGGTGGAAAATGCCGCGGAAATCGCCCTTGAGCATCACCTTGGCATGACATGCGATCCGATCGGGGGATTGGTTCAGGTTCCGTGCATCGAGCGGAACGCGCTGGGGGCAGTGAAGGCGGTTACCGCCGCGTCCCTCGCGCTGCGGGCCGACGGCAGGCACTTCGTGCCGCTTGACGAATGCATCGAGACCATGCGCCAGACCGGGCAGGATATGAGCGAAAAATACAAGGAGACATCGACCGGCGGGCTGGCGGTCAATGTTGTGGAATGTTGAGTGGTGGCGGGGCGCCCCGGGCAGGAGCGCCGATCGGCGTACCGGCGGGTACGCGATCGGCTTGGGATTAGTTTTCCCAGCGAGCGGCCGGGATCAGTCCTTGAGCAGGAAACTCACCTTCATATTGACCCGCCATTCCGAAATTTTTCCATCTTCGCATTCGACGGTGATCTGCTGAACCCAGGCGCCCTTGACCTTGTCGAGGGTTTTGCTGGCCCGTTCGATGCCGTTCTCAATGGCATCTTCGATGCTTTTGGGCGATGCGGCGGTGATTTCCGTGACTTTGGCGACTGTCATGGGGGAGGCCTCCAGTGATTTGGGTTGGATGTGAACTATGTGGACAGGGTGTATGGCGCTTTTGTGCCATGCACGCCAGCACGTTAAGTTCATACCATGGCGCTTCACCTCCTGAAACTGTGTGTCGGTATCGATTCACCTGAACAACTGGAAGAACACGTGCTTCAACGTCTGGCGCGGCTGCGCAGCCAGGGGGAGCCGGTTGAGGTGACCCACACAACCCGCATGATTCCCCGCCGCAAGGCGGAACTTCTCGACGGTGGCTCGCTTTACTGGGTTATTCGCGGATCGATCCAGGTGCGCCAACGTCTTCTGGACATCCGTCCGTTCCGCGACGAGGCGGGAATTCGCCGTTGCCATCTGGTGTTGGAGTCGGCCTGGGTGCAAACCATGTCGCAACCGCGGCGGCCCTTTCAAGGGTGGCGGTATCTGGGACCGGACGATGCGCCGGCTGATCTGGCCGGCGGGGCAACGGATCAGAACATGCCGGCGACACTGCGGCGTGAGCTTGCAGAAATGGGCCTGCTTTAGGCGCCAACGCCATTCCGAGGCCACGATCGCTGTCGACAAAGGCGACCCCCTGGAATGCGGCGGTGCCGTTTTGACGGGGTTGGTATCGGATCGGCATTCGCCGGGCCTTGCCCTGTGTCGGTAAAAGCCCACATCATGTTAAGCCATCGGATCGGCGTTGGGCCGATGGCTGATGCGCCCGTTTCGGCTGTAACACGCGGGTAGGGTGATGACGAAGAAAAGCGAACTCCCGGCGAAGGACAAGGCACAGGATCAGCCGCCGGCAAGGCCGTCGCCGCGTTCCGAAGTCGATGCGTTCCTGAAGAAAGCCGCGGCTCTGGGACCCGTCTCGCCAGCGGCGCGCGGACGATTGATATTTGCATTGGATGCGACCATGAGTCGCCAGCCAACATGGGATCTGGCGTGCGAACTGCAGGCAGAGATGTTCGATGCCGCCGGAGAGGTCGGCGGACTTGCCGTCCAACTCGTCTACTTCCGCGGATTTGGCGAGTGCCAGGCCTCGAAGTGGGCGGAAAATACGGCCGCGCTGCGGGACATGATGGTAAAAATCGACTGCCGGGGCGGGCATACGCAGATCCGCAAGGTGCTTGCCCACACCAGGCGCGTCGCGCAAACGCGGCCTGTCGCCGCGCTGGTCTATGTCGGCGATGCGATGGAAGAAGACGTCGACAAGCTTTGCCAGATTGCCGGCGAGATCGGCCTTCTGGGCGTCAAGGCCTTCATGTTTCATGAAGGCCATGATCCGGTGGCCGGATCGGCATTTCGTGAGATCGCACGATTGACAGGAGGCGCCTATCTTCCGTTCAACACTGCCGCGGCCAGCGAATTGCGCGCCATGCTGGGTGCGGTGGCGACCTATGCCGCCGGCGGCCGCAAGGCGCTTGAGGCTTCGCCTGACAAAGCAGCGAAATTGTTGGTTTCCAGGATCGGAAAATGAGCACGATCTTTTTGCTGATTGCCGTAGCAGCCGTATTGGTCCTGGTGCTGCGGCTTTTCCTCAACGCTCCACCGGCAGCATTGGCCGCCGGATTGCAGCGGGGTACAGGGGCATTCCTCATTGCCAGTGCGGTTGGCCTGTTCGCCATGCGTCAGTTCGCATGGGCTGTGCCTGTGGCCGTTCTGGGATTTTCGATTTTGCGTCGCGGTGGGTTCTTTACGACTGGCAAGAGGACTGCCGGGGGAACTTCAAGGGTCCGGTCAGCGGGACTGGAAATGACACTTGATCACGACACCGGCGCGCTGGATGGCCGGATTCTCGCCGGTCGCCATGAGGGGCGAACATTGTCGGACCTGCCGCTGGATGTTCTGATGGAAGTGGCGGTGGATTTCGATGGTGACGAGGAGTCACTCCGCCTCCTGGAAGGTTATCTCGATCGGAGCCACGCGGGATGGCGGGGTGATGGAGAGGACCGTGGCGACAGGCGGACTGGCCCGACGGCGGGCGCGGTCGGCATGAGCACGGAGGAAGCCTACGAAATCCTTGGGCTTGCGGCGGGCGCCGGCGAGGCGGAAATCCGTGAGGCCCATCGCCGCCTCATCAAACAGGTCCACCCCGACCGTGGCGGCTCCGCTGCGCTCGCCGCCAAGATCAATGAGGCCAAGGACAAGCTTCTCGGGTGAAATCATCGCCTACGCTCCTACACAACACAACGCTACAAAATCTTCAGCCTGGCACCGCCAGGCAAGCAACCGATTTCCGTTTTAGTTTCCGGCAAACCGCGCGTGCTTCCGACTTGCCGGAAAATCCGGCGAACCGCGCCCGGTATAGCCGGGTGCCGTTGGCATCGACCGGCTGGGTAAACGGATCAGCGGAATTCAGGAGGCCGCCGGCTTTCGCCTGGACCTTTTTCAGGACGCTTATGGCACTGCTTTCGGTCGGAACTGCGGCGACCTGGATCTGCCAGCCCGCGGGGATCGACTTTACGCTTTCTTCGGCAGGCGAACGAGCCTTGTCCGGATACCGTTTGTGGGCCAGCCGGGTCAAATCTGCGGGTAGGGTGTCGGCATCGCCTTCGCCTTGCGAATAGGCGAGCGCAGCGACCTCGCTTGCCGCCCTGATCCGGGCAGCGATGGCATCGACCGCCGGATTGTGGGAGTTGCGCGCCGCGGGGCGAAAGGCTGCGGCTCTCGCCAACTGGATAGGCGCAGCAGTCGCGAGAACCGGTGCCTTCGGGCTGATCGAATTTGTAATTGCGGCCATCGCCGTTGAAACCGGCCGCGCCTTGGGAAGCGGCGGGATGCGCACAGCCGCCCTGGCCAACAGCGGGGCATCGGAACCGCCGCGTTTTGCCTTGGCGTGATAACGGCGGATCAGGTCCGTCATATGGGCGTTGCGGCGGGCGCCGGTGCGTCCGCCCATGACGACGGCCACCGTGTGGCGACCGTTGTGGCGAACAGAAGTGACCAAGTTGTATCCCGAAGCGCGCGTGTAGCCGGTCTTGATGCCGTCGACACCTTTCACACGGCCCAGAAGCCGATTGTGATTGCGGTAGCGCTTTTTGTGCCAGGAAAAGGCGCGGGTGCTGAAGACCTTGTAGTGGCCGGGAAAATGCTGCTCCACGGCGCGCCCCAGCAGCGCCATGTCGCGGGCGGTCGTCACCTGACCGGCATTCGGGAGGCCGGATGCATTGCGGAATGTCGTCGAATGCATGCCAAGACGCCGGGCTGTCCGGGTCATTCGGCGGGCGAATTCGGATTCGGTACCGGAAATGGCTTCCGCAACGACGACGGCGACGTCGTTGGCGGACTTGACGGCAAGCGCGCGAATGGCATCGCGGACGCGGATCTTCGATCCGGGCTTCAGGCCAAGTTTGGTCGGCGGCTGTGCCGCCGCGTTTCTGGACACGGTCAGTTTTGAACTTTCGCTCAAGCGACCGGCCTCGATTTCCTCAAACAGGAGATAGAGGGTCATGATTTTGGTCAGAGAGGCGGGATAACGGCGCGCATCCGCCTTGCTGGCATAGAGCGTCTTCCCGGTCTTGGCGTCGACCACGATACCGGCATATTTTGCATTGGCCGCCGCTGATGGCACTTGGCCGAACCCGAAAATGGCGGCAATCGTCACCGCCAGGATAACGCCAATTCGATTTGTCCTGCCTGTCCCCAGGCATAAATTTTTCTGCACGATCCGATCCCACACTGTCCGGCGTCTTTGGCCGTTCGCCCTGCGGCCCATGCGCTTTGCCAGGGGCCTGCCCGTCGGTCACAGTAGGAAACACGTCGTTACGATTCCGTAAAAGACGCAGACCAGCGCCGGCGAAATCCCACGGGTTGCCGACGGTTAACCGGAAACCGCCAGGCCGAGCGCCGCCGGTTGTCGCCGCCAGAAGGTGTAATATTGCATCGCAAAATAAATATTTGCGTTTTTTGTGCAGCGCACATATATGGGCGCCACGCCGAACGGGCATCCGAATTGCCGTTCGTTTTAGAGGGAATGTAACGATGAATAGTGGTTTGGAGAATTTTCAGAAGGCGAACAAAGAAAACCTGGACAAGGCGGTTGAGTCGATGGGCGCCGTTTCAAAGGGTTTGCAAGCCATCGCCGCAGAGTCGGCCGATTACTCAAAGAAGAGCTTTGAGGAAGGCGCGGACCATATTGAGAAGCTGCTTGGTGTGAAGACGCTTGATACGGCTGTGGAATTGCAGTCGGCCTTCTTCAAGCGGGCGTATGAATCCGCTGTCGGCCAGGCCACCAAGATCGGCGAGCTTTATATCGATGTTGCCAAGGACGCGATCAAGCCTTTCGAGGATTTTGTTCCCTCCACCAGGAAGTAGCCCTGAAGAAAATTCATCGCCAAGGACGCCCGGTTTCGACCGGGCGTTTTTTTGTCTTGCCAAAACCCTGTGGTCCTGTGGCAGAATCAGGATTGGTTGGAAGCGAACGGAAGAATGCCTACATTTGGTGGAAGGTATCTCATGATTGCGTCCGGGAATTGATTTTCCGCGACAGGGCTTAGACGTGATGGCGAAACACTCATTGCAGGCCGAAAACGGGCAAGACGAAAAAAAGGGCGGCGATCCTGGAACCGTCGTCATCAACAAAACGCGTCCGAAAACAAAGCGTCCGAGCCTCTATCGCGTGATCTTGCTCAATGATGATTACACGCCGATGGAGTTTGTCATCCACGTTCTCAGACGGGTGTTTCAGCATAGTCAGGATGAGGCAACCCGGATCATGCTGCATGTCCACAATCATGGTGTGGGCGAATGTGGCGTGTACACATACGAAGTGGCGGAGACCAAGGTCACCCATGTCATGGACCTTGCGCGCAAGCACCAGCATCCGTTGCAGTGCGTCATGGAAAAAAAGTAGAAAGGCGGACCCGTGCCCTCATTTTCCCGCTCGCTTGAAATGGCGCTGCACAAGGCCTTGTCGCTGGCCAACGAGCGCGATCAGGAGTTCGCAACGCTCGAACATCTGCTTCTGGCGCTTATCGACGACAAAGATGCCGCCGCGGTGATGCGTGCGTGCAATGTCGATCTGGATCGGTTGCGCAACGACTTGAGCGAATATGTCGATACGGAACTGGCAAATCTCGTAAGCGGCGAAGACGAAGACGCCAAGCCGACTGCCGGATTTCAGAGGGTCATCCAACGTGCTGTCATTCACGTCCAGTCGTCGGGGCGCGAGGACGTCACCGGCGCAAACGTGCTGGTGGCGATATTCGCCGAACGGGAAAGCCACGCTGCCTACTTCCTGCAGGAGCAGGACATGACCCGGTATGATGCGGTCAACTACATCTCTCACGGCATCGCAAAACGACCGGGGATGGGTGATGTGCGTCCCGTGCGCGGCGCCAGCGAGGACACAGGCGACAGTGAAGAGGCCGAAGAGCGCGGTGGCAAGGAAAGCGCGCTTGAGGCGTGGTGCGTCAATCTCAACGAAAAGGCGCGCGCCGGCAAGATCGATCCGTTGATCGGGCGTGATGCGGAGTTGCGGCGAACCATTCAGGTGCTCTGCCGAAGGCAGAAGAACAATCCGCTCTATGTGGGTGACCCGGGCGTCGGCAAGACGGCGATTGCAGAGGGACTGGCCAAGCGGATCGTGGAGCGCGAGGTGCCGTCGGTGCTCGCGGATGCGACGCTGTTTGCCTTGGATATGGGGGCGCTGCTGGCCGGTACGCGCTATCGCGGCGATTTTGAGGAACGGCTGAAGCAGGTCATTCGGGAGATCGAGGCGATCGAAGGCGCGGTCATGTTTATTGACGAGATCCATACCGTGATCGGTGCCGGCGCCACCTCGGGCGGTGCGATGGATGCCTCCAACCTTCTGAAACCGGCGCTTGCTTCCGGCAATCTCCGGTGCATCGGCTCGACAACTTACAAGGAATACCGTCAGTTTTTCGAGAAAGACCGGGCCCTGGTGCGGCGGTTCCAGAAGATCGATGTCAACGAGCCATCGATCCCTGACAGCATCCACATACTGAAAGGTTTGAAGCCTTATTTTGAGGATCATCATTCGGTGCGCTACACCGGTGAGGCAATCCGCACCGCTGTGGAACTGTCGGCGCGGTACATCAACGACCGCAAATTGCCGGACAAGGCGATCGACGTGATCGACGAATCCGGCGCAGCGCAAAAACTGCTTCCCGAAGGCCGCCGCAAAAAGACTATCGGCGTCAAGGATGTCGAGGCGACGATCGCCACCATGGCGCGAATTCCGCCGAAATCCGTCTCCAAGGATGATGCGGAGGTGTTGGAACATCTGGAAACCAATCTGGCGCGGGTGGTATTCGGCCAGAACAAGGCGATTTCGGCGCTCGCTTCGGCGATCAAGCTCTCACGGGCCGGTTTGCGGGAACCGGAAAAGCCCATTGGCAATTATCTTTTCTCCGGCCCGACAGGCGTCGGCAAGACGGAGGTTGCGCGCCAGCTCGCCGACCTGATGGGCGTCGAGCTTCTTCGGTTCGATATGTCGGAATATATGGAGCGGCACACCGTGTCGCGGCTTATCGGTGCGCCGCCGGGTTATGTCGGATTTGACCAGGGCGGGCTCCTGACTGACGGCGTGGATCAGCATCCGCACTGTGTGCTGCTGCTCGACGAGATCGAAAAAGCCCATCCGGATCTCTTCAATGTCCTTTTGCAGGTGATGGATCACGGCAAACTCACCGATCACAACGGCAAGCAGGTCGATTTCCGCAATGTCATCGTGATCATGACCACGAATGCCGGTGCCGCCGACCTTGCCCGTCCGGCAATCGGTTTTTCCCAGTCGCGCCGGACCGGCGACGACGAGGAAGCGATCAATCGCATGTTTACGCCGGAATTCCGCAATCGGCTCGATGCGGTTATTCCGTTCAACTCGCTGCCGCCGGACGTCGTCTACCGGGTTGTGGAAAAATTCGTCCTGCAGCTTGAGGCCCAACTGGCCGACCGCGGGGTTACGTTTGAACTGGACGAGGCGGCGACCCGGTGGCTGGCGGAAAAGGGCTACGACGAGCGCATGGGCGCGCGCCCCCTCAGCCGGGTGATCCAGGAGCACATCAAGACGCCGCTGGCCGACGAGGTGCTGTTCGGCAAGCTGCAAAAGGGCGGAATCGTCAAGGTGACCGTTGATCCGGATGAAGCGGACAACGGCGCCGATGGACCGTCGCTCAAACTGGAGTGCATCCCCGACGAGAATGCCCGTCGCAAGCCCAAGCCGGCAGCGGCGGGCCGCAAACGCAAGGCCAAGACGCCGGGACCGCGCAAGCCGAAGCGAAAGCCGCCAAAAGGCGGCAGCGGCGGCGTCGTGCCGCGTGTTCCTCTGAAGGTGGAATAGTCTTCAAAGAAATGGGGCGAGAAAACCATCTCCAACGATAACGCCGGCCGGGTCGCGACCGTCGTCGACGATAAAGGCAAAACGGCGGAGACGCGGGCCGGATGGTTTTTAAGCGGTATGGCCGGCATTGCCAGCGTCCCGGCGCTGATCCTGATGATCTCGTTCATCGGTTTCGGCGTTCTGTGCCGTGAATCCGGCATTACGCTCGGACAGGCCGCTTTCATGACGGCAATGGTGTGGGCCCTGCCAAGTCAGGTGGTACTTGTCGGTGCTGCCAGCGCGGGAACCCCGATCCTGCTTTCCGGTGTGGCGGTCGCGCTTTCCGCGGTTCGCCTGACGCCGATGGTCGCAGCCTGGGTGTCGCTGGTCCGCAACGACCGTACGCGCCGTCGTGATCTTCTCGTTCTGAGCCATTTTGTGGCCATCACGGCGTGGATCTTTGCGATGATGCGGCTACCCGATGTGCCGCGTGAGCACCGGATGCGCTATTTTGCCGGTTTCGCCGTGACGATATCGGCGTGCAATATTGCCATTACCATGGGCAGTTACCTGCTTGCCGGACAGTTGCCGGTTGTGCTCGCAGCGGCGCTCTTTCTCCTGACGCCGGTCTATTTCCTGACCGCCATGAGCGCGGCGGCCCGTCTGCCGGCGGAGGCCTATGCCCTTGTTATCGGGCTGGTTGCCGGTCCGGCGATGTTCGCATTTGCCATTCCGCTTGACATTGTCTGGGCCGGCCTTGTCGGTGGCACGCTTGCGTACGGTTTCGGTCGCCTGCGAAGAAAGCGGGGCAAAACGTGAGCCTGACTTTCACGTCCATTGAGGCCTGGTGGTGGCCTTATGTGTTCATTCTCGTCGCCGGTGTGCTGGCGACCGATGTCTGGCGATGGATCGGCGTCCTGGCCGGCAATAGCCTCAAAGACGATTCTGAGGCCATTCTGTGGGTTCGCGCCGTGGCGACAGCCCTGATCGCCGCCGTGATCGGCAAGATGATCGTGTTACCATCGGGATCGGCGGCGGAGATCCACATCGCAACGCGGATTTGTGCGGCAGCCAGCGGGTGGATGGCTTTTGCCGTAACCGGCAAGAATGTTCTGGTTGGCGTGGTCGTCGCGGAACTGGTCCTGGTCGGCGGCGCGCTTTTTTTCCCATTCTAGCTGGCGGCACCGGAAAACCGGCCACCCCAGGAACCGCCATGACCGGGGCAAGGGGTCAGAAACATTTGCGATGATCTAGGAACTGAACGCGGCGCGGATCATTTGCGCGTGTTCGGCAATCACGGCGCTGTCCGCCATATGGCCGGTGTGGGGTTTGAGCGGTTCGCCGTTGTGACGCGGCAAGACGTGGACATGGGTGTGAAATACGATCTGCCCGCCGGCCTGTTCGCTGAATTGCTGGATCGTCACGCCATCGGCGGAAAAGGCCCGCATTACGGCGCCTGCGACCAATTTCACCGTCCGCGCAACGTGGGCATAGTCCTCCGGATCAATGTCGAGGATATTTCGAGACGGCGCCTTGGGAAGAACCAGCGTGTGGCCGTCAGCGCGTGGCATGATGTCCATGATGGCGACGGTGTGATCATCTTCATACACCATTTCGCTCGGCAGTTCGCCGCGCAGGATCTTGGCGAAAATATTGTCATTGTCGTAGGCGACGCTCACGGTTTGTCCCTTAAGTGCGTGTCAAATTTTGTAATATCGGGCCTGCGATGGCTGATTTGCAGACCATTTCAAGCGGGTGCGGAATCGTCAAGACTCATGCGCACGGTTCAGCGGCTGCGGAGCGGACCGGGTTCCGGCTTCGGTCAGGGGCGGCATGTCTTGCGAAACGGTGCGTGCCTTGCCAGCGCCTGTCCTTCCATACGGACATGCCGGCGTTCATCTTCCAGATAGTCGGCGATGGCATCTCGAAAGTCGGCGTTTGAGATATGGTGCGCGGAATAGGTCGGCGTCGGCACGTAACCGCGGGCAAGTTTGTGGGCGCCCTGGGCACCGGCCTCCACCCTTGCCAACTTGTGGGCGATGGCGAATTCGATTGCCTGGTGGTAGCAGACCTCAAAATGCAGGCCCGGATGATCTTCCGCACAACCCCAATACCGGCCATACAGCGTGTCGGATCCGATCATGTTGAGCGCACCTGCAACCGGGCGGCCTTCGCGTTCGGCAAAGATCAGGAGCACCCGATCCGCCATTCGTTCTCCCAGCAACGAGAAAAACATCCGGTTGAGGTACGGATGCCCCCATTTTCGGGATCCTGTGTCCATATAGAATTCATAGAAGGCGTCCCAATGGCATTCGCTGATGTCACTGCCTGTCAACCAACGAATGTCCAGGCCGGCGGCCAAGGCGCGCTCACGCTCTTTGCGGACGGCCTTGCGCTTCCGTGACGCAAGGTTGGCGAGGAAATCATCGAAACGGTCGTAGCCGGCATTCAACCAGTGAAATTGCTGATCTATGCGGGCCAGATAACCCATGTCGGACAAGAGCCGCCATTCCGCCTCTTTGAGAAACGTCACATGGGCAGAGGACACATTGTGCTTGTCGCAAAGCATGGAAATGCCAGCCGCGAGCAGTTTGCGGTTTTGGATGTCGGCGCCGTCTTCCACAAGGAGACGTGGCCCGGTGACCGGCGTAAAGGGGACGCTGAGCTGGAGCTTCGGGTAATAGCGTCCGCCGGCGCGCTCAAAGGCATCCGCCCAACCGTAGTCAAAGACATATTCGCCTTGCGAATGGGACTTCAGATAGCAGGGCGCAGCGCCGCGCACCGCACCTGCGGCATCGACCAAGACCAGATGCTGGGGAAGCCAGCCGGTCGTGCTGCTGGCGCAATCAGATTCCTCCAGCGCCTGGAGAAAATCCCACGAAACGAAGGGATTGTAGGCGCTTTCTTGCAGATTGATTCCGCTCTTTTGATGCGGGTATTCCGGATCTGTCCAACCGGGATTGGCCAGCCGGTCCCAGACCTTGCGGTCGATCGCGGCCAGCGAGGAATGGACATGGACGGCCGCGCTGCCGTCAGACTTTGTCGGATTTCGGCCAACCATTGGTGTCGGGCAACCGTTCTGTGGTTTCGCCATCTAACCTAGTGCCTCGTCGCCTCCAAACAATGCGGCGGTCGGCGGACGCGATCGCTGGCGCTGTCAGTTTCAGGGCAGAAAACCCTCAAATGTCATCTGTTCGGCCCATCGGGCGGATTTAAGACGATCGGTATGTGTGCGTACGGTCCAACAGATGAGTGGCAATCCAAGTATGCGGCGCGCGATCCACGGCGCAACTGTCGGAAGGTCGGCGACATTGTATGAAACGAAATGCAGATCGAGACGAAAGACCGCCAACAGATGCGTGATTGCTGTCCGCCAGCTGCCTTCGGCGACAAGTCCGCGCGGCAGGCCGTGCGCAACATCGCGGAATTCGGAAAGGATGGTCCGGTCGAACGACATCACTGCGACCGGTCCCTCGTAGGCTTTGACCATTTGGGAAACGGCCGCGGCAAAGGCCGCATTGCGGGTGCCATTGTCCTTCAGTTCCAGGATGACCGGGACGCTTCCGGCAACGAGGGAAAGAAGGTCCTGAAGGCGCGGGATGGTTTGATCCGTGCCGCACAGCGCGATCGATGACAAGATGTCGGCAGTGCGCTCGCCAAGCGTTCCGGAATGCGCGGTCAAACGGCCAAGTTCTTCGTCGTGAAACACCATCGGCACGCCATCGGAACTGAACTGGAGGTCGCATTCGATGGCGTACTGGTGGTCGACTGCGGACCGGAACGCCGCAAGGGAGTTTTCCGGACGCCCGGCTTCGCGGTCGTGCAGACCGCGATGGGCAATCGGCCGACTTGTTAACCAGGATAGGTCTGCCAATGCTTTCTAACTGCTAGCGAATCTGGATTGTCGCATCGACCTCAACCGCCGAGCCAAATGGCAACGCCGCGACGCCGAAAGCTGCGCGGGTGTGCCGGCCGGCTTCGCCGGCAGCAGCAACAAGGAGGTCCGACGCGCCGTTAATAACAAGGTGATGCTCGGAAAAATCCGGTGTTGAGGAGACAAATCCGGTTATGCGTACAATTCTTTCGATCCGATCCAGATCGCCATCCAGCGCCAACCGCACCTGGGAGAGGATATTGATCGCGCAAAGCCGCGCGGCCTCCTGGCCCTCCTCAACGGAAAGGCCGTCGCCGAGATGACCCGTAATCACCGTGCCATCGGATTTGATGGCGATTTGTCCGGAAACAAACAGGAGATTTCCGGTGATTGCGGTTGGCACATAGTTGGCGGCTGGTGCCGCGGCCTGGGAAAGGGTGATGCCCAATTCCGCCAGGCGTTTGTCGATTGTCGAGGTCATGGTATATCCGTTCTGATGTCGAATTCGTGATAAGCGCGAAACCATCCGTGTTCAACATACTTGCCAAAGCGCAGTGCATAGCGTTTTCTGTCGCCAGTTGTCAGCCCGGAGGGGCAATTGCGGGCCCAGCCAAGAAATTGCCGCAGTCGGTTACAATATCCTCGCCAATGATATCTAAAACGCGCGATTTGTTTTGGTGGTGCCGTGCAAATGCATTGGCGATCGGATTTTTGTTGTCGTTTCCGGCTCTGGCGGCGGCGCCGCATCCGATCGACGCGCCGGTGGCGCACCGGGCGATATACGAGATCGGGCTTGCCGACGCGACGGAAGCTTCAGGTATCACGAATGCCGCGGGGCGGCTGGTGTTCGAGGTCAGCGGGAACCCCTGCGAAGGCTACACGATGAGCCAGCGGCTTGTTGTTCGTCTTGATGGCCCCGATGAAGCGGACAGGCTGCTCGATTTTCGCGTGTCCACCTACGAAGCCGGCGACGGCGAGTTTTACCGGTTCGTGTCGCGGACATATGTCAACGAGCGGGTAATCGAGGATGTGAAGGGCCTTGCGGAACGCAGCGCCGACGGCATCCACGTCCATCTGGAAAGTCCGGAGAAGAAGGATATCCGGCTGGAAAGCGGTGCTCTGTTTCCGAGTCAGCATCTGACGGAGCTGCTGAAAGCCGCACGGGCGGACCGGCGATTCATTTCAACGGCGGTCTATGAGGGCGCCGGACAGGGCGAAGCCTCCGACACGGCCTCGGCCATTATCGGTACGGCGGAGCGCCATGCCGCCGATGATTCCCTGACTTCCGGTCTGCGCGGCTGGCCCGTTTCGATCGCCTATTTCAGCAATGAGAAACAGGCGGAAAACCAGGATTTCGGCGATCAGGTGCCGTCCTATCAGATGAGCTTCATTCTCTACGAAAACGGCGTGACCCGCGATCTGGTGATGGATTATGGCGACTATAAGCTGTCGGGAACGCTGGAGGCGATCGAGGCGCTGGAACAGCAGAGCTGCGAAGACTGAACCTGTCGACAGGACGGGATATTCGCTGGTGCCAATGCGCACCGTCTAGCCGGCTCAGTCGCCGCGTGCATCCTTCAGGCGTCTTTCCCGGAACGTCAGACCTGTTTCGACGCCTTGTCTGCCGAACCGGTGACGAATCGTGTCCATCGCCGCTTCGGCGCGGGCCCGCTTTTGTGCGCCAGGATCCAAGAGATCGCCGGGATCGGCGCGCCAATCCGCTTCCAGCCCGGATAATCCAATGCCGATCAGGCGGAACCTTGTGCCGTCCATCTCGGGTTCCAGAAGCTCGCGGCCCGTCCGGAAAATCCGGTCGGCGAGCTGGGTGGGTTCATCGAGCGTGCGGTTGCGGGTGCGGGAACGGAACGAGTTGGTCTTCAGTTTGAGAACTACCGTATGCCTGGCAAGGCCCTTGGCCTTGGCACGCTCGGCAACGCGTTCTGAAAGGCGCCGCAGAATCGGCACCAAATCCTCTTCGGTGGCGAGGTCGACATTGAATGTGGTCTCCGAAGATATGCTTTTGGCGTTGTGGCCGGGGGAAACGCTTCGCCGATCGATACCGCGCGATAGGGCATGCAGGCGCAACCCGATCGATCCATACCGGGCGGCCAGCAATTTTTCATCCAGCTTCTGCAATTGGGCAATGCGAGTGATTCCGTTGCGGGAGAGCTTCGCCTGCGTGGCCTTGCCGACACCCCATATCGTTGACACGGGCAGTCCGGAGAGAAATTCCTCCGTTTCCGCCTCGCCGATGACGGAATAACCCCGGGGCTTGTCGAGGTCGGAAGCGATTTTGGCGAGGAATTTGTTGTGGCTGAGGCCGATGGAAACGGTAATTCCGAGGTTGCTTTCGATTTGGCGGGCAAGGCGGGCCAGCATGACAGCCGGCGGATGGCCGTGCAGCCGGTCGGTTCCCGTCAGGTCGAGAAAGGCCTCGTCGATGGAAATCGGTTCCACCTGTGGGGTCAGCGCGGTCATATACTCGCGCACCCGTTTGCTGACAGCCACATACTTCGCCATATCGGGCGAGATAACGACGGCGTGCGGACAGGCTTTCAGTGCCTTGAACATCGGCATTGCGGAGTGAATGCCGTACGTGCGGGCGACGTAGCAGGCTGCCGACACCACGCCCCGTTTGCGTCCGCCGACAAGAACCGGTTTGTTGGCCAGCTCGGGCCGGTCGCGTTTTTCAACCGTGGCATAGAATGCGTCGCAGTCGATGTGGGCGATGCTAAGGCCGGACAGCTCCGTGTGGGCGATGACGCAGGGACTGTAACAAGTCTGACAACGTCGCGGCTCTTCAATCCCGTCCCAAAGGAGCGGACTGAAGCAGTCGCGGCAGACAGCGCGCAAGGATGCGCCCGGTTTTTCGGCCATGACCGGATTTAGCGCCGCAGCGCGGGATGCGGCAAGTGCTTCCCGCCGTCATGCATCGCCGGATTCGTCCCGCGCAGAGACCGGCTGCCCTGGCAGCCGGATCGGCAAGCTAGATGATATTCGATTCGGCCATGATGTTTCTGACCATCCCAGGTTCCACACCGACAGTTGCAGCTGCCGCCAGGAGAACCGGTTCATGCTCGGCGGCGAAATGAAGGACGCCGACCAGGAACTCCGGCTCCTTGGCGGCCAGCCGGATATCCTCCGCGCGGTAGCCGGTCAGGTCGAGAAAGCGGTCCAGCATTTGCGCATCGGCGGCGATCGTTGAAAGGGCAGCAATCGCCAGATCCCGGGCGGTTTGGTGCAGACTGCCGGAACTGGAATTGGCCGACACAGGAATCGTTTGCCTTTCCTTAAACGGAATTTGCAACAATAAGATCGTGTCGGAGTGATTCTATCAACCAACTGCGATGACCTATTTTGCGGGCGCTGACATGGCCAAGACTGTGATGATTGTCGAAGACAACGAATTGAACATGAAGCTGTTCAACGACCTTCTGCGCGCCAACGGCTATGATACCATGCCGATGCGCGATGGCCACGAAGCCCTCGATGCCCTCAAATCCCACAGGCCCGACCTCATCATAATGGATATCCAGTTGCCGGAGGTCAGCGGTCTGGAGGTGACCAAAACCATCAAGCAGGACGAGAATCTCAAGGATATTCCCGTAATTGCTGTCACGGCCTTTGCCATGAAGGGCGATGAGGAGCGCATACTGCAAGGCGGATGCGAGGGATATCTTTCAAAGCCGATATCGGTGGCGACGTTCGTGGAAACGGTCAAGAACTATGTTGGCGAAGCCTGACACAGGCGAAATTGAGATCGTCGCAAATTTATAAATTTCAGGACTGGCTGGTTTGGCGGGCGACCTGTTCCGCCGATTGCTAGCCGCGGCTTGTCGGGCGGCAGCCTATCGCCCGCCGGCCACCCGGCCCATCTTCTTCATATATTCGTAAAATTCGGATCGACTTTAACCGGTTTATTTTACCATTAGTTCACCTATCGCTGGATTTAGCCCGGCGCATCGGATTGTGTGTTGATGCAGAAGGTTTCGACGGGCCAGATCGGTGCCGTCAACCAGAACCCCATGGATATGCTCAGGTCCGCCGCATTTCCTGGGTCCGTGGGGTCGGTCGGTCGGACACGGTGAGTGGCCTCCTCGTACGGCCGTCGTCCGGCCGGCCACTTCTGCAATCCTCCTCAGTCACTGCCGTTTCGCCACCGCCGGGAGCCGATCCGGTAGCGGGGCCCAACAAAAACGGGCGCCCGGTCAGGCGCCCGTTCGGAATGATCCATCAATGACGGTTTGCAAACCGGTTATTTGATCTTCGCTTCCTTGAAAAGGACGTGCTTGCGTGCCTTGGGGTCGTATTTTCGCACGCTCATTTTCTCGGTCATGTTCTTCGTGTTCTTCTTGGTCACGTAAAAGTAGCCGGTGCCTTCTTCGGATACGAGGCGAACCTTGATCGTTGCTGCTTTGGCCATGGGACAGTCCTAGGCGATTGGATTGTGGAATTGGGCGCATCTCATGGCGGCAACCGGCCGGTAAGTCAAGGCTCGCGATGGTAAGTCGTCACTATCCTGAAGGCGATGAAAAGCGAATAGGCGGCAAACGCGCTGCCCAGGACAAGCGGCAATCCGGCGACCGGCATGTGAACCATGGATTCGCCAATCAGCGGTGGACCAATCAGCATTCCCACCGCGTAGCAGAAAATGAAAGCTGCGGTGGCGCCGGCCAGGTTTGCGCCCGTGAACCGGCTGGCCAGGTGAGCGAGGCCGACCGTGTAGATCCCCGCCGTGGCGCCGCCCCAGACAAATAAAATCGCAATGACGGCAAGCTGGGATGCGGATGCGGCATAGGCCAAACCCATGCCCAAAGCCCCGACCAGGGCGAGTGCCAGCAACACCAGCCGGCGGTCAACGCGATCGGAAAGCATACCGAGCGGGATCTGGAAAACGACATTGCCGAGTGTCATGGCGGAAGCCAGCAGCGGCAACACATACTCCGGAAATCCCAGATGCCTGCCCCACAGAGGCAAAAACGAAAATCCACCGCTCTCGGCGGCTGCAAAAGTCATGGCGCCCAATGTCGCGGCGGGCACCGCCAGCACAAAGGGCAGGAACCGGGGGGTCTTCTCGCCTCGAAACTCCGGCGCGCGATGCCGGCCGATGATGGCCGGAAGCGCCGAGAGCGCAAGTATGATGCTTCCGGCAATGAATGGACGGATTGAGTCGGTTCCCAACACCACCAATATCCCCGGGCCTATGGCAAAACCGATGGAAAGCAGTGTTGCGTATATGCCCATCACAAGCCCGCGCCGTTTCGAGGGCGTGGCAGCGTTGATCCAGTATTCCGACAAAGAGAAGCAAATCGAGGTGGCGCAACCATACAGAAACGCCATGGCGAACAGGATGGCGATCGAATTGAAATACCAGAATGTCGGAACCAAGACCGCGGCTGCGAGGAGCATCGTGGCTATCGTGTTGCCGATGCCGAAACCGGCGCCGATCCGCGCGGCATGGGGCGTGGCAAACAGGACGGCCACGGCGATGGCGGCGACAAGGTAGCCGATGATGCGTTCCGAAATGCCGCGATCGGACAAGGTGAGAGCCAGCAGGGGCGGCAGAAATCCGATGGCGATGCCGACAGGTACAATCGTGGAGATTGCGACAAACGCGCTGCGTGTCAGCCCGGTTCGGCGCGATATTCTTGGCAGTACGGGGCGTGAAGGCATCTTGGGTTCACTCCTGATCCCGGTTCAGGGCCGCAGGACCGTCGTAAGGGTACCGATGCGCGGTTAGCCAAAATCCCATCACGGGGTCAATGGCGGTTTTGACCATTTGCAATACGGGGCATGGGGATCAGCCTGCCGACCGGTGTTCAGACGACGATCTGCGGCGGTTGTCCGCTGTGCGCGGACAGGTTCGCGGCGGCGTGCTGAATAGGTACACGGTGGAAATATTCTCCTCCGGCATGCATGATTGGCGGAGCTAACATTCACGGTGAAAACATCAGATGTCCCATTTTTCCCAGCGATCCCTTGCCGCGGCCGATCAGTTTTCCGCGATCGCCGAATTCTACGATTCCTATATCCGCGATGTCGAAGATGGTGCGGTGACCTCTGATTTCACGTTTGGCAATCCGCATGAGATGCCGCTGCCTGGCCTGGTTTCGGCGTTGCGCAGATATATCGAGCCGAAAGCACCGGACTGGTTTGCTTACAAGACCAATGAGGCCGAATCGCGCGCTGTCATTGCGGCGGGTTTGTCCGCCGAACTGGACCTTGCGTTCGATCCCCAGGATATTTCGATGACGCAAGGCGCGTTTGGCGCCATTTCGCTTGCGTTTTCGCTGCTTCTGGACCCGGGCGACGAAGTCCTTATCCCGGTGCCGGGATGGTTTTGCTATGCCTCCATGCTGAGGGTGAAAAACCTTGTTCCGGTCGACGTCATGCTGGATTCGCTGAGCTTTGATCTCGACCTTGCCGCGATCGAGGCGGCGATAACACCGCGCACACGGATGGTAGTCGTCAACACGCCGCACAATCCGTCCGGCCGGATATATTCGCCCGACCAACTTGGTGATCTCGCCGATCTATTGGAGTGGAAATCCGCGGAAATCGGGGCGCGAATCTTCATTCTGTCGGACGAACCCTACCGGCGCATTCGCCTCGACGGGCGGCCCTTCCACAGTCCGGCCCAATTCTATCCGTGGACGGTGATCGACTACAGTTACGGAAAGGTCCTTTTGGCGCCCGGACTGCGACTTGGGTATCTGGCGCTTTGTCCGAATTTGCCCGACGATGTCCGGTTGCCTCTGCGTGACCTGATGGTCTCCACCCAGATGGCGCTGAGCTGGAGTTTTCCGGATGCGCCGATGCAATATTCGGTACCGGATCTGGAGACGATATCGATCGACATCGCCGCGCTGCAGGCGAAGCGGGACCGTTTGTTGGGCTCGCTCAGGCAGTGGGGGTACGATATCACCGAGCCGGAAGGCACATTCTACCTGTGGGGCCGGGCGCCGGGCGGCGACAGCCTGAAATTTTCGCAGGCGCTGGCGGACCGCGGCGTGCGAGTCATGCCCGGTACCCTGTTCGATTGCCCGGCCCATTTCCGCATATGCCTGACCGCCAGCGCCGATATGATCGAGGCGGCGCTGCCGGCGTTTCAGGAAGCTGCCGGCCGCTGAAGGGAAGGGGTGCGGCAAGCGCCACCGATCCGGGTACCGCCGATCGGCATTGTCGTGGTGCCATACGCGGCCGCCGCCGGTCAGCGGGCCGTGTCATTCCGGGCAAACCCGTGCATGCGCATCGCCCATTGCAACGCCACGATTCCACCCTTGATGCGGGGAAGAAGAAGCAGCGAGAGAATAACGACGGCCGCCGGCCAGATCAGGACATGCTGCCACAACGGCCAGGCGGCCTTCATTTCGGCCCACAGGACGCCGGCCACAATCACATGACCGACGATCAACATGGTGAAATAGGCGGGTGCGTCGTCGGCCCGGTGGTGATGAAGCGGCTCGGCGCACCGGTCGCAGTGAGGTGTGATTTTGAGGAACCTGTGGAACAGGGCGCCGGTCCCGCAACCGGGACAACGTAACCTGAGCCCGCGCAAGATGGAGCGGCCAACGGGCCGATGGTCCGGCGATGCGGTGCCATGACCGGAGCCCGGCAAGCGGCGTTTGTCGGGATGACCGGATGCCGGCGGTTCGCTCATCTGGGATCTTTTGCCGGCATTCAAGACCCGCCGCGTTTGCGACCGGATTTGCGGGATCGCGACGAACTGGTTTTGCCGCCAGAGCGCCTGGCGGCTGGTATTCGCCGATCAAACATGCCTTGGCTCAGAATTTCAAACCGCATGGCGCCGGCAAACGGCAGGGCTTCGACAAGCCGCACTTCCACAGGCGCACCCAGGGCATAGATTTCCCCGCTGCGTTCGCCAACCAACCGGTGGTGATCTTCCTCATAGTGGAAATAATCCTTGCCGATCGTGCTGATCGGAACAAAACCGTCGGCGCCGGTTTCCTCCAGCTCGATAAACAATCCCGCGCGGGTCACGCCGCGAATGTGGCCGCGAAACCGTGCGCCGACCCTGTCGACCAGCCATGACGCGATCAGCCGGTCTCTGGTGTCGCGCTCCGCGGCCATTGCGCGCCGTTCGGAAGTGGAAATTTCCCCAGCCGCCGCTTCGAGATCGGCAACATCGGTATGGGCCAGGCCTCCGGCTCCCAGACCGAGCGCGGCAATCAGGGCACGGTGGACCAGAAGATCCGCATAGCGGCGTATCGGTGAGGTGAAGTGGGTGTAACGCCGAAGATTAAGTCCGAAGTGCCCGATATTCTCGGTTGCGTAGATCGCCTGGCTCTGGCAGCGCAACACCACTTCATTGACAAGGGATTCATGCTTCGTGCCCGATGCCCGGTTGAGGATTGTATTGAACTGCCGGGGACGAATACTGCCGGATTTGGGAAGCCGCATATCGAGCGACCCCAGAAAGTCGCGCAGCGCTTCCAGCTTGTCCCGCGCCGGTTCGTCGTGGACCCGGTACACGAATGCGGCGCGCTGGCGCTCAAGTGTTTCGGCGGCGCAGACATTGGCAGCGATCATGAACTCCTCGATCAGCCTGTGGGCGATCAGGCGCGGCGGCGTTAGAATGCGGACCACGCGACCGCGCTCATCCAACTCAAGCCTGCGCTCCGGCAGATCGATCGCCAGCGGTTCGCGGCGGTTACGGGCGGCGGCCAATGCGGCGTAAGCGGACCAAAGGGGCTTGAGAACAGGCTCAACCAGTGCGCCGGTTGCCTCGTCCGGATTGCCGTCGATCGCCGACTGCGCCTGTTCGTATGCCAGGCGGGCAGCCGATCGCATTCTTATGCGATGAAAGCTGTGACGTGTCTTGCCGCCGTCAGGCCCGACCGCCATGCGTACGGCCAATGCCGGCCGATCTTCGTTTTCGCGCAGCGAGCACAGGTCGTTTGAAATCCGTTCCGGCAGCATCGGCACCACACGGCCGGGGAAGTATACCGAATTGCCCCTTCGACGGGCTTCCTGATCCATTTGCGTACCGGAACGGACATAGGCCGCGACATCGGCGATCGCGACCGTGACAATGAAACCGCCCTCGACGTTCGGATCGGGTTCGGCCATCACCGCATCGTCGTGATCACGGGCGTCTTCCGGATCGATGGTCACCAGCGGGCGATCGCGCCAATCTTCGTAGTCATCCGCGATGACATCGGCAGCTGCCTGCGCCTCGTTCACAACCGCATCGGGGAAGACATGCGGAATAGCATGTTCCTCAAGCGCAATCAGGCTGACGGCACGCTCGGTGGAGACATCGCCGATCTGACGCAAAATGCGGGCGGCGGGCAATCCACGACGCTGTGAACGATTCGTTTCCAGGGGCGCGACCGCGACAAGATATCCTTCTTTCGCATCTGCTGTTTCGGCGTCGGCAATGCGGTACTCATGGCCCTTTCGGGATACGGGAACGACGCGAAATTCGCGACCCACCCGACGCAATATCCCCAATGCCTCTGCCGGCTTGCGGGGCAGCACCTTAATGATTTTTGCGATCAGACCGTCGTCCGTTTCGTCTTTGACGAGACGGGCGAGAATTCGATCGCCAATACCCGGCGGCGGTTGCGCCGGTCCCCCGCGGCCTCGGGATTTTTGCCGTTGTACGGGAAATTGGGGCGCTGCGCCGTCCGCTTCATCCCATTCGGCCGGGGCGGCCACCGGATCGCCGTGGTCATCTATTCCTTCAATCGCAAATACGGTAACCGGCGGCAGGTCGCCCGGACGCCGATAGCTTCGCCGGCGGCCGGCGATCAGACCTTCATCGGCCATCTCGCGTAAAATTCTCTTCAGCGCGACGCGATCGTTGCCCTTGATGTTGAAGGCGCGGGCGATTTCCCGCTTGCCTGCTTTTCCCGGTGCGCTTGCCAGGTAATCAAGGATCGCCTGGCGGTCGGGAAGGACACTCCGGGCGGATTTGCCCTTTGCGATTCGGCTATTTTTTTCGGCCAATGCGGATCATTCCGCTGCCGCGGCCCCGGGGGTTGAGGCCTTCTTGCCGCCCGTTTTTCCCCGTGGTCGTTTCCGCTTCGCGCCGCCCTTGGCAGCCTTTTCCGCGATCATCTCGACAGCCTGTTCAAGCGTCGTTTCTTCCGGCTTGATGGATTTGGGCAGCGTCGCGTTGATCTTGCCATGATTGACATAGGGGCCATAGCGCCCGTCGCGGACGGTAACCGGGCCGCCCAGTTGCGGATGGTCGCCAAGCTCCTTCAGGGCGGCGGGCGCATTGCGGCGGCCGCCGCGGTTCTTCTTCTCCGCCAGCAACGAGACGGCCCGGTTTTCGCCAACCGTGAAGACTTCATCGATATTGTCGAGGCTGGCATATTGGCCATCGTGCGCCACGAACGGTCCGTAGCGGCCAAGGCCAGCGGTAATGGCCTTTCCGGATTCGGGATGAATGCCGACCGGCCTGGGCAGGGACAACAGCATGAGCGCCTTTTCCAGATCGATCGTATCGGGCGACCATTCCTTCGGCAGCCCGGACCGGTTCGGCTTCTCGCCGCCTTTCTCGGGATCGGGGCCAAGCTGGACATAGGGCCCGAACCGCCCGGATTTCAGATAGACGGTAAGGCCAGTTTCGGGGTCCTGGCCAAGATCTTTTCCTTCTGGCGAGGCCGAAACGATGTCAGCACCGTCGGGATCAGCCAGTTGCCGGGTAAACCGGCATTCGGGATAGTTTGAGCAACCGATGAAGGCACCGTAGCGGCCGAGTTTCAATGACAAACGGCCCTCGTCGCAAAGCGGACAGGCACGCGGGTCGCCGCCATCCTCCTTCGCCGGGAAGGCGAAATCACCAAGGATCTCATTTAAGGCGTCGAGCACCTGGGAGACGCGCAACTCCTTGATATCGTTTACGGATGCATTGAAATCACGCCAGAAGTCGCGAAGCACATCCTTCCAGGCCAACTCGCCGGCAGAGATTCTGTCCAGTTTTTCTTCCAGATCCGCGGTGAAATCATACTCGACATAGCGCTGGAAAAAGCTCTCCAGAAAGGCGATGACCAAACGGCCCTTGTCCTCCGGCACAATCCGCTTCCGGTCGAGGCGGACATAGTCCCGGTCGCGCAGCACGGCCATGGTCTGGGCGTATGTTGAAGGGCGACCAATCCCCAGTTCTTCCATCTTCTTGATCAGGGACGCTTCGGTATAGCGCGGCGGCGGCTCGGTGAAATGCTGACTGGATTCGACCGCCGTCTCGGCGGCGGTGTTGCGGACCGGCCGGTCGCCGACTTTCATTGCCGGCAGACGGCCGCTTTCCTCGTCGTCCTCGTCGTCGCGACCTTCCTGGTAAAGAGTGAGAAATCCATCGAACCGGATTACCGAACCGTTGGCCCGCAGCCGGGCCCTCTCGCCGCCGGCTGTGGCAGCGATGTCGATCGTGGTGCGTTCAAGCTCGGCTGATTCCATCTGGCTGGCCAGCGTGCGCTTCCAGACCAGTTCATAGAGACGGGCCTGATCCTGATCCAGAAACTGTGCGACGGCAGCCGGCGTGCGCCGGATATCGGTGGGTCGGATCGCCTCATGGGCTTCCTGGGCGTTCTTGGCCTTCACATGATAGCGCCGGGGCTTGGAGGGCAGATAACGTTGTCCATAGTCGGCGCCGATCACCGTGCGGATACCGGACAGGGCATCAGGTTCTATGTCGACGCCATCGGTTCGCATGTAAGTTATGAGGCCAACGGTTTCGCCTTTGAGGTCGATACCCTCATACAAGCGCTGGGCGAGGCGCATCGTGCGGGCGGCATCAAAGCCGAGTTTGCGCTGGGCCTCTTGCTGAAGGGTGGAGGTCGTGAACGGCGGCTGCGGGTTGCGCCGCTGGGGTTTTGACTCAACCGACTCGACAAGGTAATCCGCATTTCGCAGATGCGCGACGATGGCGCCGGCTTCCTCTTCGGAGCCAATCGAAAGTCGGGTCAGCTTCCGGCCACCCCATTCGGCGATCCGGGCCTGAAAAGCTTGGCCGGAGGGCGTAGCAAGATTGGCGCGCACCGACCAATATTCCTGAGGAATGAAGCGTTCGATCTCGGCTTCCCGGTTGCATACCAGACGAAGCGCAACCGATTGGACGCGGCCGGCAGAGCGTGCACCAGGCAGCTTGCGCCAGAGGACAGGCGACAGGGTGAATCCGACGAGATAGTCAAGGGCCCGGCGGGCAAGATACGCGTCAACGAGCGGTTCGTCGATCGCGCGCGGATTCGCGATTGCGTTTTCGACGGCTTGCCTGGTCACGGCATTGAAGACAACCCGTTCAACCGGTTTGCCGCCAATCGCCTTGCGGGCCTTCAACACCTGGAGCACATGCCAGGAGATGGCCTCGCCCTCACGATCGGGGTCGGTGGCCAGGATCAGCCGGTCGGCCGCCTTAACCGCGGCGGCGATTTCCGACAGCCGTTTCTTGGCTTTGCCGTCGACGGTCCAAACCATGGAAAAGTCGTCATCAGGGTCGACGGAACCGTCCTTGGCCGGCAAGTCGCGGACATGGCCGAAGGAGGCCAGTACCTGATAACCGGGGCCGAGATACTTGTTGATCGTCTTCGCCTTGGCGGGCGATTCGACAATCACGACGTCCATGGGGAACTCCGTTCGTAGGGATCACGCATTCGGGAGGCTTTGCGTTGTCCGATCAATTGGATTGGCCGGCGGCTCCGGTCAAGCCCCTGATCGTCGGGTTTGGTGGTGAAAGTTCGACTTTTCCAATGAATGAAATCCAAACGATACCGACAATAATACAAATAAAAGTTGAAATTAGAGCGATATTCGCATGATTTGCAATTTGTAGATTAATTTGATTTGATTGCGATGTCGGAAACCGTCGCCGGATTCGCCGAAACACCCGGAACGTGTCGGACTGTTTTCACGGGGATCAAGGTCGAAAAGGAACGGAATGAGCAAAAAGAGGGGGTATGGGGCGGTCCGGTCGACACCCGAGAGCGCATGGGCGGCCCCTGACAGCGGCCGCGCGCGACATCAGGAGGCGCAGTCCGAGTCTGGTGGAGACAGGAAAATGTCTCTATTTTCCAATACTTTACCTGAAGGTGGGGATATGGCCGACCGGGGCGGCGCGCGATCCGGAAGGGATGCGGGCGGAACATCGTCGCCGGCGGATTTCGACGATGCGGCGATCGCGGCGGAATATATCGCCACCATGTCCGGCCATCTTTCGCGGATCGCCTCCAGCTACCGGCTGGATTTCCTGGCCTACCTGATCGAGAGGGTGACGCTTGAGGCGTGGGCGGTTGCCTCCGGCGAAGACAAGGATGATCCGGGCGCTGCGC
Organism: Afifellaceae bacterium; assembly: GCA_965216515.1. Classification (GTDB taxonomy): domain Bacteria; phylum Pseudomonadota; class Alphaproteobacteria; order Rhizobiales; family Afifellaceae; genus CAXMRP01. Next base: position 917,955 of record OZ244173.1, on the reverse strand, counting down.
AACGGACTGTAAAATAACGGTTTTCGGGCTGTATCTAGAGGACTGACACGCGGTTTCCCGGGTGTCGGTGCAGGCGGCCGGCCAGGTCCAGTTCCAGCAGGACGACGGCGACCTGGCGGCTGGGAATCCCGGTCTGGCGGATAAGATCATCGATTTCCACCGGTGCCGGACCGAGGGCCTCGACAATGATTTCGCGGGCGTCCCTTGGCGGATCCAGGGCAAGGCCGGGCGCCGAATCAGTCCCGGCGCGGAATGTCGGGCGCGGCGGCGGATCGGCTATTGTGCCGGTATCGTGCCGGGGCGGATCGGCCTCCTCGCGAAAAACCGCCGGTTCGGTCATGGCGGCGATCGCCTCCAGCACATCGTCGGCGCTGGTGACGCAGCGGGCGCCGTTCTTGATCAGGTCGTTGGTGCCGACCGAACGCGGATCGAGCGGCGAGCCCGGCACCGCCATGACTTCGCGGTTCTGCTCCAACGCCCGGCGGGCGGTGATCAGCGTTCCGGAGCGTTTGGCCGCCTCGATTACGACGGTCGCCACGGCGATGCCGGCGATGATCCGGTTGCGGCGCGGAAAATCCTTGGCGCGGGGGGTCCATCCAAACGGCATTTCGGTCACCGCGCAGCCGCCGCCGTCAAGAATACGGGCCAGCAGGCCATCATGTTCGGGCGGATAGATCACGTCGATGCCGCCAGCGAAGACGGCCGCAGTGCCGGTGGCCGCGGCAGCCCCGTGGGCGGCGGCATCGATGCCCCGGGCGAAACCGGAGACAACAAGGACCCCGTTGGCACCGAGATCGCGGGCAAGGGTGCCGGCGACCTTGCGGCCCGCCGCAGAGCCGTTGCGGGCGCCGACGATGGCGACGGCGCGGCGGGCGAGCAGGTCGGCGCTGCCGCGCAACGTCAGCACAGGCGGCGGGGCATGGCCGTGGACAAGCCAGGGCGGATAGCCGGGTTCGCCCATGGCCAGGAAGCGGGCGCCGAGGGCACGGGTCCGGGCGATCTCCGTTTCAATGGCTTGGGCGGCGGGAACGGTGACCGGCCGGCCGCCGCCGCGACGGGCAAGGCCGGGCAAAGCGGCGAGCGCGGCGTCGGCAGTGCCGAACTGGTTGATCAATTCGCGAAACGTCGCCGGTCCGACCCGCTCGGTGCGGTGGAGCCGAAGCCAGGCAACGCGTTGGGCGTCGGTGAACGGGATGCCGGTGCGCGGGGGCGCGCGCAATGCCGCTCCGTTTCCGGCGCCGGTCTGCGCGCCGGTGTCGGTCATGACGCGCCGATCCGGCTCTCGGTGCCATTCAGAAGCCGCCGGATATTGGCGTGATGCCGCAACCACAGGATCAGGGCGAGCAGGGCGAACAGTTCCGCATACTGGCGCTGGCCGAACGCCAGGAAGAGAATCGGCGCTGCGGCGCTGGCGATCAGCGCGGACAGCGAGGAATACCGGCTGATGGCGGCGGTGACGATCCAGAGGCTGCCGGCGGCGATGACAACCGGCCAGGAGAGGCCAAGCGCGATGCCGAAAAAGGTCGCCATGCCCTTGCCGCCGCGAAACGCCAGCCAGACGGGAAAACAGTGCCCGACAAAGGCGCCCAGGCCGGCGGTGACGGCCAGATCGGGGCCGCCGAAACGGAAACCCAGCAACACGGCGGCAGTGCCTTTCAGCCCGTCGCCCAGCACAGTGAGCGCGGCGAGCGCCTTGCTGCCGGTCCTCAGGACATTGGTGGCGCCGATATTGCCGGAACCGATCTTGCGGATATCGCCCTTTCCGAAAAGGCGGGTCAGGACCAAACCGAAGGGAATGGATCCGAGGAGATAGCCGCCGGCGAGCGCTGCGAGATAAAAGGGCCAGTCAAGGGCCCAGCTGATTGGATCGGGCATGGCCTGCCTTTCGATTGGGCTCAATCGTAGGCGTAGACTTGCCGGCCGGCAACAAAGGTTCGCATCACCTTGCCGGTCAGCCGGGCATTCTCGAATGCGGTGTTGCGGGCGCGCGAATGCAGCGATTCCTCCGAGACCACCCACGGACAGTCCAGATCGACCAGGGCCAGATCGGCGGGACGGCCCGTAGCCAGGCTGCCGGCGTCAAGGCCAAGCAGCGCCGCCGGCCGGGTGCTGAGCGCTTCGACGAGGCGCAGGAGCGAAACATCGCCGCCATGGACCAGGCGCAGACCGACGGCCAGCAGGGTTTCGAGGCCGATGGCACCGTCGGCCGCCTCTGAGAAGGGTTGACGCTTGCCCTCCACGTCCTGGGGATCATGGGCGGAAACGATGACATCCACCGTGCCGTCGGCGAGCGCGGCAACCAGCGCCTGCCGGTCGTCCTCGCCGCGCAGGGGCGGCGACATCTTGAAAAAGGTGCGATAGGAGCCGATGTCGAGTTCATTCAGCGCCAGATGAGCGATCGCCGCACCGCAGGTGACTTTGTGGCCGGCCTGCTTGGCCTGGCGCATCGACCATACGGACTGGGCGCAAGATACCTGGGCGGCGTGATACCGGCCGCCGGTCAGGCCGGCGAGACGCAGGTCGCGATCCAGCACGATGGATTCGGCTTCCACCGGGATGCCGGGCAGGCCGAGGCGGGTGGCCGTCTCGCCCTCGTTCATGTGGCCGGCGGCGGCAAGGTCGGGATCCTCGGTGTGGTGCACGATCAGGGCGTCGAAATCGCCCGCCCAGGTCAGAGCGTTGCGCATCACGCCGGCGCTTTTCACCGATCGCCTTCCTTCGGTGAAGGCAACGGCGCCGGCGTCGCGCAACAGGCCGAATTCGGTCATTTCCCGGCCCTCCAGGCCGCGCGTGATGGCGGCCATGGGGTGGACGTTGACGACGGCGGTGTCGCGGGCCCGGCGTAGCAGAAAATCGACAAGCGCGGGATCGTCAATCGGCGGATCGGTGTCGGGCATGGTGGCGATGGTGGTGACGCCGCCGGCGGCCGCCGCCTGGCTTGCCGTCGCCAGGGTTTCCCTGTGTTCGGCGCCCGGCTCGCAGACGAACACCCGCATGTCGACAAGGCCGGGAATGACGGCATGGCCGGCGCAATCGACGACCTCCGCTTCCTCGGGTACGCCGTCGCCTGCGGCGCCGGGACCGGTGGCGCGGATAACCCCGTCGACAACCAGAAGGTCGCCGGCGGCATCCAGAGAACGGGCCGGATCGACGAGGCGGGCATTGGTCAGGAACAGCGGCCGGGTCATGGCAGCGGCCCCGATGTGAGGGCGGGGATTTGGGGCATCGGGCGGGTCATGAGTTGGGCAGGTTGCGGGCGAGCGCTTCCAGAACCGCCATGCGCACGGCGACACCCATTTCCACCTGCTCGCGGATGACGCTTTGGGGGCCGTCGGCAATGTGCGGATCGATCTCCACACCGCGATTCATGGGACCGGGGTGCATGACCAGCGCATCGGCATCGGCGTGGGCGAGTTTTTCGGCATCGAGACCGAAAAACCGGAAATATTCCCGCACCGATGGCACCAGTGCGGCGGCCATGCGCTCGCGCTGGAGGCGCAGCATCATCACCACGTCGACGCCGGCCAGGCCCTCGCGCATGCCGGAATGGAGCGATACGCCAAGCCGGTCGGCGCCAGCCGGTATCAGGGTGGAGGGGCCGATCAGCCGAACCTCGGCACCCATGGCGCTCAGCAACAGGATATTGGACCGGGCGACGCGGGAATTGAGGATATCGCCGCAGATCGCCACCTTGAGGCCGGCGATGCGGCCCTTGTGGCGGCGGATGGTCAGCGCGTCGAGCAGTGCCTGGGTGGGATGCTCGTGAGCGCCGTCGCCGGCGTTGATGACAGCGCATTCGACCTTCTGGGCGAGCAGTTCGACGGCGCCGGCGGCGTGATGGCGCACAACGAGAATGTCGGGCCGCATGGCGTTCAGGGTCATCGCCGTGTCGATGAGGGTTTCGCCCTTTTTGACCGACGACACGGCAACGGCCATGTTCATGACATCGGCGCCGAGCCGCTTGCCGGCAAGCTCAAACGAGGATTGCGTGCGGGTGGAGGCCTCGAAGAACAGGTTGATCTGGGTTCGCCCGCGCAGGGCGACCTTTTTCTTCTCGATCCGGCGGGACACGTCGACGGCGGATTCGGCGAGATCCAGCAGCGTGCCGATATCGTCCGGCGATAGCCCTTCTATGCCGAGCAGATGCCGATGTGCGAATGTCGGGGCGGCGGACGGTGACAGTGCAGAAGCGGAAGCCATCAAAACCGGGGCTATAGGGCGGAATTCATCCGGCCGCAACAGTGCTACAATGAATTGCGCACAAGAGAGATTCGATGACCGGCGGCACCCATACCATCTTCAACCAGCCGCCGCCCTATGGCGGCAACAATCTTTGCACCTCCGATCCCTTGCTGGAGGGGGCGACGACCGGGTTTTCCGACGCGGTGCGTCAGGATATCGCCGATGTCGGGCAGTTCTGGGGCAGCGCCGATGCCCGCGAACTGGGGCGGCTCGCCAACCGCAACCTGCCGGAACTGAAGCGGTTCGACGCCAGCGGGTACCGCCGTGACATGGTGGAACTGCACCCGGCCTATCATGCGCTGATGCGGCGGTCGGTGGCGGCCGGCCTTCACTGTTCCAGCTGGGACGATGCCCAGGGCGGCACGCGCCACCGGGCGCGGGCGGCGCGGTTGTTCATGACCGCCCAGGCGGAATGCGGCCATATCTGCCCGATGACGATGACCCACGCTTCCGTCGCCAGCCTGCGTCACGCACCGGACCTGTTCGCCGAGTGGCTGCCGCGGATCCTCTCGCGCACCTACGACCGGGCGTTCCGGCCGGCGGCCGACAAACGCGGTGCGACCATCGGCATGGGCATGACGGAAAAGCAGGGTGGCACCGATGTCCGGGCCAACACGACGCGGGCGGAGGCGACCGGTGACGGGTTTTACCGGATCACCGGCCACAAATGGTTCATGTCGGCGCCGATGTCGGATGCGTTCCTGGTGCTCGCCAAGGTCGGCGAGGCGCCAAGCCTGTTCCTGATGCCGCGGTTCCTGCCGGACGGCTCGGTCAACGGGCTGCGCCTGGAGCGGCTGAAAGACAAGCTGGGCAACCGGTCGAATGCGTCGGCGGAGGTGGAATTCGACGGCGCCGGCGGATTTCTGGTCGGCGAAGAGGGGCGGGGCATCTCGACGGTTCTGGAAATGGTGACATTCACGCGGCTGGATTGCGCGATCGCGTCCGCCGGGCTGATGCGGGCAGGGCTGGCGGAAGCGGTGCACCATTGCCGGCACCGGAGCGCCTTCGGCACGCCGCTGATCGACCAGCCGCTGATGGCGCGGGTGCTTGCCGATATGGCGCTCGACCAGGCCGGCGCGTTCGCGCTTTCGATGCGGCTGGCGGAAGCCTACGACATGATGGCCGACCGGCCGGAGGAGGCGGCCTTTGCGCGGCTGATGACGCCGGCGGTGAAATACTGGGTGTGCAAGAGCGCGCCGGCCTTCCTCTACGAGGCCATGGAGTGCCTGGGCGGCAACGGCTATGTGGAGGACAGCGCCCTGCCGCGGCACTATCGCGAGGCGCCGGTGAACGCCATCTGGGAAGGCTCCGGCAATGTCATGTGCCTGGACGTGATGCGGGTGCTGCAACGCGAGGAGGGCGTTCTGGATGCAATCAGCGCGGTGTTGTCGGACGAACTGGGCGGCAGCGCGGAAGCGGCGGTCAATGTGCTGAAGGCGGCGGCGGCGGTTTCGGCGGAGGATGAGGGCTCGGCGCGGGTGCTGACGGAACAGCTGGCGCTGACGGCGGCGGCGGCGGCCCTGCGGCGGGATTATCCCGCGGCGCTTGCCGATGCCTTCATCGAGACGCGGCTGGGGCGGCCGTGGCGGGCGACCTATGGCATGCTCGACAATCGCTTCGACGCCCGCGCCTTCGTCGACTATGTGTGCCCGGAAACCGGCTAGGCGGGGGGCGCGCCGGCGGCCCGGCGCAGGGCGTTCAGCCGGTCGAGCGCGCCCTGCAGGATGAAGGCGGCGGCGGCGGCATCGATGCGCCGGGCGCGCTTTTGGCGCGAAAGGTCGGCTTCAATCATGGCGCGTTCGGCGGCAACCGTGGACAAGCGCTCGTCCCAGAACACGATCGGCCGGTCGGTCAGCGGCGCAAGATTGCGGGCAAAGGCGCGGGTCGCCTGGCAGCGCGGACCCTGCGAACCGTCCATGTTGACCGGCAGGCCAAGGACCAGGGCGCCGACATCGTCGCGGTCGCAGATCGCCAGCAGGGCCTGCGCGTCGCGGGCGAATTTCGTCCGCCGGATCGTCTCCAGCGGCGTGGCGATGCGCTGGCCGATGTCGGAACGGGCGATACCGATGTTCTTGGCGCCGAGATCGAGACCGAGAAGCGGCCGGCCGGGAGGAAGCGTGGCGGCCAGGTTCTCGATCGCCGGATCGGGCGGCTGCCCGGCGGCGGGGGTGGGGGATCGATGCATTTTGCCGCTTTATCACGGCTGCCGGCGATTGTCGCGAGCCGGCCGCGAGGCTAGGTAGGGACCATGGGACAGGATGTGATTCTGCCGGACGACCCGTCCGGGACGATGCCGGTCAATCTGCGCGAGGCGCTTGAGGAGCGCTATCTCGCCTACGCACTGTCGACGATCATGAACAGGGCGCTGCCGGATGTGCGCGACGGATTGAAACCGGTGCACCGGCGCATCCTCTACGGCATGCGGCAGATGCGGCTGGCGCCGAACGGCGGCTACAAGAAATCGGCCAAGGTGGTCGGCGAGGTGATGGGCAACTTCCACCCGCACGGCGACCAGGCGATCTACGACGCCATGGTGCGCCTGGCCCAGGACTTCGCCGTGCGCTATCCGCTGGTCGACGGCCAGGGCAATTTCGGCAATGTCGACGGCGACAATGCCGCGGCCATGCGTTACACGGAAGCGCGGCTGACCGACATCGCCGACCTGCTGCTCGCCGGCATCGGGGAGGATGCGGTCGATTTCCGCGACACCTATGACGGCGAGGACGAAGAGCCGGTCGTGCTGCCGGCCGCCTTCCCCAATCTGCTGGCCAACGGCGCCGCGGGCATCGCGGTGGGCATGGCCACCAACATCCCGCCGCACAATATCGGCGAACTGTGCAATGCGGCGCTGCATCTCATCAAGCACCGCAACGCCACCTTCGACAAGCTGCTGGACATCGTGCCCGGCCCGGATTTCCCCACCGGCGGCATCATTGTCACGCCGCGTGACGATGTCCTCGCCGCCTACAGGACGGGCCGCGGCGGAATCCGGGTGCGGGCCCGGTGGAAGAGGGAAGAAGGCGGCCGCGGTGCCTGGTCGGCGGTGATCACCGAGATTCCCTACCAGGTGCAGAAGGGCCGGCTGATCGAAACCATCGCCGGGCTGATCGAAGCGCGCAAGCTGCCGCTGGTCGGCGACATGCGCGATGAAAGCGCCGAAGATGTGCGGCTGGTGATCGAACCGAAGAGCCGGTCCGTCGATCCGAACCTGATGATGGAGTCGCTGTTCAAGCTGACCGAGCTGGAGAGCCGCTTTTCGCTCAACATGAACGTGCTTTCCCAGGGCCGGGTGCCGAAGGTGCTGTCGATCCGGGATGTCCTGCTGGAATGGCTGGATCACCGCCAGGTCGTGCTGGTGCGGCGCGCCAGCCATCGGCTCGGCAAGATCGCCCACCGGCTGGAAGTGCTCGGCGGCTATCTGATCGCCTATCTCAACATCGATCGCGTGATCGCCATCATCCGCGAGGCCGATGACGCCAAGGCGGAACTGATCGCCGCCTTCGACCTTACCGACGTCCAGGCGGAAGCCATCCTCAACATGCGTCTGCGGGCGTTGCGCAAGCTGGAAGAAATCGAGATCCGCAACGAACACGATGCGCTGGTGGCGGAGCGGGCGGACCTGGAAGCCCTGGTGGCGTCGGATGCGCGGCAGTGGAAGACCATCGCCGCGGAGATCGGCGAAATCGGCAAGCAGTTCGGACCGGACAGCGAACTGGGCCGCCGGCGGACCGGATTTGCCGACGCGCCGGATATCGACGATGAGGAGATCGCCGAAGCCATGGTGGAGCGCGAGCCGGTCACCGTGGTGTTGTCGGACAAGGGCTGGATCCGGGCGATGAAAGGCCATCTGGCCGACACCTCCGGCCTGACCTTCAAGGAGGGGGACCGGCTGAAAACGGCGTTTGCGGCGCACACGACCGACAAGGTGCTGGTGTTTTCAACTGGCGGCAAGTTCTACACGATCGATGTTGCCCGGCTGCCGGGGGGGCGCGGGCACGGCGAGCCGCTGCGCATCATGGTCGACATGGAGCGGGACCAGGACGTCGTTATCGCCTTCCGCCACCAGCCGGAACGCAAGCTGCTGATCGCCTCGACCGCGGGCAACGGCTTCGTCGTCACCGAATGCGATGTCGCCGCCAACACCCGCAAGGGCAAGCAGGTGCTGAACGTGAAGGGCGCCGAGGAGGCGCGCGTATGCGTTCCGGCATCCGGCGACCGCGTCGCCGTGATCGGCACGAACCGCAAGCTGATCATCTTCGACCGCAAGGACCTGCCGGAAATGACCCGCGGCAAGGGGGTCCGGCTGCAACGCTACAAGGATGCCGAAATATCCGATGCCTGCGTCTTCAGCGCCGAGGCGGGACTGACCTGGACAGATGGCGCCGGCCGCACCCATACACGGACGCTGAAGGAGCTTGCCGACTGGCAGGGCGCGCGTGCCCAGGCGGGGCGGATCGCGCCGCAGGGCTTTCCGCGCAACAACCGGTTCGGCGCCGCACCCTAGTCTCAATCCGGTCACCGGGGCGGCCGCGGACCCATGGCATCCGGTGTGGCGGCGTGCCGGTTCCGTTCGATCCGGAGCCCCCGGCCTCAGCCGAACATCTGTTTGCGCAACGTCGCGGCTGAAGAGCCCGCCGGCGCGGCATCGGATGTGGCGCCGACGCTGGAAGCAGGCGCGGGGTCGGCGGTCTTGCGCAACAGGCTGGGCCGCGGCTCGGCCGGGGCCGGTGGCGCATCGCGCATCGCGGATGCCATCTCGTTCAACTCTTCAACGGCGGCATCGGGATCGCCACCATCTTCGCCGGTGTCGTCATCGGCCAGCTGGGGATTGGAATCCTGGGCGGCCCGCCAGCGCTGGATGATCTTGTCGACCATGCCGTCATCGGGAATGTCCTCCGCCCAGGCCTCGACGAAGCGGGTGCCGCCGCCGTTGGGAAGCGCCTCGACCGGCAGTTTGGCCAGCAGAATGCGGGAGGGCAGGGTCACGCCTTCGCCGAATGCGATGGTTTCGCGGGTGCCGAGCGTCGGCAGAAAATCGAGCAGGCTCGCGGAGGCGTCGGAGAGCGCCGACTGAACGATCTTCTGGTCGCGCTCGTTGGACAGCCGCATCGTGAATACGGTTGAGCACTGGGAGAGAATCGTCGGGTCGATATCGCCCGGACGCTGGCTGATAACACCGAGAGAGGCGCCGTATTTGCGGCCTTCCTTGGCGATTTGCGAGAGGGCCCGCTTGGTCGGCTCAAAGCCGGTGGTGTTGTCGCGGGGCACATAGCGGTGGGCCTCTTCGCAGACGAATGTGATCGGGATCTTGCCGTTGCTCGACATGGCCACATCGAAGGCGAGGCGGGCAAGGACGGAAACGACGACGTTGACGATCTCCGATGGCAGACCCATGAGCTGGATCGTGGTCAGCGGTCGGCCGGCGACCGGGATGCGGAAGAGCCGGCGCAGCACTTCGGAAAGGTTGTCCTGGACGTTCAGGTTTCCGAACATGAAGCTGAAGCGGGGATCGAGCATGATCGATTCGATCCGCGCCTTCAGGCGCTTGTAGGGGCCGAGGTTCCGGCGTTCGCCGAGCTTGCCCATATGTTCGTCGATCAGCTTGATGACATCGGACATCAGATAGGGCGTGGGCACATCGACGGAATAGCGCTCGTTGCGCTTGCGTGTGCGCCGGGCCGCCGCCGGCTGGCCGGACTGGCGGGTGCCGTACATCTGGCGGGCGGCAGGAATGAAATCACGGAGAATGTCGACTTCCTCGGAGAATTTTTCCGTGTCGCCGATCACCGTTTCGACGATCTCCTCAAACGTCAGAACCCAGTATGGCAGCGACAGGTCGCTCAGGCGCACCAGTTCGACGGCGTCCCCGAAGCAGGTGCCGTATTCGTTGTGGGGATCGAGCAGGACGATGCGGCCGTTGGGCAGCTTGTCGAGCATCTGGCGCAGAAGCAGCGCCACGGTACAGGATTTGCCCGAGCCGGTGGAGCCGACGACGGCGAAATGCTTGGACAGCATCTCGTCGATCTTGACGACCGCGGGAATTGTCGGGTCCTGGTGGATGACGCCGATTTCCACGGCGCCTTCGTCGCCAAAATGATAGGCCTTGTTCATGATATCGCGGGTGGCGGCATGGATGCGGCCGCCCAGGCGCGGCGAAATCGACACGCCGCGGCGGAACGAGATCGGGCAGCCATCGGCATCACGGATCAGCTCGCCGACCAGTTCGGCGCGGACGATGCGCGGATATTTGTCGCCCCGATCCACGGCCGACGACGGCAGGGTCATCGAGGTGATGAGGAAGAGAACGAACGTGTCGCCGGTATCGGCGGTCAGCAGGGTGCCGATCAGCGGTGTCTGGTCGGGCTGGCCGTTGCGGTTTGTGACGTCATCATCGAGCAGGATATCGGCCTTGGAGCCGGAAATGGCGATGATCGTGCCGATGGCGTTGGGCAGGGCCGGCTCGAGCTGGACGGCGGAATCGCTCTCATCGGCCGGCGGATGGGCCTCAAACGTGATCTTCGGCTTTGGCCGCGGCGGCCGGTTGGACGCCGGCTGCGGTTCGGTTTGGGGCGCGGGCTGGATTTCGGCGACCGGTGCCGGCTGGGGCGGTGTTTCGGCCTGCGCCGGGAGGGCATCGGCCTGCGGGGCGTCCGGCATCGGGGCCGCGGCCCGGGCCGGGCTGACTTCGGGCGGCCGGGCGGACTTGCGCTCTAGCCGGGCGACCAATTCCTCAAGTTTGCTGGCGGTGTCGCCGTCTTTGCCGGCGGTGTCGCCGTTGGACCCTGCCTCGTTCGGTGCGGACAGGGTGCTTGCTTGTTCGTTCATCGGTTTCCGGTGTCCTGGTCAAGCGATTGTCGGGCGCCGGTTGAGGGGTTCGGATTGGCGCCTGGCATCGGCATGATTTCGCTGGTTTGAGTGCTGTTCCCGTCTGTCCTGTCATTTTCGGACAATAGTTCCAATTGTCTAAAAAACTGCGAATTAAACCGTCGACAAACACTTGCGAAGTCATTGCCGGGATCGCTCAAATTCGAGCCAAATTTTCTCAGGTTTGGCGATCGGACCGGTCGTCAGAGGAGGTCGCCCGGCTCCGACCAGTTGGCAATCGGCGCCGGCGCCGGGGGCGGCGCGTCGATGCGCACCCAGCCCTTCGGCATCAGATGTTCCTGGGGAAGGAAGCGGGCCTTGTATTCCATTTTCGGCGAGCCGTGGACCCAGTAGCCCAGATAGACGTAGGGCAGGCCAAGCGCGCGGGCGCGTTCGATGTGATCGAGGATCATGAACGTGCCGAGCGAGCGGCCGGCGTAGTCGGGCGCAAAGAAGGAGTAAACCATCGACAGGCCGTCGGCGAGGATATCGGTGATCGCGCAGGCCAGTAGCTCGCCGTCGCCGGCGGCGGTCAGGCCGCTGTCGGGGCCACGCCGGTGGTAGGAATACATCCGGCTTTCCACGTGGCTGTCCTCGACCATCTGGGCGTAGTCGAGCACCGTCATCTGGGCCATGCCGCCGTCGATATGGCGGGCGTCGAGGTAGCGGCGGAACAGCGAATATTGCTCGCTGGTGGCGCAGGGACCGGATTTGCGGACGACGAGGTCGCGGTTGCGCCGCAGGATGCGGCGCGTCGAACGGTTGGGCACGAACTCGCCGGCGCACACGCGAACCGATATGCAGGCGGCGCAGTTTTCGCAGGCCGGCCGGTAGGCGATCGACTGGCTGCGCCGGAACCCGCCCTGGGTCAGCAGGTCGTTGAGCGCCGGGGCGTGGTCGCCGGCAAGATGGGTGAACACCTTGCGCTCCTGCCGGCCCTCCAGATAGGGACATGGGCTCGGCGCCGTCAGATAGAACTGGTGTGATTGGCCAACCGGTTTGGTCATCGGGTCAGGGCAGCGGATTTCAACACACGGACTCCACGCGTTTGCAAAGCCGGCGGCGGCGCGCCGCCGCCGGCCCCAAGTCTACAAACCATAATACCACGGCGCAAAGAGGGAAAAGAGCAGCCAGACGACCACGACAAGCGGGCCGCCGGCGACGAGGTAATCGCGGAAGCGCAGGCCGCCGGGACCCATGACCAGAAGATTCGTCTGATAACCGACGGGCGTGGCGAAGGAGGCGTTGGCAGCGAAGATCACGGCGACGACAAAAGGCTCCACCGGCGCGTCGACGGCGCGGGCGGCGGAGATGGCGATGGGCGTGAACAACACGGCTGTGGCGTTGTTGGAGAGCACGTTGGTGAGGACGGCGATCAGCGCAAACAGCGCCGACAGCAGGACCACCGGGCCGCCGTGACGGGTGACGCCGACGAGAAGATCGGCAAGCACCGTGGCGCCGCCGGTCCGTTCCATGGCGGCGGCGGCGGCGATCGCCATGCCGACCAGCATGAAGATGCGGCCGTCGAAGGCGCGCCGGGCCTGGCGGACGTTGAGGCAGCCGAAAAGAATCATCGCCACGGCGGCGGTGACGGCGGCGGCCGGAATGCTGACCAGCCCGGTGGCGGCGCACAGCACCATGGCCGCGAAGATAAGGATCGCGCGGTGGGCATCGCGACGGGCCGGCAGGCTGGCGACCGAACGCTCCAGCACGATCAGGTTGCGGCTTCCGCGCAGGCGCTCAAAGGCCCGGTCGTCGCCGGAGACCAGCAGCACATCGCCGGCCTGGAGACGCTTGTCGGCAAAGGTCTGGCGGCGCATGCGGCTGCGGCGCTCGATGGCGGCGACATGGATGCCGAGATCGGAATCGATGCCGATATCGCCGGGCGAGCGGCCGACAACACGGGAGCCGGGGGGGATCATCGCTTCGGCGATGGAAATGGTCTGGGCCAGCGGATCGGCGCGCCGGGCCGGCAGCGAAGGGGGCATCAGGACACCGAGATCGGCCAACTCGCCCCTGGTGCCGGCAAGCACGACCCGGTCGCCGGGCTGGAAGGCGATATCCTCAAATGGCGGCAGGTGCGGTTCGCCGTCGCGCTCCAGCAGCCGCACCGTGACGTGGTTGAGGTCCGGAAACAGACCGGCGCGGGCGCGGGTGCCGATCAGGGGGTGGTCGGCGTCGAGCATGATCTCGACAATGAACTGCTTGCCGCTCTCGGCATTTTCCGTCTGCACCGGATTGGCGCCGACGAGCCGGGGAACGACGAGGAGCACATAAGCCAGACCGCCGGTGGCGAGCACGAGGCCGGGCACCGAAATGTCGAACAGGCCCAGCCGAAGCCCGGTGTTCTCGGCGGCGACCTGGGCGACAAGAAGATTGGTCGACGAGCCGATCAGGGTGGTCGAGCCGCCGAGTATCGTGGCGTAGTTCATCGTCATCAGCACCCGCCCGGTGGCGATCCGGCGGATGCGGGCAAGACCGGCAAGCACCGGGATCAGCATGACCACGACCGGCGTGTTGTTGAGAAACGCCGACAGGGCGGCAGCGGCGGTGACGACCAGGGCGATCATCGTCCACACATGAAACCGGGCGGAGCGGGCGAGCTTCTGGGAGGCCCGGTCGAGCGCCCCGGTCTGGTACAGGCCCTGACCGACGACAATCAGCGATATCACGGCCAGCAGCGCCGGATTGGCGAAGCCCATCAGCAGATCCTGCAACGCCAGCGGACTTGCCGCGCCCAGAAGGTCGGGGACAATGACAAAGACCGCGATCAACGCGACCAGGCCGGCAGCGGCGGTCAGTTCAACCGGAACGCGTTCAAGGGAGAAGCTGACGATCGCCATCGCGATGATGGCGAAGGTGAGCCACATCTGCATGTCCGCCATGGCCGTTCCCCGAGCCGTGTACGGCCAAGCCTAGCCCGGTCCTGCGGGCGCCACAATGGATGCCGGCCGGTGCCGTCGCGGACAGGCCGCGCGATACCGGGATTTCTCAGGCGACGGCGGCGCTGGCGCGCCTAGGGATGGGGCTTGCGGATGACGATGGTGCCGGAAACATAGTCATGAAGCAGGCGTTTGCCGGGGTTGAACAGGCTGACGATCAGGATCAGCGGTGTCAGCGCGACAATCGAAAACCAGAACAGGACACCGTGGACGATGGCAAGCAGCGGATACATCGGCGCGCCGTACCAGGTGCGCATCTGCAGCCCCGTGATTCGCATTCCCGGTGTCGCGGATTTCGAACCGCCAAGGGTAAATGCGACGTAGAGAACCGGCACAAAGGGCCAGACCAGCGCGAACAGCAGCCAGCCCAGCGACAGCGTGAGCAATCCCAGGACGGCGATAACAGCCGAGGCGACGGCCATCCAGATGACGATGAACGCGACATCGATCAAAAACGCGAACATCCGCCGTCCGCGCACGCCGTCGAAAAGCTCCGCTTGCCGGATCGGATCGAAGGCATTCTCGTAAGCGCGGCCGTCGCCAGCCATGGTGTGACCATCGGTCATGTTCGATTTGTCCCGTTCGTTTCAGACGGGATGCATGTGGGGCGCGCGGCCGGTCTGTGCAAGGTGACGCACAGGACCGGGCGCTACGGCGCGGACGGTTTCAACCGGATGGGGATGCGATGTTCTGCCGACATCCGTTCAGTCCAAGATTTCAATGCCTGATTGAATTTGCCGTGGCGGATTGTGCCATTTTGTGACGGTAATGCAACTAGTCCGCGCTAAATGCGGCAATGGACGGCGCCAAAGACAACTCCGCGTTGCTATTTTCGGTTTACAAATTTCTAATGGCCGCAAATCTGTGATGGAGGGTATCATGAATCGGCTCATTTTAGCGGGTGCATTGATAGTTGGCTTTTCCGGAACCGCGATCGGTGCGGATCCGGCCGGACAGACCTTTTTTGAGCCTGTGGCAATGCCGGCGCCGCAGGGATGGGATGGTTTCTATCTTGGCGGACATGCCGGCTACGGCTGGGGAAACCGTGAGGGATTTGCGTGCTGGGACGGGTTTTTAAGCCCGGTTTATTCGCCAGCCGATTGTAGCGATGGGGGTTTCTTCAACTATGATCAGGATGGCTGGCTGGTCGGGGGGCACGCCGGTTACAACTACATGTTCAGCCCGAATTTTCTTATCGGATTGGAAATCGACGCTGCGTTCGCCGATATGGGCGGGACCCAGATTTCGCCGGATTTGTTCCCAGGCGACGGGGAATGGACTTGGCTTGCCACGGCGACCGCCCGACTGGGTTATACGATGGATCGTGTCATGGTCTATGCGGAAGGCGGTCTCGGGCTGGCCGGATTTGATTATGACGGGAGCGATGGCTGCCAGTTCTCCCAGAACCGGTCGGGATACGTGGTTGGCGGCGGCCTGGAATACAAGCTGACCGAGCGCGGCATCCTCAAGGCGGAGTACAATTATCTGGATTTCGGCAACGAATCACAGCTTTGCTCCGCGTTCGGCGGGTTCCTGCCCTTGTACACGGAGGCGGACGCCGGCATGCATGTTGTAAAATTCGGCTTCAGCTATCTTCTTGGCGGCCCGTAGACGCCGGCACCATCTGAACGAAAGCCCGGGACATTCTCCCGGGCTTTTTTTGGGCTTCCGGGCCGGCCAACGGGTTCAGGCGCCAGCCTTCAGCCTTCAGCCTTCAGCCTTTCCGCCGCACGGGGCGCAAAATAGGTCAACACGCCGTCGGCGCCGGCCCGCTTGAACGCCGTCAGGCTTTCCATCATGGCCCGCTCGCCGTCGATCCAGCCATTGGCGGCGGCGGCGGCAATCATCGCGTACTCGCCGGACACCTGGTAGGCGAATGTCGGCATGGCGAACGTGTCCTTCATCAACCGGACGATATCCAGATAGGGCAGACCGGGCTTGACCATCAGCATGTCGGCGCCTTCGGCGATGTCGGTCTCCGCCTCGCGCAGGGCATCAGCGCTGTTGGCGTGGTCGACATAATAAGTCTCCTTGCCGCCTTTCAGGGTCTGGTCGGTGCCGATCGCCTCGCGATAGGGCCCGTAGAAGGCGGAGGCGTATTTGGCCGTATAGGCCATGATCGCGGTGTCGGCGAAGCCGGATGTATCCAGGGCCTCGCGGATCGCGCCGACTCGGCCGTCCATCATGTCGGAGGGGGCGATCACGTCGGCGCCGGCGTCCGCCTGGATCAGGGCGGCGCGCACGATCTGCGCCACGGATTCGTCGTTGACGATGACCCCGTCGCGCAGGATGCCGTCATGGCCGTGGTCGGTGAAGGGGTCGAGCGCGGGATCGGTGATGACGCCGATCTGCGGCGCGGCGTCCTTGATGGCGCGGGTTGCCCGGCAGAACAGGTTGTCGGGATGGAGGATCGCCGATCCGGTCGCATCGCGTTGCGCCATGTCGACATAGGGAAAGAGCGCGATCGCGGGGATGCCGAGCATGGCGGCGCGTTCGGCCTCGGCGGCGAGGAGATCGACCGACAGGCGCGCGATTGCGGGCATGGCGTCGATCGGCACGCGGCGATTGTCGCCCTCGATGACGAAGATCGGCCAGATCAGGTCGTCGGCCGACAGCCGGTTTTCGCGGACCAGCCGCCGCGACCAGTCATATCTGCGGTTGCGGCGCAGGCGCCGGCGGCCGGTTATGCGGCCAATGTCGCCGGCGGCGGGCGGCACGATGGCGGACGGGGGCTTGATGTGCGAGGTCATGGCGGCTCCGGCACCGGTTTTGCCCCGATTAGCACTCCCGGCGGCGCTGTTCCAGCCATCGGCGAAATTGACGGGTTGGCGGCATCGGCCCGGTGGCGGCGCCCGACATTCGATGATACACCCGGGCGCGGCGAAATCGGCACCGGACGGAAGGTGCGGCAGAAACGGATTTGTCATCGTGAACACGCTAGGCCCGACCGATGATTCCCACGGCAACGCGGCCGGATTGCTGCGTGGCTATCTGCGCCTTGTCGCCATCCTGTTCCTGTGCGTCGGTCTGCTGCGCGCGGCGATTGTCATCGGCATGTTTCCCGACAGCGACGGCTTCCTCGGCCTCGACGCGCCGTGGCGGGCGGGGCTGGTGGCGCTGGTCATACTGGACCTGTTTGCCGCCGCCGGCCTGTGGATGGCGGCGTCCTGGGGGCCGGTGATATGGGCGGTGGCGGCGCTCGTGGAAATCGCCATGTACACCGTTTTCGCCGATCTCTTCGGCGTTGCCTGGCTCCGGGTGTTCGCCCATATCGGGCTTGTGGCGGTTTATGTGGCGATCATGGTTTACGTCTGGTTTCGCCACCGGGATACCTAACAGGGCGTGTACGGGCGGCCACTTTGCCCTGTTTCCGCAGGGTTTCGGCGGCCGCGGGCCGGCAATCGTGGTAAAGGCGCCGTAAAGCGCACCCCCCCATAAATATTCAATTAATCCTGTGGCTTAAGCGAGCCTTCATTCTCCGCCCATAACGTTGCGCTCGAATGTGGGTCGAAGAATTCCGCATCAACAGGACGGAGTGGCGTTATGATGTTGACCGCCGGACAGGCACAGTATGAAAGCAGCGGCGAACAGCCGGGCACCGAGGAACTCAAGGCGCTGTATCTCGATGCGCTGACACTGGTTGAGCGGCTGCATCGGCGGCTTCTCGATGTCATCAAGGACGAATTCGACCGTATGGGCCGGTCGGACGTGAACAGCGTGCAGGCGTTGTTGCTTTTCAATATCGGTGATGCGGAGCTGACGGCCGGCGAACTGCGCACGCGCGGTTACTATCTGGGGTCCAACGTTTCCTACAACCTGAAAAAACTGGTGGATGCGGGCTATATTCATCATCAGCGCTCGCGGGTCGACCGGCGCTCGGTGCGGGTCTCGCTGACCGACAAGGGGCGCGAGGTCGCCGACATCGTCAATGCGCTTTACGACCGGCATATCGGGTCCATCGAGAAGGTTGGCGGAATCGCGGCGGACGATTTCCTGGTTATCAACAAATCCTTGCAGCGCATGGAGCGGTTCTGGACCGACCAGATCCTCTACCGGCTGTAATCACAACCTGGCGCCGCCGGGGCGGGCGGCGCAGACACGTGCTTGTCGGAGAGTGCAAGCATGGGGTCCGGCGCCGGCGCCGGGCCCTTTTTTTGGCACCCGGCGGCCAATCCCTTTCCCACAGGCCGGCGGCGCGGCGCCATTTCACGGCCACAATGTCGTGAATTGTCGTGACGCCATTGTTCTTTGCCTGCCAGTGCCAATATCGGGCAAGTCGTGCGACGACGGCCGGCGCCTTTCGCGCAAGCGGGTGGCGGCGATTGAGGCAGGCTGCGTTGCATGGTACGGCTGCGGCGGGGCGATTTGCCGACAGGCCGGCCGAACCGGACCGGTCAGGCGAAGAGGGACCTTGGATCAGATGATAGTGACGAGACGACGCGCACAGGCGAGACGAAACGCGCGGGCGGGACGGCGCGCGCTGGCAAGGCGATGGGCGCTGGCGATGATGCCGGCAATGCTGGTCGCAACGGCCGGACAGGCGCCGGCGCAGAATTTCGGCGGGACATCGACCCTGCAGCGCTCCCAGCAGAGCGAGTGGGCCGACAATTTCGACAGCAAGCCGGCGCTTTCGCGGCCTGTACGCACGCAGGTGCCGATCCTCTCGCCGGCGACGCCGGCGGCGATCGAACAGGCGATCTTCGTCTATCAGGACCTGGTTTCGCGGGGCGGCTGGCCGTTCGTTGCGGACAATGAAACGCTGAGAATCGGCCTGCGCCACGACAATGTGCGGGCACTGCGGCAGCGGCTGATCATGTCCGGCGATCTGCGGCAGACGATCGGCGATCCGGCGGCCTTCGATTCCTATGTCCAGGAGGCCGTCAAGCGCTTCCAGCTCCGGCATGGCATTCCCGCCGACGGTATCGTCGGCAAAAACACGTTTTCCGCGCTCAATGTTCCGGCCGGTGTACGGCTGACCCAGCTGGCCACGAATCTGGAGCGCATCCGGGCGATGGTCGGCGGCAAGCGGGCGAAAAAACTGGCGTCGCGCTATGTCATGGTCAACGTGCCGGCGGCCGAGATCGAGGTCGTCGACAACGGCGTCGTGGTGTCGCGCCACACGGCGGTGGTGGGAAAGGTCGAGCGGCAGACGCCGCTGCTCTCCAGCCGCATCCACGAGATCAACTTCAACCCGTTCTGGACGGTGCCCAAGAGCATCATCCGCCGCGACCTGATCACGATCATGCAAAAGGATCCCGGCTATCTGACGGAGAACCGGATTCGCATCTACACTCAGGCGGGCGACGAAATCCCGCCGGAACTGGTGGACTGGTACTCCGACGAGGCGACCAACTACATGTTCCGCCAGGATCCGGGCGAAGGCAATTCGCTGGGCTCCATGAAGATCAACTTCCACAATCCCCATGCCGTCTTTCTCCACGACACGCCGTCCAAGAGCCTGTTTGTGGAAGACTACCGGTTCGATTCGTCGGGATGCGTGCGCGTCCACAATGTCAGGGAGCTTGTGACCTGGATCCTCGGACCCAGCGGTTACAACCGGGCGGCGGTCGATCAGGTGGCGCGCTCCGGCGAGCGGCTCGACGTGGCGGTGACCGACCCGCCGGCGATCCACACGGTCTATTTCACCGCCTGGACCACCGGCGACGGGATCGTCCATTTCCGCGAAGATATCTACAATTACGACAATACGGCCAATGCGGTGGCGCTGAACCAGCCGAGCGAACTGATCGGCTCGCCACTCTCCCAGTAAGGGGCCGGCACATCGCCGACCGGGCGCCCGCCGCCGGCGGCCCGCCGGCGCGCGCGGGGCGCATCAATTCCGTGGTTTGCCCATTGACGCGACAGGGCTGGGTGCGCATCGTCCGGCGCGACAGGCGAGAATCAGGAAACGATCGACATGCGGTGCCCCTATTGCGGCGCAGACAACAGCCAGGTGAAGGACTCGCGGCCAAGCGAAGATGCCACGGCGATCCGCCGGCGGCGGGTTTGCGGCGACTGTGGCGGCCGTTTCACCACGTTCGAGCGCGTTCAGCTTCGTGAACTGACCGTGATGAAAAAGTCCGGTCGGCGCGTGCCCTTCGACCGCGACAAGCTGATGCGGTCGATGGCGGTGGCGTTGCGCAAACGGCCGGTGGAGCCGGAGCGGGTGGAAAGGGCGATTTCCGGCATCGTGCGGCAACTGGAGGCTTGCGGCGAAGCGGAAATCCCGTCCCAGGATATCGGCACCCTGATCATGGACGCACTCAAGGGCCTCGACGATGTCGCCTATGTGCGTTTTGCCTCCGTCTACCGCGATTTCCGCGAAGCCAGCGATTTCGGTGCTTTCCTGGACGAGCTTTCCGGCGATGCCGGGGCGGGCGAAGCCGGCAAGGGCGACGGCGACGATGGCGGCGGCGCGGGTGCCGGCCGACGCCGTGCTCGGGCGGATGGCTGAGCGGCTGAGCAGTCTCGACCGTCGGTTTCTGGACTGTGCGAGCCGTCTCGGTGCCGCCGGGGTCGGCACCACGGCGCCCAATCCATCGGTCGGGGCCATTGTCGTGCGCGGCAGGGTGGTGGTGGCGCGCGGGCGGACGGCTGTGGGCGGACGGCCGCACGGGGAAGCCGTCGCGTTGGCCCAGGCCGGAGAAAAGGCAACGGGCGGAACGCTTTACGTCTCGCTTGAACCTTGCGCCCATCACGGCAAAACACCGCCGTGTGCCGATGCCATCTGCGCCGCCGGCGTGGGCCGGGTGGTGATCGGCGCCGGTGATCCGGATCCGCGCGTCGGCGGCCGGGGTATCGCCAAGCTCCGGGACGGGGGAATCGGCGTCGCCGTGGCGCCGGACGCGACAGGGGCGGCAAACCGCGGCCATGTCATGCGCATGACCCGCGGGCGGCCGCATGTCACGCTGAAACTGGCGGTCTCCGCTGATGGTGCCATCGGCCGGCGGGGCGAGGGCCAGGTGGCGATTACCGGTGCAATTGCCCGAAGGCACGCGCAGGCCCTGCGCACGCGGTACGATGCCGTTCTTGTCGGCACCGGCACGGCGGCGGCCGACAATCCGCGCCTGACCTGCCGGCTGCCGGGGCTGGAGGACCGCTCGCCGATCCGTATCGTGGCCGGGGATTTCAGCGCCCTTGCCGACAATCTGCATCTTTTGTGCGACGATGGTCCGCCGACCTGGCTGTTGACGGCGGGGGATCATCGCCAACCCGGTCCGGCGCCGCGGTTCCGGGTGATACGCGCGTCCGGCGGCGATGGTGGTATCGACTGGCCGGCGGCGCTGCTGGCGCTCGGCGATGCCGGTCTGACGACGATTCTTGTGGAGGGTGGCGCGCGGATCGCCCGCTCGCTGCTGGAGACCGGCTGCGCCGACACCGTGTTTTTGTTTCGCAGCCCCGGCACGGTCGGTGCGGGTGGCGTGCCGGCGCTTGCCGGCCTCGATCCCGATGAAGTCGAAAATGGCCGGCGGTACCGGCGGATTGACCGTCGATGGTTCGGCGAAGACTGGCTGACGCGGTATGAACGGGTCCGGGCGGCCGATGCGTCGAAGGGGACGGCGACCGGAGTGGGGACAGGGCGGTAATGTTTACGGGAATCATCACCGATATCGGGCGTATCGTGGCGGTTGAGGAAACCAATTGGGGCCGGCGCTTTCGCATCGCCACGCCCGGGGAGACCGGGACGCTGCAAATCGGCGCCTCCATCGCCTGTTCCGGACCCTGCCTGACGGTGACAAGGAAGGGCGAGACCGGCGGCGAACGCTGGTTTGAGGTGGATGCGACATCGGAGACGCTGGCCTGCACGACGGCACGCGACTGGACGGCGGGTTCGACGGTCAATCTGGAACGGCCGCTGCGGGCCGGCGATGAACTGGGCGGACATGTGGTGTCCGGTCATGTCGACGGTGTGGCGCGGGTGGCGGCCCGCAAGGATGCCGGCGAAACCACCCGGTTCGATCTCGATGCGCCGTCCGGCCTTGCCCGTTTCATCGCGCCGAAGGGCTCGGTGTGCCTGGACGGGGTGTCGCTGACGGTGAACGCGGTTGGCACCGGCGAAACCGACAACCGGTTTTCGGTGATGATCATCCCCCATACGCTTGCCGCGACAACCCTGTCCGGCTGGCAGGCGGGAACGGCCGTCAACCTTGAGGTCGATGTGTTTGCGCGCTATCTGGACCGCCTGCGTCCGGGTGGCTGACAATCCGGGCACAGGCAAAGGTCCCGCGCGCGGCGGACCGTCAATCGCACAGGAGGCCCGATGGCCCCCCATATCGCCGTAATCGAGGCACGGTTCTACACCGATATCGCCGATGAACTGTATGCCGGCGCGCAGGCGCACCTTGACCGGCGGGGCGCGACCCACGAGCGGATTGCGGTGCCCGGGGTGCTGGAAATCCCGGCCGCGCTGGCCATGATCGAGGACTCCGGCGGGACGGGACTGGAGCGGCGGCCACAGGGATATGTGCTGCTGGGTTGTGTCATTCGCGGCGAGACCACCCACTACGATATTGTCGCCAACGAATCGGCACGGGCGATCCTGGCGCTTGTCAGCGCACGGGCGCTGGCCGTGGGCAACGGGATCCAGACCGTGGAAAACCGCGAGCAGGCGCTGGCGCGGGCGCGGGTGAACGACAGGGACAAGGGCGGTGGCGCGGCGGCGGCGGCGCTGGCCATGGTGGCGTTGCGCGAACGGTTCGGGGTCGGCAATGGTTGAGGATGTCCATGACGCCGCGCGCGGCAAGGCGGCTGCGGCAGTCCGCCCGGCCAATCAACGGGGCGCGGCCCGGCTGGCGGCGGTGCAGGCGCTCTACCAGCTCGATGTCGGCGGCCAGACGCTGGACAGCGTGATCGCCGAATTCAAGGCCCACAGGATCGGCAAGGAGATCGAGGGAATGGTATTCCGGCCGGCCGATTTCGACTTTTTCCGGTCCGTCGTGTCCGGCGTTGTGGAGCGGCAACTGAAGATCGATCCGCTGATCCACGAGGCCCTGCCGAAAAGCTGGCCGCTGAAGCGGATCGACATCACCCTGCGGGCGGTGTTGCGCAGCGGCGTGTTCGAACTCCTCGGCCGGCCGGACGTGCCGCCGGCGGTGGTCATCTGCGAATATGTCGAAGTTGCCAAAGCGTTCTTCGATGCCGACGAGCCGGGGCTGGTCAATGCCGTGCTCGACCGGCTTGCCGCGACGCTGCGTCCCGACGCTTTCGCCGGAACGGGCGGCAAGGCGTGAGCCGCGATGACCGGCAAATCCCGGCGCGTCAAGCTTGGCGAATTCGACGTGATCGCCACCTATTTCCGGCCGCTTGCCGGTCCCGGCGCGCTTGACCTGATCGACGATGCGGCGGTGTTTTCGCCGCCCGCCGGCCAGGACATCGTGCTGAGCGCCGATGCGGTCGCCGCCGGCGTGCATTTCCTGGCCGATGACCCGGCCGATCTGGTCGCCCGCAAGGCTTTGCGGGTCAACCTGTCCGACCTTGCCGCCAAGGGCGCGACGCCGGCTGGCTACCTGCTGACCCTGGCGCTGCCGACGCCTTTCGATGGCGACTGGCTGGCCGCATTTGCGGCGGGGCTTGCGGCCGATCAGGCGGCGTATGGCGTCACGCTTTGCGGCGGCGACACGATCCGGGTGCCGACCGGTGTCGCCGGGCCGCTGGTGGCGATAACGGCGTTCGGTTCGGTGCCGGCGGGATCGATGGTCCGGCGGGATGGCGGCAATGCCGGCGACCGGCTGGTGCTGAGCGGGACGGTGGGCGGCGCGGCGGCGGGCCTGGCCTGCCTGACCGGCGCGGCCGGACCATTGGGCGCGTTGACGGGAAACTCCCGCGCCGCGGCCATCGATCGCTACCGGTTGCCGCGGCCGCGGCTTGCGCTGGCGGCGGCGCTGCGGGCCCATGCGACCGCCGCCATCGACGTCTCCGACGGCCTGGTCGGTGATTGCGACAAGCTGGCGGCGGCCAGTGGCTGCCTGGCGGCGATCGATGCCGGCCTGGTGCCGCTGGATACCGCCCTTGCCGCCCGGACGGGCCGCCGCGATACGGTGGCGGCGGCGCTCACCGGGGGTGACGATTTCGAAATCCTGGCGGCGGTGCCGCCGATGCAAATTGCCGCATTTTCCGAAGCGGCGGCGGAAACCGGTATCCAAACGTGCGAAATCGGTGCATTGACGGAGGCGCGGGCTCAGGTCGGAAGGCGGGCCCAGGCCGAACCCGCGGCGCAAGCCGGTGGCGGCGCACACGAACCGGAGCCGACGACGGTGACGCTTCACGGCCGCCGGCTCGAACTGCGGAATCGTGCCCACGACCATTCCGGTACCGGAACCGATAATCGGCCGGCCAACTGAACGGACAAACGACCGGGGTTTCAGCCGGAGGGGAATCGATCGCTGTTTCGATCCGGAAACCAATCGGGGACGATGCCATGAACCGGATCGCAGCATCCTGGTCGCGATGACGGGAGCCGACGACCGGGCGGCGCGGCGCAGCGTGCTGATTCTGGCGCTGGCGACAGCCTTTGGCGGGGCCGGTGGGCCAATCAATATCGCCGTGTCGACGCTCGCCGGCCACATGCTGCTGGGGGCCGACAAGTCGCTGGCGACGCTGCCGGCGACCGCCTATATCGCCGGAACCGCGCTCGGCACGCTGCCGGCCGCCTATCTGATGCGCCGGGTCGGGCGCCGCGCCGGTTTCGTGGCCGGGCTGTTGTTCGGGACCATCGGCGCCCTGGTCCAGGCCGGTGCGATGGGCATACACGCCTTCTGGCTTTTGTGCCTCGGCTCGATAATGGTCGGGACCACCAACGCCTTCATCCAGCAGTTCCGGTTCGCAGCCGCCGACATGGCCAGCGAGGCCTTTCGGCCCAAGGCGATCTCCTACGTCATGGCGGGCGGGATCGCGGCGGCGGTCATCGGGCCGCAGGCGATCATCCACACCTCCGATTTGCTGGAAAGCGTCCCGCATGCCGGCGCGTTCCTGGCCGCTGCCGCACTGATCGGGGTCGGGGCGATGATCGTCGCCACGATCGACATTCCGCGCCCGGTCCGCCAAGCCGGTGCGGACCGGGGTCGGCCGATCGGCGAAATTGTTCGCCAGCCGGCCTTTCTCGTCGCGGTCGGGTGCTCAATGAGCGCCTATGCGCTGATGAGCCTGGTCATGACGGCGGCGCCGCTGGCCATCGTTCATGCCGGCCATCACCAGGATGTCGCGACGCTCGCCATCCAGTGGCACGTCATGGCGATGTTCGGGCCGAGTTTCGTCACCGGATCGCTGATCGCGCGCTTTGGCGCGGGCCGAATCGTCGCGGCCGGCCTGGTGATCCTGATCGGATGTGCCCTGGTGGGGCTTTCCGGAAGCGAGGCGATGCATTTCTGGGTGATGCTGATCCTGCTCGGCATTGGCTGGAATTTCGGCTTTGTTGGCGGCACGACGCTGGTGACCAAAACCTACCGGCCGGAGGAAAAGGAGCGGGTGCAGGGCATGAACGACTTCCTCGTCTTCGGTGTGGTCGCCCTGTCCTCGTTCCTGGCCGGCCAGCTTTTGAGCCTTGGCGGCTGGAGCCTCGTCGTCAGCCTCGTCTTGCCGATCTCGGTGCTCTCGCTGGCCGGGCTGACGTGGCAAATCCGGAAAACCGGTTGAATTTGCCACCAACCAAAGCAGGGTTGACGTGGGGGCCGCTATCGTCAATACCGCGCCGCATCACTCTGCCACATTCGCGCTCCCGCGCGGCGTCATCTCACAAAGCCGTACCGAATTTTCCGCGTTGCGGCTGGCCGATAACCGGTCTGGAGGTTCATTCATGCTTTACTTCGTCATCGCCTGCGGCATCCTAGCGATTGTCTATGCCGTCTGGGCAACCCAATCCGTCATGGCGGCGGATGCCGGCAATCCGCGCATGCAGGAAATCGCCGGCGCCATCCGCGAGGGCGCTCAGGCCTATCTGACGCGACAATATACGACGATCGCCATCGTCGGTGTGGTCGTCTTCATCGCCGCATGGTTCCTGTTGTCGGGTCTCGCGGCCATCGGTTTTGCCGTCGGCGCGATCCTGTCTGGCGCGGCCGGATTTATCGGCATGCTGGTGTCGGTGCGGGCCAATGTGCGCACCGCCCAGGCGGCGTCGCAATCCCTGGCGGCGGGGCTGGAAATCGCCTTCAAGTCCGGCGCCATCACCGGCCTTCTGGTGGCCGGCCTGGCCCTGCTCGGGGTGGCGGTCTACTACTTCGTGCTGACCGACATCCTCGGCCATGATCCGGTGAGCCGGGAGGTCATCGATTCGCTGGTGGCGCTCGGCTTCGGCGCCTCGCTGATCTCCATCTTCGCCCGTCTGGGCGGCGGCATCTTCACCAAGGGCGCCGATGTCGGCGGCGATCTGGTCGGCAAGGTGGAAGCCGGGATTCCGGAGGACGATCCGCGCAATCCGGCGACGATTGCCGACAATGTCGGCGACAATGTCGGCGACTGCGCCGGCATGGCGGCCGACCTGTTTGAAACCTATGCGGTGACGATCGTGGCGACGATGGTGCTCGCTTCCATCTTCTTCACCGGCGCGCAGGCGGAGACGCTGATGCTGCTGCCGCTGCTGATCGGGGCGAGCTGTGTGGTGACGTCGATCGTCGGCACGTTCTTTGTCAAGCTCGGGGCCAACAACTCGATCATGGGCGCGCTCTACCGGGGCTTCATCGCCACGGCGGTCCTGTCGGCGGTGGCGCTGGCGGCCATCGTCTGGGGCTGGCTCGGCGGCGGTTCATCGTTCACGGCCGGATCGACGACGTTCAGCGGCATGGACCTGTTCCTGTGCGGTATTGTCGGACTGGCGGTCACCGGCCTGATCATCTGGATCACCGAATATTACACCGGCACCAACTATCGCCCGGTGCGTTCGGTGGCCGAAGCCTCGCTGACCGGTCACGGCACCAATGTCATCCAGGGCCTGGCGGTGTCGCTGGAATCGACGGCGCTGCCGGCGCTGGTCATCATCGGCGGCATCATTGCCACCTATTCGCTGGCCGGCCTGTTCGGCATCGCCATCGCGGTGACGACCATGCTGGCGCTGGCCGGCGTCGTCGTGGCGCTGGACGCCTTCGGCCCGGTGACCGACAATGCCGGCGGCATTGCGGAGATGGCGGAACTGCCGCCGGAAGTCCGCGATACGACCGATGCGCTGGATGCAGTCGGCAACACCACCAAGGCGGTGACCAAGGGTTATGCCATCGGGTCGGCGGGCCTTGGTGCGCTGGTGCTGTTTGCCGCCTACACCGAAGACCTGAAATTCTTCGCCGCCAAGGCGGAGCCGGGCACCTTCTTTGAGGGCGTTTCGGTCGATTTCTCGCTGTCCAATCCTTTCGTGGTGGTCGGGCTGCTGTTCGGTGGTCTGCTGCCCTACCTGTTTGGCGGCCTGGGCATGACGGCCGTCGGCCGCGCCGGCGGCGCGGTGGTCGAAGAGGTGCGGCGCCAGTTCAAGGCCGATCCGGACATCATGAAGGGCACATCAAAACCCGACTATGCCCGGGCTGTGGACATGCTGACGCGGGCGGCGATCAAGGAAATGATCGTGCCGTCGCTGCTGCCGGTCCTGTCGCCGATCGTCTGCTTCTACGCGGTCTATGCGATCGCCGGGAAGGCCAACGCCTTCGCCGCGCTCGGCGCCATGCTGCTCGGGGTCATCGTCACCGGCCTGTTCGTCGCCATTTCCATGACGGCGGGCGGCGGCGCATGGGACAACGCCAAGAAGTATATCGAGGACGGCAACCATGGCGGCAAAGGCTCGGAAGCCCACAAGGCGGCGGTGACGGGCGATACGGTCGGCGATCCCTACAAGGATACGGCCGGCCCGGCGGTCAATCCGATGATCAAGATCACCAATATCGTCGCGCTGCTTCTTCTGGCGGTTCTGGCGCACTAGCGCCGTTGACGAAACCAAACGGCCGCCGCCTCCCGGGCGGCGGCCGTTTTTGTCCGGGGACGGGGGCAACTGTCCGATGGCGGGGGCAACTAGGTGTCGCCGGTGCCGAACCCTCCGAGATTGCCCGCCGCACCGAGCACCTGGGCCACAAACGACAGGTCGCGGCCACCGGTCGGCGTGGTGCGGGAGACGAAGTCGAACACCTTGCCGTCCTGGAGCCCGTAGTTGGCGATCTGCGTGACTTCCTCGTCCTCGTTGAAATAGACCGCCAGGACGCGCTGGTCGACGATGCGCGGATTGACGAACCGGACCGGACGGGCGTGGGTCTGGGAGATGTAGTAGAACACTTCGCCGCCGAGTTCGGCGGTCGTCGACGGCGTGCCGAGCGCGATCAGCACCTGCTCGCGGCTGGCACCGACGGGAACCTGTTCCAGAGCCAGATCGGAGACCACATAGCCGCGCGAAAGGGTCTGGCTGATGCATCCGGAAAGGGATATGGCCAGGGCGAGGGCCGCCAGGGCGCGAAGTGGACGGGAACGGTTGGTTGTCATGGGTCGTGATTCCGATTGCAATCGTCAGGCCGCGGGTTTGTCACGAACACGGCCCGTCTTCAATTCCTGTTGTCGCCGCCGGCGTTTCCCGCCGCCGGCCGGCGCCGCCGGTTCCACGCGCTCTAGACGGAGCGGCCGGCATTTGCAACGCTCGCGCCCGGTCGATATGCAACCCGCGCCGGGGTGCCGGCCCGGTCAGGCGACGGAGCGGTCATGATCCTGTTTTCACGCGAAAAAAGGCGGAACCGCGACCGTGCCGACACGGTTTACCGGCAAATTGCCGCGCAGGCCCGCAATCCGGCGTTTTTTCGTGAATTCGGCGTGGCCGACACGATCAACGGTCGGTTCGAAATCCTGGTGCTGCACCTGTTTGCGGTCGTCAACAGGCTGGTCCGGGGCGCCGGTCCCGATGCCGAATTCGCCCGGCTGTTGATGGAGGCTTTCGTGACCGATATGGATCGCAACTATCGCGAAATCGGCATTTCCGACGTGCGGGTCGGCAAGAAAATCAAGACGCTCTACGGATTGTTTGGCGCCCGGATCGCCCACTACGACCTGGTGCTGGGCGCAACCGCGGCTGGTGGGGGCGGGCCGCGGGCGGAAGCGCGGGCCGGCGCTCTTGCCGGCGCGATCGCCGCCCATGTGCCCGGCGCGGCCGCGGCAGGGGCCGGCGGCGGTACCGGAAACGGCGCACCGGGCGAGGCGGCCGGCGAATGTGAAAGCGCCGGCCTGGGCCGCTATGTGATCGGCCTTGTCGACCGGCTGGCGGATCTGTCGGCGGAGGATGTGCGGGCCGGCGCTTTCGTCTTTCCCGATCCGGCGAGCGCACCCGGCGGCCAGACGGCGGTTGCCGGCGGCCGGGCTCAGGTGGCGGAGGCGGCCGGCGATGGGGAATAGGGCCGATATGGCGGAATCGGATCGATTCGCGCCGGCGGTCCGGCTGCGCGACATTCGCCGGGATGGCTCGGGTTTCAGGGTGCGGCCCGATGCGGCGGAACGGGCGCGGATCGCCGGTGCGCTGGGGGTGGAGGCCATGCCGGCGCTGGAGGCGGATTTCACGCTGCGGCCGGCGGGCACGGGGGCCTATCGGCTCACCGGTCATGTCGCCGCCGATGTGGTGCAGGCCTGTGTTGTCACCGGGGCGCCGGTTGCCGGCCGGATCGGGGAACAGGTCGATATCCGCTTTGTCGGCGCGGCGGACGATCGGCAAGGCGGGGCGGCGATGCCGCGTGATAGCGGCGGTGTGGCGAACTTCTCGCCCGATGATGAGGATGAAGAGGTTCTGGACGGGGACCGCATCGATCTTGCCGCGGTCACGATGGAATTCCTGGCCATCGGGCTGGATCCCTATCCGCGGGCGCCGGGCGCCGGGGCCGGCGACCGGATCGAGGACGAGGCGGTCGGTACGGGCGGAGCGGGCGACCGTTCGCCCTTTGCCGTGCTGCGTGATCTGGATGTGGGGCAGGCGGCGCGGCGGGAGCGGCCGGGTGAAGCCGGCGCGGGCCCCGGCGGCGGGAGCTCCGGCGGGGAATCGACGGGGGCGCCGGACAGGACGCGCGGCGGCGATGATGAACGCGCTTGAGCGGCGGATTCCCCCACATGTTTTTCGTCGGGGCTTCTTGCCAGCCGGTGCCGGGACGGTATGTTCCGGGCGCAATCAGCGCCAGCACGGACGTCGATGACCGATACTGTCACCATATCCCTTGACGCGATGGGCGGCGATGCCGGACCCGCGGTCGTTGTGCCGGGGGCGGCGATTGCGCTGACGCGGCGGCCGGATTTGCGGTTCCTGATCTATGGCAAGGCGCCGGACGTGGAGCCGGCGCTGGCCAAATATCCCGACCTTGCCGCGGCATCGCATGTGGTCGACTGCGAGGTGGCGGTGCAGATGGACGACAAGCCGAGCCAGGCGCTGCGCAAGGGGCGCTGGAAGTCGAGCATGTGGCGCTCGGTCCAGGCGGTGCGGGACGGCGAGGCGGCGGCGGCGGTCAGCGCGGGCAACACCGGGGCTCTGATGGCGATGTCGAAATTCTGCCTGAAAATGCAGCCGGGCATCTCGCGCCCGGCGATTGCGGCGATCTGGCCGACCCAGCGCGGGGAGAGCATTGTCCTGGATGTCGGGGCAACAATCGGTTCGGATGCCGACATGCTGGTGGAGTTTGCCGTCATGGGCGCGGCGATGGCCCGGGCCGTGTTCGATGCCGATCGGCCGACTGTCGGGCTCCTCAATATCGGCGTCGAAGAGATCAAGGGCGTGGAGGAAGTGCGCGAGGCCGGCGCCAAGCTGCGGGCGCTCGATCATCCCAATTTCCACTATCGCGGCTTCGTGGAAGGCGACGATCTTGGGAAGGGCACTGTCGATGTTGTTGTCACGGAAGGATTTTCCGGCAACATTGCGCTGAAGACAGCGGAAGGCACGGCGCGTCAGATCGCGGTCTATCTGCGCAACGCCATGGGCCGGACGCTGTTTTCGCGACTGGGATACGTGCTGGCGCGCGAAGCGTTCCGGCGTCTGGCGGAAAAAATGGATCCGGGAAAGGTCAATGGCGGCCTGTTCCTCGGCCTGAACGGGATGGTGATCAAAAGCCATGGGGGAACGGACGCGGAAGGATTTGCCAGTGCCGTGGAATTGGCCCGGAGCCTGGTCGTGAGCGATCTGTTGAGCGAGATCGCCTCCGACATCGATTATGAAATCGCACCGGTCGCCGAAAACCGGGACGGAGCGCAATGATGCGATCGGTCATTGTGGGTTGCGGCGACTATCTGCCGGAGCGGGTCATGACCAATGCGGACATGGCCGGGCTGGTGGACACTTCCGATGAGTGGATCGTTCAGCGCACCGGCATCCGCGAGCGGCGGATCGCGGCGGAAGGGGAGCTGACGTCGGACCTGGCGACCCACGCGGCCCGCGCCGCGCTGGCCGATGCGGATGTCGCGGCGGCGGAGATCGATCTGATCGTGCTGGCAACCTCGACGCCGGACCAGACCTTTCCGGCAACCGCGGTGGCGGTCCAGAACAATCTCGGCATTCATCACGGCGCCGCCTATGACCTGCAGGCGGTGTGCTCGGGCTTCGTGTTCGCGATGGCCAATGCCGATGCCATGGTCAAGGCCGGGCAGGCCCGCACGGTGCTGGTGATCGGCGCCGAAACATTTTCGCGCATCCTCGACTGGAGCGACCGGACCACGTGCGTGCTCTTCGGCGATGGCGCCGGCGCGGTGGTTCTGCGGGCCGACGAGCAACCGGAAGGGGCCGCCGGGCGCGGCGTGCTGGCGAGCCGCCTGCGGTCCGACGGCCGCCATCAGGACAAGCTCTATGTGGACGGCGGTCCCTCGTCGACCGGCACGGTGGGCCATCTGCGGATGGAGGGGCGGGAGGTGTTCCGCCACGCCGTCGGCATGATTACCGATGTCGTGGAAGAGGCGCTGTCGGCGGCCGGTGTCACGGTGGCGGATATCGACTGGTTCGTGCCGCACCAGGCCAACCGGCGGATCATCGACGGCAGCGCGCGCAAGCTGGGGATCGCGCCGGAAAGGGTGGTCTGTACGGTCGACCGCCATGGCAACACGTCGGCGGCGTCGGTGCCGCTGGCGCTGGCGCAGGCGCGGCGCGATGGCCGAATCAAGGCCGGTGACCTGATTTTGCTGGAGGCGATGGGCGGCGGTTTTACTTGGGGCGCGGTGGTAGTGCGCTGGTGATTTGCGCCGGCGCCGGCACAATTTGTCCGTTTCTTTCGCCGATCGCGGCCGGCTTAAGACGTTGACCGGCCAAAGCTCGACGCATACTGTAGCCCATGCGACATTGAATACGGTGAGGCATTCGGATCAGGGCGGATGATTTGATGGGGGGCAAAACTGTAACGCGGGCCGATCTGGCGGAAGCCGTCTATCAGCGGCTGGGCCTGTCGCGTACGGAATCTGCGGCAATGGTGGAAATGGTTCTGCAGGAGATCGGTGACGCGGTTGTGCGCGGCGAAACGGTGAAACTGTCCTCGTTCGGGTCGTTCGTGGTTCGCCAGAAGGGCCAACGCATCGGCCGCAATCCGAAAACCGGCCGCGAGGTGCCAATTCCGCCGCGACGGGTGACGGTCTTCAAACCAAGCAATATCATGAAGGCGCGAATCAATGATTCCCTGACCGGCAACAGCCCAGGCTCCGACAGGGACGACGATCTGGACTGATGTGATCCGGTCATGCGGCGGCGCAGACAGAGGGGGCATGTGAAGCGATGAAGGGTCCCGACGCGTTCCGCACGATCAGTGAAGTCGCCGAGGAACTTGACCTGCCGCAGCATGTGTTGCGGTTCTGGGAAACGCGGTTTTCGCAAATCAAGCCAATGAAACGGGGCGGCGGCCGGCGATATTACCGGCCCGACGACGTGGACCTGCTGCGTGGAATCCGCCTGCTTCTCTACGGCGAGGGCTTTACGATCAAGGGCGTGCAGCGGTTGTTGCGGGAAAAGGGCGTGACGTTCGTTTCCTCGGTCGGCCAGACCGGTTCGGTGGAAACGGTCACGGCCACGGATACCGCGGGCGCCGGCGGGGCGGCCGGCCAGGAAAACGGGCAGGCGGGCCATGATGATCCGGCAGCCTATGTGCCCGGCGCGGCGAGCCAGGCTGTGGGCGGGGCAAAGCCGCTCAATGCGGAAAGCCGCCGGCAGCTTGAATCGGTGCTGTCGGAGCTTCTGGAGGCCAAGCGCATCCTCGATCACACGCGCTCCTAGGCGCCGAACCGCTGATGGCGCGCGCCGGCGGTCCGGCCGGCTGGACGGTGTCGGAGATGGTCGGAGCGGCGGGATTCGAACCCACGACCTCTTGCGCCCCATGCAAGTGCGCTACCGGGCTGCGCTACGCTCCGACGGGCGCGGACTATAGGTGCGCGGCCTTGCGCCGGCAATGGCAAAAGCGGGTAATGACGAGATGAAATCGGGCCTGGGCGCCGGTCCGGAACCCGGAATCCGGACTGGCGGCTTTGCGGTGTCGGGATGGGCCGGCGGCCGGAATCAGCCGAAACGGATTTCCCGTGGCGCAGCGCCGGGCCGGGCGCGGGGGGATCGGCTGTGGCCGGCGGGCCGTGGGATATCGGATTTCGGATCCGGGTCGCCGGCGGTGCGAAAGGCCGGCCGAGGGAGGGAACGTGGCGGCGGAAAGACCGTCATGCGGCCGGCCATACGGGCCTGGGCGGCGGCACGGTCGGCGGCGATCATTCCCCAAATCAGGCCGAGAAGCAGATAGACATGGCGCCAATGGTCGATGTCGATCACCATGCCCAGGACGA
Source organism: Afifellaceae bacterium (assembly GCA_965216515.1). GTDB lineage: Bacteria > Pseudomonadota > Alphaproteobacteria > Rhizobiales > Afifellaceae > CAXMRP01. The sequence continues at coordinate 884,182 of OZ244173.1, read as the reverse complement.
GGTGGCCCAGGAACACCGCATAGGCGGCCTGGGCGTGGTGCTGCCAGGGACTGGTGCGAAACAGGACCGGGAATGCGGCAACAAGGGTCCAGGCGGTCAGGGCGGCGAAGGCGGCGAAACCGAGCCAGCCATAGCTGGTCAGCGCCTTGAGCCAGATATTGTGCTCGTCGCCGTTGAAGCGGATACCGAATTCCATGGCACCGATGCCCAGCGGCCTGCGGAGCATCAGATCGAAGCCGATGGCATGGCGGGCGAAACGGCCGGTCTGGCTGCCGTCATAGTCCTGGATAATGCGGGCCCGCTCCGCAAACAGTGAGCTGATGCCATCCACCGACAGGGCGGCGGCGACGAGCAGTGCCAGCACCACAGCGCCGATGCCGGCCATCGCAAGATAGCGGGCGCGGACGGCGGCGCTGCCGGCGGTCAGAAACATGACCAGCAGGACCAGAACCGAGGCAACCGCCATCATGCCCCAGGCGCCGCGCGAAAAGGCCAGCAGGAGCCCGAAGGCGATGAGCAGCGCCGGCAGGGCGTTCAACAGGGCGGCGAGCGGCGGCCGGGTGGCGATGCGCTGGATCAACACCAAAAGCGGGAAGACCAGAAACGGCGCATAGACGTTGGGATCCTGAAAGCCGCCGGCGGCGCGGCCATAGCGGGTAAACATGCCTTCCGGCGCCAGCCCGAAATATCCGGCAAGTCCGAGAAGGGTGGAGGCGCAGGCGCCGGCAATCCAGGCGTTGGCGATGAGTTCCAGGCGATGGGGGGTCCGGTCGGCGGTAAAGGCGGCAAAAAAACAGGCGCTGACCGCCAGAAAGCCGGTAACGGCGATATATTTGGGCTCCACGTCCAGAACGCCGGACTGGGTCATGGCCAAAAGGCCGCCGGCGAGAAACGCCAGGATCAGCACGATCAGCGGTCCAACGGCGCGCGGAATGGGCAGGCCGCCGACCAGCCACAGGCCGATTACCGGCATCAGAAGAAGTTCGTAGGGGGCCGGTTCGAAAAATACGAACCCGCCGGAAAATACACACAGCCAGACCGCCGCATGTCCGGCGGCGGTGGCCGGCAGGCCGGCCGGGCGTCGAACGGACGGGCAGGGCAGGGATTGGCGGGAAACGGTCGAAGCCGGATTCAATAAGCGCCCTCCGAGGTCAGAAGCCGGAACGGGGTCAGCGCCAGGATGTAGAGGTCGAACAGGATCGACCAGTTCTCGATATAGTGAAGGTCGTGGTCGACCCGCCGGCGGATCTTCTCGGCGCAGTCGACCTCACCGCGCCAGCCGTTGATCTGCGCCCAGCCGGTCACCCCGGGCCGCACCCGGTGGCGGGCGAAATAGCCGTCGACAACCCGCTCCCAGAGCTGGTCGCCGGTGTGGGCGTTGACGGCATGGGGACGCGGTCCGACCAGCGACAGGTCGCCGCGCAGGACATTGAAGAGCTGCGGAAGTTCATCAATGGACGTGCGCCGGATGAAGCGGCCGATGCGGGTGACGCGGGGATCGTTGCGGGTGACGACGACCTTGGCGCCGGGATCGGCCATGTGATGATACATGGAGCGGAACTTCAGGACGCTGATGACATTGTTGTTGAAGCCGTAGCGCTTCTGGCGAAACAGCACCGGGCCGGGCGAATCGAGCCGGATGAGGAGCGCTGTGATCAGCATCAGGGGCCCGAGGGCCAGGATGCACAGGCTGGCCACGACCAGGTCGAACAAACGCTTGGCAAAGAAATCCCAACCGGTGATCGGCCGGTCGAAGACGTCGAGAAACGGCACCGAGCCGATATGGGAGAACGAACGCGGCTGCAGCCGCAGCGGCGTCTTGCGGGCGGATATGCGGATGTCGACCGGCAGCACCCAGAGCTTGTTCAAAAGCACGGCAAGGCGGTTTTCGGCACTCAGCGGCATGGCGACAAGCACCAGGTCGATCTCCGCCTTGCGGGCAAAGGAAATCAGGTCATCGATAGTGCCGAGATGCTGGAAGTCGCCGATTGTCTGCCGGGAGCGTTTGCCGGCGCGGTCGTCGAAATAACCATGGATGCGGATATCGGCCTGGGGATCGTCGTCGAGGGCGGCGATCAGGTCGGCGGCTTCCGGGCCGGAGCCGACAATCACGGCGCGGCGGTCCATGTGGCCGGTCGCCGACCACCGCATGGCGAGGCGTCTGGTCAGGATTCGGGCGGCGGCGAGTCCGGCAAGTCCGGCAATGAACCAGGTGGCGACCCACAGGCGGGAATATTCGCCGCCCAGTTTCAGGAAAAAGGCGATCAGCGTGAAACAGCCGAACACAGCGACCCAGATGACCGCCGCGCGGGACAGCCGCTGCGGCACCTTGCGCAGGGCATGGACATCGTAGCCGCCGATCTTGCCGAGCGCATAGAGGAACAGGAGGGGGATGGCGACCAGCGGGACCGCGTAGAGAAGCGGCGTCGCGGTCGCGGCGTCGGCGACCAGGGCGCGGTAACAGGCAAAGCCGATGGCGAAGATGACGGCAAGGTCGAGCAGCCGGATGAAGACGGCGATCCGGTGAATGGTGATGGTGCGCGGTCCGAGTGCGCTGGCGGTGGTGATGGCGGCGATGGACAGCGGCGCGCGGTTGTCGATCGTGTCTTTGCTATCGCCGCCTGTTGCGGGTGCGCGCGGTCGTGTGGCCGGCGGCAAAGCCGGCCGGGTGTCGGCCAAAGCCATCGTCCGGAACCTCGTCCCTTGGGTCAGGCAATTCCAGGTGAAATTGGCCGATCGGGGGCGATCGTTGCAATTTTATGAGGATTTTAACGTTACCGGCGCAGCGGCTGCCTAGAACAGGCGTTCGAAAACACGGATCGTATCGCCCGGCTGCACCGGTTCGTCCAGGCCGATCCGGGCTTCGGTCACCTGGCCGTCGACAATGCGGGTCAGGCGGAACACGCGCTCGTTGGCGCGCGGGGAAAAGCCGCCGGCGACCGCGACCGCGGAGCGGACGGTGACGCCGGGCACATGGGGATACTGGCCGGCATTGTTGACCTCGCCGAGAACGAAGAACGGCCGGCGCACGACGACTTCCACGGCGACGTCGGGATTGCGCAGATAGGTGGCGCGAAGCCGCGCCGTTATGGCACTCTCCAGTTCCGGTGTGGTCAGGCCGCGGGCCGGAATGTCGCCGATCAGCGGCATGGAAACATGGCCGCCCTGCTCGATCCGGTAGATGTTGGTCAATTCCGGCTGCTCGTAAATGACGACCCGCAACTGGTCGCCGGCATCGAGGATGTAGGGCTGCTCGACGGTGGTCGTGGCGGTGGTTGACGACGGCGCGGTGGCGCAAGCGGCCAGTCCGGCGACAACCGCAATGAGCAAAGCGAGGCGCACCATGTCGACAAATCCCTATCCAACGATGCGATGGTTGCCACGTTATGGTTAATGCGACGCTAACCGGGCGCCGGCGCGGGCGGTGCGCTAGGATGCCGTTAACAATCGCCTAACCATAGTCTGCAATGGTTTGTTAACGGGCCTGGGCTGGGAACAATGTCGCATATCCGCGAAACGGAACTGGATTTGGGCGCGGTCATCGGCGCCCTCTGGCGCAAGCGGTGGCTGGTCGCCGCCGCAGGCGTCGTGGCGTTCGTCGGCGCCTATTTCCTGCTCGGCATGATGACACCGCGATACACGGCCGATGCGCGAATTCTCATCGAATCGGGCGAATCAGTGCTGACCCGGCCGCGGGATGCGCGCGCCGATGCCGTCGTTCCCCAATATGACCAGTCGGCGATCGAAAGCCAGGTCGAGGTCCTGCGTTCCCGCGATATCGCCGACCGGGTGATCGAAAATCTCCGCCTGGTGCGACACGGCGACAAGTTCGGGGTCGATGATTCGCCGGGTCTTTTGGCCCGCGCCGCCGCCCTTGTCGGCCTGCCGCGGGAATTGCCGCCGGGCACGCTGAAAGAGCGGGCGCGGGATGCCTATGCGGAGCGGCTGCGGGTCTTTCCGGTGGGCGATTCGCGGGTGATCGCGGTGGAATTCGAATCGGCCGATCCGGCGCTTTCGGCGGAAGTCGCCAATGCCGTGTCGACGACGTTTGTGGAAATCCAGCGCTCCTACAAGCGCCAGCAGGCGGCGACGGCGACAAACTGGCTGGAGGTGGAGATCGCCCGCCTGCGTGACCGGGTGGCCGACGCGGAAGCGGCGGTCGCCGCGTTCCGGACCGGCTCCGACCTGTTCGGGATCGACCAGCAGAACACCGATTTGAGCACCCAGCAACTCAACGATCTCAACAGCGAGCTGGCACGGGCCAGGGCGGCGCGGACCGAGGCGGAGGCAAGGGCGCGGCTGATCCGGTCGCTGCTCGACGATGGCGGCTCGCTGGAGGCCTTTCAGGAAGTGCTGGGTTCCGGCCTCATCCAGCGCCTGCAGGAACGCCAGGTGGCGCTGCGCTCGCAGATCGCGGAGCTTTCCACGACGCTGCTGCCCAGCCATCCCCGTGTCATCGCGCTGAAAACCCAGCTTGGCGACCTCGGCCAGCAGATCCGCCAGGAAGCGCGCAAGATCCTGCGGTCGTTGAGCACAGCGGCGCGCATTGCCGCAGCTCGCGAAAAATCATTGCAGGACAGTCTGGCGGAGGCCAAGGGTGTGGTCTCTTCGTCAAATGAAAAAAGTATTGAATTGCGCGCGTTGGAGCGGGAAGCTAATGCGCAACGCGAGCTATTGGAAACCTTCCTTGTGCGCTACCGCGAGGCCGTGGCCCGCAGTGAAACGGATATCCTGCCGGCCGATGCGCGGATCATATCGCGCGCGGTGCCGCCGCGTGCGCCGTCCTTTCCCCGCAAGGGGATGATGTCGGCGGCCGCCGCGCTGGGCATCATGCTGCTGGTGATCGCCGCCATCCTGATCAGCGAATTCACGTCCGGGCGGGCGTTCCGGATCGTCGGCCATCAGCATTACGACCTGGCGCCCCGTGATGCGGCGGGGATGGCGCCGCCGCCGCAAAACATGCCCGTGCCGCCGGCCGGCGGCTATGATCCCGCACGCCCGATGGTGCGGGCGGCAGCGGGGTATGCGGCCACGCCCCAGGCGGTGGCGCCCGCCGCGCCGGTGGCGGTGGCCCCGGGATCCGGGGTCGCCTATTTCCAGCCGGATCCGGACTGGGAGCCGACGATCGACGAAGAGCTGCTTGAGGCACAGACACGGATGCAGGCGGCGGATACGTCGGCGGATCTGCCGACGGGAACGCTGGAGCTGGCGGCGCTCTATTCCACCGACACGGTGCGGGTGGGGCTGTTCACCGGCGTGCGCGGCGGCGAGAATCCGGGACAGATCGCCGTCGCCACGGCGCAGGCGCTGGCCGCCCTGGGCCAGCGGTGCATCCTGATCGATATTGGCAGCACGCCTTCGGAGCTTCTGGGCGGGGCCGATGCCGCCGGGCTCGGCGACCTGCTTTCGGGCCGGATTTCCTTTGGCGACGCGATTCGCAAGGACATGGACGCCAATGTCCATTATCTGCCCAGGGGCGCCATGGATGCCAGTGCCCCGATGCAGCGGCTGACGCTGGTTATCGGGGCGCTTGCCCACACTTACGACAAGGTGCTGCTGGTCGGCGACCGGCTGGCCGACTGGCCGGACACCCATGTGCGGCCGCATCTGGTGGCGATTGTCTGCAAGGCCGACGCGGAGGAAAGCCTGCGCCGGGCCGCCTATGCCGATATTGTCGGTCGCGGCGCCTACAATGCGCTGATTGTGCGGCGTTCGCCGGATTATCGTCCCGGCACGCCGACGGCGGAAGCCAAGGCCGGGCGGGCGGAGACCGGGGTTTCGGAGAAGGCGGGCGTCGGGCCGGACCGGGTAGGGGCCGCCAAGGATATTGAAGCGGCCTGAGCGGTCCTGACGGGCCGGTTTCCCGGCATTGCCCCGCCGGGCCATCACCGGGCCGGCATGGGGCCGCCATCTTCACCCTGGACAAAGATGCGAGTTGAAGCGCGCCGGATTTGCACTATTGATGAGAGAGGCCGGACCGGCACCGCCATTGCCGCACCGGCCATCAAGTCCAGGAACATCGGCCCGACCGCACCGGGCCACGGAAGTCGTGCAGAGTATGTCCTTGCGCAATCAGCTCATCAGGGCCGGCCTCTCGGCGCTTTCGGCAGCGCGGGTCGACCGTTTTCTGCCGACGCCGGGCGGGACGTCGGGGATCGCGGTGACCCTGCACCATGTTCGACCGGATGCCGGCGAGGCGTTCGATCCGAACGGACATCTTGCCGTCACGCCGGCTTTTCTGGACCTTTTCATCGCCCAGCACCAGGCGGAGGGCTGGACGTTCGTTTCAACGGAAGATCTGGTGCGGGTCGGCGTCGCCGGGCGCTCGTCGCGACGGATCGCCATCACCCTGGATGACGGTTTTGCCGATAATTTCACCCATGCCTGGCCGATTTTCCGGCGCCGCAACGTGCCGTTCACGATCTTTGTGACGCCGGGTTTTTGCGATTCCACCGCATTCTTGTGGTGGGAAGCGCTGGAGCACATGATTGCGCGCAAATACGAAATCGCGCTGGATCAGCCCGGGTGCCCGCCGGCGCTGCATACGCGCAACGCATCCGAAAAGGCGGAGGCGTTCCGCCTGTGGGCGCTGTATCTGACGCAGCAGGTCGACGAGGACCGGCAACGCGAGGTCGTTCAGGCCCTGGCAGATGTCTGCCACTACGATATCCCGGCGCACACGGTCGAGGCGATCATGTCCTGGGACGAAGTGCGGGAGATCGCCGCCGATCCGCTGTGCACGATCGGTGCCCATACGATGACACATCCGGCCCTGGCGCGGCTTTCACGGGCGCGGGCGCTGAAGGAAATGACCGACAGCGCCGACCGGATCGAGCGTGAAACGGGAACGCGGCCGCTGTTTGCCGCCTTTCCCTACGGCCACCGCGCGGCGGCCGGCCGGCGGGAGGCCGATTTGGCCCGCCAGTGCGGGTTTGCGGCCTCTTTCACCACGGTGCCCGGGACGATCGGGCGTGCCGGCAGCCGCCACGGCCTGCCGCGGGTCTCCATCAACGGCCGGTATCAGAAGACGAAATACTACCGGCCGCTTCTTTCCGCCGGCCTGTGGCGGATGCGCGACCTGGTGCGGATGCGTTCCGCGGTACTGGGCAACTGAGCCGGCTTCAGCGCGGCCGGACCATCCAGCGGACGAGCAGGCCGGCGGGCAGCACCCAGATCAGGCCGGCGACAGCATAAAAGGCCAACTGAACAAGACCGGATGTGCCGGGCAGCTTCGCCGCGGCAACGGTCATCACCACCAGCGCATAGACACAGACGAAGGTGACGAGCAGGACGGTTCCGATCAATTTGCGAAGGCGCGGATGCATGGGCGCTGGTTAGCGGTCAACGGGCTGTCGGGCAAGGCGGGCGGGCAAGACGGGCAGGCAAGGCGGGCTGGCAAGGCGGGCGGGCAAGACGGGCAGGCAAGACGGGCGGGCGGGGCCGGTGCGCCGATTGGTCGCCGGTATTCCGGCGGCCTGGCTGCCGGCTGGCGGCGCTGTCCGGTTGCCTGGGCCGGCGCGGCGGCCTATGTCGGCGCGACGGGACGGATGGCAGGATCGCAAATGGCGGGATCACCGGCGGCAGACGACAGGGCGGCTGGCGACAGGGCGGCCGGCGAAGGCGCGCCGCCAAACCCGGCACCGGTGCGGATCTGGCTGTTCGCGGTGGCGGCGCTGGTGGCGCTGATGGTGTTGATCGGCGGCGCGACCCGGCTCACCGATTCCGGCCTGTCGATCACCGAATGGAAGCCGGTGACCGGGGCAATTCCGCCGCTGTCGGAAGCAGCATGGGCGGCGGAATTCGACAAATACAAGACCATCCCGGAATACCGGCTGGTCAATCGCGGCATGGATCTCGCCGCCTTCAAGACGATCTACTGGTGGGAGTGGGGGCACCGTTTTCTCGGGCGGCTGATCGGCCTTGCCTTCGCCGTGCCGTTCCTGGTCTTTCTGGTGACCGGTCACCTGCGCCGCCGGGACATACCGCTGATGGCGGGCCTGTTTGTCCTGGGCGGACTGCAGGGGGCGGTCGGCTGGTGGATGGTGGCGAGCGGACTGGTGAACCGGGTCGATGTCAGCCAGTACCGGCTGGCGGTCCATCTGACGCTCGCCTGCGCCATCTTCGCGGCGCTTTTGTGGGCAGGGGCGACATTCCGCCGTGGCGCCGGTTCGCGGCCCGGTTTGCCGCCCGGCGTCCGGACCGGCGCGGCCCTCGTGCTGGGATTGATCTTCGTACAGATCTTTCTCGGCGGCCTGGTCGCCGGTCTCGATGCCGGCATGGCCTACAACACCTGGCCGCTGATGGACGGGCGGTTGGTGCCGGACGGGCTGGCGGTCATGAAACCGGGCTGGCGAAACCTGTTTGAAAACGCGCTCACCGTGCAGTTCGTTCACCGGATGATCGCCTACGCGATCGCCATTGCCGCCGCGATCCTGGTCCTGGCGGCCCGGCGGCATGGCTGGACCGGGGCCGGCCGATGGCTGGTGTGGCTGGCCGTTGCGATCGCCGGCCAGATGGCGCTCGGTGTCGTGACCCTCGTCGCGCAGGTGCCGATGGCGCTGGCGCTGGCACATCAGGCCGGCGCGCTGGGGCTGCTGGCGGTCGCGGTGGCCGGCGTGATCGCCGCCCGGGGCGCCGGCGGCGGTTGACTGGCGCGTGAAAGCCAATATCGTGTCGCCGGTTGTGGAGGCGAGGTCATGAGCAAGGTCCCCTATCTTTTTGTTATCGTTGTATTTCTGGGTGCAAATCTCACGGCCGCGCCGGTCTTCGCACAAAGCCTTTCCAAGGAACAGGTGCGCACCCGCATCCTCGACAAATGTGTGTATGAACTGTGGCCGAAACGGGCGGAATCCGGCGGCGTCGTGGACATCTGCTCGTGCGCGGCCAAGACGCTGATCACGGAGATGAGCGCGGAAGAGATCGCCCGCTACAATCCGGAACGGCGGATGAACCGGTCGCTGCGGGCCCGCTACGGCGCGGCGCTGGAAATCTGCGCCTGACCGGCCGCCGGGTCGCGGGCTAGTCCGATCGCGCCCTTGCGCCCAGCATGGCGCCGGCGACCCGGGCGAGGGCGGCGGGATAAAGCCGGTGTTCGATTTGGAGGACCCGGGCGGACAGGGTTTGCGGCGTGTCGCCGGGGGCGATGGCAAGCGATTCCTGAAGCACGATCGGGCCTGAATCGAGCGCGGCGTTGACCATGTGGACAGTCGCGCCGTGTTCGCTGGCGCCGGCAGCCAGCGCGCGGGCGTGGGTATCCAGCCCCTTGAAGGCGGGCAGCAGCGAGGGGTGGATGTTGAGAATGCGGCCCGGCCAGGCGTCGACGAAGCGGGCGGTCAGAATGCGCATGAACCCGGCCAGGCAGATCAGCTCGGTTCCGGCCTCGCGCAGGACCGCGTCGAGCCGGCCCTCGAATGCGGCCCGGTCGGCAAATTCGCGATGGTCGACGATCGCCGTGGCGATACCGCCCTCGCGCGCCGCGCGCAGCCCCGCCGCGTCGGGATTGTTGGACAGGACAAGGACGATTTCGGCCGGATAATCGGCGTCGGCCGATGCCGCCAGAAGGGCGGCCATGTTGGAGCCGCGGCCGGATATCAGGATCGCTGTCGGTATCCGGGCCATGGACCGCGCCGCGCTATTCAACCGACATCGAGACGGCCGGCATAGCGCACCGCCGCGCCGCCGTCCCGGTCACCGATCTCGCCGATGGCCGTGACGCTCTCGCCGTTGTCGCGAAGGACGGCCGCGACACGTTCGCAATCATCGGCGGCGGCGATTGCCACCATGCCGGCGCCGCAATTGAATGTCCGCAGCATCTCCTGCTCGGCCACCGGACCTGCCGAAGCCAGCCATTGCTGCACCGGGGGCGGGGCCAGTTGGCACAGGTCGATGTCGGCGGCGCATCCGGCCGGCAGCACCCGCGGCAGATTTTCGGTCAGCCCGCCACCGGTGATGTGGGCGAATGCCTTGACGGCGCCGGTCTCGCGCATGGCGGCCAGACAGGCCCGCACATAGATGCGGGTCGGTTCCAGAAGCGTGTCGGCGAGCGCCCGCCCGCCAAACGGCGCCGGTGCATCAAGGGCCAGGCCGCGGCGCGCCAGGACCGAGCGGACAAGGGAAAACCCGTTAGAATGCAGGCCGCTGGAGGCCAGCGCCAGAATGACGTCGCCGACCCTGATATCTGGCCGGGGCAGAAGGGCATCGCGGGCCACGGCGCCGACGGCAAAGCCGGCCAGATCGTAGTCGCCGGCGGCGTAGAGCCCCGGCATTTCGGCGGTTTCGCCGCCGATCAGGGCGGCCCCGGCCTGCCGGCAGCCCTCGGCGATGCCGGCGATCACATCGGCGGCGTGATCGACACTGAGGGTGCCGGCGGCGAAATAATCAAGGAAAAACAAGGGTTCGGCACCCTGGACGACCAGATCGTTGACGCACATGGCGACCAGATCGATGCCGACCGTGTCGTGGTGCCCGGTCTCGATGGCCAGTTTGAGCTTGGTGCCGACGCCATCGGTGGCGGAGACGAGCACGGGATCGTCATAGCCGGCGGCTGCAGGATCGAACAAGGCGCCGAAGCCGCCAAGGCCGGCGAGCGTGCCGGGACGGGCAGTGGCGCGGGCCAACGGGGCAATGCGTTCGACAAGCCGGTTTCCCGCCTCGACATCGACGCCGCTCATCCGGTAGGTCAGGGATTGGGATGTGTCGCTCATGGTTCGGTGCGCATCGGTGTTCGGTCGATTTGGCCGGGGCCGGCGGCGCGGCGGCAGCCCCGGTACGCTGTGGAACGCCTGTGGGATAGCGGGTAGAGGCCGAACGCACCGATTGCAAGCGCCGTTTGACTGTGCTCACAGTGAACCGCGCGGCCGCACGAAGCCAGGCATGCCGGGGATGGTGCGGGAGGGCGGCTGGAAGAACCGGCGGACACTCACGTTGACGATACCCAATTTCATCACGATAGCGCGCCTGCTGGTCGTCCCGATTGTCATCTGGCTGATTATCCGCGATGCCTATCTGCATGCCGGCATTCTGTTCGTGATTGCCGGTATCTCCGATGCGGTGGACGGGTTTCTCGCCAAACGCTTTGACCAGACCAGCGATCTGGGCGCCTATCTCGATCCCATCGCCGACAAGGCGCTGCTGGTCTCGGTGTTCGTGTCGTTGGGCTTCAAGGGTGTACTTCCGGCCTGGCTGATCGTGCTGGCGGTGAGCCGGGACATCCTGATTATCGGGGCGGTCATCCTGTCCTGGATGCTGTCCAATCCGGTCGCCATGCGGCCGCTGTGGGTGTCGAAGGCCAATACGGCGGCGCAGATCGTCCTGATCGGGCTGGCCCTGGGGGCGCGGGCGGGGATCACCGGAATCGATCCCTGGCTGTGGCCGGTGGTGGTGGTGACCGGCGTCTTGACAGTGATCTCGGCCGGCGCCTATCTGGTCGAATGGTTCCGGCATATGGCGGAACCGGGGGCCATTCCGGCGGAGCATCCCGGTGCCGACGGGCCGCGCGCGGCGCGTCCGGATGTCAATCCGGATATCCTCGATCCGGACAACAAAAGCGGAGAGCCGGAATCGTGACGCTGCAACGGCAGATGACGTTTTGGTTGATCGCGCTGGCGGTTTTCCTGGGATTTTTGTGGCTGTTCCGGTCGATCCTGCTGCCGTTCGTCATGGGCATGGCGCTCGCCTATCTTCTCGATCCGGTCGCCGACCGGCTGGAGCGAATCGGCATGACGCGCCTGTGGGCGACCGTCAGTATCCTGCTGATGGCGCTGATCCTGTTCGTGGTGGTGCTGGTGGTGGTGATTCCGGTCCTTGCCGCCCAGGTCTCCGAATTCGCCGAACGGCTGCCTTCCTATGTGACGCGGTTGCAGGGGCTTGCCGGCGGGCTCTTCGATACCCGGCTGGGGCAGTTGCTGGGGACGGAAGATGCCCAGGCCTCGGTGGAGAACCTGGTCAAGCAGGGCGCCGGGCTGGTCGGCACGCTTTTGAAATCGCTGTGGGCCGGCGGCCAGGCGGTGCTCAATATCGTCAGCCTGTTCCTGGTGACGCCGGTTGTCGCCTTCTACCTGCTCAACGACTGGGACCGGATGGTGGCGGCGGCCGACGACTGGCTGCCGCGCGATCATCAGGCGACGATCCGCTCCATCGCCCGCGACATCGATTCAGTGCTCGCCCGCTTTATTCGCGGCCAGGGCACTGTTTGCCTGTTTCTGGGCACGTTCTATGCCATCGGCCTGACCGTGATCGGTCTGAATTTCGGTCTGCTGATCGGGATGACCGCCGGATTGATCAGCTTCATGCCCTATGTCGGCTCGATCATCGGCCTGGTGATCGCCATCGGGGTGGGGGTCGTGCAGTTCTGGCCGGACTGGATCTGGGTGGTGGCCATCGCCGGGGTGTTCGGGGTCGGACAGTTCATCGAGGGCAATTTCCTGCAACCGAAGCTGCTCGGCTCCAGCATCGGGGTTCATCCGGTGTGGCTGATGTTCGCATTGTTCGCCTTCGGGCTGCTGTTCGGCTTTGTCGGGCTGCTGATCGCCGTTCCGGCGACGGCGGCGATCGGGGTGCTGGTGCGATTCGGGCTGAAGCGGTATCTGGACAGCCGCCTTTATTCCGGACAGGGGGGGCGGCCGGCAAAATCGCCGGCATCCGCCGAAACGCCGGGCGGCGAGTAGGAAAGGACAGGCGGTGAGGGGACCGGGTGCGCGCGGCGTTCAGATCCCGCTTGGTTTGCCGCACACCCCGGAATTCGGGGCCGACAGCTATATCATCACAGCGGCAAACCGGGACGCGGCGACGTTCATCGGCGCCTGGCCGGACTGGCCGGGACCGGTGACGGTGCTGTCCGGTCCGGCCGGATCCGGCAAGACGCATCTTGTGCATATGTGGGCGCGCCGGGCCGATGCGCCGATTGTCGGTCCGGCGGCGCTGGCGGAGGGGCTGGCGGCGGCGATCGCGCGGCGCCGGCCCGGCGACCGCAATGTCGCCATTGACGGGCTGTGCCCGGAGGCACTTCCGGAGGCGGCGCTCTTTCACCTCATCAACGTGGTGGCGGAGGCCGGCGACCACCTGCTGCTTGCCGCGCGGGCGCCGGTTGCGGCGTGGGCGGTCGGGCTGAAGGACCTGGCCTCGCGGCTGCGACTGGCGGCGCCGGTGACGATCCCGTTGCCTGACGACGATCTGCTGCGCCAGGTGCTGGTCAAATTGTTCGCCGACCGTCAGATCGCCGTCAGCCGGCCGACGATCGACTATGCGATCACCCGGATGAACCGGTCGCTCGGCGATGCGGTGGCGTTCGTGGACCGGATCGATCGGCTGGCGCTGTCAGAGGCGCGTCCTGTTAATCGTTCGCTGGCTGCTCGTGTGCTAGGATCGCGTGAAAGGGATCAGGCGACCGGCACGACCTCCTGATTTTCAGACGGCAAAAAGCCGCGACAGGCGGATGTACGGCCGGGCAAACGCGCGGAGCGTCATGAACAAGCAGATCGACATCGGACAAACGCAGGCGGTGCAGAAGGCCCCGCCGGGTCGCCGCGCGCCGCGGAATTCGGTTCGCAACAGCGCCGACCGCTATATCAACCGGGAAATCTCGTGGCTGGAATTCAATCTGCGGGTGTTGGAGGAATCGGCCAATACCGAGCATCCGCTGCTCGAGCGGCTGCGGTTTCTGTCGATTTCGGCCAGCAATCTGGATGAGTTCTTCATGGTCCGGGTCGCCGGGCTGAAGGGCCAGGAGCGGGAGCGGATCGATATCCGCTCGCTCGACGGGCTGACGCCGAGCGAACAGCTCGACAAGATCGAGGAGAAGGTCAACGACCTCGTGGAGGGCCAGCAGGCGCAGCTCAAGTCGCTGCGGCGGTCGCTGCGCAGCCGCGGCATCCATCTGCTCCGGGTGACCCAGCTCGAGGCGGCCGACGAGACGTGGCTGGACAGCTACTTTCTCGACGAGATCTTTCCGATCCTGACGCCGCTGGCCATCGATCCGGCGCATCCGTTTCCCTTCATTCCCAATCTCGGCTTTTCGCTGGCGCTCAGCCTGCGCGGCAAGGGCAAGCGGACGATGACGGCGCTGATCCGCATCCCGGTTTCGCTCGGCCGTTTTGTGCGGCTGCCGGATCCGGAGAAAAACGGCACCATCCGCGTGCTCGCCCTGGAGGACGTGATCGGCCTGTTCGTGCCGCGCCTGTTTCCCGGATACAAGGTGGCGGGCCGGGGCGCGTTTCGGGTGATCCGCGATTCGGAAATGGAAATCGACGAGGAGGCGGAAGACCTGGTGCGGCTGTTTGAACGGGCGCTGAAACGGCGCCGGCGCGGCAGCGTGATCCGGCTGGAGATCGACAAGCACATGCCGGAGGCGCTGCGCGAGATCGTGCAGGATGCGCTCGATGTCAGCGATGTCGATGTTCACATCATTCACGGAATGCTGGGGCTGAAAGACCTTGGCCAGCTTGTCGATGTCGACCGGCCGGAGCTGAAATTCCCGCCCTATACGCCGCGCTATCCGGAGCGTATCCGCGATCATGGCGGCGATTGTTTTTCGGCGATCCGGGAAAAGGACCTGGTGATCCACCACCCTTACGAATCCTTCGATGTCGTGGTTCAGTTCCTCCAGCAGGCCGCGTCGGATCCCGACGTCATATCGATAAAGCAGACGCTTTACCGGACCTCGCGCGAATCGCCGATCGTGGAAGCGCTGGCGGAGGCCGCGGAGGCGGGCAAGTCGGTGACGGCGCTGGTGGAGTTGAAGGCGCGGTTCGACGAGGAGGCGAATATCCGCTGGGCTCGCGACCTGGAGCGCGCCGGCGTGCAGGTGGTCTACGGGTTCATGGAACTGAAGACCCACGCCAAACTGTCGCAGGTGATCCGCCGGGAAGTTCACGGCTTGGCCACCTATATCCACATCGGCACCGGCAACTATCACCCGGTGACCGCCAGGATCTACACCGATCTCAGCTACTTCACCGACGATCCGGTCATCGCCTCCGACGTGGCGCGGATCTTCAACTATATCACCGGGTATGCGCCACCGGAGGAGGTGCGCCGAATCGCGGTATCGCCGGTCACCCTGAAGCCGCGGATTCTGGAGCATATCTGCGCCGAAGCCGCGCATGCAAAAGCGGGGCGAAACGGGCAGATCTGGATGAAGCTCAACTCGCTGGTCGATGGCGACATCATCGATGCACTTTATGATGCCAGCCGGGCCGGCGTTCAGATCGATCTTGTGATCCGGGGCATCTGCTGTCTGCGGCCGGGCGTGGAGGGTCTGTCCGACAATATCCGCGTCAAGTCCATCGTCGGCCGTTTCCTGGAACACAGCCGGATCCTGTGCTTCGGCAACGGCCATGGCCTGCCGTCCGCCGATGCGCTGGTTTATATCGGCTCCGCCGACCTGATGCCGCGCAATCTGGACCGGCGGGTGGAGGCGATGGTGCCGATCGAAAATCCGACCGTGCACATGCAGGTGCTCGACCAGATCATGGTCGCCAACATGAAGGACAACCAGCAAAGCTGGGCGGTCGCGCCCGACGGCACGGCGCGCCGGATCAAGCCGGCACGAAACGAGGATCCGTTCAACGCCCATCACTATTTCATGACCAATCCCAGCCTGTCGGGACGCGGCAAGTCGCTGAAATCATCGCCGCCAAAGGCCATTTCGGATCGCGAGCGTGCGTGAGGAAATCGCCCGCCAGGGCGTAATCGCGGGAACCGGCCCGGTTGCCGTGGTCGATATCGGTTCCAATTCGGTCCGGCTGGTGGTCTATGAGCGGCTGGCCCGCACGCCAACGCCCTTCTTCAATGAAAAAACGCTCGCCGGCCTTGGCACGGGTGTTGCCGAGACGGGCCGGCTCGCCGCCGAATCCGTCGATCTCGCCGTGCAGGCGCTGCGCCGCTACGCGATGCTTTGCCGGCAAATGCAGGTCGCCGATACCGCGGTCGTGGCGACGGCGGCGGTGCGGGACGCGGAAAACGGCGCGGAATTCCTGCAGACGGTCGGCCGTATCTTCGACGCCGGAGTGCGGGTTCTGAGCGGTGTCGACGAGGCGCGCTATTCGGCGCTCGGCGCCATCGCAAGCATCTGGAACGCCGACGGCGTGGCCGGTGATATGGGCGGCGGCAGCCTGGAACTCACCGACATCGCCGGCGGCGCGGTCGGCACATGCGAGAGCTTCCGGCTCGGCGGCCTTGCCCTTCAGGCGCAGGCGGAAGGTTCGCTCAAGGCGGCGCGGGCGCTGGTGCGCGACAGCCTGGAAAACGCGCAGACCTTGCCGGCGCTGCGGCGGCGCACTTTCTATGCGGTCGGCGGCACCTGGCGGTCGATCGCCAAGCTGCACCGGGCCCAGAGCGGCTATCCGCTCAATGTCATGCATGCCTATCGGCTGGACGGGCCCGAAATCCGGGACTTTCTCAAGGAGCTGATCAAGGGGCCGGATATGGCCGTGCCGTCGATCGAGACCGTCTCGCGCCAACGCCGGCCGCTTTTGCCCTACGGCGCATTGGTGCTTTCGGAGATCCTGCGGATCGGCAAGCCGGATGCGGTCGTGGTGTCGGCGCTGGGTTTGCGCGAGGGACTTCTGTACGAAAAGCTCCCGGAGGCGGAGAAACGCAAGGATCCGCTTTTGAGCGCGGCCGCGGAGCTTGCCATTTTGCGGGCCCGCTCGCCGGCCCATGCGCTGGAGCTGATCGACTGGACGGAACAGGCGATGGCGGCGCTGGGAATCGAGGAAACCCGGGAGGAGGCGCGGCTGCGGGCCGCCGCCTGCCATCTCTCCGATATCGGCTGGCGGGCCCATCCCGACTATCGCGGCGAACAGAGCCTCAACATTATCGCCAACGCCGATTTCGTCGGCACCGACCATCCCGGCCGGGCCTTTCTGGCGCTCGCCGCCTACTACCGGCATTCGGGGCTGTCCGACAGTGATCTGGGATCGGGGCTGCGGGAGCTTGCGACGCCGCGCTACCGGGAGCGGGCGCGGGCGCTGGCCGCCATATTGCGCGTCGCCTATCTGATTTCGGCATCCATGCCCGGTGTTCTGCCGAAAACGGCGATCCGGCGGCAGGCAAAGATGCTGCAACTGCTGTTCCCCAACGAACTGGGGTCGCTGGCGGGCGGCCGTCTGGAGGCGCGGTTCGGACAGCTGGCCGCGCTGGGCGGCTATTCGCCGATGATCCGGATCGGGGGCTAGGGCGGGCCGGCCTATTCAGCCGCCTGGGCGAAGGCATCCAGCGCCACGGTGGTGACGCCGCCGGCGGCCATGGCAAGTCCCAGCCGGCCGCTTTTGACGGCCAGCGCCTTGTTGCCGAACAGTTCGCGCCGCCAGCCGCGCAAGGCGGCGACATCGGCCTCGTCGTCGGCGGCGATCTTCTCCAGGTCGTCGACGGTGGCGATAATGCGGCTGGCCACGCCGTGGTCTTCGGCGACCATCTTCAAGAGCACCTTCAGGAGTTCGGTGACGGCGCCGGCGTTTTCCGGCGCCTGCCTGGGGCGCGGCAGTTTGGGCAGGTCGTCATCGGGCAGGGCGAGGGCGCTTTCGACAGCCTCCACGATGCCGGCGGCCATGGCGGAGCGCTCAAATCCGCGGGGCAGGGCGCGCAGGCGGCCCAGGGCCTCCCTGTCGCGCGGCTGCTGCAGGGCGATCTCGTAGATGGCATCGTCCTTGATGACGCGATTGCGCGGAATATCGCGATTGTGCGCCTCGCGCTCCCGCCACGCGGCAAGTTCCTGCATCACCGCCAGCTGGCGCGGTTTGCGCACCCGCATCTTCAGCCGTTGCCAGGCGTCCTCGGGATGGGTGCGGTAGGTGTCGGCATCAGCCAGCAACGCCATCTCCTCGGCCACCCAGTGCAGGCGCTCCTGCTCGCGCAGGGTCTGGTCGAGATGATCATAGACGTCGCGCAGATAGGTCACGTCGCACAGTGCGTAGCGGAGTTGGCGCGGCGTCAGGGGCCGGCGCGACCAGTCAGTGAAGCGCGACGACTTGTCGATGCGCTCTCCGGTGATGCGGCCGACCAGTTGATCGTAGCTAATCTGGTCGCCGAAACCGCAGACCATGGCCGCCACCTGGGTGTCGAACAGGGGCGTGGGCACGGCGCCGGACTGTTTGACGAATATTTCGATATCCTGGCGCGCGGCGTGGAAAACCTTGGTCACCGCCTTGTCGGCCATCAACTCGTAGAACGGACCGAGATCGATGGTGTCGGCCAGGGGATCGACGATGGCGGCGCGATCGCTGGCGGCGATCTGGATCAGGCAGAGCTGGGCCCAGAACGTGTTTTCCCGCATGAATTCGGTGTCGACGGTAACAAACGGCGTGTCGGTGCAGCTTGCACAAAATCGCGCGAGTTCATCGGTCTCGGTGATTACGCGGATGTCGGAACGTGTGTCGTTCATGAATGACCTATACCGATTCGTCCCCGCCCTGTCGCCGTGAGGGTGCGGGATTGCGCACGGATTTCCGGGCCAGCCTGAAGAAAACCGGCGATGTGCGCAAAAGCGACACAAACCGGGTGCGGCCGGTGGCGGGTGCCCGCCGTGCATACATGCGATAGAGCGTGATCACCAGCAGCAGGCTGTGCACGATACTGGTATAGGTAAAGAAGGCGGCCGGACCAAATGTTTCAATAACGATGGCGGCCACGAGCGGACCGACAATGGCACCTGTCGAATAGAAGAAGCTCAGGCCGGCGGCGACCAGGACATAGGAATCGTCGTCGGTCTGGTCGTTGGCGTGGGCGGCGGAAAGCGAGTAAAGCGGCAGCGCAAAGGCGCCGAAGGCGAAGACGCCGGCGTAGATCTCCATGGGCGCGCGGGCGAACAGGCTCAGGTAGAATCCCGCCAGCGTGGCGCCGATGGTGGCGATGATGACGCTGATGCGGCGGCCGTAGCGGTCGGAAAACCAGCCGAAGGGAATGTTGGAAACCGCCGCCCCGACAATGCCGGCGGTGATGAAAAAGGCGATGCCCGATACATTCAGACCCGATTCCTTGGCGAACAGGGGGCCGATGAGGCGAAACGCGCTGTTGGTCAGGCCGATGGCGACGCAACCCATGCAGGCAAGCGGCGAAATCCGCCACATGGCGGTGATCTCGAACCGGAACCGCTCCGGCGGCCGGGGCCGCGAGCGGTCGCCTAGGGCGACGGGGACCAGCGACAGACAGTAGAAGATCGCCACCAGCGAGAATATCTCGAAACCGCCGATCGGAAAGACCGGCAGCAGGAACTGGCCGCCGGTCACTGCGGCAATGTCCAGCACCCGGTAGACGGCCAGCACGCGGCCGCGATCCTCGTTGGTGCTGCGGGCGTTGAGCCAGCTCTCGATGGTGGTCGCGAGCCCGGCGAAACAGAATCCCATGACGGCGCGGATCGCCGCCCAGACCCAGGGATCGATGACCATTGCCAAAATCAGCGTGATGACAGCGGCAAGGGCGCTCAGGCCAGCAAAGGTGCGGATATGGCCAACGGCGGCGATGAGGCGCGGTGTCAGCCAGGCGGAAATCAGGTAGCCGCAGAAATAGGCGGCGCTCACCAGGCCGATGGCGATCGGCGCGAAGCCCTCATGGTCGGCCCGCAGCGCGATCAGCGTGCCGATCATGCCGTTTGCGGCCAGGAGGATGCCGGCGGCGATCAACAGTGGAAAGAGCGGAACAATTCGGGTCATCGGTCGCACCGGGCATGGGCCCGGCAAGCGAATTCCGGCCCACTGTCGTTGCCGTATCCCAATCCGATCGAGCTGTCACGTGGGTTTGGCGCATGGCACATGTGCACGGATCGGGGGCAAACGGGCCGGCCGGTGCACGGCGCGGCTTGACAGGCCGGGCGCGGTCTGCGCTTTACGGGCCGCATCGTTCCTCATGCCATCCGGTCCTTCACCATGCATACCTACCGCTCGCATACCTGCGGTGCGCTGCGCGCCGATCACGTTGACCAGACTGTCCGGCTTTCCGGCTGGGTTCACAGGGTCCGCGATCACGGCGGCGTCCTGTTCATCGACCTGCGCGACCATTACGGGCTGACCCAGGTCGTTGCCGATCCCGATTCGCCGGCCTTCGCCACCGCCGAGACGCTCCGTGCGGAGTGGTGCATCCGTGTCGACGGCACGGTGAAGGCGCGCACGGCCGACACCGTCAATCGCGGCCTGCCGACAGGCGAGGTGGAGGTGTTCGCCAGCGCCATCGACGTGCTTTCGGAGGCGCCGGAGCTGCCGTTGCCGGTGTTCGGCGATCAGGACTATCCGGAGGAGACGCGGCTGAAATACCGGTTCCTGGATCTGCGCCGGGATCGCATCCACGCCAATATCATGAGGCGGCAGGCGATCATCGGCTCGATCCGCCAGCGAATGCGCGAGGCGGGGTTCTTCGAATTCCAGACGCCGATCCTGACCGCCTCCTCGCCGGAGGGGGCGCGGGACTTCCTGGTGCCTTCGCGGATGCATCCGGGCAAGTTCTACGCCCTGCCGCAGGCGCCGCAGCAATTCAAGCAACTGATCATGATGGCCGGGTTCGACCGCTATTTCCAGATCGCGCCGTGCTTCCGCGACGAGGATGCGCGCGCCGACCGGTCGCCGGGGGAATTCTACCAGCTCGACATCGAGATGAGCTTCGTGACCCAGGAGGATGTGTTCGCCGCCGTGGAGCCGGTGCTCCGGGATCTGTTCGTGGAATTCGGGGATGGCAAGCCGGTCAGCGAAAACTTTACGCGCATCGCCTGGTGGGATGCGCTGCGAAAATACGGAACCGACAAGCCGGACCTGCGCAACCCGATCGAGATGGTCGATGTGTCGCGGACCTTCTACCAGTCCGGTTTCCGGATCTTTGCCGAACAGCTGAAATCCTATTCCAGCCTGGACCATGTCGACGAATATGATCGCCAGCATTTCTACCAGGACCATTGCCGGGTGTGGGCGATCCCCGCCAAGGGTGGCGGCAGCCGCGCCTTTTGCGACCGCATGAACAACTGGGCGCAACAGGAGGGCCAGCCGGGGTTGGGCTACATCATCTTCCGCGACGGCGAAGGGGCGGGACCGATCGCCAAGAATATCGGGCCGGAAGCGGTGGCGGCGTTGCGGGCGGAACTGGACCTTGGCGACGGCGACGCGGTGTTCTTCACCGCCGGCATGCCGCGCCGGTTCGCCGAGTTCGCCGGCCGGGCGCGCACCCGCATCGGCGAGGAACTGGATCTGATCGACCGCGACCGGTTCGAATTCTGCTGGATCACCGATTTCCCGATGTTCGAGTGGAACGAGGAGGAAAAGCGGGTCGACTTCTCCCACAATCCGTTTTCCATGCCCCAGGGCGAGATGGGGGCGCTGGAAGACCTCAACCCGCTGGAGGTGCTGGCCTATCAGTACGACATCGTCTGCAACGGCGTGGAATTGTCGTCCGGCGCCATCCGGAATCACCGGCCCGACATCATGGCCAGGGCGTTTGCCATCGCCGGCTATGACGCGGCGGTGCTGGAAGAGAAGTTCGGCGGCATGGTGCGCGCCCTGCAATATGGCGCGCCGCCGCACGGCGGCATCGCGCCGGGCATCGACCGCATCGTCATGCTGCTGTGCGGCGAGGACAATCTGCGCGAAGTGGTGATGTTCCCCATGAACCAGCAGGCCGAGGACCTGCTGATGGGGGCGCCGTCCGACGTCTCCGCCGGGCAGCTTCGCGACCTGCACCTGCGCCTGATCCCGCCGCCGAAGGGCTGAGGGCCTTTCAGCCCGCCACAAGCGCGCCTGCGCGCCGGGACCGGCCGCCGCTCATTGGGCCGGCGCCGGGGCCGCCTGGATATCGATGCCAAGGAGCTCATACAGTTTAGGCAGCGATGATTGTCTCTTTCGAGCCAGATCGGCGAAAGAAAACGGTTCCGGCGGGTTCAGCGAGACCGTCAGGCGTTTGTTTCCGTCAAGGAAGGATTGCGCTGCGGCAATGGCCTTTTCGCGGAAAGGGTGGTTACCGAGACCCGCCAGCATGAAGGCCAGCGCGGCTTTGGTATGCGCGCGGTACTGATCCGGGTTGATATTCGCTCGTTTGGCCATGACACGCGTAATCCGTGAAACCAGGGAACGGTCGGTTACCGCTGCCCGGCCACGCATAAGGTGGACGTCGGATTGGCGCGAAATCCCGTCATCCACGTTGTCCCCGCCGGACGCGCCCTCCTTGGCGTCGAAGAATTCTCCGGTCAGGCCCGATAATGTTGATTCGAATTCAAGGTCACCGATATCCACCCCTTCCAAAGAAAAAATTGTTTCGTGTCTTCCGCTCTGGCGAGTCCAGTCGAATTTTGCCTTCGAGTTGAAGACAAAGGTTTCATATCCAAGGGACTTTAGCTGTAACGCGTCAGCATCTATTTCGACCAGGAAGACAAACGGGACATTGATCCTGTCAAATTGGAACGATCCGCCAACGGGCTTCGTCCGGCGCGTTCGGTGACAGTGGCTTCGATCTTCCGGATCGAGAGCGGTTCCGCCATGCCGATTTTGTAGTAGATGTCGCTCCAGTCCAGCATATCGAACGCGGGCAGGGCATTCCACTGGGACGACCCGCTCCCCAGGATAGTCGGTAAAAGCCCATGAATTGCGATATCTGTGGAAAGAGCCCGGAAATTTTCCAGTTGTGCGAATTCGACACCGGTCATGCGAAGCGTGCGAAAGCCGAAGATGTGATCGTTTGCGGGTCGGCGTTGTTGCGACGTTGCGCGCGCGCGGCGCGATGACCTGGTGATTTCCAGTTGCTCCAGCAGGAGAAGGCTGGCGGCCTGCGATGACAGGTTTTCCGCCTCAACGCGAGCCAAGGTCGCGCCGGCGGCCCTCCCGGTGGAATAGGCCGCCCCTTCCATCTGCACGACCCGGGCGCGCAGTGATCCGACCATGCTGCGGTAACCGGACAGCAGGGGCCTTCGGGATCGTCGCTCCCGCCTGGAAGTGCCCGGTGTTTTGCCATCGATCAGTGTATCGGCGGATTTGCCGGGATGACGAAGGTCCAGGCCGGAAAGCGCGAGTTGCCGAGCCTCCAACTTCATTTCGTTAGTGAAACTGTGGCGAAGGTTTTTCACCACCACCTGATCGGCGATCTCGAACCATGCTGACGGGGACGCCGGCGCGTCGCGGGCGTAAGCCTCAACGAGATCGGCAAGCGCCGCGATCCTGATGTTGCGACCTTGTAGCTGCCCGAACTGGAATTCACCGGCGTTTCCGATCAGCCGACTGGTGCTTGTTGTACCGCCTACAAGGACCGATTCCAGGCGACCGGCCTCCAGATTGGTCAGTTCGATGGAAAAGAACCTGCTTGTTCTGTCGCTGAGGAACTTGCTGTTCCCGCCGAGATTGTAAGGTGAGGCGGGAATGCTCGACTTGTTCGGCGTCCGCCGTTTCTTCTTCTTTATGCGTGAGAGTTGCTCCGTCGCCGCGCTCGATATCTCAACGGACCGGGCTTCGGACCGGGCGAGATAGCGCAGGACCCGGGGGATCGAAACATGGCCTTCGGAGCGGTCGATGAATTCAAAATCGCCCGGCGGAAGCCGCACGGCACTGGCGATCAGTTTGCCCACTGAGATATTGACGCTGCCGAATTCCAGAATTGCGGAATGAACCCGTATTCTTTCCGCGGCGAAGCCGTTTTCCGCCGATCCGTTCAGTCCGCGGCCGACCGAAGCTCTTACAGCCAGGGATATCGGAAATCTGGCATGTCGGATGACCAATCCGCGCATCATCGTGTCGTCACCGGACGAGTAGATCTCATCGGCCCGCGCCGACCAGTCAGGCAGGTCGTCGATGCCGCGGATCAGTCCGTGCAGCAGTTCCTCGGTGGCGGGATCGGCGACGGCCGGTCCTGAACCGGCGAAAAATACAACAATGATCGCCAGCAGACTGCGGATCATGGCGCATCCTTTCCGATTGCCGGAATCCCGGCCTGTCCACCCTATTGGTCCAGTCCGTGTCGGACCAGCGCACCTGACCTGCACCTGCGCCTGATCCCGCCGCCGAAGGGCTGAACCTCAGTTCACCGGTTCGGCGGTGATCCGGAACCCGACCAGGTCGAAAAGCGCAAACGGCCTGGCCATCCCGGTTTCGATCAGGGCCGGGACCGGAACGGGGGCCACCGGTTCGGCGGCAAGCGTCAATGTGTGCCCACCGTCCAGGAATTTCCCCAGCGCATCGGCGGCGCTTGCCTGCAGGTCAGGATTCTGCAGGGCACCGAGAAAGAACGGCAGCGCCGCCTTGAGCTGTGCGGTATAGGTGGCCCGGTCCAGACCGTTGTCCTTCGCCACAATATCCATCACCGCCGCGACAAGGTTGCGATCGGTGACAGCGAGCGAAAATCCGCCGAACAAGAGACCGGAGAGCCTGTCCATGAGCGCGGACAGGTCCGGCTGCGCCGTGTAAAGGGCCGGGTCGGTGATCGCCTGGATCGCCGTCTCGTTCCAGCCGGCCAGATCGGCGGACATGGCGAACTCGAACAGCCGGTCGGTGCGCAGTTCCACCTCGGCATGAAGGTTCCCCTCGTCGGATGTCTCCGTGACGCCGGCCATGTCGGTGACAAAGCTCTCCACGCCCCGGGCCCGGATCCATTCGAACCTGTTCTGCGGATCGGGAATGACGGCAACCGGAATCGCAAGCTTGTCCAGTCGGGCGGTGTAGGAGACCGGCACGCCCAGGATGCGCCGGGTGACATTGTAGGCGGCTTCCTTCAGGGCCACGGGGTCGGCGCTCATCGGCGTTTGCACCAGGAGGCTGGCGAGCAGGAACCTGTCGGCGCTCGGGATCATTCGCTGGACGAGCAGCGCCATTTCCGCATTTCGCGCTTCGTCCGGCGGCTGGCTTTCCATTTCGATGCTTAGCTCGATAAACCGGACGACATCCGCCTTGTCGGGAAATCCGATGTCGCCGAAATCCAGACGATCCAGGACCGCAGACGCGTGCGGCGCGGTCAGGGCGAAACCTTCCAGGCCGAACCGCCCGATGCCGGCGGCCGAGGCGTCCTGGACGATGATCCGGTCCACAGCGAACCGGGTGTTGTTGGCCGGAACCTGAAGGGACAGGCCGTCCATCGACCATTCCCCGATCCGGAAACTGCCATACAGGTCCAGCAGGGGTGACATGACGGAAAGAAACTCTTCGGGTCTGGAAGCGATCGCGCCGGAATACAGTTTCTCGAAAACCTCCATGACCGGTCGCTCCGGTTCGCGGACGTCGAAAGCGGAGGTGTTCATGGCTGCGATCTGCCCGGACATCTCCTGGCCGGCCTTCCAGTCGATCGCCCCGATGCGGAGCGTGTCGGCAATCCGAATCCACGGGCGCTCGGCCCCGGGGGGATGTGTTTTCGTCGATGTGAACACACCGAAATAATTGGTGAGGTCCAGATGCGATGCCCTGGTGGTTTCAATTGTGTACTCGACGGCCACCGGCCCGCCGGTCTGGGTGAGAGCGATCTCCCCGCTGGTGAGCACATCCATGACCCCGGCGGATATGTTGCCGGCGGCGATGTCGGTGTATCGGGCCACCTGGTTGATCGTTCCGCCATCGGCGATCGGCAGGGTCTGTTCCAGGCGTATTTCGGGGATCGTGGCGGACGTGAACCCGATGGCCGACAGCGACGTGAAGATCCGGAAATAGGATGTGAACGGGCGCGCTGCGTCAAACTCAAACGGCTGCCATTCCGGAACCGTGAGATTGGCGACGTCGATTTCGGCGGCGTGAAGAACGAAGTTGGCGCCAGTCAGTTCCAATCCGGTGATCCGGAGAGCGGATCCGCGAAACGCCGTGGCACCGGTGGCCTGGAAATCGGCGATCGCGATGCTGTCGATTGCCAACGTGATCCCGACTTCGGTCCCGGACAGAACGACGCCCCGGGCAACCGAAGTTTCGTTCTGCGACGTATAGGCCTCGACGCTTGCCTGCCATCCGGGCGTGGAGGCGAGGCGTTCGACCAGACCCCTCAGATAGCGCTCGCCGTCGACGCTGGCCGACGATATGCCGCCGGTGGTCAGAAGCAGGATGATTGCGAACAGCGCGCGGCGCATACCGGCATCCTCCGTGGAAGGAAAACGTGTTGGCGCAAGCGTATTTGCTTCACTTGCCGCCTTCAACCCGGGCCGCGGGAAAGCCGGCCCGGATTGGGACGAATCCCTGCAAGAACATTCGACGACCGCGACCCGGCCGCGGGCCAGGCGCGTCGTCGGCGCAAACCGGACCCTTGCGAAGCCGTAAAGTCAGTTCCCCGAAGTGATCGTCGCCCGCAACCGGTCGGGCAGGGTCTGGGGCGCGGTGCCGGCCAGGCCCATGATCTCCGCCCCGCTCACCGGTGTTTCCGGCGCCAGCCTGAGCTCCAGCGACACTGGGTTTTGCAGGAAATCACCGACCGCGTTGGCGACCTCGGCCTGAAATCCCGGATTCTGGATGGCGGTCAGGAAGAAGGGCAGGGCGGCGGAAATCTGGGCCGCATATTGTTCGCTCGGCACACCCTGACGGGCGGCGGCGGCGTCGATCAGCCGCCGGGCGAGCGAGTAGTCTTCGTAGCGCAGGCGCAATTCGTGGACGGACAGTTGCGAGAACATCTCCATGGCCTGCTGGGTGCCGTTCACGCGCGTTGCCGGCACGTTGCCCAAGATGCCGGAGAGCAACAGCGTGCCGCCGTCGCGCATGCCCAACGACAGGGATCGCAGCGCCAGTTCCTGGGTCGCCGGATCGCGCGCGCCGTCCCACTGGGCGTCCACAACCACCTTGTCGTAGCCGAGCGCCGCGGCGGTTACGGCGCCGCCGCCTTCGAAATAGCTGGCCGGGATGGTCAGTTCGGTCATCGATCCGGCGCTGTCCTGGGGCACATTGTCGACAATGGAGCGGGTCTCCATGACAATGCGGGAGACGGTGATCGGTTCGGTCTTGCCTTCCGGAATGGCCGCGATGCCGGCGGCTTCGCCATGCCTGTAGAGAAAGCCCTGGGGCAAATTGCCGGCCTGGACGGCGGCGGACGACAGGATGGTGACGTCGCTGGCTGTCAGCGTTCCGATGGCACCGCTGGCCTTGCCGCTGATCGTGCCGCCCACGAATTCCATCCGGTCGGCGGCATAGCTGCCATCGCCGATGTCCTCGACATTGCTGGCGAAGAGATCGGCGAAACGGATCGTGTTTTCGTTTTCGACCATGACGGTGAATCCTTCGATGCGCACATCGTCACCGTTGACCGTGGCCTTGTCGAACGTCGCCGTGGCGCCGTTCTGAAGCGCCATGGTGGCGATCAGCGCATCGGCGAACCGTTCCGCGTCAACGGCGGCGGCCGGATCGGGGTGCGCCGCCAGCACGATCGCCGGCAGGGCGAACAGCAATGCAAAACGCATATGTGCACGTGCAGGGCGGGCACCGGAACATTCGGGTGCCGGACCGGCGATCCCTGGAATTACGGTCATGGTCGGTTTCTCCGCGATCGTTGTTTGTGATCCGTTGTCGTTTGGACCTTGCTGGGGTTGGGTATTGCCCGGCTGGGAAGGCGTTGCAAGGGCCGGGCAAGGCAAATTGCGGTGATCGCCTAGGCTTGCACCAGCACATAGGTTCCCGGCGCATCGGCCAGGGGCTTCAGGGCGCTGCGTCCGGGCGTGCGCTTTTTCACCCGTTCGTCGTTCAGCCCCTCGATCCAGCGCTGCCAGTCCGGCCACCAGGAGCCGGGACTTTCGGTGGCCTGCGCCATCCACGCATCGAGATCGTCTTCGGCTTTCCTGCGCCGGGCGATCTTTCGCTCGCTTGTCCAGTGCT
Source organism: Afifellaceae bacterium (assembly GCA_965216515.1). Classification (GTDB taxonomy): domain Bacteria; phylum Pseudomonadota; class Alphaproteobacteria; order Rhizobiales; family Afifellaceae; genus CAXMRP01. Next base: position 856,460 of record OZ244173.1, on the reverse strand, counting down.
GGTACTTGTCGCGCGCCGGCGGATTGATGACGCCGGCGATGTGGCCGGAGCCGGCGAGGACGAAGCGGACGGGGCCGCCCAGAAAGCCGATCCCGCGATAGACCGACCGGGCCGGGGCGATATGGTCCTCCCGGGTCGCCAGGCTGTAGACCGGGATCTTGATCTTTTTCAGATTGATGGTCTTGCCGGCGACCTTCATTTTGCCGGCGGAGAGCCGGTTCTCCAGATAGCAGCTGCGAAGATAGAACGAATGGTTGGCGCGGGGCAGGCGGGTGGCATCGGAATTCCAGTAGAGAAGGTCGAAGGGGAAGGGCTCCCTGCCCTTCAGGTAGTTGTTGACGACGTAGGGCCAGATGAGATCGTTGGACCGCATCAGGTTGAATGCGGTGGCCATATAGGAACTGTCCAGATAGCCGGTGTCGGCCATCTGTTTTTCGGCGATTTTGATGCCGTGGCGCGATGAAAAGATCTTGAGATCGCCGGCATGCTCGAAATCAAGCTGGGCGGCGAAGAACGTGGCGCTGGCCACACGATCGTCGCCGACCGCCGCCATGTAAGCCAGCGCGATCGCCAGCATCGTGCCGCCGACGCAGTAACCGATGGTGTTGATTTCGTCGCAACCGGTGACCTTTTCCACGCAATCGACGGCGAAAATCACGCCATCGCGCATATAGGCCTCGAAATCCTTGTCGGACTGCTTTTCGTCCGGATTGACCCATGAAATCACGAATACGGTGTGACCCTGGCCGACCGCCCAGGCGATGAAGCTTTTTTCCGGATTGAGATCGAGAATGTAAAACTTGTTGATCCATGGCGGGACGATGAGCAGCGGCCGCTTGAGCACCTTCGCGGTCGCCGGCGCATACTGGATAATTTCGCAGATGTCGTTGCGGGCGATGACCTTGCCGGGCGTCGTGGCGATGTTCCCGCCAACCTTGAAGGCGGAGGGATCGGTCTGGCGGATTTTCAGCCGGCCCTTGCCGGCATCGATGTCCTGCGCCAGCATCCGCATGCCGCGCACAAGATTTTCCGCATTGCTTTGCGCGGTCTCGCGCAGGACTTCCGGATTGGTGACCGGGAAATTGGTCGGCGAAAGGGCGTTGTTGATCTGATCGACATAGAACTGGGCCTTTTGCCGGGTTTCGTCGTCGACGTCGGCCTCGTCCACGAGTTCGCGCGCCCAGCGGCTGGTGGCCAGATAAAGCTGCTTGAGGGCGTCGAACATCGGGTTGCGGGTCCACTCCGGATCGGCAAACCGGCGGTCGTCCGGGCCGGGCGCCAGCGCGGGATCCTCCGGCCCGCCCGCGGCGCGGACCATGGCTGTGTTCCAGATCGCCAGATAACTGCCCAGAAGCCGGGTTTGGGCTTCGATGGTGCGGGCCGGATCGGCGGTCCAGTACTCGCCGATCTGCGAAATGGTCTTGAGAACCTCGCCGGTTTGCTCGGCAATCGAATCGTCCGTCTCCGCCTTCGCCTCGCGGTGCTTGAGATAGGCGGACAGGGCCTTGCCGCCTTCCTCGACGGCGCGCGCGAGATTGCGCGAGAACTGCTCCACGTCGGCGACCATGTACTGGGAAAGGGAATCGGCGCCGTCATCGCGCGGCGATTCGTTGTCGGGCGGTCGCTTGCTGCCGGCCATCTACGCACCTCACTGTCCCTGCGGGCGGACGAAAAGGTCAATCCGGAAGACTACCCGACAGGGCTTTCGATTTGGTATAACACAGGGGTTGACCCGACTTCGAGCGCCATCGGATACGGAGCGGGTACGGACCGGTCCGGCGTCGCCGACGCCGGCCAATCCATTGAGTTCAAATCGAAGATGTGTGAAAACCCGTCTGGCGCACGGTCGCGCGACGGTCGGAAACGAGAATGACCATACGGATCATCGGGATAGTGGCAGTGGTGGCAATGCTTGCTGCCGGATGTGTCGGCACTTCGACAAAGGCTTCATTGTCTGGCGACCCGCTGACCCTGGTTGCCGCCGACGATGCAACAGGCGCCGGCGATGAAGGCGTGGCAGGGGCGGATGGCGAAACCGTGGCGGCTGCGGCGGTGCAGCCGGCACCGAAAACGCGTCCGCCGGCACCGGCGGCGCTTGCCGCCAACCCGCCGCCCGCCAACAGCGGGCGCGATCAGGCGGTGGCGGAAATTCGCGCCAAGGCGGCGGCATCGGCCGAAACCGGCTCGCAGGAATTTCCCAATGTCTTTGCCACGCCTGGCGGCCAGACCGCCGCGGTCAAGCCGGTGGGCGAGGTGGAAACGATACAGGACGACCTGCAAACCGCCGGGCAGCAATCGGCCGGAGACGACGAGGCGTTCAAGAAGCGGGCGCTGCTGTTGTGGCGGTTGGGCCAGACCCACGCCCAGGACACCGCCGATTCCATCGCCAAGGACGAATAGGCGGCAGGCGAACGGGGCCCGGCGCGCCGGCCTGACGACGTTGCCGGACACACCTGTGACGTAGAATATCCGAACGTGATTCGGTTTGGCCGGGATCCACCCCGCCTGTATGACGATGCGGCGCCACAATTGTGGATTACGAAGGCGCCACCGGCGATCGTCACCGGCAAACCGGACGCCGGCCGCACGCCTGCCAGGGCAAGGCCCTGGGCGCATGAAACCCGGAGGCACAGATCATGGACGCCTTTCACAAAACCCGCCGGCTGCCGCCCTACGTCTTTGAGGAGGTCAACCGGATCAAGGCCACCGCCCGGGCGGCGGGCGCCGATATCATCGATCTGGGCATGGGCAATCCGGACCTGCCCACACCGCCGCACATCACCGAGAAGATGATGGAGACGGCGGGCAAGGCCCGGACAAACCGGTATTCGGCCTCGCGCGGTATTCCGGGCCTGCGGCGCGCCCAGGCGGCCTATTATGACCGGCGGTTCGGCGTCAAGCTGGATCCGGAAACGGAGGTGGTGGCCACACTCGGCTCCAAGGAGGGATTCGCCAACATGGCTCAGGCGATCACCGCGCCGGGCGATGTCGTGCTGGTCCCGAATCCAAGCTATCCCATCCATGCCTTCGGCTTCCTGATGGCCGGCGGGTCGATCCGTCACGTCCCCGCGCAACCCGGTGCCGATTTCTTTCACGCGCTGGAGCGGGCGGTGCACCATTCCATCCCGAAACCGATCGCGGTGGTGCTGTGCTATCCGTCCAATCCGACGGCGGCGACGGCGGACCTGGATTTCTACCGCGATGTCGTCGACTTTGCCCGCCGCAACGACATTTACGTGCTTTCCGACCTTGCCTACGCGGAAGTCTATTTCGACGATATCGGCCCGCCGCCCTCGGTGTTGCAGGTGCCTGGCGCGAAAGATGTCGCGGTGGAGTTCACGTCGATGTCCAAGACCTTTTCGATGCCGGGCTGGCGGATGGGATTTGCAGTCGGCAACGCGCGGCTGATCGCGGCGCTGGCGCGGGTCAAGTCCTATCTGGATTATGGTGCGTTCACGCCGATCCAGGTGGCGGCGGCGGCGGCGCTCAACGGGCCGGAAGACTGTATCGCCGAGATGCGCGGCATCTACGGCCGCCGCCGCGATGCGCTGGTGGATTCGTTTGAACGGGCGGGATGGCAGGTGCCGGCGCCGCCGGCGACGATGTTTGCCTGGGCGCCGGTCCCGGCACGATTCTCGCAGATGGGCTCGCTCGGCTTTTCCAAACTTCTGGTGGAAAAGGCGGAAGTCGCGGTGGCGCCGGGCGTCGGCTTCGGCGAACACGGTGATGGCTTTGTGCGCATCGCGCTGGTGGAAAACGAACAGCGCATCCGCCAGGCGGCACGCAATATCCGGCGTTTTCTTGCAACGGCGGATGAAACATTGCACAACGTCGTCCCGATCAGCGCATCGGGTTAGAAACACCGACACTCCGCTGGCCGATCCGTTCGGACAGCCGGGCCGGGTCAGCTTGGGCGATCAGGATGCAAACACAGGATCCGCTTCGGATCGGCATAGCCGGTTTGGGTGTCGTCGGCGGCTCTGTGGTGCGGCTGCTGCAGAGCAACGCGAACATGATCGCGGAACGCGCCGGGCGGGCGATCCGGATTTCGGCGGTCTCGGCGCGCGACCGGGCGCGCGATCGCGGGTTCCCGATCGACGGTCTGACCTGGTACGACGATGCCGCGGCAATGGCGGCCGGCGGCGAGATCGACGTCTTTGTGGAGCTGATCGGCGGCGAGGACGGCGTGGCGCTGGCCGCGACACGGGCGGCGATCGGCAATGGCCGGCACGTGGTGACCGCCAACAAGGCGATGCTGGCCGGCCATGGCATGGATCTGGCGGCGGCGGCAGAGGAAAAAGGCGTAAATCTCGGCTTCGAAGCGGCGGTCGGCGGCGGCATTCCGGTGGTCAAGGCATTGCGCGAGGCGCTGGCCGGCAATCAGGTCAGCCGCGTCTACGGCATCCTGAACGGCACCTGCAACTACATCCTCAGCGAGATGGAAACGCAGGGAACGACGTTTGCGCAATGCCTGAAGGCGGCGCAGGAACTGGGTTATGCGGAAGCCGATCCGACCTTCGACGTGGAAGGCATCGATACCGCCCACAAGCTGGCATTGCTGACCTGCCTGGCCTTCGGTACGGCAATCGACAAGGACGAGATCTTCATCGAAGGCATTTCGTCGATCGAGCCGGCGGATATCGCGGCGGCCGCGGAACTGGGCTATCGCATCCGCCTGCTGGGCGTGGCACAGGTCACCGATACCGGCATCGAGCAGCGTGTGCATCCGACCATGGTGCCGCGTGACAGCCAGATCGCGCGGGTGAGCGGCGTAACAAACGCGGTGGCCGCCGATGGCGACCATGCCGGCCAGATTCTGCTTTCCGGGGCCGGCGCCGGCGGCGCGGCGACCGCTTCGGCCGTGGTCGGCGACCTGATCGATGTCGCGCGCGGTGTCCGGGTCTTTCCGCTGGGCCGGCCCGTCCGGGCGCTGGAGCCCTATCGCCGGGCGCGCATGCGGGCCCACAAGGGGGGCTATTACCTGCGGTTGCTGGTGCCGGACCGGCCGGGCGCCTTTGCCCGCATTGCAACCTTCATGGCGGATGCCGGGATATCGCTGGAATCGATCGTCCAGCATCCTTGCGAATCGCCGCCGGCGGCGGACGCGGCGACTGACAGCCATCGGACCGTCATCATCATCACCCACGACACGGCGGAACTTGCGGTGCGCAATGCGCTGCAGCAAATTGCCGCCGATGGCGGCGTCGCCGGAACGCCGCAGATGATCCGGATCGAGCGCCACTGACGGGCAGGCGGGCGGGGAAGATCGACAAACGGGCACACAGGCGCTGAGGAGAACCAATGGCGGCCAGGACGAAAGCCAAGACCGAATCCGACAACAAATCCGACAACAAATCCGACAACAAATCCGATGTCGGGGCCAAGGCCGGGACCGGCAGGCCGGCAACCGGGACACCGCCGATGGACCGGCGGCTGACACTGGAAATCGTCCGGGTGACGGAACGGGCGGCAGTGGCGGCGGCGATGGTGCGCGGGCGCGGCGACGAAATCCTCGCCGATCAGGCCGCCGTGGACGCCATGCGCACCGAACTCAACCGGCTCGGCGTACGCGGGCGCATCGTCATCGGCGAAGGCGAACGCGATGAGGCACCGATGCTGTTCATCGGCGAGGAGGTCGGCAACGGCGAGGGGCCGGAGGTCGATATCGCGCTGGATCCGCTGGAAGGAACGACGATCTGCGCCAAGAACCTGCCCAACTCGCTGGCCGTCATCGCCATGACCCATCGCGGCCATCTGCTCAACGCACCCGATGTCTATATGGAGAAAATCGCCGTTGGCGGCGGATATCCCGACGAAATTCTCGATCTCGACGTGCCGCCGGGGGAGATGATCGCGCGGATCGCCAAGGTGCGCGACGTGCGACCCCGGGATGTACGGGTGTGTATTCTCGACCGGCCGCGGCACGAGCGCCTGATCGAGGCCGTGCGCACGACCGGTGCGGCAATCCGGCTGATCGGCGACGGCGATGTCGCCGGGATCATTCACACGACCGATCCCGACGAGACGGGTATCGATGTCTACATGGGGACCGGGGGGGCGCCGGAGGGTGTTCTGGCGGCGGCGGCCCTGCGCTGCATCGGCGGCCAGATGCTCGGACGGCTGATCGTCGACACCGACGAGAAAAAGGCGCGGGCCGAACGGATGGGAATATCCGACATCCGGCGGGTTTACGGCACCGAGGACATGGCCTCAGGCGACGTGCTGTTTGCCGCGACGGGCGTGACAGATGGCAATATGCTGCAGGGCGTGCGGTTCAATCAGGGGATCGCCACCACCCATTCCATCGTCACACGTTCCCATACCGGCACCCAGCGCTGGGTGCAGGCGACCCACCGCATATCCGACAAGTTCAGCTTTATCGACTAGACCGGCCCGCCGGGCCGGCCAGATCGCGAGACCGCAACCCCCTGCCATGACGGCCACCATCAATCCGACTGACACCGGCGACAGGCTTTTCCTCGGCGTCGGCCGGTCGGCGTGCGGCAGGGCATGGCGGCACCGGCTGGATCCCGACCTGGAAAGCGTGGCCACGGCCATCGGCCAGCGGCTTGGCCAGCCGGACCTGATCGGCCGGGTCCTCGCCGGCCGGGGGGTGGATGTGGACGACGCGGAACGGCATCTGAGCCCGTCGCTGCGCGACGACATGCCCGATCCGTCGGTTCTGACCGACCTGGATGCGGCGGCGGACCGGTTGGCGTTCGCGGTCGGACAGGGCGAACGGGTGGCGATTTTCGGCGATTATGATGTCGACGGCGCGGCGTCGGCGGCTTTGTTCGCTATCGCGCTGGAACAGCTTGGCTGCCCGACCGAGGTTCACATTCCCGACCGGATCATCGAGGGCTACGGACCGAACGGTCCCGCCATCGACCGGCTGATCGACGGCGGCGCCGGGCTGATCGTGACCGTGGATTGCGGCACCGCCAGCCATGCGGCTCTGGATGTCGCCGGCAGCCGCGGGACCGATGTGATCGTCGTCGATCACCATCAGACAGGCGTCGACCTGCCGCCGGCCCGGGCACTGGTCAATCCCAACCGGCAGGACGATGTGTCCGGCCTCGGCTATCTGGCCGCCGCCGGCGTAGCGTTCCTGGTGCTTGCCGGGCTATTGCGGGTGCTGCGGACCAAAACCGGCGGCGGCGCGGCGGCGCCGGACCTGCTTGAAATGCTCGACCTTGTGGCGCTCGGCACGGTTTGCGACGTGGTGCCGCTGGTCGGTCTCAACCGGGCCCTGGTCAGCAAGGGCCTGATCGCCATGCGGCACCGGCCGAGACCCGGCATTCGGGCGCTGGCGGCGGTGTCGCGGCTGAAGGGACCGCTCGATACGGGGCAGCTCGGTTTTGCCTTCGGACCGCGGATCAATGCCGGCGGGCGGATCGGCGAGGCGTCGCTGGGTGTGCGATTGCTGACGACATCGGATGCCGACGAGGCCGGCCGGATCGCCGACACGCTGGAGCGGCTCAACCGCGAGCGGCAGGCGATCGAGATTGCGGCCGTGGACGATGCGGCCGCGGAGGCGGACGCGGAGTGCGGCTCGGGCGGGGGACCGCCGGTGCTGGTGCTGGCGCGGAAAGGGTGGCATCCGGGAATCGTCGGGCTCATCGCCTCGCGCATCAAGGACCGGTTCCACCGGCCGGTGTTTGCGGTCAGCCTGGACGGCGAAACCGGCACCGGCTCGGGCCGTTCGGTGAACGGTGTGGATATCGGCGCAGCGGTTCGCGCGGCCGTCGACGCGGGCGTGCTCGTCAAGGGCGGCGGCCATGCCATGGCTGCCGGCTTGACCGTGACGCGGGACCGGATCGGCGATCTGCGGTCCTTTCTGGAGAGCCGGCTGGGCGGCGAGGTGGAGAAGGCGGCGGCCGGCCGGGCGCTGCTGATCGACGGGGCGCTGACGGCCAACGGCGCCAGCCTTGAACTGATCGAGGCCCTGGCGCGCGCCGGCCCCTTCGGCACCGGCAATCCGCAACCGGTCTTCGCCTTTCCGGCCCACCGCATCACCTATGCCGACACGGTTGGCGCCAATCATGTGCGGGCCGGGCTTTCCTCGGGCGCCGGCGGATCGCTCAAGGGGATCGCGTTCCGTGTTGCGGGCACCCCGCTCGGCGACCTGTTGCTGCAGGGCCGGGGCAAGGCGTTTCATGTTGCCGGAACGATCGATGTCGACCACTGGGGCGGTTCGCCACGGCCGCAACTCAGAATTGTCGACGCGGCGGCCGTCGACGGGCGTTATTAGGGCGCCTGGCGCCAGCCCGTCTCAGCCGTTCCCGCGGCCGCCGCCGTTGCCGGGATTGTCGCCGCTGTTGCCGGGATTGTTGTCGCCATTGCCGATGCCGGGATCGCCCTTGGATCCACCGGGGTCGGGTCCGGCATTGCCCTGCGATCCGCCATTGCCGGGATTGCCGATATCCGTGGTGGGCGGTTCGGGGGTTGGTTCGGGGGGCGGGGCCGGGGGCAGGGCGGCCTGTTGCCGCTGCTCCGGTGGCCGGGGCGCCGCGCGCCGCTTTTCATCGCGTATCGCCGCGCGGCGGGTGTCGGAGCAGGAGCGGGCATCGATGCGGAAATCCCGGCGCAACGGACGCTGGCGCCGGACGAAGGGAAAACGCTCGCGGATCGTGACAGCCTGGTCGTTGCTGTCATCCACGACCCGGGTGCGCCGGACACGTCCCGTGGTGCCGAGCGCGCAGTCGTCCTCCAGCTCCACGCACCGCCGATCGACGCCGCACAGACGCGCCGCGCCCTCGTGGAGCAGGACATCGGTCTGGCCATTGAGGTCGACGGTCAGATCGAAGACCGTGCCGCGGATGCCGAGGGTCGCCGTCGGCGTGCGGATGGCGTAGGCTTCTTTCCTGCTGTTCCCGCTCAGAAATCGGAACGTGCCGCTGATTGCATTGACGGTGAATTTGCGCGCCTTGCCGTTGGAATCCATCAGGTACTGTTCGATCAGGAGCTTGGAATTCGGCCCGACGACGATACGGGTGCCATCCTCGAATTCAAACTGGGCAAGGCCGCTGCGGTTGGTGATGACGGTCTCGCCGCGTTCCACCGTCATGCCCCTGACCAGCGTGCGCTTTCCGCCGCTGCCGCTGACCGAGGCGAGCGTGGCCACCGACACCGCCGTACCGGTATTGCCGGCAGCACCGGCCGGCAGAGTGGCGGCGAGCAGGGCAAAACCGGCAAGGATCGCGCGGGCGTTCATTTGATTCCCCTTGTCCCGCACCGAGCATACCAGCGGGGCGGGGGCTGAACAAATGCCGATGTGGAGGAACGGGCTGCGAACCGGGCGGTGTGGCGAATGCGTTACAGGTGGTGCCGCAGGGCCGGTCCGGGCAGCCGGCCCGGATGGCAGATGGCGCGATGGCAGATGGCGCGATGGCAGATGGCGCGCCCTAGGGGAATCGAACCCCTGTTTCCGCCGTGAAAGGGCGGCGTCCTAGACCTCTAGACGAAGGGCGCGTCGCGGCGCGTTATAGTGAGGGCCGTGGCGCGGGGCAAGGCGGAAACGGCGCGCGCGGACAGGAAATGCCCGAGCATGTCCGGGCCGGCGGGCCGGTTGCCGGAACAGTGGCGCCAGGGCTCTACCATTCGCCGGTGTTGCCCATGGACGCCCAAGGCTCCCTGGGCGGCAGGGCGTCGCCCTTTTGCAGGATCTCAATGGAGATGTTGTCGGGTGAGCGGACAAACGCCATGTTGCCGTCGCGCGGCGGCCGGTTGATGGTGACGCCGGCGTCCATGAGCATCTGGCAGGTGTCGTAGATATTGTCGACCGCAAAGGCGAGGTGGCCGAAATTCCGGCCGCCGGTATAGACCTCCGGATCCCAGTTGTAGGTGAGTTCCAGAACCGGCGCGCGTTCCGATTGCGCCCGCTCCAGGTCGTCGGGCGCGGCGAGAAATATATTGGTGTAGCGGCCGGCCTCGTTGTCGACGCGGCGCACCTCCACCATGCCGAGGTGGCCGGCATAGAAACGAAGCGAATCGTCGATGTCCGTGATCCGGACCATCACGTGCAGATATTTCATGGCAGCTTCTCCCGTTGGTCTCCCGCCAGTCCGGGCATCGATCCGGGCCCATCGACCGGCGCGGTGGCCGGTGCGATGACGGGCCCGGCGCGTGTTCGGTGTCGGGCCGGTCTGGATTTGATGGATCGCCACGCCGTGTCCGGGCTGGAAATCCGTTTCTAGGCCGAAGTCCGGGGAAAATCCATCGCCGATGTGTGGCCCGGTTTCCACAGTTCGCAATTGAATGGGCCGTTCCATGGGGAAACGTTGCAAAAATGTTGCAGCGGAGGTGCGCGCTGGTGTTAATCTGAATGACGAATCAAGACGAACGCGTCACCGGTGCCGTTTAAGAGGCAAAACGGATCGGCCGGCAAGATGCGTCACAGGACTGGAACGGCGGCCGGACTGGCGAAAATTGGGATCAGGCGACATGGGGGGTAAACCAACTTCGGATGCGGCTGGTGTGGACACATCGGTCGACAGACTTGAAGACTCCATCCAGAACGAAGCACCTGTCGATCTCATTGAAATTGCAGGCACGATCAAATGGTTCGATGTGGCGAAGGGATTCGGCTTCATTGTGCCCGACAACGGCATGGCCGATGTCCTGCTGCATGTGACCTGCCTGCGCCGGGATGGCTACCAGACCGCCTATGAGGGCGCGCGGATTGTCTGCGAGGTGCTGGAGCGGGACAAGGGCCTGCAGGCCTTCCGGGTGTTGTCGATGGACGAATCGACCGCCACCCATCCGTCCCAGATGCCGCCGAGCCGTCAGCGGACCACGGTTAGCCCGTCCAGTCCGGAGGTGAAGGCGGTCGTCAAATGGTTCAATCGCATCCGGGGCTACGGGTTCGTGTCGGAAGGCGAAGGCGAGCCGGACATCTTTGTCCACATGGAGACGCTCCGGCGGTACGGCATGACCGAGCTGAAGCCCGGCCAGACCGTGATCGTCCGCTACGGCGAGGGGCCAAAGGGCCTGATGGCCGCTGAAATCCGGCCGTTCGAGGGCGAACATATCCAAACATCCCACTAGACCAGCCGGGCGCCGGTCTTGTCCATGACTGCCAACCGGCACCTTGTGGGTGCGGCGACTTGGTCGCCGGATCCGGCTTCCGCCGGGGGCTCCTGATCCGGCATCCGGTCCCGGGCCGCGGTCCCGTTGGGTCAAAGGCGGGCATCGGCACGACGATGGCGGCGTGAGGGTGGCGCCGGGATGACGGCGCCGGGATGACGGCGCCGGGAGGACGGCAGCAGAACGCCGGCCATTGATTTCCGCTGCCAGCGCGCCATGATGCCGGCATGGCCAATGGACATTCCGTCAGCCGGGCACCAAGCCCGACCGATTTCGGCCGGTGCGCTTTCGCGGGCCGGTGGGTTGCGATTGCCGTGGCTTGCGGCCTGCTTCTTGCCTCTTCGGTGGCGCTGGCCGGCGGAACCCACGAGCTGACGATCCGGTCCGGGGCGGCGGCGCACGCCTTTGTCGTTGAACATGCGGTGACGCCGGATGAACGGGCGCGCGGATTGATGTTTCGCCGGCACCTGCCGCCCGACCACGGCATGCTGTTTGATTTCGGCACGCCGCGGATCATCACCATGTGGATGCGCAACACGCCGATCCCGCTCGACATGGTGTTTGCCGATTCGGACGGGACGATCGTCCATATCGCGCCGCGCACCACGCCCTATTCGGAACGGACCGTCAGCTCGCGGCAGCCGGCGCGCTATGTGCTGGAGATCAATGGCGGCCGGGCGAAGGCACTGGGGGTCAAGACGGGCGACCTGCTCTCCGGACCGCTGATCGCCGAACCCTAGACGGGCGCGCCGGTGCGGCGCCTCAGGCCGATGGTGAAGGGCAGGATCGCGACCAGGGTGAGCGCGGCGGCGGTGAGATACGGGGCGCCGGGAAAATACACCGGTGCCGCCGGGCCGATGAACCAGGCAAGGATCTGGGTCATCATCACAGGGCTGATAATCGCGGTCAGGCCGGAGATCGCCGCCAGCATGCCCTGAAGCTCGCCCTGGGAATCGTCGGGCACGCGGTTGGCCAGGAGGCCTTTCATGGCCGGTCCGACGACCGCACCCAGGACCGTGAATGGCAGCAGGGCGTAGATCATTGCACCGTTTGAGGCAAAGGCGATGCCGGTCAGGCCGGCGATGTTGAGCACCAGGCCGATGAGCGCCGTGCGCTGCTCGCCGAACCGCGGCAGGATGATGCGGATCAGATAGCCCTGGACGAATACGAAACCGGCGCCGACGGCGGCCAGCGACAAGCCGATCTGGGTGCTGGACCAGTCAAACGCGGCCTTGGTGAAAAAGCTCCAGGTGGCGGGGAAGACGAAGTGGGATATGTCGTAGAAGAAGACGGCGACAAGCAACCAGACAACCGCCGGTCGAAGCCGGGCCTGGCGGGCGGCGCCGAGCGGATTGGCGCGGCGGATCTGGAAGCGCCGGCGGTTTTTGGCGGCCAAGGTCTCCGGAAAGACGATATAGCCGTAAATACCGTTGGCCAGGGCCAGGCCGGCTGCGGCGAAAAAGGGCGCGCGCGCATCCAGTTCGCCAAGCAGCCCGCCGACCAGTGGGCCGATGATGAAGCCGAAACCGAAGGCGGCGCCGATCAGGCCGAAATTGGCGGCGCGCTTCTCCCGGGGTGAAATATCCGCGATGGCGGCATTGGCGGTGGAGAAGGTGGCGCCGGCGATGCCGGATATCGCCCGGCCGACAAAGAGGACGGCCAGGACCGGCGCCAGCGCCATGAACAGATAGTCGACGGCCATGGTGCCCAGGGACAAGAGCAGGACCGGCCGCCGGCCGAACCGGTCGCTGAGATTGCCGATGAGAGGCCCGAACAGAAACTGCATCAGTGCGTAGGTGAGCGAGAGAAGGCCGCCCCACCTAGTCGCCGCGGCGAGCGGTTCGCCGGTCAGGTCGTGGATCAGGTCGGGTATGACCGGCAGGATGATGCCGAGGCCGGCGGAATCGATGAGGACGGTGATCAGGACAAAGAGGATGGCGTTTTTGCCGGCTGGGATCATGGGAATTTTCGGCACTCGCTAGATCCGGCCGGCGGATCGGCCGGCGGGCGTTTTGGGGGCACCGGCGCGCCGTCGCCATTTTGGCGGCATGATCCCGGCGTTGCGTCGGCGACGGCGGTCAAGGTCGCCGATCGGGGTTGTCGACACTTAACCGATCGGCGCCGATCATTCGAGTGCCATTTGCCGGCCGCGCCGGTGCGCCGGGCAGGATGCGGCCTGCCGCCGTGATGCCGGCGATGGCGGGGTGCGATCGGGCGGGACATGTGCTTGACCGGACGTTCCAAAGCCGCGTACATCGCGGCACGGCAATATGCGGGGCATGGCGCAGCCTGGTAGCGCACCTGCTTTGGGAGCAGGGGGTCGCAGGTTCAAATCCTGCTGCCCCGACCATGTTGTCCCGACCAAGACGCAATGGCCGCTGCTGACACGCGGCCGGGCCCGGCGCCATTGGTGCCGTGCCGTTGTCCAACCGATGTCACGCAGGATGTGATGCCGATGACCGCCCGTATCTATCGACCCTCCAAGACCGCGATGAGCTCCGGCAAGGCCAAGACCCGGCATTGGGTGCTGGAGTTTGCGCCCGAACAGGCCCGCCGCATCGAGCCGCTCATGGGCTATACGTCCAGCGGCGACATGGCGAGCCAGGTTCGGCTGACATTCGACAGCCGTCAGGCGGCAACCGAATATGCGGAACGCAACGGCATCGCCTACCTGGTGCTGGAGCCGCAAAAGCCGAAGCGGCAGCCGATGTCGTATTCCGACAATTTCCGCTTCGACCGGCGCCAGCCGTGGACGCATTGACCGGCGGACCGGCCCTGTCGGTTTTGGGCGGCTGTCGTGTTAATCGTCTGTTGCCGCAAGCCGGCGATGATCGCGCCAGCGCGCGCAAACGTGGCCCCGTAGCTCAGCTGGACAGAGCACCGGCCTTCTAAGCCGACGGTCGCAGGTTCGAATCCTGCCGGGGTCGCCATTTTCCACCCCTTCGCTTCCGCCACGCTGCGTTTCGCAGACCGTCTTCACAGCGGGGGACCGCGCCGGGCCTTCACCCTCTGCCTCAGCGGGCGGACTTTGCAAACGCCTGGTCCAGGTCGGCAATGATGTCGGCGACATCCTCCAGCCCGACAAAGAGCCGGACGATCGGCCTGCCGGTCCACTGGTGCACGGTGCGGCGATTGTCGATGTCGACGATCACGGCCAGGCTTGCATAGCCGCCCCAGGAAAAGCCGAGGCCGACCAGCTGCAGGGCATCGGCAAACCGCTCCGCCTGGTCCCGGTCCCCATCGAATTCAAAGGCAAAGAGCCCCGTGGCGCGGCCAAAGATGCGCTTCCAGTTGTCGTGACCCGGGCAGGAGGGGAATGCCGGATGGAGGATATTTGCAACTTCGGGCCGGCCGGCGAGCCAGCCGGCGACCTCCAGTGCGCTTTTCTCGTGCCGGTCGAGCCGTAAGCTCGCGGTCCGCATACCGCGCAGCGTCAGCCATATTTCCTCGGTTCCGGCCTGATTGCCGAAAGACCAGTGTGTGCGGCGCAGCCGCGGCCACCAGGCCCGGTTGGCGGCGATCATGCCGATCAGAAGGTCGGAATGGCCGCCGAGATATTTGGTGCCGGCCTGGACCGACAGATCGATGCCATGGTCGAGCGGTTTGTAGATGAGCGGTGTCGCCCAGGTGTTGTCCATGATCGTGGCGGCGCCCACCGACCGGGCGATATCGACGATGGCAGGAATGTCCGGGAATTCGAACGTGCCCGATCCCGGCGCCTCGATGAATATGGCGGCGGTATCCTCACCGACGCTTTCCGCCAGGGCTGCGGTGTCCAGGGGCGCATAATAATGGACGTCCATACCGATCCGGGCGAGGACGGAATCGGAGAACGTGCGGGTCGGCTCATAGACATTGTCGGGCAAAAAGACGGTCTGGCCGGTTTGGGCCACCGTCATCATGGCGATGGAGACAGCGCCGGCGCCGGAAGGCAGGAGAACGGTGCCGGCGGCATTTTCCAGGTCTGAGACCGCGGTCGTCAACGCATCGATGGTCGGCGTGGCGCGCAGTCCGTATGTATAGCGGACGCTGCCGGGGGTGCGCATGTCGGCGGCATGGTCGTAGAGCAGGGTGGAGGCGCGTACAATCGGCGGCGGGATGGGGCTCTGGCCGCCACGCGACAATTCGCCGCCGCGGACAAGGCGTGTCTGCGGGCTCCGTCCGGCCCGCCGGTCCCGTTCACCCTGGCCGGCTTTCGCTGATTCGGTTTGCCGGTCCCCTTTGTCCAGACCGGCTTTCGCCGATTGGGCTTGATTCCTGTTCGGCGGGTCGGTTTCCGGCCCGGATCGCGCCATCTTCATGCTCCTGTCCGTGTTAACAATTCGGCTAAAAACCGGCCAAAGCGGGCCGTGGCTGAAGCCGTAGACCTTGACCGGCGGTCACAATTGGCTTGTGATGCGCGATATGGGAGGGTTTGCCAAGCGTGTTTGGCACAGACGCGCACGTGTTCCGGGTACGGAACGCGGCGGGCTGGTGCGCGCGCACGATGCTGCCTCCACACAATTTCATCACAAAGGGAGAAAAACCACATCATGAAAAAGCGCATGATCTGCATGCTGGCCGGCGGGGCGCTGAGTCTCTCCGCGGCGGCGGCTTCGGCGGGCACGCTGGACGACGTCAAAGCCAAAGGGTTCCTGCAATGCGGGACCAATACCGGCGTTGTCGGATTCGCCTTCACCGATGATGCGGGCGAATGGCAGGGCTTCGATCCGGCCTACTGCCGGGCATTCGCCGCTGCGATTTTCGGTGACCCGAACGCGGTGAAGTTCACGCCGCTCACCGGCAAGACCCGCTTTACCGCGCTGGCTTCCGGTGAAATCGATGTTCTGGCCCGCAACACCACATGGACCTTCAGCCGCGATGCCGACCTGAAATTCACATTCATCGGCGTCAACTATTATGACGGCCAGGGCTTCATCATCCGCAAGGATCTGGGCGTGGCGAGCGCCAAGGAACTGGACGGCGCAACCGTCTGCATCCAGACCGGTACAACGACCGAGCTCAACCTGGCGGACTATTTCCGCATCAACAATATCAGCTATGAGCCGGTTCCGGTGGAGACCAACGCGGAAGCGCGCAACAACTATCTGGCCGGCTCGTGCGATTCCTACACCACCGACGCCTCCGGCCTGGCGGCCACGCGGGCGAGTTTCGATGATCCGGAAAACCACATCATTTTGCCGGAAATCATCTCCAAGGAACCACTCGGTCCGCTGGTGCGCCAGGGCGACGACGAGTGGGCCGACATTGCCCGCTGGATCCTGAATGCGCTGATTATCGCGGAAGAAAAGGGCATCACCCAGGCCAACGTCATGGACATGGCCAAGGGTGGCGACGACCCGGAAATCAACCGTCTTCTGGGCGCGGAAGGCGAATATTCGGCGATGATCGGCCTGGAAAAGGACTGGGCCGTGAAAGCCATCGCCGCCCAGGGCAACTATGGTGAGATCTTCGCCAAATATATCGGCGTCGACACGCCGATCGGCCTGGAGCGTGGCCTCAACGCCCTCTACACCGATGGTGGCCTGATCTACTCGCCGCCGTTCCGTTGATCGCAGATTGACCGAAGATGCCCTGCTTCCCCGAAGCAGGGCATCTGTCCTTGGTCTTGCCGCCGTTCCGTTTGCGGCGGGCCGCGGTCTGACACCTGCCACTATCGAAGGGACGCGACATGGCAGTTATGGAAGGTACGCCCACGGCCGTATTCAGGCCGTCGATGCTGTGGACCGATTCACGCTACCGGTCGCTGACATTCCAGGTCCTCATTCTTTTCTCGCTGGCGTTGGGCATCGGCTTCCTTGCCCGCAATGCCGCGATCAATCTTGATGCGCTGGGCAAGGGGCTGGGTTTCGGTTTTCTGTTCGATCCGGCCTCCTACGACATCAACCAGAGGCTGATCGAGTATGATTCGCGCTCGCCGCACTGGCGGGCCGCGCTGGTCGGCATTCTCAACACGCTGCTGGTGGCGTTTCTGGGTTGCATCGCCGCCACGGTGATCGGCGTGGTCGCCGGCGTGCTCCGGCTTTCCAAGAACTGGATCATCGCCAAGATCATGACGGTCTATGTGGAGTTCGTGCGCAATGTGCCCGTGCTCCTGCAAATCCTGTTGTGGTACGGCATCTTCATCGAGACGCTGCCGCATCCGCGCCAGGCGGAACCGGCGCTGGGCGGATTAGTGGTGGCGACGAACCGCGGCATGTATCTGCCCGCGCCAATACCGGAGGGCGGCTTCGGCTATGTGCTGATCGTCTTCGTGATCGCGATAATCGGGATCATCTATTTCCGCCGCTACGCCCACCAGGTGCAGGAGGCGACGGGCAAGGTCTATCCGGTGTTCTGGATCAGCCTGGCACTGCTGGTGATACCGGCGCTGCTGGTGTTCCTGATCCTGGGATCGCCGCTTTCCTGGGAATTTCCGGAGCTGAAGGGGTTCAACTTCCAAGGCGGGCTCTTCGCGCGCAATTCGCTGCTCGCACTATGGTTTGCGTTGTCGCTTTATACCGGCGCCTTCATCGCCGAAAATGTCCGAGCCGGCATTCTGGCGGTCAGCCACGGGCAGACCGAGGCGGCCTTCGCGCTCGGGCTGCGTCCCAACCGGACAATGCAGCTCGTTATCCTGCCGCAGGCGCTTCGGGTCATCATCCCGCCGCTGATCAGCCAGTATCTGAACCTGACCAAGAATTCATCGCTGGCAATCGCCGTGGGCTATATGGACGCAACCGGGACACTGGGGGGCATCACGCTCAACCAGACGGGCCGCGAGATGGAGTGCATCATGTTGCTGATGATGTTCTATCTCATCGTGTCGCTGCTCATCTCCGCGGTGATGAATGTCTACAACAATCGCGTCAAGCTGAAGGAGCGGTGAGATGACCGATCACACGGTAGACGCACCGCAATATCCGGTCGGCGAATATCCGTCGCTGCCGGCGCCGGCGGCGACCACGGGCGTGGTGGGCTGGCTGCGGGCGAACCTGTTTTCCTCGACCACCAATTCGGTGATGACGCTCCTGTCGCTGGCCTTGTTGTTCTTTGTCGTGCCGAAGGTGCTCGACTGGGCCGTGTTCGAGGCGGTGATCAATGCGGATTCGCGCGGCGCCTGCCGGGAAATCGCGTCCGGCGCCTGCTGGGCGGTGATCGCGGCCCGGTTCGACCAGTTCATCTACGGTTTTTATCCGACCGAGCTGCGCTGGCGGGTCAACCTGACATTCGTCCTGTTTCTGATCGCGCTGCTGCCGATCCTCTGGGACAAGGTGCCGTTCCGGCGCCACATGATCTGGTTTTCGCTGGCCTTTCCGGTCATCGCCTTCGTTCTGCTTCTGGGCCGGTTCGGGCTGGAGCCGGTGGAGACCGACAAGTTCGGCGGCTTCATGCTGACGCTGGTGATCGGCGTCACCGGGATTGCCGCGTCGTTTCCGCTGGGCATCGTCCTGGCGCTCGGGCGGCAGTCGGACATGTTCGCCGCCCGTATCGTGAGTGTTGTCTTCATCGAGTTCATCCGCGGCGTGCCGTTGATCACGCTGCTGTTTGTGGCCTCGACGCTGCTCAACTATTTTCTGCCTCCCGGCACCACATTCGATCTGCTTTTGCGGGTCATCATCATGGTGACACTGTTTGCCTCCGCCTACATGGCGGAGGTGATCCGCGGCGGACTGGCGGCCATCCCGCGCGGCCAGTACGAGGCGGCCGACGCGATGGCTCTCAATTACTGGCAGAGCATGCGGCTGATCATTCTGCCGCAGGCGCTGA
This sequence comes from Afifellaceae bacterium, assembly GCA_965216515.1. GTDB lineage: Bacteria > Pseudomonadota > Alphaproteobacteria > Rhizobiales > Afifellaceae > CAXMRP01. Next base: position 837,626 of record OZ244173.1, on the reverse strand, counting down.
AGATCTCCATACCGGGCATCGTCAACATCTTCATCGGCCTGTTCAAGGACACCACGCTGGTGTTGATCATCGGCCTGCTGGACCCGCTCGGGATCACGGCGCCGATACTGGCCGACGCCAACTGGAACGGCCTGTCGACCGAGCTTTACGTCTTCGTGGCGCTGTTCTTCTTCGTGTGCTGTTTTTCCATGTCCCGATATTCGCAATATCTGGAGCGCAAGCTCCACACCGGTCACAAACGATAGGATTGATCCATGTCCGTATCCGAATCCAATGCCGCCACAGCCGAAAAGCTGGACCTGGAAATTTCCGACGAGGTGGCAATCCAGATTACCGACATGCACAAGTGGTATGGCGAATTCCATGTGCTGCGTGACATCAATCTGACCGTCAACCGGGGCGAGCGGATCGTCATCTGCGGGCCGTCGGGCTCCGGCAAATCGACGATGATCCGCTGTATCAACCGGCTGGAGGAACATCAGAAGGGTTCCATCGTCGTCGACGGGATCGAACTGACCACGGACCTGAAGAATATCGACCAGGTGCGCCGGGAAGTCGGCATGGTGTTCCAGCACTTCAACCTCTTTCCGCACCTGACGATTCTGGAAAACTGCACGCTGGCGCCGATCTGGGTGCGCAAGATGCCGAAGAAGGAAGCCGAAGAGGTCGCCATGCACTATCTGGAACGGGTGAAAATTCCGGAACAGGCGTTGAAATATCCCGGTCAGCTTTCCGGCGGACAGCAGCAGCGCGTGGCGATCGCCCGCTCGCTGTGCATGTCACCGCGGATCATGCTGTTCGACGAGCCGACATCGGCGCTCGATCCGGAAATGATCAAGGAAGTGCTCGATGTGATGGTGTCGCTCGCGCAGGAAGGCATGACAATGCTGTGCGTGACCCACGAAATGGGCTTTGCCCGGCAGGTCGCCAACCGGGTCATCTTCATGGATGTCGGCCAGATCATCGAGCAGAACGAGCCGGAAGCCTTCTTCACCAACCCGCAGCACGAACGCACCAAGCTGTTCCTGTCGCAGATCCTGCACTAGGGCGGGCGGCGATGCGGCGCGCCCGCGACGCACATGTGCGGCCTGCCGCCGGCCGGTGACAGCGAAGGCGCCTTGCGGCGCCAGGCGGACCAAAAACCCCGCCGTTTGCGGCGGGGTTTTATCTTGGCCGTCCGGCGATTTTCCGGACGCCCGGGCAGACCGCCGGATCAGACGGAATAATACATGTCGAACTCCACGGGATGCGGCGTCATCTCGTAGCGCATGTTTTCCTCTTCCTTGAGCTCGATATAGGCATCGATCTGGTCGTCATCCATGACGTTGCCGGCCTTCAGGAAATCCCGGTCGGCATCGATGCTTTCCAACGCCTCGCGCAGGGATGCGCATACCGTCGGAATACCCTGAAGCTCTTCGGGCGGCAGGTCGTAGAGATCCTTGTCCATCGGGTCGCCGGGATGGATCTTGTTCTTGATGCCGTCCAGTCCGGCCATCAGCATGGCCGTGAACGAAAGGTAGGGATTGGCCGTCGGATCGGGGAAGCGGCATTCCATGCGCTTGCCTTTCGGCGAGGGGGTGTAGGGAATGCGGCACGATGCGGACCGGTTGCGGGCGGAATAGGCCAGAAGCACCGGCGCTTCATAGCCCGGCACCAGGCGCTTGTAGGAGTTGGTGGAGGGATTGGTGAAGGCGTTGAGCGCCTTGGCATGCTTGAGAATGCCGCCGATGTAAAACAGGCACTCCTCCGACAGATCGGCATACTGGTTGCCGGCGAACACCGGCTCGCCATCCTTGAAGATCGACTGGTGGACATGCATGCCGGTGCCGTTGTCGCCGAAGACGGGCTTGGGCATGAACGTTGCCGACTTGCCGTAGGCCTGGGCTGTCTGGTGGATGCAGTACTTGTAGATCTGCAGCTTGTCGGCAATGCGGACGAGGGTGTCGAATTTCATGCCGAGTTCGTGCTGGGCGGCACCGACCTCGTGGTGGTGTTTTTCGGTCTCCACACCCATTTGCGCCATGTACATCAGCATGTCGGAGCGTAGATCCTGGGCGGAATCGACCGGCGGCATGGGAAAGTACCCGCCCTTTGTGCGCGGCCGGTGGCCGAGATTGCCGGCCTCGTATTCGGCCCACATGTTGGAGGGAAGTTCGCTGCAGTCGAGAAGGAAGCCGGTGTTGTAGGGCTCAGCGGAAAAGCGCACGTCGTCAAAAACGAAGAACTCCGCTTCCGGGCCGAAATAGGCGGTGTCGCCGATACCGGTCGACTGCATGTAGGCCAGCGCCTTCTTGGCGGTCATCCGGGGATCGCGATTGTAGCCCTCGCCGGACAGCGGCTCCAGGATGTCGCAGAAAATCGCCAGGGTGGGCTGGGCGAAAAACGGATCGATGGTGGCCGATTCCGGATCCATCATCAGCGTCATGTCGGATTCGTTGATGGCCTTCCAGCCGGCGATCGACGACCCGTCGAACATGATGCCGTCGGCAAACAGGTCGTCGTCGACCATGTCGGCGTCCATTGTCAGATGCTGCATCTTGCCGCGCGGATCGGTGAAGCGCAGGTCAACGAAGCGGATTTCGTTGTCCTTCATGAATTTGAGAACGTCGGAAGCGTTGTTCATGGAAACCTCTCGTCGGTGGTCCTGGTTGGGTTTTGGTCGGGATCCTGTCGTTCCGGCTGGCCTGATGCAGGCCGCCCAGGGGATTTGTTGGGCCAGGCGGCGCGTCAGATCGCGTCGATACCGCTTTCGCCGGTGCGGATGCGAATGGCCTCCTCGACGCTGGAAATGAATATCTTGCCGTCGCCGATGCGGCCGGTCTGGGCGGCGTTGCGGATCGCCTCGACGGCCTTTTCGGCCAGTTCGTCGGACAGGACGATCTCCACTTTCACCTTGGGCAGGAAATCGACGACATATTCGGCGCCCCGATAGAGTTCGGTGTGCCCCTTCTGGCGGCCGAATCCCTTGACCTCGGTCACGGTGATGCCCTGCAATCCGACCTCCTGAAGGGCCTCCTTCACCTCATCGAGCTTGAAAGGCTTGATGATTGCCTCGATTTTTTTCATGCATCGTCTCCGGTTCATACGGCAATCGGCCGTTCGTCTTCATGGCAGGCGATGCATAAACCGTGCCAATTGCAGGTCAATGTGGCATGATCGGCAAAATCGCGCCGGCGCGGTATTCTTGTGCCCGAGTCTGCCGGCATGCGCCGGGTGTTTCGCCGCCGGATTGCCGGGAAAGTGGGCAAATGCACAAAAAATGTTCAAATTCGGATCCGCTGTCGGTGTGTCTGCTGACGCCGGAAGAAATGGGCCGCGCCGACCGGCATGCCATCGACCACGGCACGCCGGGGCGAACGCTGATGGAGGCGGCCGGGCAGGCCGTGGCGGCGGTTGCTGGGGAAATGATTGCGCCCGGGAGCCGGGTCTGCGTTCTGGCCGGCCCCGGCAACAATGGCGGCGATGGGTTCGTGGCGGCCCGTCATCTGGCCGATGGCGGCCACGCCGTCCGCATTGTGCTGCTCGGCGAAACGGAAAAGCTGACGGGCGATGCCGCCGGGGCGGCGCGGGGCTGGACCGGCCCGGTGGAGCCGCTTGCCGCCGACAGCGATCTGGACTGCGATCTGGTTGTCGACGCCCTGTTCGGCGCCGGGCTGGGTCGCGATCTTGATGGGCCGGTGGCGGCGCTGGTGGCGCGGCTGAACGCAACCGCCGTGCCGGCGCAAGCCGGCGCGGCATCCGCGGACGTCGATTCCGGCACCGAACCCGGCTGCCGGTCCGATGCCGGGGCGGGGCCGCAGGTGCTGGCGGTGGACCTGCCGAGCGGGATCGATGGCGAAACCGGGGCGGTGCGCGGCGTTGCGGTGCGGGCGGCGGAAACGGTCACGTTCTTTCGGCGCAAGCCCGGTCATCTGCTTTGTCCCGGGCGCAACCATTGCGGCCGCGTCCATGTGCGGCAGATCGGCATTGGCGATGCGGCGCTGGAGGCCATCGGCCCGCAGCTGTGGGAGAACCGGCCGGCGGTCTGGGCCGGGGTGGCCCCGGCGCCCGATCCGAAGGGCCACAAATACGATCGCGGTCATGTGGTTGTCGTGTCGGGCCCGGCGATCCGCACCGGTGCGGCGCGCCTTGCCGCCGGGGCGGCCCTGCGGGCCGGAGCCGGCTTGGTCACCGTCGCCTCGCCGCCCGACGCGCTGCTGGTTCATGCCGCCCATCTGACGGCTGTGATGATCGCCCGCATGGACGGTTCGGAAGGGTTGTCGGCGCTGCTTGCCGACCGGCGTTTTAATGCCGTTGCCGTGGGGCCGGCGAACGGGGTCGGGGCGGAAACGCGGGCACGGGTCCTGGCCTGCCTCAGAAGCGGTGCGGCGGTGGTCGCCGATGCCGATGCGCTGACGAGCTTTGCGGCGGAACCAGAGGCGCTGTTTGCGGCGATCGGAGGGCGGTCGGCGCCGGTTGTGCTGACGCCGCACGAGGGCGAGTTCCGCCGGTTGTTCGCCGACCTTGCCGACAATCCCGACAAGGTGGCACGGGCGCGGGCGGGTGCGGCGCGGGCGGGCGCCACGGTCCTGCTGAAGGGGGCCGACACGGTGATTGCGGCCCCGGACGGGCGGGCGGTCATCAATGACAATGCACCGGCAAATCTGGCGACCGCCGGGGCGGGGGACGTGCTGGCCGGGATCGTCGCCGGCTTCCTGGCGCAGGGCTGGCCGGCATTTGCCGGCGCGGCGGCGGCGGCCTGGGTGCACGGGGCGGCGGCGGCGATTTGCGGGCCCGGCCTGACGGCGGAGGACCTTGCCGATGCGCTGCCGGCGGTTTTTTCCGGTGCTGGCCGGCCCTTTTCGGCGCCTTTCGGCCGGCCGGTAACCTTACCGGTTAACCGGGACGGTTGACCAAATCGAAATGAAGGTGGGAGGCCGCGGCCGGTGTGATGGTATTGTCGGCGCGGGTTGAAGACGAAAGGAGGGTTGTCATGATACGTGCTCTGGCGGTTGTCGGCGTCGGATTGTCGGCTGCCTATGTCGTGGCCCACAACGGAAGCGTTGGCGGCATCGACCTGATGAGCGTGCCGCTCGCGCTGGTCGTGTTTTCGTTCTTTTGCTGCGGACTGGTGCTCACCCTGCGCGCCCTGTAGGCGTTGCGCGACGTGAGGGTTGCCTGATGTGAGGGCAACCGGACCGACGGTACCGCGAACGGACTGCCCGCCGTCCGGCGGGCCATTTCCCGATTTGTTTTTTTCCCGCAACCGGCGGGGAATCTTGCCCTTGCCGGCCGGATGCGATAGAGCGCCCGGATCGCCCGGCAGGGTTGCCGCGCCGGACGATGGGCGCCTTCGGGTGACGGCGGTCGCCAGCGCGGGTGTGGTGGAATTGGTAGACACGCCAGATTTAGGATCTGGTGGGCATAGCCCTTGGGGGTTCAAGTCCCTCCGCCCGCACCATCCGGTACAGCCGGCGCCGTGAGGACGGCGGCGCGGCGGGCGGAGCATCCCCGGGCAGCGGACAGGAATTGCGGTGAGGCGGCTTGCCCGCCTGTGGAACACGGACGTTGGAAAGACAGACGATCATGCAGGTTACGGAAAACAGTGCGGAAGGTTTGAAAAGGGCGCTGACAGTGACGATCCCGGCGACCGATTTGTCATCGCGGCTCGCCGACAGGCTCGATGAAATGCGCCGGCAGGCGCACATCAAGGGATTTCGCCCGGGCAAGGTTCCCGTGCAGCATCTGCGCAAGCTTTACGGCAAGGCGGCGATGGCGGAAATCGTGCAGTCGCTGGTTTCGGAAACCTCCACCCAGGCGCTCACGGAACGCGGCGAAAAGGCTGCGACCCAACCTGACATCGCGATGACAGAGGACGAAAAGGAGGCCGACACCATTCTCGCCGGCGAGGCCGACCTGGTCTACACGATGGAATACGAGGTGCTGCCGGACTTTGAAGTGTCGGAGTTCAAGAACATCAAGGTGGCGCGCCGTGTCGCCGATGTCAGCGATACCGATGTGGAGGAACGGCTGCAGCAGATCGGCCAGAGCAGCCGACCGTTCCAATCCGTGGACCGGGCGGCGAAAGCCGACGATCGGGTGACCATTTCCTATGTCGGCAAGATCGATGGCGAACCCTTCGAGGGCGGCACCGACAACGAGACCCCGATCGTCATTGGCAGCGGCCAGTTCATTCCCGGCTTCGAAGATCAGCTTGTGGGCTTGAAGGCGGGCGACGAGAAAACCATCGACGTGACCTTTCCGACAACCTATCAGGCGGAGCATCTGGCCGGCAAACCGGCGAACTTCGAAGTGAAGGTCAAGACGGTTGAAGAACCGGGCGAAGTGGTGATCGACGAAGCCTTCGCCACCAACCTGGGGCTGGAATCCCTCGACAAGTTGAAGGAGACGGTCCGCGACCAGGTGCAAAGCGAATTCGGTCAGGCGACCCGGCAGGGCGTCAAGCGCCAGATCCTCGATGCGCTGGACGAGAAGTACACGTTCGAACTGCCGGAACGGCTGGTCGAGCAGGAATTCAACAATATCTGGCACCAGGTGATGCACGACGTGGAGCATCACGGCAAATCGTTTGAGGACGAGGGCACGACGGAGGACGAGGCGCGGGCGGAATACCGCACGATTTCCGAGCGCCGGGTGCGGCTCGGGCTGGTGTTGTCGCGAATCGGCGAGGAGGCGGATGTCTCCATCACCGAAGAGGAGTTGCAGCGGGTGCTGTTTGAGCAGGTGCGGCGCTATCCCGGCCAGGAGCAGCAGGTGATGGAGCACTACCGGAACAATCCGGAGGCGATGCAGTCGCTGCGGGCACCGATCTACGAGGAAAAGGTGATCGACTATATCCTTGAATTCGCCGAAATCGAGGACAAGACCGTCTCAAAGGACGAGTTGTTCGCCGATGACGACGACGATCACAAACAGGGACACGATCACCACGATCACTAGCGTGCGCGGGGACGGGGCCGCCGCCGCGGCGATCCGCCCCGGGCATTTGCCGGCGCGGCAACGGCCGGTGATTAACATCAGTTGTGCTGACCGCTTTGGTGTTGCGGAAATCCGACCTATCTTGGCGGTCAGCCGTTTGTGATTCCCGCGTCGACGGTGCGACACTCCCAACCGCCCCGGTAACCTGAAAAGGCCGTCCATGAAAGACCCGATCGATACCTATATGAACCTCGTCCCGATGGTTGTGGAGCAGACCAACCGGGGCGAACGCGCCTACGACATCTTTTCCAGGCTGCTGAAAGAGCGGATCATCTTCATCACCGGGCCGGTGGAAGACGGGCTGGCGGCGCTGGTTTGCGCGCAGCTGCTGTTTCTGGAAGCGGAAAACCCGAAGAAGGAGATCGCGCTCTACATCAATTCGCCCGGCGGCGTGGTGACGTCGGGCATGGCGATTTACGACACGATCCAGTTCGTGAAACCGGACGTGTCCACCCTGTGCATCGGCCAGGCGGCGTCGATGGGTTCGCTGTTGTTGTGTGCCGGCGCGAAGGGCCAGCGATTCGCGCTGCCGAATGCCCGCATCATGGTTCACCAGCCTTCGGGCGGGTTTCAGGGCCAGGCGTCGGACATCGAACGCCATGCGGAGGATATCGTGAAAATGAAACGGCGGCTCAACGAGGTGTATGTGAAGCACACCGGCCAGAAATATGAAAAGGTCGAGGATACGCTGGACCGCGATTATTTCATGACGGCAGAGCAGGCGCGGGAGTTCGGGCTGATCGACAATGTGATCACCAGTCGCGCGGCGCTGGAGGGCATGAGCGGGGACGAGGATTGATGAATGCGGCAAACAAACGGTTGCCAACCAGGCGGATCAACAGCCGCGCATGGTAAACGCATATTAATTTAATTTTGAAAGGTTGCGCCAAACCGTGCTTGGATGGTGACATAACCATTCCGGCGAATGGGTGCGGCGACAGCCCCGCTGAACGATCCGTGGAACGAGGTGTAATATGAGCAAGGTGAGTGGCAACAACGGGGGCGAAAACAAAAACACCCTCTATTGCTCGTTCTGCGGCAAGAGCCAGCACGAGGTCCGCAAGCTGATCGCCGGCCCGACGGTGTTCATCTGTGACGAATGCGTCGAACTGTGCATGGATATCATCCGCGAGGAGAACAAGTCCTCGCTGGTCAAGTCCGCCGATGGCGTGCCGACCCCGGAAGAAATCTGCGAAGTCCTCAACGATTATGTGATTGGCCAGGCCCACGCCAAGAAGGTGTTGTCGGTCGCCGTCCACAACCACTACAAACGCCTCAACCACGCCGCCCGCAACAACGACGTGGAATTGGCCAAATCCAACATTCTCCTGATCGGCCCGACCGGCTGCGGCAAGACGCTGCTCGCCCAGACGCTGGCGCGCATTCTCGACGTGCCCTTCACCATGGCCGACGCCACGACGCTGACGGAAGCCGGCTATGTGGGCGAGGATGTGGAGAATATCATCCTGAAACTGTTGCAGTCGGCCGACTACAATGTCGAGCGCGCCCAGCGCGGCATCGTCTACATCGACGAGGTCGACAAGATTTCGCGCAAGTCCGACAATCCCTCCATCACCCGCGACGTGTCGGGCGAGGGCGTGCAGCAGGCGCTGCTGAAAATCATGGAAGGCACGGTGGCGTCGGTCCCGCCCCAGGGTGGGCGCAAGCATCCGCAGCAGGAGTTTCTCCAGGTCGACACGACCAACATCCTGTTCATCTGCGGCGGCGCATTTGCCGGCCTGGACAAGATCATATCCGACCGCGGCCGGGCGACGTCGATCGGCTTCGGCGCCAAGGTGGCCTCGGCGGATGACCGCAAGATTGGCGAAATCTTCCGCAATGTGGAACCGGAGGACCTTCTGAAATTCGGCCTCATCCCGGAATTCGTCGGCCGGTTGCCGGTGGTGGCGACGCTGGAGGACCTGGACGAGGCGGCGCTGGTGCAGATCCTGACCGAGCCGAAGAACGCGCTGGTCAAGCAGTATCAGCGCCTGTTCGAGATGGAGAATGTCAGCCTCAACTTTCACGAGGATGCGCTGGCGGCGATCGCCCGCAAGGCCATCGAGCGCAAAACCGGCGCGCGCGGCCTGCGCTCGATCATGGAATCGATCCTGCTTGAGACCATGTTCGACCTGCCCGGCCTGGAAGGCGTGGAGGAGGTCGTCATCTCCGCCGACGTGGTGGGCGGCAATTCGCGGCCGCTCTATATTTACAGCGAGCGGGCGGCGGAAGAGCAGCAGAACGCCAGCGCCTGAGGCAGGCGCCGTTGCCGGGATATGCCGCCGGAGCGGCGGCAAAGCGGGAATTCGTTGCCCTGGCGCCACGATTGCGCACCAACCAGCCGGGCGCCGGTGCGATCGGACCATCGGGCCTTGACACGGGCACCGGGGGTTTCCACTTAACGGGCAACCGGCAGATGCCGCTTGGACAACACCAACCAAACCCGGGGGCCGTACCGCCCGGAACCGGCCGCCTGTCCGGCCACGGCGCATGGCCGAATTGGCCAAGATGCCGGTGTTTTCGGATGCGTGCTCCCTGTAGAATAAGATTCGCTGCCAACCGGCCCCGTGCGGCCGGCGCCTGTCGGCGGTGGCAAGACACAAAGGACTGACCATGACCGATACCGCGGAACCGATCGGCCTGACCACATCAGACGACAATGTGCACCCGGTGCTGCCGCTTCGGGATATCGTCGTCTTCCCGCACATGATCGTGCCGCTGTTCGTTGGCCGCGAGAAATCGATCAATGCGCTTGAGGAGGTGATGCGCGCCGACAAGCAGATCATGCTGGCGACCCAGAAGGACGCCGGCGAGGCGGAACCGGCGCGCGACGCCATCTACGAGATCGGCACGATCGCCTCGGTGCTGCAATTGCTGAAGCTGCCCGACGGCACCGTCAAGGTGCTGGTGGAGGGCAAGGGCCGCGCCGAAATCACCCGGTTTACCGACCGGGAGGACTATTTTGAGGCCGAGGTGCGGCCGCTCGACGAGGAACTGGGCGATGAGGTGGAGGTCGAGGCGTTGTCGCGCTCGGCGGTCTCGGAATTTGAGAACTATGTGAAGCTCAACAAGAAGGTGAGCCCGGAAGTTCTGTCGGCGGTGTCCAATATCGAGGACTATTCCAAGCTCGCCGACACCATCGCCTCGCACCTGGCGATCCGGATACCGGAAAAGCAGGAATTGCTGTCGCACACCTCCGTCATCGAACGGCTGGAGAAGGTGCTCGGCATGATGGAGAGTGAAATTTCCGTCCTGCAGGTGGAAAAGCGCATCCGCTCGCGCGTCAAGCGCCAGATGGAGAAGACCCAGCGCGAATATTACCTCAACGAGCAGATGAAGGCGATCCAGAAGGAACTGGGTGATTCCGACGACGGCCGCGACGAGATGCGCGAGCTGGAAGAGAAGATCAAGAAGACGAAGCTGACCAAGGAAGCGCGCGAGAAGGCCGAGGCGGAGATGAAAAAACTCCGCCAGATGAGCCCGATGTCGGCGGAAGCGACAGTGGTGCGCAACTATCTGGACTGGATCCTGGGCATCCCCTGGGGCAAGAAGAGCCGAGTCAAGCACGACCTGGATTTTGCCGAGAAGGTGCTCGACAAGGACCATTACGGTCTTGAGAAGGTGAAGGAGCGGATCGTCGAATATCTGGCGGTCCAGAGCCGCGCCAACAAGCTCAAGGGACCGATCCTGTGCCTGGTCGGACCGCCGGGTGTCGGCAAGACCTCGCTCGGCCAGTCGATCGCCAAGGCGACGGGGCGGGAATTCGTCCGCATGTCGCTGGGCGGGGTGCGCGACGAGGCGGAAATCCGCGGCCACCGGCGCACCTATATCGGTTCGATGCCGGGCAAGGTCATCCAGTCGATGCGCAAGGCCAAGAAATCCAATCCCCTGTTCCTGCTCGATGAAATCGACAAGATGGGCATGGATTTCCGCGGCGATCCGTCCTCGGCGCTTCTGGAAGTGCTCGACCCGGAACAGAACTCCACCTTCATGGACCACTATCTGGAAGTGGAATACGACCTCTCAAACGTGATGTTCGTGACCACCGCCAACACGCTCAACATTCCGCCGCCGCTGATGGACCGGATGGAGATCATCCGTATCGCCGGCTACACCGAAGACGAGAAGCTGGAGATCGCCAACCGCCACCTGCTGCCCAAGGCGATCAAGAATCACGGCCTGAAGGAGGGCGAGTTTTCACTGCCCGACGATTCACTCCGGGAGATCATCCGCCGCTACACCCGCGAGGCCGGCGTGCGGAACCTGGAACGGGAAATCGCGACATTGGCGCGCAAGGCGGTGAAGGATCTGCTGACCACCGACCAGACCGAGATCGAAGTCGGCGACGAATTGCTGGCGGAATATCTCGGCGTGCCGAAATTCCGGTACGGCGAAGTGGAGCGCGAGGACCTGGTCGGTGTGGTGACGGGGCTCGCCTGGACAGAGGTGGGCGGTGAACTGCTGACGGTGGAAGGGGTCATGATGCCCGGCAAGGGCAAGATGACGGTGACCGGCAACCTGCGCGACGTGATGAAGGAATCGATTTCCGCGGCGGCGTCCTATGTCCGCTCGCGATCGATCGATTTCGGCATCGAACCGCCGATGTTCGAGAAGAAGGACATCCACGTCCACGTTCCGGAGGGCGCGACGCCGAAGGACGGGCCGTCGGCCGGTATCGCCATGGTGGCGGCCATCGTCTCGGTGATGACCGGCATCGCGGTGCGCAAGGATGTGGCGATGACCGGCGAAATCACCCTGCGCGGCCGGGTGCTGCCGATCGGCGGCCTGAAGGAGAAGCTGCTCGCCGCGCTGCGCGGGGGCATCAAGACGGTGCTCATCCCGGAGGAGAACGCCAAGGACCTGGCGGAGATCCCCGACAGCGTGAAGAACAATCTGGAGATCATCCCGGTGGCACGGATGGACGACGTGTTCACCCATGCGCTGGTCCGGCAGCCGGAGGCGATCGAATGGACCGAACCGGTGCCGGATGCGCCGCTCGCTGAAGGCGAATCAGGCGAAGGTTTGGTCGCGCACTGATTGCAGTTTTTGCCCAATGACACCGTCGCGTGCCCTGCGCGGCGGTGTTTTTTGTTCAAAAAGCCGGAATTCCGGGCAATTCGGGGCCGAAATATCGCATTTCCAACGCAATTGGTGCATGCACGGGCTATTCTGTTTCCATTGATTCGCGCACCAGGCGCTCATTTGAAAAGGAGAAGGACACCATGAACAAGGGCGATCTTGCGGCAGCCGTCGCGGAGCGGACGTCGATGTCGAAAGCGGGTGCGGGCGAAGCCGTGGATGCGGTTTTCGATGTCATCACCTCAACCCTGAGGGCCGGCGGCGATGTCAGCATTCTCGGTTTCGGCAAGTTCGCGGTGTCCAACCGGGCTGCGACGACCGGCCGCAATCCGCAGACGGGCGCGACGATGCAGATCCCGGCCTCGCGCCAGGCGAAGTTCAAGGCCGGCAAGGGCCTCAAGGATGCGCTCAACAAATAGGCGCGTTTTCGCAACGCAATCGACCCCGCCCGGACCGGGCGGGGTTTTTGTTTGTCGGCCTTTCGCCGCGGCCGCCTGCCGGCAGCCGGACCGTCGACAGGGCGCACCGGCGGTTGAGGCGGTGCGGCCGATGCGCGGATTAACGCTTGATCGCCGATTCCGGCGGCAGCACCATCGCCGGATGATTCGCAACCGGCAATTGCCGGTTGGCGGCGCCACAACAGGAAGGGATTGGGATGAGCAACAAACTCGCGGCTGAGTTTTTCGGCACATTCTGGCTTGTTTTCGGAGGCTGCGGCAGCGCCGTTCTGGCCGCCGCGTTTCCGGACGTGGGAATCGGGCTGCTCGGGGTGTCGCTCGCCTTCGGCCTGACAGTGCTGACGATGGCCTACGCGGTTGGCGGCATATCCGGCGGACACTTCAATCCGGCCGTCTCGCTGGGGCTGGCCATCGCCGGCCGGTTCGAGATGAAGGCGCTCGTGCCCTACTGGGTTTCGCAGGTGGCCGGTGCGATCGTCGCGGCGGCGGTGCTCTACCTGATCGTCTCCGGAAAGCCGGACTTTGCCGGTGTCGGCGGGTTTGCCTCAAACGGCTACGGCGCGGCCTCGCCGGGCGGCTACAGCCTGCTGTCGGGCCTGGTGATCGAAGTGGTGATGACCGCCTTCTTCCTGATCATCATCATCGGCGCCACGTCGAAGGGCGTGCCGGCGGGTTTTGCGCCGATCGCGATCGGGCTTGGACTGACGCTGATCCATCTGGTGTCGATCCCGGTGACGAACACTTCGGTCAATCCGGCGCGTTCAACCGGTGTGGCGCTGTTCGCCGATGCGCCGGCGCTGGCGCAGCTCTGGCTCTTCTGGGTGGCGCCTCTGGCCGGGGCCGTGCTGGGCGCGCTCGCCTGGCGGCTGATTTCGCCGGCGCAGGATTGATCCTGCCGAAGGGCGCCGGGGCCGGGCCCTGAAGACATCGGCCGGTGCCGCGCCGGCCGCAGTCGGCGCAAGCGGGCCGTGAAGGGCAGGCGCATCGCGAACCCGGCCGGCGATTGCCGTTTGCGCCCGACGTGATTATGTGAAGGATCGGGCGCGCGCAAAAGCATCGTGGCGTGTCCGCGGGCGGTTAGCTCAGCTGGGAGAGCGAGCGGTTTACACCCGCTAGGTCGGCGGTTCGATCCCGTCACCGCCCACCACCGCATTCGGTTCGTTGACCGACCCGCCCCGGGGGCCGTGGGGCAGGACAAAACGCGGCCCGTATCCGGAACCAGTTGCGTTGCGGATACCGCCGGTCGTGAAACGGTGCTTGACAGGGCGGCGATGAAAGCCCTAATTCGCGCCCGACCCATGCGGCATATGCCGCACACCCGCGGGGGTGTAGCTCAGTTGGTTAGAGTGCCGGCCTGTCACGCCGGAGGTCGCGGGTTCGAGTCCCGTCACTCCCGCCATTTCCTTCCGGCGCCATCTTCTTCCCTCGCCTTGGTTCCTGCCGCCTGTCGCTCCCCGATCTGTTGCCGCCCGACCACACCGGCCGCCGTGCCGACGCCGGACGGGTGATGATGGTTTGACAATCCCGCCGAGCCGTTTAATCTTGCTGTGACGGGTGGTTAGCGGCGACAAGACCCGAAAAAAAGGACGTCACAGGCGTCCGGACAAAAAGGGCGTCACAGGCGCCTGAAGAAAACAGCCGGGTCGGCGTGAGCGTCCGCAATCCATTGATGGGAGTGTCATGATCGCACATCGACAGACTACACGCTTGTTTCGCCGCCCGGCGCAGCTTCTTGCCGCCCTGGTCATCGGCTTTGCCGGCCTGGCCTTTTTCCAGGGGTCGGCCTAGGCCCTGTCGTGCACGGGCACCGACACGCCGAGTTCCTGGACACGGATCTATTTCGACCACACGGCCAACACCTGTACGATCGCTGATACATTTGTGTACGATTCCAACGAGTTTGGGATCTGGTTCTTTACAAATCCGGGCGCATCTCCCGACACCTATTGGGCGGTGAAGGACGACACGGCAGGGCTCGGAAACGAGGAGCCGGTCGAAAGCTTCATCGTGAACGGCGTTGCCGGGACCGTATTTGGTGAACTCCTGTTGGTCCAACAGGATTTTGCCACCGGCAACTATGTCGCCACCATCGTCGCGGATCTGTTCGGCACGAATTATACGATGGTGATCAATTTCAGCACCGACGGCGGCTCCAACATCGACATATTGAGCGCCATGGTGACGGCAGTGCCGCTGCCGGCCGCACTGCCGCTGATGGCCACCGCGCTCGGCGGGCTGGGCCTGATCGGCTGGCGGCGCAAGAGAAAGGTTGCCTGCGCCGCCTGCGGATGACGGGCCACGGCCCGACCCTGCGGCCTTGCAAACCGGCACCTGCGGTTTGTGACGCGATTCAGGATGTGCCTGGCGTCCCGTTATCCACGCGCGCGCACCCGTTATCCACGCGCGCGCAATTGACCGGCGCGCGCGCAATCGACCGGCCGGATTGTTGGTTCGCCAGATCGTTCGTCGGTTGGGGGCGGCGCTTGGGGATCAAAAAAAGCGCGGAAAGATGCGGCTGCGATGCGGCGGCGGGTTGCCTGCGGCCAGCCGGTCGTCTAATCCCCCCATGTCAAACAACAACCGCGTCCCGCCGCCGCAGCAGATGAGTGTTGACGAGGGCTGTGGAACGCGTAGTTTGACGTGACATTGTTGCACCGCACAGGACTTCGATGGACGCGCTTTTGCAATCCTACCTGCCGATTGTCGTTTTCATCGGCATCGCGCTGGTCATCGGATTGGCGCTGCTGATTGCGCCGTTTGCGGTTGCCTACAAGGCGCCGGATACGGAAAAACTTTCCGCCTACGAATGCGGGTTCAACGCCTTCGACGATGCGCGGATGAAATTCGATGTGCGGTTTTACCTGGTGGCCATCCTGTTCATCATCTTCGACCTTGAGGTGGCCTTCCTGTTTCCCTGGGCGGTGGCCTTCAAGGATCTGGGCTGGTTCGGCTTCTGGTCGATGATGATCTTTCTCGGCGTGCTGACCATCGGTTTCATCTACGAGTGGAAGAAGGGCGCGCTGGAATGGGATTGATCACGTGAGCGCGGAGGGCTCCGCCCTGGTTGCCCCGGCCCCGCGGGGCCTAGTGGGTGCCGACGGCAAACCGTTGGGCGCCGGCGATCCCTTTTTCGGCGAGATCGACAACGAGCTGGCGGACAAGGGCTGGCTGGTCACCTCCACCGATGAATTGATCACCTGGGCGCGCACCGGCTCGCTGATGTGGATGACGTTCGGGCTGGCCTGCTGCGCGGTGGAGATGATGCAGATGTCGATGCCGCGCTACGATGCGGAGCGCTTCGGCTTTGCGCCCCGGGCCTCGCCGCGGCAATCCGACGTGATGATCGTGGCCGGCACGCTGACCAACAAGATGGCGCCGGCGCTGCGCAAGGTCTACGACCAGATGCCGGAGCCGCGCTATGTGATCTCCATGGGTTCGTGCGCCAACGGCGGCGGCTATTATCACTATTCCTACTCCGTGGTGCGCGGGTGCGACCGGATCGTGCCGGTGGACATCTACGTGCCCGGATGCCCGCCGACAGCCGAGGCGCTGTTGTATGGCGTGCTGCTGTTGCAGCGGAAAATCCGCCGCACCGGCACGATTGAGCGGTAAGGCGTTGCATTGACCGATCCCACCGAAACCCGCAATGCGACCGACGATATCGCCCAGGACATCGCCGCCAGGGTTGGCGAGCGGGTGTCGGAATGCGCCGTCGCCCATGGCGAGGTGACGGTTGCGGTGCCGGTGGAGGACCTGATTTCCACCCTGCGGTTCCTGCGCGACGACATGGCGCTGGATTTCGTCTGCCTGATCGATATCTGCGGCGTCGACTATCCACAGCGGGAAAAACGGTTCGATGTCGTCTATCACCTGCTGAGCCCGCGCCAGAACGCCCGCATCCGGGTCAAGGTGGCGGTGGCGGAGACGACGCCGGTGCCTTCGACCTGCGTGGTCTTTCCCGGCGCCGACTGGTTCGAGCGGGAAGTCTACGACTTTTACGGCATCCTGTTCGCCGGCCATCCGGACCTGCGCCGCCTGCTCACCGATTACGGCTTCCAGGGCCATCCGCTGCGCAAGGATTTTCCGACCACCGGGCATGTCGAGGTGCGTTACGACAACGATCGCAAGCGGGTGGTCCAGACGCCGGTGATGCTGGCCCAGGAATTCCGCAATTTCGATTTCATCTCGCCCTGGGAAGGCACCGACTATCCGCTGCCGGGCGACGAGAAGGGCAGTTGAGGGGCGGGCGGTGAGCGAAACGAAAACCCTGTCCGGCCAATGCTTGTGCGGCGCGGTGAAATTCACCGCGACGCCGAAACGCGAAAAGTTTTCAGTCTGTCACTGCAAGATGTGCCGGCGCTGGGCCGGCGGCCCGTTTTTCGCCGTCGATTGCGGCACCGACGTCACTTTTCAGGACGAGACGCAGATCGGGATCGTTCAATCTTCCCAGTGGGCTGAACGGGGGTTCTGCAAATCCTGTGGCAGCGCGCTTTTCTATCGCCTGAAAGGCGATGGCAGCCATCAGATGGCAATGGGCGCCCTTGAAGGCGCGGATGCTTATGAATTCGGCCTGCAGGTCTTTATCGACAAGAAGCCGGATGGCTACGATTTCGCCAATCGGACCCGGACCATGACCGAGGCGGAGATAATCGCCATGTTCGCTCCACCGGCGGGGGAAAGCAATGGCTGAAACCGACGTCCGCAACTTCAACATCAATTTCGGGCCGCAGCACCCGGCGGCCCACGGCGTGCTGCGGCTGGTGCTGGAGCTCGACGGCGAGGTGGTGGAACGGGTGGACCCCCATGTCGGCCTGCTGCATCGCGGCACCGAAAAGCTGATCGAGACCAAGACCTACCTGCAGGCGGTGCCGTATTTCGACCGGCTCGATTATGTCGCGCCGATGAACCAGGAGCACGCCTTCGCGCTGGCCGTGGAGCGGCTGGCGGGAATCGAGGTGCCCCGGCGCGGGCAACTGGTCCGGGTCCTGTATTCGGAGATTGGGCGTATTCTCTCCCACCTTCTCAACATCACAACACAGGCGCTGGATGTCGGCGCGCTGACGCCGCCGCTGTGGGGGTTTGAAGAGCGCGAAAAGCTGATGGTGTTCTACGAGCGGGCGTCGGGGGCGCGTATGCATGCGGCCTATTTCCGTCCCGGCGGCGTGCACCAGGACCTGCCGCCGGAGCTGATCGCCGACATCGACGCCTGGTGCGATCCGTTCCTGAAGGTGTGCGACGATATCGAGGGCCTGCTGACCGACAACCGGATCTTCAAGCAGCGCAATGTCGACATCGGCGTCGTCGATCTGGACGATGCCTGGAAATGGGGCTTTTCCGGCGTCATGGTCCGCGGCTCCGGGGCGCGGTGGGACCTGCGCAAGGCCCAGCCGTATGAATGCTATCAGGAGATGGAATTCGACATCCCCATCGGCAAGAACGGCGACTGCTACGACCGCTACCTGATCCGCATGGAGGAAATGCGCCAGTCGGTGTCGATCATGAAACAGTGCGTGGAGGCGCTGTCGTCGGAGGCCGGTCAGGGCCCGGTGGCGGCGACCGACGGCAAGGTGGTGCCGCCCAAGCGTGGCGAGATGAAACGGTCGATGGAAGCGCTGATCCACCATTTCAAGCTCTACACGGAAGGCTATCATGTGCCGGCCGGCGAGGTGTATGCGGCCGTGGAGGCGCCGAAGGGCGAGTTCGGCGTCTACCTGGTGTCCGACGGTTCCAACAAGCCGTATCGCTGCAAGATCCGGGCGCCGGGCTTTGCGCATCTGCAGGCCATGGACTTTCTGTGCCGCGGGCACATGCTGGCCGACGTGTCAGCCGTTCTGGGCTCGCTCGACATCGTGTTCGGGGAGGTGGATCGCTGATGGCACCGCGTCGCCTCGCCGAAAACCAGCCCGACAGCTTCGCCTTTAGCGCGGAGAATGCCGCCTGGGCTGCGGAAACGATCAAGAAATACCCGCAGGGCCGGCAGGCCTCGGCCGTCATTCCGCTTCTGTGGCGGGCACAGGAGCAGGAGGGCTGGGTCAGCCGGCCGGCGATTGAGGAAGTGGCGCGGATGCTCGACATGCCGCAAATCCGGGTCCTGGAAGTCGCCACCTTCTACACCATGTTCCAGCTTCAGCCGGTGGGCTCTGTGGCCCATGTCCAGGTGTGCGGCACGACGCCGTGCATGCTGCGGGGATCGGAGGAATTGCTGGCCATCTGCAAGCGCCGGATCGCCGAACATCCCCATCAGCTTTCCGACGACGGGCGGTTTTCGTGGGAGGAGATGGAGTGTCTGGGCGCCTGCGTGAACGCGCCGATGATCCAGATCACCAAGGATACCTATGAGGACCTGACGCCGAAGTGCTTCGAGAAGCTGCTCGACAATCTGGAAAAGGGCAGGCCGATCACGCCCGGACCCCAGGTCAAACGGCAGTTCTGCGCGCCGCAGTCGGGCGCGACGACGCTGAACGGCAAGACCGCCAAGGGGACCGCCAGGGATGCCGGAGCCGGCGCCAGGACGGCGGCGAAAGCGGCGAAGGCAACGAAGACCGGGGCGGAAGACACGGCCGCGTCCGTGGCTTGGAAGCCTGAGGCGAAGCGCGATGGGAAGTCCGACCCGAAAGCGGCGCCGGCGGACCTGGCCGTGGCACCGGCGGAATCGGAACCGGTCCTGCTGGCCTCGGCGCCTGCGGGCGGCGCCGACAATCTGAAGGAGATTTCCGGCGTCGGGCCGAAGCTGGAGCAGACGCTCAATGGTCTGGGCATCTACACGTTCGCCCAGATCGCCGACTGGACCGACGAACATGTGGCCTGGGTCGATGGACGGCTCAAATTCAAGGGCCGGATCGCCCGCGACGACTGGATCGGCCAGGCGAGGATCCTGGCCGGCGGCGGAGAGACGGCATTTGCCAAGCGCGTCCAGCGGGGCGAAGTGGACTCGTCGAAAGATGAGGGGGGCTGACCGCCATGGCACTTTCGGATTCCGACCGCATCTTCACAAATCTCTACGGCTTCCACGACTGGGGCCTGGAGGGCGCGCGGGCGCGTGGCCAATGGGACGGCATCAAGGGCTTCATCGACCAGGGTCGCGACTGGATCATCGGGGAAATCAAGAATTCGGGGCTGCGCGGGCGCGGCGGCGCCGGCTTTCCGACCGGTCTGAAATGGTCGTTCATGCCCAAGGAGATCGGTGAGCGGCCGCACTATCTGGTGGTCAACGCCGATGAATCGGAACCGGGCACCTGCAAGGACCGGGAAATCATGCGCCACGACCCCCATACGCTGGTGGAAGGGTGCCTGGTGGCCGGTTTCGCCATGGGGGCGCATGTCGCCTACATCTATGTGCGCGGCGAGTTCATTCGCGAGCGGGAGCGCCTGCAGGCGGCCATCGACCAGGCCTACGACGCCAGGCTGATCGGCAAGGACAATGTCCATGGCTGGGACTTCGATATCTACGTCCACCACGGCGCCGGCGCCTATATCTGCGGCGAGGAGACGGCGTTGCTGGAGAGCCTGGAAGGCAAGAAGGGCCAGCCGCGGCTGAAACCGCCGTTTCCGGCCAATGTCGGGCTCTATGGCTGCCCGACGACCGTGAACAATGTGGAATCGATTGCCGTGGCGCCGACGATCCTGCGACGCGGCGCGGGCTGGTTTGCCGGTCTCGGCGCGGAAAACAATACCGGCACCAAGCTCTTTTGCATCTCCGGGCACGTCAACAATCCGTGCACGGTGGAGGAGGAGATGTCGATTCCGTTCCGCGAACTGATCGACCGCCATTGCGGCGGCATTCGCGGCGGCTGGGACAATCTCCTTGCCGTCATCCCCGGCGGCTCGTCGGTGCCGTGCGTGCCGGCGGAACAGATCATCGACTGCCAGATGGATTTCGACGGCCTGAAGGCACTGAAATCCGGGCTGGGCACGGCGGCGGTGATTGTCATGGACCGGTCGACCGATATCGTGCGGGCGATCGCGCGGCTGTCCTATTTCTACAAGCATGAAAGCTGCGGCCAGTGCACGCCGTGCCGGGAGGGAACCGGCTGGATGTGGCGGGTGCTGGACCGGATGGCGCGCGGCCAGGCGCAGAAACGCGAAATCGACATGCTGCTGGAGGTCACCTATCAGGTGGAGGGTCACACGATCTGCGCGCTGGGCGATGCGGCAGCCTGGCCGGTGCAGGGGCTGATCCGGCATTTCCGCCACGAGATCGAGGCGCGGATCGACGCCTATTCGGGCGACGCGCGGGCCGAAGGCGCGGTGCTGGAGGCGGCGGAATGAGCGACACCCGCAAAATCGTCGTCGACGGCGCGGAAGTGGAGGTGCCGGCCTATTACACGCTGCTCCAGGCAGCCGAGGCGGCCGGGGCGGAGATTCCGCGATTCTGCTTCCACGAGCGGCTGTCGATCGCCGGCAACTGCCGCATGTGCCTGATCGAGGTGAAGGGCGGGCCGCCCAAGCCGGCGGCCTCATGCGCCATGGGCGTGCGGGATCTCAGGCCGGGCCCGGAAGGCGAGCCGCCGGAGATCATGACCAAGTCGCCGATGGTCAAGAAGGCGCGGGAAGGGGTGATGGAATTCCTGCTCATCAACCATCCGCTCGACTGCCCGATCTGCGACCAGGGCGGCGAATGCGACCTTCAGGACCAGGCGATGGCCTATGGTGTCGACGCGTCGCGGTTCCATGAAAACAAACGGGCGGTCGAGGACAAACATATCGGGCCGCTGGTCAAGACGATCATGACCCGGTGCATCCACTGCACCCGCTGCGTGCGGTTCACCACCGAGGTCGCCGGCGTCACCGAGATGGGCATGACGGGACGCGGCGAGGACGCGGAGATCACGACCTACCTGGAAAAAGCGCTGACCTCGGAACTGCAGGGCAATGTGATCGACCTGTGCCCGGTCGGCGCGCTCACCTCCAAACCCTATGCGTTCAAGGCGCGGCCGTGGGAACTGATAAAGACGGAATCGGTCGATGTCATGGATGCGGTCGGGTCGGCGATCCGGGTCGACAGCCGCGGGCGAGAGGTGATGCGCATTCTGCCCCGGCTCAACGAGGCGGTGAACGAGGAATGGATTTCCGACAAGACCCGCTACATTTTCGACGGATTGCGCACCCAAAGGCTCGACAGGCCCTATGTGCGCCGCAACGGCAAGCTCGAGCCGGTGCGCTGGGAGGAGGCCTTTTCGGCCATCGCCGAACGGCTGCGGGGTTCCGGCGGCGACCGGGTGGCGGCGATCGCCGGCGACCTGGCGAGCGTGGAAGAGATGTTTGCGCTGAAAAGCCTGATGACAGCCATCGGCTCGCCGCACATGGACTGCCGGCAGGATGGCACGGCGCTGGATCCGGCCCACGGGCGGGCGGGCTACCTGTTCAACTCGCGCATCGCCGGGATCGACGAAGCCGATGCGATTATGATCATCGGCGCCAATCCGCGCATCGAGGCGCCGGTGCTCAATGCCCGTATCCGCAAGCGCTGGCGGGCCTCGCCCCTGCCGATCGGGCTTGTCGGCGCGCCGGCCGATCTGACCTACGACTATCATCATCTGGGCGCCGGGACCAAAAGCCTCGCCGCGCTTGGCGATCATCCGCCAGTCGCCGCGGAGCGTCCGATGTTCATTCTCGGGCAGGGCGCGCTTACCGGCGCGGGCGGGGCCGAAACCCTGGCGCTGGCGGCCAAGCTGGCGCTTTCGCTGGGCGTCGTCAAAAGCGGCTGGAACGGATTTAACGTGCTGCACACGGCGGCGGCGCGGGTCGGCGGCCTGGATATCGGCTTTGTGCCCGGGGCCGGTGGAATGGGAACGCAGGCCATCGTGGCGGCAGCCGGCAAGGGCGATCTCGATATCGTCTTCCTGCTCGGCGCTGATGAGGTGGACATGACGGCCTTCGGCGATGCGATGATTGTCTATCTCGGCACACACGGGGACGCCGGGGCGCACAGGGCCGACGTCATCCTGCCCGGCGCCGCCTATACGGAAAAATCCGGCATCTATGTCAACACCGAGGGGCGTCCGCAGCTGGCCAACCGGGCGGCATTTCCGCCCGGCGAGGCCCGTGACGACTGGTCGATCCTGCGGGCGCTTTCGGCGCGGCTTGGCGATCCGATCCCCTATGACAGCCTGGCCGATCTGCGGGCTGGCCTGTTTGAGGCGCATCCGCACCTGTCGATGATCGGGACGGTGGAGCCGGCCGATGCCGGTGCGTTGCAGGCGCTGGCCGACATGGCGCCGGTGGCGGCAACCGAACGGGCGATCGCCAGCCCGATACAGGATTTCTATCTCACCAATCCGATCGCCCGCGCCTCGGCCATCATGGCGGAGTGTTCCGCGCTCCGGCAACTGGCGCCGGCGGAAGCGGCGGAGTAGGACCGGGGCCATGGACGTCTTCATCAACGACTATCTGGTGCCCGGCCTGCTGATGGCGCTGCACAGCGTCGGGCTGATGGTCGTGCTTTTGCTGATCGTCGCGTATCTGCTGTATGCCGACCGCAAGATCTGGGCGGCTGTGCAATTGCGACGCGGGCCCAATGTTGTCGGGCCGTGGGGCCTGTTCCAGTCCTTCGCGGATCTGCTGAAGTTCGTGCTCAAGGAGCCGGTCATTCCGTCGGCGTCGGACAAGGCGGTGTTCCTGCTGGCGCCGCTGGTGTCGACGGTTCTGGCGCTGGCCGCATGGGCGGTGATCCCGGTCGATGCCGGCTGGGCCGTCGCCGACATCAATGTCGGGATCCTCTATGTCTTCGCCATCTCGTCGCTGGAAGTCTATGGCGTGATCATGGGCGGCTGGGCGTCGAACTCCAAATATCCGTTCCTTGGTGCGCTGCGTTCGGCGGCGCAGATGGTGTCCTACGAGGTTTCCATCGGATTCGTCATCATCACCGTTCTCCTGTGCGTGGGCTCGCTCAACCTGACCGACATCGTGCTGGCGCAGACGGAAGGGCTGGGCACCATGTTCGGCCTGCCCAACACGTTCCTGGACTGGCACTGGCTGGCGCTGTTCCCGATGTTCGTCATCTTCTTCATTTCCGGCCTGGCGGAAACCAACCGGCCGCCCTTCGATCTGCCGGAGGCGGAATCGGAACTGGTCGCCGGCTTCATGGTCGAATACGGCTCCACCCCGTACATGATGTTCATGCTCGGCGAATATGTGGCGATCACGCTGATCTGCGCGCTGACGACGCTGCTGTTCCTGGGCGGCTGGCTGCCGCCGTTCGATTTCGCGCCGTTTACCTGGGTGCCCGGCGTGTTCTGGTTCGTGCTCAAGGTCTGCGGCGTGTTCTTCATGTTCGCCATGGTGAAGGCGATCGTTCCGCGCTATCGCTACGACCAGCTCATGCGGCTGGGGTGGAAAGTGTTCCTGCCCCTGTCGCTGGCGGCCGTCGCGCTCACCGCCTTTGTCCTGCAACTGACCGGCTGGGGCGGTGTCCCGGCGGCGGCCGGATAGGGGGCGCGATGTCCTACAACCTGATCGGCGCGCTGGTGGGGCTGGCCTTTGCGGTGGTGGAGTTCTTCATGTTCGGCATCATCATCAACAGGGCGCAGACGCGCGGCGAGCGCGGTGGGGGGGCACATGCGCTCGATCTGGTGCGCAAGGGCCAGATCGTCGCCTTTCCGTTGATCGGCTGGTTCGTCGGACCGATATTCGCCAGTGCGATGGGAGGCCAGTGATGGGCGCATTGACACAGGCGGCCGGATCGCTGCTTTTGAAGGAGTTCGTCTCGGCGACGTGGCTGGCGATGAAATATTTCTTCGGGCCGAAGGCAACGGTCAACTATCCGTTCGAGAAGGGGCCTGTCAGCCCGCGGTTCCGCGGCGAACATGCGCAGCGCCGCTACCCCAACGGCGAAGAACGGTGCATCGCCTGCAAGTTGTGCGAGGCGATCTGTCCGGCCCAGGCGATTACGATCGAGGCCGGGCCGCGGCGCAACGACGGCACACGCCGCACCGTGCGGTACGACATCGACATGGTCAAATGCATCTATTGCGGCTTTTGTCAGGAGGCCTGCCCGGTCGACGCCATTGTCGAGGGACCGAATTTCGAGTTCGCGACGGAAACCCGCGAGGAACTCTACTACGACAAGGAGAAACTCCTCGACAACGGCGACCGCTGGGAGCGCGAGCTTGCCCGCAACATCGCCATGGACGGGGCATACAGATGATCGCGGCGATGCAGACATCCGACCGGCGGCGGCCGGCGAAATTCGGCAAGCGGAGGCGTGCGCCATGATCCTCCAGCCGTTGTTCTTCTATCTGTTTTCATTCGTGACCATCGGCGCCGCGCTGATGGTGATCGCATCGCGCAATCCGGTCCATTCGGTGCTGTTCCTGATTCTCGCCTTTTTCAATTCCGCCGGGTTGTTCATCCTGCTTGGCGCGGAGTTTCTGGCGATGATCCTGGTCGTCGTCTATGTCGGCGCCGTGGCCGTGCTCTTCCTTTTCGTCGTCATGATGCTCGATGTGGACTTCGTCGAAATGCGGCAGGGCTTTCTGCAGTATCTGCCGGTTGGCGGCGTCGTCGGCATCATTTTGATGGCGGAACTGATCGCCGTTCTGGGCGGCACGCTGATCTCGCCGGATGTCGCCGGCGAGGCGGTGGCGCCGATCCCGCCGGCGCAGGAGATGTCCAACATCGCGGCGATCGGGCAACTGCTCTACACCGAATATGTCTATTTCTTCCAGGCGGCGGGCCTCATCTTGCTGGTCGCCATGGTCGGCGCGATCGTCCTGACGCTGCGCCACAAGGAGGGCGTGAAGCGGCAGAACATCGCGGCACAGGTGGGGCGGACCCCGGAGACGGCGATCGAGGTGGTCAAAGTGGAATCGGGCAAGGGACTCTAGCGGGCATGGCAATCGGACTTGGCCACTATCTCACCGTTGCCGCGATCCTGTTCACGATCGGGGTGTTCGGCATCTTCCTCAACCGGAAGAATGTCATCATCATCCTGATGTCGGTGGAACTGCTGCTATTGGCGGTCAACATCAACCTGGTGGCGTTTTCGGCATTCCTGTCCGATCTGGTCGGCCAGATCTTCGCCATGCTCGTGCTCACGGTGGCGGCGGCAGAGGCGGCGATCGGATTGGCGATCCTCGTCGTCTATCACCGCAACCGCGGCACCATCGCGGTTGAAGACATCAACATGATGAAGGGCTGAGGGCGATGTATTCGGCAATCGTATTCCTGCCGCTTCTGGGCGCCGCCATTGCCGCGGTGTTTGCGCTCGCCACAAGCCCGATTGAACGCTTCGAAAACGGCAACGGGAAGCGAGGCGGCAATCCCGGTCCCGGCGATGATCACGGCACTGAACACGACGGCGATCACGGGGCCGAGCACGGGCCAGGGCCGGCGGAACTGATCACCTGCGGGTTCCTGGTGATGAGCGCAATCCTGTCCTGGGTGGCGTTCTTCCAGGTCGGTTACGGGCATGGCGAGGCCTTTTCGGTGCCGGTGATGACGTGGGTGCATTCCGGTGCGCTGGTGGCCGACTGGGCCTTCCGCATCGATACGCTGACCGTGGTCATGCTGGTGGTGGTCACCACCGTGTCGGCGCTCGTCCACATCTATTCCATCGGTTACATGGCGCATGATCCGCACCGGCCGCGGTTCTTCGCCTATCTGTCGCTGTTTACCTTCGCCATGCTGATGCTGGTGACGGCGGACAATCTGCTGCAGCTCTTTTTCGGCTGGGAAGGCGTCGGACTGGCCTCCTACCTGCTGATCGGCTTCTGGTACAAGCGGCCGGCGGCCAACGCGGCGGCGATCAAGGCCTTTGTCGTCAACCGGATCGGCGATTTCGGTTTCGCGCTTGGCATCTTCGGCGTCTTCATACTGTTCGGTTCGATCGGCTTCGACACCATCTTCGCCAACGCGGAGGCCGTGGCCGGCGGCGAGGATACGGTGCTGGACCTGTTCGGACACGCCTATGGCGGGGAAGCGGCGCTGGCGGTCGTGTGCGTGTTGTTGTTCATGGGGGCGATGGGCAAATCGGCGCAGGTGCCGCTGCACACCTGGCTTCCCGACGCGATGGAGGGACCGACCCCCGTCTCCGCCCTCATCCATGCGGCAACGATGGTGACGGCGGGCGTGTTCATGGTGGCGCGGCTGTCGCCGATATTCGCGCTATCGGAATCGGCGCTCCTGGTCGTGGTGACAATCGGGGCGTTCACCGCCTTTTTTGCCGCCACGGTCGGACTGGTCCAGAACGACATCAAGCGGGTGGTCGCCTATTCCACCTGTTCGCAGCTGGGCTACATGTTCGTGGCGCTCGGCGTGGGCGCCTATTCGGTGGCCATCTTCCACCTGTTTACCCACGCCTTCTTCAAGGCGCTTCTCTTTCTGGGCTCCGGCTCGGTGATCCACGCGGTGTCCGACGAGCAGGACATGCGCAAGATGGGCGGGCTGCGAACCCATATCCCGCGCACCTACTGGATGATGATTATCGGCACGCTGGCCCTGACCGGGGTCGGCATTCCGGCGACGATTTTCGGGACGTCCGGCTTTTTCTCCAAGGATGCGATCATCGAGGCCTCGTTCGCCAGCCACTCCGCGGCGGCCGGCTTCGCCTTCGTCCTGCTGGTGATTGCGGCCGTGTTCACCTCGTTTTATTCCTGGCGCCTGATTTTCATGACCTTCCACGGCAAGCCGCGCGCCTCCGGGGAAGTCATGGAGCATGTCCATGAGAGCCCGAACGTGATGCTGGTGCCGCTTTATGTGCTGGCTGTCGGGGCGCTGTTTGCCGGTTTTGTCTTCCATGGCGTGTTCACCGATGCCCACGAGGCGCCGGAATTCTGGCGCGCAGCGGTGGCCCATGGCGGCGAGCACGGGATTCTCGAGGAGCTGCACCACGTGCCCCTGTGGGTGAAGGCGGCGCCGTTTGTGGCAATGCTCATCGGCTTTTTCACCGCCTGGTGGTTTTATATCCGCAGCCCGGCGACCCCCAGGGCGCTGGCCGACCAGCATCCGGGGCTCTACCGGTTCCTGCTCAACAAGTGGTATTTCGACGAATTGTACGACTTCCTGTTTGTGCGGCCGGCCAAGGCTGTCGGGCGGTTCCTCTGGAAGAAGGGTGACGGCTGGCTGATCGACGGCTTCGGGCCGGACGGCGTATCGGCGCGGGTCATCGATATCACGAGCCGCGTGGTCCACCTGCAAACCGGATATCTCTACCATTATGCCTTTGCCATGCTGATCGGCGTCGCGGCGCTGGTCAGCTGGATGATGTTCTCAGGATAGTCCCAATGCTCAACTGGCCCATCCTGTCGACGATCACGTTCCTGCCCCTTGTCGGGGCGGCGATCATCTTCTTCCTCATCAACGGGGACGAGGAGGTTCATCGCCGCAATATCCGGCATGTGGCGCTCGGGGTGACGGTCGCCACATTCCTGCTTTCGCTTTTGATCTGGATCGGGTTCGACTTCGAAAATCCGGGCTTCCAGTTCACGGAGCGGGCGGCGTGGTTCGGCAATTTCATGCACTACGAGATGGGGGTCGACGGCATTTCCATGCTGTTCGTCATCCTGACCACGTTCCTGATGCCGTTCGCGATCTGGGCGAGCTTCGGGGCGGTGGTGAACCGGTTGAAGGAGTACATGGTCGCATTCCTGGTGCTGGAGACGCTGATGATCGGCGTGTTCTGTGCGCTCGACATCGTACTCTTCTATGTCTTCTTCGAAGGCGGATTGATCCCGATGTTCCTGATCATCGGGGTTTGGGGCGGCAAGCGCCGGGTCTATGCGGCGTTCAAGTTCTTCCTCTACACGCTGCTCGGCTCGGTGCTGATGCTGCTTGCCATCATGGCGATGTACTGGGATGCCGGCACGACCTCGATTCCGGACCTGCTGGCGCATTCCTTCCCGGCGCAGATGCAGACGTGGTTGTGGGTCGCCTTCTTTGCGTCCTTTGCGGTGAAGATGCCGATGTGGCCGGTGCACACCTGGCTGCCGGACGCCCATGTGGAGGCACCGACGGCGGGTTCGGTCATTCTGGCGGCGATCCTGCTGAAAATGGGCGGTTACGGCTTTCTGCGCTTTTCGCTGCCGATGTTTCCGCTGGCCAGCGCCGATTTCGCGCCCTTCGTCTATACGCTGTCCATTGTCGCCATCATCTACACGTCGCTGGTGGCGCTGATGCAGGAGGATATCAAGAAGCTGATCGCCTATTCCTCCGTCGCCCATATGGGCTTCGTGACCATGGGCATCTTTACCGCCACCATGCAGGGCGTTCAGGGCGGCATCTTCCAGATGCTGTCGCACGGTATCGTGTCCGGTGCGCTGTTCCTGTGCGTGGGCATCATCTACGATCGCATGCACACGCGCGAGATCGCGGCCTATGGCGGGCTGGTCAACCGCATGCCGTGGTACGCCATGGCGTTCATGGTCTTCACCATGGCCAATGTCGGCCTGCCGGGCACGTCGGGCTTCGTCGGCGAATTCCTGACCCTGGTCGGCGCCTTCCGTGCCAATACCTGGGTGGCGGTGTTCGCCACGACCGGCGTCATCCTTTCGGCGGCCTATGCCTTGTGGCTGTACCGGCGGGTGATCTTCGGGACGCTCGAAAAGGAAAATCTGAAAACCATTCTCGACCTGTCGCCACGCGAAAAGGCGATCCTGCTACCGCTGGTGGCGCTGACTATCCTGTTCGGCGTCTATCCGGCGCCGCTGATCGACGTGACGACGGCCTCGGTGGACAATCTGATCAATCAGTACCAGGCGGCGCTGGAAAGCGCCGGACGCCTGGCGGCGCTGGGCCAGTGAGGGCGGCATGAACGAAATGGCGATGCTACCAAGCCTGGTGCCGCTCTACGGCGAACTGATGCTGGCCGTCGGCGCCTTGGCGCTGTTGATGTTCGGGGTGTTTGCCGGCGAGCGGACCGCGCCGACGATCACCGGCGTTTCGGTGGCGCTGATGGCGGTGACGATTCTGGCGCTGCTGTTTCTGGAGAGCAATGGCGCGACCTTTGGCGGCGTTTTTGTGCTCGATCCGTTCTCGCGGTTCCTGAAAGTGGTGGTGTTGATCGGCTCGGCGGTGGCGATCGCCATGGCGGCGGGCTTTGCGCGCTCGGAGGGCTTTGAACGGTTCGAATATCCCATCCTGATCGTGCTGGCGACGCTCGGCATGATGATGATGCTGTCGGCCAACGACCTGATCAGCCTGTATCTGGGGCTGGAGATGCAGTCGCTGGCGCTTTATGTGGTCGCCGCAATCCACCGGGATTCGGTGCGATCGACGGAAGCGGGCCTGAAATATTTCGTGCTCGGGGCGCTGTCCTCCGGAATGCTGCTCTACGGCATGTCGCTGGTCTATGGCTTCACCGGCCATACCGGATTTGAGGCGATCGCCGCGGCCCTGGAGACCGGCCGCTCGACCGGTCTTGTCATCGGTCTTGTGTTCGTGCTCGCCGGTATCGCCTTCAAGATTTCGGCGGTGCCGTTCCACATGTGGACGCCGGATGTCTACGAGGGCGCGCCGACGCCGGTGACGGCGTTTTTCGCCGCCGCGCCCAAGGTCGCCGCGATGGGCCTTCTGGCGCGTGTCGCCATCGGCGCCTTCGCGCCCATCACCGCGGACTGGCAGCAGGTGCTGTCGTTCGTCGCCATCGCATCGATGGTGCTCGGCGCCTTCGCCGCCATCGGCCAGACCAACATCAAACGGCTGATGGCCTACTCCTCAATCGGCCATATGGGATTTGCCCTTGTCGGGCTGGCGGCCGGCTCGCAGGCCGGCGTGCAGGGTGTCATCGTCTACATGACCATCTACATGGTGATGACGCTGGGGGCATTTGCCTGCATCCTGTCGATGCGCCGCGACGGCCAGATGGTGGAGGAGATATCCGCGCTGGCGGGACTTGCCAAAAGCCGGCCGGCGATGGCGTTCCTGTTCGGTGCGATCCTGTTTTCGCTCGCCGGCATACCGCCGCTGGCCGGGTTTTTCGCCAAGTATTACGTGTTTCTTGCAGCGATCGAGAAGGGGCTCTACGCGCTGGCGGTCATTGGCGTGGTCGCCAGCGTCATCGGCGCCTATTACTATCTGCGCATCGTCAAGGTCATGTATTTCGACGAGCCGGAGGGCCAGTTCGAGGCGCAGCCGGCGGAGCTCCGGACGGTGCTTGGCCTGGCTGGCCTGTTCGTCATCGCCTTCGTGGTGTTCGCCGCGCCGATCGTCGATCTCGCCGGCGGGGCGGCGGCCAGCCTGTTTGGTGCCGAAGTCCGGCAGGCGGGGCTTCTGCCATAGCGGTGGCGATGGCGCGCAAACCGCGTCCGGGGGCGTCCGGGGCTCATCGGCGGCGGGAATACGGGGCGGTCGGTTCGACCAACGATCTGGCCCTGGAAGCGGCGGCGGCGGGGGAGCCCGGCCCGTTGTGGATTACCGCCGACCGGCAGTTGCAGGGACGGGGCCGGCAGGGCCGGCGTTGGATATCGGAACCCGGCAATCTTTACGCGTCGCTGCTTTTGACACCGGCGGCGCGCCCGGCGGCGACGGCGCAGCTTTCGCTGGTTGCGGCGGTGGCGCTCACCGATGCAATGGCGCAGGTCAGCGGGCCGGCGTTTGGCGGCCGTCTGGCCATCAAATGGCCCAATGACGTGCTGCTCGACAAACGCAAGGTGGCGGGAATCCTGTCGGAGGCCCGGCCGGTGGACGGGCGGCAGGTGGTGGTGATCGGCTTCGGCGTCAACTGCGCCCATGCGCCGGCGCTTTCCGACTATCCGACGACAAGCCTGGCGGCGGCCGGGACGCCGGTTGCGCCCGATGCGCTTTGGGCGCAGCTGGCGGCGGCGATGGCGGATCGGCTGGCGATGTGGGACGGGGGCGCAGGATTTGCCGCGATCCGCGCGGCCTGGCTGGCGCGAGCGCCGGGTCTCGGACAGCCGATGTCGGTCCGGCTGGCAGGCCAAACCGTGCGCGGCCAATTTGCCGGTATCGACAATGACGGCCGGCTGGTCCTCAATGGACCGGCGGGCGAGGTGACAATAACGGCCGGGGATGTGATCTCCCCGGACCCCGACAACACAGGGCGAGGCGAATGACAGACAAGGCGAGCAAGAGGCCGGCGGAGGATCTGGTGTTCGTGCCGCTTGGCGGCGTGGGCGAGATCGGCATGAACCTTGCGCTCTACGGCCTCGGCCAGGGCAAGCGGCGCACCTGGATCGCCGTCGACATGGGCGTATCGTTCGCCAACGAAAATTTGCCCGGCGTCGATGCGATCCTGCCGGATATCGGATTTCTGCTGGCCAACAGGAAGCGTCTGGCCGGCATTGTGATCACCCACGCCCACGAGGATCATTACGGCGCCCTCTTCGACCTGTGGCCGGAACTGGAAGCGCCGGTCTACATGACGCCGTTTGCCGCGGCGCTGCTTGAGGCCAAGCAGGCCGGCGAGACCGGAGCTCCGAACATTCCGGTCACCGTTGTCGAACAGGGCGGCCGCCGTCAGGTGGGGCCGTTTGAGATCGAGTTCGTGCCGGTGTCGCACTCCATTCCGGAACCCAATGCGCTGGCAATCCGGACGTCGGCGGGCCTGGTCGTCCATTCCGGCGACTGGAAGCTCGACCCGGCGCCCGGTGTCGGCCTGCCGACGGATGAGGCGCGATTCAAGGCGTTGGGCGAAGAGGGGGTGGGCGCGCTTGTCTGCGATTCCACAAATGCGGTTCGCGACGGGGTGAGCCCGAGCGAAGCCGATGTCGCGGAGATGCTGACCGCGCTGATCGGCAAGGCCGGAAAACGGGTGATCGTGACGGCATTTGCAAGCAATGTCGCCCGCATCCGAAGTGTGGCGGAAGCGGCGCAGAAGGCCGGGCGCACGGTTGTGCTTGTCGGCCGGGCGATGCGGCGCACAGCCGATGTTGCCGCCGGGATGGGATATCTCGACGGATTGCCGCCGTTTCGCGACCAGGACGCTTTTTCTGATCTGCCCCGCGACAAGGTGGTGGCGCTGATGACAGGCAGCCAGGGCGAAAGCCGGGCGGCGCTGGCGCGGGCGGCGAACGGCAACAACCGCGATATCAAGTTTGCACCCGGCGATCAGGTGATCTTTTCCTCACGGGTGATTCCGGGCAACGAACGCGGGGTCAACGGAATCATCAATGCGCTGGTCGATCAGGGCGTTCAGGTGATTACCGACCGGGACGGGCTGGTCCATGTGTCGGGCCACCCGCGACGCGACGAGTTGCGGCAGATGTACCGGTGGCTGAAACCGGAGATTCTGGTGCCGGTTCACGGGGAGGCGCTGCACCTGCACGAGCATGCCAGGCTCGGCCGGGACGAGGGTATCGCCACTGTCCTGGAGGTTCGAAACGGCGCCGTGGCGCGCCTCGGGCCCGGCCGGGCGGAGATCACCGGCACCGTCAATGCCGGCCGGCTCTACCGGGACGGCAAGCTGCTGCTTGCTCCGGAGCAGTGCGGCGTCGGGCGGCGAAACCGCCTGTCGTATTCCGGCCATGTTGCTGTGGCGGTGGTGCTTACCGACGCCGGGATCGTGCTGGAGGATCCGATCGTCGTGCTCAACGGCCTGCCGGAGATCGATGGCGGCGGACAGACCATGCAGGCGCTCGTGGAAAACCGCACCGACGAGGCACTGGATGCGCTGCCGAAGCGGCGGCGGCGGGATCCGGGCCTGGTGCGCGAGACACTTGAGCGGGCCGTGCGCAGCGCAGTCGACGAGGTATGGGGCAAACGGCCGATCGTCTCGGTGCTGGTGACCCAGGTGGAGGATGTGTGATGCTGAAACGGCTCAACCATGTGGCGATCGCCGTGCCGGCGCTGGAACCGGCCATGGCAACGTACCGCACGCTCTTCCAGGCGGAGGTATCGGAGCCGGAGGCGCTGCCGGCGCACGGGGTGCGGGTGGCCTTCGTCGACTTGGACAATACGCGCATCGAACTTATGGAACCGTATGGCGAGGAGTCGCCGATCGCCTCGTATCTGGAGCGCCACGCGGCCGGCGGTATCCACCATCTGTGCTACGAAGTTGCCGATATCGAAGCTGCCGCCGGGCACCTGGTGGAACAGGGCGCGCGGATCGTCAGCGGCGCAAAGCCGAAGATCGGTGCCCACGGCAAGCCCGTCATGTTCCTGCATCCGGCCGATTTCAACGGGACGCTGATCGAGCTGGAACAGGCATGAACGCGGCACGGGTGACGACAGGGATGCGGCGGCCATGACAATGTGCCGGGGCCGGAAATCGGGCGGGCGCCGCCGATGAGCGGGGTCAGCGTTGCCGCCGTGTTTTTCATCGTCTGGTGGCTGGTCTTCTTCGCCGTTCTGCCGTTCGGCGCCCGCAGCCAGGTGGACGAGGGCGACGTGACGCTCGGCACCGAGCACGGCGCGCCGGCGCGGCCCGATCTGGGGCGCAAGGCGGCGATTACAACCGTCATCGCCGCGATGGTCACCGGTGCCGTTTATCTAACCTTCCGGATCTTCGGCCTGTCTCTGGAAGATCTGATCGTGTGAACCAGCCCGGCGGGCGCGGCTTTGCCGGCACCGCGACCTTGCCCGGTCATCCGGCAAATGGGTGACCCACGCGCAAGCCCCTGGAACTAAAGACAAAACCGGGCACAAAAAAAGGGCAGGACTGGCGTCCTGCCCAATTTTCTATAAGTCCAATACCGGCTGACCCGAAGATGCGCACTTTCTGCCGCCTGTCCAGGCGTAGCCGCCACTGGCGACGGCAGGTCGCGATCATCGCGTCATGAACCGGACATGTCCTCCCAAGACTTGGACCCAAACCTGAGCAGCATAATTTGCCGCTTCGTATTGGGCGGGACACTAGCCCAAAGGCGAGGAAATGTCACGCCGGATTCTGCAGATTTGATGGCAATTGCAGCCCCCAGGCGCGTCTTTGGCGGGTCCTTCTACCGGCGGTTGCAGATCGTGCGAAGCCCTTGCCATTTTGCCGTCAATCGCTTTGAGTGCGCGCAATTTTATCGAGCGATTCCCATCATGCGCCTGTCCCGCTATCTGCTGCCGATCCTGAAGGAAACTCCCAAGGAAGCGGAGATCGTTTCCCACCGCCTCATGCTGCGCGCCGGCATGATCCGCCAGCAGGCGGCGGGAATCTATTCCTGGTTGCCGCTTGGCTTCCGGGTGATGAAGAAGATCGAGCAGATCGTGCGCGAGGAACAAAACCGGGCCGGCGCCATCGAATGCCTGATGCCGACGATCCAGCCGGCCGATCTGTGGCAGGAATCCGGCCGCATGAACGACTATGGCCCGGAAATGCTGCGGATCGCCGACCGGCACGACCGGCCGATGCTGTTCGGGCCGACCAATGAGGAGATGATCACGGACATTTTCCGCGCCTATGTGCGGTCCTATCGCGATCTGCCGCTCAATCTCTATCATATCCAGTGGAAATTCCGCGACGAGATGCGGCCGCGGTTCGGCGTCATGCGCGGCCGGGAATTCTACATGAAGGACGCCTATTCGTTCGATATCGACCAGGACCGGGCGCGCGACGCCTACAACCGGATGTTCGTCGCCTACTTGCGGACCTTCCAACGGCTGGGGCTGAAAGCGATCCCGATGCGGGCCGAAACCGGTCCGATCGGCGGCGATCTCAGCCACGAATTCATCATTCTGGCCGAAACCGGCGAAAGCGCGGTCTATTGCGACCGGGCGCTGCTCGACCTGCCGGTGCCGGGCGAGGATACCGATTTTTTCAGCGATCTTTCGCCGCTCGTCAAAGCCTGGACAACCCCCTACGCGGCCACCGACGACATGCACGATGCGGCAGCGTTTGAGGCGATACCGGAGGCCGACCGGGTTGCGGCGCGGGGAATTGAGGTCGGCCACATCTTCTATTTCGGCACGAAATATTCCGAACCGATGAATGCCCGCGTGTCCGGCCCGGACGGGGTGGAGCACGCCGTTCACATGGGCTCCTACGGCGTTGGCGTCTCGCGGCTGGTGGGCGCCATTATCGAGGCTTCCCACGACGAAGACGGCATCATATGGCCGGATGCGGTGGCGCCGTTCGATGTGGCGCTTGTCAATCTGAAGACCGGCGATGCGGCGACTGACGGGCTTTGCGCGGAGCTGGAAGCAAAGCTGGCGGCAGCCGGGCGCGACGTGCTGTACGATGATCTCGACAACCGGGCCGGGGCGAAATTCGCCACCGCCGACCTGATCGGCCTGCCATGGCAGATTGTCGTCGGTCCGCGCGGCGCGGCCAGCGGCGAGGTGGAGTTGAAGCGGCGGGCAGGCGGTGAACGGGAGACCCTGTCGCCCGACGCCGCGGTGAACAAACTCCTGGCGGAGGCGCGGTGAGGTGAGCGGTCCGGCCATGGCAACGCGCCCGTTCGCGCCATTTGAGTGGATGCTGGCGCTGCGATATCTGAGGGCGCGGCGCAAGGAAGCCTTCATCTCGGTGATCGCCGGCTTTTCGTTCCTCGGCATCCTGCTCGGGGTGGCAACCCTGGTCATCGTCATGGCGGTGATGAACGGCTTTCGGGCCGAACTCCTTGACAAGATCCTCGGCATCAACGGCCACCTCATCCTGCAACCGGTGGAACAGCCCTTCACCGACTACGGGGCAATCGCAGACCGGGTCGGCGCGCTTGACGGCGTGGTCGCGGCGATCCCCCTTATCGAGGGCCAGGCGCTCGCTTCCGGCACGACGGAAGCCGGCACCGGGGTGCTGGTGCGCGGCATCCGCGGCGCTGATATCGGCAAGGTCCGCGGGGTCGCCGACACGGTGGCGGAGGGTGGCAGCCTGGACGGATTCGACACCTCCGGCGGCGTGGCGATCGGCAAACGGCTCGCGCAGGCGCTGGGCCTGCTGGTCGGCGACCGGATCACCCTGGTCAGTCCACGCGGGGCGGTGACGCCGCTGGGCGTGACGCCGCGGGTGAAAGCCTATCCGGTGGTGGCGATTTTCGAGATCGGCATGTCGGAATATGATGCCACCTTCGTGTTCATGCCGCTGGAAGAGGCGCAGGCCTATTTCAATCAGCCCGACCGGGCCGGCGCGATCGAGGTCTATCTGGACAATCCCGACGATGTGGCGGCGATGCGGACGGTGGTGGAGGATGCGGCCGACCGTCCGGTCTTCTCCGTCGACTGGCGGCAGCGCAATGTCACCTTCTTTTCGGCGCTGGAGGTGGAGCGCAACGTGATGTTCTTCATCCTGACGCTGATCGTGCTGGTGGCGGCGCTCAATATCATTTCCGGGCTGACGATGCTGGTGAAGGACAAGGGCCGCGACATCGCCGTGTTGCGGACCATGGGCGCGACGCGAAACGCCATTTTGCGCGTATTCTTCATCACGGGCGCGGCAATCGGGACCGTGGGCACCTTCGCCGGGCTGCTGCTCGGCATTCTCGTGTGCCAGAATATCGAACCGATCCGGGGCGCCATATCCTGGATCACGCGAACGGAAGTGTTTTCGCCGGAGCTTTATTTCCTCTCGCGGCTGCCGGCGCTGCTTGATATCGGCGAGACAGCGAGTGTCGTGGCGCTGGCGCTGGCGCTGTCATTCGTGGCGACACTCTACCCGGCCTGGCGGGCGGCGCGGCTCGATCCGGTCGAAGCGCTGCGTTACGAATGAGCACGGCCCCGCCCAAGGCCGGGCCGGCGCTGGAACTGGTTGATGTCGACCGGCACTATGAGACCGGCAGCGGCCCGCTGGCGATCCTGGAGGGCGCGAACCTGCGCGTCGCGCCGGGCGAAATCGTCGCGCTGGTTGCGCCATCGGGGACGGGCAAGTCGACGCTCCTGCATCTGGCCGGCCTTCTTGAGCGGCCGAACGGCGGCGATGTGCTGATTGCCGGCACGGCAACCCGGGCGCTCAGCGATCGGGAGCGGACGATGCTGCGGCGCGGGCAAATCGGGTTCGTCTATCAGTTCCACCACCTGCTGCCGGAATTCACGGCGCTGGAGAACATCATCCTGCCGATGATGATCGCCGGTCTGCGAAAGAGCGAAGCGGCAAAACGCGCCGGTGAATTGCTCGCCTATCTGCAGGTGGACCATCGGGCCGCCCACCGACCCGCAGAGCTGTCCGGCGGCGAGCAGCAACGGGTCGCCTTCGCCCGCGCCGTTGCCAATGCACCGATGCTGCTGCTTGCCGACGAGCCGACCGGCAATCTCGATCCGGAGACCGCGGGCCGGGTGTTCCAGGCGCTGACGACTTTGGCCCGGGAAAGCGACCAGGCGGCACTGATCGCGACCCACAATCTGGAACTCGCCAAAGTGATGGATCGGGCCGTGACGCTGAAGGACCGGGCGATCGTGCCGCTGGCGCTGACCTGAAGCGGGCGATCGTCGCGCGCCCCCTCCGGCTCAACCCCGGCAAGGGATTTTCCGGCCGGCCGCCGCCGGTCTGTCTGCGCCGCCGGTCTGTCTGCGGCGCCGGATTTGCACGGGCGCCGGATTTGCACGGGTGCCGGATTTGCACGGGCGGTGGTGCGCAGTCCGAAGAAACCGACCCCCTGTTCTGACGGTGACTTGACTCACCTAATGAGAACAATATAAGAACATACAGGGTGTATAAGGGGAGCAAACACCATGCATTGGGTCGTACGCGAAAGTTTCGGGCTGGTCTCGATGGCGGTTCTGGTGGCGAGCATGACATTGCTTGCCGGCGGGCTGGCCGGCTGAGTCAAAGATGATCCCGGACCGGGGAATGACGGGGACAAGTGCCGGTGGCCCATGGACGGGACCGGCCGGAAAGTGAAAAAGTTATGGGATTGGCGGATGCGCACGCGGCGTGGCCGGGCCATTGCGATGAACAGCGGATTCGGCCGGCATTGCGGTGCCGGATGGGTGGCCGGCGGCGTCTCGCCGGCTGTCCGGCAGGCGGATGGGGCGGGTGAGCCTGTCGGACATTCGCACCGGTCAATACGGCCGGACATGCTGTCGGACATGCGGCCGGACATGCGGTTGGACATGCTGTCGGACATGCGGTCGGACAATACGGGCCGGCGTGTCGCCGGCTGGGCAACGGCCCGTCGCATCGGGAACGCGGACAGGGAGAGGTGGACCGGGTGGCGCAGGCGAATTTCGTACACCTCAACTGCCATTCGGCCTTTTCGCTGCTGGAGGGGGCGCTGCCGATCGCCCGCATCGTACAACTGGCCCAGGCCAACGGCATGCCGGCCGTGGGCGTTGCCGATACGGCCAACCTGTTCGGGGCGCTGGAATTCTCCGAAAAGGCGGTCGCCGCCGGCGTCCAGCCGATTGTCGGCTGCAAGCTGCCGGTCCGGTTTGAGGCCGAACGCCGGGACGGCGGCGCGCTGGGACGCAGCGCCGGCGATCGCGGTGTCGGCTGGGTCACGCTCATCGCCCAGTCTGCGGACGGGTTCGGCAATCTCGTGGGGCTCGTTTCCGACTATTACCTGAACGAGACGGGACGGGCGGAACCGCTCGGCCTTGCCCGGCTTTGTGCCGATACCGAAGGCCAGATCCTGATCACCGGCGGCCATGACGGGCCCCTCTATGACGCGATCGCCGCCGGCGGGTCCGATCTGGCGGGCACCCGGCTGGCGGCGCTGCAGGAGGCCTTTGGCGACCGGCTCTATGTTGCCATCGCCCGCCATGACATGGAGGCGGAATTGCGCGCGGAGGCCGAGGTCGTGTCCCTGGCCTACGGGGCCGGGCTGCCGGTCGTGGCGACAGCGGAGCCGTTCTTCCCGACACCGGACGACCATGAGGCCCACGATGCCCTTCTGGCGGTGGCGGAAGGGCGCGTGGTCGCCGAGGACGACCGGCGGCGGTTGACACCCGACTTTCACTTCGCCACGGCCGCGACAATGGAGGCGCGCTTCGCCGATCTGCCCGAGGCGGTGGAGAATACCCTGGAAATCGCAATCCGGTGCGCGTTCCGGCCAACGGTGGTGGAGCCGATCCTGCCGCGTTTCCTTGCCGGCGCGCGGCGCGGCGAGAGGCCCGGCATTGAATCCGGACACCGTGACGGCGCCGGCGCGGACGGGCCGGGCGCGGACAGCGGAACGCAGGTGGCGTCGGAGGCCGATGAACTGCGGCGTCAGGCCGA
The DNA here is from genome assembly GCA_965216515.1 of Afifellaceae bacterium. Taxonomy (GTDB): domain Bacteria; phylum Pseudomonadota; class Alphaproteobacteria; order Rhizobiales; family Afifellaceae; genus CAXMRP01. The sequence continues at coordinate 798,143 of OZ244173.1, read as the reverse complement.
AGCGGGGCTGGAAGCCCGGCTCGCCGCCCATGGCTGCGCGCCCGGGGTTTCGCAGGCCGATTACCGGGCGCGGCTGGCGTTTGAACTCGATGTCATCGTCGGCATGAACTATCCGGGCTATTTCCTGATCGTTGCGGAATTCATCACCTGGGCCAAGGCGCAGGACATACCGGTCGGGCCCGGCCGCGGCTCCGGGGCCGGATCGGTCGTGGCCTGGGCGCTGACGATCACCGATCTCGATCCCCTGCGCTTCGGGCTGCTGTTTGAGCGGTTTCTCAATCCGGAACGGGTGTCGATGCCGGATTTCGACATCGATTTCTGCCAGGAGCGCCGCGACGAGGTGATCGATCATGTGCAGGCCCGCTACGGCGCGGAGCGGGTGGCGCAGATCATCACATTCGGGACGTTGCAGGCGCGCGCCGTTTTGCGCGACGTCGGCCGGGTGCTGGAAATGCCCTACGGCCAGGTCGACCGGCTGTGCAAGATGGTGCCGGCCGATCCGGCCAATCCGGTGACGCTTGCCGATGCGGTGGCCGGCGAACCGCGGTTCGAAGAGGCCCGGGCGGAGGAGCCGGTGGTCGGCCGGCTGCTCGACATCGCGCTGAAGCTGGAGGGGCTCTACCGCCACGCCTCCACCCACGCCGCCGGCATCGTGATCGCCGATCGGCCGCTGCGCGAGCTGGTGCCGCTCTACCGCGATCCGCGATCCGACCTGCCGGTCACCCAGTACAACATGAAATGGGTGGAGCAGGCGGGTCTGGTGAAGTTCGACTTTCTCGGACTGAAGACACTGACAGTGCTCGACAAGGCGGTCGCGCTGCTTGCCCGGCGCGGGATCGAACTCGACCTGGCGGACATGCCGCTGGATGATCAAAAGACATTCGGGATGCTGTCGGGTGGCGGCACGGTCGGCGTCTTCCAGGTGGAAAGCCAGGGCATGCGGCGGGCGCTGGTCGGCATGAAACCGGACCGGTTTGAGGACATTATCGCGCTGGTGGCGCTTTATCGGCCCGGTCCGATGGACAATATCCCCACCTACAACCGGCGCAAGCACGGCGAGGAGCGGCCCGACTATCTGCTGGCGCAGCTGGAACCGGTGTTGAAGGAAACCTACGGGGTCATCATCTATCAGGAGCAGGTGATGCAGATCGCCCAGCTCCTGTCGGGCTATTCGCTCGGCGAAGCGGACCTGCTGCGCCGGGCGATGGGCAAGAAGATCCGCGCCGAAATGGATGCCCAGCGGGCGCGCTTCGTCGATGGCGCGGTGGACAACGGCGTCGCCCGCGCCGACGCCGCGGCGGTGTTTGACCTGGTGGCCAAATTCGCCAGCTACGGCTTCAACAAGTCCCATGCCGCCGCCTATGCGCTGGTCGCCTACCAGACGGCCTACCTGAAGGCCAATTATCCGGTGGAATTCCTGGCCGCGTCGATGAGCCTCGACATGGGCAACACCGACAAGCTCAACGAGTTCCGGCTCGACGCGCGGCGGCTGAATATCGAGGTCCTGCCGCCGGACATCAACCGGTCCGGCGCGGTGTTCGATGTCCGCGACGGCGCGATCGTCTATGCGCTTTCGGCGCTGAAAGGCGTCGGCACCCAGGTGGTCGAACACATCGTGGAGGTGCGTGGCGACCGGCCGTTTGCGGACCTGTCGGACCTTGCCGGGCGGATCGATCCGGGTCTGGTCAACCGGCGCTCCCTGGATTGCCTTGCCCAGGCGGGCGCATTCGACAATCTGGTTCCCGACCGGGCCGTCGTCATGGCGACCATTCCGCGGATCATGGCCGCCGCCCAGGAGCGCGTCAATCGCGACAGGGTCGGCGCCGTGGACCTGTTTGCCGCGGAGGGCGAGGTCCCTGAGATCCGGCTTGCCGACGCCGACCCGATGATGCCGGCGGAGCGGCTGCAGCATGAATTCGACGTCGTCGGCGCCTATCTCACAGCCCATCCGCTCGATGACTATCGCGATGTCATCGGCGACCGGAGCGCTTCGTTCTGGGCACCGTTCGCCGAACAGGTGCGCCGCGGCCATGTGGAGGCGGGCCTGCTCGCCGGCACCGTGGTGCAGAAACAGGAACGGCGCACCCGCACGGGCGGCCGCATGGGTATCGTCACCGTGTCCGATCCGACCGGCCAGTATGAAATGCTGGTCTATGCGGAAAAACTCCAGGAATGGCGGGAGATGCTGGAGCCGGGGCAGTCCTTCTTCCTCAGTGCCGGGGCCGAATATGACAGCGAGACAGAAGATTTCCGCACCCGCCTGGTGGCGCTGGAACCGATCGACAAGGCGGCGGACGCGGCGCGCTCGGTGCGGATATTCATCGAAAATCCGGAGGCTGTGGACCGGGTGGGCATGCAACTCGATCCGCATGGCGAAAGCACCGTCGCCCTGATCCTGACCGTGGCTTGCGGCCGCGACGCCAGTGGCCGCGACGCCGGTGGCCGCGACGCCACGGCAAACGGTGCGATTTGCGGCGCGAACGGTGCGGTGTCCGGTTCGGCCAATGGCGAACGGGAAGACAGGGACGCCGGCCGGGGCGCCGCTGGCGCTGGCGACCGCAGGCCGGGACGAAACGGCGGATCGGACGAGGCGGTTTGCGGCGTGCGGGAGGTGGAAATCCGGTTGCCGGGCACATACCGGTTCACGCGCCAGATCGCCGGCGCCATCAAGGCGGTGCCGGGTGTCGCCGATGTGCGGGTGCGCTGAGCCGGCATCCGGACCGGGCGGCGGCGGCCAATCCGGCGTTTTTTTGCGCTGGGGCGGCCGGCCTGGTGCCGCCGTGCGGCAAAAGGCGGTTGCGTATCGGCCAAAGGCGGACTATATCGCCGCCATCTCACACGCGGGCATCAGGCACTGTTAGCCAAACCGGTGGCCTTTCGGCTTCTCGCCCGCGGCGGACAAACCGGAGAATGAATATGGCGCTTCCCGATTATTCGATGCGCCAGCTTCTGGAAGCTGGCGTTCACTTTGGTCATCAGACCCACCGCTGGAACCCGAAGATGGCGACCTACATCTTCGGTGACCGCAACAACATCCATATTATCGACCTGGGCCAGACGGTGCCGATGCTGCACCGGGCGCTGGAGGCGGTCAGCAACACGGTTGCCGATGGCGGGCGCGTGCTTTTCGTCGGCACCAAGCGACAGGCTTCCGAAGCTGTCGCCGATGCGGCGCGGCGCTCTGCGCAGTACTTTGTCAATGCCCGCTGGCTCGGCGGCATGCTGACCAACTGGAAGACGATCTCCAACTCCATTCAGCGGCTGCGGACGCTGGAGGAGATGCTGGAGGAAGGCGTCCAGGGGCTGACCAAGAAGGAACTCCTGTCGCTGACCCGGGAGCGCAGCAAGCTGGAACGGGCGCTGGGCGGGATCAAGGACATGGGCGGCTTGCCCGATCTGGTCTTTGTCATCGACACCAACAAGGAAGCCATTGCGATCAACGAGGCGCGGCGGCTCAACATCCCTGTGGCGGCGATTGTCGACACCAATTGCGACCCGGAGGGGATCACCTATCCGATCCCCGGCAATGACGATGCCGGACGGGCGATCGCCCTGTTCTGCGATCTGGTCGCCAAGGCGGCGCTGGACGGCATTTCGCGCGGCCAGGCGGCTGCCGGCGTCGATATCGGTGCGGCGGAGACGGCACCGGCGGAGGCGGATCTCGCCGAGGCCGCGGCGGCACCTGCCGCGGAGCCGATTGCTGAATCGGCCGCCGAAGCGCCCGCGGCCGGGGATGCGCCCGCGGCCGGGGATGCGCCTGCGGCCGGGGATGCGCCGGCTTCAGAACTGGCCGCCGGGGAGCCGGCAACTGAGGAGCCGGCAACTGAGGAGCCGGCCGTCGAGGAACCGGCTGCGGCCGAACCGCCGGCAGGGGAAACACCGGCGAAACCGGAAGCCAGGGAACCGGAAGCCAAAGAACCCGAAGCCAAGGAACCGGAAGCCAAGGAACCGGAAGCCAAGGAACCGGAAACCAAGGAACCGGAAACCAAGGCCGATGACCAGCCGGCCGCCTTGTTCGCCGCGCCGGATGGCGCCGCCGACGATCTGAAAAAGATCAACGGCGTCGGCCCGGTGCTGGAGGGCAAGCTCAATGCGCTCGGGATCACGACCTATGCCCAGATCGCCGCTTTCAGCGCGGAGGATGTGGCGCGGGTGGATGACGCGCTGAGCTTCAAGGGCCGCATCGAGCGCGATGGCTGGATCGACCAGGCCAAGGCGCTGGCGGCTGGCGGGACCGCCGGCTAGGCGGCTGCCCGGCAGGGCACCGGGCGGCGGATCGCCGGCGGTGCGCAAATACCCTGACTGCGGCCCGGCCGGAATTTTCCGCGGACCGGGTAACGACCAAAGAAGAGGATGAACGATGGCCATCACGGCACAGATGGTAAAAGAACTTCGCGAGAAGACCGGCGTCGGCATGATGGATTGCAAGCAGGCGCTCAACGAGACCGGCGGCGACATGGACGCCGCCGTCGACTGGCTGCGCACAAAGGGTCTCGCAAAGGCGGCCAAGAAGGCCGACCGGGTGGCCGCGGAAGGGCTGATCGCGGTTGCCGGCGAAGGCAACAAGGCGGCGGTCGTGGAACTCAATTCGGAAACCGATTTTGTCGCCCGCAACGAAACATTCCAGGCCCTGGCGCGGGATGTGGCGGCGACCGCGGCGACAACCGACGGGTCGCTCGATGCGGTCATGGCGGCAACGATCTCCGGCGGTGACAAGTCCGTTGCCGATGCCGTCACCGACGCGGTTGCGACCATCGGGGAAAACATGACACTGCGCCGCAGTGCGGTTGTCGCCGTGGAAGAAGGGGTGGTGGCGAGCTATGTCCACTCCGCTGTCTCCGCCGGGCTGGGCAAGATCGGCGTGCTGGTCGGGCTGTCGTCGAGCGGCGACCGCGAGGTGCTGCAGCCGGTCGGCCGGCAGATCGCCATGCATGTGGCGGCGGCCAATCCGATGGCGCTGACCGTGGCGGATCTCGATCCGGAGGCGGTCGCCCGGGAGCGCGCGGTGTTTGCCGAGCAGGCGCGGGGCACGGGAAAACCCGAAGAGATCGTCGAAAAGATGGTCGAGGGACGGATGCGCAAGTTCTACGAGGAATCGGTCCTTGTCAAACAGACCTTCGTTGTCGATGGCGAGCGGTCGGTGGAAAAAGTGATCGCCGATCTGGCCGAAGCGGCCGGCGCACCGGTTTCGCTCACCGGTTATGTCTGCTTCCGGCTGGGCGAAGGCGTGGAACGACGCGAAGAGGATTTCGCCGCGGAAGTGGCCGCGGCTGCGGGACAGGGCTGAATCGGCGCCGGCGCGCCGCCGGCCGGCCCGGCACGCAAGCGGCCATGGGGACAACGAACGGCCAGGGGGGCGTTGGCGTGACACGCCGACGCCCTTGTCGTATGGCTTGCATCCGGCGCGCCGGCGAACCGCGCCGGGCGATGCCGATTTGACGCAACAGAAAGCATGCAGTTGATGAACAACCGTCTGAAACCCCGGCGCATCCTTCTGAAGCTCTCCGGCGAGGCGCTTCTGGGCGATCAGGACTTCGGAATCGACGAAAAAATCGTCCGGCGCCTGGCGCGCGAGGTGGCTGACGTCAACCGCAACGGCACCGAAGTGGCGATCGTCGTCGGCGGTGGCAACATCTTTCGTGGCATGGCGATTGCCGCTCAGGGCGGCGACCGGGTGACCGGCGACCATATGGGCATGCTGGCAACTGTCATGAACGCGCTGGCGCTGGAGGCGGCTCTGGTGCGCGAAGGACTTCACGCGGTGGCCATGTCGGCGGTGGCCATCCCGTCGGTGTGCGAGACCTATGTCCATCGCCGTGCCGTGTGGCACATGGGGCAGGGGCGGGTGGTCGTGCTGGCCGGCGGCACCGGCAATCCGTATTTCACGACCGACAGCGGTGCGGCCCTGCGGGCACTGGAGCTGGAATGCGACGCCCTGTTGAAGGGCACACAGGTCGATGGCGTCTATTCGGCGGACCCGAAAATCGATCCGGCGGCGACCCGGTATGACCAGGTCAGCTACGCGGAGGCGATTTCGCGCGACCTGAAGGTGATGGATACGGCGGCCTTTGCGCTTGCCCGCGACAACGGGTTGCCGATAATCGTGTTCCGGCTCGATGATGCCAATGCGCTGGCGCGGATTGTCGGCGGCGAGCCGGTGGGTACCCTGGTCTCCTAGGGCGAGGGGGCGCGGCGCCACAGGGACCGACCGCAACGAAGGGTGCGGCGGTGCCCGCGGAATTTAAAGTGAACCGGCCGACGGACATGGCGGAAACGCCGGGCGTGACAAAAGAGGATGGGAAGATGACGGACGATACGGTTGATTTCAAGGATCTGGAACGACGTATGGACGGGGCGGTTTCGATCCTGAAATCCGAGCTTGCGGGGCTTCGCGGCGGCCGCGCCTCGGCCAGCCTGCTGGAGCCGATACAGGTCGACGCCTATGGCAGCCACATGCCGATCGGCCAGCTTGGAACGGTCAGCGTGCCGGAAGCACGGATGTTGTCCGTCCAGGTGTGGGATCAGGGGCTGGTTGGCGCTGTCGACAAGGCCATTCGCGAATCCGACCTGGGGCTCAATCCGATCGTCGAAGGCAACCTGTTGCGGATCCCGGTGCCCGAGCTCAATGCGGAGCGGCGCCAAGAGATGGTCAAGGTGGCTCACAAATACGCCGAACAGGCGCGGATCGCCGTCCGCCATGTGCGCCGCGACGGCATGGACAAGCTGAAGGCGCTGGAAAAGGACGGCAAGCTCGGCCAGGACGATAGCCACAGCCAGGGCGACCGTATCCAGAAGATGACCGACGGTCATATCAGGGATATCGATGGCATCCTGGAGACAAAGGAAGCCGAAATCGTCCAGGTGTGAACCGGACGGGCGCGGCGGTGGCCGAAATCGACATGGCATCCGCGACACCGCTCAGGGACGGCCGGTCCGGCCGGCGTTTGCCCCGGCATGTGGCCATCATCATGGACGGCAATGGCCGGTGGGCCAGGGCGCGTGGCCTGCCACGCTACGAGGGGCACCGGCGCGGGGTGGAGGCGTTGCGCCGAATCGTCCGGCATGCCGGCGAGCGCGGGATTTCCCATCTGACGCTGTTCAGCTTCAGTTCGGAGAACTGGAACCGCCCGGATGCCGAAATCCGCGACCTCTTCAACCTGATGCGGCGGTTCGTGGAAAACGATCTTGCCGAGCTTGCGCGGCACAATGTGCACATCACGGTGATCGGCGAGCGCCGCGGCCTGCCCGACGATATTGCGGCAATGGTCGAAAAGGCGGAGGGCGATACCCGCGAAAATGACGGGCTCCATCTTGTGGTCGCCTTCAATTATGGCGGTCGCGATGAAATCGTGCGGGCCGCGCAGCGGCTCGGGCGCCGCATCGCCGACGGCGACCTGGACCCGGCGGCGATCGACGCCGATGCCATGTCGGCGGCGCTGGATACAAACGCCATTCCCGATCCCGATCTGGTGATCCGCACATCCGGCGAACAGAGGGTCAGCAATTTCCTGTTGTGGCAGTCGGCCTATGCGGAGTTCGTTTTCGTGCCGGACTTCTGGCCGGATTTCGACGGCGATGCCTTTGACGCGGCACTGGCGGAATTTGCCCGGCGGGACCGCCGCTACGGAGCGCTGCAGGATGACTGACCCGGCCGCGGGTGGTGCGCCGGCAAATCTGAAAGTGCGGGTGCTGTCCGCCCTGGTTCTGGTGCCGCTGGCGCTCGGTGCGGCGTGGTGGGGCGGATTGGCCTTCGTGGCGCTCGTGGCGGCCATCCTTGCCGGGGGCTGGCTGGAATGGTCGACCATCACGGATCGCGGGCGATCCGGTCCGCTGCGCCTTTTGCCGGCCGGCTTTCTGGTGGCCGCCGTTGTCGCTGTCCATAGCGGCGGATTTCTTCCCGCCCTTGTGGCCGTGGCTGCGGCGCTGGCGGCGGCGGTGGCGACCGCCGGCGGTCGCGGCGCCCGGCAGGACGGGTCGTCACCGGTGCGAAACCGGATGTGGGCGGCCGCGGGCATTGTCTATCTGGCGGCGCCGGGGCTGGCACTGGTTGTCATGCGCGATCAGGCGGCGGCCGGGCTGGCGCTGATTGTCCTGTTGTTCGCGAGCGTGTGGGCGACCGACACGTTCGCCTATTTCGGAGGCCGGCTCATCGGCGGACCGAAACTGTGGCCGGCCGTTTCACCCAAAAAGACCGTTTCGGGAGCGGTTTCCGGGCTGGTCGGCGCGCTGGGCGCGGCGGCGTTGTGGGGCGTGGTCTCCGCCGATCTTCCGGCGGCCATGGCGATCGTCCTCGGCGGGCTCTACTCGCTCGCCGCGCAGGGCGGCGACCTGTTTGAGAGCGCTGTCAAGCGCCGGTTTTCCGTCAAGGATTCCGGCAGGATCATTCCCGGTCACGGCGGTGTGCTGGACCGGGTCGACGGTCTATTCGGGGCGGCGGGCCTGGGGCTATTGATCTGGATCTTCAACGGCGGGACATTCCCCGTCGCGATGAAGGACGGTCCGGCGGGGGCCGTGCTTGCGGCCGTGGAGATGATGCAATGACAGTGCGGCGGGTAACGATCCTGGGTGCCACCGGTTCGATCGGAACGAGCACGGCGGCGGTGATCGCGGGCGCGCCGGAACGCTACCGGGTGGAGGCGGTGACGGCGCGGACCGACGCAGCCGGGCTGGCGGCAGTGGCGCGGCGGCTGGGCGCGCGGCGGGCAATACTTCTGGAGGAATCCGGACTTGAAAGCCTGCGCGCGGCGCTGGCCGGCACCGAGACGGTCGCCGCCGCCGGTGCGGCGGCGCTCATCGAGGCGGCCGCGACGCCGGTGGATGTCGTGGTCGCGGCAATCGTCGGCGCCGCCGGCGTGCTGCCGACCGTTGCCGCTGTCGGCGCCGGCAACACGATCGCGCTTGCCAACAAGGAGTGCCTGACCTGTGCGGGCGTTCCGTTCATGGCGCTCGCCGAAAAGCACGAGGTGCGCATCCTGCCGGTCGATTCCGAGCACAGTGCACTTTTCCAGTTAATTGATAACAGTAGATCAGAACATATTGAAAAATATACAATAACGGCCTCTGGAGGACCGTTTCGGAATTGGCCGGAAGACCGCTTGGCGACGGCAACGCCGGGCGATGCGCTGGCCCATCCGGTGTGGTCCATGGGGCCGAAAATTTCCGTCGATTCGGCGACGTTGATGAACAAGGGCCTGGAGCTGATCGAGGCGCACCACCTGTTCGGCATTCCGCCGGAGCGGCTGGATGTGCTTGTCCATCCGCAGTCCGTCGTCCATGCCATGGTGACGTTTGCCGACGGATCGGTGCACGCGGAAATGGCGACGCCGGACATGCAACGGCCGATCGCGCTCTGTCTCGACTGGCCGGCCCGGCCGGCCGTGACGGTGGGGCGGCTTGACCTGGCGGCAGTGGGCACGCTCGCATTTGAGACACCCGACGTGGAGCGGTTTCCGGCGCTTGCGCTGGCGCAGGCGGCGCTGGCGACCGGAAACGGGGCATCGACGGTGGTGAATGCGGCAAACGAGGTGGCGGTTGAGGCATTTTTAACCCAGAGGATCGCATTTACCGGGATAGCCGGGGTCGCATCGCAAACCTGGCGGGAGGCGGAGACTGCCGGATTGCTGGGAGAACCGGGGACAATCGACGACGCCCTTGCGCTGGACAGGGCGGCACGACAGATTGCGGCGGACGGAGTGAAAGTGTGGCATAATGCGGCAATGTAAGCCGAAAAGCGCCGCAAAGCCGGCACAAGGGCCGGCGCGGGACGGCAATCGCGACAGGTCAGGCGGGAGACGATGATGGACATCATGAGTGCGCCATTCGACCTGGTCTTCGGCTATGTGCTGCCGGCACTGGTCGTGTTGACCATTGTCGTCTTCTTCCACGAGCTGGGTCATTTCCAGGTGGCACGGTGGTGCGGCGTCAAAATCGACGCCTTTTCCATCGGCTTCGGGCGCGAACTGGCCGGATTCAACGACCGCCACGGGACACGGTGGAAAATCAGCGTAATTCCGCTCGGCGGCTATGTGAAGTTCACCGGCGACATGAATGCGGCGAGCCTGCCGGACGCGGCAACGATGGAATCGGTGCCCGAACGCGATCGGGCCGGATTGTTCTACTTTGCACCGTTGTGGCAGCGGACGGCGATCGTCGCCGCCGGACCGATCGCCAATTTCATTCTGGCCATTCTCATTTTCGGCGTCCTGTTTTCGGTCATCGGCCGCCCGGTCTCGTTGCCGAAGGTCGATGCCGTGGTGGCGGAGAGCGCCGCGGAGCGGGCCGGTTTTCAGGCTGGCGACCTGGTGACGGCAATCGACGGGCGGGAAATCACCTCGTTCAGCGACATTCAGCGCACGGTGATGCTGGCGGCGGGCGATGAACTGGTCATTGAAATCGAACGCGATGGCCGGCCTCTGACGCTGCGGGCAACGCCGGAACGCCGGGAAATGGACGACGGGTTCGGCGGCACCCAGCGGATTGGCGTTCTCGGTATCTCACGCAGCATCGAACCGGGCGATATCGTGTTCCGCACCTACACGCCGCTTGCCGCCATCGGCGAGGGATTTCGCGAAACATGGACGATCATCGAGCGGACACTGACCTATATCAAGCGGCTGTTTGCCGGCCGTGAAACCGCCGACCAGCTCAGCGGGCCGCTGCGGGTGGCGCAGGTGTCCGGCATTGTCGCCGATCAGGGCGGGATGACCGGACTTATCCACTTGGCGGCGATCCTGTCGGTGAGTATCGGCCTGTTGAACCTGTTTCCCGTACCGATGCTCGACGGCGGGCACCTAGTTTTCTACCTGATCGAGGGATTGCGGGGGCGGCCGCTCAGCCAGAAGGCGCAGGATGTCGGATTTCGCATCGGCCTTGCTTTGGTCATCATGTTGTTCGTCTTTGTCACGTTCAACGATATTGTCAAACTGGCTGGAATCTGAAAACGTGGCGCATTGGCAACGCAAGTTTGAATTTCGGGGAAGCGACGTTGCTATGCGGTTGAAAGAACTGGAAAACCCTGCAATATCCAGATTCGTGACATTGGGGATCCGCCACAACCCGGCGTAAATGGGTGACGCGGACGAGGGACCGGGCAAATCGGCACATGAACAAAGCGTATCCAGGCGTTCGAATGGAAACACTGCTGCAAGTGCTGCGGCGGACCATGATGATCGTCGCACTCGCGGCAGCGGGCATGGCAATTGCGGCACAATCGACCCTTGTCGATGTGGCGGAAGCGGCCGTCGTCAGCCGCATTGACGTTGAGGGCAACCAGCGGGTCGACGACGAGACCATCCGTGCCTATGTGACGATCAAGCCGGGACGCAGCTTTTCGGCCGAGGATGTCGATGAATCGCTCAAGGCGCTGTTTGAGACCGGCCTGTTCGCCGATGTCCGCATGGCCCGGCGGACCAGCGTTCTGGTGGTCACCGTCGTCGAAAACCCGATCATCGACAAAGTGGCGTTTGAGGGGAACAAGAAATACAAGGATATCCAGCTTGCCTCGGCCGTGCGGTCGCGGGCCCGCGGGATCTACACCCAGGCGACGGTGGAAAGCGACACCCAGCGGCTGCTGGAATTTTATCGGCGATCCGGCCGTTTCCAGGCCTCCATCGAGCCGCAGATCATCAATTTGAGCGCCAACCGGGTGGTTCTCGTCTTTGTTGTCAACGAGGGACCGGAGACTGTCGTCGCGCGGATCAACTTCATCGGCAACAAGCGCTTCAGCGACGGCAAGCTGCGCGATATCATCGCCACCCGGCAATCGGGGCTTTTCGGCTTCCTGCGGCGCAGCGACACCTACGATCCGGACCGGCTGGCCGCCGACGAGGAAAAAATCCGGCGGTTCTATCTTGAGCGCGGCTATGCCGACATCCAGATCATTTCCACCGTGGCCGACCTCGATATCGAGCGGAACATTTTCTTTGTGACGATCACGCTGGACGAGGGCCAGAGGTACAAGTTCGGCACCATCGACGTCGACTCGGCGATCCCCGGGGTCGATCCGGAGCGGCTGCGACGCAAGGTCACAGCCAGCGAAGGTGCGTGGTATTCCAGCCGGCGGATCGAGGAATCCCTGGAAGCAATTACCATCGAGCTTGCCGGATCGGGCTATGCGTTTGCGCAGGTGCGCCCGAGGATCGACCGGGATTCGGTGGAAGGGATCATCAATGTCGTGCTGATCGTCGACGAAGGCACGCGCGCTTATGTGGAGCGTATCGAAATCCGCGGCAATACCCGGACACGTGACTATGTGATCCGGCGCGAATTCGAGATTTCAGAGGGCGATGCGTTCAACCGGGTGCTCGTCGACCAGGCCGAGCGGCGGCTGCGGGCGCTCGGATTCTTCTCCGACGTGCGGATTACGGTGGAACGGGGCTCGTCGGCCGACCGGGTGACAATTCTCGTTGCGGTTCAGGAGCAGCAGACCGGCGAATTCTCCTTCGGCGCCGGGTATTCGACGAGCGACGGCGTGGTTGGTGATATTTCCATCACCGAACGCAACTTCCTCGGTCGGGGTTACCGGGTGAAGCTCGCGGTCGGCGGCGGCGACAGTTCGCGCACCTACGAGTTCGCGGCCAGCGATCCGATGTTCCTTGGCCGACCGATTTCGGCCGGCTTCAATGTCTATCGCCGGGACTATGAGCAAAACGATTTCCGCAGATATTCCAACCTGACCACAGGCGGCGGTTTCGACCTCGGCTTTCCGATCACCGAAAATCTGACATTCCGGGTCGGCTACAATATCGAACAGCAGGAAATCGACGTTGCCGGCTGGTCGCCGCCCCTCAGTGGCGCAAATCCTTGCCCCGCGGGTATTTCCATCGCGCTGTGCACGGCGGAAGGCGACGTGCTGATTTCCTCGGCATCCTATTCGCTGACCTACGATTCCCTGGATGACAGAAGCACGCCGCGCGATGGCATCTATGCCCGTTTCAGCCAGAAATTCGCCGGTGTGGGCGGTGATGTGAACTATCTTCGCTCCGAGGCGACGGCGTCCTATTATCGCACGCTTCTCGCCGATCAGGACGTGATCGGCCTGCTGCGGGTTCAGGGCGCCCATGTCATGGGCCTGGCCGGCGACGATTTGCGGCTGACCGATCATCTGTTCAAGGGCGGCGAGTCGATCCGCGGCTTCGAGAGTTCCGGCATCGGACCTCGCGACATGGTGACCGGGGACGCGCTGGGTGGCAAAATCTTCTTTGCCGGAACGGCGGAAGTGCAATTCCCGATACCGGTGCTGCCACGCGAGATCGGCGTGCGCGGTGCGGTCTTTGCCGACGCCGGCACGCTTTACGACACCGATTCCGGCGCCATTCCCGGCGTTACCGTTCAGGATTCCGACATGATCCGGTCGTCGGTGGGCGCGTCGATCCTTTGGGCGTCGCCGCTTGGTCCGATCCGTGCCGACTGGGCCTATGTGCTGTCCTCCGAAGACTTCGACAAGGAGCAGTCGTTCCGTATCGGCGGTCAGAAGAACTTTTAACCTGCGATCCGCTCCGGCTGTTGGTACGGGCCCGGCGCTCGCGTGGGTCACACGCCATGAAAACTCACTCCTTTTTCGCGCCGGCATGCCGCATGCGGCTTGATGAGGTCGCGGCCGTTGCCGATGCGCGGCTGGTTCGCGGCGCGCCCGACGCGATGATTGCCCATTGCGCGCCGGTGCAGGAGGCGGCGGCCGGCGATGTGACGTTTCTGGACCAGGTCCGGTATCTGGATGCGCTTGCCACATGTGGCGCGACAGCCTGTATCTGCCGGGACCAATATGCGGAATCCGTTCCCGAAGGGATGGCGGTGCTGGCCAGTGCGGAACCGGCGGCGGCCTACGGGCGGGTCATACGGCGCTTGTATCCCGACGCGCTGGTGCCGCGGGGACACTATGCGCCGGAAGAAACCGGGGCGGAGATTTCCGGAACCGTGCATCCGACGGCGGCCCTTGAAGCCGGCGTGCGTGTCGAGCCGGGCGCTGTCGTGGGTGCCGGCGCGATGATCGGCGGCGGCACGGTGATCGGGGCCGGTGCGGTTGTCGGCGCCGGGGTAACGATCGGCCGGGATTGCATGGTCGCACCGAACACGACGCTGATTTGCGCGCTCGTCGGCAACCGGGTGATCATTCATTCCGGCGTGGCGATCGGCCAGGATGGGTTCGGGTTTCAATCGGGATCCGACGGCCATGCCAAAATCCCGCAGATCGGCCGGGTCGTGATCCAGGACGATGTGGAAATTGGCGCCGGTTGCACGATCGACCGCGGCGCCAATCGCGATACGATTATCGGTGAAGGCAGCAAACTCGATAATCAGGTGCAGATCGGCCACAATGTGGTCGTCGGCCGCCATTGCCTGCTGGTCGCCCAGGTGGGAATTTCCGGATCGGCGACCATCGGCGATTTCGTCGCCATCGGCGGTCAGACGGGGGTCAATGGCCACATCACCATCGGCGATGGCGCACAGATTGCCGCCGTCAGTACGGTGCACAACGATGTGCCGGCCGGTGCCCGGTGGGGCGGCACACCGGCGCGGCCGATCCGCGAATGGCTGCGCGAAATGACAATGTTGCGCCGGATGGCCCGTTCGGACTATTCCGGAGCGGGCGCAAAAGACAAAAACCAAACCGACACGCGGGGCGGCGCATCATGAACGAAACGGGTTCGAAACGAACGACCGCGGAAATTCAGTTGATCATGGAGGCGCTGCCGCATCGTTATCCGTTTTTGATGATCGACCGGCTGATCGAAATCAACGGCGACGATTCCTGCATCGGCGTCAAGAACGTCACCATCAACGAACCCCATTTCCTGGGCCATTTTCCATCCCAACCGGTGATGCCGGGCGTGCTGCTGATTGAGGGGATGGCGCAAACAGCCGGCGCATTGTGCATCCTGGCGCAGGATACCGGCCAGGCGAAGCTCGTCTATTTCATGACCATAGACAATGCCAAATTCCGGCATCCGGTGGTGCCCGGCGATGTGATCCACTATCACGTGCGCAAGCTGCGCCAACGCGGCGCGATCTGGAAATTCGCCGCCGAAGCCATGGTCGGCGACAACAAGGTGGCGGAAGCGGTTGTGTGCGCAATGACGGCGGATCCGGACAGTGACTGACATCCACAAGACGGCGATCATCGATCCGGAGGCGCGGCTGGCCGATGACGTTGCCGTCGGTCCATATGCCATCGTCGGCGCCAATGTGGTGGCGGCCGGCGGTGTACGCATCGGCGCCCATGCTGTGGTCGACGGACATACGGAAATCGGCGAGAACACGAATATTTTCCCCCATGCCTGCGTCGGGCTGGCGCCGCAGCATGTCGGCTACAAGGGCGAGCCGACCCGGCTTGTGATTGGCCGCAACTGCACCATCCGCGAACACGCCACACTCAATCCCGGTACCGTCAAGGGCCGCGGCGTGACCCGGGTGGGTGACAACTGCCTGATGATGATTGCCAGCCATGTGGCGCATGACTGCGATGTCGGCAACAATGTCATCCTGACCAACAATGCGACGCTGGGCGGGCACTGCGATGTCGGCGACCGGGCGATTGTCGGCGGACTTGCCGCCGTTCACCAGTTCGCGCGGCTGGGGGAACTGTGTTTCGTCGGCGGCATCACGCCGGTCATCGAGGATGTCATCCCGTTCGGTTCGGTTCTGGGCAACCGGGCGCATCTGGGCGGCCTGAATATTGTCGGGTTGAAACGGGCCGGTTATTCCCGCGACGACATCCATGCACTGCGCCGGGCCTACCGGCTGCTGTTCGCCCAGGAGGGCACGCTTCGCGAACGTCTTGAGGATGTTGCGGAAGAATTTGCCGACGACGTCAATGTCGGCAAGGTCGTCGCCTTTATCCGCGACAAACCGGAACGCAAGATCTGTACGCCGCGCGGCGGGCGCGTCCTTCAGGGCACCTGACCGGCGTTTCGGCGCATGCCAGCCGGACGGCCGGCGGTTGTCCTGCCGTCCGCGCCGGGCAGAAGCGGCGTGTCAGCCGCGCTTGGAAATCGGCTCGTAGTCGCGCTGGGCGGCGCCGACATAAAGCTGCCGGGGGCGGCCGATCCGCTGACTGGGATCCTCGACCATCTCCTTCCACTGGGCGATCCAGCCGACCGTGCGGGCGACGGCGAAGAGCACGGTGAACATGTTGGTCTGAAAGCCCAGGGCCTTGAGCGTGATGCCGGAGTAGAAGTCGATATTGGGGTAGAGTTTCTTCTCGATGAAATAGTCGTCGGTGAGCGCGATCCGCTCCAGCTCCATGGCCACATCGAGCAGCGGATCGTCGGTTATACCCAGTTCGGCCAGCACCTCGTGGGTCGTTTTCTGCATGATCCGGGCGCGCGGGTCGTAGTTCTTGTAGACCCGGTGGCCAAATCCCATCAACCGGAAGGGATCGTCGCGGTCCTTTGCCCGTTCGATATATTCGGGAATGCGGTCGACCGTGCCGATCTCGTCGAGCATGCTGAGCGCGGCCTCGTTGGCGCCGCCATGGGCCGGGCCCCAAAGACAGGCGATGCCGGCGGCGATACAGGCAAACGGATTGGCGCCGGAGGAACCGGCCAGCCGGACCGTCGATGTGGAGGCGTTTTGCTCGTGGTCGGCATGGAGGATGAAAATCCGGTCCATGGCGCGCGCCAGGACCGGATTGACCACATAATCCTCGCAGGGAACCGCGAAGCACATGTGCAGGAAATTGGCGGCGTAATCGAGATCGTTCTTGGGATAAACAAAGGGCTGGCCGATGGAATATTTGTAGGCCATGGCCGCGATCGTCGGCATCTTGGCGATCATTCGCAGCGAGGCGACCATGCGCTGGTAGGGATCGGAGATATCGGTGGAATCGTGATAAAAGGCCGACAATGCGCCGACGACGCCGACCATGACGGCCATCGGATGGGCGTCGCGCCGGAAGCCGGTAAAGAAGCGTGACACCTGCTCGTGAATCATGGTGTGGCGGGTGACGCGATTGTCGAAATCGCGTTTTTGCGCCTTGGTCGGCAGTTCGCCGTAGAGCAGTAGATAACAGGTTTCCAGAAAGTCGCCATGGTCGGCGAGCTGTTCGATGGGATAGCCGCGATAGAGCAGGGTGCCTTCTTCGCCGTCGATATAGGTGATCTTGGATTCGCAGGACGCGGTGGACGTGTAGCCGGGGTCGTAGGTGAAACGTCCTGTCTGGGAATAGAGCGAGGCGATATCGATCACCGACGGCCCGATTTCGCCATCACGTACATCGAAATCCCAGGATTCATTGCCGATCGTAAGTCTGGCCTGCTGCGCGTCCATGCGTGCTCCCCCGTCGCCTGTTTCCCATGAAAACCGACCGGCCCGAATGCTCCGGCCGTCCGCCGCGTGTCGGAAATGACAGCAACGCTGGTCGGCTGCGCCGGTGGTCCGGGCGGCCGCCAATCGGTGGCGCTTGGGTAGCATTTTTTTGCACTGCACATCAAGCTGTACAGGCGATCACCGGTTGATCCGGCGGGCGGGCGCTATTGCGGCGCGGCGGCCTGATCGGCGACCCGGGCGAGCGATTCTTCGCGGCCGAGCGCCACCATGACATCGAAAATGCCGGGTGAACGGGTGGTGCCGGTCAGCGCGGCGCGCAACGGCTGGGCAATGGCGCCAAGCTTGATGCCGTTGACATCGGCATGGTCGCGGACCGCCGCTTCCAGCGCTTGGGTTGTCCATTCGGCGCCGGCCAGCCTGTCGGCGATGCCGGCCAGCAGTGTCCGGGCGTCGCCGGAGAGCAGGCCGCGGGCCTTTTCGTCCAGTTCCAGCGGCCGTTCGGCAACGGCGAAGGCGGCGGCGCCGGCCAGTTCGGCGAGCGTGCGGGCGCGCGCCTTCAGGCCCGGCATCAGCGCCAGGAGGCGGGCCCGGCCGGCCGGCGTCAGACGGCCGTCGTAGGCGGCGGCATGTTCGGTTTGTGGAACCACGGCTTCCAGCGCTGCCATAAGCTGCTCATCGTCGGTCTGCCGCATGTAATGGGCGTTGAGATTTGTCAGCTTGTCGAAATCGAAACGGGCGGCCGCCTTGCCGATCCCCGACAGGTCGAACCAGCCGATCGCCTGTTCGGTTGAGAAAATCTCGTCGTCGCCGTGGGCCCAGCCCAGCCTTACCAGATAGTTGCGGAGCGCCGCCGGCAGATAGCCCATGGCGCGATAGGCCTCCACGCCGAGCGCGCCGTGGCGCTTGGACAGCTTGGCGCCGTCGGGACCATGGATCAGCGGTATGTGGGCGAAGACGGGAATCGGCCAGCCCAGGGCGTTGTAGAGGACGGTCTGGCGGGCGGCGTTGGTCAGATGATCGTCGCCGCGAATGACATGGGTGACGCCCATGTCGTGATCGTCGGCGACAACGGCGAGCATGTAGGTGGGCGAGCCATCGGAGCGCAGGATAACGAAATCATCGAGATCCTTGTTGGGAAAGCGGACCGGACCCTGCACACGGTCATTGACAAGGGTGTCGCCATCGGGCGGGGACTTGATGCGGATGACCGGATCGACACCGGCCGGCGCCTCGGCCGGATCGCGATCGCGCCAGCGCCCGTCATAGCGCGGCGGCCGCCCCTCGGCGCGGGCGGCCGCGCGCATATCGGCAAGCTCGTCGGGTGTCGCATAGCAGTTATAGGCCAGGCCGCTGTCCACCAGCGCGCGCGCCACATCGCGATGGCGGTCGCGGCGGGCGAACTGGGAGACCGGCTCGCCGTCCCAGTCGAGACCGAGCCAGTCAAGCCCGTCAACGATGGCGTCAACCGCGGCGGCGGAATAGCGTTTGCGATCGGTGTCCTCGATCCGCAGCAACATCCGGCCGCCGCAGTGGCGGGCGTAGAGCCAGTTGAACAGCGCTGTCCGGGCGCCGCCGATATGCAGGAAACCGGTGGGCGAGGGGGCAAAACGTGTGACGACGGCTTCGGGCATGAGACAACCAGTGCTGGGGCCGGGACGGCGACGGGAGACTGTGTGGCGTCGGGTGTGTAGCATAGGCAAGACTGGGCGCAAGCGAGGCGGCGGCGAAAGGTGCAGACGGGCGGCAGACAACAGCTACCGGACAGACCGGCTCGGCCGGGGCGGCCGGGCGCAGCCGGCGACCGGACCGGCCGTTCCGCATTTGGTTTCCGCGGGATCAGACATGCCGGCGGCTGGCGGATCGCGCTTGCCCGGTTGCAGGCGGGGCGGATGGCGGCGATTGGGCTGTTTGCCGCCGAACGCGACCAGCGCCGCTGCTTTTTGTGGACACCGGTGCTGATCGGGATCGGAATTGCCGGTTATCTGTCGCTGCCGCGCGAGCCGTCCGGGGTGGCGGTCCACGCCGTGGCGCTGGTCGTCGCGGGATTGGCGGTCCGGCGATATCTGAAGGGAATGCCCTTCGGTATCCTGGCGGTCGTTGCGCTGCTGCTTGCCGGCCTGTCGCTGGGCAAGGCGCGGGTCGACAGTCTTTCCTCACCGATGCTTGCCGGTCCGCTGACGAGCGCTGTTTGGGGCCGGGTGGCGGCTGCCGAAACGCGAACGGACCGCCGGCCGCGAATTGTGCTGGACCGGCTTGCCGTCGAACGACTGGCGGCATCGCAAACGCCGGCCCGGCTGCGGGTTTCTCTGGCGCCGAATGTAACGCTTCCGCCGGTCGGCGCGGTGGTGTCGTTTGCCGCCCGGATCGATGCCGTTCCCGGGCCTGCCGCTCCGGGGGACTATGATCCGCGGGCGCGGGCCTTTTTCGACCGGATCGGCGGATCCGGGTTCGTGTTCGGTGCCGTGGCGCAGATCGCGCCGCCGGAGGCCTGGCGACCGGCGGCAGCCATCGCCTGGCTGCGTTCGGCGATCGTGACGCGTTTGCGGGCGGCGCTTTCCGGCGATGCCGGGGCGGTGGCGGCGGCGCTTCTGGTTGGCGAGCGGGGCGGCCTATCGGAAACGGTTGTGGCGAACCTGCGCGATTCGGGTCTGGCGCACATCCTGGCGATATCCGGCCTGCATATGGGGCTCTTCGCCGGCACTGTCTTCGCCGCGGTGCGGGCGGTGCTGTCGTTGTCGCCGGCATTGGCGCAGACGCAGCCCTTGCGCAAATGGGCGGCACTGGCGGCGCTCGTGGCGGGGTTTTTCTATCTCCTGATATCCGGCGGCAATGTCGCAACGGTGCGCGCGTTCATCATGGCGGCGATCCTGTTTTCGGCGATCCTGATCGACCGGCCGGCCCTGTCGCTGCGCAATCTGGCCATTGCGGCAATCGTGGTGCTGGCGATCGCGCCGGAAAGCGTCGCGGAACCGGGGTTTCAGATGTCATTCGCCGCCGCGGCCGCCCTGGTCGCGGTGTGGGAGGCATGGCGCCGCCGGCGCGATGATCGGGTATCCGCGGACCGGTCCGGGACACGGGGGACGGTCTTCGGACTGGTTTGGCCGGTCGTCGGCGGCCTGGCGGCGATCGCGCTGACCACGGTGATCGCCAGCCTGGCCACGGCGCCGGTCGCCGCCTACCATTTCCAGCGCCTGGCGACCTATTCGCTCATCGGCAATCTCATGGCGATGCCGGTCGTGTCGCTGATCATCATGCCGTCGGGCCTGGTGGCGCTCGCCGCCATGCCGTTCGGCCTTGAGGGGCCGGCTTTGACGGTGTTCGGCTGGGGTGTCGACCGGCTTTTGGACGTTGCCGCGTTTACGGCGGCGTTGCCGCAGGCGGTGCGGCCGGTGGCGGCATTGCCGCCCGTCTTTCTGGTGCTCTGTCTCGGCGGGCTGATGTGGCTGTGCCTGTGGCACACCGCGATCCGGTATCTGGGCCTGTTGCCGGTCGGTGCGGCGCTGGCAATCGGGATTTTCGGTCCGCCGCCGCCCGATCTCATTGTCGACGGGGGCGGCCGGATTGTCGCGTTGCGCACCCAGGCCGGCGGATATGCGGCCTCCGGCGGGCGCAGCGGATCGTACACGCTGGACAGGTGGCACCAGCGCGCCGGGCTGGCGCCGCCGGCGCGCATCGACCGGTCGGGCGTCGCCTGCGACGCGCTCGGTTGCCTCATGGTGGCCGACTGGGCCGTCGGCGATGGCGAAACGACGCCGCAGGCGTCCACAGGCGGGTCAACCAACACGGAAACGGAACCGGTTTCATCGTCCGGCGCTGGTTCGGGCGCTGGGCCGGCGCCGGGCGCGGGCCGGGTCCTACCGCAACCGGTGAGGATTGCACATGTCCGCGATCCGCTGGCCTTTTTTGAAGACTGCCGGCGTGCGGGGATCGTTGTCACGCCGCTTGCCGCACCCAATGATTGCGCGGCCGGGCTGGTGATCGACCGCACGGCGCTTGCCGTACACGGCGCACATGCGGTTCGGTTTGACGCCGGCAGCGGCGACTTCGCCGTCAAGACCGCCTATCCGGTTGTCCGGCGGCCCTGGCATGGCCCGGTCTCGCGGTAGCGGTCTGCCGCCCGTTCGGCCGGCATGATCGCCGCACGCCGGCCAAAGGTGAAAATCAGCGCCCGCCGGCGCGCAACAGGCAGGACAACGCCGGCCGGGGCAGCACGAAACGGGTGATGCAGGCCGGCCCGGCCAGGCAAAGGGGAAATACCGGGTGGAAAAGGGCGCCGGATCGGCCGAAACCGGAGACCCGGCCGGCCGGACAATCGGATCAGTAGCGCCGCATCAGGCCGACGAGCCGGCCCTGGATCCGGACCCGGTCGGGACCGAAAATGCGGGTCTCGTAGGCCGGATTGGCAGCCTCCAGCGCGATCGATGCGCCCTTGCGCCGCAGCCGCTTCAGGGTCGCCTCCTCGTCGTCGATCAGGGCCACGACGATATCGCCGCTGTCGGCGTGCTCCTGTTTCTTGATCAGCACGGTGTCGCCGTCCAGGATGCCGGCCTCGATCATGGAATCGCCGCGCACTTCCAGCGCGAAATGCTCGCCGCCGGCCAGAAGGTCCGGCGGCGCGGACACTGTATGGCTATGGTTCTGGATGGCCGAAATGGGTACGCCGGCGGCAATCCGGCCCATGACCGGAATGGCGACGGTGTCGTTGTCGGCGGTGGGCGCCCCGGCGGCTTTGCCGGTATCCGGCGCCATGCCCAATCGTCCGTCGATGACGCTGGGGGTAAAGCCCCGCTGCCGGCCTGTGCCGAGCGCCGGATTGACGGCATCGGGCAGCTTGATGACTTCCAGGGCGCGGGCGCGGTTGGGCAGACGGCGGATAAAGCCACGCTCCTCCAGCGCCGTGATCAACCGGTGAATCCCCGACTTGGAGCGCAGGTCCAAAGCATCCTTCATCTCGTCAAAGGATGGCGGCACACCCGATTCCTTCAGCCGTTCGTGAATGAACATCAGGAGTTCCAGTTGTTTCCGCGTCAGCATGATGTCCCCTTGATCATATCGCCCGATTGAATCCCTTGACCGCAACACTCAACAGCGATCCGCAATAACAACGCCAGACGGCAACAACGCCAGACGGCAACAACGCCGGACCGTGTCCTTTCGCGGGTCCGGTCCACATCGATTGCCCACACGCAGCGCCACATCAATTGCCCACACGGCGCCACATCAAATGCCGCGACCGGTGCCACATCCGGTGCCACATCCGGTTGCCGTACGCCGATTCCACAACGGTTTGACGACCGTTGCACTGGATATGGACATATCGCGAACAAACGATAGCTGTTCACGCGCTGTTCTGCAAGCGTTTTCCTGTTTGCCTTGAATTGGCGGAGATCCGGGGATTTGGCGTGCGGCGATTTCGCCGTTTGGTGCTAGGATCGGATCGGGATTGCGTGGAATTCAACGGAGGGGAGAATCATGCACGCGCGATTGGTTTTGTTTCAGATCGGGCCGGGCATGCGGGCAACCGCGGAAGCCATGGCCAGTGAAGCCTACACAATGTCCAAGGGTATGGACGGATTCGTGAGCAGCACATACCTGATTTTCGATGAGGCGGCAGGCGAATACGGCGCCATGACGGTCTGGCGGAGTGCGGCCGACGCGGAAGCGGCCGGCGAGGTTCTGGGCTCGTGGATGAGGGACAAGATCGGCGACACGATGACCGGCCAGCCGTCGATCCGGATTGCGGAGGTGTTCGAGCCGGCCTGATCGGGCACCCGGGCGCGCCGCGGCTGCGGTTCAATCGGCCGGCAGGTGCAGGAATTCCACCTGCTCGCCGGTTTCGGCTGCCGCGGCATGGGGTTTTCGCACAATCAGCGCGTCGGCGCTGGCGAATGTCGCCATCATGGCGGAATCCTGCTTCGACGCCGGCTCCAGCCATGGCGGGCCGCCGGAATCGACGTTCCCGGAGGCGGCGGCGTCGACAAATCTGGCGCGCAGATAATCCTGGCGACGATCGTTGGCGGGTAGCGGCGCGGCCAGCCGGCCGGTTTTGAGCGGCGTGTGCGGATCGCGCCCGGTCAGCGCGCGGATCAGGGGCCGCAGGAAAATCAGCCCGGTCACCAGCGCGGAGACCGGATTGCCGGGCAGCCCCAGGACGCGGGTTTCCCCCAGCCGGCCGACCATCAGCGGTTTGCCGGGGCGCATGGCGATCTTCCAGAAATCCAGCGCCATGCCGGCGCGCATGAGCGCTTCGCCGACAAGGTCGTGATCGCCGACGGAGGCGCCGCCGATGGTGACGAGAATATCGGCGCCGGCGGCCCGGCCGATCCGTTCGGCGATGGCGTCGAGGCTGTCGGCGGCGATGCCCAGATCGTCGGGCTGGCCGCCGCATTCGCGGACAAGCGCCGAAAGGCCGATATTGTTGGACGAGATGATCTGGTCCGGGCCCGGATCGGTGCCCGGCGCCACCAGTTCGTCGCCGTTGGCGAGGAGCGCGACGCGCGGCCGGCGATAGACGGGCAATGTCGCGTGGTTCATGGCGGCGGCCAGGGACAGGGCGCGCGGACCGAGCAGACGGCCGGCCCGCAGGAGAATATCGCCGCGGTTGAAATCCAGTCCGGCCTTGCGAATGAACGTCCCGGCGGTGACCGCGATGCGGGCGGTGATGCGGTCGCCGTCGGCGTCGGCATCCTCCTGGATGAGAATGGCATCGGCGCCATCCGGCACCGGGGCGCCGGTGAAGATGCGCACCGTCTGGTGCGGACCCAGGCGGCCCTGAAAACGCTGGCCGGCGCGGGACATGCCGATGCGGTTCAGGATTGCGCCGGGTGCGGTGTCGCCGGCGCGCACGGCATATCCGTCCATTGCCGCGGCATCAAATGGCGGCTGGGTCCGGCCGGCCTCCAGATCGCGGGCCAGCACCCGGCCGGCGGCCTCGTGGAGGGGCACGGTTTCGGCGGCCAGCGGCGCAGCGCCCTTGAGGATACGGGCCCGTGCGGTGTCCACGGGCAGGAGCGTCCGGGATGTCATGGCGCGGCGCCTGTCCTGCCGGTCAGCCGGCACGCCAGTCGCCGGACCGGCCACCGGATTTCGCCACGAGCCGGATGCCGCCGATCACCATCTCCCGGTCCATGGCCTTGGCCATGTCGTAGATGGTGAGGCAGGCGACGCTGACGGCCGTCAACGCCTCCATTTCCACCCCGGTGCGGCCGGAAATCCGGGCCGACGCGATGACCCGCAGGCCGGGCAGGGTGTCGTCGGGTTCGATGTCGACGCTGACCTGGTTCAGCGCCAGGGGATGGCAGAGCGGAATGAGGTCGGCGGTGCGCTTGGCGGCCATGATGCCGGCGAGCCGGGCGGTGGCGATGACATCGCCTTTTTTGGCGTTGCCGGCCCTGATGGCGGCCAGCGTCTCCGCCGCCATGGTGACCGATCCTTCGGCGGTCGCGCGACGTTGGGTGACCGCCTTGTCGGACACGTCGACCATGCGGGCGGCGCCATCATTGCCGACATGGGTGAGTTTGTCGCTCATCGGGCCACCTCCGCGTCATCCGCCGCCGCCTCCGGGGCCAGAAGCATCCGGGTGGCGGCGGCCACATCGTCGGCGCGCATCAGGCTCTCGCCGACAAGGCAGGCGCGGATGCCGACGGCGGCCAGCGCGGCCAGGTCGGCCGGCGCGGAAATCCCGCTCTCGCCGACGATCAGCCGATCACCGGGCACGTGCGGGGCGAGGGCGCGGGCGACGTCGAGGCTGGTGCGGAAGCTCTTCAGGTCGCGGTTGTTGATGCCCAGCAACGGCGAGCGCAAAGCGAGCGCCCGGTCAAGCTCGGCCCGGTCATGGACCTCCACCAGCACATCCATGCCCCAATCAAATGCGGCCTCTTCCAGGGCCCGCGCCTCGGCATCGGTGACGGCGGCCATGATGATCAGGATACAGTCGGCGCCCCAGGCCCGGGCTTCGGCGACCTGGTAGGGCTCGAACAGAAAATCCTTGCGCAGCACCGGCAGGCCGGCGGCGGCGCGGGCGGCGGTCAGATACTCCGGCGCGCCCTGAAAGGACGGACCGTCGGTGAGCACCGAAAGACAGGCCGCGCCGCCGGCCCGGTAGGCGCGGGCCAGCGCGGGAGGATCGAAGTCGGCACGGATCAGGCCCTTGGACGGGCTGGCCTTCTTGATTTCCGCGATCAGGCCGGTGCCGCCGGCGTCGATCTCGTCCTGCAAGGCGGCGGCGAAGGGGCGCGGCGGGTCGGCGTCGGCGGCGCGGCGGCGGATCTCCGCCTCCGGAGCGCTGGCGCGGGCGGCGGCGATTTCGCGGCGCTTGTAGGTCTCGATCCGTTTGAGGATGTCGGTCACGATTGATCGACGGCGCGGTTGGAGACGGCGACGAGGGTGGCCAGCGCCCTGGCGGCGGCACCGCTTTCCATGGCCTCGGCGGCCATGCGCATGCCGCCGGCGATGTCGGGTGCCCTGCCGGCGACGATCAGCGCCGCGGCGGCGTTGGCGAGGACGCAATCGCGATAGGCGCGATAGGGGCCGGCCTGGCCGTCCAGCACCGCCCGCAGCGCGGCGGCGTTGTCCTCGCCGGTGCCGCCCTTCAGGTCGTCGGGCCGGGCGATGTTAAGGCCGAAATCGCCCGGCGTCAGGTCGAAGGTGCGCACCGCCCCCTGTTCCAGGGCCGCGACATGGGTGGGGCCGGTGGTGGAAATCTCGTCCAGGCCGCCGGCTTCACCGAATGCCCCGTGCACGACCCAGGCGGCCTCGGCGCCGAGATTTGCCAAAACCCGGGCGATCGGCTCCACCCAGGCGCGATCGAAGACGCCGAGCATGTAGCGGGTGACGCCGGCCGGATTGCTCAGGGGGCCGAGCAGGTTGAAGATGGTGCGCGTGCCCAGCTCCACCCGCGAGGGGCCGACATGGCGCATGGCCGGATGGTGGTTGGGCGCGAACATGAAGCCGATGCCGGCTTCGGCTATGCAGGCGGCGATCCGGTCGGGACCGATGTCGAGGTCGACGCCCAGCGCTGCCAACACGTCGCCGGCGCCGGATTTCGACGACAGGGCCCGGTTGCCGTGCTTGGCGACCGGCACGCCGGCTCCGGCCACCACCAGCGCCGTGGTGGTCGAAATATTGTAGGTGCCCGACGCATCGCCGCCGGTGCCGACGATATCGATGGCCTGGCCGGCCAGTTCCGCCGGCACGGCGACCGGGGTCATGCGGGCGCGCAGGGAGGCCACGGCGCCGGTGATCTCGTCGACGGTCTCGCCGCGCACCCGCATGGCCATCAGCAGGCCGCCGATCTGGCTTGCCGTCGCTGCGCCCGACATCAGGATGTCGAAGGCATCGCGGGCCTCCTGGCGGGTCAATTCGGTGCCGGTGGCGGCCTTGGCGAGAAAGGGTTTCAGGTCGGCCGGTTGTTCGGTCATGGCGTGTCCGTCGTCAGGGAAGCGGCTCAGGCGGCGAGCGGCCGGCCGGTGCGGCCGTTGAAATCATGGGCCAGGTCGAGAAAGTTGCGCAGGATCGCGTGGCCGTTTTCGGAGGCGATGCTCTCGGGATGGAACTGGACACCGTGGACCGGATGGTCGGCATGCCGGAGGCCCATGATGATCCCGTCACCGGTCCGGGCGTTGACGATCATGGTGTCCGGCACGGTCTCCGGCGCCACTGTGAGCGAATGGTAGCGGGTGGCGGCAAACGGCGCATTGATGCCGCGAAAGACGCCGTCGCCCTGGTGGCGGATTTCGGACAGCTTGCCGTGCATCAGGGTGGGCGCGCGCACGATCGTCGCGCCGTAGGCCTGGGCGATGGCCTGATGGCCCAGGCATACGCCCAATATGGGCACGCCGCCATTGGCCCCGCGCACCAGATCGAGGCAGATTCCGGCCTCGTTGGGGGTGCAGGGGCCGGGGGACAGCACAATCGCGGCGGGTTTGCGCGCCAGCGCCTCGGCCGCCGTCAGCTTGTCGTTGCGCACCACGTGCGGATCGGCACCCAGCTCGCCCAGATAATGGACCAGGTTCCAGGTGAAGCTGTCGTAATTGTCGATGACGAGCAGCATCGATAATCTCTTCGCTGTGTTCGTGTTCAGATAGGCCGCGCGTGCCCGCCGGGTCAAGGAACCGGGACCGGCAGCACCGCGGCCGGCCGCGCCGCTACTGGCCGCGGACCCTCTGGTTGGCGAAGCGCCGCGCTTCCTCGCCGGCGCGGAACAGCGCCCTGGCCTTGGCGGCGCATTCGGCCTGTTCGGACGCCGGATCGGAATCGGCGACGATGCCGGCGCCGGCCTGGACATACATCGTGCCATCCTTGACGATGGCGGTGCGCAGGACGATGCAGGTGTCCATCTCGCCATCGGCGGTGAAATAGCCGACGCAGCCGGCATAGGGGCCGCGCTTTTCGTGCTCCAGCTCGTCGATGATCTCCATGGCGCGGACCTTGGGCGCGCCGGAGACGGTGCCGGCGGGAAAACCGCCGGTCAGCGCGTCGATGGCGTCGCAATCCTCGCGCAGCCGGCCGACGACGTTGGAGACGATGTGGATGACCTGGCTGTAATGCTCCAGAAAAAACCGGTCGGTGACCTCCACGGAGCCGATCCCGGCGACGCGGCCGACATCGTTGCGGCCGAGATCGAGCAGCATCAGATGCTCGGCCAGCTCCTTGGGATCGGCGAGCAGCTCGTCGCCAAGGCGCCGGTCCTCGTCGGGCGTGGCGCCGCGCGGCCGCGTGCCGGCGATCGGCCGCACCGTCACCTGGCCGTCGCGCACGCGGACCAGGATTTCCGGACTGGAGCCGACGACGGCGAAGCCTTCATAGTCGAGGAAGAACAGGAACGGCGCCGGATTGACCCGGCGCAGGGCCCGGTAAAGGGCGAAGGCGGGCAGCGGAAACGGCGCCTCGAAGCGCTGGGAAAGCACGACCTGGAAGATGTCGCCGGCGGCGATATACTCCTTGGCCCGGCGCACCATCGCCTGATAGTCGTCGGGCGTGGTGTTGGAGCGGATGGCGGCGTTAAGATCGACATCCCCATGATGGGCGGCGAGGTCGGTTGAACGATCGACCGGGCGGTCCAGGGCATCGACGATCTCCGTCAGCCGGTTGACAGCCTGACGGTGGGCGTCACCGGCGGTGACGCCGGCCTGCGGGCGGACCGGGGTGACCAGGATCATTTCGTCGCGAACGCTGTCGAACACGATGACGATCCGCGGCCGGACCAGGAAAATGTCCGGCAGGCCGAGCGCCTCGGGATTGGGATCGGGCAGATCCTCCATCAGGCGCACGGTGTCGTAGCCCAGATACCCGAAGACGCCGGCGGCCATGGGCGGCAGGCCCGGCGGCAGATCGATGCGGGCGTCGGCCAGCAGCGTCCGCAGTGCGTCCAGCGGCGGCGCCGGATCGGGCACGAAGGCCGACAGGTCGGGCAGGCGGCTGGTCGCGGCGCGCTCGCCGTCCGCGCGAAACAACAGGTCGGGATCGAGACCGATGATCGAATAGCGGCCGCGGACGGCGCCGCCCTCCACCGATTCCAGCAGAAATGTGTTGGTGCGTCCTTCCGCCAGCTTCAGATATGCGGAAACCGGCGTCTCCAGATCGGCGACGAGGGTCGCCCAGACGATCTGCGGATCGCCGGCCTCATAGGCGCGCGCGAAGGCGTCGGTGGCGGGCTCGAAGGCGGTCATCTGGCTCGGTGCGCGGGTTGGGGCTAGGGATTGCTCTGGGTGGATTCCGGGTCGACGATCTGGGTGTAGACGGCGCTGTTGATGAAGGGATCGCGCGACCGCAGAAGATCGGCGTTGTAGGCCTGGAGGATGTCGGATGTGAGGGTGCGGGCCAACTGTTCGCTGATCGCATCGGCGTTGCTGGATTCGGCGAAGAACGCCGGGGCGACCACGTTGTCGACCTTGAGCAGGATGCGCGACGGCGGGCTCTCGCCTTCAGCGTTGGCGACATGACCGATCGGGCCGGCGAAGGCCTGAACGCGGGCATTGGCCGAAAGCGGGCCGGCACTGTCCTGGCGCGTAAGTTTTTCCACGACCCTGACCTCGGCGCCGAGTTCGGCGGCGATCCCGGCCATTTCCTCGCCAGCCCTCAGGCGGTCGGCGAGCGCCTCGGCACGTTCGCCCAATGCAGCGGCAATCTCCTCCTGGTGCCAGGCGGCGAGGACATCTTCACGCACCTCGTCAAGGCTCCGCTCGCGTTCCGGGACCACCTCCAACACCTCGTAAAAGGTCCAGCCCTCGTTGCCGGCGCGCACGGGATCGTTCTCCACCCCGACATCGCTTTGATAGGCATCGGCGACCATGGCGGCGAAACCGGGAACGGACTCCGGCGTGGCGGCGTCGCGCATACTGCCGTCGCGGGCGACGCCTTCGATGCGTTTGTAATCAAAGCCGAGCCGCTCGCTGATTTCGGCCAGTGTGAAGCCGCCGGCGCGTTCGTCCTCGATCTTGTCATAAGTGTCCAGGATCGCGTCGCCGGCGCGTGAATTGGCGATTTCGGCGCGCAGCCGTTCAGCCACCGCTTCCAGCGGATCCACCGAACCCGCCTCGATCGCGGTGACCTGAATGACGGCCGGGCCCAATTCGCTGTCCAGCACCGGCACAATGGTTCCGGTTTCGGCGGCAAAGGCCTGCTCCGCCACCGCCGCGTCAATGATCTCCGCCCGGGTCTTCAGGCCGAGATCGGCATCGGTCTCGGTGAGGCCGCGGCCGGTGAGAAGGTCGACAAATGTGCCCCCGGCACCAAGGCTGTCGAGGGCGGTCCGGGCCTCATCCCTGGTGTCGAAGCGGATCTGGAGGATGCGCCGGCGTTCGGCGCGGGTGAATTCGCCGATCCGCCGGTCGTATTCGGCGCGAACATCGGCCTCGGTCACGGCACCGGGGTCGGCCACGGTTTCCGCTTGCAGCGAAATGTAGCCGAGGATCCGGTACTCAGGCGCCCCGAAACGGGCCTTGTTCTGCTCGAAATACGCGCCGAGCGCCGCCGCGTCCGGGTCCTCGATCGCGCTGGCGAGGGATTTGTCGAGGACGACGAAGGAGACGGTGCGGGACTCGTTGGCGTAGCGGTAATAGGCTTCCACCATGGGCGCGGGCGCCTTGACGTCGCCGGCAAGCGCCGTTGCGATCTGCCGGCGCATCATGCGGTCGCGGACCTGGGCGACAAATGTGTCCTCGCTGATGCCGAGATTGCGCAGGATCGCCTGGAAGCGCAGCCGGTCGAAGTTGCCGTCGACTCCGCGGAATGTCGGATCGTCGGCAATCGCCCTGGCCAGGCGGTCGCCGGAAACGCCGAGATTGTAGCGCATGGCCTGATCATCGAGCGCCGCCTCGGAGACCAGTTCGCTCAACACCTGCTGGGGCAGGCCCATGGCGCGGGCCTGTTCCAGCGACACGCCACGGCCGACGCGTCGTCCCAGATCCAGCATGCGCTGGCGCAAAGCCGTGTTGAATTCCTGTGCGGTGACCTCGGCATCGCCGACGCGGGCGACCGTGCCGGCGCCATAGCCGAAGAACTGGTTGGAAATGCCCCAGAACAGGAAGCTGACCACCAACAGGCCGAGAAGGATCTTGGCGGTGACGCCGCCTGCCGCCTTGCGCAGGGAGTCGAGCATGATGTTGAGGTCCTTTTTCGGTCGCCGCGGTGAAGGAAAAACGCCGGGCACGCTTGATCCGTCCCGGCTTTGATATCATAGAGACCGGCGCGCACGCTGCCAAGGCCATCGGTGGCTGCGCCAACCGGAGCGAACAGGCCAGGGGCCTGTCCGCTGTTTTTCCTCAGCGGCAGGCCGAGCCGGCCGGACCAGGCGAATGAAATGCCAAAACTGATTGCGGGCAACTGGAAAATGAACGGCACGTCGATGCAGATCGGCGAGGCGGAGGCGGTGGCGGACGGCCTGCCGGATGCCGGCAGCGTGGAAACGATGATCTGTCCGCCGGCGACGCTGGTCTGGCGGCTTGCACAGGCAGTTGCCGGCAGCCGGCTGCTGGTCGGGGGGCAGGATTGCCATGCCCGGGCCGGCGGCGCCCACACCGGTGATATCTCCGCCGCCATGCTGGCCGACGCCGGGGCGAGCGCCGTTATTGTCGGCCATTCGGAGCGGCGGGCCGACCATGGCGAGGAGGATGCGACTGTCGCCGCCAAGGGGCTGGCGGTCCTGGCTGCCGGGCTCAGGGCCATTGTCTGTGTCGGTGAAACGGAAGCGGAGCGCGATGCCGGCCGGGCGGTCGCGGTGGTCGAGCGTCAGCTCGCGGGATCGGTGCCGGAATGCGATGGAGAACATCTGGTGATCGCGTATGAGCCGGTGTGGGCGATCGGCACCGGGCGGACGCCGACAATGGATGACATTGCGGCCATGCATCACCATATCCGTACATGGCTGGTCGGCCGGTTCGGGCCGGGCGGCAAGGCCGTGCCGATCCTTTATGGCGGTTCCATGAAGCCGGACAATGCGGCGGCGATCCTGGCGGTCGACGATGTCGATGGCGGCCTGGTGGGCGGAGCGAGCCTCAAGGCGGCCGATTTTCTGGCGATCGTCGGGGCGGCGGCGACCGCCTGATACGCGACAAAAGCTTTGACGCGCCGCAACCTTCGGGTAGAAGGCGCGCAATGAAAAGGTTCAAACGATGACGACAGTCCTGATCGTGATTCACCTGATGGTGGTGCTGGCGATGATCGCGCTGGTGCTTTTGCAGCGTTCGGAAGGCGGCGCGCTGGGCATCGGCGGCGGCGGTGGCGGCGGATTGATGTCGGCGCGCGGGGCGGGCAATCTGCTGTCGCGGGCGACCGGCGTTCTGGCCCTCACCTTCTTCGCCACCTCAATCGGCCTGACGATCCTGGCGCGAATTGAGTCCCGGCCCGCCGATATTCTCGACCGGCTCGAGACCCAGACCAGCGAATCGGCTCCGGCCGATCCGGCGCCGGGCACAGCGGGCGATACCGATGTGGGACCGGGCATCCTTGAAGCGTTGCAGCCGACCGCGCCGCCGGCGGCGCCCGCTCCGCCCGCCGCGCCGTCCCAGTAGGCCTGC
Source organism: Afifellaceae bacterium (assembly GCA_965216515.1). Classification (GTDB taxonomy): domain Bacteria; phylum Pseudomonadota; class Alphaproteobacteria; order Rhizobiales; family Afifellaceae; genus CAXMRP01. The sequence continues at coordinate 765,861 of OZ244173.1, read as the reverse complement.
CGCCACCCGGTGGCGGGGGCAAACCGAAATATGATGTTTAAAACCGGGCGACGGCAAACGGTGTAGCCGATTTTGGCTTCACAAACCGATGCCGCGCCCTTAAGTCTGGCGGCCCATGGCGCGGTACATTTTCATCACCGGCGGCGTGGTTTCCTCCCTCGGAAAGGGCCTGGCATCGGCAGCGCTCGGTGCGCTTTTGCAGGCACGCGGCTACAGTGTCCGGCTTCGCAAGCTCGATCCCTATCTGAACGTCGATCCGGGCACCATGAGCCCGTACCAGCACGGCGAGGTTTTCGTCACCGACGACGGCGCGGAGACCGACCTGGACCTTGGGCACTATGAGCGGTTCACCGGCCGCTCGGCGAACCGGCAGGACAACATCACCACCGGCCGTATCTATCAGGATATCATCGCCAAGGAGCGGCGCGGCGACTATCTCGGCGCGACGGTTCAGGTGATCCCGCACGTCACCGATGCCATCAAGGAATTCGTCCTTGAGGGCAACGAGGCGTTTGATTTCGTGCTGTGCGAGATCGGCGGCACGGTCGGCGATATCGAGGCGCTGCCGTTCTTCGAGGCGATCCGGCAGCTTGGCAACGAACTTCAGCGCGGCCAGTGCGTCTATATCCATCTGACGCTGATGCCCTATATCCCGGCGGCCGGGGAACTGAAGACCAAGCCGACCCAGCACTCGGTCAAGGAATTGCGGTCCATTGGCGTGCAGCCGGATATCCTGCTTGTCCGGTGCGACCGCGAAATCCCGGTGGAGGAACGGCGCAAGCTGGCCCTGTTCTGCAATGTACGGGAATCGGCGGTGATCCCGGCGCTCGACGTGGCATCGATCTATGACGTGCCGGTGGCCTATCACCGGGAAGGACTGGATGCGGAGGTTCTGGCCGCGTTCGGCGAGACGGTGAGCCGGGGTCCGAACCTGATGAAATGGGAAGAGGTGACCCACACGATCCACAATCCCGAAGGCGAGGTGACGATCGCGGTGGTCGGCAAATATACCGGCCTGAAAGACGCCTACAAATCGCTGATCGAGGCGTTGCAGCACGGCGGGATCGCCAATTCGGTGCGGGTTCGGGTCGAATGGATCGAAAGCGAGATTTTCGAGCGCGAAGACCCGGCGCCGTTGTTGGAACCGGTGAACGGGATCCTTGTCCCCGGCGGCTTCGGCGAGCGCGGTTCGGAAGGCAAGATTGCCGCCGCCCGCTTCGCGCGGGAACGCAACGTGCCCTATTTCGGCATCTGCTTCGGCATGCAGATGGCTGTCATCGAGGCGGCGCGGTCGCTGGCCGGTATCGAAAGGGCCGGCTCGACGGAATTCGGTGAAACCGATGAACCGATCGTCGGCCTGCTGACCGAATGGCTGAAGGGCAACGAGCTGGAGAAGCGGGCCGCGGAGGGGGATCTGGGCGGCACCATGCGGCTCGGCGCCTATCCGGCGGTCCTGAAAGAGAATAGCCGGATCGCCGAAATCTACGGCGCGAGCGACATCCACGAACGCCACCGGCACCGCTATGAGGTCAACCGCGACTATATGGAGCGCCTGGAAGCGGCCGGGATGGTGTTTTCCGGGCTTTCGCCGGACGGGCTGCTGCCGGAGACCATCGAACTGGCCGGCCATCCCTGGTTCATCGGCGTCCAGTATCATCCGGAACTGAAATCGCGGCCCCTGGCGCCGCATCCGTTGTTTGCCTCGTTTGTCGCCGCGGCCGTGGAACAAAGCCGCCTGGTCTGATATTCCCCCACCATGTCTGCGCCCACCATTCGTCCGATCGACCATCTCGTGCTCGCCGTGGAGCGGCTGGAACTGGCACGCGCGCGGTTTTCGGCGCTGGGATTTTCGGTGCAGGACGACCGCATGCATCCCTTCGGCACGGAAAACTGCTGTATCTTCTTTGCCAACGAGACCTATCTGGAGCCGCTGGCCGTTGGCGACCGCGAAAAGGTCGAAGCGGCGATTGTGGCGCGAAACCTGTTCGTGCGCCGGCATGACGCGTTCGCCTTTCGCCACGGCGAGGGCTTTGCCATGCTTGCATTCCGGTCGCCGGATGCGGAGGCCGATCAGGCGATTTTCGCCAGGGCCGGCTATGCCGCCGGCCCGATCCACGCCTTTGAGCGCGCGGCCCGGGCGCCGGACGGATCGGAAACGACGATCGGGGTCCGGATCGCCACGGCGGTCGACCACCGGGCGCCCGACGCCCTGTTCTTCGCCTGCCAGCACCTGTCGCCGTCCGTCCTTTGGCGGGCGGACACGATACGGCACGACAATGGCGCCGTCGGTGTGTCCGGTGTCTATCTGAGCGAGCCCAATCCGGCGGATTTCCAATATTATCTGGAGACCGTCAGCGGCGACCGCTCCATCCATGCCACTTCCTTCGGCATTTCCGCGCAAACACCTCGCGGTCCGGTCGGCATCCTGACGCCGGAGGGCATGGCGGCGCTGTTCGGTCTGGAATGCCGCGACCAGGGGCGCGGCCTGCGGCTGCGGCTGTTCCGGCTGGCGGTCGCCGACCTTTCCGCGATGCCGGATCGGCTTCAGTCGGCGGCGATCGAACATTTCCAGCACCGGGGCCGGATCATCGTGCCGGCCGGGGCCGGGCAGGGGGCGGCCATCGCCTTCGAACAGGCGCCCGAAGAGCCGCGGGACACGCCATGAGCGCGGCGGGCGGGCAAGCGGGGCCGGCCGCCAACCAGATCGTGCAGGTCGGCGGCGCGCGTTTTGGCAATGCGCTGCCGATGTGCCTGATCGCCGGACCGTGCCAGATGGAAAGCCGCACCCATGCCTTCGACATGGCCGGCGCGCTTGCCGGGCTGGCGGCGCGCCTTGGCATCGGATTCGTCTACAAATCCAGCTTCGACAAGGCCAACCGGACCAGCGGAAACGCGGCGCGCGGGATCGGCCTGGATACGGCGCTTGCGGTTTTCGCCGATCTGAAGGCCGAATTCGGCTGCCCGGTGCTAACCGACGTCCACGAACCGGGCCAATGCGCCGATGTGGCTGAAATTGTCGACATATTGCAGATTCCGGCATTTTTGTGCCGGCAGACCGATCTGATCGTGGCCGCGGCGCGCACCGGGCGGGCGGTCAACATCAAAAAAGGCCAGTTTCTGGCGCCCTGGGACATGGCGCATGTGCTCGACAAGGCGCTGGGCGCCGGCAATCGCGACGTGCTCCTGACGGAGCGCGGCACCTCGTTCGGGTACAACACCCTTGTTTGCGACATGCGGGCGCTGCCGCAAATGGCGGCCAGCGGGGCGCCGGTTGTGTTCGATGCGACCCATGCCGTCGCGCAGCCCGGCGGCCTTGGCGCAGCGTCCGGGGGGCAGCGGGAATTCGTGCCCTGCCTGGCCCGCGCGGCGGTCGCGGTCGGCGTTGCCGCGGTGTTCCTGGAAACCCATCAGGATCCCGACAAGGCGCCGTCCGACGGGCCGAACATGGTGCGGCTGGCCGATATGGAAGCGCTTGTCGCGGCGCTGATGGCCATCGACGGCCTGGTGAAGGCGGATCGGTCCGACACGGCCGGCCGGTGAATCCGCCCGCCGATCCGGACTTTGCGGCAACGATGCTTGCCCCGCATGGTCGCGGCGGCTAGAACGCCCTGGATTTCCCCGTTTTCACTCCCGAAGCGAGTTCCCGAATGACCGCCATCATCGATATCGTCGGCCGCCAGATCCTGGACAGCCGCGGCAATCCGACCGTTGAAGTCGACGTTGTCCTGGAGGACGGTTCGCTGGGCCGTGCCGCCGTCCCTTCCGGTGCATCCACCGGCGCCCATGAAGCCGTCGAACTGCGTGACGGCGATGCCAGCCTGTATCAGGGCAAAGGCGTCAACGGTGCGCTGGTGGCGGTCAATGGCGAGATCTACGATGCCATCGGCGGCCTGGATGCCGAAGAACAGGTGCATATCGACGAAGCGCTGATTGCGCTCGACGGCACCGACAACAAGAGCCGGCTCGGTGCCAACGCCATTCTCGGCGTGTCGCTGGCGGTTGCCCGGGCGGCGGCGGAGGCTTGCGCCCTGCCGCTCTACCGCTATGTCGGCGGCACCCATGCCCGGATGCTGCCGGTGCCGATGATGAACATCATCAATGGCGGTGCCCATGCCGACAATCCGATCGATATCCAGGAGTTCATGATCATGCCGGTGGGCGCGCCCTCGCTGGCGGAAGCGGTGCGGATGGGATCGGAGATCTTCCATACGCTGAAGGGCGCGCTGAAGGCGGCGGGCCACAACACCAATGTCGGCGACGAGGGCGGATTTGCGCCCGGCCTGTCGTCGGCGGAGGCGGCGCTCGACTTCATTGCGACATCGATCGAACAGGCCGGCTACACGCCCGGCGATGATGTCTGCCTGGCGCTCGATTGTGCGGCAACGGAGTATTTTTCCGACGGCGCCTATCACATGCAGGGCGAGGGCCGGGTGTTGTCCAGCGAGGACAATGCCGCCTATCTGGCCGATCTTGCCGGGCGCTATCCGATAATCTCCATCGAAGACGGGATGGCGGAGGACGACTGGGAGGGCTGGAAGGCGCTGACGGCGGCGATCGGCGAAACCTGCCAGCTCGTCGGCGACGACCTTTTCGTCACCAATCCGGCACGGCTGGCCAGCGGTATCGACCAGGGCGTTGCGAATTCCATTCTTGTCAAGGTCAACCAGATCGGAACGCTGACGGAAACGCTGGAAGCGGTGGAAATGGCGCACAAGGCCGGCTACACGGCGGTAATGTCCCACCGGTCCGGCGAAACGGAAGATGCGACAATCGCCGATCTGGCGGTTGCCACGAATTGCGGACAGATCAAGACCGGGTCGCTGGCCCGTTCCGACCGGCTGGCGAAATACAACCAGTTGATCCGGATCGAGGAAGAACTGGGGGCGGCCGCCCGCTTTGCCGGGCGCGGCGTGCGGCGCTAGGGGCGTCCGGTGCCGGCGGCGCCGGAAATCGGGCCGGATAGCGGCCTGGCTTAACGTCTGGTAAACGGAAGTGCCCCGGATCGGGACGCAACCCATTCTGTCTGCAAACTTTTTCTTTACCGTAGTCGTTTACAAACGTCCGCAGTGGGACGTCGAAAGGTATTGCGTTCCGTCCCACATCGTACCTTCCGCGTACCTGGTAACGGCGGCCGATGTCGACACGTCAGCGTAAAAAGTCAAAACTGAAGCCGCTGTTACTTCCTGCCGCCTGCCTCCTTATCGTCAGTTATTTCGCCTATCACGCCATTGAGGGCGAATACGGTCTCGCGGCCCACGCCCGGCTTCAGGACAGGCGGGCGGCGCTCACCCAGGAACTCGCCGCGGTCCGCGGCGAACGGCAAAAGCTGGAGCGCCAGGTCAGCCTCATGCGCTCGCAGAGCCTTGACGCCGATCTGGTCGACGAGCGGGCGCGGCGGGCCTTGAACCTGGCACACCGCAACGAGGTTGTCATTTTCCTGGACCGGGCGCGCGGCTATCCCAAAAACTGAGCAGGCCGGCGCGAGATCTGCCGAACACGGCGCTTTTTTCACAGGCTTTCCCGATACAAACGGTCGCGTTTTCGGCGATTGCCAAGCGCGGCATGACAGGTATGCGCCAATTTCGGTTTACGCGGCCCACCGGTGCGCGTTACGGTCTGCGGCAAGCAATGACGGAGGAAGCGGATGGCGGAGGCGAAATCGCGCGCGACCCGATCGGCGGCATCGAACAAGGGCGGGCGAAAGAAGACGGCGGCAAAGTCAGCGGCGGCGCCGACCGCGCCGAAGCCGGCCGGTTTCAAGAAGGAGGACGAACTCCACGCCTACCGTGAAATGCTGCTGATCCGGCGTTTTGAGGAAAAGGCCGGCCAGCTCTACGGCATGGGCCTGATCGGCGGTTTCTGCCATTTGTATATCGGCCAGGAGGCGGTCGTTGTCGGCATGGAGATGGCCCAGAGACCGGGCGACCAGGCCGTCACCTCCTACCGCGACCACGGCCATATGCTGGCCAAGGGCATGGAGGCCAGCGGGGTGATGGCGGAATTGACCGGCCGGCGCAGCGGCTATTCGCGCGGCAAGGGCGGGTCCATGCACATGTTTTCCCGCGAGAAGGATTTTTTCGGCGGCCACGGCATCGTCGCCGCGCAGGTGCCGATCGGCACCGGCCTGGCCTTCGCCAACCGCTATCGCGACAACGGCAACGTGGCCGTGGCCTATTTCGGCGACGGCGCGGCCAACCAGGGCCAAGTCTATGAAAGCTTCAACATGGCAAAGCTGTGGAACCTGCCGATCGTCTACGTGATCGAGAACAACAAATACGGCATGGGCACCAGCATCCAGCGGGCCTCGGCAACGACCAATCTGGCCAGCCGGGGCGAAGCCCACGGCATTCCGGGCTTCCAGGTCGACGGCATGGATGTGCGGGCGGTGAAATCGGCCGCCGACCTGGCCATCGGCCACGCCCGCGGCGGCGACGGTCCGATAATCCTGGAAATGCTGACTTACCGGTATCGCGGCCATTCCATGTCGGATCCGGCCAAATACCGCTCCAAGGAAGAGGTCCAGAAGATGCGCAGCGAACATGACCCGATCGAACAGGTCAAGGCGCGGCTGATCGCCAAGAAATGGGCCAGCGAGGACGAACTGAAACAGGTCGACAAGTCGGTGCGGGAGACAATCAACGCGGCCGCGGAGTTCGCGCAGAACGAGCCGGAACCGGATCCGGCGGAATTGTGGACCGATGTCTACAAGGAGGCGTCCTGACGGAGCGGGCGATGACGACGGCGGGACAAGCGGAACGGAACGTGAAGCGGCCATTCAGGGCCGGTTCACGCGCGTTGGGCTTCAAGGCGGGGCATAGCAACACCAGCCGGAAGGGGCCCTCCCATGACCGCATTTCCCGTTCGCGCCGCGCTTGCTGCGGCCCTCGTCGTTTTCACTGTTACGCCGAACATGGCCCAGTCAGCCGGGCTTGTGGCCAATTCCGCCGATCTGGTGCCGATTCCCGCGCGGATGAAGCACGGCACCGTGTCTGTGCGCAACGCCGGCACCGCCACGGCAGCGGCCAGCATCGTTACCGTGGTCTGCAAGAAGAAGGGCGGCGGATCGTGCGCGGAAAGCCCGGCCCTGGCGCGCTACGCCAATCCGGCCTATCCGAACGCGCTGGTCGTGCCCGTGCCGAAGCTTGCCGCCGGCAAGGTCTACAATTTCAAGCTGCCGTTCTGGAACGGCCTTGTCTGGGCGCCCGGCCACTACAGGTTCACAATGAAAGCCGACGCTGCCGGTTCGGTGGCCGAAAGCAATGAAGGCAACAACAAAAAAGCCGCGACGGTGCCCTTGCCCTGACAGGCAATCCGGCATCTCCCGCTTTGGCAGGAGATGCCGCCGGCCGGTCTCCGTCGCGGCCAACGGGATGGAGACACATGCCGACTGAAATCCTGATGCCTGCCCTTTCGCCGACGATGGAGGAAGGGACACTTGCCAAGTGGGTTGTCAAAGAAGGCGATTCCGTTGCACCGGGCGACGTGATCGCCGAAATCGAGACGGACAAGGCGACCATGGAGGTCGAGGCGGTCGATGAAGGCACCATCGGCCGGATCCTCGTCGGCGAAGGCACCGAGGGGGTCAAGGTCAACACCCCGATCGCGGTGATTGTCGGCGATGGCGAGGATGCTGCCGCTGTCGATGCCGTTGCCGATGCCGGCGGCAAATCCGGCGGCGACCTCAATGGCGGCACCGCGCCGCCGCCGCAGGCCGGCGCCGGACCGGACAGACCTGCCGCCCAAGCGGCGCCGCCGGGGCCGGGCGCGCCACCGCCGCCCGACACCGCCGCCGGGGCCGATCCCGACATACCGGCCGGCACGGAGATGGTCGACACCACCGTGCGTGAAGCGCTGCGCGACGCCATGGCGGAGGAAATGCGCCGCGACGGCGACGTGTTCGTCATGGGCGAGGAAGTGGCCGAATATCAGGGCGCCTACAAGATCACCCAGGGACTGCTGGATGAATTCGGGGCGCGGCGCGTGATCGATACCCCGATCACCGAGCACGGCTTCGCCGGCGTCGGCGTGGGCGCGGCAATGGACGGTCTGCGGCCGATCGTGGAGTTCATGACCTTCAATTTCGCCATGCAGGCGATGGACCACATCATCAATTCGGCGGCCAAGACGCTCTATATGTCCGGCGGCCAGATGGGCTGCCCGATCGTTTTTCGCGGCCCCAACGGGGCGGCAGCGCGGGTGGCGGCCCAACACAGCCAGGATTACGCGGCCTGGTATTCCAATGTTCCGGGACTGAAGGTGGTGATGCCCTACACCGCGGCTGACGCCAAGGGCCTTTTGAAGGCGGCGATCCGCGACCCCAATCCGGTGATCTTCCTGGAGAACGAAATCCTCTACGGGCAGAGCTTTCCGGTGCCGCGGCTGGAGGATTTCGTGCTGCCGATCGGCAAGGCGCGGCTGGCGCGGGCCGGTGGCGATTGCACCATCGTGTCGTTCGGCATCGGAATGACCTATGCCACACAGGCGGCGGAAGTGCTGGCCGGCGAGGGGATCGCGTGCGAGGTGATCGACCTGCGGACGCTGCGGCCGATGGATGTCGATTCCATCGTTGCCTCGGTGAAGAAGACCGGCCGCTGCGTGACGGTGGAGGAGGGCTGGCCGCAAAACTCCGTGGGCTCGGAGATTGCCGCGCAACTGATGGAAAAGGCCTTTGACTGGCTCGATGCGCCGGTGGTCCGGATCACCGGCAAGGATGTGCCGATGCCCTACGCGGCCAACCTCGAAAAACTGGCGCTGCCGACCGTGGCCGACGTGGTCGAGGCGGTGAAGGCGGTGAGCTATACGCCGTGAACCGGCCTGAAACGGGCCGGCGCCCCTTCGCCGGCCGAGACTGGAACATTTGACGCCGGCAGACGGCGTTTGCAGGACCTGAACCCATGCCGATCAATATTCTGATGCCCGCGCTGTCGCCAACCATGGAAATGGGAAACCTTGCCAAGTGGCACGTCAGGGAGGGCGATTCGGTGTCGGCCGGCGACGTGATCGCGGAGATCGAGACCGACAAGGCGACCATGGAGGTGGAGGCCGTCGACGAAGGCACGGTGGCGAAAATCCTCGTCGCCGAGGGCGCCGAGGAGGTCCGGGTCAACGAAATCATCGCCGTGCTGGCCGAAGAGGGCGAGGATGCCGGCGCCATAGCGACGCCGCCCGCCGCCGAACCGGGTCCCGCGCCCACACCCGATCCGGCCCCCGAACCGGCATCTGCACCGGCATCTGCGCCGGCTGCACCTGAACCCGCACCGGCCCCCGCGCCGGCTGCACCTGAACCCGCTGCTGCCGCCCCGGCGCCGCGCGCCGGCAATGGCGCCGCCCGACCGGCGGCGCCCGGCGGGCGTATCTTTGCTTCGCCGCTCGCCCGGCGGCTGGCACGGGAGGCGGGCATCGATCTGGCCGCCATCGCCGGCAGCGGACCCCACGGACGCATCATCCGGCGGGATATCGCGCAGGCAAAAGCCACAGGCGCGGACGCGGCGACGCCGGCGGCGGCCCCCGGCATCGCGCCGGCGCCGGCGATCCCGGCCGGCATGGCCGACGAGACGATCCTCAAGTTTTTCGAGGAAGGGTCCTACGAGGCCGTTCCCCACGACAATATGCGCAAAACCATCGCGCGACGGCTGACGGAAGCCAAAACGACAATTCCCCACTTCTATCTGACACTCGACTGCGAGCTGGACGCCCTGTTGGCCCTGCGGGCGCAGATCAACGCCGCGGCGCCGGATATCGATGGCAAGCCGGCCTACAAGGTGTCTGTCAACGACATGATCATCAAGGCGTTGGCGAAGGCGCTGATCGATGTGCCGGAAGCCAACGCCACGTGGACCGGGACGGCGATGTTGCGCCACAAACATGCCGATGTCGGCGTGGCGGTGTCCATTCCCGGCGGCCTGATCACCCCGGTGGTGCGGCGGGCGGACGAAAAGACGCTTTCGGCGATCGCCAACGAGATGAAGGATCTGGCCGGCCGGGCCCGGGAGCGCAAGCTGAAGCCGGAGGAATATCAGGGCGGCACCACGGCGGTCTCCAATCTCGGCATGTTCGGCATCAAGGACTTTTCCGCCGTCATCAACCCGCCCCACGCGACAATCCTGGCCGTTGGCGCGGGGGAAAAGCGGGCGGTGGTAAAAGACGGCGAGCTGGCGGTGGCGACGGTGATGTCGGCGACGCTGTCCACGGATCACCGTGCGGTGGACGGCGCGCTGGGGGCGAAATTGCTGACGGCCTTCAAGCGCTATATCGAACATCCGATGGGTATGCTGGTCTAGGATATCGCCGACGTGACAACGGCCAGAAACCCGGCGCCGGTCCTCGGCATCATCGCGGGCGGCGGGCGGCTGCCGGATCTCCTCGTCCATGCCTGCCGCAACTCCGGGCGGGAGTTTCGCCTTGTCGCGCTCAAGGACCAGTTTACGCCACGAAACGTCCGCACGCCGCCGCACGTGACATTCCGGATCGGCCAGGGCGGGGCGATCATCGATTATCTGCATGACGAAGGGGTCGGCGAGCTGGTGTTCGGAGGCAAGATCAAGCGGCCAAGCCTTGCCGAACTGCGGCCCGATGCGAAAACGGCGAAGATGGTCGCCCGGGCCGGAATCGGGTTCATCGGCGACGATGGGGCGCTGAGCGCCGTGGTGCGGGCGTTGGAGGCGGAGGGATTTGGCGTTGTCGCGCCGGAAAGCCTGCTCGATGGCCTGCTCGCGCCGCCGGGCGCGCTGGGTGCGCATCGGCCCGATGCACTGGCGGACCGGGATATCGAACGCGGACTGACGGTTCTCAGGGCGCTGGGCGCGCTCGATATCGGCCAGGCCGTCGTCGTACAGGAAGGGCAGGTGCTCGGCGTGGAGGCGGCGGAGGGCACCGACCGGCTGATCGACCGCTGTGCGGGGCTCCAAAAGGATGCGCCGGGCGGTGTGCTGGTCAAGATCGCCAAGCCCCAGCAGGAGCGGCGCATCGATCTGCCGACCATCGGACCGGATACGGTCGCCGGGGCAATCCGGGCTGGTTTTCGCGGCGTTGCGGTGGAGGCCGGCGGAACCCTGGTTATCGACCGCAACGCGATCACCGCGCACGCCGATGCGGCCGGCATGTTCGTCGTCGGCGTCGAGGTCGCGGCCTGACGGGCGGTGGCGTTCGTCCGCCCGCAGGCCGGATTGCCGGCGGGCCGGTGCATCGGCGCCGTTTGCCACGTTTCAAATTGGAACCGTTCGTGATCGCCGTGGCGATTGTGATTTTTCGGGTTCACGGCTAGAGCAGACCGGGCAAACGGTCGAAATATCGAGATTCCGGACATGATCAGACAGGCACGGACCGCGGTGATCGGATGCGGCAAGTTCGGCGGTTATCACGCCGAAAAACATGCCGCGTTGCCCAATGCCGAACTGGTCGCGGTGGCCGATTGCGATGCCGGCGCCGCCGAGGCGCTGGCGGCGCGCTGCCGCACGCGGGCGGTCAGCGACCATCGGGCGCTGCTCGGCCAGGTGGATGCGGTCAGCATCACCGTGCCGACCGTCCGGCATTTCGCCGTCGCCCGGGATTTTCTCGATGCCGGCGCCGATGTGCTGGTGGAAAAGCCGATTACCGGCGATCTTGGCGAGGCGCGGACGCTGGTGGCGCTGGCCCGGTCGGCGAACCGCATATTGCAGGTCGGCCATCTTGAACGTTTTTCCGCGGTCACAAGGGCGCTGAAGGCGCGGATCGATCGGCCCTATTTCATCGATGCCGTGCGCGCCAGCCCGTTCCACGGTCGCGGCACCGATGTCAGCGTCGTGCTTGACCTGATGATCCATGACCTCGATTTGGTCCTTTGGTTCGTCGGCGCGCCGATCGCCGATGTGACGGCGAGCGGCCGGTGCGAACGCAGTGACCATGCCGATTTCGCCGAGGCGCGAATCACGTTTGCGAACGGCACGGTCGCGCGGCTTGTGGCAAGCCGGGTTCATCCGGCCGTGGAGCGGCGGATGCGGGTGTTTCAACCCACCGGAGTTCTGACAGCCGATTTTGCCGGAAAGGCGTTGTGTTTTGATTGTGTGCGGCGCGAATCGTCAGGCCGCGAACTGTCCGGCCGCGAAAAGTGTGGGGCCGCTGCCGGCGAGGGCGCGGCGGTGCCGCTTGCCGATGCGGCCGGCGAAGATCCTGTGCTGGCGGAGATCGCGGCGTTTCTGGATTGTGTGGAACGGCGCAGCGCGCCGGCGGTGACGGGGGCCGACGGGTTGTCGGCGCTTCAGGCGGCGCTGGCGGTGGAACAGGCGATGGCGAACGGCGAGACGGTCGGATTCGACGCCGAGGGGCGTGGCGGAGGGGACAGGGTACAATGCGTGTCATGACGGAAACGGCTGGCGGGACGACGGAAACGTCCTGCGAAACAACGGACATCCGGGCGCAGGCAGAGCCGCCCGGGCCGGTGCCGCTGATCGACGTAAAGGCCCAGTACCGGGCGCTCAAGGACGACATCGATGCGCGGATTGCGCGCGTGATCTCGCAGGGCCAGTTCGTGCTCGGGCCGGAGGTCGACGAATTGCAGACGCGGCTTGCCGCATACTGCGGTGCCGGCCATGCGATTGCCTGCGCCAGCGGCACGGATGCGCTTGCGATCCCGCTGATGGCAGAGGGAATCGGGCCGGGCGATGCGGTGTTCGTGCCGGCCTATACGTTCGTCGCCACCGCCGGCGCCGTGGTCGGGCTCGGCGCAACGCCGGTGTTCGTCGATATCGATCCGTTGTCACTGACCATGAGTGCCGATCATCTCGGCGAAAAGATCGACGAGGTTGTCGCGGCCGGTGATCTTCAGCCGCGTGCCGTCATCCCCGTCGACCTGTTCGGCCGTCCGGCCGACTATCGGGCGATCGGGAAACATGCCGATGCGCACGGATTGTTCGTGCTCGCCGATGCGGCGCAAAGCTTCGGCGCCACCCGTGACAACCGGTTTGCCGGCACGATGGCAGCGGCGACGGCGACCAGCTTCTATCCCTCCAAGACCCTGGGTGCGTTCGGCGATGCCGGATGCATGTTCACCGACGACGACGAGCGGGCGGCGCTGTTGCGCTCGCTGCATCGCCACGGCCTCGGCGAGGACGGACCGGCAGTGCTCAATGTCGGCGTCAACTCACGGCTCGACAGCATCCAGGCGGCGGTCCTGCTGGCCAAGCTGGACGTGTTCGACGACGAGCTTGCGGCCCGGCGGCAGGCTGCGGCCGCCTATTGCGAGCGCCTGGAGGGTGCAGTCGATCTCCCGGTACCTTATGAGGCCGGCGACATGGCCTGGTCGGTCTTCGCCGTCCAGTGCGCGGACCGGGACCGGGTGCGGGCGGCGCTTTCGGCCGAAGAGATCGCGACAATGGTCTACTACAACAGCCCGATCCATATGGAGCCGGCCTATCGGCGGTTCGGCGACGGGCCGGGTTCGCTGCCGGTATCGGAGCGCTTGGCGAAACGCAGCCTGGCGCTGCCGATGCACGCCTATCTGGATACCGCGACCATCGACCGAGTGTGCGACGCGGTGATCCGGGCCGTCGGCTAGACCGGCCTGTCGGCTAGACCGGCTGCGCGCCGGCCGGCCAAGACGCCGAGAACGGTTTTGGCCGCCACATCGCTCGGCCGGCCCGGAATGTCGGCGAGCAGCGCACGCACCGCCGCCAGGCCCCGGCGCTGGGCGGCGCGCGCCTCTCCGTCGCCGAGCAGCTCCTCCAGGGTCTCGGCAAGGGGCTCGGGGCGGAAATTCTCCTGAAGGAACTCCGGGACGATCCGGCGGCCGGCCAGCAGGTTGACCAACGAGGCATGTTCGACGGCGACCAGACGGCGGCCGATGAAGGCCGTTATCGGGTGGAGCCGGTAGCAGACCACCATCGGCACATCGGCCAGGGCCAGTTCCAGATTGACCGTGCCGGATTTCGCCAATGCTGCCCGGCTGGCCGCAAAGCCGTCATGCTTTTGCCGGTCATCGGTGACGAGCACGGCGGGAAGCGGCCAGCGGGCCATGGCTTGGGCGACTTCGCCGGCGACGGCCTCCACGGTTGCGACCATGGCCACCAGGTCGGATCTTTTGGCGGCCAGCCGGGCCAGCGTTTCGGCATATACGGGCAGGGTGCGGCTTATCTCGCCGGGCCGGCTGCCCGGCAGGACGGCGATCAGGGTCCGGTCCGCGGCGATGTCGTGGGCGCCGCGAAAGGCTGCGGCGTCTCCGGCGCCGGCGCCCGACTGCAACACCGGATGGCCGACATAGGTGCAGGGCACGCCATATCGGGCGAAGAAGTCCGGCTCGAAGGGCAGAAGCGCCAGGACGTGGTCAAGGATGGCGGCCAGTTTGCGGCCGCGTCCGGGCCGCCAGGCCCAGATTTGCGGCGCCACGTAGTGGACAAGCGGAATCCCGGTCGGCCGCACGCGGCGGGCCAGCCGCAGGCAGAAGTCGGGGGCATCGATGGTGACGACAATGTCCGGGCGGCGGACGGCGATATCGTCGACGGTCTGGCGCATGCGGCGGAGCAGATTGGGCAGGTGAGGCAGGATTTCGGCCAAACCCATCAGTGCCAGTTCGCGGATCGGGAACAGGCTCTGCAGCCCCTGCGCCGCCATCATCGGCCCGCCGATTCCGGCAAATCGTACGTCGCCGGCCGTCGCTTCCTTCAAAGCCGCCATCAGCCCGGCGCCGAGATTGTCACCGGAATGCTCGCCGGCGACCAGATAAACCAGCGGCGCCTGGGGGCCGGATCCGGTCCGGTCCGGCTGATCGTGCGGGATTGCGGGCATCTGGCTTGATGTGGCCTTTCCGGTTCGATCTTGGCTTTCTTGCGCGTTCGCCGCCGGTTTTGCCACTAACGCAGCCCGTGGGCCAGCTTTGTCGCGTCGGGAAATGTCCGCAGCCGGGCCATGGCGAACGCGCCCAGCAGCGGGCCGACGGCAAGCGGTGCGAAGGCCCACCGCCAACCGGCGTAATCAACCCAGGCCGGCATGAGCTGGATCGTGATCACCGACAGTGCAAAGCCGGTGGCGGTCTGGACGGTGAGCATCGTACCCTGTGTGCCGGGTTTGGCCAGTTCGGAGACACAGGCGGAAAACTGCGCGGAATCGGCGATCACCGCGATGCCCCAGACCAGGCACAGGAGCGTGACGAGGGCCGGCGCGGCGCCGAAGGCGGGCCCGGCAGCCAGGCAGCACAGACCGCTGACAAGCAAAGCGCCCACGGTGAGCGCGGTGCGCCCGATGCGGTCGGCCAGCCAACCGCCGGCGAACGCGCCGACGGCACCCACAGCAATGGTCGCGAAAGCCGCCAGGCTCGCCGCGCCGCCGGCGTTCGCGATGCCGCCGACGGCAAAACTCGCCGTCAGGTAGGCGGCGATCCAGGCCCACATGGCGAACAGTTCCCACATATGGCCGAGATAGCCGAAATTGGCGTATCGGGTCGCACGATCGGTCCATGCGCTCCAGGCGGCGCCGGGATCGAAGCGGCCGGTCATGCCCGGGGCGGGCCCCATCGGGACGGTCAGGACCGCGCCGGCGCCGCAAAACGCGGCAACCGTGGCGGCGATCATGACAAATCGCCAGTCGACACCGCCGAGAAATGCGAACAGATGCGGCGTGGCGTTGCCGACCGTCAGCGCGCCGACCAGCAGGCCGACCAGAAGGCCGCGGTCGCGGTCGGCCCAACTGACGGCGATCTTCATACCGACCGGATAGACACCGGCCATCGCCGCGCCGGTCAGGAAGCGCAGGGCGATTGCTGTCATCGATCCCGGATCGACGAGAAGGAACAGGCCGTTGGCGCTGCCGCCGACTATCGCGCAGGCGGCGTAGAACCGGCGCGAATCCAGCCGGTCGGCAAGACCGAAACCGGCGCTGATCAGACAGCCGGCAACGAAACCCAGCTGTACGGCGCTGGTCAGCCAGCCGATCTGGGCCGTGCTCAGGGCAAATTCCGCCTGTAGCGCGGGCGCGACGGCGGCGGTTGTGAACCAGAGGGACATGATTGCCACCTGGGTCAGCGCAAGCACGCTCAATGCCGCCGGTTTGTTCATCACGCCGCCCCCGGGATTCTCCGCCATCCCTAGCGGAAACCGGCCGCCGGGTCACGATCGGGCGTTGTGGCGCCCTGCGTTCGGCGGGAGGCTGGTCTGCGGCCACGAACCGTTACAATGCGCCCGTTTCACGCTATAGGGTCGCAAAACGACACGGGATCCAGACGCATGGCAGACAAACGCGCCGACAGCGACTATGACATCATCATCATCGGTGCCGGGCCGGGTGGCTATGTGACGGCGATCCGCGCCGCGCAGCTGGGCTTCCGGACGGCGATCGTGGAAAGCCGTCATCTGGGCGGTATCTGCCTCAACTGGGGCTGTATTCCGACCAAGGCGCTCCTGCGGTCGGCGGAAATCTACCACTATATGGAACATGCCGCCGACTATGGCCTGTCGGCCGACAGCGTCGGTTTCCAGCTTGACGCGGTGGTCAAGCGGTCGCGCGGCGTCGCCGGCCAGTTGTCCAACGGGGTCGGCTTTCTTCTGAAAAAGAACAAGGTCGACGTGATCTGGGGTGTGGCGGAACTGAAGGGCGAGGGCGCCGTCGCCGTCGCCGGCGCGAGCGAGCCGGCGCCGAAGGGCGCCAAGGGTGCCGGCACCTACCGGGCCGACCATGTCATCGTCGCCACCGGTGCGCGGCCGCGGGCGTTGCCGGGCCTGGAAGGCGACGGCAAGCTGGTCTGGACCTATTTCGAGGCGCTCAATCCCGACATCATGCCGAAAACACTGCTGGTGGTCGGATCGGGTGCGATCGGCGTCGAATTCGCTTCGTTCTTCGCCACCCTCGGCACCAAGGTCACGCTGGTCGAGGTGCTGGACCGGATTCTGCCGGTGGAGGATCACGAAATCGCCGGCCATGTGCGCAAGCGCATCGAAAAGGCCGGTATTGCCGTCCACACCGGCGCCAAGGTGACAAAGCTCGACAAGGCGGCCAATTCCGTCACCGCGACGGTCGAGACGAAGGATGGCAAAGCGGAACAGATCACCGTCGACCGGGTGATTTCCGCCGTCGGCGTCGTCGGCAACATCGAAGGGCTGGGGCTGGAGGCGCTGGGCGTCAAGACCGATCGCGGCTGCGTGGTGATCGACGATTTCGGCCGCACGAACGTTTCGGGCGTTTACGCCATCGGCGATGTCGCCGGACCGCCCATGCTGGCCCACAAGGCGGAGCACGAAGGTGTCATCTGTATCGAGAAGATCAAGGGGCTGGACGCCCACCCGATGGACAAGAACCGGATCCCCGGCTGCACATACTGCCAGCCGCAGGTCGCATCGGTGGGATTGACGGAACAGGCGGCCAGGCAAGCCGGCCGCGATATCCGGGTCGGCCGGTTTCCGTTCATCGGCAATGGCAAGGCCATTGCGCTGGGCGAGCCGGAGGGGCTGGTCAAGACCATCTTCGATGCCAAAACCGGCGAACTGCTTGGTGCGCACATGGTCGGCGCGGAGGTGACGGAGCTCATTCAGGGTTTCGTTGTCGCCATGAATCTGGAAACCACGGAAGAGGAGCTTATCCACTCCGTTTTTCCCCATCCGACGCTTTCGGAGACCATGCACGAGAGCGTGCTTGACGCCTATGGCCGGGTTGTCCACACATAACGCGGATTCCATATACGGAACCTGAGCGGGGCGGCAGAGGAGATAGAAGACCCATGAGCATTATTTTCTGGATCATCATTGGCGGTCTGGCCGGTTGGATTGCCGAAAAAGTGACGAAGAGCAGCCATGGCCTGCTGACCAACATCGTCGTTGGAATCATCGGTGCCTTTATCGGCGGCTGGCTGTTCGGCATCCTTGGTGTTGCCACGCAGGCCGGTTTCATCGGTTCACTGATCACGGCGGTGGTTGGCGCGGTGATCTTGCTGTTCGCCCTGAAAGCCATTCGCGGCAGGGGCTGAGGACCAAACAGGTGGCGTGGCGCGGCAAGCGATGGTGACGCTGATCGACAATCGGCAGGCGAAACGCCGGGATGCGGGTTCCGACCGGTCCCGCCCCCGGCACCCGGAGAAAGTCAACCGGACGGCGACGCCACTTCTGCGCAAGCCGGCCTGGATCCGGGTCAAGGCGCCGGGTTCGCCGGTCTATCGCGAGACCGTCGATATTGTTCGCAAGAACAATCTGGCAACCGTGTGCGAAGAGGCGGGGTGTCCCAATATCGGCGAATGCTGGTCCAAGCGGCACGCCTCGTTCCTGATACTCGGCGACACCTGCACGCGGGCCTGCGCGTTCTGTAACGTGCGCACGGGCATTCCCGGTCCTGTTGACCCGGACGAACCGGCCCATGTCGCCGAAGCGGTCGCGGCAATGGATCTGGCGCACGTGGTCGTCACATCCGTCGACCGGGATGATCTGGACGATGGCGGGGCGCAGCACTTTGCGGACGTGATTTCGGCGATCCGGGCACGCGCGCCATCGACGACAATCGAGGTTCTGACACCGGATTTCCTGCGCAAGGACGGGGCCATGGAACTTGTTGTCGATGCCGGCCCCGACGTCTTCAATCACAATCTGGAAACGGTGCCGTCGCTCTATCTCACTGTGCGGCCCGGCGCCCGCTATTTCCATTCCATCCGGCTCCTGCAGATGGCCAAGGAACATGCACCCGGCATTTTCACCAAGTCGGGGATCATGGTCGGGCTCGGCGAAACCCGCAACGAGATCCTGCAGGTGATGGACGATCTGCGTGCCGCCGATGTCGACTTTCTGACCATCGGCCAGTATCTGCAACCGACGCGCAAACACCATCCGATCCACGCGTTCGTTTCGCCGGAGACGTTCAAGTCCTACGAGACGATCGCCTATTCCAAGGGTTTCGGGCTGGTCTCCGCCAGTCCGCTGACCCGTTCCTCCCACCATGCCGGCGAAGATTTCGCGCGGCTGAAGGCGGCGCGCGCCCGCTGAGCGCCGCCCGACCCGATCGCGCCGACCGCCGGCGACAGCCATCACGCATGCCGCAATTCGATACCGCACACACCGTTGACCATCCCGCGAGCGCGATGTTCGATCTGGTCGCCGACATGGACCGCTATCCGGAATTCGTGCCGCTCTGCGAGAGCCTCGTCATCCGCTCCAGCCGCCCGGAGGGCAATGGGCGGACCCGCGTGATCGCCGACATGACGGTGGGCTACAAGCTGGTACGCGAAACTTTCGCCAGTTCGGTTCTGCTCGACCGCGACGGGTTGACCATCGGCGCGGAAAACCTCGACGGCCCGTTCCGGACGATGGAAAACCGCTGGACGTTCCGGCCGTTGACCGAAACGACGAGCGAGATCGGGTTCCACATTGCCTACGAGTTCAAGAGCCGGACGCTGGCGCTGCTGATGGGATCGATGTTCGACCGGGTGTTTCGCGCCTATGAGCGGGCCTTCGTCGCCCGGGCCGATGTGCTGCGAAGGACCCGCCGATACCCGCCGGCCTAGGCGCCGGCGCAACCCGCCGGTTCAAAGCAACGTATTCAGAAGACGGAATGCCGCGTGCACGGCGGCCAGGCGAATTTGGCCGCGGCCCGTTTCTGCGAGGTTCAGCCGCGCCGGCGCATGGGCAACGCCGCGCCGGGCCGCGCACAGGAAAACCAGCCCGACCGGCTTGTCCGCCGTGCCGCCGCCGGGACCGGCGATCCCGGTTATGGCGATGGCGAGGTCGGCCGGCGAGGCGGCAAGCGCGCCTTCGGCCATTGCCCTGGCCACTTCGGCGCTGACGGCGCCACGGGTGGCGATCAGTTGCGCCTCGACACCCAGCATCTCGGTTTTGGCGGCATTGGAATAGGTCACAAATCCACGCTCCACCACATCGGAGGAACCGGGCACTTCCGTCAAAACTGCTGCGATCAGCCCGCCGGTGCAGGATTCCGCGGTGGCGAGCGTCAGGCCGGCGGCCCGGCAGCGCTCCAGAAGCGCAGCGGCCTCCGCGATCAGGTTGTCCGGCAGCGCAGTCACGGCGTCCCCGCGGGCAGTTCCAGCGTTGCCGTTGCCAGTGCGGCGATCCCTTCGCCGCGGCCGGTGAAGCCCAACCCCTCGCTGGTCGTCGCCTTGACGGCGACCCGGCCGACGTCGACGGCGCATATCTCCGCGATGCGGGCGCGCATTGTGTCGCGGTGAGGGCCGATCCTCGGCGCCTGGCAGATCAGGGTCACGTCGAGATTGACGATGACCCCGCCGCGGGCGGCGGCGCGGGCGGCTGCGTCGGCCAGAAACACCCGTGACGCCGCGCCTGCCCACTGCGGGTCGGAGGGCGGAAAATGGCTGCCGATGTCGCCGTCGCAAATCGCTCCCAATATCGCATCGGTCAGGGCGTGGAGGCCGACATCGGCGTCGGAATGGCCGACAAGCCCGTGGTCGTGGGGGATCGCGACTCCGCACAGGGTTATCCGGTCGCCGGGTCCGAAGGCATGAACGTCGAAGCCCTGGCCGGTCCGCGACTGTCTGGTTGTGCCGGCGAAGGCCAGCCGGGTTTCGGCGATGGCGAAATCCTCCGGCCATGTGAGTTTGAGATTGGCGGGATCGCCCGGCACGGCGGCGAAGTCAAGCCCGGCCCGGCGGGCAACGGCCACGTCGTCGGTGATATCGGCGCCGTTCTCCGCCGACGCCCGTTCGTGGGCGGCCCGGATGGCAGGGAAGGGGAAAACCTGCGGCGTCTGCATGGCGGCAAGGCCGTTCCGGTCCACCGGTTCGGCGATCCGGCCGTCGACGGTGCGGTTCAGCGTGTCGGTGACCGGCAAAACGGGAACAGCACCGCGGCCGGTGCCGACGGCGGCGGCAAGGCGGGCCAGCAGGTCGGGCGGGCAGAAGGGCCGGGCGGCGTCGTGGATCATCACATATTCGGGCGCCGACTGTCCGGCGGCAAGCGCCCGCAATCCGGCGCAAACCGATTTCTGGCGGGTTGCGCCGCCTGTTGTCGCAGTGACATCACGAAGGCCGGAGGTCGCGGCATCGAAGCGGTCCCTGTCGGCAGCGGCGATGGCGACGATCACCGGCAGGTCGGCCTCCCACCGGCGCAGGGCATCGATGCTGCGACGCAGAACCGGCACACCGGCGACCGGCTCGTATTGCTTGGGCACAGCCCGGCCGGCGCGGGATCCGCGGCCTGCGGCGACGATCAGTGCAGCGAAACGGGGCATGGCAGAGATATCCGGCGACGGCGGGTTGGGGTGAACGTCATCAGGTCTTATCCCAGACCGTGGACAATTGCGATGGCGGCGGCCGCCAGCCGGCAAACATCCACCTTGCTGCAACGCAGCAATTGTTTAAAATATGTGCAGACCTGAAAATGAGCAATTTTTCATCACAACCACGGATCGCAGACATGCCGGCGAAACCGGACGCCTTCGCCCGATGACCGGGCAGGCGCGCAAACGGGTCCCGGCGGCGGACCCTCGGCCGGACCCTCGGCCGGACCATCGGCCGGACCATCGGGATGCCGGAACGCAACCGGGCCGGCCATCGGCGCCCGGATTGGATGGCGGACCGCTTTGCGTCGGTGGGGTAATCATCCCCAACCGGGCCTTTCTGGCGCCGATGTCGGGCGTTTCCGACCTGCCGTTCCGGCGGCTGGCCGCCCGGTTCGGGGCAGGGCTGGTGATCTCGGAAATGGTCGCCGGCGCGTGGGCCGACGAGCGGCAGGGGGCAAAGGCCGACGAAGCCCGGCTGCGGGCAGAAGGCGAGGGACTGCCGGTGCATGCGGTTCAGATCGCCGGACGGGAGCCGGATGCCATGGCGCTCGGCGTTGCCGTTGCCGAGGAGGCCGGCGCCGACCTGATCGACATCAACATGGGGTGCCCGGCCAAGAAGGTGACCGGCGGCTATGGCGGCTCGGCGCTGATGCGGGACATGGATCGGGCATTGCGGATCATTGACGCGACCGTGAGCCGGGCGCGTGTGCCGGTGTGTGTGAAGATGCGGCTTGGCTGGGACGAGACCAGCCACAATGCACCGGCGCTTGCCCGCCGCGCCGTGGACGCCGGCGTTGCCATGATCACCGTTCACGGCCGGACACGGTGTCAGTTCTTCAAGGGCCGGGCCGACTGGACAGCGATCGCCGGGGTGCGGGCGGAAGTCGATGTGCCGCTTGTCGCCAACGGTGATCTCACCCGGCCGGACGATGCGGCGCGGATGCGCGCTACCACCGGCGCCGATGCTGTGATGATCGGACGCGGCAGTTATGGCCGGCCCTGGATCGTTGGCCAGGCGGCGCGGGCGATGGCCGGGGACGCCCGGCTCGCGGCGCCGGACGGCGCGGCGCTGCGCGATCTCATCGCTGCGCATCATGCGGCGATGCTGACCCACTACGGCACGGCGATCGGCGTGCGCACGGCGCGCAAGCACCTGAACTGGTATCTGGAACAGGCCGGCGATCCGGCGTCGCCGGCGCTTCGTCGCGAGCTGCTGACGCAAACCGATCCGGACCGGATATCAATCCTCCTGGACAGGGCGTTCGGCGATCGGCCGGGGCGGCTGGCGGCATGAGCGCGACGGGCGGCAGGAGGGCGGCCGATGGCGGCGATGTGGCGTTCGACACTCTGGCGCCGGCGCTTCTCAACGCGCTTCCCCACGCGGTGCTCGATATCGGGCCGGACGGGCGGATCGCGGCGGCCAATCATGCCGCGGAACAGTTTTTCCAGACCAGCGCGGCCATACTTGCGCGCCAACAGCTCGACCGGCTGGTGCCGTTCGGCAGCCCGCTTGTCGGACTGGTCGGTCAGATCCGCCAACGAAATTCGGCTGTCACCGAGTACCGGGTCGATCTCGGCACGCCGCGCACCGGCCAGGCGCAGATGGTCGACATCTACGGAGCGCCGGTGCCGGAGCGGCCCGGCCATGTGGTGGTGATGTTCCTCGCCCGCACGGTCACGGAAAAGATCGACCGGCAACTGACCCATCGCGGTGCGGCGCGCAGCGTCAACGGACTGGCCGCCATGCTTGCCCACGAGATCCGCAATCCGCTCTCCGGCATTCGCGGCGCGGCACAGCTTATCGAGGCATCCGTCAGCGAGGAGGACCAGATTCTGACCCGGCTGATCCGCGACGAAACGGACCGGATTGTCGAACTGGTCGGGCGGATGGATGTCTTCAGCGACGATCGGCCGGTGGAGCGGACACGCGTGAACATTCACACCATCCTGGACCGCGTGAAGATGCTTGCGGAGAGCGGATTGGCCGGCGGCGCCTCGATTGTCGCGGAATATGATCCCTCGTTGCCGGCGATGTATGCCAATCGCGACCAGCTGCTGCAGGTCTTCATCAACCTGGTCAAAAATGCGGCGGAGGCGCTGGCCGACGGGAAACGTACCGGGGCGGGCGCGGAAGAAGCCCGCATCGTTCTGCGCTCCGCCTACCGGCCCGGAATCCGCCTGTCGGCGCCCGGCAGCCCGGACAAGGTCAGCCTGCCGCTGGAATTCTCGGTCATCGACAACGGCCCCGGCGTGCCGGAGGAACTGCAGCCTTATCTGTTCGATCCCTTCGTTACCTCCAAGGGCAACGGCACCGGCCTCGGCCTGGCGCTTGTCGCCAAGATCATCGGCGACCATGGCGGTATCGTTGAATGCGACAGCAAGCCCGGCCGCACCGCCTTCCGTGTCCTGATGCCGGCCTATGACGCCGGGCGAAAGCGGGCGGAGGCCGGAATCGATGCGCCCGGCCTGGCAAACGCCGGCTGGGAGCCGACCGGCGCCGACGGGATGCCGGCATGAGCGCGGGAACCATCCTCGTCGCCGATGATGATGCGGCCATCCGCACGGTGCTCAACCAGGCGCTGTCGCGGGCCGGGTACGACGTGCGCCTGACGCCCAACGGCGCAACCCTGTGGCGGTGGATCGAGGAGGGCGCCGGCGATCTCGTCGTTACCGACGTGTTCATGCCGGATGGCAATGCCTTCGACCTGCTGCCGCGCATCAAGCGCGCCAGACCAGACCTGCCGATCCTGGTGATGAGCGCCCAAAACACGCTGATGACGGCGATCAAGGCTTCCGACGCCGGGGCCTATGACTATCTGCCCAAGCCGTTCGACCTGAAGGAGCTGATCGGCATTGTCGAGCGGGCGATGGCGGCGCCGAAGACCCCGGCGGCCGGGGAGACGGATCGCGATGGCAGCGACGGCATGCCGCTGGTCGGCCGGTCGGCGGCCATGCAGGACGTCTACAGGGTGTTGGCGCGGCTGATGCAGACCGATCTGACGGTGCTGATCAGCGGGCCGTCCGGCACCGGCAAGGAACTGGTGGCGCGGGCACTCCACGATTACGGCAAGCGCAAGAACGGGCCGTTCGTCGCCGTCAACATGGCGGCGATCCCGCGCGACCTGATCGAAGCGGAGCTTTTCGGGCATGAGCGCGGCGCCTTTACGGGCGCCCACAGCCGTTCGCTGGGCCGCTTTGAACAGGCCGACGGCGGTACGCTTTTTCTCGACGAGATCGGTGACATGCCCATGGATGCCCAGACCCGTCTGTTGCGGGTGCTCCAGCAGGGCGAATACACGACCATCGGCGGGCGCACGCCGATCCGCACCGATGTGCGCATCGTCGCCGCCACCAACAAGGATCTCGGGGGGCTGATCCGCGAGGGCCTGTTCCGCGAGGACCTGTATTTTCGAATCAATGTCGTGCCGATCCGGCTGCCGCCGCTGGCCGCCCGGGTGGACGACATCCCGGATCTGGTGCGCCATTTCCTGTCCCAGGCCAGACAGGAGGGCCTGCCGGCAAAGGTTATCGACACCGACGCGCTGGCGGCCATGAAACGCTACGGCTGGCCGGGCAATGTGCGGGAACTGGAAAATCTGGTGCGGCGGCTGGCGGCGCTTTATCCACAGGAAACGCTTACCGCCGGCCTGGTGGAGGCCGAACTGGCGCTGGCCGCGCCGTCGCCTCAGGACGCCGCTGTCACGGAGCCGGACGATCTGTCGGCCGCGGTCGACCGCCATCTTGCCAATTATTTCAAGCAGTTCGGTGACAATCTGCCGCCGCCCGGATTGCATCAGCGGATTTTGCGCGATGTCGAGGCGCCGCTGATCAACGCGGCATTGACGGCCACCGGCGGCAACCAGATCCGGGCGGCGGAGCTGCTGGGCCTGAACCGCAACACATTGCGCAAAAAGGTCCGTGATCTTCAGATCCCCATCGTGCGGGGCAGCCGTCACTAAACCGGCATAATTGCCGTCAATGATCGCATTTGCGTGACTATTTCATCACGGCTGTTGCATTCTTGCATCGCTGTTGTCAGTTTGTCACGGCAAACAATGGCAATATGGCATGGCGACTGCGGCTGAATTCCCACAAAGCGGACAAAAGGTTCCGAACGCTCCGGCGGATTCCACGGGGCCGACATCGCGGCGCGACCGGATCATTCGCCTGTCCGGCCTGTTGATGGTGCTGGTCGCTCTGGGATCGGCCACCTATTCCTTCTTCGTGCTGACCGGCCAGACAACAATCGATCCGTCGCCGGACGTCGTGCGCACGGCCTGGATCGTCAACGGCATCGTCGTCTTCTGCCTGGCGCTGGTGATCGGATACGAGATCTACCGGCTGATCGAGGCGCGGCAGCGGCGACGGGCGGCAGCGCGGCTGCATGTGCGCATCGTTGCCCTGTTCTCCGTGATCGCGGCGCTGCCGGCGATCCTGACCGCGCTGGTCGCGTCGATCACCCTGGACAAGGGGCTGGATCGCTGGTTTTCGGAGCGCACGGTGGCCATCGTGGAGACCTCGCGCAGCGTCGCCCAGGCCTATGTCGAAGAGCATAGCCGCATCATCGCCATCGACCTGGTTGCGCTTGCCGGCGAATTCGACCGGGTCAGCCCCGATCTTGAGCGCAACCGCGATGCCATCGCCGCCTTTCTCACCAATCAGGGCAACTTGCGCGGCCTTTCGGCGATTTCGCTGCTGCGCGGCGACCGGTCGCGGATCGTCGACGGGGACATCTCGTCCAACCTGGCCGTGCCGCCGCCGCCGGCCGACATCTTCAAGGGGCTGGAAGACGGCCAGCCGGCGCTGATCGCGCCGGGGCGGACGAATCTGGTCGGCGGCGTGATCCGGCTGACGAGCTTCGACGATACCTATCTCTACATGGTCCGGCCGATCGATCCGAAAGTGACACGTTATGTCCGGCTGACCGACGAAAATGCCGACGAGTATCGGCAACTTGTCGACAGCCGGTTCGGGGTGCAGGTCGCATTCGCCATCCTGTTCGTCGGCATGGCGCTGGTTGTGCTGCTGTCGGCGATTTGGATCGGGCTGGGATTTGCCGACCGCCTGGTGGAGCCGGTTCGGCAACTCATTTCGGCGGCGGCGGAAATCTCGTCGGGCAATCTCGACGTGCGGGTACCGGCGCGCCGGTCCACCGGCGACATTGCGCTTCTCGCCGACACGTTCAACACCATGAGTTCGCAGCTCAAGAGCCAGCGCGACGACCTGTTGAGCGCAAATGCGGAACTGACGGAGCGGCGGCTTTTCATCGAGGCCATGCTGTCGGGCGTATCGGCCGGCGTGATCGGACTGGATGCCGACAACCGGATCACGCTCGCCAACCGCTCCGCGGCGGATGCACTGAAGCTGCATGGCGACGACATTGTCGGCCAGCCGATCGGCGAGGTGCTGCCGGAACTGGACGAGTTGATCGAGGCCGCCGGCCAAAGCTGGCGGTCGGAAAGCCGCGGCCAGATCCGCATCACGCGTGACGGCGACCAGCGCACGCTGAACATCCAGATCACGCGCGAAAGCGGGGCCGGCGGCAGCGACGGTCTTGTCGTCACGCTCGATGACATCACCGACCTTGTGAGCGCCCAGCGCCGGTCGGCGTGGGCCGACGTGGCCCGGCGGATCGCCCATGAAATCAAGAATCCGCTGACCCCGATCCAGCTGTCCGCGGAGCGGCTGCGGCGCCGGTACACACCGAAGATCGCCGACGACGACCGCAAGGTCTTCGACCAGTGCACCGAGACGATTGTCCGCCAGGTCGGTGACATTCGCCGCATGGTCGACGAATTCTCCTCATTTGCGCGCATGCCCAAGCCGGTCATGGAAGCGCGCGATCTGGCCGATGTGGTCAAGGAAGCCGTTTTCCTGCAGGAGGTCGGCAATCCCGACATCACGTTCGCGCTCGATTTGCCGGAGAAACCGGCGACAGCGCCGGTCGATCACCGGTTGGTCACCCAGGCGATGACCAATATCGTCAAGAACGCCACGGAGGCGATCGAGGCGGTGCCGGCCGCCGAACAGGGCGACGGCGGCCGGATCCTGGTCCGGGTCAGAGAGACCGAGGACGCGGTGACGGTCGATGTGGAGGACAATGGCAAGGGATTGCCGGCCTCGGATCGGGAGAGCCTGCTGGAGCCCTACATGACGACGCGGGAGAAGGGCACCGGCCTCGGCCTGGCGATTGTCCGCAAGATCATGGAAGAGCATGACGGTTCCATCGCGCTGCTCGACCGGCAGGTGGCGGCCGAAACAGCGTCAAAGACGGCGGGGGGGAAAGAGGCGGAGCAGGCAAAAGGGCGGGACCCCAGCTGGCCGCGGGGGGCGTGCGTGCGGCTGGTCTTCCCCAAACATCCCGGCGGCGGCCCGACACACGCGGCGGCGGCCGGTCAAACGGTTACAGACACGGTGGATGCGGACCGGCCGTCCGCATCCGATCCAACGGCATCCAATCCGGTCTCCGGCGGCGGCGAGCCTGCACCGCCGGAGCCCGTCAGCGGCGAGCAGGGCGTAAAGGAATAGAGCGTATGGCAGCAGATATACTGGTCGTGGACGACGAGGCGGATATCCGGGATATCGTCGCCGGAATCCTGGAGGACGAAGGGCACGAAACACGCACCGCCCATGACAGCGACAGCGCGCTTGAAGCCATCAAGGCGCGGCGGCCGGCCCTTTGTTTCCTCGACATCTGGTTGCAGGGCAGCCGGCTCGACGGGCTGGCGTTGCTTGACGAGATCCGCAAGCAGCATCCGGACATGCCGGTGGTCATCATCTCCGGCCACGGCAACATCGAAACGGCGGTTTCAGCGATCAAGCGCGGCGCCTACGACTATATCGAAAAGCCGTTCAAGGCCGACCGTCTGGTTCTGGTCGCCGAACGGGCGCTGGAGGCGTCCAAACTGCGGCGGGAGGTGGCGCAACTCAAGCAGATCACCGGTGGCGCCGACGTCATGGTGGGGGAATCGCCGGTCATGAACCAGCTCCGCCAGGCCATCGCCCGGATTTCGCCAACCAACAGCCGGGTGATGATCTTCGGACCGTCCGGCTCGGGCAAGGAACAGGCGGCGCGATCGATCCATTCCGGTTCGAAACGGGCCGGGGGCCCCTTCGTCGTGCTCAATGCCGCGGCGATCACGCCGGACCGGATGGAGACGGAGTTGTTCGGTACCGAAACGCTGAACGGTCAGGGCCGCAAGGTCGGCGCGCTGGAGGAAGCCCATGGCGGCACGCTTTACCTCGACGAGGTGGCCGACATGCCGATCGAGACGCAGAACAAGATCCTGCGGGTGCTGGTCGACCAGAAATTCGAGCGGGTCGGCGGGTCGACCCGGGTCCATGTCGACGTCCGGATCCTGTCGTCGACGGCGCGCGACCTCGAAAAGGAAATCGCCGACGGTGACTTCCGCGAGGATCTGTTTCACCGGTTGAGTGTCGTGCCGCTCAGGGTGCCGGCCTTGTCGGAGCGGCGGGAGGACATCCCGCTGCTTGTCGAGCATTTCATGGATCAGCTCACAACTTCGACGGGCATGGCGCGCCGCGCCGTCAGCAGCGATGCCATGGCCGTATTGCAGGCCAATGCCTGGCCCGGAAACATCCGTCAATTGCGCAACAATGTGGAGCGGCTGATGATCCTGGCGTCGGGCGCCAACAACGAGCCGATTTCCGCGGAGATGCTGCCGCCAGAGGTTGGCGAGATCCTGCCCTCCTCGCCGCAGGATTCCACCCATATCATGTCGCTTCCGTTGCGCGAGGCGCGGGAGATCTTCGAACGGGACTATCTGACGGCGCAGATCAACCGGTTTGGCGGCAATATCTCGCGAACCGCCGAATTTGTCGGCATGGAGCGATCCGCGCTCCACCGCAAGTTGAAAAGCCTGGGCGTTTAGGTATCGGCCGGGGAGGGGTGCAATTCGCGCGGCCGGCCGGCCGGCGACGGGATTGGCGGGTTCGGTGACCCGGTCTTTACGGTTATGGTGCACATATGCCGGCGCGAAGGCGGTGCCGGGCGTGGTGGATCGGGGCGAGGGAACCGGACACGGCGGCAGGATGCCGTTCAGGGGCGACAGGGGTTACGGACATGCGGGCAATCATCTGCGGGGCAGGGCAGGTCGGCTACGGCATCGCCGACAAGCTGGCGGCGGAGGGCAATGACGTCACGGTCATCGACCGGTCCGCAGAGCTGGTCAATGTCATTCGTGACACGCTCGATGTGCGCGGGATCGTCGGCCATGGCGCCCATCCCGACATTCTCGATCGTGCCGGCGCCGGCGATGCCGACATGATCGTCGCCGTGACGCTTTATGACGAAGTCAACATGGTCGCCTGCCAGGTCGCGCACTCGCTTTTCAAGATGCCGACCAAGATCGCCCGGGTGCGGGCGCAGAGCTATCTTCACAAAAACTGGCGCAACCTGTTCTCCCGCGACCATATGCCCATCGATGTCATCATTTCGCCGGAAGTGGAGGTCGGCGAAATGGTGCTGCGCCGGCTGTCGCAGCCCGGCGCCATCGAAACCGTCCCGTTCGCCGACGACCGGGTGACGGTGCTGGGTATTGAATGCGACAGCAATTGTCCGGTCATCAACACGCCGCTGCGACAGCTCACAGAGCTTTTCCCGGACCTCAATGCCACCGCCGTCGGCATCGTCCGGGAGGGCGAGCTGTTCGTGCCGGATTCCGGCGACCAGATGATCGCCGGCGACCGGGTTTATGTGATGACCCCCTCGGAGCGGGTAAAGCGGACGCTGACGATCTTCGGCAAGGACGAAACCGTCGGTTCGCGGGTGCTGATCGCCGGCGGCGGCAATATCGGCCTCTACGTCGCCAAGAATCTGGAGATGCGGAACACCGGCGCCAAGATCAAGATCTTGGAGCACAACAGCGAACGGGCCGGGCGGATCGCGGAGATGCTGGTGCGATCGATCGTCATCAATGGCTCGGCCATGGACGCGTCGATCATGCGCGAAGCCGACATCGCCGAGACCGACACCATGATTGCGCTCACCAACGACGACAAGGTCAACATCCTGTCATGCGCGCTGGCCAAGAAGATGGGCGCGCGACGGACCCTGTCGCTGCTCAACGATGCAACATTCCCGCCGCTGGTCTCCAGCATCGGAATCGACGCCCATGTCAATCCGCGCGCGGTCACGATCTCGCGCATTCTCCAACATGTTCGGCGGGGCCGGATACGGAACGTCCACACCGTGGAGGAGGGCGCGGCAGAGGTGATCGAGGCGGAGGCGCTCGCAACCTCACCGCTGGTCGGCCGGCCGCTGCGCGATATCGACCTGCCCGACGGCATCCGGATCGGCGCCATCCTGCATGAAGGCGAGGTGCTGACGCCG
Source organism: Afifellaceae bacterium (assembly GCA_965216515.1). GTDB lineage: Bacteria > Pseudomonadota > Alphaproteobacteria > Rhizobiales > Afifellaceae > CAXMRP01. The sequence goes on along the minus strand of OZ244173.1, from coordinate 735,317 downwards.
ACCGGTTCGAGCCTGATCACGGCCGGCGACCGGTTCGTCATTTTCGCCACTGCCAAGCAGGTGCCGCGCGTGGAGAAGCTGGCGCGGGTGAGCCTTGAATATTTCTGAGCGGGCCGGAAAACGGGACCCGGCCGGGTAACAAGCGGACTGTGACATGCGGGCGGTAATCCAGCTGTTGTCGATGCTCTGCTTCGGGTTGGGGCTGCTGATGAGCCTGCCGGCGCTTTATGCGGCCAGTATCGAGGCGGCAGCGACGGCGCGCGCCTTTCTCGCCTGCGGGGCGGGAATCGTCGTCGTGGCGGGCGCCGTGCTCCTGGCCCTCCGGGATACGGCCGGCGTGGCGGGCCGGTTTGCCGGGATCGTTCTGGCCGCGCTCGCCTGGCCGGTTCTGGCGGCGTTTGCGGCGCTGCCTTATGTGGTGACGACGGATATGCGTCCGGCGCTGGCCTATTTCGATGCGCTTTCGGCGATCACGACGACCGGCTTTCACCTGCAATACGGGCTTGTCGACCTTGAAAACCCGCTCATTCTGTGGCGCGCCGTTCTGCAATGGTATGGCGGACTCCTGACACTTGCCATGCTGGTGCTGATCCTCTCGCCACTGGGCATTGGCGGCCTGCCGCAGCGCACGCTTGCCTTTATGAGCCCGGAAGCGCACCGTCGGGGCTCGGCGATCGCCCGCCATGTCGTGCAACTGGCGGCGACGCTCTTCATTCTCGCGGTCTTCTGCACCTTGTGGCTGACAGCGTCGGGCGTGGCGCTGTTCGATGCGGTGTGTCTTGCCTTTTCGGCGGTTTCGACCGGCGGGTTGGTGCCGCGGCCGGGCGGGCTGGACACCTATGTCGGCGCGGCCGGCCAGTTCGGGCTGATCGTGTTCATGGCCATCGGCGCCACCAGCATCGTCTGGCAGGGCATGGTGGCGCGGTTCGACCGGCACGGCCTGACGGGGCATCGGGAAAGCTACATGCTGCTTGGCGCGATGCTGATCGTCGGCCTTGTGATCGGCGAGATTGCCCACCAGAACAGCGGCGGCTCGGTCAGTGATCACCTGTCGCGCTTTCGGGAGGGCCTGTTTACCGCCGTGTCGCTGCTTTCCACGACCGGCTTTCATGTCCGCGAACACAGTTTTTCGGTCCTGCCGGTCGCGGTCGTGCTGATTGCCGCGGCGGTTGGCGGCGGTGCGCTGTCGACGGCCGGTGGCGTCAAGGTCTTTCGGGTCGGCGTGATGATCACCGATGCCCGGCGGCATCTGACGGCGTCGCTGTTTCCCCACGCGGTTCACTCGCGCATGATCGGATCCCGGCCGTGGAATGCCCGCGAGCTGCAGGGCGGCCATGTCATGGTGCTCGGATTTGCCGCCAGCCTGGCGGTGACGGTCATGATGCTGGGCATCTGCGGGCTGACGTTTGAGGAGGCGTCGGCGGCGGCGGTGGCGGCGCTGGCCAATATCGGCCCGATCTACGACGGCGGTCCGGATGCGGCCCGGCCGTGGATCGAACCGGTCGATATGAACGGGCTGGCGCTCGGTGTGCTCGATGTGGCAATGGTGGCCGGCCGGATCGAGATTCTGGCACTGGCAAGCGTCTTCAATTTCGTCTATTGGCGTCAGCGTTGAATGCCCGCCGGGGTCCCGGCACCGGGCCGCGACACAAGGATTCAGCCATGTTCCGCACCGCCTATGTCAACGGTCGTTACCGGCCCTATGATCAGGCGCTGGTGCATGTGGAGGATCGCGGCTACCAGTTCGCCGATGCGGTCTACGAAGTGATCGAGATCCATGACGGCGCGCTGATCGACGAGGTCCGGCACCTTGACCGGCTGGAGCGCTCCCTGGGCGCCCTTTCCATGGCCATGCCGGTGACAAGGCGGGCGCTGGAATTCATCATCCGGCAGGTGGCGCGGCGCAACCGGGTGCGGTTCGGCAGCGTCTATCTCCAGGTGTCGCGGGGTGTGGCGGCCCGTGACCATGTCTTTCCGCCGGCCGGCACGCCGCCGGCACTGGTGGTGACCGCCAAGGTTGCCAATCCGGCCCGGCAGATTGCGGGTGTGGCGCGCGGCATTTGTGTCGCGGTGGCCGACGATGAGCGTTGGGCACGGGTCGATATCAAGACGGTCGGGCTGTTGCCCAATGTGCTTGCCCGGCAGAAGGCGCGCGAATCCGGTGTCGATGATGTGTGGCTGGTGGACCGGGACGGGTATGTTACGGAAGGTTCGTCGAATACGGCATGGATCGTCACCGGCGATGGCGTGCTGGTGACACGGCCGAACAGCCGGGCGCTTCTGCCCGGCGTGACCCGCGCCTCGCTGGAAGCGGGACTGGGCGCGGCGGGCTACAGGCTGGAGGAACGCTGTTTCACCGTCGCCGAAGCCCAGGCAGCACGGGAAGCCTTCGTGACCTCCGCCAGTCTCGGGGTCACGCCCGTCGTGGCGATCGGCGAGCGGACCGTCGGCAATGGCGTGCCGGGCGAGATTGCCGGCAAACTCTTTGCGCTGTTCCGCGCGCAAGCACCAAGAACGTCATTGTAGTTGCCGTTAGGTGATGTCAAAATGTCGTCAACCGACGGAATAATTGCCGTTCAGGCAATCTGGGGGAGGTTATAATTCGCCTTCGGCCTTGAACCTAATCACTTGTTTCGCAATTTGGAGCGGGCAACAACACGAATTCTGGAAAGCGGCAGACGAACACATGGCAGACAAGAGTAACAACCTGCAAGATACGTTTCTCAATCATGTCCGGAAATCCAAAATCCCGTTGACGATCTTTCTCGTCAATGGCGTGAAACTTCAGGGAATCGTATCCTGGTTCGACAATTTCTGCCTGTTGTTGCGACGTGACGGGCATTCCCAGCTTGTTTACAAACACGCGATTTCCACGGTCATGCCGTCGCAGCCGGTTCAGCTGTTCGATGCCGATGCCGAAGAGACGGAAGGCGACTGATTGCGGTCAGGCGGTACCGAAAAAGGACGGGACATCCCGGTTCGGGCGGACGGCTTCGATCCGGCGCCGCAGGGCGTGGGCGGTGAGCGCTGTGTCATCGTCATCGCAGAGATCGGCGCGGGTCCGGCAGCGGGCGACGGCGGGGAGGGCGCAGGCGACCGGCCAATGCGCAGTGCGGACCAGCGGGCCTCAGAGGCCGGCGGCCTCGCCGTGGCGATCGGGCTTGCGGTTTGCGAAACGATATGCGTCGGCCGCCGGCGCGCCGTGCCGGCGACCCTGATCGGCAAGGGCAAAGTCACGATGATCGGCGACCGCGTGGCGGCGCATGCCGCCGGATTGGTGCTGGTCGACCATCCGCTCTCGCCGGTGCAGCAGCGGAACCTGGAAAAAGCCTGGCAGTGCAAGGTCATCGACCGGACCGGGCTGATCCTGGAGATTTTCGGCGAACGGGCCCGAACACGGGAAGGGCGCCTGCAGGTTGAACTCGCCCATCTCAACTATCAAAAGAGCCGGCTGGTGCGTTCGTGGACCCATCTGGAGCGGCAACGGGGCGGCTTCGGCTTCCTCGGCGGCCCCGGCGAAACGCAGATCGAGGCCGATCGCCGGCAACTGCAGACCCGGATCAAGGCGATCGAAAAGGCGCTTTCCGGCGTGGCGGGCATGCGGGCGGCACAGCGCGCCAACCGCAAGCGGGGGCGCCACGCGGCGGTGGCGCTGGTTGGCTACACCAATGCCGGCAAATCGACGCTCTTCAACCAGCTTACCGGCGCCGGGGTGCCGGCGCGCGACATGCTGTTCGCGACCCTTGATCCGACCCTGCGCAAGGTGACGCTGCCCCATGGCGGGGACATCCTGCTGTCGGATACGGTGGGTTTCATTTCCGAGCTTCCGACGATGCTCGTCGCCGCCTTCCGCGCGACACTGGAGGAAGTGGTGGAGGCGGAACTGATCGTGCATGTGCGCGATATCGCATCGCCGGAAACGGAAGCCCAGGCGGCCGACGTGCGTGGTGTGCTGGCCGATCTCGGCGTTCCGCCTGACGATCCGCGCATCATGGAAGTGTGGAACAAGATCGATCTCCTGCCCGCCGCGCTGCGCCAGGCGCTGGCGGGACGGGGCGCCATCGCCGCCGGGCGGGCGATCGCAACAAGCGCCGCCACCGGCGAGGGCCTGGACCACCTGCTTGCGGCGGTCGAAACCCGTCTGTCGGCCGGCCGGCCGGTGATGACGGTGCAGTTTGCGCCGGCGCAGCTTGGCCAGGCGGCGTGGCTGTATGAAAATACCGAAGTGCTGGGACGCACCGACGACCCGGAAACCGGCGCGGCGCGGATCACGGCGCGCGTGCCGGCGGCCCGGCTTTCAGCCTTCCGGGCGTGGGCGCGGCGGGCAGGGGTGGCGCCAGTGCGTCTCGCCCGGGCGGCGGCCTGACCTGCGGCGGCCGGGACGCTTCTAGGCGTCCGGCGATTCCGCTGCCTTGGCTGCCGTCCACAACGCCTCCATCGCATCGAGCGAAAGGGTGTTCAGGTCGGTATTTGCGGCTGCTGCGGCGGCTTCCATGGCCGCAAACCGCCGGATGAACTTGCGGTTGGTGCGGTGAAGCGCATCCTCGGCGTTAACCTTGAGGTGGCGGGCGAGGTTGGCGAGCGCGAACAGCAGGTCGCCGATCTCCTCGCCGATCCGTTCGCTGGGCCGCTCGTTCGCTGGCGCTACGACATCCAGCTCGGCACGCAGTTCGCCGATCTCCTCCTCGATCTTGTCGAGCACCAGCCGCGGATCGTCCCAGTCGAAACCGACCCGGGCGGCCTGTTTCTGGAGCTTCTCGGCACGCAGCAAAGCCGGGAACGAAACCGGAACATCGTCCAGGAGCCCGGTCTGTGCGTCGGCTGTATCGGATGTGGCGCGGCGTTCGGCGCGGTCGGCCTTTTCGGCGGCCTTGATGTCTTCCCAACGGATCTTGACGGCATCGGAGCCGATGCCGCCGCCGGCCGCCGGGCCGAACACATGGGGGTGGCGGCGGACCATCTTGGCGGAAATGGCCGCGGCGACATCGCCGAAGTCGAATGCGCCGGCTTCCTCGGCCATGCGGGCGTGAAAGACCACCTGAAGCAGAAGGTCGCCCAGCTCGTCGCGCAGATCGTCCAGGTCGCCGCGGGCGATGGCGTCGGCCACCTCGTAGGCTTCCTCGACGGTGTAGGGGGCGATGGTGGAAAAATCCTGTTCCAGGTCCCAGGGGCATCCGGTGACCGGCGTGCGCAGGGCGGCCATGATGTCGAGCAGCGTTTCCATGGAGCCGGTGTCGGCGCTGGCGGTCATGGCGCATCCTCAAGGTTTTGTTGGCGGGCGGTTTCAGAGCCGGAGTGTCTCCGGAAGGGGTTCATGGCGGAAACGAAACTCCGATGCAATGCGGTGCAATTGCGCGGCCAGACAATCGGCCAGACCATCCGGGCACCGAAAGGGCGGTCCGGGCACCGGAAGGGCAGTTTCCGCGGCGCCGCACCCAGCCGGCATGCACCGTTTTCCCGGGATATCCATTGGATATCCATTATCAAATTGTCGCATAAGATATATTATGGAACGAAATAGTGGGATTGATTCGATGATCCGGTGACCGGCAGCGACAACCCGCGGCGCCGTGGAAAGCGATCAAAGACAACCTGCGGCGCCGTGGAAAGCGATCCGTCAAACCCAAAGCCGGGCCGCCGCGCTGCCGAGCAGCAGCCCATAACCGACATAGAGGCAGACCTCGTCGATTCGCCGCCAGTCGGCGACGTCGCGATTGTGCCTGTCGACCAGGATGGCCCTGACGCGATCCTTGAAGGCCTTTGGTTCGGCGGGAAGCGCGTCGCGGACCTGCTGGAGCTTCTTCTTGCGCATGTTGAGCGACCAGACCGGGACGGCGAGCACGGCGATCCCCAGCGCGGTGGCCAGGTTGAGCCACCAGTTAATGCCGGCGCCGGCCACGACGTTTGCCGCGCCCGGCACTAAACAGCGACCGCGGCGACCATTTCGCGGCGATCTTCGCCGTCGGAACCGACGAAATCATCTTCATCGAACTTGTCGGCGGAGAACCCGACCAGCATATGGCCGCCACAGGCGGTGACGTATCGCATGGTCGTGTCCCAGTTGGGCAGCGACCCGGTCGGCGCTTCCAGCCTGGAAATCATCGGTTGCGTAAGCCCCGACCTGCCCTCGATGTCCTTTTGCGTCAGGCCCTTCTCCTTGCGCAAGGCCCTGAGCGCCAGAGCGAGCTTTCGCTTGAGCTCGTTGGCGTTGACCGCGCGGGCGATATCCGGCCGCCGCGCGCGCAATTGCGATCTGAAATTTTTGTCAGGCATCTGCTGGCTCCCAGCTTGGGTCGACAAGGTCGAAGTGTTTTTCTGCTTTCCGGCGTCCGATCTCGCATGGCCGATACCGCCTGTTGGCAAGGCCGTGGACGATGCACGGCCAGGGTTTCTTGCGCGCGGACATGTCCAAAGAGACGATGAGCGCCAATTGCGCGCATTTGGGAATCCGCAGCGCGTAGAGCTCGAAGCGACCGGCGAGCAATCCGCATCTCTCCTCAAGGTCCGGATCATGTTCTTCCAGTTCCTCAAGGAGAAAATCGGCACCGGTTACACACGCCGTTGTCGGCGAATCGAAGTCCCCCAGAACCTCATCACGGTACTTGCGAACCGGCTCGACAGGACGTGGCACTGCGGATTTTCTCCTTTGGCCGGCAAAATATATGTTTAAAGTCATATGCTGTCAAGGGTATATCCTGCCAGGAGCGACGCCTGCCCCCGACCACGGCAAACGCCATTCCGGATGCCGGTGCCGGTCAAGCCATATGTGCCGGTCAAGCCATATGACGCCGGTCCGCCAACAACGCGTCGATGGTATGCCGGGAAATGGCGGACAGGGTCGTGTTCGTTTGGCGGTAGTAGGCAAGTGCGATCGCCGCCGTCGATATCGCCCAGCCGCGACCGCGCGTCCAGGTCGCATCGTCAACGGCAAGCGCGGAGCGGAACACCGCCCGGGCGGCCGGCGGCAGGAGCGACCAACCGATGATCAGGTCGACGGCCGGATCACCGACGCCCAGCAGGCCAAAGTCGATGACCGCACACAGGCGTCCGGATTTCACCAGCAGATTGCCCGGTTGCAGATCGCCATGGACCCAGACCGGCGTACCGGTCCAAACCGGTGCGGCAAGCGCCGTGTTCCAGATGGCGGCGAGCGCCGCCGGATCGTACAGATCGGCCAGCTTCGCCACTGCTGAACGCATCGGCTTGTCACGGGTCGCCAGAGGTGCGCCCCGGAATTCGTTGGACGGGCCGCCGGGCGGCCCGCCGGTGGCGTCGATGGCCTGAAGGGCGTGTATGAAGGCCGCCAGATCCCGTGCCGCCCGGTCCATGGGATCGACAGGTGCATCGGTCGCCGCCGCGCCGTCCAGCCAACCATAGACCGACCAGGCCCAGGGATAGCCGGCATCCGGCCTTCCCATGGCGAGGGGCGCGGGAATCGCCAGCGGCAGGGGGGCGAGCTTTGGCAGCCATCGGTGTTCCCTGGCCACATGCGGGGCCGCGCGGCGATGGCGCGGCAAGCGCACGCTCATCGTATCGCCGAGCCGGAAGAGCGCATTGTCGGTGCCCGCGGACTTGATATCTTCCAGGGGAAGATCGGCCCAACGGGGAAACTGGGACCTGACAAGCCGCCGGACCAGGGCCGTGTCGATGGCAATCGCGCCGCCCGCCGCCTGGCCGACCATTTCAGTAATTTGTCCTCTCAGTCATCAGTCCACTCCGTCATCAGTCCACTCCAGGACCATGCCGTCATAAGCCGGCGCGATGTGCGCCGGTGTGGCGGCCATGACGGTATCGTAGTCGAGATCGATATGCATGTGGGTCAGCACGGCCCGCTCCGGCGCCAGCCGCTCAATCCAGGAAAGCGCCTGGGGAAGCGAAAAATGGCTGGGATGGGGCCGCGGGCGCAGGGCATCGACGATCCAGATCCTCAGGCCGGCCAGCGCCTCGACGGCGTCGGCGTCCAGATCGTTGACGTCGGGGGAATAGGCGAGCGCGCCGAACCGGAAGGCCAGCGAGCCGATGTCACCGTGGGCCTGGGGCACCGGAAGGACGGGGACGACGCCCCCTGCCCCGGTGATCCGGAACGGCTTGAGCGGCGCGATTTCGCGGGCATCGACGATTGGCGGATAGCTGCCGCCGGCCGGCGTGGCAAAGCAATAGCCGAAGGCTTCGCGCAGCCGCGACAGCGTCGCGGCGTCGGCATAGATATCGACCCGCCGGCCCATGCGCATGACAAAGCCGCGCAGGTCATCGATGCCGTGGACATGGTCGGCATGGGCATGGGTGAAGAGCACGCCATCGAGACGGTCGATCCCGGCGGCCAGCACCTGCGCGCGCATATCCGGGCTGGTGTCGACCAACACGCGGGTGATACCGCCATCCGCGCCGATCCGCTCCACCAGCAGCGAGCAGCGCGAGCGCCGGTTCTTCGGATTGGCCGGGTCGCAGGCGCCCCAATCGTTGCCGATGCGCGGAACGCCGGTCGACGTGCCGCAGCCGAGCACCGTGACGCGGAAGCGGGCCGTCACGCCGCTTTCGCCCTGACCGGGCGGTCGAACCGCCCTCCCCGACCGCCGGTCACGGCGCCGGCACCTTGGAGAACAGGCGGAAGAAATTCGCCGTCGTCTGGGCGGCGATTTCGCTCAGGCTGACACTGCGTGTCTCGGCGAGGCCGGCGGCGGTGTGAACAATGTGGGCCGGCTCGTTGCGCTTGCCGCGATACGGCACCGGCGCCAGATAGGGCGCGTCGGTCTCCACCAGCAACCGGTCGGCCGGCAGGTCTTTGGCGATATCCCGCAGTTCTTCAGAGCGCTTGAAGGTCAAAATCCCGGAAAACGAGACATAGCCGCCGAGCGCGATGCCGGTCTGCGCCAGCGCCCGACCGGAGGAAAAGCAGTGCAGGACGAACGGAAAGGCACCGGCGGCATGTTCCTCGCTCAGAATGGCCGCCATGTCGTCGTCGGCGGCACGGGCATGGATGACCAGCGGCAGGCCGCTTTGGCGGGCGGCGGCGATGTGGGTGCGAAGGCCCCGCGCCTGATCGGCGCGCGGGGCATTGTCATAATAGTAATCCAGCCCCGCCTCGCCGATCGCCACGACCTTGGGATGGTCGGCGAGCGCGACCAGATCGGCGGCGGTGACGTCGGTCTCCTCGTCGGCATTGTGGGGATGGGTGCCGACGGAGCAGAAGACCGGGTCGTGGGCCTCGGCCAGCGCGCGCACCGGTTCGAAGCGGGCCACGCGGGTGCCGATGGTCACCATGCGGACGATGTTGGCCGCCGCGGCGCGGGCCAGGACGGCGTCGATGTCGCCGGCCAGGACGTCGAAATCCAGATGGCAATGGCTGTCGACGAGTGCCGGAGATGGTGCCGAAGATGGTGCCGCCGGGAGCGTGGGATCTGACACGGATGCCAAGGCTTTTACCCGCGCCCCTGCCCCGCTGTGTCCGCCGCCTCCGGCTCCACATAGCGCGGAAACACCGGCGCGGGCTTGGGCAACGGCGCGCCGGGCGCCAGCCGTCCGGCCGCGCCCAGATGGGCGAAGTCCCGGCTGTCGGCGGCCACGCCCAGGCTGTCGAGCATGCGGGCGCAGGCGCCCGGCATGAAAGGCTGGGCGAGGATCGCCACCTGGCGCACCGCCTCGACGGTCACATAGAGCACGGTATTCATGCGCTCCGGATCGCTCTTGCGCAGCGCCCAGGGCTCCTGGGCGGCGAAATAGCGGTTGGCGTCGCCGACCACCTGCCACAGGGCGGCCAGCACCAGGTGCAGGCCCTCGGTCGCCATGTGGCCACGCGCCGTCTGAAGCAGCGCGTCGGCGGCGTCCACCAGGGCGCGGTCGGCGTCGGCGAAGGCGCCCGGCGCCGGCACCGCCGCCTCGCAATGCTTGGCTATCATGGACAGCGACCGCTGGGCGAGATTGCCGAAATCGTTGGCCAGATCGGCGTTGATCCGGTTGACGATCGCCTCGTGGCTGTAGGTGCCGTCCTGGCCGAAGGGTACCTCGCGCATGAAGAAATAGCGCACCTGGTCGATGCCGTAATGGTCGGCGAGCGCGAAGGGATCGATGACGTTGCCGACCGACTTGGACATCTTCTCGCCGCGGTTGAACAGGAAGCCGTGGGCGAAGACGCGGCGGGGCAGTTCCAGGCCGGCGGCCATCAGGAAGGCCGGCCAGTAGACGGCGTGGAAACGCACGATGTCCTTGCCGATGACGTGCAGGTCGGCCGGCCAGAACCGCCACAGCGGATCGGCCTCGTCGGGAAAGCCGACGCCGGTGATGTAATTGGTCAGCGCGTCGATCCACACATACATCACATGGTCGGCCGCGTCCGGCACCTTGATGCCCCACTGGAAGGTGGTCCGCGAAATGGACAGGTCCTTCAGGCCGCCGCGCACAAAGCTTGCCACCTCGTTGCGCCGTTCGGCGGGCAGGATGAAATCGGGGTGGGCGTCATAGTGGGCCAGAAGCCTGTCGGCAAAGGTGGACAGGCGGAAGAAGTAGCTCTCCTCCTCCATCCACTCGACCGGCGAGCCGAGCGGCTCGCGGCGCACGCCGTCGTCGCCGACGGTGGTCTCCGATTCGTCGTAATAGCCCTCCTGGCGCACCGAATACCAGCCGGAATAGGTGCCGGAATAGATGTGGCCGGCGTCGGCCATGCGTTGCCAGATGGCCTGGGCGGAACGATGATGGCGGGGTTCGGTGGTGCGGATGAAGTCGTCCGGCGAGATGTCCAGTGCGTCGACAAGGTCGCGGAAGCGCGCCGAATTCCGGTCGGCGAGCTCCTGCACCGGCAGGCCGAGTTCCTCCGCCGTCTGCTGCATCTTCAGCCCGTGCTCGTCGGTGCCGGTCAGGAAATAGACGTTTTCGCCGTTCAGCCTGTGAAACCGGGCGATGGCGTCGCTGACCATGTCCGTATAGGCGTGGCCGATATGGGGCTCGCCATTGGGATAGAAGATCGGGGTCGTCAGATAGTAGCGGGGTTCGTCGGGCATGTTGGTGTCGGGTCGCGTCGGGCTTGGCATGGCGTACAAACGCCTAGGAGCGGGCGGAACGATGAATGGCCGCCCGGGCGGTTTCGATCTGGTCCAGGACAAACTGGCTGCGGTCGAGGTTGAAGGTTTCCACATCCCGCAGCGCGTTTGCGGCCTTTTCCCACAGCGCGGCCCAACTCACAAGCGGCAGATCGGGAGCACCGGCGGCGCCCGGTTCGGGTTGCCGGCGAATGCGCCGGTGCAGATAGCCGAAGTAGCAATCGACAAAGCGCGAAAAGGTGTCGTTGCGGAGGTCGGCGGCGTTGCGGGCGAACGCGATCGGGCCATCGCGCCCGCCATCGGCCGCCGGATCGGCCAGAATGCGCACCAGATCGGCGTGGAGGGTCAGGCCGTCGCGGCGGATCAGGTCGATGGCCCGGCGGGGGCTGCCTTCGGCGAGGGCGAGCAGCGTGTCGCGGTCGCCGGCGGCGTCGATATCGACGCCCAGCCGGGACAGCACCTGAACCAGATCCGGGCGCCCGAGCGGGGTCAGGGCGAGCCTGCGGCAACGCGACCGGATCGTCGCCAGCAGGCGTTCGGGACGGTTGGCCACAAGGAAAAACAGCGCCTTGTCCGGCGGTTCCTCCAGCGATTTCAGGAGCGCGTTGGCGGCGTTGCGGTTCATCTCATCGGCTGTGTCGACAATGACGATCCGCCAGCCGGCTTCCGCAGCGGTGGTGCCGAAAAAGGGGATGATCCGGCGCACCTCGTCGACCGTGAGTTCGGTGCGGTGGCGTTTGTTTTTCCGATCCCAGACGCGCTGGAGATGGCGAAGATTGGGGTGGGCGCCGGCGGCGACCTTGCCGGTGACGGGGTGGCCGGATGGCGCGTCGAAAGCGTCGAGCGACGGATCGGCGCCGGACAGAAGTGCCCGGGCCATGGCGAAGGCGAAGGTCGCCTTGCCGATACCGGGCGGGCCGGTCAGCAGCCAGGCATGATGCAGCCGGCCGCTTCGCACGGCGCCGGCGAAGGCGGCGCGGGCGGCGTCGTGGCCGACCAGGCGCCGGCTTTCACGCGGCAGCTCGATATCCTCGATCCGGTCGGGGGGCTGGATCACGGGGGCGGGATCCCTAGCCATCCGATCAACCCTCCCCCGCCGATCCGCCTTCCCCCGCCCGGGTGTCGGGCAGGTCGAAACGCGCGGCCAGAATGGCGGCAATGTCGGCGAAAACGTCCTCTTCGCGCCGACCGGCATCGACAACGGCACAGCGGTCCGGCTCGGCCGCCGCGATGGCAAGGAAGCGCCGGCGGCGGTCCGCGTGGCGGTCGCGGTCATCGGCCTCGAAGCGGTCGCGCCCGGTGTTGCGGCCGGCCATTCGCGTCTCCATGTCGGCGACCGGCAGGTCGAGTATGAGGGTCAGGTCCGGCCGGTCGGTGCCGACGGCGATCTCGTCGAGCCGGTGAAGATCCGATTCACTCACGCCGTCGGCGCCCTGGTAGACGCGGGTTGAATCCATGAAGCGATCGCAGACGACCCATTTTCCGGCGTTGAGTGCCGGGCGAATGCGCGTCTCCATGTGATCGGCCCTGGCGATGGCAAACAATAGTGCTTCGGCCCGGGGCCCGAACCGGCGGGCGCGACCTTCCAGCAGCAGGGTCCGCAGGACTTCGGCCGCCGGGCTGCCCCCCGGTTCGCGGGTTGTCACGACGGCGACGCCGCGGTCGCGGAGCCAGTTGGCGATCCGGGCGATCTGGGTGGATTTGCCGGCGCATTCGCCGCCTTCTAGGGTGATGAAGCAGCCGCGGCCGGATGCGGTCCGCGCGCCGTCGCCGGCCCCTACAGCCATCCGAAGGCGATCTCGAAGATGGCATCGAGAGCGCGCTGGTGCAGTTCGCCCTCGCCGATGGCGTCGGCGGTGTAGACGGGTGCCTCGCGGATCAGGCGATCGCCCTGCCAGATGCGGACGATCCCGACTTCCCTGTCCGGCGTCACCGGCGCCATGACCGGCCCCTTGTAGACGACACGGGCCTTCAACGGCTCGCGCGAGGAGCGGTGGGTGAGGATGTTGACCGGCTCGCCGGTCTTCAGGCCGACGCGGCTTTCGGAGCCGCCATAGACCCGGCCCTGGGCCAGAACCTCGCCGGCGTCGAAGAGCTTGACGGTGCGGAAGGAACGAAAGCCCCATTCCAGCAGTTTCTGGGCTTCCAGCGCCCGGTCGCTGGCGTTCTCCAGGCCGTTGACGACGACGATCAGACGCTGGCGGCCGGCGACCGCCGATCCGACAATGCCATAGCCGGACTCCGCGGTGTGTCCGGTCTTCAGGCCGTCGGCCGCGATGCCGCGGGTAAGGAGCGGATTGCGATTCTTCTGGAAGATGTCGTTCCAGGTGAAATCCGGCTCGGCGAAAATCGTGTAGAGGTCGGGATAGGAGTTGACGATGTGCCGGGCAAGGAAGGCCAGGTCATGGGCGGTCACCCGCTGGACGGGATCGGGAAGACCGGTGGCGTTGCGGAAGGTGGAATCCCTCAGGCCGATCTCGCGGGCATGATCGTTCATGAGTTCGGAAAATGCGAGTTCCGATCCGGCCAGTCCTTCGGCGATCGCGATCGCGGCATCGTTGCCGGACTGGATGATGACCCCGCGCAGAAGGTCGCCGAGCTGAACGCGGGAATCGAGCTCGGCGAACATGGTGGAGCCACCGGACACCGCCCCGCCCTTGCGCCAGGCGTTTTCGGAGATGACGAATTCGTCGCTGAGCGACAGCTCCTTGTTGGTGATGGCGTCAAAGACATAATCAACCAGCATCAGCTTGGCCATCGACGCCGGCGCCATCAGGTCGTGGGCGTTGTTTTCAAACAGGACCGTGCCGCTTTCGGCATCGATGAGGATGGCGAACGGCGCCTTGGTCTGAAACGACTGGGCCAGGGCGCCGGGCAGTGGAAACGCCAGAATGACGACCAGCGCGGCAAGCAGGCGCATCCGCCGCAATGCCAAATCCCGTGTCCCGCCTGTCCGTGCCATCCAAGCCCGTGCCATCGAATCCGCCGTTCTGTCGCCATCGTCCCGATGCCACAGATAATGCCCGCGCGCACGCGGAAATCAACGGCGGGTGTGAAAAGGGCGTGTGAGAAAAGATCCGGGCGGCGGCGGCCGCGCCGGCGAATGCGTGTCAGTTCACCGGGCGGATGCCAGCCGGCCGATCGCCCGGATGGCCTCATGGCGGGCAAATCCGGCCGGGCGCGGTGGCTGCGCGGCATAGGCGGAAAGCCCATGGCCGGCCGGCGAAGCGGCGGCAAACAGCGCCCTGGTCGGTCGCGGCGCCGTCAAGGCATAGCGACCCGGGCCGGTCAGGACGGCAAACGGGTCGAAGGGCACACCGGCGGACACTTCCGATGCCGGCACGAATTCGCCGATCCGGCCGGGTGGAGCCGCCGCGCCGCTGCCTGGCGGATGCGCCGTGCCGGTGTAGGCGACAAGGACAGGTTGCGGCCGGCCGCCCGGCGGCGCAGGTGCCCGCGGCAGATCGGGACCGCGATAGGACGCCACCAGCATCTTTTCGTCGGCGCCGTCGAGACGGGCCACCTCGATATACTGAACCCGGACCTTGGCTGTGCCGGTCTTGACAAAACCGAGCATGTCAGCGGCCCGGCGGGAAACGTCGATCAGCCGGCCATGGGCGAAGGGGCCGCGATCGTTGACACGGACAATGACGGAGCGGTCATTGTCGAGATTCGTCACCCGGACATAGGAGGGCAGCGGCAGGGTCGGATGCGCCGCCGACAGGGCGTGCATGTCGAAAACCTCGCCGTTGGCGGTCTTGCGGCCGTGAAACGCCCGGCCGTAGTAAGAGGCGACGCCGACAGCCTCGTAGTTCGGATTTTCGGCCGGCGTGTAGATACGGCCGGCGATGGTGTAGGGATTGCCGACATGATAGCGACCGCCGCCGCGGGGCACCGCCTTGTTCTCGGCGACGACGCGCGGGCTGGCGGCAACGCCGAGCTTGGGATCGACCTTGGCCGCGGTCCTGGTGGATTTCGACTGGCAACCGGCGAGGCCGACCGCGACGACGGCGGCAAGAAGCGCCAGTTTGCCGGCGGCGGCGCACGGTGCGCCGGTCTTCGCCCTGTGGATGCCCCTGCCCTTCACCAGCATGGTCCCCCGCATCATCGTTTCGTGCACCCGTCCTGCCTCAACCGGCGGCGCCGCCGTCCGGCATGGCCGGATCCGGCAACCGAAGCGCACCCCTCCGTCGAACTGGTTAGCGGCTGTTGGCGGATGTTTCAAGTCGTGTCGCCGGGCACCGGCCGGAATCGCGGACCGGCGGCTTGCATGGCGGGACAAACTCGGCCACATACTCGCTCACATACGGGCCGCGACCAGGTTCCGGGCCGGCGTGCAACGGGCGCGGACCGGCGCAAGGCACAGGCACGCAGGATGGGTGGCCGAGTGGTTGAAGGCACCGGTCTTGAAAACCGGCAGGCGGGCAACCGTCTCGTGGGTTCGAATCCCACCCCATCCGCCACCATTGTTGGGTCCGTCGTCGGTTCGAAATCGCGGCGATCCCTGTTCCAGCATATCGTCAAGGTTGGACGGAATCGGATCTTCCTACGGGTGTGTCCGCGCTGGCGTTGCCGGCTGCCACGGCTTGACAGATTGGAACGTTCCAGATAGTGCGGAAATCCATTCGGGACCCGCCGTTCCCTGTTCGGTGAACCGGGCGGCAATCGGCCGACATGGGGCCCACGATCGTGTCCGCCGGAGCGGGGTTGGGTGTGGTGGATCCGGTGCGCCGGCCGCGTCCAACCGGGATGCGGTGAACGATCGTGCATCCGGAAAGCCCCGCCGTACGGTACCGGGAAAGCGACGGACCGGAGACCGTGGTCGCGGATCCGGAAGGCGGGGGCCGGACAGGCCCGAACAAACGGATCGGACATCGTGACCACTGTCATTCCGCAAGCCATTCCGCAAGCCGTTCTGGACAAGCTGACCGACGTCGACATGCCGCGTCTGGAACCCGAACCGGCGTTCTCCGGCATGGTCGCCGTTTCCGGCCACGAGGTGCCGGCATATCGCTTTGGCGGTGTCGTGGTCGGCAGTGGGGCGGCGGGGTTGCGGGCGGCGGTGGAGCTGAAACGCCGCGGCGGCGATGTGGCGATCATCAGCCAAAGCGCCTGGGGCGGAACTTCGGCATGTTCCGGCTCCGACAAGCAGACGCTGCACACGGCCAACACGGCCGATCAGGGCGACAATTTCAGGGCAATGGCCCGCGCCCTCGGCGCCGGCGGCGCAATGGACGCGGATACCGCCTATGTCGAGGCGGTCGGCTCGGTTCGCGCCATGGCATCGCTGCAATTCCTCGGCCTGCCCCTGCCGCAGGACGCGCTGGGCGGAACGCTTCGCTACCAGACCGATCACGACGAAACCGGACGCGCCACAAGCTGCGGACCGCGCACCTCGCGCCTGATGGTCAAGGTGCTGGCGCGGGAGGCGATCGGGCTCGGCATTCCCTTCTTCAACCAGACGACGGCAGTTCGCATCCTGACCTGCGGCGACGGGCCGCAACGCCGCGCGACCGGCCTTCTGGCAATCCGGCCGGGCGACCGGAGCGACAGGAACCCGTACGGCCTCGCCCTGTTTGAGGGCGCAGCGCTCGTGCTGGCCGCCGGCGGGCCGGGCGAGCTCTATCGCGACAGCGTTTTTCCCAACGGCTGCTTCGGGTCGCTGGGCCTGGCCCTGGAGGCGGGGCTTGAGCTGGTCAATATCACCGAAAGCCAGTTCGGCATCGGCACGCGACGCGAAGGGTTTCCGTGGAACCTGTCGGGAACCTATGTGCAGGCCATTCCGCATATCTATTCGGTCGATGGGGACGGCGCGGAGCATCACTTCCTTGCCGACTATTACCGGACGACGCGGGAACTGGCGGTGAATGTGTTCCGGAAGGGCTATCAATGGCCGTTCCACGCCATGCGGATGCTGGATTTCGGTTCCAGCCTCGTGGACCTGGCGATCACCGGCGAGGGGCGGAAGGGGCGCCGCGTCTTCATGGACTTCAACCGCAATCCGCTGCCGGTTCCCGGTGACGTCCCGTTCAGCCTCGACCGGCTGGACGAAGATGTGCGGTCATATCTGCACAATGCCGGGGCGGATCAGGCATTGCCGATCGACCGGCTTCGGCACATGAACCCGCTCGCGATCGAGCTCTACCGGCGCTACAAGGTCGACATCGCCACTTCGCCGCTGGCGTTTGCGGTCAACAACCAGCACATGAACGGCGGAATCGCGGTCGATTCCTGGGGGCGCACCAATATCGGCGGCATCTACGCCATCGGCGAGGCGGCGGGGACACACGGCGTAACACGGCCGGGCGGCGCGGCCCTGAATGCCGGACAGGTCCACGGCACGCGCGTGGCCGAACATATCGCGGCGAGCGGCACGGCGAAGGCGCCGCCCTCCCCGGCCGGCGGCGTGGCGCCGGCCACCGCGGCCGTCCGCGAAGCGGTGGCCCGGACAGACCGGATCCTGCAACCGGGCAGCGATCTGACCGTTGGCCGGATCCGCGACGAGGTACAGGCCCGGATGAGCGAGGAGGCCGGCATCCTGTGCACCGCTGAGGCGGTCTCGGGGGCACTGGAGGATGCGCGGAGGTTGAACCGGACGATCCGCGCCAACGGGATCGCCTTTGGCCGCGCCGGCGAGGTCGGCCGGGTCCTGCAATGGCAGCAGATGGCGCTGGCATCCGAAGCGGTGCTCGCCGCGCTCGACTTCTACATCGCCGGTGGCGGCGGAAGCCGGGGCGCGCGCGCGATCTGCGATCCGCGGGGCGAAGCGCTGCCCATGTCGGTCCACGGTCCGTTGCCGCGTTATCGCTTCCGTCTGGAACGGGACGAAGACAGGGACGAGCAGATTGTCGTCCGGATGGACGGCGACCGGATGGCGGTCGCCACTAGGGCGAACCGGCGCTTCGACGAGACGGCAACGGCGTTCTTCGAGCGGGACTGGCCGGCCTGGCTGACCGGTGCGATCTACGATCTGGAAAACGCTGACGAGACGTCACGGCAATCGTGATCCGTCAGCGGCGGTTGCGATCGGCGCATCCGTGACACCCGGCGGTCCTCGCCGGTCGCGCTAATCCTTTTGCGCCGCCCCCCAATAATTGAAGCCGGCAAACCGCGGGGTGCCCGGCAGGTACATGGTGTCAAGCGCGGTAATGTTGAAACCCGATGCCCGCAGGAGTGCCGGAATGTCGCGATTGAGGTTGCAGCCCCCCGAAATGCGCTTCCAGAGCGGATTGAGACCGTCCTGCCAGCGCCGGACCGACTTGTCGGGCGCCTTGCCGTGCTCGCAGAACAGGAGCTGCCCGGCCGGCCTGACCACGCGACGCATTCCGGCCAGTGCCGACATCACATCGGGAATCGTGCACAGGGTATAGGTGACGACAATCGTGTCGATCGTGTCCCGATCAAGCGGAATGTTCTCGCCCTCAAGGGCGACGAATTGGACCGGAAACGGCAGGGCGCCGATGCGGGCGCCGGCCTTGGCCAGCATGCCTTCGCCGGGATCCAGGCCGATGACGCGCTCCACCTTGTCGGGGTCGTAGAAGGGAAGATTGAGGCCGGTGCCGATGCCGATCTCCAGCACCCGGCCCTGTGCCAGCGGCACGATCTTGCCGCGCTGTATGCGCACCGGCTTTGCCCCGCAACTCCAGTCAACCAGGCGGGGCAGAATGTGCTTTTCATAAACGCCCATCGTCGTCCATCCTTGGCGGGAAGGGCGAGCGACAGCCAAGCCATACCGGCCTCGCGTCGGCGATGCCCGTCTGCCGGATCATCCATGGCAAACAGGGACCGGTGCGCGCAAGTGCAATCGATCCCTGATTTCGGGCGGCCTTCGGCTCGCTGCTTGCCATCGCCGCCGCGCCTACCCCCGGGCTTCGCTCAAGTGCGTGCAACGAAATAGACGTTGATCGGATCATGGGGCAGAACATTGGTCTCGATGCTTGCAAAACCCGCCGTCCGGAGAAACTCCTGCGCTGTTTCCACGCCCCACATGGCACCCAGTCCGGGCCCGCCCTGCCCGACCGAAACCGGCGTGCAGTGCATCAGTGAAATGGTATAGAGCAATGGTGCGAAAGGGTTTTCCATATTCGCGGCCAGATCGCGCGAGCCGCCGATATCCTGCATCAGGAACACACCGCCAGACCGCAGCGAATGACGAACCAGCCGGACCAGACCAAGCGGATCCTTCTGGTCGTGCACGGCGTCGAACGCCATGACCAGATCGCAATCGCCAAGCGAGTCCAGGGTGCTGAGGTCTTCGGCCCGGAACGACAGGTTCTCAAGACCGAGACGGGCTGCGGATACCGTGGTTTCGGCGAATGCGTCGGCGCAAAGGTCGACGCCGGTGAACCTGCTGGCCGGAAACGTCTGCGCCAGGGACAGCATCGCCCTGCCCGCGCCGCAACCCACGTCGATGACGTCGATGCCCGTCCTAAGGCGGCCGATCAGCCCCGGAACCAGCGGCAGGATGTGGTCCTCCAGCGCCAGAACAACGGTCTGATAGCTGTCTTCGGCCATGACGTCGTGAAACCGCCCGTAATGGCAATAATCCAGACCGGCGCCATCACGGAAGCGCTCGACCATCCGGTCCTCCACCGAGGCGGAAACGCCGACAAGCTGGCTCGTCACCGCGATATTGTTGGGTGCTGCCGCGCGGGTCAGCCAGGCGGCATGTTCGGGCGGCAGGTGGTAGGTCTCGTCGGCGCTGTCATAGGTCACGACACCCGCCGTCACCATCGTTGCCAGCCATTCGCGGACATAGCGCGGGGCCAGCCGGGCGGCCTCGGCAATCCCGTCGACCGACGTGGCCGGCAAGTCGGCCATCGTATCGAACAGCCCGGTACGGTGGCCGACCGAGGTCATCAGAACAAGGGCGGCATCGCTCAGGGCTCCGACAAAGCGCTCGGCGAAGGCTTCGGATTTGGCATCGTCGAATGCGGTGAAAGAATCGTGCTTGTTCATGTCCTGTCTCCATCTGCGGCGGTGGCACGCACGCGCCGTGTGGCGTTTCTCGCAGTTTCCGCCCGGCCGTGTTAGAAGCGGAAATGTCAAAACCGGTGAAAATCGGACACGCCATGGTATCGCCGCGTCCCCTGACGACTGTCGTTGTGGGCCTTCCCCGGGCCAGCGCTTCGGTCACCTATTCCATTTTGGATGTTCTGGCCTCGGTCGGCCGCGACTGGGCGCTGCTTCATGGATCACCTTCCGGTCCCTCCTGTTTCGCGACTGCGCATCTGTCCCTGGATGGCGAGCCCTATCGGGAAGTGAACGGCCGGCGCATCACGCCGGAAGGCCGGCTGGACAGCATTCCCGCGCCGGATCTGGTGATTGTTCCCGATCTGCACATAGACCCGACGCAACCCATGCCGGACCTGTTCGCACCGATTGCCGCGTGGGCGCGTCAGGCCCATGCCGAGGGGGCGATACTGACCTCGGTCTGCTCCGGCGCGCTGCTGCTCGCGGAAACCGGATTGCTCGACGGGGAAACGGCGACAACACACTGGGGATACGCCGATACGATCATGCAGCGGTATCCGAAG
Source organism: Afifellaceae bacterium (assembly GCA_965216515.1). Taxonomy (GTDB): domain Bacteria; phylum Pseudomonadota; class Alphaproteobacteria; order Rhizobiales; family Afifellaceae; genus CAXMRP01. Next base: position 714,748 of record OZ244173.1, on the reverse strand, counting down.
ATCAAACTTCGGCGTGAGCGCATCCTCGTGCCGGCAGGTGAAGGCCACCGGCTGATCACGGCAGGCGGCGCCTCGGCCTGGGCGGATTTGCTCCTGTACCTCATCACCCGGTTTGCCGGCGCTGACGAGGCCCGCCGGATCGCCAAGATCTATCTGATCGAGCCGCACACCCAGGGGCAGATGTGCTATGCGTCGCTTTCGACGGGCCGGCAACACGACGATCAGATTGTTGGCGAGGCGCAGGCCTGGGCGGCGATGAACTACGCCCATCCAAGACCGGTGACGGCCATGGCGCAGCGCAGCGGCCTGACCGAACGGAGTTTTCTCCGCCGTTTCAGGCGCGCAACCGGGCAGTCGCCGCTGGCCTACATACAGACGCTCCGCGTTGAAGAAGCCAAGCAGATGCTGGAAACCACCGCGATGCCCATTGACGACATCGCCGCGGAGGTCGGTTATGCCGAGCCGACAAGCTTGCGCTCGGCCTTTCGAAGGCACGTCGGCATGCCCGCATCCGCCTATCGGAGAAAATGGCGAGGTGCCGTCCCCGCCGAATGAACCGCCCGCCCCCCTTTGGCTGATACATCGTTCGGACTTTCCGGCCGAAAGAGACGGAGATGCCGCTCAGGGGTTGGTCGCGTTTTCCGGCGCCCGGATTGCTATCGGCCGACGGTCGGCCGCGCCTAGGAAAAGCGCGCCGCCGGGCCCTGACTGGATTGGCGGATCGCCAGGCTGATCGCGGTCCGCGTTTCCGCCGGCGGAATTTTGCCGTCTTCGAGCCACGCAACGACGGCCCCGGCCGCGCTTGCCCCGATCGTGGCGATGTCGCAGCGGACCGAGGACAGGGCGGGAAACGTCTGCGAGACGTCTTCGATGTCGTCGAAACCGACAATGCGAAAGTCGCCGCCGACGTTTCGGCCGATTTCGTGGAAGCCGGCGAGCATGCCCAGGGCGACAAGGTCATTGAAGCAAACGGCGGCATCGACATCGGGATATCGGTGGCCCAGCGATCTGGCGACATGGCGCCCGAATTCACGCGTTGCCTTGCCGGTGATCACCACCGGCTCCATCCCGGCCCCGGCGAGGACATCGAGATAGCCGGCCTTGCGTTCCTCGGTGACCGCGCGCCCGTCCAGACCGCCGACGAACGCCACACGCCGCGCACCCATTTCGATCAGGTGGCGGGTCGCCTCGGCGCTTCCGGCCGGATAGTCCGGTGCGGTGAACGGGAACATGTCGAGCCTGTCGTCGACGCGACGCAACATCTGCATCGCCGGGATGCCCGCCCGCGCAATCGTGTCAAACGTTGCTGTGGTACCGCCGTAGGCCGGACAGATGATCAGGGCCGACACGCCGTGTTCGATCATCGAGGAGACCACCTGGTCTTGCAGTCCCGGATCCTCATCGGTGTTGGCGACAACCGTCGAATAACCCTTTTCCGCCAAGGCCATCTGAAGAGAGGTGGCGAATTCGGTGAAGAACGGATTGCGCAGATCGTTGATGACAAGGCCGATCAGACCGGCGTTGGACATGCGCATGTTGGCCGCGGCGCGGTTGTAGACATAGCCGATCTCCGCCATCGCCTCGCGCACCTGTTTGCGCGTTTCCTCACGAACCGAGGGGCTGTTTTGCAGGACAAGGCTGACGGTTGACTTTGAAACACCGGCCCTGTTTGCAACATCGATGATCGTCGGTCTGCGGGTCATGTTCATCCTTCTTCGGCCGATCCCCTTGTTCGATGATGAAACAAGCCGCCGCCCGTTTGAATCCCGAATGCACGGCCACTCGCGGGATCGTCCAGGGCGCTTACAGGGACCGAACGCGTTCCGGCACGTGTGAAACCGGCCATTTGTCAGGCCATTCCATTGTCGGCCCTGATCATGTCGGCGGCCTTCTCACCGATCATGATCGCGGCGGCATTGGTGTTGGAGGAGATGACCGTCGGCATGATGGAATTGTCGACGATGCGCAATCCTTCGATCCCGTTGAAGCGCAGCCGTGTGTCGACGACCGCGTCGTCGTCCGCCCCCATCCGGCAGGTGCCCGCACAGTGATGGGAGGTCTTGGCGTGGGCGCAGATGAAATCAAAATAGTCCTGATCGGTTCTGACATCGGGGCCAGGCAAGCGCTCGGCGAGAATATATTTCCGGAGCGCCGGTTGCGAGAGGATTTCCTGGGTAAGCTTCAGTCCCCGGATCGACATTTCGCGGTCTACCGGGTCCTGCAGATAGTTGGGATCGATCAGCGGCGCTTTGGCGGGGTCGGCGCTTTGCAACCTGACCGTGCCGCGTGAGCGCGGGCGCAGGTAGCACGAATTCAGCGTGATGCCGCCTTTGGGCATCAACGCCACGCCGTGTTCGATCCCGGTGCCCAGACCGAGGTGGAACTGGATATCGGGCGAGCGGGCGCCGGGATCGGCATACCAGAAGCCGCCGGTTTCGAAGAGCGAGGACGCGACAGGCCCGTTGCGGAAAAATACATATTGCAGACCGGCAATGGCGGCCCAGTGGGGCTTGGCGTACCGGTCGTAGCTGTGTGGGCCGGAAAGTTCGCAGATACAATAGAGGTCGAGATGATCCTGCAGGTTCGCACCGATTTGGGGCTGGTCATGGACAACATCGATTCCGAGCGCGGACAGATGATCGGCCGGGCCGATGCCGGAAAGCTGCAGAAGACGAGGCGAACCGATGGCGCCGGCGGCCAGCAGGACCTCGCGGTTTGCCGTCATTTGCGTGCCGTCAGCAAGTTCCACCCCCCTGCCCCGGCCATTCTCGACGATCAGCCGACGCACCTGTGTGCCCAGTTTCACGGTCAGGTTCTTGCGTTGGCGGTTCGGGGCGACATAGGCCATCGCCGCCGATGACCGGCGCACGTTGCGCTGGTTGAGCTGGTAGAAACAGACGCCGTCCTGCTTTTCACCATTGACGTCCTGATTGCGGGGAATTCCCAGTCCGGCGGCGGCTTCGAAATAGGCCTCGCAGATGGGCAGCGGCGCGCGCGGCTCGCTGATCCCCAGCGGCCCGCCCTTGCCGTGGTACCGGTTGTCGTAGGTCTCGTTGTCCTCGGCCTTGCGGAAATAAGGCAGGACATCCTCGTATGCCCAGCCCTCGCATCCCATTTGCCGCCAGTCGTCATAGTCCTGCGCGTTGCCGCGGGTGTAGATCTGGGCGTTGATCGCCGAACCGCCGCCGATCACCTTGGCCTGGGTGTAACGAAAGACTTTTTCCTGCATATGGCGCTGCGGGACCGTGTCCCAGCCCCAGGAGCCGATGCCCTTGGTCATCTTCGCAAATCCGGCAGGCAGATGGTAAAAGGGATGCCGGTCGCTGCCGCCGGCTTCAAGCAGCAGCACGCTGGCATCGTCATGTTCCGACAACCGTCCGGCCAGAACCGACCCGGCCGATCCGCCGCCGATGATAATGAAATCGTAGCCGTTGGACATATCAGGCTCCCCTGCAATACCAGTTGACCGACGTCATTGCGCCCGGCGCCGATGGCGACCCGCGGCCTGGCGGCGTTCAACGGCGTCGCCGGTCGGCGCGGGTGTGTTGCCGCTCATGGCGTCAGGGTCTTCACCCAGGGCTGGCGCGTGCGACCCACCCGCATCACCAGCGACTTGACCTCGAGGAACTCGTCAAAGCCGTATTGGCCGATTTCGCGGCCCTGGCCGGACTGTTTCATTCCGCCAAAGGCGAGTTCCGGGAAACCGTCCATCCAGGTGTTGGTCCAGACCGTGCCGGCCTGCGCGCGGCGGCAGAATTCCAGACAGGTGTGGATGTTCTCGCTCCATACGCCCGCAGACAGGCCGTAATCTGCGTCATTGGCCAATGAAATGGCCTCGTTCAGCGTACGGAATGTCAGAACCGCAAGGACCGGGCCGAACACCTCTTCACGCGCTATGGCCATGTCCGGCGTCACGCCGCGTATGATCGTGGGCTGGTAGAACTGATCGCCCAGCCCGGGCACCGTCAGGCCGCCGCCGCCGAGACAGATTTCGGCTCCGGCCTGGCGGGCGGATTGAACGCAGGTATCGATCTTGTCGCGGTGCTCGGCGGTCACGATGGCGCCGACCTGTGTGTCAGGGTTCATCGGGTTTCCGAAGGTGACGCGACGCGACAGCTCCACCACACGACCTACGAAGTCGTCGGCGATATCCTCGTGCACGATGATGCGGCTGGACGAGTTGCAGCACTGGCCGACGTTGAAATAGACGCCAAAGGTGACTGCATCGGCGGCGCTTTCCAGATCGGCATCGGGGAAAATCACCTGCGGATTCTTCCCGCCAAGCTCCAACGCCACCTTCTTCAACGTGTCGCCGGCGGTCCTGGTGATCATCTTGCCGACCGCGGTGGAGCCGGTAAACGACACCATGTCCACATCTTCATGGCTGGTCATGAGGCTGCCGACGGGATTGCCGAAACCGAGGACGATATTGCAGGCGCCGGCGGGCAGGCCGGCCTCGACAAGGAATTCGGCGAGCATCGCGGTGGTCGAGGGCGTAACCTCCGATGGCTTGACCACGCAGGTGCAGCCGGCGGCCAGGGCGAACGGCAGTTTCTGGCTGAGGATCCAGAACGGGAAATTCCACGGCGTGATGATGGATACGACGCCGACCGGCTCCTTGATGACCACGCCGAGAATGTCATCGCCAAGGGTGTTGTGGCTGTCGCCATGGCTGGTGCGGGCGAGCGCGGCGGCGTAACGCCACAGATCCGCCGCGCCGCCGCATTCGCTGCGGGCCTGCGCGATCGGCTTGCCGCTCTCCAGTGTTTCGATAACGGCGAGCCGTTCCGCATTTTGCGCGATGAGGTCGGCAACCCGGTTCAGGACGGTTGCGCGATCCTTGCCCGAAAGGCGGCTCCAGCGGCCATCGTCGAAGGCGTCGCGGGCCGCCCCGATTGCAGCTTCGGTCTCCAGCTCCGTCCCCTGTGCCGCCTGGCTGACTAGGATGCCGTGGGACGGCGAGATGCGGTCGGATTTGCGTCCGTCGGCGCTGTCGGCGTAGTCGCCGCCGATGAAATGCCGCGCCTGATAGGGGCTATCCGGCATGGCGGTGGCCTGTTGGGAGAGAATGCGAAGGTCGTTCATGGATCAGCGGCCCGTAAAGTCCGGTTTGCGTTTCTCGCGGAATGCGGCGACGCCCTCCTGCCTGTCGTCGGTGGCGGCGATGGCGGCGCTTCCCAGCGCATCGACCATGGCGGCCCGGTCTTCGCCCTGGCCAGCGTGGATCATCGATTTGGCGATCTCCACGGCCCGTGGTGACAGCCTTGTCGCCCGTTCCAGGAGGGCGGTGGCGGCGGCGCGCGGATCCTCCTCGACGGCGGCAACGAACCCGCAGGCCAATGCGCGCTCGGCGCCGATACGTTGGCCGAACAGCGCCATCTCCTTGACCATGGGTTCCGGCAGAAGGCGTATCAGACGCTGGGTTCCCGACCAGCCGGGCACGACGCCTACCCCGGTTTCAGGCAGAGCGAGCGCGGCGCGGGGCGCCATTACCCGGATGTCGCAGGCCGCCGCCAGCTCCAAACCGCCGCCGAAGGCATGGCCGTTCAAAACGGCAACCGTCGGCTTGGACAGCCGGGCCAGCCGGTCGAAAATCCGGTGCCCGTCGCGCACCCAATGCCGGGCGAATTCGGCCGGGCCCAGGTTGCCCCACCCGTTGATGTCGGCCCCGGCGCAGAAGGCGCGGGTCCCTTCCGCGGTGACCATGACGGCGGAAACGGACAGGTCGCGCCCGATCGCTTCCAGATGCCCCTCCAATTGCGCCAGCATCGAAGCTGTGAACGCGTTCAACCTGGCCGGATTGTCGAGCCTGAGTTCGGCGATCGCGTCGCTGACGATCAGGTGCACGGCGCTCATTGGCCCCACCCCATCGGCGCGTCGGCCAGAAGCGAAAGCGGCAGGGTGGCCGCGGCCCCGGCAACCTTCACCCGGCCGCCGGACGGCGCGACGATGTCGCGTTGCGGATCGATGCCCGGCATGATTTCGGTGGCGACCAGCCCGTCTTCGGTCAGCCGGATCACGGCGCGCTCGGTGATGTAGAGGACTTCCTGGCCGCGTTCGCGGGCACGGGCGCCGGAGAAAGTCACATGTTCGACCGCCTCGACCATCTTGGTGAACTTGCCCGGCGCGGCGATGTGAATGCCGTCGTCCTTGAGCTCGACCTGCGCGCCGGCCTCGAACCAGCCAGAGAACACGATTTTCCTTGCCCCCGCCGTGATATCGACAAAGCCGCCGCAGCCGGCGGTCAGATAAGGCTTTTTGCCAAGCTTTGAGACATTGACGTTGCCTTGCGCATCGGCCTCCAGGAACGACAGGAAGGAGATGTCGAAACCGCCGCCCTGGAAGTAGGTGAATTGCTGCGGCGAGGGTACGAAGGCATCGGCATTGGAGGCGCAGCCGAAGGCAAAGCCTATCAGCGGCATGCCGCCGACAGCGCCCTGCTCGATTGCCCAGGTCACCGCCTCCGGGTGGCCTTCCTCCAGCAGAATGCGCGGAACCAGGGCACTGATGCCAAATCCGAGATTGGCGGTCATCCCGGGTTTCAATTCCATTGCGGCGCGCCGGGCAATGACCTTTTCCACGCCGTGCTCGACCGTCGCGAAACTGTCCCAGGGCCTCATGATCTGGCCGGAGATCGCCGGATCGTATGGCGTCTGGCAGGTCTGTTTCTGATCGGGATCGATGACGACCAGGTCGACCAGATGCCCCGGCACGCGCACATCCTGCGGCCGAAGCGAGCCGCGTTTGGTCACCCGGCTGACCTGGGCGATGACGAAACCGCCGTGGTTGCGGACGCAAATCGCCTGTTCAAGTCCGCCGAGATTGGCCCCCTCGTGCTCGCAGGTCAGGTTGCCGAACTCGTCGGCTGTGGTGGCCCGCAGGATGGCGACGTTCGGAATGATGTTCGGAAAGTGCAGCCATGTGTCGCCGGCAAATTCGGTGCGTCGGACGATGGGTTCCTGCGCACCCCTGTCGTTCATCGCGCACCCTTCGCGGACAGGGTCGACGAACGTGTCCAGACCGACCTTGGTCAATACGCCGGGGCGCCCGGCCGCCGCCTCGCGGTTCATGTCGAACAGGATGCCGGACGGCACGTTGTAGGCGGCCACACGATTTTCAACGACCATCTTCCATATTTCGGGCATCGGCTTGGACGACGGGCCGGACGGATACGAGCCACCCAGGATTCGCGACAGCAGGCCGTCCCTGGCGATATGGTCGATCCCCTTGACCCCGTACATGTCGCCGGCCGCGATCGGATGAATCGTCGTCAGGTCCCGCGGCCGCCCTTCGGTTTCGAAGCGCGCGCCGATGGCCTTGAGCACAAGGTCCGGACAACCAAGCGCCGATGAGGACGACACGGTGACAACGGCCCCATCGGGAATACGGGCGACAGCCTGCGCGGCGCTCACGACCTTGCTCATTTCGCGTCTCCATGATCGGCGCCAGAAAATGCGGCCGGTCCGTGCGGCGCCGCCAGTGTCTGGAACGTTCCATCCTTGCTACTGGAACGTTCCATTCGTTGTCAACAGCGTTCGTTGCACCCGGGGAGAACCGAGCGGGTGACGGGCGGGGCGCCGGACTTCGATGCCGATTGCAATACATGCCGGTGCCGGTTGTGCCGGCCGGTCCGGCGGGCATGCGGAACACTGCGGGCACGGCGAATTGCGGCATTGAATCCGATCGGGCCGAGGAAAGGCCGGTCGTCCGGACGATACCCGGCACCGCGGAAACGAATGCCGATTGCGCGTTGCTTTTTCTTGAAGGCGGCGAGCATTGCGGTAGCGTAAGCCGGCCGGATCATCGCAGCCCGGATTGCAAGAGGTCTTCATGTGGACGTATCACAATCCCGTCGACATTCGGTTTGGCCCCGGTGCTTTTGAGCACTTGCCCGGGTTGATCGGCGGCCGGTCCTATGCGCTGGTGACCTATCCCGATCCGCCGTTTGAGGAATGGACGCGGCGCCTGGCCGGGGAAGCCGGCGCGCCGGTTCTGACGATAAGCGACGTCGCGCCCAACCCCGACACCGAGCGGCTGGCCGAGCAATGTGCGCGATTTGATCGCGGCATTGGAAATCCGGACGTCATCGTCGCGCTGGGCGGCGGCTCGGTCATCGATTCCGCCAAGGTATTTGCGGCGGGGACCGGCGATTTCCGCAAAGTGGCGACGTTTCTGGAAACCGGGCAAGGTGCCGGCGATCTGTCGGCGATCCCGATCATCGCGGTGCCGACCACGGCGGGCACCGGCAGCGAGGTGACCTGCTGGGCGACGGTCTGGAATGTGGCGGAGGGCAGGAAGTACAGCCTTGCGCGCCGCACGCTTTATCCGCAAACCGCTGTGATCGATCCGGCCCTGATGCTGGGCAAACCCGGCAACCTGACCCTCGCAACCGGGCTGGACGCATTGTCGCATTCGCTGGAGAGCGTGTGGAATCTCAACGCCAATCCGGTCTCCGCCCGCCATGCCGTCGCCGCCGCGAAACTGGTGTTGAACGTGCTGCCAAGGCTCCTGAAGGATCCGGGAAACCTGGAGCTTCGCAGTCAGATGGCGGAAGCGTCGCTGCTGGCCGGGCTGGCCTTCTCCAACACCAAAACCGCGATCGCGCACAACCTGTCCTATCCGATCACGCTCGGTTGGGACGTTCCGCACGGCATTGCATGTTCCTTCACGCTGCCGACTGTCCTGCGATCCGTCGTCGGAACCGGCGGTTTCCGTGAAGCGGCGCTGAAGGCGGTGTTCGGCGGGGATCTTGAGGCAGGTGCCGACGCGCTGGAGGCGTCTCTCAACGCACTGGGTGTCGGGACGCACTTCAGCGACTACGGGATTCCGGCAGAACGCTGTCATGCAATCATCGATGAAGCCTTTGCGGGGGAACGCGGGAAGAATTTTATCGGCACGAAAGCGCGGTTCGTCGATATCGCGACCGCCCGCAATGTGATCGGCCGGCCGGCCACATGACGTCCATGGCGTGGACGGAAACGCGGCGGACCGGAATCCGTTTCCCGGTATGCGGCCGGCGAGCCATCAGAGCCCGGCTTTTGGCGGATGCGCCTTGTCATGGCGGGAACGCTTGTTTACGCCGCGTCCGTCCGGGAACCGCATGTGTGGCAAACCATTGAGATTTTTCAGGCGCAGGATCGACAGCGACGGCGATGACCGGCCGATCATCGTCTTCTACAACAGTTTTTTCAAAACTCCGGTCGACACGGGCGCGCTTGCCGCCTCGTGCGCCGGGTGCCGTTTCACAAATGACAGGCGGCTGATTTCGCGCGCGGCGGCGGTGGTGTTCCACATCCCCTCTCTGCGCCGCCGGTCCCTGCGCCGCCGCATACGCATCCGGAAACGGCCCGGCCAATTGTGGGCTGCCTGGTCGATGGAAAGCGATGTCAACTATCCGGTATTGGCCGATCGGGACTATATGCGGCGGTTCGACATCACCATCTCCTACCGCCGGGACTCCACGATATGGTGCCCCTACCTGCCCGGCGAAGAGGCGTTTGACAGGGCCCTGTCGGCGCCGGTTCCGGCCAAGACGGCGGCGGCGCCGTGCGCGTTTTTCCAGTCGGCAAAGCTCGACCGCTGCGGACGCAACCGGTACGCCGCCGATCTGATGCGCCACATGGATATCCACTCCTACGGCAAGTTCCTCAACAACCGGGAGATCGGCGACCAGGACCGTGGCTCCGAAACCAAGCAATCCATCATTTCCGCTTACAAGTTCTGTCTGGCGTTTGAGAATTCCATCGCGCCCGACTATGTGACGGAAAAGTTCTTCGACCCGTTTCTGGCCGGTACGGTGCCGGTCTACCGGGGCGCGGCCAATGTCGCCGATTTTGCCCCCGGGCCGTCATCCTACATCGATGCCGCCGATTTCGCCGGACCGCGGGAGTTGGCCGCATATCTGGCTTATCTTGACGGAAATGACGCGGCCTATGGAGCGCATCTGGCCTGGCGGCGCGAGGGGCTATCGCGCAGTTATCGCGATCTCCTGTCGTTGTTTTCGGGCGGGACGTTCCCGCGTCTTTGCGAAATCGTGCGGGACAGGTGGATGGCAAAGGACCGGGCGTGAAGTCCGGCAATCCGGCATCGTCCGACACCGGTGTTGCGGCCCGGCGCGGCTACGGCAACGCGGCGGTCACGACGATTTCAACGAGATCGCCGCCGGCGAGGTCAGCACCGACACAGGCGCGTTGCGGCCAGTTTTCGGGTTTGCCGATCCATTCACACCAAACCGCGTCCATGTCCGCCTTCATGGACATGTCGCGGAGATAGACCGTGGCCTGAAGCAAGCGGTGCTTGCCGCTTCCGGCATCGGCGAGATGACGGTCCAGTTCCGCCAGCGTCCGGCGGGTCTGTTCGCCGATCCCCTTCGCGGAGGTCGGATCGGTGGCGACGGCATAGACAATGCCGTTGTGGACGACGGCCCGGCAGCGGCCCCGGGCGCTGCCATGCAGACGATCGATTGTCATGCCGGGTCCCGCATCGCCGGTCGGGCGGCCCCCCGCCGGCCCGTCAACTGGATGTGCATCCCGGTGGGCATCTTCAAAACCTCGCGCAGCGGTTCCCGGTTTCCCGGCATGGCAGACCTAATCGCGGCAGGCAAGATCGAATGCCAGGATTGAACGCCAGGATCCGCGGGACGCCAAAACCAGCCGATGGAACCGGCGCCAAAGACAGACCGGCTGCACCGTCCGGCGGACCGGTCCGGTGGCCGCCGCCCGGCCCGCGGCGGCCCCTTGCGGCGATCACCGGATCGCATTGACAGCGGTTTCTGGGTTGATACGCTGAGACACGGGGAATGCACTTGGGCCGACATTGTTTGGCGGATACTGCCGAAAATCGGGTTGAGGCCGAACCGTACCGGTGCGGTCGAACGCCGGTTCGCGAAACAAGTGACCGGACACATTCATGGCGGGCGAATCGCTGACAATTGAAGACGTCCGGGCCAACTACGGCCCTGTGGAGGTGCTGACCGGCATTTCCGTCGATGTCGCGGCTGGCGAGTTTATCGCGCTGTTGGGATCTTCGGGCTGCGGCAAGACCACCTTGCTGCGGGCGATTTCGGGTTTCGTTCCGGTGGCGTCGGGCCGGGTTCTGGTGTCCGACCGCGATGTCACCCATGCGGCACCGGACAAGCGCGACATGGCGCTGGTGTTCCAGTCCTATGCGCTGTGGCCGCACATGACGGCGGCCCAGAACATCGCCTACGGATTGCGTCTGCGAAGGGTGCCGCGCGGGGAGCGCAAGCGGCGGGTCGACGCGATGATGGATCTGCTCGGCCTTGAGGGATTGGGCGAGCGTCCCGTCACGCGGCTGTCCGGCGGGCAGCGGCAGCGGGTGGCGCTGGGCCGGGCGCTGGCAATCGAACCGCAGATCCTGCTGCTCGACGAACCGCTCTCCAATCTCGATGCTCGCATTCGGCAAAGCGTGCGCCACGAAATCAAGGAAATTCAAAAGCAACTGGACATCACCACCATCCATGTCACCCACGACCGCGAAGAGGCCATGGTCATGGCCGACCGGATCGTCATTCTCGACAGGGGCGACGTGGCGCAGATCGGCACGCCGGAAGATGTCTACAACCGGCCGCGGTCGGCATTCGTGGCCGCGTTCATGGGGGCGGACAATATCGTTGAACTGACGGCGCAGCGAAGCGACGGCACCATCCGGGTGCCGGCGGCCGACCACAATGCGGCGGCGGTGCTGAAAATCGCCCGCCGGGGCGAGGAAACCGGTGTCCATCTCGCTGCGCCCGGCGACGGCCGGCTCGCGGCGCATTTCCGCAGCGAAGCGGCCCGGCTCGTGGCCGTCGACGAAACACCGCAGGACAGCCTGGTCCTCTTCGGCGCCATCACCCAGACATCCTATCCCGGCGGTGTGTTTCGATACACGGTCGATGTCGGCGGTCAGCGCTTTCTGGTCGATGACGCCAAGCGGCTGTCGGCCGGAGATACCGTCGGCATCAGCCTGGCGGCAGAGGCGCTGCACATCTATGCGCCCGGCGAGAGCCAGCCGGGATGAGAATTTCATGTGAACGACGGGCGGTCGTCACGACCCGTCATAATTCAAAGGAGGAAGCAATGAAATCAATTCGCTACACAACCGCCCTGGCGGCCTTCGCCCTGGCCTTCGGGATCGGCGGCGCCGCCAATGGACAGGAAATCAATGTGCTGACCGCCGGCTCGCAGAACATGGTCGACTATATTACCGACTATCTCGGGCCGATGTTCGAGAAGCAGAATCCCGGTGTGAAGGTCCGCGCCGCCGGCACGGGTCCCGGCGATTCCGGTTCGCAGAAGATCTTCGAGAAGCTGAACGCACAGAAAAGCGCCGGGTCGGCATCATGGGATGTCGATGTCGCGGTGGTCCATCAGAAAATGGCCGGCGAAATGCGCGAAGCCGACCTTCTGGCCTCCTACCGGGGCGATATCGCGACCGGCAAGCTGGTCACCCGCGATACCGCGAAGATGGCGCTGGGTGTGGATGTCGATGGCTACGTCATGCCGATGTTCCACAGCCAGACGGCGATCGCCTACAATCCCGATATCGTCGGCGACCCGCCGTCCTCCTACGCGGAGTTGAAGGAATGGGTGAAGGCCCACCCCGGCCAGTTCGGCTACAACGGCATCAAGCAGGGCATGTCGGGCGTGAGTTTCGTGGTCGGCTGGATGTACGCCCATACCGATCAGGAGGGTGTGCTGAGCGGCGGCCCGTATGATCCGTCGCTGAAGGATCAGTGGGGCGACGCGCTGGCCGAACTCAAAGGCTTCAACGAGCATGTCAGCTTCACGCCGGGCAATGCGGGAACGCTGGACATGCTGAACCGCGGCGAAATCGTCATGGGGCCGGTCTGGGTGGACATGTTCTACACATGGCAGGCCGACGGCCGGGTTGCGCCGAATATCAAGCTGAAGCTGATCGAACCGGGGATGCCGGGGCAGCCGATGTACTACATCGTGCCGGCCAAGGCGGCCAATTCCGACCTCGGCAAGAAGTTCATCGAACTGGCCACCAGCCCGCCTGTTCAGGCTGAAGGCATCGTGAAGAACTTCAACTGGTATCCGGGCATCGACGCAGAACATGTCGAGGATTCGCTGGAACCGGCGGATTTCGCAAAACTGTTCGCCGACGTGAGCCCCGACGATCTGGCCATGAAGGGCAAGGTGTTCCCGATCGGGCCGTTCTTCGATGACATTCTGGAGGCCTACGAAAAACAGGTCCAGAACTAACCGGGAAGGCGGGCGGGCTGGTGCCGAGCCGGCGCCGGCCCGCCGGCCGCTGACGACAATGCATGGTGCGCGGCAGTCCCTGAACGAGCGCATATGGTCGTTTGCGCTGGTTGCGCCGGCGCTTTTGACCGTGTGCCTGCTGTTCATCTATCCGCTGGGGTTTTCAGCGGTTTCGGCGTTTTCCGGCGAGGATGGCGGCTGGACCGTGGCCAATTTTGTCAAGGCGTTTGAGTTCTATTCCGGCGACATCCGGTTCACCGTCGTTATCGTCTCGTTGTCCACAGCGTGCATCGGACTGCTGGCGATTGCGATCGGCGGGTATCTGACATTGGGCGAAAATCCGCGCGCGGTGGCCATATTGAAGTGGCTCTACCGCTGGCCGCTGTTCATCCCGTTTGTCGTCGCCGGCCAACTGATGCGGACGTTTCTGGCCAAGAACGGCCTCATGAACAATCTCATCGTCGGATCGGGCCTCCTGGAGCCGATGCAGACGCAGAGCTTTCTGGACTGGCGCGGCATCGTCATCACATTCGTGTGGAAACAGACGCCGTTTGTCGCCCTGCTGGTGGCCGGCGCCATGGCGTCGCTGGACCGGTCGATGATCGAATCGGCGCGCAATCTGGGGGCGGGCCGGCTTCGTATTCTCGTCGAAATCGTCGTGCCGCAGGTTCGTCACACGATCATAGTCGGATTGATCCTGTCCTTTGTCGTCATGATGTCGGTCCTCTCGGTGCCGATCATGATCAACGCCCAGACGCCGACCATGCTGACCGTCGATATGGCCTTCCGGATCAACGCCTATGGCGACTACGGGGTCGCCAATGCCCTGGGGTTCGTGTCCTACCTGATGACGGGACTGGTCGCCTGGATCTATCTGCGCCAGGGTGTGCGCGAAGGCGGTGCACCGTGAGTTCGGGGCGCGGCACTGCCGGATTCGCCTGGGTCGGACGCGGAATCGTGCTCGGCCTGTTTGCCTTCGCGATATTCGGGCCACTCGCCAACATGCTGCTGTGGGCGGTGGCGGAAGTCTGGTACTTCCCGCACAAGCTGCCGCTGGAATGGGGCTTCAGTTTCTGGCAACAGGTCTTCAAGCCGCGCGGCAACGCGATGCTGTCGCTCTACAACAGCGTCATCATCGCCATTTTCACCGTCATCGTCAGTCTGGCAATCGCCATTCCGGCGGGATTTGCGCTGGCGCGGCGGAACCTGCCGTGGCGAAGCCTCATCCTGCTGGCGTTTCTGTTGCCGCAGGCATTTCCCAGTGTCGCGGTCTATATCAACGTGGCGCGGATCTTCTACGGTCTGGGACTGGCCGGCACGTTCGCCGGGGTTATCCTCGTCCATACCGTCCAGGGGCTGGTGTTTGCGGTGTGGATCACGACCGCGGCCTTTGCCGCCGTGGACCGTGAACTGGAGGATGCGGCCCGCAACATCGGGGCATCGGGATTTCGCACCTTCCTGACGATCACGCTGCCGCTTGCCCTGCCCGGCATCATGGCGAGCGCGATTTTCGTGTTCCTGATCTCGCTGGACGAGTTTACCGGAACCTTCTTCGTCGGCGTGCCGGACGTGACGACGATGCCCCTGCTGCTGTTCAACGCCAGTATGGAGGGCAACTACCAGATCGCCTCCATCACATCCCTGCTGCTGCTTGTGCCCTCGGTCGGCTTCATGATGTTCATCGAGCGGTTTCTGAAGGCCGATGTGCTGGCCAAGGTGGGGAACTGAGACGCGCCGGAGGCCGATGACAGGCCGGTGTCAGCCGCAGCCGTCATTTTTTCGCCACGTAGGCGGGCGTGCCACCGGCAAGGAAGTCAGCGCGCGGCGGCGCGAAGACGTCGGCGACTTCCGTGTCCTCGGGAAAAAAGGCTTCATGCTCGACGCCGGCGGGGATGACCACGATATCGCCAGGCCCGCAGGTGCGGCGCTCATCGCCAAGGCGGAATTCCATCCGTCCGGTCGCCATACAGGCGATCTGCTCGTGGTCGTGGCTGTGGGCGGCGACGTGGGCGCCGGCCTTCATTGTCCACCAGACGATCATGGCCTTGTCGCCGGCGACGAGCCGCCGGGTGATCTTGTCGTTCAGCTGTTCCTCCGGCAGGTCTGCGCGGCGGGTGAATCCGGAACGTTCGGACATTTTTGTGCTCCCTGGTCGCTGCGCACGGGAGCGTGGGCCAGATGCGGCGCGCGATCAATACCGCAGTTGATGCGCGCGCCGCTTTCGGGGCGAAGTTCGGCAGAACGCAGCCGGGACAACGGCGTTCGGACCGTCGACGCCCGGATTGGCTGGTTTTGGGCGGGTGTTCAGGGCGGTGGTTGCGTCCAGCGTCCGGCTATCGCCTGAAGGGGGTGTCGACATGGGTCCGGCGGCCGGCTTCACCCATGCCTTGGGCGACAACATGGTCGATCTCGGAGCGGCCGATGCCCATGTCTTTCAACAGGTGATCGGGCAATGCGCCGAGATTTCGGCGGGCCCTTGCGGTCCGGAACGCCTGTTGCGCGGGCCGCAATGCGCCCGGCGCGGCCGCCGAAGCTGCCCGCCAGAAGTTCGATTCGCGGAATCCGGTTATCCGGTGCGGGATCCGTTCTGTCATGTTCATCTCCATCGCTTGGCTGGCGACCTGCCGGCCGCAGGCTGAAAATCGCCGACAAGCGTTGCAACCAGCGTGGTGGCGTTCGTGGTAATGGCGTGCGCAAACGTGGAAATGCGGCCCTGAAGGGGTTGCCGATACGCAAAACGGCGGAAGCCGGGTTGGACCGGTCTGTGGCGAATTCCACCTGGTTCTGCGCCATGCCGGCCGTTCGGCGGCGGCGGCTGGCCGGGCAGATAAAGGATGCCGTCAGCCGCGGTCTTCCCCTGCCGGCGGTTGCCGGGTAGAACCTCCCGATTCCGCGATACTATTGGACCGACAGGCCATGATCCTTCCCGCCGTTTGTTTGCGCATCGTACCGATTGTTGCCGCTGCCTGCGCGCTTGCCGCCTGCACGACGACGGCGTCCGGACCGCCGGAGAACGATTCAGCGGCGCCGAGAATCACGGTTTATGCCGAAAACGGTGAAGGCACGCCTTCCTTTGCCTCCGACACCACGCCGACCCCCGGTCCGGCGGCGGAGTTTGCCGGCTGTGTGAAGTTTTCCGAACAGCCGGCGCAGTTCTGGGTTCAGATGCGCGATCCCGGCGGTGTCCGGGCCGTCAATATCCGTACGCTGGGCGGACGCATCCTGGCGCAATCGATCGATACGGGTCTGTCGCCGCCGGAAGCGACCACGGATATTGAATCCAACAATATCTTCATCGATTTGCAGCCGCCATCGGCAGGTCGTGTGCGGACGCTGGTCGGGATCCGGCTGCAAGTGGAGAGCCTGAACCAGCCGGCCAGCGGCGATGCTGCCTTCGCCGCGACATTCGAGGCGATCGACTACAACAACAACCACAAATCCTACCAGGTCGAGGCGGAAAAGCCCGACAGTCCCAAGATCTGCCCGTGACCGAAACCGCCGCGGCGCTTCGGTCGATGGCCGTGATCAGCGGATAAGCAATCCGAACCCGGACTTGGTGTAGGATGTCTTCATCCGGATCTTTCTGGCCCGGAGCCGCTTTTTGGCGTTTTTCTTGTGGCGGTGGATCTTCTTGCCGCCATGAAATTCGACGTTTGTCCAGAATTGCCGCCGGGTCTTGACGAAAAAGCGGCGCTTTTTCGTTGTCCAGAACGTATCCCTGGGGTGACGGCGATATTTGCCGTGTTTGCCGCGTTTGTGTTTGGCGTGGCGGCGGCGCGGCGGATCGTAGAGCAGCCGGCGGTCATCCAGCGCCTCCACTTCGTCAAATTCGCCTGCCCCATCACCGGCCATATCGCCAGCGGTCGGGCGCGGATAGCTGGCGTACAGGGATGCGCCGGGCGCCGTCTGCCGCACCAGGTCACCGCCGGCCACCCAGCCGCGCAGGCCTCCGGCACGGATCCGGCACCATTTCATCTTGTCGACGCAGCCGTGATTGACCAGCGCGGTGCCGGCCGGCAGCCGGTCGATCCGGGTGAAATCCTTGCCGGGCCCGGCCTGGAGATCGGTTGCGATCAGCGTCGCGGCGTTGGTGGCGCGCGCGGTGTCGGCGGCACCGGCGCCAAAACCGGATGCCAGGGCAAAGGAGATCAGTATCGTCTTGGATATGCGCAGCATCTGGCCGCCTCCCGTCCTCGGATCGGCCTCCATCGCTTCGTACGTTCGTTTGTCAAATCCGCCGAAAACACCATAGCGCAGCTCCGTTTGCCGGGAAAGGCCGCGCCGGCACGGCCAAGGCGCCGCCATATGGCCGATACCCCGCGCCGATCGGTGGCAACCGGCGGTCGCGGCGTCCGGTCGCGGCGTCCGGTCGGGGCGACCGGGCAATTGCGCGGCTGCCGGCAATCTGCCAGAAGGCGAGGCGTTCGTTCCGACTTTCCAGCGACAATGAAAGCGCCCGCTTGACCCCTTCCCGCTCACAGCCGGCCAGCGGCGAAAACCGCGCCCTGGGTATTGTCCTGATGATTCTCGGCATGGCGGCGCTGAACGCCATGGACGCCATCTCCAAAATCCTGACCGAAGACTATTCGGGTATCCAGGTCACCTGGGGACGCTATGTCTTTCACCTCCTGCCGCTGATGGTGATCGCCGGGCCGCGGCGGCTGCGGACGATGGCGCAAACCAAAAATCCAGGTGCCCAGATCGCCCGCGGCGCGGCGCTGTTGATTTCCGGAACCTGCATAATCTTCGCGTTCAGCATGATGAAGCTCGCCGACGCCATCGCCGTGTCCTTCGTCGGGCCGCTGCTGATGGTGGCGTTGAGCGCCCGCTTCCTGGGCGAACGGGTCGGCGTGCACCGCTGGGTTGCGGTGTTCGTCGGATTTTTCGGCATGATCGTGCTGGTCTGGCCGACCGGCGGCGTCCTGGAGCCGGGCGCCGTGTTTGCGTTCGCGGCCGCTTTCTTCTGGGCAATCGGGCTGATGCTGACGCGCCATGTGCGCGGCGATGCGCCCTGGTCGACGCTGTTTTACACCGCACTTGTCGGCTCGGCGCTGATCAGCGTGCTGGTGCCGTTCGTCTGGGTCATGCCGGACGGGCGGGCCTGGGGGCTGATGGTGGCGATGGGATTGCTGGGCGGGGTTGCCCATACGCTGATCATTTTCGCATTCCGGCACGCCTCCGCCTCGCTGTTGGCGCCGTTCATCTATACGCTCCTGGTGTGGGCGATATTCTACGGCATCGTGCTTTTCAACGAACTGCCCGGACCGCGCGCGCTGATCGGCGCGGCGATCATCGTGGCGGCCGGCCTGTATGCCTGGTACCGGGAGCGCCTGGCAGGCCAGCCGGAATAAGCGGGCAACGGTTCGTGCGGCGCGGCGATCGGGCCTTGCCTCGACAGGTCCAAGATGCGTAACCTTCCGCCGGGCGGGTTGGGGCGTGAGGCCCGGGAGGCCGGCCGGACAACGACAGACGGACGAATTCTTGAACGCCCCTGCCCCAAACCGGCCCATGACGCCCCGCCCTGTTTCCGGCATCCTGTCCGCCCGACAGGCGGCGAGGAGCCTTGACGGGCGCGGCGGCCGCGCTGGTGGCCGCGATGGGAGCCGGCGCGGCGGGCCGGCGCGCGGGGGTCCGCAATGCCTCGCCTGATTGTCTGGTATGTGCGGTGGGTTGAGCGGTTCAACTGGCTGATCGGCCGCATCGTCATGTACGGCATCTTCGCCATGGTCGGCATCCTGTTGTGGTCGTCGATCTCCAAAACCTTCTTTCTGCCATCGCTGTGGACGCTGGAAATGGCGCAGTTCGCGATGGTCGCCTACTACATGCTCGGCGGGCCCTACTCCATCCAGCTCGGCTCCAATGTCCGCATGGACCTGTTTTATGGCGGCTGGTCGGCCCGCCGGAAGGCCTGGTTCGATTCGCTCACCGTCCTGTTCCTGATCTTCTATCTGGCCGTGCTGCTTTATGGCGGTATCGGCTCGACGGCCTATTCGCTCGGATATTTCGGCTCGGAGCCGATCGCTTTCTTCAAGGAGCTGTTTGGCACCTATATCGCCGGCAACAGCGGCGAGGATGCGACAACGATCGGCAGGCTGGAGCGCAGTCCGACCGCCTGGCGACCCTATCTGTGGCCGATCAAGGTGCTGATGGTCCTCGGCATCTTCCTGATGCTGCTGCAGGCGGTCGCCGAACTGTTCAAGGACATCGCCCGGCTGCGCGGCGCGGATATCGGCGGAACGGCGTAATGTCCTACGAACTGATCGCCATCCTGATGTTCTCCACCATGATGCTGATGCTCATGACGGGACAGCGCGTGTTCGGCGCGATCGGCTTTGTCGCCGTTGTCGCGGCGCTTCTCCTGTGGGGCGAGCGGGGCGGATACGATCTCGGCTTCTCCGCCGCCATGAAGCTGATGACATGGTATCCCCTGCTCACCCTGCCGATGTTCATCTTCATGGGCTATGTGCTGTCGGAATCGCGCATCGCCGACGACCTTTACCGGATGTTCCATGTCTGGATGGGCGGCCTCTCCGGCGGGCTCGCGATCGGTACAATCGGGCTGATGGTGCTGATCTCGGCGATGAACGGGCTGTCCGTCGCCGGCATGGCCATCGGCGCGACAATCGCGTTGCCGGAGCTTCTGCGCCGCGGCTACGACAAGCGGATGGTGACAGGCGTCATCCAGGCCGGCTCGTCACTGGGCATACTGGTGCCGCCGTCGGTGGTGCTGGTGCTCTATGCCATGATCGCCCGCCAGCCGGTGGGTCAGTTGTGGCTTGCCGGCGTCTTTCCCGGCCTGATGATGGCGGCGCTGTTCGTGATCTATATTGCGATCCGTTGCCGCATCAATCCGATGCTCGGCCCGGTGCTGCCGTCGGAAGAGCGGGAGGCGATAAGCCGGTCGGAGAAGCTGCGCCTGTTGCGCGCCGGCCTGCTGCCGCTGATCATCTTCTTTTCGATGATGGTGCCCTTCGTCAACGGCTGGACAAGCCTGGTGGAAAGCTCCGCCATCGGCGCCATGGCCGCCTTCCTGGCGGCCATCGTCAAGGGCCGCATGACGCGCGAGGTCTTCGAGACGTCGGTGCGCCAGACCCTGGGCATATCGTGCATGTTCATGTGGATCATCCTGGCTGCGCTGGCCTTCGGCTCGGTGTTCGATGGTCTGGGCGCGGTTCGCGCCATCGAAAACCTGTTCACCGAGCAGCTTGGCCTAAGCCCGTGGACGATCCTGATTCTCATGCAACTGAGTTTCATCATCATGGGAACGTTTCTGGACGACACCGCGATGCTGGTTATCGTGGCGCCGCTCTATGTGCCGCTGGTGGGTGCGCTGGGATTCGACCTGATCTGGTACGGCGTGCTCTATACGATCACGACGCAGATCGCCTACATGACGCCGCCGTTCGGATACAACCTCTTCCTGATGCGGGCGATGGCGCCGCCGGTAATCTCGCTGGGCGACATCTACCGCTCCATCATCCCCTTTGTCGGTGTGATGATCGTCGCGCTGGCCATCGTCATGGCATTCCCGGAAATCGCCCTGTGGCTCCCGGATTATGTCTATAATAAATAATTCAAGGAACGCCCCAAGCGGAGCGGCCAATCAAAAGGAGAGGAAAGACAATGACGACAAGACGCAAGCTCCTGAAGACTGCGGCGCTGGCACCGGCAGCGGCAACGCTGGCGACGCCGGCGATCGCCCAGTCGACCATAAAATGGCGGCTGCAGACCTACGCCGGAACGCCGCTTTCCGATCACGTGGTCAAACCGGCCATCGACATGTTCAACAAGATCGCCGGCGACGAGATGCAGATCGAACTGTTCCTCGGCGACCAGCTCGTCCCGACGGCGGAACTGTTCCAGGCCATGCAGCGCGGCACGATCGATGCCGTGCAGTCCGATGACGATTCCATGGCTTCGCCGACGGAAGTTACCGTGTTCGGCGGCTATTTCCCGTTCGGCTCGCGATACTCGCTCGATGTGCCGGTGCTGTTCAACCAATACGGCCTGAAGGCGATATGGGAGGAGGAATACGCCAAGGTCGGCGTCAAGCACATCTCGGCCGGGTCGTGGGATCCGTGCCATTTCGCCACCAAGGATCCGGTGCGCAGCCTGGCCGACCTGAAGGGCCTGCGGGTGTTCACCTTCCCGACCGCCGGCCGTTTTCTGTCGCAGTTCGGTGTCGTGCCCGTCACGCTGCCATGGGCCGATATCGAAGTCGCCGTCCAAACCGGCGAACTGGACGGGGTGGCGTGGTCCGGCATCACGGAGGACTACACGGTCGGTTGGGCGGAGGTGACCAACTACTTCCTCACCAACAACATATCCGGCGCGTGGATCGGCCACTTCTTCGCCAACATGGAGCGCTGGAACGAGGTGCCGGAACGGTTGCGGAACCTGATGCAGGTCTGCTTCGACCAGAGCCACTATTACCGGCAGTGGTGGTATTGGGGCGGCGAAGCCGATCTGCGCGTCAACGGCACGAAGCTTGAACTGACGTCCATCCCCGACAATGAATGGGCGCAGGTGGAGGCCGCGGCGGTCAAATTCTGGGAAGAGATCGCCTCCGAATCGGAGGTCAAGGCCAAGGTCGTCAACATCTTCAAGAAGTACAATGCCGACATGACCAAGGCCGGCCGGCCGTATCGCTACGGCTGATCGGCGGACCCCGAACAAAGCCGGTATTTGCCAATCCGCCCCGGGGCCCCGCCCCGGGGTTTTTCCTGTCGGGTTAGTCGTTTCCCGCGCCTTCGGCGCCCCTGTCTTCACCTTCCGCGCCGGGATTGCGGTGGTATCCGGGGCCGACCGTCAACGGCGCGTCGGGCACCAGGTCGGGATCGACGCTCACCCGGTAGCTCGCCTCATGGGTTTCCATCAGCGCGTCAGTGTCGCGGTCACGCAGCCGGACGATCACCTTGTATTCGCGTCCGTTTTCCAGCCCGGTGATCGCCGGGCTCTCCACCGGCACGCGATTTGTATCGGTGCCCAGCGACTTGGTGACCATGATCGGATCGCCGCCGGCGGGATTTTCAAATGCCACCTGGAGCCGGGTGCCAATGGGCACGGGACGGACCACATGGATGCTCAGGCCGTAGCGGATCTCGCCGATCCGGTAGTTGTAGAGAAATCCGCCGCCGGAAATTGCGATCTTGCCGACATGCGCCTCGCGGCGATTTTCGGCGACCTGGAAGAAAATCGCCATCGCCACGACCAGAACGCCCAGTCCGGCAGCCAGGCCCAAACCACTTCGTTTGCCCATTGCCTGCCTCCTGTCTTCGGGTTCCCGGTTTCGATATCGGACGCGACCTGTCGTGTCGCCGGCAGAAAAGTGTCCGCGGCATGGGTGCGCTAATCATATGCCCACCGGAGGGACAGTCATGGACAGCCCCCTTTTTCGCTCCCGTCAGCGCAAGATCGCACCCTTTACCGTTCCTGACCATCCCGGCGCCGGGGCCGACCGGGACATCCTGGAGGCCTATGCCCGGGACAAGGCCGGTGCGCTTTCCCAACACCGTATCGGTTTTGGCGCGCTGGCGGAACGGGAATGGACAGAGCGCGATCTGCCGGCACCCGACATGGACAGGATGCGGCTATACCGGCTGGAGCGCATCCGCCAGCAACTCCGTGCCCGGGATCTTGCCGGCGCGGTGCTCTACGATCCCCTCAATGTGCGCTATGCGACCGACGCCACGAACATGCAATTGTGGTGTACCCACAATGCGGTGCGCTATGTTTTCGTCGCCACGGAAGGGCCGGTCGTGCTCTGGGATTTTCACAATTGCGAGCACCTGTCGGGGCATTCCAACGTTATCGACGAGGTGCGCCACGGCATTGCCTGGTTTTACTTCGAGGCGGGTCCGCGGATGGCGGAACAGGCCGGGCGCTGGGCGGCGGAGATTGCCGAGCTGGTGACGGCGCATGGCGGCGGAAACCGGCGGATCGCCATCGACAGGATCAACCCGGAAGGCGCCCACGAGCTGGCGGCGGCGAATATCGAGATCGTCAATGGCGAAGAGGTGATGGAACTGGCCCGGGCGATCAAGTCGGCCGATGAACTGGCGGCCATGCGTCGGGCGATCGCGGCCTGCGAGGCGGCGATGGGCGTGATGCACGCCCGGCTCGATCCGGGCATGACCGAAAACGACCTGTGGGCCATTCTGCATTCGGAAAATATCCGCCGGGGCGGAGAATGGATCGAAACCCGGCTGTTGTCGTCGGGGCCGCGGACCAATCCCTGGTTCCAGGAATGCGCCGCACGGGTGATCGAGGCCGGCGACCTTGTCGCTTTCGACACCGACCTGATTGGACCTTATGGCGCCTGCTGCGACATTTCGCGGACATGGCTGACCGGCGACGGCGCGGCGACAAACGACCAGCGCGCGCTCTACGCGATGGCGCGCGAACAGATCGCGCTGAACACGGACATCCTGAAACCGGGCGCGACCTTTCGCGAACTTGCCGACACCGCGGCCAGCCTGCCGGCCGATTGCCTCGCCAACCGTTATTCGTGCCTGCTGCACGGTGTCGGCCTGTGCGACGAATATCCTTCCATTCCCTATCCGGAGGATTGGGAGGGGTCAGGCTATGACGGCGTACTGGAGGCGGGGATGGTGGTGTGCGTGGAAAGCTATTGCGGTCGCCATGGCGGACACGAGGGGGTGAAGCTGGAAGAGCAAGTGCTGATCACCGAGACGGGACCGGAATGCCTGTCATCCTATCCCGACGACGACAGATTGTGGCCATGACCGGTGCGGCCGGTGCGCGAGGCCGGTCTGGGATGGGTTCAAGGACGGTGTGCCCGGTTCGCCCGGCACAATGGCCGGAACATATCGGTGCCGACCCCTGGCACGAGCTGAAACAGGGGCCGACACTGGGGCCGACACTGGGGCCGACACTGGGGCCGGCGCGGGAGATCGGAGCGGCCGCGGATGTCAGATGCCGGCGCGCCGCGCCGTCTGCAAAACCGTGTGGTAGGCGCCGGCTGGCAGGACAGACAACCCGGACAGATGCAGTGCCGTCCGGACGGAAGAAAGGCCGGGATCCGCGACAACGGCAGACAATGTTTCGCGAATTGCCGCGGCCTTGTCGCCAGCCGCGATGCCGGTGATCAGGGGCAGGCCGGGGAGCGGCGGTGTTTTGCCGATTATTTGAACCTTTTCAATGAGATGCGGCAGATGATCGGTGGCAATCGCGAATGCCACCGCATCGATGGCGGCAAGGTCGATATCTCCACTGGCAACCGCTTCCAGCGAAATGCGATGGCTGCCGGTTCGCTCCCAGTCGCCGAAGGATTCGGGGCGAAAACCGGCTTCGGCGATTGCGGCTTTCAGCGCCACGCAGCCGGACAGACTGTCATCGGCGTTAATCCCGATCCGCTTGCCGGAAAAATCCGCGAGGCCCTTTCCGGCACCCTTTAAGCTTATGATAATGCTGCAATAATTCGGCCCGTCACAACCCGGTGCGTCATAGTGGGGTGTTGCGAGATAGTGCACCCGGCCGGCGAGGCGGGTGACCAGCGGGTAGCCGCATGTCTGCGACAGAAGAAGCCGCGGATCGCGCCAGGCAGCCTCGACATCCGCGGTCCGGCAAAGATTGTCGGGTGCGGCCAGCCCGGCCTGACGGAGGCGGGTGCCGATTGCCGTCCAGAGCCGGTCGGTTGCCGCCCTCACTTGCGGCCAGTCGTACATCGGCAGCGAAGCCAGCGCCGGTTGAAGGCCGCGCTTTCGGCCGGATTCAGACGTCATGACAAGGCGTTAACGCCGATCGGCCGATCGCCGCAAATAAGGATGCGGGACCGGATTCTTGATCCGAAGCAGGTAACGGACAGCGACATCGCCATACCCGGCGTAACCGTAGCCGTCGTTGGCCCGGAGCCAGGCGGCCCGGCGTTCGCGGTAGAGGCCCGGCAATGCGTACCAGGGCGCGCGGGGGTGGGCATGGTGGATGTAGTGGAGGTTGTTGTTGAGGAACAGCAGCGAAAAGAACCGCCCCGATTCGATAATCGCGGTGCGAGCGCCGGGATGCTCGCTGGCCTGATGTTCAGCAAAAGTCCGCAGCAATATCAAAGACATGGCCGGCCAGGCGACGCCAACACAATAGAGCCAGAGGGGGAAACCGGCGGCCGCGAGCGCACCCACCACGAGGGCGACTGCCGGAATGTGCAGGAGCCATGCGCCGATGACCTTGCGGTCACCGGCGAAGATTGCGCGCAATTCCGCACCCAGAAAACCAATTGTCAGAATGGGCGGTCCGAAGAGGAGTCGGCCAGTGAGCGTATTGTTGAGTGTCATCAATGCTTTAAGAGGTTTTGGCAAGACCTGCCAATCGGCCATCGCCAGATAGAAGCTCTCCGGATCGTCGTAGGGATCGGTCAGGGTGTCGTCGTTGTGGTGCCGCAAATGCAGGGCGCGAAATCGCCGATAGGGAAACACCAGACCCAGCGCTGGAAAGACGAGCAGCTCGTTCAACCGTGCCGAACCGCTCGGATGGCCGTGCAGGACTTCGTGCTGCAGCGAGGAATGAAATGCCGTCGTCACCGCCAGTGCCGGCAAGCTCACCCAATAGGGCAGATCTCCGGCCAAATAGACCAGCACTGCCCAGGTGGCCGTGCACGCGATAATCAGCGCCAGCGTCGGCCACTCCATAGCTTTCTTCAAATCAGCCCCTCCGACACCCTCACCCCAACACCTTCATTTTGCTTGCGAAATTTCGTGCAAACCAGTGCGAGAGTTTGCAGATTTGATGAACGTTTGCTCCGATTATCCGCATATGTTGTGTAAAATCTTTGATCGGGAATTATTTCATAGGCACCAGATCGGGCCGCCATCCGAACACCCCATTTCCGGGAATGAACGTGGCGGTGAGCTGCTTGCGATGCCGGTGAAATCGTGGTCTACGACTTCGATCCGCACCGACATACGCGATATTCATGACCGATCTTGCGCAGCTTCTGGCCGAAAAGGGTGTTCTGCTCGCTGACGGGGCGACCGGGACGGCCTATTTCAATATGGGTCTCCAGGCCGGCGATCCGCCTGAGTTCTGGAATGAATCGGCGCCGGAAAATGTGCGGCGCCTGCATCGGGGATTCGTCGATGCCGGCTCCGATATCATCCTGACCAACAGCTTTGGCGCAAACCGCGACCGGTTGAAGTTGCACGGGGCCGAATCGCGGGTTTTCGACTTAAACCGCAGGGCCGCGGAACTGGCCGGTGAAATCGCGGCACGGGCGGGCCGGCCAATTGTTGTCGCCGGCTCGATGGGGCCGCTTGGTGAGCTGTTTGAGCCGCTTGGTGTGCTGACGCATGACAGCGCCTTCGACGCCTTCGCCGAACAGGCCCGCGGCCTGAAGGACGGCGGTGCGGATGTATGCTGGATCGAGACCATGTCGGCGCCGGACGAAATCCGTGCTGCGGCCAAGGCAACCTTGGCGGCAGGCATGCCCTATGTGGCGACAGCCAGCTTCGATACCGCCGGCAAGACCATGATGGGCCTTGATCCAGCCGGGATGGGGCATGTGTTCGATGATCTGGACCAGCCGCCCGCCGCCTATGGCGGCAATTGCGGTGTCGGCGCATCGGACCTTTTGGTGTCCATGCTTGCGATGGCCGAAGCCGCGGGGCCGGAACAACCGGCACCTTTTCTGGTCGCCAAGGCAAATTGCGGTATTCCGCAGGTTCATGGCGATCATGTCCATTATACCGGCACGCCGGAATTGATGGCCAACTATGCACGACTGGCCATCGATTGCGGCATCCGGATTATCGGCGGCTGCTGTGGCACATCGGATGAACATGTGGCGGCAATGCGGGCGGCGATTGACAATCACCAGGCCGGCGCACGTCCGGACCGGGCACGGATTGAAGCGGTTTTGGGAGAGCTGGTTGCGCCGCCTGTGGCAAATGATCGTGGTCGGGCACGACGAAATCGCCGGCGGCGCGCCTGAGCACCGGCCGGGCTGCCTCCAGCTCCTTTCGCGCGTTCGACCGGCAGGCCGAGTTCAGGCCGAATAATTTCAATTCCTGCGAAGCCAAGTTTACGGCGGACCGAAGCCGCCTCCTTGCCGCCAGCCCGACGCAACGGCCGATCGGATACGGTCGTTCGGATCCGCCGGGACACTATCGGGGTCCCTGCCCGCTATATCTCACTGTCGGGCAATTGCTGCTTCTTGTGCGCCATAAATTCGCAAAGCGCCTCGTCGACGGCGGGATCGAGCACGGGTGCCTGATAATCGTCCAGCCATTTCTGGCATAGCTTCGCAGCCCGCCGCTCGATCGGTTCCTCGCCCTCCGCCTGCCATTGCTCGAAGGAGTTGTTGTCGGCAAGTGGCGAGCGATAAAACGCCGTTTGAAAATTCGCCTGTGTGTGCGCACAGCCGAGATAGTGGTTTCCCGGTCCCACTTCCCGAATGGCGTCCAGCGCCAGACCATTGTCGGAAATGTCGATACCGGCGCTGAAGCGCTGCATCATGGCGAGTTGGTCGCAATCCATGACGAATTTCTCGTAGGAAGCAACCAACCCCCCTTCCAGCCACCCGGCTGAGTGCAAAACGAAGTTTGTCCCGGCCATGACGGTCGGCACCAAGGTGGCGGCGCTCTCGTAGGCAGCCTGGGCATCCGGGACCTTGGAAGCACACAGGGAGCCACCGGAGCGGAACGGAATGTTGAGCCGGCGTGCCAGTTGCGCCGCCCCGTACAGGACGAGCGCCGGTTCCGGCGTGCCGAAGGTGGGCGCCCCCGATTGCATCGAAATCGAAGACGCAAATGTTCCGAACACGACCGGCGCACCGGGCCGG
Organism: Afifellaceae bacterium; assembly: GCA_965216515.1. Classification (GTDB taxonomy): domain Bacteria; phylum Pseudomonadota; class Alphaproteobacteria; order Rhizobiales; family Afifellaceae; genus CAXMRP01. Next base: position 686,728 of record OZ244173.1, on the reverse strand, counting down.
CAAAGCTGGGCGAATGCCGTGCCGGCCAGAACTTCTGCCAGAATCTGGGACAGTGTTCCGGCTAGTGTAACCGGCGACATGGCGCCGGCCAAAATGAACGGGGATATGATGGTTGCCTGGCCGGCCCGCGCATAGACCTTCAACGAGCCCAGCATGGTGGCGTCGAAAACCATCGGCGAGTTGGCGTTGATCAGGTTGATCAGTACGCAGTTTTCCTCAACGAACGATTCGCCAAACGCGATCCTGGCCATGTCCAGGCTGTCCTGGGCCCGCAATGGATGCGTCACGGACCCCATGAACGGTTTGTCGGACAGGCTGATATGGCTGTAGACCATGTCCAGGTGGCGTTTCGATACCGGGATGTCGACCGGCTCGCACACCGTCCCCCCGGAATGGTGCATTGCCGGAGCCATATAGGCGAGTTTCACGAAATTCCGGAAATCCTCGATCGTTCCATAGCGCCGACCGCCACCCAGGCCGCGGACGAATGGCGGTCCGTAGACCGGTGCAAAAACAGTTGCCTTGCCGCCGATCTGGACCGACCTTGCCGGGTTGCGGGCGTGTTGCGTGAACTTAGGCGGTGCACTTGCGATCAAAGATCGGCAAAGCCCCGCGGGAAAATGAACCCGCTCTCCGGCGACATCGGCCCCGGCCTCCTTCCACAGCGCCAATGCCTCCTCATCCTCGCGAAATTCAATCCCGATCTCTTCGAGGATCCGGTCGGTGTTGGCCTCGATGCGTTCCAGACCCTCTTCGTTCAGTACCTCGTAGGGGTGAATTTGGCGCTGAATATAGGTGAGCGTTTCCGGACCGGCCGCCTGCCGGCTGGAACGACGTGCCCCGGCACCGCCGCCGCGGCGGCCACGACGGTCCGATGGGCCAGCACCGGTCTTGGCGGCGACATCTTCGTTTGGCACCATTTTTCATCCGATCATTGCGCCGGCTTTGCCGGTCGCGGCACAAATCATCCAAATGCTGCTGACGAATAGGGCGGATTGCAAGTGCGTATCATCTCCGGTGCGCCAGGGTTTAATCGGAATGCGGCACAATGCGCCGGGCACCCGATCCAGATCTCCCGAATTTCCGGTATTTTCCGACTGCCGTCGCACACAGATCGTCGGAACGTCGCAAACAAGTGCGGTTTTCAAAGGGTCCCGACCCGTATATTGGGGGCAGAAACGTTGCGTTGTCCGCCGGCATCCCGTTCCCGATTGGGGGTGCTGTCCTGGAGGTGCGAAATGTCCGATGCCGATGACATTGTTCTGTCACAACTGAATGATGACGACCTTGTCGCCCAGATGATGGACGACCTTTATGACGGCCTCAAGGAAGAGGTCGAGGAAGGTACCAATATCCTCCTGGAGCGGGGTTGGGCGCCTTACGACGTGTTGACGAAGGCACTCGTCGAAGGCATGCGGATCGTTGGCGAAGACTTCCGCGACGGAATCCTGTTCGTGCCCGAAGTGCTTCTGTCGGCGAATGCAATGAAGTCCGGGATGGCGATCCTGAGGCCGCTGCTCGCCGAAACCGGCGCGCCGAAAATCGGGACGATGGTGATAGGCACGGTCAAGGGCGACATCCACGATATCGGCAAAAACCTGGTCGCGATGATGATGGAAGGCGCCGGATTTGAGGTTATCAATATCGGCATAAACAATCCGGTTGAGAACTATCTGGCGGCGATCGAGGAACACAAGCCGGATATCATCGGGATGTCGGCGTTGCTTACTACCACCATGCCCTACATGAAGGTTGTCATCGACACGCTGGTCGAAAAAGGGCTGCGGGACGACTTTATCGTCATGGTCGGTGGCGCGCCTTTGAACGAGGAATTCGGCAAGGCGATTGGTGCGGATGCCTATTGCCGGGACGCTGCGGTTGCCGTGGAAACCGCAAAGGAGCTGATCAGGCGCAGGCACAATCAACCGGCAAATGCCTGACGGTGCGCGTTGGCGGCTTGCGCGGCAATGCGGGCTTGCCTTCCAGGAGCCGCGCACGGGGATCTGGCGGTTTTGCAACGGCGTTGACCGTCGCTCCTGTGCAAAACGCTTTGCCTGCGAAATTGATTCCGACTAATCAGGTATCGACCCGTGCGTCGCAAATCCGGTCCGCAGGCGTCGTGCTTGAACGATCGGAGATTTCGTCGCTTCCTTTATCGCCGCGACAGAAGGCTGGATTGGGAATCATGGCGCAACGCATTGTGGTTTACTGGCGCGATATCCCGGCGCAGATAATCGTTCGCGCCGGTCGGGAAAATGCCAAGCGGGCGTTGCCGGACCGGTTCGTCCAGGCAATCGATCGCTGCGCCATGCGGATCGGCGCCACCGACACCGACAGCTATCTTGCCGAATGGCGGCGCGGCGATCCGGAGGCCTGCGGCGATGACCTGGAGGCGGAGGCGGATACCTGCCTGGCCTTTCTGGATCGCAGCTATACCGGCGAAAAACTCAACTCGCTCATCGCGAACGATGGATGGTCCGGTGACAGGGTGACGCAACACGTTGACGGGGACGGCGAGCCGTGACGGGATCCGGATATAGGCCGGCGGGTGTCAGCGTTACGGGCCGGCGTCGGGCAGCATATACAATCCGGTTGTGGTCGGTGCGCCATGCCCGCTTTCTTGAGCGGCTCTATGCCGCCTTCGCCGATGTCTTTCTCAAGTTTCACCCGATCTGGTCGGCGATCGGTTATGCGCGTGCAGAACGGCCGGTGAAGTTCGTCGAGCGGCGGGTCAAGGGTCTTCTGTTTGACTGCCGTATGTGCGGGCAATGCATACTGTCATCGACCGGGATGTCCTGTCCGATGAATTGCCCGAAGAAACTGCGCAACGGTCCGTGTGGCGGTGTCCGGGAGAACGGCAATTGCGAGGTCGAGCCGGACATGCCCTGTGTCTGGGTGCAGGCATTTGAAGGGGCAAACCGGATGGCCGGCGGCAGTGCAATCATGGCCGTTCAAAACCCTGTCGACCAAAGTCTTGTCGAAACGTCGGCCTGGTTGCGGGTTACCGCGCAGGCGGCGGAGGCCAGAGCCATGGATGCGGCCGCGACGACACCGGGCAATGTTCAATGACCGGCAGTGAAACAACAAAGCCGGGCCTGGCGGGCCAGGAACCGGATCCGGGTGATTTGATTGCCGAATTGCCAAATCACTCGTCCCGCGGCCGACTGGAGCGTATTCTGCGGCGCGGTGAATTTGCCGTGACCGCGGAGCTCAACCCGCCGGACTCCGCCGATCCGGAAGATGTCTACGAACGCGCGGCGATCTTCGAAGGTTGGGTCGATGGTATCAACGCCACCGACGGCTCCGGAGCAAATTGCCATATGTCGAGTGTCGGTATCTGCGCACTTCTGACCCGGATGGGTTATGCGCCGATCATGCAGATTTCCTGTCGGGACCGAAATCGGATTGCAATTCAAGGCGATGTGCTGGGTGCTGCGGCAATGGGTGTCTGCAATGTCCTGTGCCTGACCGGTGACGGCGTGCAGGCAGGAGACCAGCCGGGCGCCCTGCCCGTTTTCGATTTCGATTGCATGTCGCTTCTGGAGACGATCCGGACCATGCGCGATCAACGGATATTCCTGTCCGGCCGAAAAATATCCACGCCTCCGCGTGTGTTTCTTGGGGCGGCGGCCAACCCGTTCGCGCCGCCGCATGATTTCAGGCCGAAGCGCCTTGCCAAGAAGATCGCAGCCGGCGCCCAGTTCGTTCAAACCCAATATTGTTTCGATGTGCCGGTCCTGAAGCAGTATATGAGCCGGGTCCGCGACCTGGGCCTCGATGAACACTGTTACGTCCTCGCCGGTGTCGGTCCGCTGGCCTCGGCACGAGCGGCTCGGTGGATCCGGTCAAATGTGCCCGGTGTCCACATTCCCGATCATGTGGTCGCGCGATTGGACGGCGCGCAGGATCAGAAGCGGGAGGGCAAGCAGCTTTGCATCGATATCATCAATGAGGTGAAGGAAATTGCGGGCATCTCCGGCGTCCATGTCATGGCCTACCGGCAAGAGGAACTGGTGGCGGAAATTGTGGCGGAATCCGGCGTGCTGAAGGATCGCAAACCCTGGGCCCGCGAAGGCCGGCCGGACGATCCCGTCGTGATGGAACGCCTGCAGGGCGTAATTGCTGACAAGGCAGACGCGACAACATGAATACCCATGTGGCCTGTCGGGCGAAAGCACGAATTGGACACTGCCCGGACCATCCGCCCGAGGTGCCCGCACACCAGCTGGCCACGAAATAGCGATCGAACCAACTAGGATATAAAGACAACTTTATATCGGGAGAACAGCCATGACCCGGACAATTGTCGCCTCGGCGACCAGGGAAATCACAATCGGATTTGACCAGCCCTTTTGCGTAATCGGCGAGCGGATCAATCCGACCGGACGCAAGAAACTCGCCGCGGAAATGGAAGCCGGGAACTTTGAGACCGTGGAGGCGGATGCTTTGGCGCAGGTCGCCGCCGGTGCGACCATGCTTGACGTCAATGCCGGCGTCACCGCAATCGACCCCAATGTCACCGAACCGCCCCTGCTGGTGAAAACACTCCAGATCGTACAAGGATTGGTCGACGTCCCGCTGTCGATCGACTCGTCGGTCACGTCGGCGATCGAGGCGGGCCTTGCGGCCGCGAAAGGGCGACCGCTGGTCAATTCCGTTACCGGGGAAGAGGAAAAGCTGGAAGCGATCCTGCCACTGGTCAAGAAGTACGATGTGCCGGTCGTGGCAATTTCCAATGACGAATCCGGTATTTCCGAAGACCCGGACGTCCGATTTGATGTCGCAAAGAAAATCGTCGAAAGGGCCGCCGATTTCGGTATCAAGCCGGCGGATATCGTCGTCGATCCGCTCGTTATGCCGATCGGGGCGATGGGAACAGCCGGTCTTCAGGTATTCGCCCTTGTTCGGCGGCTTCGCGAGGAATTGCAAGTCAATACGACTTGCGGGGCATCGAATGTCTCCTTCGGCCTGCCCAACCGGCACGGGATCAATGCGGCGTTTCTTCCCATGGCAATTGCCTCGGGAATGACATCGGCGATCATGAATCCCGTCCGACCCCAGGAAATGGAAATGGTCCGAGCAGCCAATGTATTGATGGGCACCGACAAGGACTGCATGAGCTGGATCCGCGCATACAAGAATGCGCAACCGACACCCGGATCAGCCGGCGGACCGCACGGTGCCGGAGATGGCGGTGCGGCGGCATCAGGCGGACGCCGCCGCGGTGGACGAGGGGCGCGCCGGAGGGCAACTGCCTGAATCGCGCAGAAGCGTGTCGGCTTCCACCTGTGGTTGAGGGTCCGGTGCGGTATCGCATGCCAATCCCGGGCGCGAACGCCGCGGCACAAGGCCGCATTGACGCGGGGCCCCGGTTTTAACGCGCAGGCCGCGATTCGGCCGGTAAACTGATGCCTTATTGCAACAATCCGATGAAAAACGGTTGATATTTCGTTGATTCCCATGCCGTCGGATTGTCGCGACTGGGTGCTGCGCGTAGTTTCCGGGTAGATTGTCGAACAATGTTTTCGGAGGTGGGCAAACATGAAAATTCTGGCAACAGTCAGTACCGCAGCGATCGCGGCGATGCTCTCGGCATCGAGCCAGGCTGCGGACTTGTCGTTTCCCCAGCAACAGGTTCACCAGCCGTTGTCGGGGATCAGTGCGGTTTTGTCGATGTGGGCGGCCTTTGGTCATCCGGATCATGATTCCAACAGCGGTGATTTTGACGACGGTTACATCAATTTCGGTGGCAGCGCAGCGGTTGCCGGCGATATGTGGCAGCTTGAGATCGATGCATCGGCGCATACGTCTACTGACGATGACAGCAGCAGCGAGGGCTCCCAATATGTGGCGTTCGGCGCGCACTATCTGAATCGGGGTGACGTGTCGACATGGGGCCTGTTTGGCGCCGCATCGGCGGCATCGATCGTGTCGTCTGATGAAAACACCTATCACCTCTTCGGCGGTGCGGAATATGCCTATTTCCGGGCCAACCAGACCTACTTTGTCCAGGGCGGCGGGATATTCAGCATTGGCGGCGATACCCAGTCGACATGGCAACACGGCGGATTCGTTCGCGGCGGCCTTCGGCACTTCTTCTCCGAAGACGCGATGCTGACTGCGGAAGGAACGATCGGATTTGGTCCCTTCTCAAGTTCAGAAACCGGCGTGTATGGCGCTTGGGGTTTGGAGTATGAGCGGCAGATCAGCGGCGGCCCGTTTTCCTGGCAAGCCTTCTATCGGGGGGCCTATGTCGAAGACTCAGGCAGCAGCACGGCGAATACGCTGGATCACGTTTTCGGCCTCGGCGTAACGGTTACCGTCAACCGCGATTCCCTGTTGGAGCGTGACCGGACAGGCGCCAGCACGTTTGACTTGCCTCAGTTCCACAAGGCCGTGTCCTGGCCGGGTGAAGTCTAGCGCCTAGAAAAATTGCGATTTTTGGAAACCCGGGGCATTGTGCCCCGGGTTTTTGTTTTTTGGACCTGAATTCGGACAATGCGCCGCGTATCTACCAAGTCACCGCAGCTTCCCGGCGTTTCTTCGCCCCCGGTGAAGAGACGGTCGAATGCCACGCGCCCTCCCCATTTCCACCTTCTGGAGCGGGGCATGCGGGCGCAAGCACGCGGCAATATCAAGAAGGCGACCGGGCTCTTTGACGAGATTCTCCGCCACTATCCCAACGATACAAATGCGCTCTATCTGCGCGCCATGCTGGAGATCAAGAAGGCGGATTACGACAAGGCCCTGGCGTTCGTTCAAAAATGCCGGAAAACACATCCCGACCATGCCGGATTCCTCTATCTTCTCGGCTATACGAGCTTTCAGATCGGCCGCTATTTCGATGCGATCCGGTCGCTGAAGCAGGCCGTCAAGCTGCAGCCGGACTATCCGATGGCGCAATTGTTGCTGGCCAATGTCTATCGCCGAACCGGGCGGTTCGAGCTCGGCGAGTCTGTCCTGTCGAACGTGAAAATCCAGCAGACAAATGACAGCGAACTCATCCTGACCCACGCCAATATCCTGAGAGACTTCGGTCGGGAGGAACAGGGTATGGCGATATTGAAATCGATGCTCGATCGAAATCAGATGGTGCCGGAAGTCCTTTACGAGATCACCTCGTTTGGCGAGGAAGCGCTTTCGGATGAACACCTGGCGCTGCTGCATCGGATCGCCGATTCAGAGAACCTGGCGCCAAAAAGCCGGTGTATGGCGCAGTTTGCCCTGGGGCGGCATTACGACCGGACCGGATCCTACGACGTCGCATTCAATTTTTTCGAGGAAGCCAACCGCCTTGACGCCATAGCCAACAACCTGCCGACCCCGATGTATGATATCCGCGGATATGCGCACGCGGCGGAATTCCTGATTGGAATGTTCGACAAGGCATTTTTTGAACAGCGAACCGGCTTCGGTTCGCCGGACCGGAGCCCCATATTTGTTGTCGGGCTTCCGCGCTCCGGCAAAACGCTTGTCGAAGCGCTTATCACCCAGCATCCGGACTGCTTTGGCGCCGGCGAACTTTCGCTTCACGCCTATCTGGATTCGGATTTGTTCCTGCCGCTGAATGGATCGCTGCCGCGCAACATGAAAGAGAAATTGCTGCGTCTGAACAAGTCCACCAGCGGCGATCAGGCGAAAATCTATATTGACCTTGTTCGGAAATATTCCGGTTCTGCAAAATACATTGTTAATACGTTGCCACAAAATTTGAACAATCTGGGTATTCTGAGATTACTATTTCCCAAATGCAAAATTATCATCGTCGACCGGAATCCGTTGGATACCGGTATGTTCTGTTTCATGAAAAACTTTGAAAACCCCCATGGATACGCCAACGATCTAAATCTGTTTGGACAGTATTATAGGATATTTGAGCGCCTGTGCGAGCATTGGGCAGATGTCTTTCCCGATTCCATCCTGCGCATTCAGTACGAGAATTTGGTGGAAAATCCCGAACAGATCTATGAGCAGTTGGCCGGTTTCATTGGACTGCCGCCACTTAACCGGAACCTTTTCGATGGCGAGGTTTCGGCAAAGGGGGTCGCCAAGGAGCACTACGGACGTTCGCGCCCGAGCACGTCCTTTGTCGGATATGCCGAAAACTACAGGCACCAACTGGGCGCCCTTGTCGAAGGACTATCGGATCCGCAAACCTAGGATTTCGCGCCGGATGTGGCGCGCGCACCAGACCCGGTGTCTGCCATCAGCGGATTTTACTTCCACTTGATGGAACAGCCGATCGCCGGCACGCCGTCGGGCACCGCTTCACCGCGGACGGCAGCCATCATTGCGTCAACGAGTTCACGTTTGGCGCCTTGCGGTATCGTCTCGGTGCGTCCCTCGTCCAGGCGACCATGGTAAACCAGGTGCCCTGCGGCATTGAATCCGAAAAATTCGGGCGTGCAGGCTGCATCATAGGCCCGCGCCACCGATTGGTCCTCATCGTGTAGATACGGAAACGAAAACGCGTGATCCCGCGCAAATTCCGCCATCTTGTCGAAGGAATCTGCCGGATAGGTTCGGGCGTCATTGGCGCATATGGCCGCAAATCCGATGCCGGCATCCTTCAGTGCGCCTGCGTCAGCGGTCATGCGGTCGACGATGGCCAAAACATAGGGACAGTGATTGCAGATAAATGCGACAACAGTGCCGTTGGCTCCGGCAACATCGGCAAGTGCGTACCGGTTTCCGTCCGTTGCCGGCAGTGAGAAATCGGGTGCCTTGGTCAGCTTGACGGTTTGTTCGCTCGATGTTGGCATTTGCCGCTCCGTTTGTTGCCCTGCCTGGTATCGGCTCTAACATGTGTTGTCCGAGCTGCTACGTCCAGTCCCGGCCGATCGGGCGTCTGCCCGGAAAGGAATTGATTTGTTTCATGTTGCCGGCGCAAGGTCCAATGTGCCGCGGATTTGCGGCCGGAAATGACGCATCGTCGTACCACTGACAGTCGCGGGAACCGGCCCGGCATGGCAAACTCAAACAATGATTCGAAGTCTGGACATGAAAACCGGGTTTGCCCAATGACCGACCGCTCCGAAGATCTGTTTGCCGGGCTCGACGACGAGCAACCCGTCGAAGCGGCAAAACGCGCCGGGCGAAAACGACGGCCGGCAAAGCCTGCGGCGGCTGACTATTCGGCAGCGGACATCGAGGTTCTGGAGGGACTGGAGCCGGTTCGCCGCCGCCCGGGAATGTATATCGGGGGGACCGATGAGAAGGCGCTGCATCATCTATTCGCGGAGGTCATCGACAATTCGATGGACGAGGCTGTTGCCGGCCATGCGAGCTGGATCGACGTCTCGCTGGGCGCCGATGGCTTTTTGAGCGTTAGCGACAATGGTCGGGGCATCCCGGTTGATCCGCATCCGAAATACAAGGACAAATCGGCGCTGGAAGTGATCATGACGACGCTTCACGCGGGCGGAAAGTTCGATTCCAAGGTCTACGAGACATCCGGCGGATTGCACGGTGTCGGTGTGTCGGTGGTCAACGCGCTTTCGGAACGGCTGGAGGTTGAGGTCGCCCGCGACCGAACGCTTTATCGTCAGGATTTTTCGCGCGGAAAACCCGAAGGCGATCTTCGAAACTCCGGCGAAGTGCACAACCGCCGGGGCACACGAATACGATTTCTTCCGGATCCGGAGATATTCGGGAAATCAGCGAAATTTGATCCGGCCCGGTTGTTTCGCATGGCCAGGTCGAAAGCCTACCTGTTCGGAGGCGTTGAGATTCGATGGTCCTGTACACCGGATCTGTTGCCGGAAAAATCACCCATACCCGACAAGGCGGTATTTCACTTTCCGGGCGGGCTGAAGGACTTCCTGAGCGAGGAACTGGCAAACGAGTCGCTGATCGGGACCGACACATTTGCCGGTGTGTCCCATCCCAAGGACGGGCGCCGGGGCGGAAACGGATCCGTGGAGTGGGCTCTCTCCTGGTTTGCCGGGGATGGATTTGTCCGGTCCTACTGCAACACGGTGCCCACACCGGATGGCGGCAGTCACGAGGCCGGGTTGCGCAGTGCGCTCCTGCGCGGCCTGAAAGCGCACGGTGAACTGATCGGCAACAAGCGCGCCAATATCATTACCTCTGACGATATCCTCACCTCTTGCGGGGCAATGTTGTCGGTGTTTGTCCGTGAACCGGAATTTGTCGGCCAGACCAAGGATCGCCTGTCGACAGCGGAAGCGACACGGATCGTGGAAAATGCCGTACGCGATGCGTTCGATCATTGGCTGGCGGCGTCTCCGGCACAGGCGTCGCTGCTTTTGGATTGGGTGCTTGAACGGGCGGACGAACGCTTGCGCAGGCGCAGGGAAAAGGATGTCGCGCGGAAATCGGCGACACGCAAACTTCGCCTACCCGGCAAGCTCGCCGACTGCACCTCCGCAATTCGCGATGAGACGGAGTTGTTCATTGTGGAGGGGGATTCGGCGGGCGGATCCGCCAAACAGGCACGAATTCGCAAGACCCAGGCGGTGCTTCCGCTGCGCGGCAAGATTCTGAATGTCGCCAGCGCACCCAGAGACAAGGTGGCGGCAAACCAGCAGTTGTCGGAGTTGGCTCAGGCGCTCGGCTGTGGCACCGGGAGTCGCTACCGCGGTGATGATTTGCGTTACGGCAAAGTCATCATAATGACGGACGCTGATGTTGATGGCGCCCACATTGCGTCACTTCTGATCACCTATTTCTTCCGGGAAATGCCGAAGCTGATCGAGGACGGCCATCTGTATTTGGCCGTGCCGCCGCTTTATCGGTTGGCCCAGGGTGCAAATGTTGTCTATGCCCGCGACGATGCAGATCGGGACCGCATTGTGGGTGACGTGCTGACGGGACGCGGGAAGATCGAAGTCAGCCGGTTCAAGGGCCTGGGGGAAATGCCGATGCAGCAACTCAGGGAAACGACAATGGATCCGGCACGCCGCCTTCTCCTGCAGGTGGTTGCATTGTCTGATGACATGACGGGGACAAAGGACAGCGTATCACGGCTGATGGGAAACAAGCCGGAAGCGCGATTTGCCTTTATTCAGGAACGGGCCCAATTTGCACAAGAAATCGAAGTTTGACGCCCTACCCTTGTCAACTGACACGATGTGAATTTGCGGAATTCGTGCGAACCACGATGCAGCACAGGCCGACGCGCATATGAACACGGGAAAACCGCTCGTCCTGTTTATGCCGTCGGGCCGGCGCGGGCAGTTTGCTCGTGGCACGCCTATTCTTGATGCGGCACGATCGCTTGGGGTTTATATCGAGTCGGTGTGTGGCGGACGGGGCATGTGCGGCCGCTGCCAGATTCAGGTGGTCGGCGGCCATTTCGCCAAGCATGCCATTACCTCCGCCGGTGACCACGTATCGACACTCTCCGACACGGAAAAACGGTATGCGGAAAAGCGATCGCTGCCCGCGGACCGGCGATTGTCCTGTTCGGCATTGATCGAGGGAGATCTCGTCATCGATGTTCCCCAGGATGTTCAGATAAACCGGCAGGTCGTCAGGAAGCGCGCTGAATCCCGCCGCATTCAACGCGATCCGGCGGTCCGTCTTTGCTATGTCGAGGTCGGACCACCGGACATCGGCAAGCCGCTCGGGGATGCAGACAGGATTCTGGCCGTACTCGCCGCGGAATGGTCGCTGAAGGAGCCGCGCCTGGCCTTTCATCTTCTGCCGAATGTCCAGTCGATCCTGCGGGCGGGTGATTTCAACGTTACGGCGGCCATACACGACGATGGCGGGGGGCCGGAAGTCGTTGCGCTGTGGCCGGGATTTCACAACCTGCTTTGCGGAGTCGCGGTGGATATCGGATCGACGACAATAGCCGCACACCTGTCATCGCTGCTGTCCGGCCGGACGCTCGCCTCGGCCGGGGCGCCCAATCCGCAGATCCGGTTTGGCGAAGACCTGATGAGCCGTGTGTCCTACGTGATGATGAATCCGGACGGGCGCGAAGCATTGACCGGCGCTGTTCGTGAAGCGGTCGGGGCATTGATCAACAAGGTCGTCGCGGAAGCCGGTATCAAAGCGAGCGACATCGTGGATGCCGTGTTTGTTGGAAATCCGGTCATGCACCACCTCTTTCTCGGCATCGATCCGAGCGAACTTGGCGGCGCGCCGTTTGCGCTGGCCACGTCGGGGGCACTCCATCTGCGGGCAAGCGATCTGGAACTGCCTGTCAATGCGGGCGCGCAAGTCTATATCCTGCCCTGTATCGCCGGCCATGTCGGCGCCGATGCCGCCGCTGCCACACTGGCGGAAGGACCGCATCGTTCCGATTCCACGACACTCCTGGTGGATATCGGCACAAATGCGGAAATCGTCCTGGGCAACCGGCAGCGGATTGTCGCGGCTTCATCACCTACCGGCCCGGCATTCGAAGGCGCGGAGATATCCGGCGGGCAGCGGGCCGCGCCCGGTGCCATCGAGCGGGTGCGTATCGATCCGAAGACATTGGCGCCGCGATTCAAGATCATCGGGGTCGATGCGTGGTCGAACGATCCCGGATTTGACGAGCAAGCGGCCGGATTTGGCGTCACGGGTATTTGTGGTTCGGGCATCGTGGAAGTGATCGGCGAAATGTTCCTGAGCGGCATCATAGACGCCGGCGGGGTCATTGACGGCGCCAAAGCCGGCCAATCCGACCGTATTGAACAGCACGGACGGACCTGGAGCTATGTCCTGAAACGGGCCGGTGATGAAGGTCCGGAAATCCGGATCCTCCAGACTGATGTCCGCGCAATTCAGCTCGCCAAGGCGGCGCTGTATGCCGGCGTCAAGTTGCTTATGGACAAACTCGGTATCGATACCATCGAACGGATCCGTCTTGCCGGCGCCTTCGGCTCCTATATCGATCCGAAATACGCCATGGTCATCGGGCTGGTCCCGGATTGTCATCCGGACAATGTGGCCGGTGTCGGAAATGCCGCGGGCACCGGTGCGCGGATGGCGCTGCTCAACCGCGACCACAGACGCGAAATCGAAGGCGTCGTGAATGTGGTGGAGAAAATCGAGACGGCGATGGAACCGCAGTTTCAGGCACATTTTGTAGATGCCATGGCTTTCCCGCATAAAGTCGATGCGTTCCCGTATTTGTCGAAAGCGGTCGATTTGCCAAGCCGGGCGGCAGTGGCAGCCTCCGGGGGGCCAAGGCGCCGGCGCGGCCGACGTGGTTAGGAAACGGAAACGGGACGCCGGGCTCGCTCCGCCATCCCGAATTTGGCAGCCAAGGTGGGGAAATACCACGCTCAATCCGGTCGGATCCGCATGACTAAGTCAATACTCATTCTCTATGCCCATCCACGGCACGAAGGCTCCGTCGCAAACAAGGCCATGGGTCAGGCGGCAGCCGAAGCGGGCGCGGCCACATTTGTCGATCTGTATGCGGACTATCCGACACTCGACATCGATGTGCCGCGTGAACAGGACAGGCTGGATCGGCACGATATCATTATCTTCCAGCATCCGGTCTTCTGGTATTCCGCGCCGGCGATTGTGAAGGAATGGCAGGATCTCGTGCTACAACACGGCTATGCGTATGGCGCCGATGGCAACGCGCTTCGCGGTAAAGTGACCATGAACGTCTTAACGTCGGGTGGATCGGATCGTGCCTACTCAAGTGCCGGCGCAAACAAGTTTTCCATTCGCGAGTTGTTTCGGCCGTTTGAACAGACTGCAAACCTGTGCGGCATGACCTATCTGCCGCCATTTATTTTGTACGAGGCGCGGCGCGCGGCGCAAACGGAAGAGTTGGCCGCACATATTCGGGCCTACGAGGCATTGCTGCGCGCGTTGAAAGAGGAAAAACTCGACCTCGCCACTGCCCGCCGCGCGCCTGTCACGAACGATGTGATTTCAGATCCGACGATACGCAATACGTCCTAGGCCATGGTTTTTCTGACTCAAGCCTTCGTTTTTCTCGCCGCGGCGGTGATATCGGTTCCCATAGCCAACCGGCTCGGGCTGGGCTCGGTTCTCGGTTATCTGATCGCCGGAATTGTCATCGGTCCGGTTCTGGGATTGATCGGCGGCGCCCAAAGCGAAGACGTCAAGCACTTTGCGGAGTTTGGCGTTGTGATGATGTTGTTTCTTGTCGGCCTGGAATTGCGCCCCGGCGCGCTTTGGGCGATGCGCCACAGGCTGCTTGGATTGGGCGGCCTGCAAGTTGCCCTGACGACTGTCCTTATTGCGCTGGGCGCGGCGGCAACAGGCCTGGCGTGGCGCCCGGCGCTGGCAATCGGAATGATCCTGTCGCTGTCCTCAACCGCCATCGTGTTGCAGACCCTCAATGAAAAGGGACTGGCCAAGACGCTGGGCGGGCGTTCCGCCTTTTCCGTGCTGTTGTTTCAGGACATCGCTGTCATCCCGATGCTGGCGCTTCTGCCGCTTTTGGCGGATCCAGCAATTCTGGAGGCAAGCCTGGCGGGCCATGCCGTCGACGCTCCCGGGCACGGCGGCGATGTCAGGCATGCTGGCGAATCCGGCAGTCTTCTGTCGGGCCTTCCGGCCTGGGTGCAGGCTGTGGCGGTTCTGGTCGCCTGCGGTTCGATCATCTTTGGCGGCCGGTACCTTATGCGCCCGGTTTTCCGGTTCATCGCCCAGGCACGCCTGCGCGAAATATTCACCGCGGCGGCATTGCTGCTCGTCGTCGGAATCGCGCTTTTGATGGATTCGGTAGGGTTGTCTCCGGCTCTGGGAACATTTCTGGCGGGCGTCGTTTTATCGGACAGCGAATACCGGCACGAACTGGAAAGCGATATCGATCCGTTCAAAGGCCTGCTTCTCGGGCTCTTTTTCATCTCCGTCGGTGCCGGGATCGATTTCAACCTTTTCTTCGGTGATCCGCTGGTCATTGCCGGCGTCGCGATTGCCGTGATGGTTGCAAAATTTGGCGTCCTGCTCATGTTGAGCCGGATTTTCCGCCTGACGGGCGGCGACAGATGGCTGTTTTCTCTGAGTTTGGCGCAGGCGGGTGAATTTGGATTCATACTGATCGGATTTGCGGCCGGGGCGGCCGTACTGCCTGCATCATTGGCCGGTCTGCTGACGCTGGCGGTTGCCCTGTCGATGCTGCTGACACCGGTCCTCTTTATTCTGTTTGAGCATGTGATCGTTCCACGCTTGTCGGGCGGAGACGACCGTGATGCCGACCATATCGATACTCAAGGTATCGCCGTGCTGGCCGGTGTCGGCCGGTTTGGCCAGGCGATCTATCGGATATTGCGGGCCAACGACCACGAGGTTGTTGTCCTGGATCACGATGCCGGCCACATCGACCAATTGCGGAAGTTCGGAATTCATTCCTATTACGGTGACGCCAGTCGTCCCGATCTCCTTCACGCGGCCGGTATTGAAGATGCGCGCCTTTTCATCGCGGCGCTCGATGACAGGGACAGGCAGGTTGATGTGGTCGCGCACGTTCGCCGGGAGCACCCGGATATCCACATTATTGCCCGTGCGGTCGATCGTCCGCACTACTACGCGCTCAAGGCCGCCGGCGCCGACGATGTCGTTCGCGAACTGTTTGGCTCGGCCGTAGAAGCCGGACGGATGGCTCTCGTCGCGTTGGGCAGTCATCCCTTTGCCGCGGAGCGACGCGCCCGCAGCTTTCGCCGCTACGATGAGCGGTTGCTCGACGAATTGGCCGATACCTGGGATACGGAAGGTGGGATGACGACAACCTATATCGATGTTGCGCGCAGCAGCGCGGCGCGGTTTGAGGATATTCTGAAAATCGACCAAGACGAGGAACAGGCGGCTGGCGAAGAAGGATGGACGCCGGCGCCAGACCCTGAGTCCAAACCGGAGCAGTAGCCGGCAGGCGCAGTCCCCAGCGCTCCGGCTACCAGGTGGCGATAAAAAGGCGGGCGCCATGCCCGCCTTTTTGCTTTGCGCATGGCGTGCAATTCGCCGTTCAGCGCATGCCAAATTGGCGTTACTGGGGCAAGTCCCCGTCGACGCCCTGCACGTAATAGTTCATTCCGAGCAATACGCCGTCGTCGAGTACGGCGCCTGCCCCGATGACTTCCGATCCATCCTGTTTGTGGATCGGTCCCTTGAACGGGTGCAGTTCGCCGGACGTGATTTTGGCCTGGGTCTCTTCTGCCATGGCCTTCACGTCATC
This sequence comes from Afifellaceae bacterium, assembly GCA_965216515.1. Lineage (GTDB taxonomy): Bacteria > Pseudomonadota > Alphaproteobacteria > Rhizobiales > Afifellaceae > CAXMRP01. The sequence continues at coordinate 670,611 of OZ244173.1, read as the reverse complement.
GGGCAAGTTGGTATAGGGCGCCATATGGACCATGTCATCGCCCATTCCGCCCCAAGTATCGGTCGAATCCCAGGTGCCGTCCAGCATCGCCTGGACACGGCTGAGATAGTACTCGCCCCAGAAGTCGACAATCGAGGTCAGTTGCGCCTTGGGGCCGAACTTGATCATGTCCGAGGCTTGTCCAAATGCGCTAATCCCGCGTTCTTCCGCCACCTGCATCGCAGCCGGGCTATCGGTGTGCTGGGTAATGATGTCTACGCCCTGGTCGATCAGCGCTTTGGCCGCATCGGCTTCCTTGCCGGGATCGAACCAGGTGTTGACCCAGATCACCTTCAGTTTGAAATCCGGATTGATCGACTGGGCACCGAGAATGAAGGCGTTTATGCCTCGCACCACTTCCGGGATCGGAAAGGAGGCGATGTATCCGGCCACACCCGTCTTGGAGACTTTCGCGGCGATCTGGCCGATCACGTAACGGCCTTCATAGAACCGTGACGAATAGGTGGAAACGTTGTCAGCGCGCTTGTAGCCGGTGGCATGCTCAAATTTCACGTCCGGGAATTTTTTCGCGACCTTGACGGTCGGATCCATGTAACCGAATGAGGTCGTGAAAATGATATTGGCACCGGTGCGGGCCAGTCGCTCGATGGCGCGTTCCGCATCCGGTCCTTCCGGGACATTTTCGATGAATGTCGATTCGAATTTGTCGCCGAGTTTGTCGGCAACGTATTTTCGGCCCTGATCGTGCTGGTAGGTCCAGCCGAAATCACCTGTCGGTCCAATATAGATGAAGCCGGCCTTGACCTTGTCCATCTGCGCTGTTGCGGGTTGGGTCAATCCCGCGGCCAGCAGCGCCGCGGCAGCAATGATCCGTCGTTTCATGGGTAGCCTTCCTTTCAATCTTCCTCGCCTGTTTCAGTGTCGGCATTCCTTTACACTCAACGTTCGGCAACAAACGGTTTTCCCAGCGCCGCTGGGGTATTTATGAGTGTCAGGCGCCTGTTTCGGGAAATCAGCACCAAAACCAGAATGGTGGCAACATAGGGCAATGCCGACAGGAATTGCGACGGCACCTTGAGCCCGACGGCTTGCGCATGAAATTGGGCGATCGTCACCGCACCGAACAAATAGGCGCCGGCGACAATCCGCCAGGGCCGCCAGGACGCGAAAACCACAAGAGCCAGTGCGATCCAGCCCCGGCCGGCCGTCATGTTTTCCACCCATTGAGGTGTGTAAACCACGGAAAGCTGCGTGCCGGCCAGCCCAGCGCAGGCGCCCCCGAACAAAACCGCCAGATACCGGACGCGGATCACCGAAATTCCAAGCGCATGGGCGGAATTGTGGTTGTCGCCGACACCGCGCAATATCAATCCGGGACGAGATTTGAAAAGAAACCAGGAGACGCCGACAACCAGCCCGAACGAGATATAGGCCAGCAGGTCCTGTCCGAACAGAACCGGGCCGAAAAACGGAATATCACTCAGAACAGGGATATGAACCGGTTCGAGCTTTATTCCCGGTTGGCCAACGAATCCCTCCCCGATCATGCCGGAAAGACCCAGACCCAGGAGTGTCAGGGCAAGCCCGGTCGCCACCTGGTTTGCAACGAGGGTCAGGGTAAGGAAGGCGAACAGCAGGGAAAACGTCATCCCGGAAAGCGTACCGATCAGGACGCCCAGATAGGCGTTGCCCGTCCATTGTGCTCCGGCAAAACCCATCACGGCGCCAATAATCATCATCCCTTCCACACCCAGGTTGAGCACGCCGGAACGCTCGACAACCAGTTCGCCGATGGCCGCGATCATCAGCGGCGTCGCCGCCGTGATGACCGTCAGGAGGATGGCTTCGGTCATCGTCATATCGCCTCCTCCGCCGGTTTGAGACCCTCGTGTGGCTCGGTGGGCGCATGAGGTCCGTGGGAACGGACCAGCCGCAGTTTGTACAGAATGAGCGTGTCGCAGCCCAACACAAAGAACAGGAGCATGCCCTGGAACACCCGGGCGAGTTTGTCGGATACACCCATTGTCACCTGCGCCGCTTCGCCACCCAGGTAAGTCAGGGCAAGCATCAGGCCGGCGATCAGGACGCCGATTGGATTGAGACGGCCAAGAAATGCGACAATGATGGCGGTAAATCCGTAGCCGGGCGATATGACCGGTTGCAGTTGCTGGACCGTGCCGGAGACGGTGGCGATGCCGGCAAGTCCGGCCAGGGCGCCGGACAACAGGAATGCAAAGTAGACCATCTTCTTGCGGCTGAAGCCGGCAAAGGCCCCTGCCCTGGCAGACTGACCGAGAACCCGGACCTCGAAACCCTTCAGGGATTTGCCCATGAGCAACGCCATGATGACCACGGCGGCGAGCGCAAAGACCGCGCCAAAATGCATGGCGCCATTGCCTGTGATCGAGGGCAGGATGGCGGCCTGCGAAAAATCACGGGACTCGGGAAAATTGAAACCGCCGGGATCCCGCCACGGTCCGCGGACCAGCCAGTCCAAAAACAGTCCGGCGACGTAAACAAGCATAAGGCTCGTGAGAATCTCATTGGTTCCGAAGCGGTTCTTCAGGAAGGCCGGTATCGACGCATATGCCGCTCCGCCGACCATCCCGGAAATCATCATCAGGGGCAGCACCAAAATGGAATCCCACTCCCAGAAATAGACCGGAATGACGGATCCGACGATTGCCCCGAACGTGTACTGACCCTCGGCGCCGATATTCCATGTGTTTGAAATGTAGCAAACGGCCAGACCGACCCCGATAAGAACGAGGGGTGTCGCCTTGGAAACCAGTTCCTCAAGCGACCAGCCCGCTGTCAGGGGTTCGACAAAATAAAAATACAGGGCGCGGAGCGGGTTGTGGCCGGTCGCTGCGAACAAAATCGCGCCAAACACGATCGTCAATCCGATTGCGATGAAGGGAGAGGCGAACGCCATCATGCGGGAATGATTGGGGCGTTTGACCAGCTCAAGCTGCATTTCCCGAAGCCCCCTCGTTGCTGTCAGGCTGGGTGGAATCGGGAGCGCCGCCGTTTTCGTCTCCAGGTTCGCCCAATCCGCCCATCAACAAGCCGACGCTCTCCCGCGTGGCCGAGTCCGCAGGCACAGCCGGCGACAGATGACCTCGCGAAATGACTGCGATCCGGTCGGCGATTTCGAATATTTCGTCCAGATCCTGGCTTATAACCAGCACCGCCGATCCGGACCGTGCCAAATCGACCAGAGCCTGACGGATCAGCGATGCCGCGCCGGCATCAACACCCCAGGTCGGTTGATTGATCACAATCACACCCGGCTTGCGATCCAATTCCCGACCGACCACGAATTTCTGGAGGTTGCCGCCGGACAGGGACCGGGCCTCGGGATTTTCCAGGCTCATGCGGACGTCGAAGTCGTCGACGACCCGTTTTTTGATTTGGCGTGCCGCACGCCGATCGATGAAACTGGAGCGTACGACAGCGTCGGATGTGCTGTGGCGTGTCAATATCACATTGTCGGTCAGACGGAACTCCGGAACAGCGCCGTGGCCTAGCCGCTCCTCGGGAACGAAAGCCGCACCGCGGCGGCGGCGTTCGGTGACAGACAATGCGCCACAGGGTTCGCCATCGACCCGGATGGAGTCGGGCCGGTTGGCCGATATCTCGCCAGACAGCGCATCGAACAGCTCGCCCTGGCCATTTCCGGCGACGCCTGCGATGCAGACAATTTCCCCGGCAGCCACTTCCAGTTTGATGCCCTGAAGCGCGACCGAAAACGGGCCGGTTGCCGGAATGGACAGCTCTGCCAGTTCCAGCCGCGGCCTGGATTCCGGCACATTCGTCTGCGAACGCTGAATACCGCTGACTTCGCCGCCAACCATCATGTTGGCCAGACTTGCCGCAGTTTCCACGCACGGATCGGCTTCGCCGACAATTTTACCGTGGCGCAGGATTGTCGCGCGCGCAGCGATCGCCAGAACTTCGGCCAACCGGTGGGAAATATAAAGGATCGCCACACCTTCGGCGGTCAGCTTTTTCAGGGTATCAAACAGTATGTCCGCTTCCTGCGGCGTCAGTACCGATGTCGGTTCGTCCATGATAATGAGCCGCGGCTCCTGGAGCAGGCAGCGGACGATTTCCACCCGTTGGCGTTCGCCGACGGAAAGGTCGGCTATCGACGAATCGGGATCCAGGGGCAAGCCGTATTCCCGCGACACGCGGTAAATTTTCTCCCCAAGCGTTCGGTCTGTTTTCCGGGGTGGCAGCGCAAGGGCGATGTTTTCGCGCACAGTCAGGGCTTCAAACAGGGAAAAATGCTGGAACACCATACCGATGCCGGCAGCTCGTGCTTCTGCCGGGCTGTTGATGCGCACCGGCGCCCCATCCCAATAGATGTCGCCGGCGTCGGGTTCCAGGGAGCCGTACAACATCTTCACAAGCGTTGACTTGCCGGCCCCGTTTTCCCCCAGCAGGGCGTGGATTTCACCTCGCGCGAGGTGGAGATCCACACCGTCGCACGCAACGAGGTCGCCGAAGCGTTTGGTCAGGCCCCGGACTTCCAGCAGCCAGTCGGTCACGTCCCGCGCCCGGTCATCCGGCACCCTGGATCATGCCTCAGCGAATGATCGTAGAGACATTTGCAAATCGGATTTGCCCCCTTGCTCACATGTTGCGGCGTCCCTGTTTGACACTAAGGCAAAAAGGGCGGGCAACGCCAGACCGTGACCTAATCGGTCTTGGACCGTTTGCTTCGCCGCCGCGCCGCCATGATGTTGAACGCCTCGACCATGCCCGCAAAAACCATCGAAAAGTAGATGTATCCCCTTGGAATATGAAAGCCCAGGCCATCGGCGATCAATGCCACGCCGATAAGCAAAAGGAAGGCGAGAGCGAGCATCTTCGTTGTCGGATTTTCCTTGATGAAACGGGCGATAGCGGACGAAGCGATGTACATGACGACGACTGCAATGATGACTGCCGCCACCATTACCTCGATATGCTCGGCGATGCCGATCGCGGTAATGATGGAATCCAGCGAAAACACCATATCGATCACGACGATCTGGGCGATGACCCGCACAAAGCCACCGGCCGGCGTGCGTGACAGCACCTCCTCTTCGGCTTCGATATCCTGATGGATTTCCTGGGTTGCCTTGAAGAGGAGGAACAGGCCTCCCGCCAGCAATATCAGGTCGCGCCATGAAAAGGTCTCGCCGAACATCGAAAAAACCGGTGCGGTCAGGCCGATGATCCAGGCGAGCACAACCAGCAATCCCACGCGAAAACCGAGAGCCAACAGCAGGCCGATCTGCCGGGCACGTTTGGCCTGTTCTTCGGGCAGCCGGGAGACGATTACGGAAATGAAAACGATGTTGTCGATGCCGAGGATGATTTCCAGAACCGTAAGGGTCACCAGACTGACCCAGACTTGGAAATCTCCCAGCAAGGCAATCATTTCGGAATTCCGGCCCTATCGCGGTCGAAGCAGCTGTTGGGCCGCAGAAACAACCATCAGATAGATACTGGCGGCGACAAGGATGGATCGCGCCATCGGCGAGGGCGCAAAATCGGTCGCGACGAGCCAAACCGCCGACATCGCCCATATCGATGTGACCATCATCGTGAGCGGCCGCCAGCGCACAACACGGACCGGGTGAATAAAGTGGATCGGCGAAAATGTCAGAAATGCCAGGGTGATCACGATCGCAAGACTGACGGACGCCGGCGGCGATATGACGAAAATGACGAATATCGCCATGTTCCAGGCGGCGGGGAATCCGCGAAACGAACAATCCGGCAGTTTCATGCGGTTATCGGCAAAATACAGTGCGCCGGTGATCGCGACAACGGCGCCGGCGATGGCGCCCCATTCGACGGACAAGCCCGTCCCGCGCGCTATGATAAGGGCCGGTACAAAAACGTACGAAGTATAGTCAATCACGAAGTCGAGCGCCGCTCCATTCCACCGTGGCAATTTCTCGCTGACATTGAAATGCCGGGCGATCGGACCGTCGACTCCGTCGACAACCAAAGCGGCGCCCAGCCAAAGAAACGCGACGCGCCAGTTGTCCTGCATGGCGGCGACCATGGCAAAGAGGGAAAGGGCAGCGCCGCTTGCCGTCAGAATATGGATGCCGAATAGTCCGATATGCCGCACCGGTCGCACCTCCAATCGCGAATATCCGGGGATGTCCTTGTCGCGAATCTGGCCGGAAATGTAACCGGCTGATGTGGCCCTAATCCGTTGAGGGATCGCATATGCCGGTCTTCCGATCAACAATGGCATTAACGGGATTTCGGCGATATTTGCACAGCAGCGGCGGAGCCGGGCACAGTGTACCCGTCGCCCTGCGGCATTTGGGCGATTGCAGTGGCTGCGCGGACGCGCCAAAGTCAAGACCAGACCTGACAGCGTTGAGGCAATTACCATGGCGCAGACCCCGGCCGAACCACAGCCCGGCGCCCGATGCGAATTCGCCGTCATCGGCGGAGGGGCGACGGGTTATGCGGCAGCAATCGGTCTTTCGGCGGCCGGGCGGCCGGTGACGCTTTTTGCTCCGCCGGTGCGTGATCATCCCGCGCGCACGGCGGCCCTGCTCCACTCATCTGTAGAGATTCTTGATGACCTCGGCATATGGCCGGCAGCCCGTGCCGAGGCCGAACCGCTCGTGCGCATGCGCATTATCGACGGCACACGCCGGCTGATGCGCGGGCCGGAACTGACCTTCGACGCGCGCGAGATCGGTCTGTCGGCGTTCGGCTACAACATCGCCAATGGCGTTCTTGTGGACATGATGGCTGAACTGGCCAATGCGCGCGACAATCTCGATGTGGTTGAACAACCCGCAGAGGCCTTGACGCGAAGCGGCAACGGCTGGCGCGTGTCGTGGCAGGACAAAGCTATCGAGGCCGATTTTCTGGTCGGCGCGGATGGCCGGAATTCACTGGTTGCCGATGTGCTCCAAGTCGGCAAGAAAAGCTGGTCTTATCCGCAGAGCGCGCTTGTGGGAATCGTGCGATGCAGCGAACCGCACCGGAATACCTCGACAGAGTTTCATTATGCGAACGGACCGGTCACGCTTGTGCCCATGTCCGGGAACCGGGTCAGCGTGGTCTGGGTCGATCAGCAGGCGCGTATCGACGATCTTCTGGATCGGGACGACGGGGATTTTGCCGGATTGCTGGAAGAGCGGGTGCGCTCGGTCCTTGGCAAACTGGAAACCGTCGGCCCGCGGGCGGCCTTTCCGTTGTCGGGCATGCGCGCCCAGGATCTGGGTGGTCACGCCGCCGTGCTTGTCGGGGAGGCTGCCCATGTGCTGCCGCCCATTGGCGCGCAGGGCCTCAATCTCGGGATGCGCGACGTCGCCTGCCTTTGCCGGCTGGTAACCCAATTCGGATCTGATCTGTCGACCGGGGCGCTCGTATCCGGTTATCAACGCGAGCGACAGGGCGATATCCGCTCGCGGTCGCTAGCTGTGGATATGCTGAACCGCTCACTCATGACTGATTTCCTGCCCATCCAAGCGGCGCGAAGCATCGGCCTCAATCTTGCCGGACGAATGCCCGTGTTTCGAAAGTTCCTCATGAAACAGGGTATTGCGTCCTATTCTGCGCAGACCTGAATGGCCGATGTCGGTCTCGCGGATTTCTTGAGTTCGGCATGGCTGTTTCAAGCCCTTGACAATGTACGATAAAATCCGATTTTACACCGAAAGGTGGACTATGGCTGAAGTGAAAATGGCAAGATTTGGCGTTGGACAGGTGGTTTGCCATCGCCTTCACCCGTTTCGCGGTGTGATCTACGATGTCGATCCGGTGTTCGCCAACACTGAAGAGTGGTACGAGGCGATTCCGGAAGACATGCGGCCGGCCAAGGACCAGCCTTTTTACCACTTGTTGGCGGAGAACGACGAAACCGAGTATGTCGCGTATGTATCGGAACAGAACCTGCTGCCCGATGAAAGCGGTGAACCGGTTCGGCATCCACAAATTCGCGAGTTCTTTGCCGCATTTCGGGACGGCGCTTACGAGTCGCGTGAGACCCTGAACTGACCACACATTAGACCAGCCACCTGTTAAACCGGGCAGAGACGGCAACGGGCCCTGGCGGGCCCGTTTTGACTGTCCGAAATGCCGCGCGGCCGTCGCGCCTACTGGTTTTGCTGTTTTTCGATCAGCTTGCGGCGGGCTTCCTCAGCCTTGCGCTTCAACTCGTCCTGCAGGCGCTGGGAGTTTTCCTGCAATTGCTGCGGATCGATCGCCTCGCCATCATACGATTTCGTAAACCCGGAGAGGCTGATATCGAAATTCACCGGTTTGGCCTGCTGGTTCAATGTCGTGACGACAAGATTGTTGCCGCGTTTCATGGCCGCGACGAATTCGGCATTTATTTCGGTTTCGGCAAAGCAGAGGTTGGGAAAACAGATTGAATAGGCGACTTTGGAGGGTGTCGACCCGTCGATCTGGACCTGCAGTCCGGGACGCAACAGCATGGCGGGCGGAACCGCGGTGACCAGGATTTTCTTGTCACCGACCTCCCGCACGGAAACGGCGGCCAGCAGCTGGCCGGTATTGGCCCTGCGTTCGCGGGTTATCACGCACACTTCTTCATTTGTCTGGGTGTTGGTGTTGCACAATTTGACCCAACCGGGATCCGCTGCCGAAGATGGCGGGGCAGCCTGTGCCTGAGGCTCTTGCGCCGGTGCCTGACCGGAGTCCTGTGCATGTGTGTCGTCGATGAGGCCGATGCCGGCGGCAATAATGGCGGCCGCCGCGGCCCTGGCAGCCCAATTCGCTTTTTCCGACGTGTGAAAAGTGTCACCGGATCTGGTGCGCTTGACTGGCATGAACTCATTCCTTGTGTTGCCCAGGCGGCCATAATCTTTGTTCACAATCGAACCATCCCGGCGATTTGATTTCCTCTGGATCGAATGGTCAACTCCACCGATGAGCGGGTGCATTGTCTTCATGGCGAAAGTTCGACCTGATTTTGCGCCACTCCATAACTGCGTTTTGCACCAGATTCCAGCTTTACGCACGGTTTTGTCCGGTTTGCAGATCATATAAAAGCGTCAGGGTTGATAGCGCCTGGGAGCAAATGATGAAACGCCTGCGAACATTTTCCAGATGCCGGCTCACCGTGAAACAACTGGCGCTGGCCGGAAGTTTGATCTGCGCGGTTGCCGTTTCACCGGTCGGCCCGGCGGTCGCCGAACCGAAGCATGCAATCGCCATGCATGGTGAACCCGCCCTGGCCCCTGGTTTCACGCATTTTCCCGCGGCAAATCCAGACGCGCCGAAGGGCGGTTCCATTTCGTTCGCCGCCCTTGGGGCATTCGATAGCCTCAACCCGTTCATTGTAAAGGGCAGCGCTCCCGACGGGCTGTGGGGCCGGGGCGCACTTTGGGGGTACAATCTGTGGGAACCCCTGATGCTCCGCCACTGGGATGAGGCGTTTACCCTGTATGGTCATCTGGCGGAATTCGTTGAAACACCGGAGGACAGATCGTGGGTGGAATTTACGATGAATCCCGTGGCGCGGTTTTCCGACGGGACACCGGTGACAATCGACGATGTCGAGTTTTCGTTTCAACTTCTGAAAGACAAGGGTCGGCCGCGCGGCTGGATCAAGAAGATTGACCATCTGGAAAAGAAGGATGGCGGGCGAATTCGGTTTGTTTTTGGTGAGGGAACCGATCGCGAGTTGCCGCTAATCGTCGCCCTGATGCCGGTATTTCCCAAACATGCGACCGATCCGGAAATGTTCGGCAAAACCAGTCTGGAACCCTTTGTCGGCAGCGGGCCCTACACTATCGAGAAGGTGGAAGCCGGCTCGACCATAACCTTGAAGCGCAATCCGGACTACTGGGCAAAAGACCTGCCGGCGAAGCGCGGTTACGACAATTTCGACAGCATCCGAGTGGAGTATATCCGCGAAAACAACGCCCTGTTTGAAGCGTTCAAAAAGGGATTGTTCGACGTCAACGTGGAGACGGACCCGACGCGGTGGACAACCGGCTACCGGTTCCCCGCGGTTGAAGCCGGCGATGTGGTCCTGGATGAGGTCGAAACCGGAACGCCAAAGGGCATGAACGGATTTGTCTTCAACCTGCGCAGCCCGGTCTTTCAGGATGCCCGGGTTCGGGAAGGCCTGACATGGTTTCTTGATTTCGAGTGGATCAACCGCAATCTGTACGAAAGCAAATTCCGGCGAACCGGAAGCTTCTTTGAAGGTTCGGAGCTTTCGGCGATCGGGCGGCCGGCAAGCGAGCGCGAGCGTGCGCTGCTTGCACCCTTCCCCGATGCTGTGCGCGACGATGTGATGAACGGCACGTATCGGCCGCCGACCAGCGACGGATCGGGGCGCGACCGCGACAATTTGCGAAAGGGTATCGAATTGTTGCGGGCCGCCGGATATGAGCGGCAGGGCGACAAACTCGTGCACAAGGAGACCGGCAATCCGCTGGCCTTCGAAATCCTGGTCAAGGATGCATCCGAGGAGCGGTTGGCACTCGCCTTTCAACGGGCCTTGTCTGTCGCAGGTATCGAAGTACAGGTTCGCCAAGCCGACGCGTCCCAATACTGGGAGCGCATTCTCAACAGTCGCGAATTCGATATGATCCACTGGATCTACGGGGCCTCGCTGTCGCCGGGAAATGAACAGACCGGACGCTGGTCGAAACTCGATGCAGACACGTTCGGCCGGCTGAATTTCGCCGGCATCCACACACCGGCCATCGATGCAATGATCGATGCCCTTTTGACGGCGAGGACAAAGGAAGATTTCGTCTCTGCCGTTCGCGCCTACGACAGGGTGCTGATCTCGGGATATTACGTCGTTCCGCTTTTCCATTCGCCCCACCAGTGGGTGGCGAGATGGACGAAGTTGAATACACCGCAGACCCACTCCATCTATGGCGTGCAGCCTTCCACATGGTGGACGGCTCAATAGGCACGATGTCCATGCCATGAACACGACGCCGGATCTCATCGCCTCCCCTGCCCCGGAATCGGCCGTGTCGACCCCGGCGCCGCTGCAGGTCGATGTCGTCTCCGATGTCATGTGCCCCTGGTGCTATGTCGGAAAACGGCGTCTGGAGCAGGCGATCGCCGCCTGCCCGGTGCCGGTCGACATACGCTGGCGGCCTTTCCAGCTCGACCCGACATTGCCGCCGCAAGGCAAGGACCGCCGCGCGTATCTGGCGGAAAAGTTCGGATCGGACGATCGGGCAGCCAAACTCTACGAAAATATTCGAACCGCCGGCGCCGCCGAAGGGCTCGCTTTTCGGTTTGAACGGATATCCCTGTCGCCCAATACGTTCGACGCCCATCGATTGATCCGGTGGGCGGGCGGTGCCGGAGCCGAAACCCAGAACCGCGTGGTCGAGGCGCTGTTTGCCGCCTATTTTCTCAATGGCGAACATATCGGGGACCGTGGTGTGCTGCGGCGCATCGCGGAATCGGCCGGTATGGACGGATCGCTCGTGGCTGAGTTGCTGGAGACCGAAGCCGACCGGGACGCGGTTCGCCGCGAGATCGATCTTGCCGGCCAAATGGGTGTTACCGGTGTGCCGACGTTTGTTGTCGCGAACAGATATTCGCTTGCCGGCGCCCAACCGGCGGAAATCCTGGTGGATGCCTTCTGTCAGATCGCGAATGCGATTGCCGCCGCCGACGGGCGGTAAACGGCCGTCGGCGATACTGCATCCTGTTCGTAGCCGGGCTGAATTTGTCAGGCCGCCGCCCGGTCGGCGGATTCCGCCAGTTGGACAAGCTGCGCCAGTACGGAGGCGACCCCCTTCAGGCGGCTTTCGCTGTCCGGCCAGTCGCGGTTGAGCACGATGCGTTGGTCCGGCCGGATTTTTGCCATGGCTCCCTGTTCGGAAATGTAGGAAATCAAGCCTGCCGGATTGGCAAAAACATTGCCCCGAAGACTGAACACAACGCCTTTGGGGCCGGCTTCGACCTTTTCGACATTGGCCTTGCGGCAAAGACCCTTGACCAGCACGATTTTCAACAGGTGTTCGACTTCGGGGGGCAGCGGACCGAAACGGTCGATCAGTTCAGCGCCGAAGGAATCGATTTCCTCCGCCTCGACGAGTGTCGCCAGGCGACGGTAGAGCGACATGCGCACGGGCAGATCCGCGACATAGGTTTCCGGGATCAGGACCGGCATGCCAATGGTGATTTGCGGAGACCAGTGATCTTCCACTTCGCTATCGGCGTCCCCGGACTTGAGGCTGGCGACAGCTTCCTCCAGCATGTTCTGGTAGAGTTCAAATCCAACTTCCCGAATATGGCCGGACTGTTCCTCGCCCAACAGGTTTCCGGCGCCGCGAATGTCCAGGTCGTGACTTGCAAGCTGAAATCCGGAGCCGAGCGTTTCCAGAGACTGAAGCACCTTCAGGCGCCGCGCGGCCGCGTCCGTCAGCTTCAGGTTCGTGGGCACGGTCATGATCGCCCAGGCCCGCAGTTTTGACCGGCCAATGCGACCACGAAGCTGGTAAAGCTGTGCCAGCCCGAACATGTGGGCGCGGTGGACAATCAGCGTATTGGCAGTGGGAACGTCCAGGCCGGATTCAATGATGGTCGTGGAAAGCAGAATGTCGTAGCGGCCGTCGTAAAATGCCGTCATTGTTTCATCGAGGATGTTTGGCGACATCTGGCCGTGGGCGACAGCGACACGGCATTCGGGCACATGTGTCTGGAGAAACTCCTGAATTTCGGCGAGATCGCTGATGCGCGGAACGACATAAAAAGACTGGCCGCTCCGCACCCTTTCACGAATGAGCGCCTCGCGGATGGTCAATGCGTCGAATGGCGTGATGAATGTCCGCACCGCCATCCGATCGACCGGCGGCGTCGTTATCAGGGACAGGTCCCGCACACCTGTCATGGCCTGCTGAAGCGTGCGCGGTATGGGCGTGGCGGTCAGTGTCAGGACATGCACACCGGCCTTGAGTGCCTTTAGCCGCTCCTTGTGGCGGACGCCGAAATGCTGCTCCTCATCGACTACCAACAAGCCGAGGTCGCGGAACCTGATTGCCTTGCCCAGAAGCACATGGGTGCCGATCACGATGTCGACCGAGCCGTCTGCCAGTCCCTTTTTGATCGCGGCGCGTTTCGCCGAACCCACGAGCCTTGACGCCTGTTCGACGCGGATCGGCAACCCCCGAAACCGCTCGCGGAACGTCTCGAAATGCTGGCGGGCCAGCAGCGTCGTGGGAACGATGACAGCCACCTGTCTGCCGTCCATGGCAGCCACGAATGCGGCGCGGAGCGCAACTTCGGTCTTCCCGAACCCGACGTCACCGCACACCAGCCGATCCATCGGCCTGCCAACTGCAAGATCCTCGAGCACCGATTCGATCGCCACTTCCTGATCTTCCGTTTCCTCGTAGGCAAACCGCGCTGCGAATTCGTCATAGATTCCGGCGGTCGGCGTCAGTTTTGGCGCCTCTTGGAGAATACGGGCGGCGGCAGTGCGTATCAGGGCATCGGCGATATCCCGGATCCGCTTTTTCAGCCGTGCTTTGCGTGACTGCCAGGAGACGCCGCCAAGCCGGTCCAAAACGGCATCCGTACCCTGGCCGCCGTAACGGGTGAGCAGATCGATATTTTCCACCGGCAGGAACAGCCTGTCGCCGCCTGCATATTCCAGTTCCAGGCAGTCGTGAGGCGCGCCGGCCGCCTCGATCGTCTTCAAACCGGTAAATCTTGCAATACCGTGTTCGACGTGTACGACGAAATCGCCGGCGGCGAGGCTGGATGCTTCGGTCAGCGCATCGGCGGCACGCTTGCGCTTTCCTGAGGAACGGATCCGGCGATCGCCGAGCACATCCTGGTCGCCGATGACGGCAAGGTCTTCGGTCACAAAACCCGACTCAAGGGGGAGAACGACGATTCCCGTCGCGTCTTCCGTCATCTTGTCCAGGTCTGCCGCCTCGGCAATCGGTACGGTCTTCTCGACACCATGGTCGCAGAGCACGTGAACCAGACGATCCGCCGCCCCCTGGCTCCATGCGGCCAGAACGACTTTCCGGCCGGATTGCCGCATCTCAGCGATATGTTCGGTGAGCGCATCAAATACATTCGTGTCGGCGGCCGCCCGTTCGGCGGCAAAATTCCGACCTGTCCGGCCGCCGAAGTCGATACCGTCCGGCTGACCCTCGGCCGGGGCGAAGGGTGACAATGACAGGTTTGGCCGGTTTTCCAGCCGTGCGGCCCACTGATCGGACAAGAGGAAAAGCGTTTCCGGCGGCACCGGCTTATAAACCGCGCCACCCATCTTCCCCGCAATCGCATCACCGTGCATCGCGTCCTGGCGCGCCCGATAGTGGTCGATGATACCCGTTTGGCGCTCGCCGACAGTCTCCGGCAGAAGCGGATCGAGGACCACCGGCGCGCGCGGAAGGTATTCCAGCAAATCGGTTAAGCCGTCATGGAAAAAGGGAAGCCAGTGCTCCATGCCGGCAAACCGACGACCTTCGCTGATCGCGGCATAGAGGGGGTCGTCGCCGGTGACAGCCCCAAAGGCCGCGCGATACTTTTTACGAAACAGCGCGATCGTCGATTCGGTGAGTTCGATTTCGCTTGCCGGCGATAGCGTAACCGCGCTCGTCTGGCCGGTTGTACGCTGGCTCGCCGGATCGAATGGCCGGATAGACTCCAGCGTATCGCCGAAAAAATCGAGGCGCAGGGGCATATCCATACCGGGTGCAAACAGATCGATTATCCCGCCGCGCACGGAATAATCGCCGGCATCGCGGACTGTCGGCACCCGGGTGAATCCTCCCGTTTCCAGCCAGGCTATCAAGCCGTCGCGATCGAATATTCCGCCTGCGGCGGCGGAAATTCCGCGATCGCTGATGAGGGCCGGATCGGGAAACTTCTGGATGATCGCGTTCGCCGTGGTCAGGATGATCGCCGGCCGGCCGGTATCGGGCACCGCTCCCAACCGCGCCAAAGCTGCGGTACGGCGGGCCGCGATGTCGGTGTTGGGCGATACACGGTCATAGGTCAGGCAGTCCCAGGCAGGAAGCACAAGGCATTCCGTGCCTTGCCGGAAGAATTTCAACGAACGCTGAACGGATTCGAGGCGGGCGGCATCACGCGCGACATAAACGATCGGCTGTTCGATCTCCTTCGTGTCCAGCCAGCGGGCCAGTACCAATCCCTCCAATCCGTCGGGAACACCGCCGAGCGTTCTCGATCCGGCGCGCCGGAGGAGCTGACAGAGGGTGTCGGGATCGATTTGAGGGTTTGTCATCGGACAGTCACATGATCGCGTGTCGAATGAAATGCCACCAGGGCGTGATAGAGCGGATTGTCGTGTTCCGGATCCGCATCCGTTTTTCCGGTAACCCACTCATAAAGAACCGTGTCGGGTACATTCAAAAGGGCTTCGAACCGGGCAAGATCGGCGGCGCTCAATGTGGCAATATGCCGATCCGCGAAACTTCCGAGCAGCAAATCGAGTTCCCGTGTGCCGCGATGCCAGGCACGGAAAAGAAGACGTTTGCGTTGGCCGTCCAATCCGGCGCTGGTTCGATTTGATCCGGTCATTCAATCCTCGGTTCGCAGCGTTCTTTCGAGCAGCGGGCCACATGTCAAGAACGCCGCATCCGTTGGCGCGTTCCGTTCCCGCAACCGGTTCGGACTGTCAAGGTGCCGCCGCTCATGGCAGGATCAATTGCGGCATCCGGTTCGCCGGGCCGCAGCAGAAGAAACCGCCCGACGCCGATTGTAACATATGCGCCCTTCCCTTCTTGATCCGCTGTTTGCGCAGGCCCGAACACTTTCCGGTGTCGGACCCAAGGTCGAGGAAGCCCTGGCCCGGCTGCTGGACACGAAGGAGCAGCCGCCGCTCATCCGCGATCTTCTGTTTCATCTGCCACAAAGACTGGTCGACCGCGGCCGGACCCCGAATATCGCGGATTTGGGCCCGCAGCACGAAATCGTCACTTTGCGAGGCCGGGTGGACCGGCACGATGGGCCGCGGCGCGGATCAAAGGCGCCCGACCGTTTCACCCTGGCCGATGATAGCGGCACGGTGGATATCATCTACTTCCACGCCCGCGGCGATTGGCTGGCAAAGCTCCTTCCGGTCGGTGAGGAGCGGCTGATCAGCGGCCGGCTGGAATGGTTCAACGGCCGGCCGCAAATGGTCCATCCGGACTATGTGCTCCCTCTTTCCCGGGCGGATGAATTGCCGGCGGTCGAACCGATCTACGCAATGACGGCCGGTCTGTCTTCAAAGGTGTTGCGCCGGGCGATCGAGGGCGCCGTTTCGGCGATGCCGGAATTGCCGGAATGGCTGGATGCCGCGCTTTTGAAACGCCGGAATTGGCCGGACTTCCGGTCGGCGTTGCACAGGCTCCATTATCCGGAACAAGCGGATCTGCGCCCGGAGATAAATCGTGCGCATCAGCGGATTGCCTATGACGAGTTGCTGGCCAGCCAGCTCGCGCTTCATCTGGTCAGGCGCTCCATTGTGCCTTTGAGCGGACATGCCAGGCCGTTTTCCGGTGAGCTGGGCCGAAAAATCCGCGCCGGCCTGCCGTTCCGCCTGACGCCCTCGCAGGAATCGGCCGTCGGCGAGATTGATGCCGATCTGACCGCGTCGACACGGATGGTGCGACTGCTCCAGGGCGACGTTGGTTCGGGCAAAACGATCGTCGCGCTCCTTGCGATGGCGAATGTCGTGGAATCCGGCGCCCAGGCGGCGCTCATGGCCCCGACGGAGCTGCTGGCCCGGCAACATTTCGAAACGATCCAGCCGCTGGCCCGGGCGACGGGGATATCGGTCGCGCTCCTGACGGGCAAGGAAGGCAACCGCGCACGGGCGCCCGCATTGGATGCGATCGCATCGGGAGAAACCGGGATCGTCGTCGGCACTCATGCGCTGTTTCAGTCGGCAACCGAATTCGCAAATCTCGGTCTTGTCGTCATCGACGAGCAACACAGGTTTGGCGTTCATCAGCGGCTGGCATTGGCTGCAAAAGGTCACACGCCGGATCTGCTGTTCATGACCGCGACACCAATTCCGCGAACGCTGGTGCTCACATTTTACGGCGACATGGATGTCACGAAGTTGACGGACAAGCCAGCCGGCCGCCAGCGGATTGAAACACGCTCCATGTCACTTGAACGGATCGACGCGCTTGTCGAACGGGTCGGCGTGGCCATGAATGGCGGCGAGAAGATCTACTGGGTCTGCCCGCTGATCTCGGAATCCGAATTGATCGCGTTGACCTCCGCGGAAGATCGCTTTGCCGCGCTTCACGCCCGGTTCGGCGATCGCGTCGGCCTTGTGCACGGGCGTATGCGACCGGCGGAGAAGGATGCGGTGATGAGCGCATTCCGTGAAGGCGTAATCCGGTTGCTGGTTTCAACGACTGTTGTCGAGGTCGGGGTCGATGTCAGCGATGCGACCATCATGGTCATCGAGCATGCCGAGCGGTTCGGCCTTGCCCAGCTTCACCAATTGCGCGGCCGGGTCGGACGCGGCGAGAAACCATCCCACTGTCTGCTCCTGTTTCAACCGCCTTTGGGAGACACGGCGCGCGCACGCCTGTCGGTGCTACGTGACACCGATGACGGGTTTCTCATCGCGGAGGAGGATCTCAGATTGCGTGGCGAAGGCGATCTGATGGGAACACGCCAGTCCGGAATGCCGGGATTTCGGATTGCCAGGCCTGACGAACATGCCGAATTGCTGGAATTCGCCCGCGACGATGCGCGTCTGATTCTGGAACACGACCGGGAATTCGCCACGGAGCGCGCCGATCATCTGCGGCTCCTGCTGTACCTTTTCGGTCGGGACGACGCAGTTCAGTTGATGCGGCACGGATAACGGCGGATCTAATCGACCTCGGTATCGGCGAGTTTCTTGCCGGACGGCTGGCCGTTTTCTGAATCCGGCGCACTTGCGTCTTTCGCCATCTGACCCAGCTTGTCCTGATAAGAGGGCGCGACAAGCCCGGCGGAGATCACCAGCTTTGCGGCATCCTCAACACTCATATCGAGCATGATGATGTCCTTGCGCGGCACAAACAAAAGAAATCCCGACGTCGGGTTTGGTGTCGTCGGCAGAAAGACGCTGACCACATCTTGGCCGGCCTCGATCATTTTTTCACGAACTTCGCCCTTGGCATCCGTCGATATGAAGACAATCGCCCACAGGCCCTTGCGTGGATATTCGGTGAGGCCGACATCCTGGAATGAGCGACTGGATTCGGAAAGAGCTGTCTGGAAGATCTGCTTCAAACCGCGATAGAGGTTCCGCACCAGCGGCATGCGGTCGAGCATCTGCTCGCCATAGGCGACAATCGTTCGACCGACCAGATTTGCGGTGAGAAATCCCAACAGGGTGAGAATGAATATGGCAAATACCAGCCCGACGCCGGGTAGCGAAAAGGGTAGATAATTGTCAGGATTGTAAACTTTCGGGATGAGCGGCTTCACCCACCCATCGACCCAGTTCACGAAAGACCATGTCAGAAAAATCGTAATGGAAATCGGGGCCGCGACGACCAGTCCGGTCAGGAAATAGTTCCGAATCCGGGTCATTGCCGGTGAGCGCACTTTCGCCGGTGCGGACTCATTTTGAAGCTTTTTCAGATCCATAGACAGGGCCCACCGACCTGGATTTGCCGTGAAGTCGTACGCCTAACATTCCGGTCGGACCTGATGGCGTGTGGCGATTTTATTCCACGGTGACCGATTTTGCCAGATTTCGCGGCTGGTCCACGTCGGTGCCCATGTGCACGGCCGTATGATACGCGATCAGCTGAATAGGAAGGGCATAAACGATCGGCGCGATCTCCGGAGCCATATCCGGCAAAGTGATCGTTTCGATGCCGGCAACATCAAACTCGCCTTCGCCCTTTTTATCGGTGAGCAGGATCAACCTGCCGCCACGGGCGGCGACTTCCTGGACGTTCGATATCGTCTTTTCGAATACCGCGTCGCGCGGCGCGATAACGATCACCGGCAAATTGTCATCGATCAGCGCAATCGGACCGTGCTTCAGTTCGCCGGCCGCATATCCTTCGGCATGAATATAGGAAATCTCCTTCAGTTTCAGCGCACCTTCGAGCGCAAGCGGAAAACTGGTGCCGCGGCCGAGGTAAAGGACATGATGGACGCGGGAGATATCGCGGGTGAGCCGTTCAATGCTGCTTTCCAGTTTCAGTGATTCGGCCAGATACCCCGGTACACTCATGGCGGCGGAAACCAGGCGGGATTCCTCATCCTTGTCCAGACGGGCGCGCTGTTGCGCGGCCAGCAGCGCCAGCGAAAACAGAACCGCGAGCTGGCAGGTGAACGCCTTTGTGGATGCGACACCGATTTCCGGCCCCGCCAATATCGGCAGGACGACATCGCTCTCGCGCGCGATTGTCGATGTTGGCACATTCACGATGGAAATGGGTGAAACGCCCCCCGCCCGGCAGTGACGCAACGCTGCAAGTGTATCGGCGGTTTCACCGGACTGGGAAACGAAGAGCGCCTTTCCGCCCTCGACCAGTGGGGTGTCCCTGTAACGGAACTCGGAGGCAACATCGATGTCGACGGCGATGCCCGCCAGGCGCTCAAACCAGTATTTGGCAATCAATCCGGCATAGTAGGCGGTGCCGCATGCCGAAATGATCAACCGGTCGCATGATCGGAAATCGAGCCCGTCCATATCGGGAAATGCGATCCGGCCTGCGGCGAAATCAAGATAGTGCGACAGGGTGTGCGATACGACCTCCGGCTGCTCGTGTATCTCCTTTGCCATGAAATGCCGGTGGCTGCCCTTGTCGACAAGCTGCGAAGATGCGACCGCATGAACCTGCGGCCTTTGGACCGGTTCGTTCGCCTGGTTGCTGATAACAACACCGTCGTGGGTGATCGCTGCCCAATCTCCGTCTTCGAGGTAACTGAGGCGATCGGTAAAGGGGGCCAACGCAATGGCATCGGAACCCAGATACATGGCGCCGTCACCATAACCGATCGCCAGCGGGCTGCCCTGGCGGGCCGCCAGGAGAAGGTCGGATTCGCCATCGAACAACGCGGCCAGCGCGAAGGCGCCGGCTAGGCGATCCAGCACGGCGACAAAGGCGTCGGTCGGCGATTTTCCGGTTTCCATTTCCATTGCGATCAAATGGGCGATGACTTCGGTGTCGGTGTCGGATTCCAGCTTGCGTCCAGTTGCGGTGATTTCCGCTCGTAACGCCCGAAAATTCTCGATTATGCCATTGTGAACGACAGCGACCTGATCAACAGCGTGCGGATGGGCATTTCGTTCGGTGGGCGCCCCGTGCGTTGCCCATCTGGTGTGCCCGATGCCGCTTGTGCCGCTGAGAGGCTCCGCTTCCAGCCTTGCGACGAGATTGGCAAGCTTGCCCTGCGCGCGCCGACGGGTGAGCCTGCCGGCCTCCAGCGTGGCGATTCCGGCTGAATCATATCCCCGGTATTCCAGACGTTTCAGGGCATCGAGAAGTTGCGGCGCGGCCGGCCGATTGTCGAGAATGCCTACGATTCCACACATCAAATGGTCTCCGCACCGGGTTGCCTGCCCGACATTCCTGAATTCCGGAACGAGATGATACTCAATTCCGGTGTCAATTTGTGACACCGGTCCACTCTGTGAACATTATGGAATGATGCTGAAATTTTCTGCCGGCGGGTAGGCCTATCGGGACAGGCGGTTAATCCCGGTCCTTGCGGTTGCGCATCACGCGAGCCCGGCCCAGCTTTTCCACCTGACGGGCGCGTCCAAACGCGAGGGCATCATCGGAAACGTCTTCGGTGATTACACTGCCGGAGGCAACATAGGCGCCGGTGCCGATCGTGACCGGCGCCACCAATGCGGAATTGGAACCGACAAATGCGCTTTCACCGATGACGGTGCGGTGTTTTGCGGATCCGTCATAATTGCAGACGATCGTGCCGGCGCCGATATTTGCGTTTTCGCCGATCGTGGCATCACCGATGTAGGTGAGATGGCTGGCCTTTGCCCCGCTGCCGATTTCGGCGTTTTTCACCTCGCAGAAATTGCCGACTTTGGCGTTGGCCCCGATGGCGGCGCCTGGCCGGAGCCGCACGAAAGGTCCGACTGTTGCCCCGGCGCCAACGGTTGCGCCTTCAAGATGCGAAAAGGCCCGGACTGTCGCTCCGCTCTCGATCCTCACCCCTTGGGCGAAAACGACGTTCGGTTCGATTGTGACACCTGCCTCGATATGGGTGTCGTGGGCGAAGAACACCGTTTCCGGCGCCACCAGTATGGCACCGTCCGCCAGCGCCTGCTGTCGGCGCGCCTCCTGAAAACGGCGCTCGGCGGCGGCGAGGTCGCCGGCGCTGTTGACACCCAGCATCTCCGCTTCATCGACAGGCACCCAGGCGGCACGCCGGCCGTCGCCGACCGCTATTTCGACGGCCGCGGGCAGATAATACTCCTGCTGGGCGTTGTCATTTCCGATCCTGGTCAACAGATCCAGCGCCAGCGATCCGTCCAGCACCATCAGCCCGCCGTTGCACAAACCGATTTCCCGTTCGTCGGGGCTGGCGTCGCGATATTCCCGGATGGCGAGCAAATCGTCACCGCGCGTGATCAGCCGGCCATATGCGGCTGCATCATCAGGGGTCATGCCGGCGACGACCACCGCCGCGCCACCCGATATGGGCGCACGCAGACGTTCCACCGAATCCCCGGTTACGAACGGCGTATCGCCAAAAGCGATCAATACATCATCGTAGCCTTTCTGGATCGCGTCACGGGCCGCCAATGCCGCATGGGCTGTGCCCAGCGGCTCGCCCTGAACATGGATAGTCACCCCGGGCTCGATGTCGCAAACCGCATCGGCAACCGCCTGCTGGTCCGGCCCGATGACGAGCGCGAGGTCGGCGCCAGGGATGGATTTCATGCGACGGGTCACATGGCCGATCATCGACAACCCGCCAATTTCGTGGAGTACTTTCGGCAAGGCCGATTTCATTCGCGTTCCCTGGCCCGCGGCCAGAATTATCACCAGGCAGGTGCGCTGTTTCATTTTCTTGCCTCGACTAGGTCAGTTGCCGGAACGGCTCATATCACGCTTTGGTCCAACGGCGCGCATGGCCGGCCGCCGATATCCCCCTGTATTGAATTCACCGGCACATTCCCGGGACGGACCGATTGGTCAGACGGTGAAACGAAGGGCGAAATCTGACCACGTATTTGTGCACCGGTGTTGTACGATTCGAGCCCGCCGATACGCCTTTTGGACCTTGCCTGCCGGTGAAAAGCCCTGTCGCCGGTCGAAATGGGAATGCTCACGGTCCGATCGCCGGGTTCACTTTCGTTGCCTGATTGCCGCCCGATTTCAAGACGGAGAAGAAGAAGATTATTGCCCCGACTTGTACCCATCGGCGATACCGGTCGCAATCGCGCGCCGATGCATGACACCGATGCGTATGAATCGCCGGTCTCCCGGTCTGCAAAAAACGGCCCGAAAGGCGCTTGACCGTCCCCGATCGCTTCCATAGGTTCCGCCGGCATTCGGGAGCCCTTAGCTCAGTTGGTAGAGCAACTGACTTTTAATCAGTAGGTCCGGGGTTCGATCCCCCGAGGGCTCACCAATCCGCTTCTGTCGAGCGGCAAGACGCGTGACCACGGGTCTGCGCTGGCCCTTTTTGAATACCCTAAACTGCTGTATCCCGTTCTGCCAAAATCGAATGGTTCGGCCGAGCCGAGGCGGCGGCCGACTTGGGCTGGACGGCCATGGCACCGAAAATCACCCGCATCGAGACCTTTTCGACCCGCTATGTCTGCTTTGTCAGAGTGACAGCCGAGGACGGTGAATACGGTTGGGGGCAAACCGCCCCTTATTGCGCCGATATCATCGCCCTGATCGTTCATCGACAGATCGCCCCGCATGCGCTTGGCGTGGATGCGGATGCGATCGATCTTCTGGTCACCGGAATTCCGGAAAAGGAGCACAAGTTCCCGGGATCCCATCTTTACCGGGCATTGGGCGGGCTGGAGACGGCGCTTTGGGACCTGCGCGGTCGCGGGGCCGGAAAAAGCGTCTGCGAACTGATCGGCGGCAATCCCGGCCCGGTCCGCGCCTATGCATCTTCCATGAAGCGGGATATCGATCCGGACGCGGAGGCGGCACGGTTTTCGCGCCTGCGTGACCAGTATGGATTTGATGCGTTCAAGTTCCGGATCGGTTCGGAATGCGGACACGACCGGGACGAATGGCCGGGCCGGACCGAATCGATCGTTCCAACGGTGCGGCGTGCGCTGGGAGACGGCGTGGCGCTGCTGGTCGACGCCAACAGCTGCTATTCACCGGCGCGGGCCATTTCGGTGGGCCGATTGTCGGAAGAGCACGCCGTTGAGCACTTCGAAGAACCCTGCCCCTACTGGGAGCCTGACCAAACGCGTCAGGTGCGCGAAGCGCTGAGCATCGACATCGCAGGTGGCGAGCAGGACTGCGAGTTCGTCGTCTGGCAAAAGATGATCGATATCGGCGCCGTCGACATCATCCAACCCGATATCTGTTATATAGGGGGATTGAGCCGGACCCTGCGAGTTGTGCGCATGGGTGGGGAATCCGGCCTGCCCTGCACGCCCCATTGCGCCAATCTCACCCTTGTCACGGTGTTCACAATGCACCTGTTGCGGGCCATACCCAATGCCGGGAAATATCTTGAGTTTTCCATCGAGGGTCCGGACTATTATCCTTGGCAGGAGGGACTGTTTGCCAGCGCACCCTTTGACATTACCGACGGACAGGCGATCGTGCCTGATCTTCCCGGATGGGGTGTCGAGATCAGCGCCGATTGGCTGGCCAATGCAAAGTATCAGGTCAGCGAAACCGGCTAGTCCGGTAATCGGATCAGCTTCGCACCCTGTCGATGCGCGAGGCGGCACCGTGTGGCAATTCGATCGGGTGGAGAAACTGGACGCCAATCGTCTTGCGCTTCCGCCAAACCACCTTGGCCTGACTGGCAACCTTGCGCGAAGGGATCGCGATACGTAACCGGGTCGGCACAGCGGATGCATCCTCAACCGCCATGCTCGCGCCTGTATTTGACATTTCCTTGATATAGCCCTCGGCCATCCAGCCGCTGTCGGCTGACAGTTCGGCAAACAGGAAATTCGGAAAACGCGGACTAACCCGCACTCTTTGGCCTTTAACCAATTTTCTAAAAAGGTGTTTCATCAGACGCCTAGCCACAAGCCCCACCCAATAGTCTTCTGCAATGTTAAAGAAAGTCCAAACCGAACAGACTCGGTTGGAATTAGCTGCGGAAAAATCCGCAACAATCCGTAACAGCTTGTTTTAACGTCTCAATTTGTTGCCGCCGCCAACCGCAGGCGGCGCAGTTCGCACGGTGGGTGGGCCATTTTCGGCAATGTCACCGGCCAGGGTCGCCTCGTGACCAACCGTCTTCGGCCGTGGCGCAATAATCCGCATACCGCCCCTTGCCGATCGCCTCGCGCGCGCCCGCCATCAGCGACTGATAGTAGGCGAGGTTGTTCCAGGTCAGAAGCATCGGCCCCAGGGATTCACCGGTCTTGAACAGGTGATGGAAATAAGCGCGCGAATAGTCGCGGGCCGCAGGGCATTCGCTTTGAGGATCCAGCGGACGGGGATCATCGGCGTGCCTGGCATTGCGGAGATTGATCCGGCCGAACCGGGTGAACGCCTGGCCGTGGCGGCCCGCGCGCGTCGGCATGACACAATCGAACATGTCCACACCCAGGGCGATGGACTTGAGAATGTCGCCGGGCGTGCCAACACCCATGAGATATCGCGGACGGTCGTCCGGCAGGACCGGAACGGTGGCTTCCAGCATTGTCAGCATGACCGACTGCGGTTCGCCAACGGCCAGGCCGCCAATTCCGTACCCGTCAAATCCGATGTCGCAAAGCCGCGATGCCGAGCTAATTCTCAATTCCGCGATATCACCGCCCTGGACGATGCCGAACAGGGCCTGCCCGCTGCCGGCCCGGAACACCGCTTTGCACCGCTCTGCCCAGTCAAGCGAAATGTGCATGGCGCGTTCGATTTCGGTCCTGTCTGCCGGCAATTGGATGCATTCGTCGAATTGCATAACGATGTCGCTGCCCAAAAGGCGCTGGATCTCGACTGCGCGCTCCGGTGTCAGGCGGTGTTCGGATCCGTCGACATGCGATCGGAATGTCACGCCGTCGGCGTCCAGTTTGCGCAGTTTTGCCAACGACATGACCTGGAACCCGCCGGAATCTGTGAGGATTGCGTGGGGCCAGCGCATAAACGCATGCAATCCACCCAACGCGGCGATGCGCTCTGCACCGGGGCGAAGCATGAGGTGATAGGTGTTGCCGAGTATTACATCGGCGCCCAGTGCGCGGACCTGATCGGGATACATTGCCTTGACGGTCGCCTGCGTTCCCACAGGCATGAATGCCGGGGTGCGGATGGCGCCGTGCGCGGTATCCAAACGGCCGGTCCGCGCATTTCCGTCATGCCCGGCAATTGCAAAGGGCACGCCGCTCACGCCGCCTCTCCGCGCATCAACAGGCAGGCATCCCCGTAGGAGTAGAACCGGTAACCCTCGGCGACGGCGTGGCGGTAAGCCGCTTTCATGACATTTGTCCCGGAGAATGCACTTACCAGCATGAACAGGGTCGATTTCGGCAAGTGGAAGTTCGTCATCAGGATGTCGACGGCCCGGAACCGGTAGCCCGGCGTTATGAATATGCTGGTCTCGCCGGAAAACGGATGAATTCGGCCGTCCTTGTCTGCCGCCGATTCAAGCAGCCGGAGCGATGTGGTACCAACGGCGACAATTCGTCCGCCGGCAGCCCGCGCCGCGTTGAGCCGCTCGGCCGTTTCGGCGGAGATCGTCCCGACCTCGGCATGCATGACATGATCCCTGGTGTCGGCGACCTTGACTGGCAGAAAAGTGCCAACGCCGACATGTAGCGTTACATCGGCAAATCCCACGCCCCGGTCGGCAAGATCATCCATCAGGGCCTGGGTGAAATGAAGCCCGGCGGTCGGCGCCGCAATCGCGCCGTCCTTGGCGGCAAATACCGTTTGATAATCGATGGTGTCGCGGGCATCCGCGCGGCGGCGCGCGGCGATATAGGGTGGCAGCGGCGGCTGGCCGATTTCCGCCAATCTGGCTTCCAGTGTCGGCCGATCGCATCGGAAATCGATGCGAATGCGGCCATCCCCGGCCTTGGCCAGCACAACAGCCTCCAGGACTGTTTTTGACGCGGCTCCGGAGAATTCCAGGCGATCCCCCGTTCGCACTCGTCGGCCCGGCTTTAAGAAGGTCCACCACACGCCACCGCGCACATGTTCGACAAGGGTCGCGGCGACCGGCACCGCATTGCCCTGGCGCCTGCGCTCGCCGCGCAATTGAGCCGGTATTACGCGTGTGTCGTTGCGGACCAGCACATCAGCGGGCGCGAGGATATCCGGCAATTCGCGAACGACATGATCTTCGATGGCACCACCGGAATGCACAACCATCAGTCTGGCGGCATCACGGGGAACGGCCGGGCGCAGCGCGATTCTGTCCTCGGGCAGGTCGAAATCGAATTCGTCAACTCGCATTGGCAAACATCACCGGCGAACCGGAAGTCGAAGTTGCTCAGGCGCCATCACCCTGGGAATCGACGGCAACCTTTATGGAAGCAATCGTATCGGGATTTTGCGGCGGTTCGCCCTTCTCGATGGCGTCGATCGTATCCATGCCATCGGTGACTTCGCCCCAAACCGTATACTGGTTGTCGAGCCAGGGGGCTTCGGCAAAACAGATGAAGAACTGGCTGTCGCCGGAATCCGGACTTGCGGCACGGGCCATGGAGACCGTTCCCCGCACATGCTTTGTCGGTGTGAATTCGGCCTTCAGGTTTTGCCCGGAACCGCCGGTTCCCGTCCCATGGGGACAACCCGTCTGCGCCATGAATCCATCAATCACGCGGTGGAATTTGATGCCGTCGTAAAATCCCTCCCGCACCAGTTCCTTGATCCGCGCAACATGATTTGGCGCCAGTTCCGGGCGCAGCGCGATCGTAACCTGTCCCTTGGATGTGTTCACAATCAACGTGTTTTCCGGGTCGCCGCTCATTTCGTTCTCCAAATTTTCGTTGTCGGAATACCAATCACCCGGGGGCGATCGGCCGAGATCGTCAGTTGCCGACGACCGTCATTTTTTTGATACGATCCGGGTTGGACACCAGCCCATTGTTCTCCCGGTCACCCTTTTTCAGGCGATCGACCACATCCATCCCATCCACCACCCTGCCGACGATTGTATACTTGCCGTTCAAGTGGGGCGCATTGGCATACATGATGAAAAACTGCGAGTTGGCGCTGTTCAGGCTGCGAGAGCGGGCCATTCCGACCATGCCGCGGGTGAAGGGTACATCCGAAAATTCCGCTTTCAGATCGGGCAGCTCCGAACCGCCCGATCCGGTGCCCGTCGGATCACCGGTCTGGGCCATGAAGCCGTCAATGACGCGGTGAAAGACCACGCCGTCATAAAAGCCCCGGCGCGCCAGGGTGGCGATTCGCTCCGCATGTCGGGGCGCGATATCGGATGCGAGATTGATCCGGATATCGCCCCTGGATGTCTCAAGCACGACCGCCGGACCATCGGCCAAGGCGAACGTGCCGTGAAATCCGGCAAAAACGGTCATTGCGACAACAATTACAAGCTTACGGGTCAGCATGAAGATATCCTGCGAGATCAAGTGAGGGAGAGCGCCATAGATCGGACGCTGAGCGCATGCAACCGGGAAACCGGCAATTCCTTCGGGTTGGCATCGTACTTATGGCGGGCGGTCATCTGTGCGACGCGGCTGCGGGGTGCCGCGCCATCTCCTCGGCCACGACTTTGGGCACAAACGGACTGACATCACCGCCCAAATCATGGATTTGGCGCACCAGCGTCGCGGAAATATGGCGGTCATGGATGCGCGCCGGCAAAAAGACCGTCTGCAAGTCCGGCGCCATCTCCTCATTCATGCCAACCATCTGCATTTCATAGTCGAGGTCGGTGCCGTCGCGCAGGCCACGGATCAGAAGCGAGGCCCCATGCTTTCGCGCAAAATCAACCGCAAGATTGTCGAAAGTCGTCACCTCCAGTTCGGTTTCAGCAGCATCGGCCAGCGGACGCATTACTGTCTCCAGCAGTGCCACCCGCCTCTCAACATCCATCATCGACCGTTTCGCCGGATGTATGCCGACAGCCACGACCAGCCGGTCGCACAGAACCAGGCTCGCCTTCAACATACCGATATGGCCATTTGTCGGCGGATCGAATGAGCCGGGATATATCGCAATCCTGGCGGGCTTTTCCGAAGACTCCATGGCGCGTCCTATCTGTTGGAGCGTTGCAAGGCAAACGCCTTGTGCCTGTCGGCTGGCCGCGCTAGCGCCGCGCGAGAGCCAGCCACAACCCGCCTCCAATAAGGCAAGAGCCCGAAATCCGTTCGACAAACCGGATATTCCGGCGGGACAGCAAGGCGCCCGTCCGTCCGGCCAGCAATGCGTAGGCGCCATCCAGAAGCGTCGCAACGGCCATGAATGTCGCGCCGAACACGATGGTTTGCATCGCCATGTTCCCGGACGGATTCACAAACTGCGGAATGAAGGCCCCGAAAAACAGCAGTGCCTTCGGATTGGACCAGATGACGATGAAACCCTGCCAGAAGAACGACCCGCCGGGTGCGCGCGTTTCGACTTTGCCGAGATTTCCGCCAGAACGCCATAGCCTGATACCGAGCCAGATCAGGTACGCTGCACCAACAATCCGCAGGATGTTGAATGCCAGTCCCATGTTCTCGACAATCGCCGAAAGGCCCATGGCGAGGACGGCAATCATGACCACGAGCCCGGCTTGCGTGCCCGCAACATTGAGCAATCCCGCACGGGCTCCATGACGAATGGCATTGGCGACAATAACGGTGACCGTCGGTCCCGGAACGATAACGATTGCCGCCGATGCAAGCACGAACGTGATCCATGCGGACAGATCAATCATTGGCACGGTTTCTCATGTTGGTGTCCGGATCCGGATGCCCGGTGCGCTAGTCGGCGGCCGTTTCCGGACCGGCATCTTCGCCATCCGGCCCGGGCAGGACATTATCACCGTTTGCCGCGTTGTCATCGGCTTGCGGGCTTTCGTCTTCATCCTGCTCGCTGATCCGCTGGGCGGAGACAACCTTCTCGCCGGCGGCCGTCTTGAACACGATTACGCCCTGGGTCGACCGGCCGGCGATGCGGATATCATCTACCGGCACCCGTATCAGTTGTCCGCCATCCGTCACCAGCATGATCTGATCGGATTCGATGACGGGGAACGACGCGACCAGGGGGCCGTTGCGTTCATTGACCGTCATGGCGATGATGCCTTTGCCCCCCCTGCCCGAGGTCCGGTATTCAAACGACGAACTGCGTTTTCCATAGCCGTTTTCCGACAGCGTGAGGATCAACTGTTCGGCGGCGGCCATCGCAGCATATCGTTCCGGCGGCAAAGTGCCTGAATCTTCGCCTTCCGGCTCGACCTGGCCGTCCTCGTCATCGCTCCGCTCGGCCCGGCTTGCCTTGAGGAAGGAGGCGCGCTCATCAGCCGTTGCATCGAAATGATGCAACACGCTCATTGAGATGACCTCATCACCCTCCGCCAGAGAGATCCCGCGGACTCCGACCGAACTGCGGCCGGCGAACACGCGTACGTCGGTGACCGGAAACCGGATCGATTGGCCGTGCGCGGTCGTCAGACAGATATCGTCATCTTCGGTACAGGTGTCGACCGCAAGAATGGCATCGGCGTCGTCGAGTTTCATGGCGATCTTGCCGTTTGCGCGCACATCGATGAAATCGGTAAGCTTGTTGCGGCGAACGGTCCCCGACCGGGTGGCGAACATCAGATCAAGCCTGTCATAATCGGCTTCATTGTCCGGCAACGGCAGAACCGTGGTGATGCGCTCACCCGATTCCAGCGGCAGGATGTTTATCATTGCCTTGCCGCGGGCCTGTGGTGCGGCGAGCGGCAACCGCCACACCTTGAGCTTGTAGACCATGCCGCGCGAGGAAAAAAACAACACCGGTGTGTGGGTGTTGGCGACGAACAGCTTGCTGACGAAATCCTCCTCGCGGGTCGCCATACCCGAACGCCCGCGTCCGCCGCGGCGCTGGGCGCGATACTCTGACAGCGCAACGCGCTTGATGTAACCGGAATGGCTGACCGTGACGACCATATCCTCGCGCTTGATCAGATCCTCGTCCTCAAGATCCGGACCGCCCTCGACGATTTCCGTCCTGCGGGGCGTCGCATAGGCGTCTTTGATTTCGGACAGCTCGTCCTTGATGATGGCGCGAATGCGCGGGCGCGAGGCCAAGATGTCCAGATAGTCGCGGATTTCATCGGCCAGGCCGTTTAGTTCATCGCCGATCTCGTCGCGGCCCAGCGCGGTGAGGCGCTGAAGGCGCAGCTCCAGAATTGCCCGGGCCTGCGCATCCGAAAGCCGATATGTGCCATCTTCGGCCAGCGTGTGCCGCGGGTCGGCGATGAGAGTCACAAGCGGTTCAATATCTTTTGCCAGCCAATACTTTGCGACTAACTGCTCACGCGCTGTCTGAGGATCAGCCGCGGCTCTAATCAGCGCAATCACCTCATCGATGTTGGCGACCGCAATGGCAAGGCCGACAAGAACATGGGCCCGGTCGCGGGCTCGTTTGAGCAGAAACCGGGTTCGTCGGCTCACTACCTCCTCGCGGAACGCGACGAACGCGGCGATGATGTCCCTCAGGCCCATCAATTCCGGCCGACCGCCGTTCAGAGCCACGAGGTTGGCGCCAAATGTCGATTGCAGGGCGGTGAACCGGTAAAGCTGGTTCAGCACCACGTCAGCCACGGCATCGCGCTTGATCTCGACGACGACCCGGACGCCGTCACGATCGCTTTCATCGCGGATATCGGAAATGCCCTCGATCCGCTTTTCGCGGACATGTTCGGCGATTTTTTCAATCATCGACGCCTTGTTCACCTGATACGGCACTTCGGTGACGATGATCGCCTCACGGTCTTTGCGGATCGTTTCGACGGCTACCCTGCCCCGCATGACGATCGACCCGCGACCGGTTTCGTAAGCGGAGCGGATGCCGGACCGGCCAAGAATAATGCCGCCGGTCGGAAAGTCCGGGCCCGGCATGTGGTCCTGCAACTGGGAAACCGTGAGCGAGGGGTCATCGATCAATGCCATGGTCGCGTCGATAACCTCTCCCAGGTTGTGCGGCGGCATATTGGTTGCCATACCGACAGCGATGCCGCCGGCGCCATTGACCAGGATGTTGGGAAATTTCGCCGGCAGAACCACCGGTTCACGGCTGGAATCGTCGTAGTTGGACTGAAAATCGACTGTGTCCTTGTCGATATCCTCCAGAATCTCGTGGGCGACCTTCTCAAGCCGCACCTCTGTGTATCGCATGGCGGCCGGCGGATCGCCGTCGAGGGAGCCGAAGTTGCCCTGCCCATCGATCAGCGGAAGGCGCATCGAGAAGTCCTGCGCCATGCGCACCAGGGCATCATAGATCGCCTGGTCACCATGGGGATGATACTTGCCCATGACGTCGCCGACGATGCGTGAGGACTTCTTGTAGGCCTTGTTCCAGTCGTAGCCGGCCTCGTCCATGGCATAGAGAATGCGACGGTGAACCGGCTTCAATCCGTCTCGAACATCAGGCAAGGCGCGGCTGACGATAACGCTCATGGCGTAATCGAGATATGACCGACGCATCTCGTCTATGATTGAGACAGGGCTGACGTCGCCGCTGTCGGGGGGCGGATTAATCGGGTCGGCCAAGGCGGGAATCACCGGCTGGTTCTGGTCGCCAAATTCTACCCGATCGGACGCCGCAAAGCCAATTGGAACCGGATGATTAAGATATGTATTTTCAATGACTTACGCGGCGTTCTGTAAATTCCCTTTGCAACACGCACCCGTTGCGCCGGACAACCGCGAATCTGCGGGAAAATCCGCACCGCCATGAAGATGATCTAGGAGGGGCCCGGCAGCGAAACGGTGATGGTTTCACCGCCAAATCCGTGGACCAGATCGCCTGCCCGCACTGTCACTTCCGTGATGTTGTCGGGGATCGCAACGGCGGACAGGCTTCGCGTGAAGGGCTGTTCGTTGTCATGGGGATGAAGGAGTACGCGTTCGCCCATGACCGTGCCATCCGGGCCCAGGACCTGCCAGACATTGGCGTAGTGCCCCCAGCCCGCATCCGCGTGACGAACCGTGACGGAGAAATTGTAGCGCCCTTCTCCCGCCGGTTGGACGACAACATTCAATACATCGGCCTCGCCAGCCACCGCCCCGCCGGCTGTCAACAGTGCAGCCGCAAGCCCGGCCGCAGCAAGGGCGGACGCAAGGCGCGAAATGCGATACGAATTGGGGGGCAAACCCCGTCGTCTGAACCTGTGAGATGTTCCGGATATCCGATCCTCCACACTTGCCGCCGCGATTTGCCGATATTATCGCAGGAACAGCCTTTGCGGGCTGACGAATCGGTGAACGACGAACGGAGTTCGGAATGGCAGCGACTGGCTCGCGTAAAGTGATCTTCGCGGCATTGGCGGGAAACGCGCTCATTGCGGTGACGAAATTCGTTGCCGCGAGCATAACCGGATCGTCAGCGATGTTGTCGGAGGGAATTCACTCCCTGGTGGACACGGGCAATCAGGGGCTTCTCCTTTATGGAATCCGGAAGGCCGACCAACCGGCCGATGCCAAGCATCCGTTCGGTTATGGAGCGGAAATCTATTTTTGGGCGTTCGTTGTGGCAATCCTGATCTTCGCGGTCGGCGCGGGCGTATCGATCTACGAGGGGATCCAGAAAATCATCGATCCGCATCCAATCGCCAACATCAATATCAATTTCGTCGTCCTGGGTTTGGCGCTCGTATTCGAGGGGGTGGCCTGGTGGATCGCCTACCGGGCATTTGAGAACTATCGCGGGCGGCGGTCTTTTGTGGATGCGGTGCGCGATTCAAAGGATCCGACTCTTTTCACGGTGCTGTTTGAAGACACGGCGGCGATGCTGGGGCTGGTTGTCGCCTTTCTCGGTATCGCCGGCGCCGCGTGGCTGGATTTGGCCTGGCTGGACGGTGCCGCCTCGATCGTCATCGGTGCCATCCTGGCAATCACGGCGATCCTTCTGGCCATCGAGACGAAGGGCCTCCTGATCGGCGAGGCGGCGGATCCGGAGGTGACCCATGCCATTCGGGCGCTGGTGGGGGCCACGCCGACGGTTCATGCACTCAACGAAATCCGCACATTGCATCGCGGGCCGAACGACGTGCTGCTGGCGCTCTCCATCGATTTTGAGGACAATCTGACGGTCGGCAAGGTGGAAGATGCGATTTTCCATCTGGAAACGGCGATCAAGGACCGGTTTCCGGCGGTCAAACGGCTGTTCATCGAGGTGCAGTCGGCAGAGCATCATGACGAAATGCTGGCCCGTGACGATCTTTACGACGAGACGCCGCCGGGAAGCCACTGACGCGGCACACCGGCCGGGTTCGCGGGCAAAGACGCAAAGACCTGTGCTAATCCAGCGGCGTCAGGCCGGTACGGTCCCACGGCGGCGCGGCTTCCCGATACACGACCTGTTTCGGCTCAAAAACCGACGGATCGTCCAGGGACCCGGCGAAGATGAAAACGCGTCCGGGCATGCGCGTCGTGGTTCCCCAGATCGGCGCGCCGCATGTGCCGCAAAACCTGTGCACCACATCAAAGCCGCTGTCGGCCTTGTCGCCATAAGTTGACAGATCGCCGGTCAGTTCGACCTTGTCGCGGTCCACCACAAACGATGCGGCATGGCCGGTTCCGGTCAGGTGCTGGCACCGACGACAATGGCACAAAAAGGCAGATCCAAACTCGCCGTTGATCCTGTAACGAACCGCGCCGCAGGCACAGCCGCCTTGACATTCAATGTCGCTCATGGGGTTTGCCCCAATTCATACCCGTTTGCCGGCTGTCTGTCCGACCCGGTCCGGTATTCGGTCAAAACGGGATTTCATCATCCAGTTCATCGGACATCGGCCGACCGCCTCCGGAACCGCCGCGCGCGCCGCCCGGATCGCCACCCTGGGATCCGCCCTGCGCGCCGTAACCACCGCCCTGGCGGTCATCATACCCGCCACCCCCGCCGCGCGTATCCAGCATGGTCAGCGCCGAATTGAATCCCTGGAGCACCACTTCGGTCGTGTAGCGCTCCTGACCAGACTGATCTTCCCACTTGCGCGTCTGCAACTGGCCCTCGATGTAGATCTTCGATCCCTTGCGCAGATATTGCTCGGCGATCTTCGCCAGGCCTTCGTTGAAGATGACGACGCGATGCCACTCGGTGCGTTCGCGGCGCTCGCCGGTGTTCTTGTCGCGCCAGCTTTCCGATGTCGCCATCCGCAGATTAACAACCGGCCGTCCGTCCTGCATGCGGCGCACTTCCGGATCGGCTCCGAGATTGCCAATCAAAATGACCTTGTTCACACTGCCTGCCATATCCATCTCCGTTTGCGCCGCGTGGCTGGGCATACTGCCCGAACGGACGGGCGATAGCACGGCGCCGCGGCGGTCTGTCCACAGGGTGATGCTTCGTTTGTGTCGCATATGTGTTCATGTTATGTTCTAGGCCATTCGCCATGCCAGCACAACACCTCACCGATTCGTCCGGAAAATGCGCGCGCTCAGCGCCGGGATTTTGGCAGACGCTTGGCGACGCTATCGGCCCAGCGCGCGAGCCGGGGCTTTTTGATCAGACGTGCGGCCCCCTGAAGGTAGGTCGGCTGACTCGTCAGCAAAATGTCCAGCGTACGGGCCAGCGCGGCGGTGTGGCGCGGATTTTCCGGCATGAATCCAATCCCGTATTCCAGTTCGCCGAAGCGCATGTTGTTGGTGCCGGAAATCCCGATATGCTGGGCGCGGCTGTTGCTTGCGACAAATATCCGAAGCTTCATCTCGGCGATTGTGTCGCATATCCGCCAATCCCAGCAATCCGGACCGTCCAGCCGGTCGAGCGCGGACCGCAGAAGCCCGGCATCCCACACCGTGGCTGCGCCACCGACGGAGTTCTTGATCAGCAAATCCCCGTCGAAAATTGCCTCTACGGGATGAAGGACGGAATTGTAGACGCTCAAGACACCGTCGGTGCGATCAAAATTCCGGTCAATGAACTCCAGCACGTCGCTGGCCACGATCAAATCGCTGTCGAGCACAAAAATCCGTTGTGCACCGGCATCAAGGCAGGTTCGCAGGAGATCGACATTGTTGGCATCGCAGCCCAGGTTTTCCCGATTTCGGCTGACAAAAGCGGCAAGTCCGGAACTGGCGACAATGTCGCCGATGTCGTAGTCGTCGCTGGCGTCGTCATGGATGCGGATCGCCCAGCCATCGAGGCCCCGCGCCTCGGCCAGACATGCAAGGCAGGACTGCAGCTCCGGTTTGCGGTTAAACGTGCTGATGGCGATCGTCTGCATTCGGGCTGTGCCCCTTCGGTTTTTCGCGAAAAGCAGCGGTCGTTCCGCTTGGCGGGTGCGCCGCGAAGGTTTAGTGATCGGGAATTGTTTCGTGAACTCATGCCCGGAGTTCGTCAACGTGCGCGCCGGGGATATCCCCACAGCGGCCATATGCTGGACCTTCCATGTCCCAAAAAATAATCGCCGTTCGTGGCGCTCGCGAACACAATCTGAAGAATGTCGATCTCGATCTGCCGCGGGATTCGCTGATTGTCATGACCGGACTGTCGGGATCCGGCAAATCGTCGCTTGCCTTTGATACCATCTATGCGGAAGGCCAGCGGCGGTATGTGGAATCGCTGTCGGCCTATGCCCGCCAGTTTCTGGAAATGATGCAGAAGCCGGACGTCGATCAGATTGACGGGCTGTCGCCGGCCATTTCCATCGAACAGAAAACGACGTCCCGCAATCCCCGTTCCACGGTCGGTACGGTGACGGAGATCTACGACTATATGCGGCTGCTGTTTGCGCGGATCGGCGTGCCCTATTCGCCGGCGACCGGACTGCCGATCGAGAGCCAGACGGTCAGTCAGATGGTTGACCGGGTCATGGCACTGCCGGAAGGCACCCGGCTCTATCTGCTCGCCCCGGTCGTACGGGGACGGAAGGGCGAATACCGCAAGGATCTCGCCGCGTTCATGAAGAAGGGGTTCCAAAGGGCTAGGATCGACGGCGAATTTCATGAAATCGCCGATGCGCCAGCGCTCGACAAGAAGCTCAAGCACGATATCGACATCGTCGTGGACAGGCTGATCGTCCGCGCCGACATACAAAGCCGGTTGGCGGATTCGCTGGAAACGGCGCTCGGCATCGCTGACGGGATCGCGATCGCCGAACTGGCCGATATCGCCGAAGGCGAGGACAAGGCGCGTCAACTGGTGTTTTCGGAAAAGTTCGCTTGTCCGGTATCCGGCTTTACAATCGCCGAGATCGAGCCGCGGCTTTTCTCGTTCAACAATCCCTTCGGCGCCTGTTCGACCTGCGACGGCCTGGGCACGCGGCAAAGTATCGATCCGGATCTGGTGGTGCCCGATCCGGAGCTGACGCTGCGGGCTGGTGCAATACGACCGTGGTCGAAATCCTCCTCGCCCTATTACAACCAGACCCTGGAAGCGCTCGGAAGGGCCTTTGATTTCGACCTTTCGGACCGCTGGGCGGATCTTGATGAGCCGGCCAGGAAGGCCATCCTGTTCGGGACCGGCCGCCAGAAGATCACGTTCGTTTATGACGACGGCCTGCGTTCCTACGAGACAACCAAGTCCTTCGAAGGCATTGTCCCCAATCTGGAGCGGCGCTGGCGCGAAACGGATTCGGCGTGGATGCGCGAGGAGATCGGGAAATACATGGCAACAGCGCCGTGCGAATCCTGCGGAGGCATGCGTTTGAAACCCGAGGCGCTGGCCGTCAAGCTCGATGGCCTGCATATCGGCGAGGTGGCGAAACTGTCGATCAAGGCGGCCGGCGCCTGGTTTGGGGCGCTGCCCGACACGCTCAACGACAAGCAGATCACGATTGCCGCGCGCATCCTCAAGGAAATCCAGGACAGGCTGACATTCCTGAATGATGTCGGCCTGGATTATCTGACCCTGTCCCGCAACTCCGGTACGCTTTCCGGCGGCGAAAGCCAGCGGATTCGTCTCGCTTCGCAGATCGGTTCCGGGCTCACCGGTGTCTTGTATGTGCTCGACGAACCATCGATCGGCCTTCATCAGCGCGACAATGCCCGGCTGCTGGAAACGCTCAAGCAGTTGCGCGATCT
Organism: Afifellaceae bacterium; assembly: GCA_965216515.1. Lineage (GTDB taxonomy): Bacteria > Pseudomonadota > Alphaproteobacteria > Rhizobiales > Afifellaceae > CAXMRP01. The sequence goes on along the minus strand of OZ244173.1, from coordinate 633,320 downwards.
CGGCAATACGGTGATTGTCGTGGAACATGACGAGGATGCGATCCGTGCCGCGGATCATGTGGTCGACATTGGACCGCTTGCCGGGATCCACGGCGGGGAAATCGTCGCCTCCGGCACGCCGAAACGGATCATGGCGACCGGCAAGTCCCTGACCGGAAAATATCTGACCGGCAAAATGGCCGTTCCGATGCCGGCATCGACCCGTTCAATCTCCAAAACCCGACGGCTGCGGCTGACCGGTGCCTGCGGCAACAACCTGAAGCAGATCGACGTGGAAATCCCGCTCGGCACCTTTGTCTGCGTGACCGGCGTTTCGGGCGGCGGGAAGTCAACGCTGTTGATCGATACGCTCTACAGGGCGGTGGCACGCCGGATCGCCGGTTCACGCGAACATCCGGCGCCGTTTCAAACGCTCGAAGGGGTCGAATTTCTCGACAAGGTTATCGATATCGACCAGTCGCCGATCGGGCGGACACCGCGCTCCAATCCCGCCACCTATACCGGCGCGTTCACGCCAATTCGCGAATGGTTCGCCGGCCTGCCGGAAGCCAAGGCGCGGGGCTATGCGCCCGGGCGCTTCTCGTTCAATGTCAAGGGTGGGCGCTGCGAGGCTTGCCAGGGCGACGGGGTGATCAAGATCGAGATGCACTTTCTGCCCGATGTCTATGTCACCTGCGACGTGTGCCGGGGCAAGCGTTACAACCGGGAAACGCTGGAGGTTCACTTCAAGGGCAAGTCGATTTCCGATGTCCTGGACATGACCGTGGACGAGGGTGTGGAATTCTTTTCCGCGGTACCGGCCGTGCGCGACCGGATGCAGACACTCAAGCGCGTCGGGCTGGGCTACATCCATATCGGGCAGCAGGCGACCACCCTTTCCGGCGGTGAGGCGCAACGCATCAAGCTGGCCAAGGAACTGTCGCGGCGGGCGACCGGGCGGACACTGTACATTCTGGACGAGCCGACCACCGGACTGCATTTCCATGATGTCGCCAAGTTACTGGACGTGCTCCATGAATTGGTCGATAGCGGCAACACGGTGATCGTGATCGAGCACAATCTGGAAGTCATCAAGACGGCCGACTGGATCGTCGATCTGGGGCCAGAGGGCGGCGATGGCGGCGGTGAGATCGTGGCTTGCGGGCTGCCGGAGGCGATCATGGCGGAACCGCGTTCATACACCGGCCGGTTCCTCCGCGAACTGATGGAACGCCGGCCGCAGCACGCCGCGGTCGAGGCGGCGGAGTAGGATTGGCAGGCGGCGTGTATGCGGCGATTCTCTACAGGTCCGGATCGCCGCCGCGCGATCGCCATCGCGGACGGTATGGCTGGTACGGCGGGGAATGGATTTTGGCGAAGCGGGAACTGGCGGCCGGAACCTATGGATTTGACGATGTCCGCATCGGCGATTTCTTCCGCACGGGCGAATGCGTGGTAACCGCCGCCCAGATCAACGAATTCGCCGCCCTGACCGGCGATCGTTTCGAGATCCATATGGACGACAGCGCGGCCCGGGCCCACGGTTTTCCCGGCCGAGTGGCCCACGGCCTGCTGGTGCTTTCGCTTGTCGACGGGTTGAAGAACCAAAGCGAGGCCCGCTTCCGATCCGTCGCCTCGCTAAACTGGGACTGGACGTTCAGGGCGCCGATTCTGATCGGCGACCGTATCGGCGCACTGGTGACAATCGCCGGCAAACGACAAACGAAAGATCCCGAGCGCGGCATCTTGACGCTGGATTTCGCCGTTCACACCGGCGACGCCGGGCGAATGCAGACCGGCACGAACCTGCTGATGGTCTACCGGTAGAAGGCCGCGCCGCACCCGAAGTCCCGCGGCGCGTTCCGAGCTAGGTGCTGCCGTGCGATCCACGGCGAGCGGGACCAGCCAGGGCTTGCGGCGCTGCGGGGTAGTGGTGGGTCCGGCAGGACTCGAACCTGCAACCAGACGGTTATGAGCCGTCGGCTCTAACCAATTGAGCTACGGACCCGGTCCGCGCCGACCGTTACGGCAAGATGGGCGCGCGGGCAAGCCGCGACAAGGCGGGCGGGTATTGCAATTCACCTGCCGCATGCCACGCCCATCGCCGCCGTCAGCCGGCCAATCGCCGTTTTGCCCCGGTTCTGCCGCATTCATCCACGACATGCGCGGGCTGAGGGTGCATAATCAACGGCGAATCCCGAGCGAGCCCTGCCATGACCTTCAAAATCAGATATCCCGCAATTCTTGCCGCCCTTTGCCTTGTCCTGCCGCTTTCGGCCGCCGCCGCGGACGAAGACAGCAAGCGGCAGCTGACAATCGTCGCTGAGGGCCAGGTGACCGCCGAGCCGGATCTGGCGACGGTTTCCCTGGGTGTCGTCTCCGAAGCCCGTACGGCGGCCGCCGCACTCAATGCCAACACCGCATCGATGGGTGATATCGTGGCCCGGCTGAAGGCGACCGGCGTTGCCGAGCGCGACCTGCAGACATCCGGCTTCAATGTCAGCCCCATCTATTCGCAGCCGGTGCGCCGGTCCGATGGCCACCAGGCAGCGCCACAGATCACCGGCTACCGGGTGCACAATACGCTCAATGTGCGCATCCGCGACCTGGAAGAGACCGGCGCGATCCTCGACGTGGCGGTGACGCTGGGCGCCAATTCCATCAACGGGCCGCATTTTACCGTCGCCGAGCCGGAGCCGCTGCGCAACGAGGCGCGAAGGAAGGCGGTGGCCGAAGCCCGCGCCCGCGCCGCGCTCTATGCGGAAGCGGCCGGGGTGACGCTGGGCGACATCCTCGCCATCGACGAGGCGGGGGGCGGCGGGCCGCCGCGTCCTATGGCGATGGCGCGCATGGAATCGCTCGCCGCCGATGCCTCGGTGCCGATCGAGGCCGGCGAACTGACCTTTCACGAACAGGTGCGGATCGTCTGGGAGATTGAGTGATCAGGGGCCGGACCAGATCAGGTCCGCGATTTTTCCGGCGAGATCGATCACCGCCCTGCCCGCCCGCGAATCCGCAATGGTGGCCACGTTGGCGGCCTTCTGGAGCAGATTGTCGTAGAACGCCGCATCCTGGACGGCGTGGCGCTTCTTGATTTCGCTTGCACCGATCCTGTCGCGCGGGTCGATGAACATTTCGTCGGGCGCATGGGGCGACGGGTCGGCCGGCAGGCTGGCATAATCGTCCAGCAGCCGCCGGCGTTTCCGTGCGGCGGCGAGGAACTCATCGGTCGTCAGGTCCGCGCCGTGGAGATCGCCGACCGCGCCCAGATAGGAATCCGTTAGCGCCCGGTAGTCCGGATCGTCGACGATGTCCGGCACCACATCGGCCGACCTGATGTCCGCCTCGCGCTCCGGATCGAGGGGGAAATGGGTGCGGATGGTCTCGTGGTTGCGGAGAAATCGCTTCAGCGCCTCATGGACCGCGCCGTCGCACCAGATCCCGTCGGTGTCGGCGGCCATGTCGGCGCGGATTATGGCGGCCATGTCGTTCAATAGCCCGACGGTGGGGGTCGTGCCGTGGGTGTTGAGGTCGTCGCGGTATTCCGCCAAAGCGGCGGCGGCCATGGTGCCCACATTGCGGCCGCCAAGGCTCGCGATGACCGTCGTCGCCAGCGCCCGCTGGGCTTCCGGAAGCCGGGGCAGGTCGGCATCGACCACCGGGGTGTCGAAATCGGCATTGGGCGCGATGTGGAGCCGGCCCCGGGCATCGACCACCGGCTCCGGGCTGGCGGCGGCGGCAAGCCGCCGGCGCCGGGCCTGGGGCGTGCCTGGCGCCCGCGCACCGGCAATCGCGTCGAGGATCTTCCGTTCCGCCTGGGCGTCGGAGCAATCCAGCAGGGACGTGTAGACGATCTGGCCGCCAAGCGCGCCCAGATCGCCCGGCGCGACAAGAAACGGCTGGATCGTCCGGCTTCGTGACGCGGGATCGCGGCGGAAGCCGGCCGCCCATTCCGACAGGCACATGTCGGAGGCGACATAGTGGGGGGAGAGAATGGCGATCAGCCGGCGGCTCGCCTTCAGTCCCTCCTCCATGCGGACGACGAAGTTGTCGCCGGGCCGGATGTCCCTGAACTGGGCGAAAGTTCGATAGCCGGCGGCCTCGACGACGGCCACGACCTTGCGGGCGTGGCGCTCGTCCTCGGTGGCGTAGCTGACGAAGAAATCCACGAGGAAGTCCCGGTCGGTGTCCTTGTCGGCGTCCTTGTCGGCTGGCGGCTCCCGCTCCCAATCCTCGCCGAGGATTTCGGTTTCCAGGCGCCGGATCTCGCCGCTGACGGTGGCCGGGCCGTCGTCCCAGAGCGGATCGTCGATCAACGCCCGGGCGATTTCGATCTCCGCGTTCTTGTCCGGCGCGGCATCGGGATAGGTCGGCCGGCCGTCCAGCCGGGCGTGATACCAGGTGATCCAGACCTCCCAGTCGTCACCCAAAGTGCGCAATTGCGCCTTCAGGCTCGCCCAGGCCGCCGCCGCCCAGTCCGGGGTCCCATCCGGCCACAGGTGGCGGACGGCGATGCGCGCCGGGGCATTGCCCTGGTCGATCAGCGCGGCGTCTTCGGAAATGGCGCGCCAGAACCGGGCGATCTGTTTTTCGCCCCAGTCCGCGCCGGCGTTAAAATCAGCGCCGGGAAAGGCGCCGCCGATCAGCGTATCCGACACCTGCCGGCGAACAGCGTCGGCGGCGCGGCCGGCGGCCGCGTCGGCTGCGGCACTGGCGGCGGCGGTGTCGGCGGTGGCGACGGCCATGGCCGCGTCGGCTGCGGCGTCGGCGGTAGCCTTGGCGGCAGCGCCAGTGGCGGCCGCGGCGGCGGAAGCAGCGCCGGCGGAAGCGGTGAAGCGGGCGGTGAAAGCGCGACTGGGATAAGCGCAGGCGACCGTGGAAAGGGCTGTGGCACGAAAGACCGGCAGCACGATGGCGCCGGCCATCTCACGGCGGTTGGCATCGACCTGCTCCAGGTCGGACGCCACAAGTGGCAGGATGCGCAGGGCGGCCCGGGCGGCGATCGTCACCGCCGCCGCCGGGCTGTCCTGGCCTGCCAGCCAGTCCTTCAGGCTTTTTTGGTCGCCAATGCGTGTCACCGGATGCTCCCGTCCGCGTTGCCGTGCCCATCATCGCGTATTCGCGGCGAATTGCCAGCGTTGCGGCTTGAGCCGGGCAAGTTCCCGACCGAACTGGTCCGACCGGCGCGAATCGGCGGCGCGGGATTGCGGCAAGAATTCGTTTACCGGCAATGCGCGCGGCGCAGCGCAGCCATGCATTTGTTGCGCTGCAATATTGCGGGCGGATCACCTAGATAGCAGGCAATCGAGACACCAAATCAGGAGCAGTGACATGAAAAACGATCTCTTCGGTCTCTCCGGCCGGATCCGGCGCTGGAACGCTTACCGCAAGACGCTCGGCGAGCTGGAGCAGCTTTCGGAGCGTGAATTGCGGGACGTGGGTATCACCCGCTACGACATCCAGCGGATCGCCCGCGATTCCGCCAAGATGGCGGGCCTGTGATGCCGGACCGGACGACGACCGCCGCCGTGCGCCCGCGGTGTTATCATGCACCGCGGGGCACGGACCAGCGACAGATTGTCATGATGCCGACACGGGTGCGCGACCTCGGCCTGTGCTGAGGCCGCACACCCCAGCCTGCCGACCGGCCGCCGCCGACCGGTCCGCCGTTCCCCCTTCCCTTCCCGCTGCTGTCTGAAACAGCGATGGCGCTTGCACGGACCAGCCGGTCTCGGGCAAAAGGGCGCATGACGAATTCCAGCCCCAATGGTTTGCGCGGGACGACCTGCACCGCCGGGCCAGTTCATGTCATAGGCGCCGGGCTTGCCGGTTCGGAGGCCGCCTGGCAGCTCGCCTCGGCGGGTGTCGGGGTCGTCCTGCACGAAATGCGGCCGGCCGAGCTGACCCCGGCCCACCAGACCGGCCGGTTTGCCGAACTGGTCTGCTCCAATTCCTTCCGCTCCGACGATGCGCAGGCCAACGCGGTCGGCGTATTGCATGCGGAAATGCGCCTTGCCGGCTCGCTGGTGATGGCGGCCGGCGACGGCGCCCAGGTGCCCGCCGGCGGGGCCCTGGCGGTCGACCGCGATGTCTTTTCACAAGCAGTGACCGACAAACTCGCCGCCCACCCGCTGGTCACGATCCGGCCCGGCCGCGTCGACGACCTGCCATCCGCCGAGGGCGGACCCGTCATCATCGCCACCGGGCCGCTCACCGGTTCGGCGCTGGCCAATTCCATCCGCCAGGCCACCGGCGAGGACCAGCTCGCCTTCTTCGACGCCATCGCACCGATCGTCCACAGGGATACCATCGATTTCGATATCGCCTGGTTCCAGTCACGCTACGACAAGGCGGGACCGGGCGGCACGGGCGCCGACTATATCAACTGCCCGATGGATGCGGCCCGCTATGAGGCGTTCATCGATGCGCTGATCGGCGCCGAAACGGCGCAATTCCGCGACTGGGAGGCCGACGCGCCCTATTTTGAGGGTTGCCTGCCCATCGAGGTGATGGCGGCGCGGGGCCGGGAGACGCTGCGTTTCGGGCCGTTGAAGCCGGTCGGTCTCACCAATCCGCGCGCGCCCGGCACAAAACCCCATGCCATCGTCCAGCTGCGCCAGGACAATGCGCTGGGTACGCTCTACAACATGGTCGGCTTTCAGACGAAGATGAAATATGGCGCGCAGGTGCAGATTCTGCGCATGATCCCGGGCCTTGCCAACGCCGAATTCGCCCGCCTGGGCGGCGTGCATCGCAACAGCTTCATCAATTCGCCGAAACTGCTCGATCCGACACTTCGGCTGAAATCGGCGCCGCACATCCGTTTTGCCGGCCAGATAACCGGTTGCGAGGGTTATGTGGAATCAGCGGCGATCGGCCTGCTGGCGGCACGATTTGCAACTGCCGAATTGCGCTGCGAAGCCATGGAGCCGCCGCCGGCGACCACAGCTCACGGCGCGCTTCTGGCCCATGTCACCGGCGGCCATCTCAGCGACGAAACCGGCGGCACACGTTCATTCCAGCCGATGAATGTCAATTTTGGCCTGTTTCCGCCCGTGGAAACGCCCAAGCACGATGCCGACGGGCGGCGCATTCCGGGCAAGGCGCGTGGCCGGGCGAAGAAACAGGCGATGGCGGCGCGGGCGCTTGCCGATTTCACCGACTGGGTGAATGGGCAGGGTGCCGCTAGGAACGCTGCCTGAAGCCGTTGCCCGCCCGGTCAAAACCGGCCTGATACCCCAAGATTGGCCACCAACAAGCCGGCAACATCCGGTTGGCGCAGTGTCAACCCGGCCGGCGGCGCAAGGCGGACAGGGTCACCCGCGCTACCACGCCGAGCGGCGGCAAGGACACCGGTTCCCGCGCCAGGGTGGCGGCAGCCGCCCGGATTTTCGTCAGTAAAGGCGCGACCATCGCCAGGGGCAGGAAAGCGGGCAACACCGCACGGCGCAGCGGCTGCGGCAGGGCCGACCAGTGGTCGCGGGCGCGGTCCAAATGGTCGCGTGCGCCGGTGGCAAGTTCATCGATAACTGGCGCCAGCGCCGCCGGCTGATCGACGCCGTAGACCCCTGCCCGGTCCAGGCCGTGGCGGGCGAGCAGGTCGGCAGGGATGATCGTCCGTCCGGCGTGGCGGTCGGCAGCCAATCCGGCAAGCCGCAGGGTCAGACCGTAGGCCACGCCGGCATGGCCGGCGCAATCGGCGGTGGGCGGATCGGGATCCTTGGCCAGCAATGCTGCCGCCATGTGGAAGATCCGCGACTGGGTCTCGCCAAAATAGCCCTCCATTTCCCGTCCGGTTGGCGGCGGGTCGGCATAAAGATCGCGCGCAAAGGCCGCGGCAAGATCGACAAGCGGCGCGACCGGCAGGCGGCCGGCCACGACCGGGGACTTCAGCACCCGCAGTACCGGTGTTTCGGCTGCGCCGCCGACAGCCAGCTCCGACAGCGCATCGGACCACCATTTCAGCCGGATTTCACCCAGCCCGGGTTCGCTGACCCGTCCGGGAACGGCCGCCAGCTCGCATCTCAGGGCATAGAGCGCCCAAAGATCGTCGCGGCGACCTTTCGGGGCAAACAGGGTCGCCACGTAACGGGCGGGATCGCGGCGGCGGACAAATTCCACAAAATCTCCGGCTGTCGGCGGCATTGGCGGCGTAACCACCTCAACCGCCGCGTTTGCTGGTCCGGACTGCGACCAGTGCCGCCGCCACCGCCCTGTCCTCCGATAACAGGACATTGTATGTGCGCACCGCCGCCCCGGTCGACATGGTCTCAAAGGCCAATCCGCTGTCGGCGAGCGCGGCCCGCGCGGCAGCCGGCAGGATCGCCTGCTCGCCGCCGGTACCGACCAGCAGGATGTCAATGGCGGCGGCGTGGGCGACAATGGGTGCCAGCGCATCGGCATCGATTGCCGCCACATCGTCGACCGGCCAGGATTCAATTCCGTCAGGCAGGGCGAGAATGGATCCGCGGTGGGACATGTCGGCAAATCGAAATCCGCCGTTTCCGTAGGCATCGACCGGCGCGCGGCCGGGAAAACGGGCCGGCGTGAAGACCGTGCCCTGTCCTGCGCGATCCGGCGGGCCAGCCACGGTTCAGGCCTTGGCTGCGGTCTCCGGCTCGGCAACCGTCGCCGGACGCAGCTTGAACCACACGAGGATCGGTGCGGCGATAAAGATCGACGAATAGGTGCCGATGACCACGCCCCAGATCATGGCGGCGACGAAGGAGCGAATGACCGCGCCACCGAAAAAGAACAGGGCGCCCAATGCCAGAAGCGTGGTGATCGATGTCAACAGCGTTCGCGACAGGGTCTGGTTGACCGCAAGATCGATCAAATCCTCGATCATGCGCTGCTTGTATTTGCGCAAAATCTCCCGAATGCGGTCATAGACGACGACGGTGTCGTTCAGCGAGTAGCCGACGATGGTCAATATCGCGGCGATGCTCGACAGATTGAACTCAAGCTGAACCACCGCGAAAAAGCCAATGGTCAGAATGACATCGTGGGCGAGCGCGGCGATGGCGCCGACCGCAAACTGCCATTCAAACCGGAACCAGATGTACAAAAGCACACCGATCAGGGTGACGATGACCGCGATCGTGCCCGTACGAGCCAGTTCGGAGGAGATTTTCGGGCCGACCACCTCGACCCGCCGGTAATCATAGGCGTCGAATCCCAGCGCTTCCTGCACCCGCTGGATAGCGACCTGCTGGCCATCCTCGCCGCCCGGCTGGGCTTCGACGCGGATCAGGGCATCGGTCGGCAGGCCGAAGCCCTGGACTTCGATGTCGCCAAGATCAAGGGCGGAAACGGCGGTCCGGATCCCGGAAAGATCGGCCTGTTCGGTATCGACGGCGCGAACCTCGATGAGCGTGCCACCCTTGAAATCGATCCCCAGGTTGAGGCCGGTGACAAAGAACAAAAGAATGGCGGCGACCAGCGCGATCAGCGAGCCGATGATCGCCATGCGGGAGAACCGCATGAACGGGATCTTGGTGTCGCGGGGGACCAGTTGGATCGGCATGACGGATCTGCGACCTCTCTCAGACGGGAACCGTCTTGGGCCGCGTTCGGCGGACCCAAATGGCGACGATCATGCGCGTCAGGACAAACGCTGTGAAAACGGTGGTGACGATGCCGATCAGCAGGGTGACGGCGAAACCGCGGATCGGTCCGGAGCCGAGCGCAAACAGCGCCACGGCGGCTATGCCCGTGGTGATGTTGGCATCCAGAATTGTACGCAGCGCCTGGCGAAAACCGGATTCGATGGCGTTGATGGCTGAACGCCCGAGCGCCACCTCCTCCCGTATTCGCTCGAAAATCAGGACATTGGCGTCGACGGCCATGCCGATGGTCAGCACGATACCCGCGATACCCGGCAGGGTCAGGGTCGCCTGCAGCGCTGTCAGAACCGCTGCCACCATGACGATGTTGATGGCCAGCGCCACATTGGCGAACAGTCCGAACAGACCGTAAACCAGGATCATGAATACGACGACGGCTATCATGCCGTAGAGCGCAGCGATCTTGCCGGCGGCAATGGAATCATGGCCAAGGCTGGGGCCAACGGTTCGTTCCTCGATGATCGTGAGTTCGGCGGGAAGCGCGCCGGCCCGCAAAAGAATCGCCAGGTCGTTGGCGCTTTCAACGGTGAAATTGCCCTCGATCTGGCCGACACCGCCGAGGATCGGCGAGCGGATGACCGGCGCCGTGATCACCGTATCGTTGAGCTTGATGGCAAAGCGCCGATTGACGTTTTCCTGGGTCAACTGGCCAAAAATGGCGCCGCCGCGCTGGTTGAATCGGAATGTGATGATCGGTTGGTTGGTCTGGGTATCGAATGCCGGTTGGGCATCGACCAGGTCATCACCGCTCAAGCGGGAATCCGAGGTGATCAGCACCTCCGGTTCGGCCGGATCGTCGGTCTGGGCGATTTCGCAACCGGGCGGCGGCCGGCTTGCCAGTGCCTCCGACAGCGTGCCCTCCAGGCATTCAAGATGGAATGTCATCACGGCAGGGTCGTTGACCAGCTTCTTCAGCCGTTCGTTGTCTTCCTCGGAGATCCCGGGAACCTGGACCAGGATGCGATCGACACCCTGCCGCTGGATGGCCGGCTCCGTCGTGCCCAGCGCGTTGATGCGCCGTTCCAGAACGCCCCGGCTCTGATCGACGGCGGAGCGTACCCGTTCCTCTATTCCATCTTCGGTCAGATTGGCGGTGATGCGGCTGCCATCGCGCTCCAGGTCCACCTCGCTCACCGAAGACTGCCCGAACAGGCCCGACTGGATCGGCAGGGTCAGTTCCTGGAGCGCGGTCATGGCCTTTTCCGCGTCGGCGGGATCGCGCAGCGTGAATGACACGGAGCGGTCATTCGCGGCCAGATTGACGTAGCCGATGCGCTCGCCGCGCATGGCGCTGCGAATTTCGGAAAACAAGGTCTTGACCCGCGGTTCGATCAGGCTGTCGCGCTCGACCTGCAACAGAAGATGGGCACCGCCGCGCAGGTCAAGGCCAAGCACGATCTGCCGGTTGGGCAAAAAGGACGGCCAGCCGGCGACGGTCTGGGCGGAAAACAGATTGGGCACGGCCCAGTAAAAGGCCGCGGCCACCAGAAGGATGACCAGTCCGATCGACCAGCGCGCGAACTGCAACATGGGCGGTGGCGTCCTTACGACTTGCCGTCGACGGGTTCGGCCTTGGCGCGAACGTCAAAGACCAGGCTGCGCTGAACGCGCACCTTGACGCTTTCGGCGAGCTGAACCTCCAGTTCGTGATCGTCGATGACCTTGGTTACCTTGCCGACAATACCGCCGCCGGTAACGATCGTATCGCCGCGGCGGATCGCCTTCAGCATCTCCTCCCGTTTCTTGGCCTGCTGGCGCTGGGGCCGGATGATCAGGAAATACATGATCACGAAAATCAGGACAAACGGCAGCAGCGAAATGAACATGTCATTGCCGCCGGCGCCCTGGGCATAGGCTGGGGTGACCCACATAGAGGTTTGTTCCCTTGTTCCGGCCGTCTTTCGGCGCGTTGGCCCGGCCCGTCGAATTTCGGCGGACTATAGTCAGGGTTGGCGGCATTGCAACCACCACCGAAGCCGGATTTCGGAGAATGGCAGGCGGGTTGGCCGACACCCTCGTGCCGTGGTATCGGGCGCTCTGCAAGGACTGGCCGACTGGATGTGCCCGTGACAAATTCGGAGACAGAAACCGCGCTGTTTCGGCGAATCGCAGACGCCCTGGAGCGACTTGCGCCGGCCGGGGAACCGGCGCCGGATTTCTCCGCCAAAGACGCCGCCAATGCTTATGTCTGGCAGGCGGAGCGCAGCGCCCTGTTGCCGGTTGCCGATGTCAACCGTGTCGACCTGCCGCTATTGAAGGGAATCGATCGGTCGCGCGACACGCTGATTGAGAACACGATGCGGTTTTCCAAAGGATTGCCGGCCAACAATGCCCTGTTGTGGGGCGCCCGCGGGATGGGCAAGAGTTCGCTGGTCAAGGCCGCGCACGATTCCGTTGCCAGGCAATCGCGCGACCGTCTGGTGCTCATCGAAATCCACCGTGAGGACATTGAAACCTTGCCGCGGCTCATGGGGCTTTTGCGGGGCCGGCCGGAACGGTTTATCCTGTTCTGCGACGACCTGTCGTTCGACGGTGACGATACCTCCTACAAGTCCCTCAAGGCAGCGCTTGAAGGCGGGATTGAGGGCCGGCCCGACAATGTCGTGTTCTATGCCACGTCCAATCGCCGCCACCTCCTGCCCCGGGACATGATCGAAAACGAACGTTCGACGGCGATCAATCCGTCAGAGGCGGTTCAGGAAAAGGTGTCGCTTTCAGACCGGTTTGGCCTGTGGCTGGGATTTCACAACTGCTCACAGGATGACTACCTGGCTATGGTGCGTGGCTATGTCACGCATTTCGGCATTCCGGTGGAGGAAACGGACTGGCGCCCGCAGGCGCTGGAATGGGCGACGACACGCGGCAGCCGGTCGGGCCGTGTGGCGTGGCAATTCGTGCAGGATCTGGCCGGTCGGACCGGCACCCAACTGACCGATCGCGCCGGCAGGCGATAAAGAAACCCGGCCCGGCCGCCGCGCCGGACCGGGTTTCTGCCCCCGAGCCGGATCAGGCGTCGGCGAGGTGCTTTAACGGATTGACCGGATTGGCGCCCTTGCGCACCTCGAAATGGAGCTGCGGTGTGGCGGCACCACCTGACATGCCGGTCTCGGCGATCGTCTGGCCGCGACGGACCGTATCGCCGCGTTTGACCAGATTCTTGGAATTGTGGCCGTAGGCGGTGACCCAACCATCGGCATGCTTGACCAGAACCAGGTTGCCGTAACTCTTCAATTCGCTGCCGGAGTAGATGACGACGCCGTCATCGGCCGCCTTGACGGCGACACCGGCGGGCACGGCGATGTTGATGCCATCGTTGCGCTCGCCGTTCGGTTTCTTGCCATAGTCTGAGATGATGCGACCGCGTACCGGCCAGCGGAATCCGGCTGCTTTTGCAGCCGGGCTTTCGACCTTGGGTGCGGCGGCGACTTCGTCACGCTTCGGCGGTGTGTAGGTTTCCGGGGCGGCAGCTGCTTTGGGTTCCGCCGGCCTGATCATCGCCACCTTGGTCGGCGCCGGCTCGCGCGGCTTTTCTTTCTTGACGACGACGGTTGGCGGGGCGGCAGCCGGCGAACCGGCGCCGGGGATCGTGAGTGTCTGGCCGGAGCGTATGGCGGATCCGGACAGACCGTTGGCCGCCATCAACTGACCGGTGGACACGCCGTGGCGGCGTGCGATGGAGTAAAGCGTATCGCCGGAGCGGACCTTGTAGGCGCCGCCGGCGGGCACCGTGGCGCCGGTCGCGACCGCCGGAGCCGGCTTTTTCAGCGCTGCGGCCTGCTGGTCGAGGTCCCTGGGCGCCCGATCATTGATGATGGAACCGGATGCCGGCGCACGTGGCGCCGCCGCGACAAGCTGGGCAGGCTGCGCCTGAGCCTGCGGATAGGCCGGTTGGGCTACCGGCCCGACCGGCGCGGTCATGCCTGCGGCGGCATAGGGTTTGGGCGGCTGATATGGCGGCTGGGCCTGTGAGGCAACCGGCGTGCCTGCCGGCGGCAGGGCCGTCGACCGCGCGGCGGCCGGCGGATACGGATTGAGATCGCCGGCCGGCTGGCCGCCGATGATCTGCTGCTGGTTGCTGGTCGATCCGGTATAGATCGGATCGGTCAGGCGGGCGACGTCGGCGCTGCAGCCGGCAAACAGGCTGCCGACCAGTGCCAAAGGCACAAGGTTGCGCAGAGGGCGTTTTTCAATCTGGGCGTGAATATGACGCATCGGACAACTCGCATGAGAAATTTCTCCGCGATTACAATCGATTAAGGTTGAGAACCCGTTAATGCGACAACGCCGTGCGCCAACATGGCCAGCGGGTCCTACAAATTGCGCGCGATGCCGGCCACGATTGGCACAAACCGGACCGCGCCGAGGTCACGGGTTTCCACCGTTTCGCCGTTCTTGATGAACTGGGTGAGCCGCTGGACCTCTTCGGGTGCGCCGATCGGTGCAATCAGAATGCCGCCATCGACAAGTTGCGCGACAAGGTTTGCCGGCGCTGCGGGCGCGGCCGCGGTGACGAGAATGCGATCGAAAGGCGCCTGGGCCTGCCAGCCGAGTGTCCCGTCGCCGACGATGGCGCTGATATTGCTGATTTTCAGGGCCTGCCAGCGTTTTTCGGCTGCCTGCACAAGCGTTCGGTAGCGATCGATGGTGGTCACGCGGCGGGCAAGATGCGCAAGAATCGCGGTCTGATAGCCGCTGCCGGTGCCGATTTCCAGAACATGGTGGCGATCGCCGACATCAAGCGCCTGAGTCATCAGACCGACCACGGATGGTGCGCTGATGGTCTGCCCGCACTCGATCGGCAGAGCCCGGTCCTTGTCGGCGAGGTCGGAATACTCCGCCGGCACGAATATGTGGCGGGGTACGGCCTCGAATGCCTTCAGAACCCTGCGATCGGTAATGCCGCGGGCACGGAGCGTTAGAATCAGCGCCGCCGCGCCGACACGGTTCTCTCCGGCGTCACCGTCCTCGCGCTCCGGTTCCGGGCGGGTACCGGGTCCGTTGTCTTCACCCATTGTGCCACCCATCGTCATATCCACATCGTTGTGCCCTGGGGCAGGCCGCAGGTTCAGGCGCCGCGGCCGCCGGCGGCACGGTTGCCGGATCCCCCGAATACGCCGTTCAGGCTGGAGATGGCCGCGTCGTCGGTCAGATCCAGGGTCAACGGCGTGACGGAAATGTGGCCGGAGGAGATGGCGGCCAGATCGCTGCCGGCGTCCGGTTCGGAATGCGAGCGCTGAAAGCCGATCCAGTAATAGGGTTCGCGGCGGCCGTCATGGCGGGCATCGATGGTCAACCAGTCCGGCACCCGCCGGCCCTGACGGGTAACCTGGGTCCCGGCGATGCAATCCGGTTTGCGGTCCGGGAAATTGACGTTGATCAGCGTGCCCTGGGGGATGCCGGCGTCAAGCAGCATGCGGACAATGCCCGGCGCATGCGTTTCGGCGGTATCCCAGTGCGGATCGTTGAGGGTGTCATAGCTATAGGCCTGGGAGAGGGCGAAGGACGGAATGCCCAGGAGTGTGCCCTCGATGGCTCCGGCGACGGTACCGGAATAGGTGACGTCATCGGCGATATTCTGGCCGCGGTTGACGCCGGACAATACCAGGTCCGGCATTTCGCCGATCACGACCTTGGCGCCCATGATGACGCAGTCTGTCGGCGTGCCGCGCACGGCAAACCGGCGTTCGCCAGCCTGACGCAGGCGCAGCGGATCGCTCAGGGTCAGTGCATGGGCAACGCCGGACTGGTCGGTTTCCGGGGCAACGATCCAGACATCATCGGAAAGGCTTCGCGCGATGCGGGCGGCAACGTCGAGGCCGGGCGCATGGATGCCGTCGTCGTTGGTGACCAGGATCTTCATTGTTCCCCCATCGGCTTGCCGTTATGCCCCCGTGAATATCTGCGCGGTCTACCGTGGCGCCGCGATCGTTTCCACTCCACCCATATAGGGGCGCAGGGCGTCAGGGACTGTAATGGAGCCATCGGCGTTCTGGTAGGTTTCCATGACGGCGATCAAGGCGCGGCCGACAGCGATCCCGGAACCGTTCAACGTATGGACGAAGCGTGTCGCCTTTTCGCCCTCGGGCCGGAAACGGGCGTTCATGCGCCGGGCCTGAAAGTCGCCGCAGACCGAACAGGAGGATATTTCCCGATAGGCCCCCTGCCCCGGCAGCCAGACCTCCAGATCGTAGGTCTTGCGGGCGCCAAAGCCCATGTCGCCGGTCGACAGCGTCATCACCCGGTAGTGCAGGCCGAGGCGCTTCAACACCTCCTCGGCGCAGCCGGTCATGCGCTCGTGCTCGGCGATGCTCTTTTCCGGCGCGGTGACGGAGACCAGCTCCACCTTGTCGAACTGGTGCTGGCGCAACATGCCACGGGTGTCCTTGCCCGCCGACCCGGCCTCGGAGCGGAAGCAGGGCGTGAGCGCGGTGAAGCGCAGCGGCAGGTCGGCGGCGTCGAGGATGGATTGGCGGACCAGATTGGTCAGCGGGACTTCCGCCGTCGGGATGAGCCAGAGATGCCGCATAAATTCATACCCGACTTTCGCGACAACGTGAGCCAAACTCGACTCTGTCTCCGCCAGAAGCTGATCCAAATTCTCGATCTCTTCGTCGGTGGGAGGTCTAATAGTTGGGTATTGATCCTCCGCGAACTTCGGCAACTGCCCCGTCCCGAACAGCACCTCGTCGCGCACCAGCAGCGGCGGCTGGACCTCCGTATAGCCGTGCTCGCCGGTGTGCAGGTCGAGCATGAACTGGCCGAGCGCCCGCTCCAGCCGCGCCAGTTGCCCCTTGAGCACCACGAAGCGGGCGCCGGAGAGTTTCGCGGCGGTCTCGAAATCCATGTCGCCGAGCGCTTCGCCCAGTTCGAAATGCTGAAGCGGGTCTTTGACATCCGGCCTGTCGCCGACCACGCGCTCGACCCGGTTGGCCGCCTCGTCGGCGCCCACCGGCACGTCGTCGAGCGGCAGGTTGGGGATGACGGCCAGCCGGTCATGGACCGATCTGTCCAGGTCGCGGCGGGTATCCTCGGCGGCCTGAAGAAAATCCTTCAGTTCAGCCACCTCGGCGATCAGCTTGCCGGCGGCATCCTCGTCGCCGGACCCCTTGGCCTGGCCGATGGCCTTGGACGCGGTGTTGCGGCGGGCCTGGGCCTCTTCCAGCCGCGTGATGTGGTCGCGACGGGCGGCATCGGCGGCGATCAGTTCGTCGACCGTGGCCTTTGCGGCCTCAGCCGTCTCGCCGCGCGATTTCAGCGCGTCGACAAGGGCGTCGGGATTGTCCCGAATCCATTTGATATCCAGCATAAAACGCTCCGGACCGGATGGTCAGGCGGTTTCGGCCCCGGCCTTGGTGCTTTCGTCGGCTTCCGCTTCCAACCGCGCCCGGCGCGCCTCGACCATGCGAACCGCCTGAATGGAGAGTTCGTAGAGAAGCAAGGTCGGCACGGCAAGCCCCAACTGGCTGATCGGATCCGGCGGGGTCAGCACCGCGGCGGCGACGAACGCCAGCACGACGGCATATTTGCGCTTTCCCTTCAGCGTTTCAGCGGTGACCAGCCCGGCACGGGCAAGAAGAGTGAGCACCACCGGCAACTGGAAGACGAGACCGAAGGCGAAGATCAGGGTCATGATGAGACCGAGATATTCGTTGACCTTGGGCAGCAATTCGATAATCGCCCGGCCTTCGCCCGCCTCCTGCTCCAGCGACAGAAAGAAGCCGAGCGCCAGGGGCATGACGACGAAGTAAACGAGCAACGCACCCAGGGAAAACAGGATCGGGGTGGCAATGAGATAGGGCAGAAATGCCTTGCGCTCATTGCGGTAAAGCCCCGGCGCGACGAATTTGTAGATCTGGTTGGCGACAATCGGAAAGGCCAGGAACAGGGCACCGAACAGGCCGATTTTCATCTGGGTGAAGAAATATTCCTGGGGCGCGGTGAAGATCAAGCGCAGCTCGCGCTCCTCGCCGGCCGCACGCTCGTAGGGAATGATCAGAAGATTGAAGATCTCGTCGGCGAAGAAGAAGCAGATCACGAAGGCGATGGCGATGGCGATCAGCGCCCGCACCAGGCGCTGGCGCAGTTCGATCAGGTGTTCGATCAGCGGCGCCCTTGACGCGTCAATGTCATCCTGGGTCAAGACGCCTCGCTTCCGGCTTTTGCCGCCGCCGGTTTGCGACGGCGGGTGCCGGACCTCGTTGCCGTGTCGCCTTTGGCGGGCGCAGGTTCAGCCTTGACGGTCTTTTTCGCTCCGGTCTTCGTCCCGGTTTTGACGGGCGATGCGGCATCTGCCTTCTTCGGCGCCGCCTTCTTTGACGCCACCTTCTTCGGTGTCGGTTTTCCGGAGACCGCGCTCCTGGCGGCCGCTTTTCTTGTGCCTGTCCCGGTGGCTGATTTCGGCTTGGCTGCGGTTTTGGCGGCCGGCTTGTCTTTTTGTCCGGTCGCTGTCTGCGGGGTGGCGCCGGCGGCCTTGTCTGCGGCTGCATCTCCGGTCCGGCCGGGCTTTGCGTCCGGTTCGGACGCTGCGGATGTTTCCGACCCGGCCGCGAGCGGCTTTTCGGCCATGTCCTTGATCGATTTCACCTCATCGCGGACCTGGGCCAGCGGATCGATCTTGCCGATGGAACTCAGGGTCTCGCGGGTCTCGTCGAGATCGGCCTCGCGTTCCGCTTCACGAAGCGCATCGTCGAACTGGCGGCGAAAATCATTGGCCATGCGCCGCAACTGGCCTGTCGTCCGGCCGACGGTGCGCAACATACGCGGCAAATCCTTCGGTCCGACGACGACGATCGCCACAACCGCGACGACGAGCATTTCGCTCCAGCCGATATCGAACATGTACGCTGTTCCGGTGTTGCCGCTGCGCTGAGGTCGTCAGCTCGCGTTGGTTTTCTTTTCCGCCGGCTCGGCGACCGTGGTTTCGGCATGATCTATGGTCTTGGTGATGTCTTCGTCATCCTCGGCCATGCCTTTTTTGAAGCTCTTGATGCCCTTGGCGACATCGCCCATCAGCTCGGAGATCTTGCCGCGACCGAACAGCAAGACGACAACGACACCGATAATGACTATCTGCCAGATCCCGATACTACCCATAACCTATCCCTTCGTTGTTCCCCGGTTCCGCCGGACTGTCCGGCTGCCGGCGCCGAAACTGTTCCGCGAATTGGCCGGACTATGGCAAATTGGCCTGCGGCCATCAACCAAACCCTTCGCACCATGCTTAGCGCGCGCCGGATGCCGGGTTCTCACCCGCTGTCGGCGGCAAAGACCATTGCCGCCGCCGGATCGATCCATAGCCGCACTTCGGCGCCCTGCGAAAACCGCGCCAGAGCCCGATCCTCGACCATCACATAGGTGGGCAGACCGTCCACCGCCACCTGATAATGGTCGAATTCGCCCAGAAACCGGCGCGAAATGACGCGCCCGGCGACCGGGCCGGTCCCGCGATCGACGGTTCGCCGCTCGTTCGGATCCGACGTCAACGGTTCGATGGCCAGACCCTGCGGGCGAACGGCGACGACCGCCTGGCTGCCATCGGCCAGGCCGGCAGCGGCGATCGGACCGAACGGCGTGTCGATGCCGCCACCGGCCACCGATCCGGAAAATTCGTTCAGGGCGCCGAAAAATCGGGCCGCAAACAGGCCGCCGGGCCGCAGGTACAGGGTTTCGGCATCACCATCCTGGGCAATGCGGCCGCCGCGCATCAGCACGATACGGCCGCTCATCATCATCGCTTCGCGCGGGTCGTGGGTGACGATGATGGCCGTCGCCCCGGTTTCGCGCAGAACCGCCAGCGTTTCGCTTCGGACCTGGTCGCGGAGGCGGACATCGAGGCCGGAGAAAGGTTCGTCCATCAACAGGATGCCCGGTCGCGGAACGATGGCCCGCGCCAATGCCACGCGCTGCTGTTCACCACCGGACAGTTGGTGCGGATACTGGTCGGAATAGCCATCCAGGCCGATGCGGGCAAGCGCCTCCAATGCTTCGGCGCGGGCGGTCTCACGATCAAGTTCCGTCAGGCCGAACATCACGTTCTTCAGGATGGTCATGTGCGGAAACAGCGCATTGTCCTGGAACATCAGGCCGACGCCGCGTCGTTCGGGCGGCAGAAAAACAGTGCGCGAGGCGACCTCGCGTCCATCAATGAGAACACGGCCGGAATCGGGCGCATCAACACCGGCGGCGATCTGCAAAAGCGTGGTCTTGCCGCAACCTGACCGGCCGAGCAGCGCCACCACTTCACCGGGATCGACGTTGAGATCCACGCCGTTCAGTCCGGCGTTGCCGCCAAACTCCCTGACGACACCCTCCATGGTCAATTGAGCGGCGAACGTGGCGGTCGCACGAACGCGCGCCGGCATCGCCTGGCCACCATCCTGCGGCGGAAAGGGCGGGGTCGCGGTCAGTGTCATCGGATCGGGTTCACCGGATCAGAGCCCGTTTTGCCGAATGCATCGCCATGGGACGAGCTTATGGGGATGCCGGATCAATTGTGCAACCGGCAACAGCCCGGGATCCCTAGAGGCCAACCACCTCATCGGCCTCCAACGGCTCTTCGTCATCGGCGAGCGCCTCATCGTCATCGGGCTCCGGCGAACGCATACCCGGCGGGATCGCCGCATCGAGCAGGCCGGCCCCTTTCAACTCCGCCAGGCCCGGCAGGTCCTTGACCGATTCCAGCGTGAAATGGTCGAGAAACTCCGGTGTCGTGCCAAACGTTACCGGCCGGCCGGGGGCCTTTCGCCGGCCACGCAAGCGAACCCAGCCGGTCTCCAGGAGCATGTCGAGCGTACCGCGCGATATCGACACGCCGCGGATTTCCTCGATCTCGGCGCGGGTTACCGGCTGGTGGTAGGCTATGATCGCCAGGGTTTCCAGCGCGGCGCGGGAAAGCCGCCGGGGCTCCTCGACATCCTTGTGCAGCAGAAAACCGAGATCCTCGGCGGTGCGGAAGGCCCAGCGGCCGTCGATATGGCGCAATGTCACGCCGCGGCCGGCATACGCAGCCTGCAATTCGCCCAGAAGACCGACAACATCGACGCCTTCAGGCAACCGCCCGGCGACCTCCGACACGGCAACCGGTTCGGCGGAGGCGAACAGCACCGCCTCGGCAATCCGCAAGTGCATGCGATGGTCATCGGAGGACAGATTGGTGACATTGTCGCTGGTGCCGGCGGCAAACGGATCAGGCATCGGATATCTCATTTTTCTTGTCCGGGGCGGGGCCATCGTCGCCAGCGGCCGGTCGCCGGCGGACATATATCGGCGCAAATGCCGATGTCTGACGAAGGTCGATGGCACCTTCGCGGACCAGTTCCAGGCTCGCCGACAGCGAACTGGCCATCGCCGACGCACGCAGACCGGGATCGGCCAGGAATTCGACAATCAAGCTGTCGATCGACGCCCAGTTTCCGTCCTGTCCGGCGATCGGCCCGACCATCCGCATCAGGCATTCGCGCGCCTCGTGCAGCGAGATGGTCCGGCGCCGCTCAAAACGGACGTGGCTCACGAAGGTCCGGCTGCGCATGGCCGAATAGGCCTCAAGCATATCGTAGAGGCCGGCCTGAAAGCGGGATGTGCGCGATATCACAACCGGCTCGGTATCGCCGCGGGCAAAAACATCCCGCCCCAACCGGTTGCGGTTCATCAGGCGGGTGGCGGCCTCGCGCATGGCTTCCAGGCGTTGCAGGCGGAACGCCAGCGCGGCCGCCAGTTCATCGCCGCTCGGCTCGTTGTCATCTTCGGTGTCAGGCAAAAGCAGCCGCGACTTGAGATAGGCGAGCCACGCCGCCATCACCAGATAATCGGCGGCAAGCTCCAGCCGGATGCGGCGCGCATCGGCGATAAAGGCGAGATACTGTTCGGCAAGCTCGAGGATGGAGATTTTCGCCAGATCGACCTTCTGGTCGCGGGCAAGCGCGAGCAGCATGTCGAGCGGCCCCTCATAGCCACCAACATCGACCAGAAGCCGTTCGCGGTCGCCGCCAATATCATGCAACGGACCGGTATCGAACGTCTCATCGGCGGTGGGCGCAGATTCCATGTCCGGACCGGCTTCACAATCACCAGGCGACCGGCTTGGCCCGGATGGTGCCGTTGCGCCCGTCATGCGGCGTGAGCCTGACGGATCACGGCGTCAAACCGGCTTTTCAGGCTCTCCCGCTCGGGCAGTTCGGCGATCTTGTTTTCCTTCATGGCAAGCTGGGTGCGGCTACGGGCGGCACCCTTGATCTCGGGAACAACCTCGACGAGCGCCTGCATTTCATCCATCTCGCCATTGCAGTGGAGAACGAGATCGCAGCCGGCTGAGAGCGCATTGGCGGCACGCTCGCCGACATCGCCGCTCAATGCACCCATGGAGATATCGTCGGTCACTAGTGCCCCGTGGAAACCGATTCGCTGCCGGATGACTGTATCAATTATCCGCCGCGACTGGGTGGCCGGATGTTCGGCGTCCACGGCGGTATAGACGCAGTGGGCGGTCATGGCGAAATGGATGCGTTTGGACCACATCCGGAACGGCAGGAAATCGACCCGTTCGAGGTCCTCCAGGCTTGCATCGATCACCGGCAGGTCCTCGTGACTGTCGACACAGGCGCGGCCGTGACCGGGAATGTGTTTCATGATCGGCTTCACGCCGACCGCCTCCAGACCATCGGCGACAGCCCGCCCCAGGGTGGAAACCGCTTCCGCATTGTCGGAAAAAGCGCGTGCGCCGATGACGTCGTGGCCGTCTTGCGCGGCGACATCGAATACCGGCAGCGTGTTGACGTTGATGCCGCAGGCCTTCAGATCAAGGCCGATCAAACGGGCGCCGAGGGTCGCCGCCTCGACCGCCAGAAGCGGATTGGCGCGATAGAGATCGCCATAGACCGCGGCCGGCGGCATGTCGAAGGTATTGGGCGGGCGGATGCGTTGGACGCGCCCCCCTTCCTGATCTATCAGGATCGGTGCGGCCTCGTCGTCCAGGGCCTCGCGGACCTCGTCCGTCAGTCGCCGCACCTGATCGGTGTTTTCGATATTGCGCGCAAAGAGGATCACACCGAACGGCCTGTTTTCCACCAGGAATCGGCGTTCATCGACGAGAAGCGCGGCCCCGTGAAGGCCGCAGATCAATGCCCGGCTTGCCACCTCAGACCATCAATCTCTGGCCGCCGCCGCTATCAGGGCACATAGCAGTTTCCGCCCGATGCCTTGATCTGGTTGCAAAGCTGGCCGGCCGCCTCGCGGTTGGCAAGCGGGCCGACCCGGACGCGGTAATAAATTCCCTTACCGGCAATTTCGGCACGCTGAATGTTGGGCTCATAGCCGGACAGGATGTTGGGATAGCGGCGCTGAAGGCTGCGGAAAGTCGACTGGGCCTGCTCCGCGCTGCGCTGCGAGCTCAACTGCACAAATGCATTGCCCGATCGGACCACCGGTGGTGCGGCTGCCGGCGCGCTGCGCGCCGGTGCGCTGGCCAGCAAATCGACGGGGCGATCGGCCGGCTGCTCTGGTGCGGCACGGATGACCGCCGGCTGTTGGGGTGCCGGCTGCTGGGGTGCCGGCTGGCGGACGCGCGGAACCTCATCGGGACGTGGTTTGGGCACACCGCCGGCACCGGATGCACCGGTTGTCTCGCCGCCACCGGTGCCGGATTCCAGCGCGGCAATCGCGATTTCCGAACCGCCGGTCGCCGCGTTCGGCGCATCGACGATCCGTTCCGCCGGCAGATTGCCGGGCGCGGACGACGGGGCCGTGGAACTGGATACATCTATGGTACGGACTTTGACGGGCTGCGGATCGGCCTGACCGGAATCTGCGGCCGCGCCCGCGGCAGCCATGGGATCTGCGGTTGTCGTGTCGCCCGCCTGGCCAGGCTGGACGAGCACCGGGGCGCCGGTGTCCCCGGCCGGCGGATCGGTGACGCCCGGCGCACTTATCGCCGGTCCGGTATTGGGCACGATGGTGCCGTCGGGCTTGACGATTACCGTGCGGACCTTTCGGGGACCGATCGGATTGAATTTCGGTCCGGTTTCAGGAAGCTGCGCATCCTCGGGGATCCGTGCTTCCATCTTTGTTCCCTCGCCAGCGCCATCGGAAACCGTATCGGCACCTGATTCCGGCAGGATGACCCGCGCCACCTCGCGCGGTTGCTCGGTGTTGTCGATCAGTTTTTCCTCGGTTTTCCGGATCTGGCCGGAGACGCTGTCAAAAACGGCCTGGCCGGTGCCGTCTTCGCCGGCGTCAGCGACGATACGTTCGGGCACCTGCTTGACATCGGAATTGTCGGCCTGGATCCGCGGTGGCGCACCGTCGGCGTTTCCGTTGCCGCCGATCAGCCCCATTGTCGCCGCCAGGCCACCGCCGATGATCAGCACCGCCAGAATGGCGGCAATGGCGAACATGCCGAGACGGGATTTGCGGGGTTCGGCATAGTCCAATCCGCGATAGTCGGCACGATCGGCGGTAAGGCCGGCCTGATTCTTTTCCAGCGACTCCTCGTAAACGGACTCATCCGGCGCCAGTTCTCCGAGGGTCTCGGCAAAACCGTCGGGCTCCGGTTCCGCCATTGCCAGCTGGTGATCGGCCTCTTGGGCCGGATAGGCCGCCATCTCCTCACCGGCGTCGGCATAGTGCGGCTCGTCGGCAGCAAACTCGCCAACCTCCACACCGGCGACGGCGCCTGCTGCCGGCCGCTCCGAATAATAGTCTCCTTCGTCCCGGTCGTCCGGAGCCAGGACTTCATCGGCGTCCGATGACACATCCAGGGCCTGGCGAAAATCAGGATCAAGCGTGTCGGCGAGACTGGTTTCGGCGTCCGGATCGTCCGTGTAACCGTAGGCCTGAGCCTGCTCGCCTCCGGCTTCGTCGTATCCGGCAACTTCATAGGCGGCTGCCTCGCCGCCTGGTGCCGGGTCGCCCGCCGCCTGGTGTGCGGGATCGGGAATATCGGTTTCCGGCCCATAGGAATCGGCAGATCTTGCATAAGGATCAACGGTTTCGTATTCCGTTTCGTCGCCATAGTATCCGTCCGCCGCCTCGGCGGGCACAGATTCGCCGGATGCGATTTCAACCGGTGTCGCGGGTTCCGTCAGCCAGGGACGATCCGGCTCCGGGCCAGCGGTCGCATGGGTGTCGCCGTAGTCCTGATCGGTATCGTCCTCGCCCGGGTCAGCGTAGGCGTCGTGACCGGCCGCCTGGCCGGTGTGGGGCACCGCCGGTTCCGGTTCGCCGTGGCCAACTGCCGATGCGAATTCCGGCCGGCGATCGGCGGCGGTGTACGGATCGGGTTCGGCGTATTGCGCATACTGCCCGCCCCCCGGTTCGAGATGTGCGTCGTCGCGGCGCGGCGCCGCGAACGGGTCGGCCACCGGCTCGTCGAACGCCGGTTCCGGATGCAGCGGGCGGGCGTATCCGTCGTCATCAGTGCCTCGTTCATCGGCGAAGGCCGGAGGTTCGGCGATGTCCGGGCCGGCATGGGCACGCGGCCCCGCGGTGTTCAATTCCTCCAGGAGTTCGGCTTCCAGTTCCGGCGAAAACGCGTCCAGTTCACCTTCACGGGCTGTGTTTTGATCGTCGGCGCGACGGCCCGGTTTGTAAAATCCGCCATCCTCGCTGACGATCCGGGCCAATTCAACAAGCGGATCCTCATCGTCCGGATAAGCAGAATCAGGAGGCGGCGCCGGTTGTCCGCGCGTCTTTCTGGGGTCGTTGTCAGCCATTTGGCTGGCCTTTCACTTCTGCACCTGCGCGTACCGGTCTGCGGACGCCTGGCAGGTTAACGCATCTCATCCGGTGCTTCGACGCCAAGCACCGCCAGTCCGGACCGGATAACGGTCCCGACGGCGGTCACGAGCGCCAGCCGCGCGAATGTCAATGCCGTATCTTCCACGTTAATGAAACGGAAATGAGGCAACTCCTTGCCCTTGTTCCAAAGTGCATGAAACGCGCCTGCAACGTCATACAGATAGTACGCGATTCGGTGAGGTTCGCGCACACCCGCGGCAATTCGCACCACGCGCGGCCATTCGGCGAGCATGCGAACCAGATTTTGTTCGTCCGCATCGGCGAGGTGCGACAGGTCCTGGCCGGCGAGCGCCTGTGCACCCAGATCGACCCCCGGCATTTCGGCGGCCGCCTGGCGCCGCACCGACTGGACGCGGGCATGGGCGTACTGCACGTAGAAAACCGGATTGTCCTTCGATTGCTCGGTCACGGCCTGGAAATCGAAATCGAGTGGCGCATCGGCCTTGCGATACAGCATCATGAAGCGCACGGCGTCGCGCCCGACCTCGTCGACGACCTCGCGCAGGGTCACAAATTCGCCGGCTCGCTTGGACATGGTGACCGGCTCGCCACCGCGATACAGCTTCACAAGCTGGCAGAATTGCACCTCCAGTTCCGATTGGCCCTGGCTCATTGCGGCAACTGCGGCCTTCATGCGCTTGGCATAGCCGCCATGGTCGGCGCCCAGCACATCGATCATGCTGCGAAAGCCGCGCAAATGCTTGTCGTAGTGGTAGGCGATGTCGGCGGCGAAATAGGTGTAGCTGCCGTCGGATTTCAGAAGCGCACGGTCAATGTCGTCGCCATATTTGGTGGACCGGAACAGCGTTTGCTCGCGGTCCTCCCAATCCTCCGGCGCCTGCCCCTTGGGCGGCGGCAGACGGCCGACATAGACCAGATCCCGTTCGCGCAAACTGTCGATGGCCTCCGCGACCCGGTCGCGTCCGCCGGCCCGCAAGGCCCGTTCCGATGAAAACACGTCATGGGCGACGCCAAGCGCGGCCAGATCGCCCCGGATCATCGCCATCATCGCGTCTATGGCCCGGTCGCGAACGAGCGGCAGCCATTCGCTTTCGTCCATGGCGCGGAGCTGTTCGCCAAACTCCGCCTTCAGCGCCTCGCCGACGGGCACCAGATAGTCGCCGGGATAAAGGCCGGCGGGAATGTCGCCGATCTCTTCGCCCAGAGCCTGCCGATAGCGCAGGAATCCCGATTGCGCCAGCGTGTCGACCTGGGCGCCGGCGTCGTTGATGTAGTACTCCCTGGTGACGGCGTGACCGGAAAACGCCAGAAGGTTGGCGATCGCATCGCCGACCACGGCGCCGCGACAATGGCCGACATGCATCGGTCCGGTGGGATTGGCGGAGACGTATTCGACATTGACCGCCTTGCCGTTTCCGATCTGCGACCGGCCGAAGTCGGTGCCGGCTTGCAGGATGTCGCAAAGCGTCTGCCGCCAGACCGCCGGTCTCAGGCGCAGGTTGATAAATCCGGGACCGGCAACCTCTACGGCCTCGATGTCGGGATCGCACTCCAGGGCCAGTGCCAGACGGGTGGCAAGATCGCGTGGTTTTGCGCCGAGCGGCTTGGCCAACACCAGGGCAGCGTTGGTTGCGAGATCGCCATGCGCGGGATCGCGCGGCGGTTCGACAACGACACGCGAAAGGTGTTCGGCGGAAAGCGAACCGGCGGCGTCTTCGCCGATTTTCAGTGATTGCAGCGCCGCGTGAGTGCGGGCGGTAAATTCCTCGTAGACATCCATCGCGATTGCTGTTTCCTGCGGCCTGTCGTCCGACGGCGACAATCGCCGGGCCCAATTGCGGCTGCGGCGGCCAGGCAGCCGGCGCCGATGGAGCGCGGACCTAGACCAGTTCCGGGGTGACGTCAAACAGACGCCGGTATTCGCCGATGGCGAAGCGGTCGGTCATGCCGGCCACATAATCGGCGGCCCGCCGGGCAATCGTTTCCCGGGGCGCCCCTTCGAGATCTGCCCGCCATGGCGCCGGCAGTGTCGCCGGATCATCGATATAGGCGCCGGCGAGATCTGAGACGAGGCGGCTGGCGGCGCGTGCCGGTCTGTCGACCACGTCGAGATTGTAGATATTGGCAAACAAAAATGCCTTCAGGGATTTCTCCGCCGCCGCCATGGCATCGGAAAAGGCGCAAATCCTGTCGCCGGCGGCCCGGATATCGGCCGGAGCGGTTATCCCGCGTGTCTTGAGCCGACGACGGGTTTCGGTGATCACATCCTCGATCATCCGCGCGATCAATCGGCGAACAAGCTCGTAGCCCAGAATATCGCCTTTCATTCCGGTATGGGCCCGGGTTGTGGCGCGGAGGATGTCGTCGCACAGCGGAACCTCCCGCAACTGCTCCAGCGTCAGGATGCCGGAGCGAAGGGCATCGTCGATATCGTGGCTATCGTAGGCAATATCGTCGGATATCGCCGCGACCTGGGCCTCCAGGCTGGCCTGGCGGGCGGGCTCCAGGTCGCAGGTTTCAATGATACCGGCGATGGCACGGGGGAGTGGCCGGCCGGCATACGGCCCGGCAGGCGCGCCACCGCGGCGGAGGACGGGACCGTTGTGCTTGACCAGCCCTTCAAGGGTTTCCCAGGTGAGGTTCAAACCGTCAAACGCCGGATAGCGGCGCTCCAGCCGCGTGACGATGCGCACGGTCTGGGCGTTGTGTTCGAATCCGCCATAGGCGTGAAGCGCGGCATCGAGTGCCCGTTCGCCGGCGTGGCCGAACGGCGTGTGACCGAGATCATGGGCGAGCGCCAGCGCCTCGGTGAGGTCCTCGTCGAGCCCCAGGGACCGGGCGATGGACCGGGCAATCTGCGCCACTTCCAGCGTGTGGGTCAGACGCGTGCGGTGATGGTCGCCCTCATGGCGGACAAAAACCTGGGTCTTGCCGAGCAACCGCCGAAAGGCGTTGGAATGGACGATTCGATCGCGGTCGCGTTGAAACGGCGACCGGTACCAGATTTCCGATTCCTCCAATTGCCGGCCACGGCTGCGTGCCGGATCGGTGGCCCACGGCGCCCGCCACATGCGACCGCCCGGCGCCGGCGACGGCATGCCGCCGGGCATTCCGGCCCCGCCCGACTCGTCCATTTCGCCATTCCCGATTTGACACCGCCTGCTCCCCTTCTTAGCTATTCGTGCAAGACAACCGCAAGCCGGGTCGTGAGGATGGACATCGAAGCTGCAGCGAAACCGGTCGCGATGACCGACCGCGCCGCCAAACGGATCGCCGCAATTCTGGAGAAGGAACCGCACGGCACGGTGCTGCGCCTTTCGGTGGAGGGTGGCGGCTGCTCGGGATTCCAATATGCCTACAATCTCGTCGTCGACAGTCCGGGCGCGGATGATCTGGTCTTGCAAAGGGATGGCGCCACGGTGTTGATCGATTCTGTCTCCCTGCGCTTTCTCGATGGTTCGGAAATCGATTTCGTCGATGAGCTGATCGGGCAATCGTTCCAGATTCGCAATCCCAACGCCGTCGCCGCATGCGGATGCGGCACGAGCTTCACGGTTTGAAGCTCGCCACTTTCAATATCAACGGTGTCAAGGCGCGCCTGGAGGGTGTGTGCGCCTGGCTGGACCAGGCCCGGCCGGACCTGGTCTGCCTGCAGGAAATCAAGTCCCAGGACGCCGGCTTTCCGGCCGAACCGTTCGAATCACGCGGCTACAATGTCGCGGTCCACGGCCAAAAAGGATTCAACGGCGTCGCCATTCTTTCCAAGCGGCCGCTGGAAGCGGTGACAAGGCGCCTGCCCGGCGATGACGACGATGCCCAGGCGCGGTTCATTGCAGCAACGATTTCAGGCGAAGCCGGTAGTCTCCGCATCGCCGGCTGCTACATGCCGAACGGCAACCCGGTCGATACCGACAAATTCGCCTACAAGTTGTCGTGGATGGCGCGGCTGGAAGCGTGGTTGCGGCAGGCGCTTGCCGATGAAGTGCCGCTGGTCGTGACAGGTGACTTCAACATCATCCCCGATCCGGCGGATGCGAAGACACCCGCGGCCTGGCACGACGATGCGCTGTTCCGGCCCGAGAGCCGGACGGCCTGGCGGCGGATTTGCGCGCTTGGCATGACGGACGCGGTGCGCGCGGTGACCGACAAACCGGGGCACTATACGTTCTGGGATTTCCAGGGCGGCGCCTGGCAGAAGGATAACGGAATCCGGATCGACCATGTCCTGTTGTCGGCAGAAGCCGCCGACAGGCTCCGTTCGGCAGGGATCGACAAGCATGTTCGGTCGTGGGAACGCCCTTCCGACCACGTGCCGGTCTGGATCGATCTCGATTTCTGATGGGTCCCGGACCGGCCTATTGTTGGCCGTTCAGCCACTCTTCGGTCAATGCCGCAGCGGTGCGCCGCTCGCTTTCGCTGGCCAGCGCCAACGCGTGCTCGTGAAGGGTTTGGATTTCCGGATCGTCGATCCGGTTGTGCCGCGCCACCGAAAGCCACATGAGACCCCGCACCGGATTGCGCCTCAGGCCGATCCCGTCGAACAAGAGCCGGCCGAATTCCGCCTGCGCCCGAGGATGCCCTTTTTGGGCGGCAAGCTTGAACCAGCGCGCCGCATGGCGGGGATTGGCATCGCCACCCTCGCCGTTCATGTACATGAAGGCCAACCGATACTGGGCATCGGCATTGCCGAAATAGGAGGCCGCATAACTGTAAAAACGGCGGGCGCGATTCTGGTTGACCTCAACGCCGCCCAGTCCTTCGCGGTAAAAACGGCCGAGCGACACGAACGCGTCCGACACGAACTGCGAATCGGGGCTGCGCGGATTGTCATCGGCATGTTCGTTGGCGATCTGCGAATAGATTTGCAGGGCCTTGGCTTCATCCTTTTGTACGCCATCGCCGTTGGCATACATGCGGCCCAACTGCCAGAGCGCCGCGGCGTGACCGTTCTGGGCGGCGTAGTTGAGCGCGTCGATGGCCGTTTCCGTGTCGCCATTCTTGTAGGCGGCATAGCCGCTGCGGAAGGCTTCACGCGGGGTGCCGCCCTCAAACGCATCTGCCGGCGCCATCGCCGCATGCTGCAGCAGGGCTGTGACCGCAACGGCAGCGACCACCGCAAGGGAGCGGAACTGAGCTTTACTGATCGGCATAGCTGACTGTCTCTTCTGCGGCGCCGGGATGGGTTACGGCGCCATGCCTTGCCGGCCCAACACCCTGTGCATATTTCCACAACGCGCCGGAACCAAAGCCGGAATCAGGCATTTTCCAGTCTTTTAGGCGTTCGGCAATTTCTTCATCGCTCAATCGCACATCGAGCGTGCCGGTTTCAGCATCGATCTCGATCACATCGCCATCGCGCAGCGCGGCAATCGGTCCGCCCACGGCGGCCTCCGGGCCGACATGGCCGATGCAGAAGCCCCGTGTGGCGCCGGAAAAACGGCCATCGGTGATCAATGCGACCTTGTCGCCCATGCCCTGGCCATAGAGCGCTGCGGTGGTGGCCAACATCTCGCGCATACCCGGACCGCCGCGCGGACCCTCATAACGGATGACCAGCACCTCGCCTTCCTCGTATGCGCGCGCCTTGACCGCGGCGAAGCAATCTTCCTCGTTGTCGAAACACCGCGCGGGCCCGGTAAACACCTGCTTATCCATGCCGGCAACCTTCACGATCGCGCCGTCGGGCGCCAGATTGCCTTTCAGGCCGACGACGCCGCCGGTGGGTGTGATCGGATTGTTGGCGGGACGCACGACATCCTGGTCGGCATTCCACTCAACCTTCTGCAGGTTTTCCGCCATCGTGCGACCGGTGACGGTCATGCAATCGCCGTGCAGATAGCCGTGATCATGCAGCGTCTTCATCAAAATGGGAATGCCGCCGGCCTCAAACATGTCCTTGGCGATATAGCGGCCGCCCGGCTTGAGGTCGGCGATATAGGGGGTCTTGCGGAAAATCTCGGCGACGTCGAAGAGATCGAACTCGATCCCGCATTCGTGGGCGATGGCCGGCAGATGCAGCCCGGCGTTGGTGGACCCGCCCGAGGCGGCGACGACGGTGGCGGCGTTCTCCAGCGCCTTTCGGGTGACAATATCGCGTGGCCGGATCTGGCGGGCAATCAGGTCCATGACCATCTCGCCGGCGGCGTAACAGAACTTGTCGCGCAATTCGTAGGGCGCCGGCGCGCCGGCGGAATATGGAAGCGCCAGGCCGATCGCCTCCGACACGGTGGCCATGGTGTTGGCCGTGAACTGGGCCCCGCAGGCGCCGGCGGAGGGACAAGCGACCTGTTCCAGCTCCTCCAGGTCCTCATCGGACATGTTGCCGACGGAGTGCATGCCTACGGCCTCGAACACATCCTGAACCGTGACTTCGCGCCCACGATAGTTGCCCGGCAGGATGGAGCCGCCATAGATGAATATCGCCGGCACATTGAGCCGGCACATGGCCATCATCATGCCCGGCAGAGACTTGTCGCATCCGGCCAATCCGACCAGGGCATCGTAGCAATGGCCGCGCATGGTCAATTCGACGGAATCGGCAATCACATCCCGGGAAGCCAGCGACGCCTTCATACCCTGATGGCCCATGGCAATGCCGTCGGTGACGGTGATTGTCGTGAATTCGCGCGGCGTGCCGGCCCGTGCCGCCACGCCCTTCTTCACCACCTGGGCCTGGCGGGCCAGCGCAATGTTGCAGGGGGCGGCCTCGTTCCAGCAGGTGGCGACACCGACAAAGGGTTGGCCGATTTCCTCCGCCGACAGGCCCATGGCGTAATAGTAGGACCGGTGCGGGGCGCGGCTGGGTCCTTCGGTGACATGCCGGCTGGGCAGCCGCGTCTTGTCAAATGTCTTGGCGTCCATCTGGGTCTTTGCAAATTCCGCGCTCTATCCGGCGCTCACATACCGTTGTTTTCCGGTCCGTTTTACCCGGCGCCGCCGACGGAATTCCGGCGGCAATTCCAGGCGGCGATATCGATGACCGGCGACCGCTGCACCAAGCCAGCTGCCCTACAGGCATCGCCCCTTACCCGTAGTGCAAGCACCGGATGGGCAAAGCTCATCATCCGGCCATCAACACCGCCCACCCAATAGCAGAGTTTGGGTTAAACGGCTGTTGCGCAACAGCCACAACCAATCGTTAACGCACCTGTCCGGACCGGATAAATGGCGGATATTTGCGTCTTTTTTCGATCCGGGCCGATCGCGGCCTGCACGTGACAATCATGCCACAGTGGCGACTCGCTTCAGCGCCTCGCGCAATCGATCCCGGTCGGCCACATAGCCGCCGCGCTTGGCCTGCTCGGCGGCGACGATCGCTTCGGGCGCCCGCTCCAGGAATTTGGGATTGGCGAGCTTGTTGTCAAGGCGCGCGATTTCGCCGTCGATTTTGCCGATTTCTCGCTCCAGCCGGGTTTTTTCGGCATCAAAGTCGATAACACCGGCAAGGGGCAGCGCCATGGTTGCCTCACCGACAACCATTTGTGCCGCCTGGGGCGGCGGATTCTCGGCGACGGATATGTCATCGACCCGCGCCAGGCCGGCGATGGCGGATTCGTGACGTTCCAGCCGCGCCAGCGTTTCGCCGGACGCACCGCTTGCCACGAGCCCGGTGCGGGCACCGGCCGGCACATTCATTTCCGCGCGCACGGACCGAATCTCGCTTACCAACCCGATCAGCCAGTTGATATCGGCGGCGGCGTCGGCGTCGGCGAAACCTGTGTCCGGCCAGGCAGCCAGGGCCAGGACGGGAGGCTGCAGGCCGCGGTCGGGGGCGGAATTGCGGAGCGATTCCCAAAGGGTTTCCGTCACGTACGGCATGAACGGGTGCAAAAGCGCGACGATAGTTTCCAGAACATGGGCGGCGCAGGCGCGGGTTTCCGCCTTTGCGGCCTCGTCGCTGCCGGAAAGCACCGGCTTGATCAGTTCCAGATGCCAGTCGCAGAACGTGTCCCAGACAAAGTGGTAAAGCGCGTCGGCGGCTTCGTTAAACCGGTAGGTTTCAATGCCCGAGGTCACCTGGGCGACCGCAGTGGCGGCTTCCGTCAGGATCCAGCGATTGACGGCCAGCTTCGCGGTATCCGGCGACCAGCCTGTGTCGAGGCGGCAATCGTTCATGTCGCAAAAGCGGGCGGCATTCCAGAGTTTGGTGCCGAAATTCCGGTAGCCGGCGACCCGCGCCGGCGACAGTTTGATGTCCCGGCCCTGGGCGGCCATGGCGGCAAGGGTGAAGCGCAGGGCGTCGGCGCCGTATTCATCGATCAGTTCCAGCGGATCGATGACGTTGCCGCGCGATTTCGACATCTTGGCGCCCTGCTCATCGCGCACGAGGGCGTGGATGTAGACGGTGTGAAAGGGCTCCTCTTCCATGAAATGAAGGCCCATCATCATCATCCGCGCAACCCAGAAGAAGATGATGTCGAAGCCGGTCACCAGCACGGCGGTCGGATAGTATTTCGCCAGTTCCGGCGTCCTCTCCGGCCAGCCCAGGGTCGAAAACGGCCAGAGCGCAGAGGAAAACCAGGTGTCGAGCACATCTTCGTCCTGAACGAGCGCGGTCGCCTTGCCATAGTGCGCACGCGCCGCCGCGGCGGCGGCGGCCTCGTCTTCGGCGACAAAAATCTCGCCGTCCGGCCCGTACCAGGCCGGGATCCGGTGGCCCCACCACAATTGCCGCGAAACGCACCAGGGCTGGATGTTTTCCAACCAGTCGAAAAAGGTCTTTTCCCAGCTTTTGGGAACAAACACCGTCTGTCCGCCGCGAACGGAGGCGATCGCCGGCTTGGCGAGGGTCTTGGCGTCGACATACCACTGGTCGGTCAGAAACGGCTCGATCGGTACCCCGCCGCGATCGCCATGGGGAACGGTGTGCGTGTGGTCCTCGATTTCGGCCAGCAGGCCGCGGGCCTCCATCAAGGCGACAATGCGCTCGCGGGCGGAAAGCCGGTCGCATTCATTGACGGTCCCGATGGTTTCCTCCAGATCGGCGGTCGACGCCAGGCCGTCGAGGAACGCGGCATTGCCGGCAAGCACGATGTTGGCCTCATCGTCCATGACATTGATGGCGCCCAGACCGTGGCGGCGGCCGACCTCGAAATCGTTGAAATCGTGGGCCGGGGTGATCTTGACGGCACCGGAGCCAGCCTGGGGATCGGCATATTCGTCCGCGACGATCGGAATCCGGCGGCCGACAAGCGGCAGAACGGCATGTTTGCCAACAAGCGGCTTGTAGCGCTCGTCATCGGGATGCACAGCAACGCCGGTGTCGCCCAACATGGTTTCCGGCCGTGTTGTGGCAACGACGATGTGGTCGCGCTCCTCCCATTGGGTCGGCTTGCCGTCCTCGTCGAATGCAACCGGGACGCGGCAGGTCGCCCCGCCCTCAAGCGGATAGCGGAAGTGCCATAGTTTTCCGTTGGTCTCGACCTGCTCGACCTCAAGGTCGGAAATCGCGGTCCGCAACTTGGGATCCCAGTTGACAAGCCGCTTGTCGCGGTAGACGAGCCCGTCACGATGAAGCGCGACAAAAACCTTGCGAACCGCGGCTGACAGCCCCTCGTCCATGGTGAACCGTTCGCGCGACCAGTCACAGGAAGCACCCAGACGCTTCAACTGGTTGACGATCATCCCGCCCGACTCGTCCTTCCAGGCCCAGACCTTTTCGATAAACCTTTCACGTCCGATCGCCCGGCGGTCGGGTTCCTGCCGCTCCATCATCTGGCGTTCGACAACCATCTGGGTGGCGATACCGGCATGATCCATGCCCGGTTGCCAGAGAACCGATTTTCCGCGCATCCGCTCAAAACGGACCAGCACGTCCTGCAGCGTGTTGTTGAGGGCGTGGCCCATGTGCAGCGACCCGGTCACGTTGGGCGGCGGGATGACAATGCAATACGGATCGGCGCCGTGTGTGGCGCCGGCCCCGGCCCGGAAAGCCCCGGCCTTTTCCCATTTCTCGCGTACCGCCGGCTCGGCCCGGGCGGCGTCGAAGGTCTTGTCCATTTTCGGTCTTTCGTGGCGGAGAAAACGCGGCGGTTAAACGCGGGGAATCGAATGCTGTCAACCGCGCCGCGATCCCCGCGCAATCAGCGGCCTCACCCGCACTTCCGCAGATGCCGAACGAAAAACGCGCTGCCGAAGCAGCGCGTATCGCAAAACCGGCCCGGGACCGGAAACCGGCTAGCGCCGACCCCGGGAGACCCGGTCGATCTCCTCGCGGACCATCCGCTCGACAAGAGACGGCAGGTTGTCGTCCAACCATTCCTTGAGCATCGGCTCCAGCATTTCGCGCACCAGATCATCCAGTGTGCGCGCATTTTGCGCCAGTATCGTGTGGGTCAATGCGTTGAATGCACCCGACACAGCTTCGCCCGTATCGTGTGAAAGCAGACGATCGTCGCGGGCTTCGCCGCCGACGTCGGTTGTCTGAATGTGGGCGGTGTTGGACACGTCGGGTGTCTCCTGTGCTGTATTCGTGGCTCCGGCTTCATGTGGATCGTAGCCGGAAGAGGCCGCCGCTTGAACCCCGGCGACAAGATCGGCCATCGCCGACGTGCCGGAGGGTCCAGATGCGGCGGAAGTCTCCGGCGTTGCCGGCATGTCCGGCGCGCCGGCGCCGCCCACATCCAGCCCGAAGGATTCGCTCTGCGTCGAAGGCCCGGCATCGGGAAGGCCCCCTTCGGTGACCGTCGCATCCTCTTCGCCGAATGGTGTCTGACCGGTGTCGCTAAAGGCGTCGCCCAGGGCAATGGTCAGATTCTCGACCTCGCCGGAATCCGGCATTGCCTCGCCGAACGCAGCCGTGTCGCCCTCGTCGGCGTCGCCATGACCGGTGTCATCCTGTTCGGCGGCGCCATCTCCCGGTTCGCCGGCTGTGATATCGTTGTCGGCTTCAGCAATCGCGACCTGTTCGGCCGCCGGTTCGGTATCGCTGTCCTGGTGGTCCCAATCCCCGGAATGACCGGTCTGCCCGACAGGATCTTCGGATTGCGAAAGAACGGCATCGGCCGTCGCGTCAGGTTCGTCTGCGGCCGCCTCCGTCGCGGATTCATCCTGCGGGGCGGCCTCCGATGCGGCCTCCCCGGCCAGCGCATCTTCCGATGCCGCATCGGCCGATCCCGCCTCCTCCTCGGTATCGTCGGAAATGATCTGGCGAATCGACGCCAAAATTTCTTCCATCGACGGTTCGTGCGCCGGATCCGGATTGCCCATAGGTTGCCATTTCCTCATCGATCTCCGCGCCTGCCACCGACGCGAATCGACCTGACTCTACAGGAACTCCGTTAATGAATGGAAACCCGTTCTTAACGTTATCGACCGGTGTTGACCGGCAGGTAGCGCCCCTATCTGCCGTCAGGTGTCAGCCGACCGTACCACTTGTCGCGCACCGCGTCATAGTGCTCGGTGGGATCGTACCGCTCGACCGGCAGGTTGAGCCTGTCCTCGTTCAGCCAGCCGATCGCCGACAACACCGAAAACGAGGCCACGACGCTGTCGCGCTGAGCGACAACCAGGCTGACCCGGGCATCGAGCAGCTCCTGTTGGGCGTCAAGGACATCCAGCGTCGTGCGCTGACCGACCTTCTGTTCTTCCTGGACGCCACTGAGCGCAATCGACGCCGCTTCGACCCGCGCGGTCGCCGCCGAGATTGCCGCCCGCGCCGCGTCCAGCGTTCCCCAGGCCGCGACGGTCGCCGCCCTGACCTGATCGCGCGCCACGTCGACCTCAATCTGGCGGCCGGCGAGGACTTCCTTTGCCTGACGGATGCGCGCCGAAACCGCCCCGCCCTGATAAAGCGGAATGGAAACGCGCCCTCCGATGGAGGCGCTGTTTGCGTAGTTGGAGCTGTCGATGCCGAAGCTGTGGCTGGCGGATCCCTCAAGGCTCACGGTCGGCAGGAGTTCGCCTTCGACCTGCTTTACGTCATAGGCCGCCGCGTCGGCTCTGTGGACAGCGGCCAGGATGGCAGGATGGCTGGCGCGGGCTGTGTCGAGGGCACTGCGGAACGTGGCGGGCAAAAGTTTGCGGAAACTGAACCCGGGCGTGAGCTGGCCGGCATCATGGCCGACCACCTGCCGGTAAACGGCGCGGCTCGCCTGAAGGTTGGCCTCCGCGGCGCTGACCTCGGCGGTCGCCGCGCTGAGCCGTGCGCGGGTCTGGGCAACATCGGTGCGTGTGTTCTCGCCGACCTCGAAGCGGTCACGGGCGGCGCGCAGCTGTTCGCCGAGAAACCCGACATTGCGCCGGCGCAAACCGAGGAGCGCTTCGTCGCGCAGCACGTTCATGTAGCTTTCAGCCGCGTCGAAAAGCACATTCTGGACGGTGTTGCGCAGGGATTCCCGGCTGGCTTCGATACCGGCATCGGCTCCGAGTATGGCATTGCGCGTGCGGAACCCGCGGAAAATGTTCTGTGTCACGGTCACGCCAACGGCGCCTGTGACGGAATCGGAATTCATCCCCACACCGGCGGTGCGCGACCGGGAAGTGGCGGCGGTCAACGACGTCGAGCCGGACACAATGGGCCGCAGGCTCGATCTGGCAATGGGCACATTCTCATCGGCGGCGCGGGTCTCGGCCCTGGCGGCATTGACCTGCGGATTGTTGGAATAGGCGGACGCAAGCGCGGCGATAAGCGATTCAGCATTTGCCGGCGCGGCTGGCACGATACACAGCAAGCCGCCAAGGAATGCCAGCGCGCGCACGGTCACCGACCACAAATTCGACACATCTTCACCCCGCCAAATCACGCAGCCGAAACCGATGGGCAAACCGATCCGATTCCGGCATGCGGCCCACCTCTGCCCGCGACGACGGGAACAATCCCCGACGGGAATCAGTCCCCATCTGCGCGGAGCCGGCCGCACGTTAGGTATGCAATACTTAATAGCATATTAACCATATTTTTCTGCTTGAATACCGGCATTGCGGCGCGAGCGCGGCACAATTGCAACAACCGCGACCACACTGGCCTGCGATCACCGGCTGCAACCGCTCCCAATGATCATGGAATCGGACATCGTTGTTCGCGGTGCCCGACGATCGCGTTCCGGCACAACGGCCCAAGGCTGGCCCGCCCAATCCTGCCCGCCGGCCCAATCCTGCCCGCCGGATGGCCCGTCGCCCAGCCGTTTCAGAATACGAATTCCGGTTTGCGCGCCAGTTCCGGCAAAACCGGCAGAACGGCGTCAAACAGCGGCCAACCGGCGATATCGTCGCCGGTGCGCCGGTAAAGCCAGGCCTGGCCCGTCGGCTTTCGGCATTCGACGACGACCAGCCGGCCGCCGTCATTCAGCTGTTCTTTCCAGGCGTCGGGCACGCGTTCCACCCCGCCAGCGACAAGAATGGCATCATACGGTCCCTCGGCCGGCAGGCCGGCCTCGAGCGGTGCCGTGGTGACGGCCACGCTGTCGGCGCCGCTTGCCGCCAAATTGCCTTCCGCCAGCGTCACCAGCGCGTCCGTTTCCTCGATCGCCAGCACAGACCCGGCCAATTCCGCCAGGATGGCGGCACTGTATCCGCCCCCGCAGGCGATATCGAGGACCACATCCGACCGGGTGACCTCAAGCGCCTGGACAAGCCGGGCCAGGACGCCGGGCGAGGACAGATACCGCCTCCCGGCACCATTGTCGGGCGCTGCCACATCGATGGCGACCTCGCGGTCGGCATAGGCGAACGGCCGGCTCTGCTCGGGC
The DNA here is from genome assembly GCA_965216515.1 of Afifellaceae bacterium. Lineage (GTDB taxonomy): Bacteria > Pseudomonadota > Alphaproteobacteria > Rhizobiales > Afifellaceae > CAXMRP01. The sequence goes on along the minus strand of OZ244173.1, from coordinate 594,277 downwards.
ACGAACAATTCCCTGGCCACTTTGCCGAACGCCGCGATCACGCGGTGATCGGTGACGTCTGCCGGGCGGATCTGATTGTCCACCATTTTGCGGCGCAGGTCCTGGTAGTCGGTCATGTCCTGTCTTCCGATCGATAGCCGGCGACCCAGTTTGCCGGTCGTTTGGAGGCCTCGCCCGGAATCGAACCGGGGTAAACGGATTTGCAGTCCGCTGCGTCACCACTCCGCCACGAGGCCAATCGGCGGTTCGTTACCAGACAGACCGATGGCCGACAAGCGGTGTCGAGCAGACTTGGTCGCCCGTCCACCCGGCCATTCGCCACACCCGTAAAACGCGCCCCGCCCGGCGGCGGTCAAAAAGGAGATCGCCCGGCCGGCGATGGCGCTGTACGCAGGCGTCGTTGTGTCGTATCCCGCAACGATCATGTCGTTGATCCTTGCGCTCATTCTGGATCGCCTGGTCGGCGATCCGCAACAGATCTGGTCGCGTGTTCCGCATCCGGCGGCGGCGATCGGGCGCGTCATCGGCTGGGCGGACCAGCGCTACAACAGGCCGGAGGCCGGCGAGGCCGTGCGGCGGCGGCGCGGTCTCATCCTGTCCGGTCTGCTGGTCGTCGGGGCCCTTGTCGCCGGCCGGTTCATCGACCGGGGGCTGGACACTCTTCCCCTGGGTGCGGTCCTGGAAATCGTGCTGGTGGCGATCGTTCTTGCCCATCGCAGCCTTACCGACCATGTGGGTGCGGTGGCAGCCGCGCTTGCCGCCGACACGCCGCGCGACGAACGGCTCGCCGCGGCACGCGACGCCCTGTCGCATATCGTCGGGCGGGATGTGTCGGATTTCGACACGCCGAAAATCGCCCGCGCCGCGATCGAATCGCTGGCGGAAAACTTCTCCGACGGCGTCGTTGCACCGGCCTTCTGGTATGCGCTGCTCGGCCTGCCAGGCCTTCTCGCCTACAAGGTGATCAACACCGCCGATTCGATGATCGGCTACAAAACCGATCGCCATGGCGCGTTCGGCTTCGGCGCCGCGAAAACCGACGATGCGGCGAATTACCTGCCGGCGCGGATCGCCGCGCATCTTATCAGGACTGCCGCCCGGCTGAGCGAGAGCCGGAAAGCGCCATGGGATCGCATCGCCGAAGATGCCCGCGCCCATGCCTCGCCGAATGCCGGCTGGCCGGAGGCGGCGATGGCTCACGGCCTGGGAATCGCGCTCGGCGGGCCCCGCACATACGCCGGCAAGGCAATGGACGGCGCATGGCTGAACGAAGGCGGCGGGCGGGATGTCGATGCCGGCACGATCGGCGCGGCCATCGCGGTGGCCAACATGGCCTGGGTGCTGCTTGTCGGGCTTGCGCTGGCCTTCATCCCCGTCGCCGCGCTCGTCCATTGGCTATTTTGACGAGATCGGGAAGATCCAGGGCGGCTTCCAGATGGTCGGCCAGCCGATCCAGTGTCCGGTCGATTTCGGCTTCGTAGGCAAGGTCGGAGCGCATATCGAAATCGGCAAGAAACGCGTGCCGGAACCGGTCGTCGGCGAACAGGCCGTGGATATATGTCCCGGCGACCCGGCCGCAGGGGCTGACCGCTCCGTCGTCGCGATCACGGATTCGGGCAAACGGCCGGCGGCAATCCGTGCCGGTTGTCGTGCCAAGATGGATTTCATAGCCGGTCATCGGGCAGCCGGTGGGGCAGTGGACGGCTGAAACCGGCCGGACGGCCTTGTCACCCGTCAGGACCGTGCAGACATTCAAAAGCCCCAGTCCGGCCACCTCGCCGGCCGGTCCCTCAATCCCGTCAGGATTGTCGATGATGCGACCAAGCATCTGGAATCCGCCGCATATGCCCAGCACATGGCCGCCGCGACGATAGTGGCCAAGGATATCGACATCCCAGCCCCGGCGGCGCAGTTCGGCGAGATCCGCAATGGTCGATTTCGATCCGGGCAGGAGCACAAGACCTGCGTCCCCCGGCAGCGCCTGCCCCGGCCCGACCAATTCCAGCACAATGCCCGGCTCCTGCCGGAGTGGATCGAGGTCATCGAAATTGGCGATCCGGCCGAGCCGCGGCACAACGATCTTGAGCGCCTTTTCCGCTCCGGGCGCGGCGGCCGGGCGCCCGTGGAGGGCAACGCTGTCTTCGGCCGGCAAACGGTCGGCGTCGGGAAAATGGGGCACGATCCCGAGGTTCCGCCAACCGGTGCGGACCGCAATCTGCGCGGCGCCTTCGTCAAACAATGTGGGATCACCGCGAAACCGGTTGATGATGAAACCGCGGATGCGCTCGCGTTCATCGGGTTCCAGGACGGCATGGGTTCCGACAAGACTGGCGATCACGCCACCGCGGTCGATGTCGCCGACAACAACAACGGGGATATCGGCGGCCGCGGCAAATCCCATGTTGGCGACGTCGCCGGCCCGCAGATTGATTTCAGCCGGCGATCCGGCACCTTCGACCAGCACGATATCGGCTTCCGCCTCCAACTGGCGGTAACTGTCGAGGATCCTGTCCAGCAGCGCCGACTTGCCGGCGGTGTATTCCCGCGCGGTCATGGTGGCAAAGCGCTGCCCCTGGACGATAACCTGGGCGCCGTTGTCCGCCTCCGGCTTCAGCAGAACGGGGTTCATGTGAACCGACGGCGAAACCCCGGCGGCGCGGGCCTGCAGCATCTGTGCGCGGCCGATTTCGCCGCCATCGGCGGTGGCGCCGGCATTGTTGGACATATTCTGGGGTTTGAACGGGCGAACCGCCATGCCGCTCCGCGCCAGCGCCCGCGCCAGGCCCGCGACAATCAGGGTCTTGCCGACGTTGGAGCCGGTTCCCTGAACCATGAGCGCCGGTTTGTTCGCGGTCATTCCCGGATCATCACGGTTGCGCCATCTTGTCTTGGCCAATAAGTCCCGGCCGGTGCGGCCCCGACCCGATCAGAATTCGATCCCCGCCTGCGCTTTCACGCCAGAGCGGAAGGGATGTTTGACCAGGGTCATGTCGGTGACCAGATCGGCGGCCTCGATCAACTCATCGGCGGCATTTCGACCGGTGATGATGACATGCTTCATCGCCGGCCGCGATTTCAACACGCCGACGACGGTGGCAACGTCCAGATAGCCATAGCGCAAGACGATGTTCAGTTCGTCAAGCAGAACCAGAAGGTGGCGGTCGTCGGCGATCAGCGCCACGGCCTTGTCCCAGGCCGCATGGGCAGCGGCGATATCGCGCTGGCGGTCCTGGGTTTCCCAGGTAAAGCCCTCGCCCATCGTGTAAATCTCGACCTGGTCGTCGAATTTCTCCAGTGCGACACGCTCCCCCGTCTGCCATTTCCCCTTGACGAACTGGACGATGCCGACATTCATCCCCTGCCCCAACGCCCGGAACACCATGCCGAAGGCGGCGGTCGATTTGCCCTTTCCCTTGCCGGTGTGGACGATCAACAGGCCCTTCTCGATGGTCTTGGTGGAAAGGATCTTGTCGCGCGCCGCCTTCTTGCGTTTCATCTTCTCCGCGTGCCGCACATCGCGTTCCGCTTCGCTCAGTTCCTTCTTTGTCATGCCGGTTCTCCGCCTGCTGCCTGCCGGACCGCCGCTTGCCGGGCGGAAACGGTGTTGTCCGTCCTGGTTCGCGCCGGGGCCGCGCCCGCAATGTCGCGCAGGTGATTATAGGCACTGTTTTGCCGCGGCGCCCACAGGCCGCGGTCGACGGCCTCACAGAACCGGTCAGCGATCTCGCGCAAGGCCGGCGGATTGTTCCGGCCGATGAACGCGCGCACTTCGGCATCGGCGAGATAGGCGTCATAGAGTTGATCGAAGTGGTGGTCGCGTACGCAATTCGTGGTGGCGGCGAATGCGAACAGGTAATCGACCGTCGCCGCCATCTCGAATGCCCCCTTGTATCCGTGGCGCATCTGACCGGCGATCCATCGGGGATTGGCCGCACGGGCCCGCACCACCCGTGCAATTTCCTCCTCCAGACCCCGGATTACCGGACGTTCGGGGCGCGAATGGTCGTTGTGGAAGATGCGGGGCGCCGACCCCTTCAGTGTCTCCACCGTCACCGCCAGGCCACCTTCGAACTGGTAATAATCGTCGGAATCAAGGAGGTCGTGCTCGCGATTGTCCTGATTCTGGATCACTGCATCAACTTTCGACAGCCGTGTCTTGAGCGGTGCGGCGGCGGCCAGGCCCTCAGCGCCGCCGCCATAGGCATAGGCCGACCATTCCATGAACGCTTCGGCCAGATCCTTGCGGGCTGCCCACACGCCCTCGTCGATCAGGGCCTGAAGGCCGGCGCCATAGGCGCCCGGGCGGGCACCGAAAATGCGGAACGCGGCGGCCTTGGCCGCATCGGCCGGCGCCAGTCCCGACGCGGCAAGCATTGCCGTTTCGGACCGGATACGGGCGGCGACCGGGTTGGCATCGGCCGGTTCGTCACATTCGGCAATGGCGATGACGGCCTTGTGGAAGAGCGCGATCTGATCGGGAAATGCGTCGCGGAAAAAGCCGGAAATGCGCAACGTGACATCGACACGGGGACGGCCGAGGTCGCCCAGCGGGATGACCTCGATGCCGGTCACCCTGCCAGAGGCCGGTTCCCAGACCGGTTTCGCGCCAATCAATGCCAGGGCCTGGGAAATGTCGTCGCCGCCGGTGCGCATATTGGCGGTGCCCCATGCGGTGATCACCATGGCGCCAGGCCATTCGCCCTCGTACTGGAAATAGCGCTCGACCAGCCGGGCGGCGGAACGCCGGCCAAGGTCCCAAGCGGCACGGGTCGGCACGCCGCGCACATCGACGGAATAAAAGTTGCGGCCCGTCGGCAGGCAGTCAGGCCGCCCGCGGCTGGGCGCACCGGACGGACCGGGGGCGACGAACCGGCCGGCCAGTGCGGCGCACAGCGCAGCGATTTCCGCGGCGCCGGAGCTATCGAGAGCAGGCGCAATGTCGTCGTCAATCGTCCGCATGACGGCGGAAGTCGCCACCAGTGCCGGTGTGCCTGGCGATCCCGGTGTGCCTGGCGATCCCGTTGTCAATTGCCGGGCGGCGATCTCCAGACGTTCCACCGTGTCGCCGTTGGTCCGCCAGGGATCGCCCGACAGCGCAAGCAGTGCATCCGGTCTGGGACCCCGCCAGGGCTCCGCCGCGACACAATCTAGGGGGTCGAAACCCGACAGGCGAAAATCGGCCGCGAGCGCCCGCAACAGCGAGGCCTCCCCCGGGCGGTCGCCGCGCGGAATGCGGGTGAGCGCAACGAGTGTTTCGGCACGCTGCGGGCCGGCCGGACCTTCACCCAGGACATGCAGCCCGTCACGGATCTGAAGTTCCTTCAGATCGCAAATATGTTCGTCCAGCCTGGTGAGCACGGTCTCCTCATCCTCGTCCGGGCGCAGGCCGAGATCGGCATGGAATCCGCCGGCCTTCGACAGGTCGAGAATTTGGGCGGCGATGGTGCCGGCACGCCGTGGATCGCCGGTCCGGGCGGCAGCGTATTCATCGATAAGGATTTCCAGTTCCGCCGCCGCACCATGGCTCTCGGCGCGAACCATGGCCGGCATCAGGTGATCGACGATCGTCGCCGCGGTGCGCCGCTTGGCCTGGGCGCCCTCGCCGGGATCGTTGACAATGAAGGGATAGATGACCGGCACCGGACCGAGCACCGCATCGGGAAAGCAGTCGGGCGACAGGGCCAGGGCCTTGCCAGGCAGCCATTCAAGATTGCCGTGCTTGCCCATCTGGACAATGGCGTGGGCGCCGAACACGTCCCGCAGCCAGATATAAAAGGCCAGATAGAAGTGCGGCGGCGGCAGGTCCGGGTCGTGATAGCTGGTTTTCGGATCGACATTGTAGCCGCGCGCCGGCTGGATGCCGATCACCACGCCGCCAAACCGGTGCGCGGGCAGCTGAAAAGCCCCGTCCGCAACGAAGGGATCGTTGTCCGGCGCCCCCCAGCGGGCTGTCACAGTGTCCTGAACGGCTTGTGGCAGGCGGGCGAAATGGATGTGGTAGTCATCCATGGCAAGCCGGCAACCGGACGAACGCGCGCCGTCGCCAAGGGCATTTGTCGGACCGTCGAGCAGATGCGCCATCAACTCCGCTCCGGTCCCCGGCGCGTCGCCGATCCGATAGCCGGCCGATTTCATCGCCGAAAGCAGGTTGACGGTCGATTGGGGGGCGTCCAGGCCAACGCCGTTGCCGATGCGGCCGTTCTTGTTCGGATAGTTGGCCAGAACGATCGCCACCCGCTTTTCCGGCGCCGGAACGGTGCGAAGGGCAACCCATCGGCGGGCCAGATCGGCGACAAAGGCGATGCGGTTTTCATCCGGCAGCAGGCGAACGGGCTGGCATTGGGTCAGCGGATCGAAATCACCGGGCTCCTTGAACGAAACGGCACGGGTCACCAGGCGGCCGTCCAGTTCGGGCATGACGACATTCATGGTGAGGTCACGGGCGGACAGGCCGCGCGCGGACTCCATCCATGCCGATCGCGAGGCGCCTGCGAAGACGATCTGAAGGACCGGCCTGTCGCCACCGTCAAGCGGCGTGTCGGCGCCACTGCCGGCGCCGGCGATGGCGAAGGCGGTTGCGTTGAGGACAAGAGCCGGCTCGTGAGCGGCAAAAAGATCGCGGACAAAGGCGGCGTCGGCGGCCGATTTCAGGCTGGACACGAATACCGGCAGGGGTGTCATGCAACGGGCGGCAAGCGCGTCACACAGGGCGTCGACGGCGGCTGTCTGGCCGGCCTGATATAGCGCCCGGTAAAAAGTGACCGCGACAACCGGCCGGTCGACGGGATCCGGGCGGCCGGCATCCCGGGCCGGGCCATCATACCGGCCGCATGTCGGTAGCGCCGCGGCCGGAGGCGGTTCGTCGTGCCGATCGATCAGGAAGGCGGAAAAGGCCAGAAAATTCCGATAGTTCGCCGCGCCGCCCTCGGCCAGATACGACCACAAACGGCGAGCGACGTCGGCGGAAACCGTGCCCAGCCCGGCATAGGCGTCGTCCCAGTTGGCGTCGCCCGGCAATATGGCAAGCTGGTTGCCGCCGGCCCGCGCGATCCGCCGGGCCTCGTCGATCCCGTATTGCCAGTAGGCCGGCCCGCCGAGCAGGCGGATGACAATCAGCTGCGCCGGATGGAGGATATTTTCTGTATACAAATCAACGGAATACGGATGGTTGAGCGTCATCCAGTTGGCGAGCCGGATGGTCGGGAACGACGGGTCTGCCAACGCCCCGGCGGCGGCCGAAAGGCCGGCAATCTCGGTGTCGGCGGCCGTCAGGACGACGATATCGCCGGGAGTTTGGCCAAGGTCGACGGCCTCGTCGCCGGATTCAAGCCCGACCTGTCTGCCGGCCAGGATGTGCATCAGGAGGCGGCCAGGATTTTGGAGATTGCTCCCCGGTGCAGGCCGGACAGGCCTATGACCACAAGGCCGGCGCGGGCAAGCGCCGCACCACCGGCCGCCGCCGGATTCCGATCCGTCGCCGATGCGGCCACGAACCAGGTTTCGACGCGCGGGCCAACCGCCTGAATGGCAAGCGGCGCCTGTTTGCCTTCGATTTCGACAGTCCCCTTGATGCGAAGGACGTCCGGCCGGTCCATCGCCGCGCGGACGCTGCGCACCGCTGTGTCTCGGTCGCCGAACCGGGTCCGCAGGACGAACGAATCGAAGTCGTCATGTTCGTGGTCGACGGCACCGGCGCGCTCGTGGTGGCTGAGGCGGGTTTCCGTATCGTTTTCAGCCCCGGCGCGCACACCGAGCACGACAGCGGGCGGCAGTTCGCCCATGGTCGCGCTTAACACGCGCGCGGCAGATCGCCGGTCTGGCGCAATGGCCGCCTCGACGCGGGCCATACCTTCGGTGTCGACGAGATCGGCCTTGGACAATACGATCAGGTCGGCGCAGCGGATCTGATCCTCGAACAGTTCGGTGATCGGATCGTCATGATCGAGGGCCGTGTCGGCAGCGCGCTGGGCGGCAAGCCGTTGCTCGTCGGCGACGACGCGGCCTTCGGCGACAGCGGCGGAATCGACGATGGTCACGACGCCGTCAACCGTCACCCGGTCGCGCACCGAGGGCCAGGCGAAGGCCTTGACCAGGGGTTGCGGCAGAGCCAGGCCGGACGTTTCGATGATGATGTTGTCGGGCGGATCATCGCGGTCGATGAGCGCCTCCATGGCAGGCAGGAAGTCATCGGCAACAGTGCAGCAGATGCAGCCGTTGGCAAGCTCGACAATGGCCTCGACATCGCATCCCGGGGCGCCGGTTTGCCCTGTATCGCAGGCGCCGAGCACCGCACCGTCGAAACCGACATCGCCGAATTCATTGACGATCAGGGCGATCCGCCGGCCGCCGGCATTGCGCAGCAAATTGCGGATCAGCGTTGTCTTGCCGGCCCCAAGAAAGCCGGTGACGATCGTGGCCGGAATGCGATCGGGCGCGGCCGGATCCGGCCGGGGCAGTGTCGTCATGAGGGAAGTGATCCTTTCAGCGCGACGGGCAATCCTGCGGCGACGAACACGACCGTGCCGCAAATCCCGGCGATATCCTGGTTGAGCCGCCCCTGGGCATCGCGGAAGGCGCGCCCGAGCGGCGTTTCCGGAACTACGCCCATGCCGACCTCGTTGGAGACCAGCACGATTTGCCCCGGCGCTGCGGTGATCCGCGCGGCGAGCGCCGTGCCGAAACGCCCGGTGTCCTCACTGGCCGCCTGGACATTCGCCAACCAGAGGGTCAGGCAGTCGATGAGCAGGCACCGCCCGTCGGCGGCATGGGCTTCGATCGCCGCCGCCACATCGAGCGGCGCCTCGATCGTCGTCCAGCCCGGGCCCCGGCGGGCGCGATGGGCGGCAATGCGCGCCGCCATCTCCGCGTCACCGGCCCGGGCGGTGGCGATATAAACCCGCTCAGGGGCAATGCCGGCGATCCTTTCGGCATAAAGGCTCTTGCCGGAACGGGCGCCGCCGAGCACCAGAACGGCGTTGTCAGCCATTGCCGGCTTCCGCCCGCGCCAGGCGGCGAAAAGCGTAACCCGCCGATACCGGTGCCGCAGTCCAGAAGATCAACGAGCTGACAAACGAGGCGGCGACAAAATGGGCGGCAAGGGCTGCGGGAACGGCTGAGTCGTGGCTTTCAGGCTGTGGCGCACCGACCAGGTGCGGCAGCACGACCAGCACCAGACCGCCAGCGATCCAGGCCGGCCGGCCCGACAGCACCGCCCAGAGACCGGCGGCGGTGGCGGCGACGGTCGCAAACCACCAGATCTGGCGGTCGACAACATCCGCGGCGGGCATGCCCGGCAGTTCCGGTGGAAGACCGAGCGCCGGCGCCAGCGCCACGGCAACGAATCCGGCAAGCCCCCAGTTGAGCGCCGAGCGCGGCTCGATGCTGCGTCCGGCGAACACCATCATGGCAAGAAGGATGAGGCAGGCGCCGGTGGCATACACGACCGTGGCAAAGGTGGTCATCATCTGACGGGGAAATCCCGCCGTGGCCTGACCATGCGTGGAGGTTGCGACGACCGGGCCGGATTCACTCGGAACGAGATGGTGCGCGGCAGCGTCGATGGCCTCAAAGACCTCCGCTTCGACAATCAGGGGCGTGGCGACGGTCAACTGGAAGGCTGCAACCAGCAACCCGCCAACAAGCCCGCCCGCCGCCGCACTCAGAACGAGAGGGCGAAACATGGCATTATCCCGATTGTTTCAGTGGCAGGGCAGGCCGAAGGCGTGGCGCGTATCGTGGGCGGCGTCGTGAAGGACGCTCGACGGCGCAAATCCGGCACCGGCGATCAAAAACATGCCCAGCAGCAGGGCCATCGTGGCCGACAATGCGGGACTGAGGCGGGCCCTTGAGCCGGCACCGGATACGAGGGCGGCGTTGGACCCTGCCCCGGCGTGCAGCTTGAAACTGTTCATAGCGATTCTCCCTGCCGTCCCACCGACGGCGGTTTGCGTTGATGCGCCCTGGCTGGTCTCCTGGCTTGCGGGTCGTCGCCGGATCCCGCGCCTTCCCCTTGCGGGTGGCATATGCGGGGCGGCTCTCCGCTTACAGTTGCGGGGGCAGCTGCGGATCGGAAGCCCCGGATCGGGTCGCTTCCTACCGCATTCCCATTTCGTCCCCGGACACTTCGGTGTCCTTTCGGGGAACCAGAGCACGCCGCGACGATAAGGCCTGTACCGTCCACAATGCAAGCCCGAACGTGGCGCGGTCGTTCAGGCGGAATCGGACTTGTTTGTTCGTGCGCCGGCGGCATTGTCGCCCCTCCCGTTCCGACCGGTGCCGTTGGCCCGGTTCCAGCGGCGCTGGAGCCAGACCGTAACGCGGCGGCGAAACCGGCGCACAGGCGCAAAATCCACCGAAAGAATGAGCAGGCCGAGCGGAATCATCCAAAAACCGACAACCGGCAGGAAACCGACCATACCCATCAGAACGAAACTGATTCCGGCCGCGGTGCGCACCATGCGGCTGCGGGGCAGCGGAATGCGGCGCTTGCCAAGGCGAACATATTGGCGATCCGGATCCCAGCCGGCTGGCCCTTCGGCGGTAACGGGTGCCGTCGCGGATGGGGGAACGCCCTGCGCCGGCGCGCCATTTTCATGATCGGACCTGTCGGAATCGGGTTGGGTGGCCATGTCGTCCTCTCTGTGCACCTGCGACACACCCGGCGATCCCGCACGGCGTATCCGGCTCCGGGCATATAGGTGCCCGATTCGGCTTGCGCTTGCATTGGCCGCCATGTCTGATATATGCGGCGTTCCGTTCCCCGGTAGCTCAGTTGGTAGAGCAAGCGGCTGTTAACCGCTGGGTCGCTGGTTCGAGTCCGGCCCGGGGAGCCACAATTTCCTTATTGAACGGGTTTAGGACGGCACGGCCCGAGTAGGCCAGTTCGGCGCCATCACCCCCCCTCCCCGCTGACGGCCGGACGGCCACATGAAGAATATCGGCGCGCGAGCGGCCGACAGCCTGTGCGGCCGCAGGTTCGGGCCGCAGACAGCGGGTTCGGACCGGCAGCCAATCCGCCCGTCAACTCCCTTGCCCGCATGTCAGGCCATACGTGATTTCCATGTGCGATTTTGAAGGATTTAAAGCCGCTATGTATAATAATCGGCAACGGTTTGTTCGATATCAGGCCATACTGCTTCCGGCTGAGCCGCATGAGACTACTTTTGATTTCCTTGTTGGCCTTGCTGCCGGTGTTGTCCGCTCCGGCGACCGCCATCTCGCCAACCGGACCGCCGGATACCAGCCGTCGGTACGAATTCAATACCATCGTGAACAGGTTGCGGCCGCCGGCCGAACGCGGCGATGCGGACGCGCAATTCGAACTTGGGGGCGCATACCATTCTGCCGCGGATATCTTTCGCGACTATGGTGCGGCGCGGCGGTGGTATCTGTTGGCCGCCGAACAGGGCCACGCCGGCGCGCAAAACAGTCTCGGGGTCCTCTTTCACAATGGTGAGGGTGTACCGCAGAACCATGCAGAAGCCCTGAAGTGGTACAAGTTGGCGGCGGATCAGGGTGATTCCGACGCCTACAGCAATTTGGGAATATTGTACCTCCACGGGTTCGGCGTGCCGAAAAGCTATGGCATCGCGCTCCAGTGGTTCCGCAAGGCTGCAGAATCGGGCAATCCGCCGGGACAAAAAAATCTCGGGCTCATGTACTACAATGGCGACGGCGTTGCGCAGTCTTTTGCCGAGGCGCTCCGGCTTTTCCGCATGGCCGCGATACGGGACGAACCAGGCGCCCAAAACATGCTCGGTTTAATGTACGCAAATGGCCTAGGCGTGGAACTAGACAACGCCGAGGCGCTGCGGTGGTACCGCCTGGCAGCCGATCAGGAACTGGCCGAAGCCCAGCTCAACCTTGGTTGGATGTTCCACGCCGGCACCGGCACGACGCAAAGTTATGCCGAGGCGGTCAAGTGGTTTCGAAGGGCTGCAAACCAAGGCGATGCCGCTGCCCAGACCGATCTTGGCACAATGTACCGCCAAGGAAACGGTATCGAAGCGGATTACGGACAAGCCCTGAAATGGTACCGGCTGGCGGCAGACCAGGATTTGGCCGATGCGCAGTACAACCTGGGGATCATGTCGTTCTACGGCCAAGGCGTGCCGCAGAACTATGCCGATGCGCTCGCATGGTTTCGCCAGGCGGCCAACCAAGACTATGCCAACGCGCAGTTCAGTGTCGGTTATTACCACTATGCCGGGATTTGCATGTCGGCAAACAAAATGACGGCACAGGACTGGTATCGCAAAGCCGCCGACCAGGGACATTCCGATGCGCAATACGAACTGGCGGTCTTGTATCAAGACGGCGTTGGATCCCTGAAAAACAGTTCGGAAGCCCTGAATTGGTTCCAAAAGTCAGCCGAACAGGGTGACGCCGATGCCCAATATGCCGTGGCCCGGATTCACCTGGACGGTGACGGGGTGCCGGTGGACCAGGCGGAAGCGGCGCGCTGGTTGCGAAAAGCCGCCGAGCGGGGTCTGGCGAAGGCCCGGTTTGACCTGGGTTTTGCGTATGCGATCGGCCGCGGCGTCAAGCAGGATCTGGTGCAGGCCCATCTGTGGTTCGATCTCGCCGCCGGAAGCGGCGATGAGACAGCCGGGCAACATTTGAAAACCGCCGCCGGGATGATGACGTCCGACCAGATCGCCGAGGCCCGGCGCCTGGCCGACGAATGGCGCCAAACCAACGGCGAATCCGGAGGGCTGCCGGACCCGGCGCCTGAGGCTGACCAGTCCCCCACCCGATATCCCGGCCTCGGTGAGCCCGGCTGCATGGCGACGGCGGCATCGCCGCGCGCCCCGAATGCCGTGGAGGCCAAAAAGAATGCTCTGGATGGGCGCCCGGAGACCGACGAAGAGCCGGAGGCAGTCGAAGCGCTGCGCATGGCGGCCGCGCAGGGCGATGCCGGGGCCCAGTACCGGCTCGCGATGATGTACCGGGACGGCGATGGTGTCCGGAGGAATACCTCAACGGCCATGGCGCTGTTTCAAAAAGCCGCCGGGCAGGGGCACGCGGGAGCACAAACCAATCTCGCCGCCATGTATGAGCATGGCCGGGGTGTCTCGCGGGACCTTGCCGAGGCCATGGCGTGGTACCGCAAGGCTGCCGAAAAAGGCGATGCGTTGGCCCAAAACAAACTCGGCCTGATTTATGCCAGGGGAAAAGGTGTGCGGCCGGACGACGCGGAGGCCGTCAGATGGTTCGGCCGCTCGGCCGGACAGGGATTTGCCGGCGGTCAGAGCAATCTGGGATGGATGTACAAACACGGCCGGGGGGTTGCTCGTGACAATGCCAAGGCCGTGGCCTGGTTCCGCAAGGCGGCGGAGCAAGGTCACGCGAGAGCACAAACCGAACTCGGCAAAATGTACGCGGACGGAAAGGGTGTGCCGCGCGATGACAAGGAGGCCGTGCGGTGGTTCGGTCGCGCCGCCGAGCAGGGGTTTGCCGACGGACAGATCAATCTTGGCAGGTTTTACGAGCACGGCCGGGGCGTGGAACGGGATCTGGTCATCGCCTACAAATGGTACGATCTCGCGGCGCGTCAGGGCGATCCAAATGCCGGCCGGAACAGGGATATCCTGGCCAAGGAGCTGACGTCGGAACAGATATTGGAGGCGGTTCGGCTGACCAAGGCTTGGAAACCACGAGGTGAACCAAAGTCTCAGCCAATAGTGGGCAGGAAAGTAAAGCTGATCCGCATTACCCCAAAGTGAATTCCGCTGCTGGCGGCGGCGCCAAGTTCTTCGCCCCGGGGCGCCACGATTTCCAGCGGATCGGGCGACCTGCCCGGCCCTTTCAATATTGATGGACCCGATCTCCCGAAACCGGGTCGGGCATGTTCCACGAAATCGTCGGGCTTCGGCGTCACGACAAGCGCAGCCGGCCAGACCGGCAAATGTGGCGGGTGAGCCGGTTGTTGCCGCATTTGGCAAAATCTTTCCGTAACGGCGCCCCAATGCCGTCCCACTGGCGCCCCGATCCGCGCCGACGATGATCTTGCGGAATGTCGGCGGCGGCGGTGTCGGACGGCATTCTTCGAGTACGGGAGAATTATCATGTTCCGATCGGTCCGGTTGGGTGCGCTTGCGGCGATACTGGCGGCTGCGCCGTTGATGCCGGTGGTGGCGCCTGGGGCGTTCGCCGAGGAAGAATCGAAAACGAAACTGGCAGCTGCCGAACCGGCCAAGACGCCGGAGCCCGGCGTTGCGGCAGCCACGGAGGCGCCTGTGGACGCCGCAGCGGCGGCCAGCGCCAGCCCGCTCAACGGCCGGCTGATCCATCAGGCAACTGGCGAGAGATTGTGCATCGGCGGTGTGCTCTGTCCGCAATTCTGCACGGCCAAATCGCAGAACTGCTCACCGCGTCCCAGCCTGACGATCAAGCTCGACGGGCCGGCGAAAATCAACACAATCCAGTTGTCCGCCCACGACAATATCGGCAAGACCCGGCGCTCGCGGCTGGTCTTCAAGATCAACGGCAAGGCGGTGGCCGACACGCTGGTCTATCGGTTGGGCTCAACGCTTTCCATCGATGTCGGGCAAACCGGCGAACTGATCACAATTGAATCGGCCCACCAGCACAATGGCTTTCTGCGCGGCGGCGAGGAGGCGGTGATCTGGGATGTCTACGTATTCGGTGAAAACCGGGGTTGAGCAGCGCCGCCCACCCGTCCCGGCCTGGTGCAATCTGTGGCGATCGTTCGTTGTCGCTCAGGCGCGATGATGGTAACGAACATATCGGGCGAATGCCCGGAGGGCGGCGACAACAGGGTGCGAGGACCATGGGACTTTTTGATTTTGTGCGTTCGGCCGGCAAACGGCTCGGCTGGGGCGATGACGATGATGACAAGGCGGATGCGCTGAAAAAAGAGGTCGACAGCTACGATCTCGGCAGCGAGAACGTGACAATTGAAGTCGAAGGCGAAAAAGCGATCATCAAGGGCGATGTCGCCAACCAGGAGGCGCTTGAAAAAATCATCATCGCCGCCGGCAATGTCGAGGGCATCTCCTCGGTGGAGACGACCGTGTCGACAAGCGAGGCGAAGGAGCCGGTGCTGCATACAGTTGAGCGCGGCGACTCCTTGTGGAAAATCGCCGACAAGCATTACGGCAACGGTGCGCGCTACAAGGAAATCTTCGAGGCCAACCGGCCGATGCTTTCGGATCCGGACAAGATCTATCCAGGCCAGGTGCTGCGCATTCCCTGAGATGGCGGGTGCGCTCCGGCCGCAGGGCCGATCAGTATGATTTCGAACGGGCGGCACGGCCGCCCGTTTTCCGTTTCGCCGAACCCAGACGGTCAGCCGCGTGGTGCCGGACGGGACGGAAACCGACGCCGCCGGCTTGCCGACGACCGACCGCCGCCTTAAGTGTTCGGCGACACCTCTTTTTGCCTCCGCGGGCCCCGCATCCTGGCCATGACCATCGTACAGAACGTTCTGGAGACCATCGGCAACACGCCGCTCATTCGCCTCGACCGCGCCTCGGAGGCGACCGGCTGCACGATCCTGGGCAAGGCGGAATTCCTCAATCCCGGCCAATCGGTGAAGGACCGCGCGGCGCTGTCGATCATCCGCGCGGCGGAAGAACGCGGCGAACTGGACACCGGCGGCACCATTGTCGAAGGCACGGCGGGAAACACCGGCATCGGGATCGCCATGGTTGCCGCAGCGCTCGGATATCGTGCAGTGATCGTCATTCCGGAAACCCAGTCGGAAGAAAAGAAGCTGGCGCTGCGCGTGGCAGGCGCAGAGCTGATCGAAGTCCCCGCGGTGCCCTACCGAAATCCCAACAACTATGTGCGGCTGTCCGGCCGGCTCGCCGCCAATCTGGCGAAATCGGAGCCGGGTGGCGCGATCTGGGCCAACCAGTTCGACAATATCGCCAACCGCCAGGCGCATATTGCCACCACCGGGCCGGAAATCTGGGCGCAGACGGACGGCAAGGTGGACGGATTCGTATGCGCGGTCGGCACTGGCGGAACATTGGCCGGGACCGGTATGTTTCTGAAATCGAAGAATGAAAAAATTCGTATCGCCTTGTCCGATCCGACCGGATCGGCGCTCTATGGGCATTATGCGCAAGGCAAATTGGAGGTGGTCGGCAATTCAATCACCGAAGGGATCGGCAACAGCCGGATCACCGCCAATCTGGACGGGGCGCCGGTGGACGTCGCCTACCGGATCCCGGATATCGAATCGCTACCGGCCGTCTTCGAACTGGTGGAGCACGAGGGCTTGTGCCTGGGCGGCTCGTCCGGTGTCAATGTTGCCGGAGCGATCCGGCTTGCCCGCGAGCTGGGTCCAGGCCACACGATCGTGACCATGCTATGCGACTATGGCACACGGTACGCGTCGAAAATGTTCAATCCGGAATTCCTGCGTTCCAGGAACCTGCCGGTTCCCGCCTGGCTGGAAACGACGCGTCAACTCGCGGTGCCTTTTGCGGAGAATTCGACATGAGTGAACCGACAATTCCGATATTTCGGGATGATCCGATGCAGCGCGAATGCGAGGCAAGCGTCGTGGCGATCAACGACCGCGGCGGGATCGTGATCGACCGCACGGTTTTCTACGCGACCGGTGGCGGGCAACCCGGCGATACAGGGCTCTTCGCGCTCGCCGATGGCGGTGAGATTTCGATCGGCGCGACGGTCCACGCCGACGGCGACATCGTGCATGTGCCCAGCGAAGGCACGGGCGGACTGGCACCCGGTGACCGCGTAACGGCCCGCATCGACTGGCCGCGCCGGCATGCCCACATGCGCATGCACACCGCGCTTCACCTGTTGTGTTCGCTGGTCCCCTTCCCGGTAACGGGCGGATCGATCGGCGCAGAGGAAAGCCGGCTGGATTTCGATATCGCCGAAGCCGGCGCAGTGGACAAGCAAGCGCTGTCGGAGCAAATCGCCGCCCTCGTTGCCGCCGACCATCCGGTTGCCAGCCAATGGATCGCGGAAGCGGATCTGGATGCCAATCCCGGACTGGTTCGCACCATGAGCGTGCAACCGCCAAGGGGCGGCGGCCGGGTGCGTCTGGTCGCCATCGGCGAGGACGGCCATGTCGACCTGCAGCCGTGCGGCGGCACGCATGTGGCCTCGACCGGTGAAATCGGTCCCGTGCACATTTCCAAGATCGAGAAAAAAGGCCGGCAGAACCGGCGCATCCGCATCCGCTTCGGAGATCCGCAATGACCGTTCCGTCAACCGATCCGGCCGCCGATCCCGTGATTTCCGCCGACTGGCTGGCGGAACAGCTGGAAAATCCGGACCTGCGTGTCGTCGACGGCTCGTGGTACCTGCCCGGCGAGGAACGCGATGCTGTCGCCGAATTCGAAGCCGGGCACATACCGGGCGCGGTGTATTTCGACATCGACCGGATCGCCGATACCTCAAGCCCCCTGCCCCACATGCTGCCCGACGCCGCACAATTCGCGGCGGCGGCCGGCGGGCTCGGGCTCGCCAATGACAACGTGATTGTCGTTTACGATGGCATGGGCCTGTTTTCCGCCGCGCGCGTGTGGTGGATGCTGTCGGTCTTCGGAGCGCGGCGGGTGCGGGTGCTGGATGGCGGATTGCCGGCCTGGAAAGCGGCGGGCGGCGCCCTGCAATCCGGACCGGCGCAACCACAGCCGGCAACCTTTTTCGCCACGCTCGACAAGGCTGCGGTGTGCGGGCTGGATGATGTGCAGGCGGTGTTGCGGACGGGGGCGGCGAGTGTTGTCGATGCGCGGTCGTCGTCCCGATTTGACGGCTCAATGCCGGAGCCCCGGCCCGGCTGCCGTTCCGGCCACATGCCGGGCGCGCGCAGTTTGCCGTTCACCGAAGTTCTGGACGCCGAAAAACGCCTCCGGAATCCGGCCGAAATCCTGTCGCATTTTGCCGAAGCCGGCGTCGACCTGACGCGTCCCGTGGTGACCAGTTGCGGCTCCGGCGTGACAGCGGCTGTCCTCAACCTGGCGCTGGCACGGGCCGGCAAGCACGATGTTGCCATTTATGACGGTTCATGGGCGGAATGGGGCACCAGCCAGAATACCCAGATCGCAACCGGCGGCGCGGACGACTGACTGCGCAGCACGGACATCCGGGATGCCCGAAACATCAAAAACGCCGGGAACGGCCGTTCCGATCACCGTCACCGACCTGGTGCTCCCGGCACGGCCCGCGCACCTGCCGCCGCAGCCGGCCGGCATACGGCTGGCGCTGATGCGGGCCGATCCGATTCCGCTGCATTTCTATCGCTATCTCTACCGGACCGTTGGCGAGCGCTGGCTGTGGGTCAACCGTGCAACGCTTGACGACACGGCGCTTGCAGCCCTTATCCACAAGCCCGGCGTTGAGGTCTTTGTGCTGTATGGTGATGGCGCCCCGGCCGGTTTCTACGAGCTCGATTTTACGGCGCTGCCGACGGTCGACCTGGTGTATTTCGGTCTTTTACCCGAGTGGATCGGGCGCCGCGTCGGCGCTTGGCTCCTGGGAACCGCGATTTCGGAATCGTTCGCCCGTGGCGCCCGCGCGATCACGGTTAACACTTGCGACCGGGACCATCCCAAGGCGCTCACGCTTTACCAGTGCATGGGTTTCAACGCGATCGGGCAACGCCAGGACCGGTTGGTTATACCGAACGGATTCCCGCGCCCAAAAGGCATGAAATCGCCTTATCCTCCAGTATCTTAGGCAATCAGAACGCCGTTCAAGTCCCATTCAGCTTGGGATTGCGACACTGGTGGAAATGTGGGTAAAAGGATTGGATCAATGACCTCAATCTATCGGTTCGCCGCAGTCGCGGCGTTCATTCTCGGTGTGCCTGCGCTGACGGCGCCGGCTGCGATCGCCGACCCGGCACGCAGCTTTGTCATCGCCCAGGCGGCCGAGTCGCAGGATATTCTCATTGCACGGCAAAACCTGCTGGTTGCCGAGCAGGCGCTTCTGGAAGCCAAGGCCAATGGCGGCGACATCAAGGCTGCCCGCAGGGCGGTTCGCCGTGCCCGGCGCGATCTGGAAGACCTGCTGGCCGCCGCCGGTGCATCGTCGAACGACGCTACGGCATCGGAGAACACGCAACCGACGGACAAGGCTCGCAAGAAGGCGCGCAAACGCAAACAGCGTGAAGCGGAAGCGGCCGAACGGGCCCGGGCGGAGGCGCAGGCCCAGGCAGAAGCCGAGGCACAGGCCCAAGCGGAAGCCGAGGCGCGCGCCCGTGCCGAGGCAGAAGCGGCCGCCAGGGCAGCCGCGGAGGCCGCGGCGAAAGCAGAGGCAAAGGCCGCAAAAAAGGCCAGGCGGGCAGCCAGAAAGGCAGCGAAGGCGGCCGCGGAGGCGGAAGCCAGAGCCGCAGCCCAGGCGGCGGCGGAAGCCGCTGCTAAGGCGGCTGAAGAGGCGGCCGCCGAGCAGGCCGCCGAGGAGACCGGCATCAAAGGCGAAACGGTCGATCCGCGCGTGAAGAAGCTGCGCAGGAAGCTGCGTGCCGCGCGGAGGCAAAACCAGGAGTTGCGCGAGCAGATCGATACGCCGGAAGGCGCAAAGGTGGTCGGTACCAACAAGGGCCGGACGATCCTGCGCGACAAGTCCGGCCGGGTGTTCATTCATCGCGAGGAAAACGAAGACCGGGCACTGCGCGGCGCGAACGATGTCAAGGTAGAACGGCTCCGCAACGGCAGGACACGCACGACGATCTATCGCGAAAACGGCAGTCAGATCGTGACCCTGCGCGACCGCCACGGGGACATCATCGTCCGGTTCCGGCGTGATCGGAAAGGCCGCGAGCATATCCTGGTTGACAACCGCATCCGGCCCGACCGGCGGCCCCGGGTCAATATCGAGGTCAACTTGCCGAAGGTACTGTTCAACACGCCGCCGCGCACGCGCGTCGTGGACCTGAACCGGCAAACCCGGCGCGAGGATGTTTATGAAGCGCTCGCCGCCCCGCCGGTGGCGAAGATCGATCAGCCCTACACGCTGGACGAGATCCTCTACAATCACCAGGTCCGCGACCTGACGTGGCGGATCGATCTTGATGCGATCACCTTCGATACCGGCAGCGCTCTGATTGCGCCGAGCCAGATCCCGGCGCTGTCCCGCCTTGCCTATGCGATCGGCGAAGTGCTGATCCGCACGCCAGGCGCGCTGATCCTGATTGAGGGCCACACCGATGCCGTGGGATCGGAGACGTACAATCTGATCCTGTCGGCGCAGCGCGCGGAATCGGTGGCGATCGTGCTTTCGGAAAGCTTCGGCGTTCCGCCGGAGAACCTGGTCACCCAGGGGTATGGCGAGGCCTATCTGAAGGTTCCGACGCTCCACGCGGAGCGGCGCAACCGGCGGGTGACGGCGCGAAACCTGTATGGCCTGATGCAGACCTCGCAATACTGAGGCGCACCGGAGGCTGGCCGCGGGCCAAGCCGCCGGACCGACCAAGAAAAAAGCCCGGCGCATTGCCGGGCTTTTGTCATGACGAACAACGAGTGCGGCAAACCCTAGAACTTGTAGCTCGCGCCGACCCGAAGAACATCGACATGGCCTTCGCCGGCGACGCCGAAATAGCTCTCGTCGCCAACGTCATAGTGCAGCCATTCCAGCCGGCCGACAATGTTTTCGGTGAGGAATGCCTCGGCGCCCAGGCCGCCAACCCAGCCAACATGGGTGTTGGACGCCGTGGGTCCGCCGACGTTTGCCTCTGCACCGGCGAGCGCCAGACCGCCCGTGGCATAGACCATGTAGCGGCCCATCGCGTAGCCGAGACGGCCCCGAGCGGAGGCAAGCCACTGATTGTCGATGGCGATCCCGAAACCACCACCGTCGATGCCGGAAAGAGATGCATCGAACTCGACACCAAGAAGGGTCGAACCGTAGAGATAGTTGTAACCGGCGTGAATGCCGCCCACCCAACCGTCGATGTCGATGTCGGGGATGCCGGCAATCTCGGCATCGCCCCAGCCATAGCCGGCGTGGGCGCCAATATATCCGCCGGCCCAGTTGTAACCGGCGGCGACCGGCGAATAGGATTGCGGTGTGTCCTGGAAGAAATCTGCCGATTGTGCCGACCCCGCCATAACGAAAGCGGAAACGGCCAATCCCAATGACCTTTTCATGACGCGATACTCCATACGCAAGAACGTGGTTTTTGCCCCTACAACGGACATACGACTGAAATTGTGAGGAATCCGTTAAGGCTACGGTTTCGTTAACAAATGCGGCCAAATTCGAGCATTTCGAAATTAATATCGATATCCGGCGCCGACGATGCCCGAATTCGCCCGACCACCACTGATCTGCCCGACCTCTCGACTTCGGACGCCAAATGACAATGATGGTCATCGACCGGCATGGCAGGTCGTTGCAGCAGCGGGGGCGCAGACAACAAAATGGCGGAACAGGCCGGTATCGCTCCGCGTGCGCGCCATGGCGTGTTGCATGCCGCATCGCTGATCGCCAGCGGGCTTGTGGTCGGCGTTCTGCTCGTCACCTACTCCATATCGTTCTCTGCTGTCGCCTTTTCCGAAGTATTGGCGGCGGGCCTGCCGCGAGCGATCGGGATCGGCCTGTTCAGCGCCACGGTCATGGCCCTGATAACGTCACTTGCGTCCTCGCCGGGCACGATCGGCGGCCCGCAGGATGCGACTGCGGCTGTTTTGGCCATCGCCATCGGCTCGGCGGCCGCGGCGCTGCCGCCCGGCGCCAGCGCCGACCAGCTCTACGCAACCGCCTATGTCACCCTCGCCACGGCGTCGTTCCTGACCGCCTCGGCGTTCCTGTGTCTTGGCTATTTCCGGCTGGGAAACCTCGTGCGGTACATCCCCTACCCGGTCATGGCCGGATTCCTGGCGGCGACCGGCTGGCTGCTGGTCAAGGGCGCCTTCGGCCTGATGGCGGGGACGACCCTGACCCTGGCCAATCTTCACGCGCTGCTGCCTACGGACGTTGCCGCGGTCTGGATCCCCGGTACATTGGTGGGACTGGCGCTGCTCGCCGGCTCATGGCGCATTCGGCGCCCGTTGACCCTGCCGACCATCATCATCGGATCGCTTGTCCTGTTCTACCTGGCGCTGGCGGTTGCCGGCGTGTCGATCGGCGAAGCCCGATCGCGCGGTTTCCTGCTGGGACCGTTTCCGGGTAGCGGATTTGTAAGCAGTATCGACCCGGCCCTGATCGTCCGGCACGGCAGCCTGCCGCCTCTGCGCGCTTTCATCGAGATCCTGACGATCGTCATCATCTCTGTGCTTGGCATCCTGCTCAATGTGTCCGGCATCGAAGCGGCGACACGAAAAAACGTGGATCTGAACCGGGACCTGGTGTCGGCCGGCTGCGCCAACCTGGTCTCCGGGCTGGGCGGTGGCATCGTTGGTTATCCTCTACTCAGCCTGACGATCCTGGCCAACCGGCTGGGTGCCGACACCCGCGCCGTCGGCCTGACCGCAGCGGCGGTGTGTGCGTTCGCATTTTTCTTCGGCGCCGGTGTTCTGGCATTTGTGCCGAAGGCGATTGTCGCCGGCGTGGTGCTCTTTCTCGGCATGGACCTGCTGTTCGGCGGCCTGCACCGGGAGTGGAACCGGCTTCCGGCGCTCGATTTCCTGATCATCGTGCTCATCTTCGTCGTGGCGGCGATGGTCGGATTTCTGGAAGGTATCGGACTTGGTGTCGTTACCGGAACGATCCTGTTCATCGTCGCCTATTCCAATATCAACGTGGTGCGGCAGGAATTCCCCGGCAATCAAATCCACAGCAATGTTGACCGTCCTGCCACCGAAGAAGCGGTGTTGAACGCACGCGGAGCGCAAACCGCGGTCATGGTCTTGCAGGGTTATGTGTTTTTCGGCACGGCCAACCAGATATACGATCACGTGCGCGACAAGATCGCCGAGGCGCAACCGAGACTTGAACGGCTCCTGATCGATTTCCGGCATGTCACGGGTCTGGATTCCTCGGCCCTGCAGGGGTTCGAGAAGCTCGTTCACCTTCTGCAGGACCATGCCGTGTCACTGGTGGTCACCGGCATACCCGGCCATCTGGCCACGCGCCTCCGCAACCTGGAGGTAGAACCCGACGCTTTCGTCGCCTTCAAGGATCTGGATAGCGGCCTTGAATGGTGTGAAGAGGAGACCCTGCGCGCCCATCCGGCGAGCGATCCGGAGCATCCGGTGACTCTCCAGGACAGCCTGGCGGCTGATATCTTCGGCGAAAACCAGGCCCGGGCCTTCATTGGTTATCTGGAGGAGCACACATTCCAGCCCGGCGAGCGGCTTTTGGCACAGGGGGCACCGTCTGATGACATCATTTTCATAGAATCGGGCCGGGCGACAGTGATGCTGGAGCTTGCCAACGGCAACAATGTGCGACTGCGCACAATGGGCGCGGGTACGGTCGTCGGGGAAATCGGTGCCTATCTCCGCGTACCCAGAACAGCCTCCGTGGTTGCCGATGAAATCTGCCACGCCCGCCGGCTCACCGGATCAAAATTGGCGGCGATGGAAAGCGAGCGTCCGCTGCTCGTTGCAACGTTTCACCGGTTTATGGCGCGCCGGCTCTCGCGAAAGCTCGCCGACAGCAACCGGATGCTGGAAGCCATCTTGCGCTGAGTGCCAATTGAGGCGTTTCGCCCTGCCGCCGGTGCTGTTCTTGCCGGGTTTGGCGGCGCCCTGCCGTGCGCCCGGAAGCGAAGCCCGGAAGCGAAGCCCAGAAGCGAAACCTGGAGCGGGTACCGGCGGGCGGGCGCGCATAGGTGCCGGGATGGCTTGCCGGACGGCCAGGCCCGGCGCATCGTCGCGCGCCGCAATCAAACCCGGAACAATCGGCGTCGATTATACCTGTGGTTGTCGGCGTTTTTTTGTGAAGCGAAAAAAAACGGGCGAATTGTGCCCATCTGTCGCGGAAAAAATTTAGGCTTTTTTCCATTCAGTGCTTGAAAAGCCCCGCGAATTGCTGATACCGGACCCAAAGGCACGCGCAATTGTGCCAAAACCTGACAACCTGACCGTCGAGTTATCCGGCAGGAACGAAAATCTGTATGACATTTGATACCCTTGGACTAAGCAACAAAGTCGTCGACGCCGTTGGGCTCGCCGGCTACACGACACCCACACCCATTCAGGAACAGGCGATACCGCACGTGCTTGCCCGGCGCGATCTGGTCGGCATCGCCCAGACCGGCACCGGCAAGACCGCCTCGTTTGTTTTGCCCATGCTAACGGCACTGGAACGCGGGCGGGCGCGAGCGCGGATGCCGCGTACGCTGATCCTGGAGCCAACGCGCGAACTCGCCGCGCAGGTTGAGGAAAATTTCGAAAAATACGGTATCCACCACAAACTGACCGTCGCGCTGTTGATCGGCGGCGTGTCCTTTGAGGAGCAGGACAAGAAGATAACCCGCGGCGCCGATGTGCTGATCGCCACGCCAGGCCGGCTTCTTGACCATTTCGAGCGTGGCCGCCTGCTGCTGACCGGGGTGGAAATCCTGGTCATCGACGAAGCCGACCGGATGCTCGATATGGGTTTCATACCCGACATCGAGCGGATCGTGAAACTGATCCCCTTCACCCGGCAAACACTGTTGTTTTCGGCCACCATGCCGCCGGAGATCGGCCGGCTCGCGGACCAGTTTCTGCAAAATCCCGTCCGGGTGGAGGTCGCCAAGCCGGCATCAACGGCCGACAATGTATCCCAGGCCATCATGCGCTCCGGCGCCAAGCCGGCGGAAAAGCGGGCAAGCCTGCGCCAGCTCATCGATACGGCGGAGGGTCTGACCAACGCCATTATCTTCTGCAACCGCAAACGCGATGTTGCCACCGTACAGCGTTCGTTGGAGCGGCACGGCTATTCGGTTGGCGCCCTGCACGGCGACATGGACCAGCACCACCGGCTGAAAACACTCGACAGCTTCCGCGACAACAAAATCACACTCCTGGTGGCCAGCGACGTGGCGGCGCGTGGCCTCGACATCCCGGCGGTGTCCCACATTTTCAACTTTGACGTGCCGACCCATGCGGAAGATTATGTGCACCGGATCGGCCGTACCGGGCGCGCAGGCCGCAGCGGCGCCGCGGTGTCGATTGCCACGTCGGCAGACAAGAAATACATCGCGGCAATTGAAAACCTGATCGGACAGACGATCGAGGTGATGGCCGCCGGCAAAACACCGGATACCGCTGATGCCGACGCCGAAGATGCGCCCAAGCGCAGGAAACGGCCGACCAAACGTTCCGCCAGGGCATCGACCAAGGCGTCGAAAGGCGCATCCGACAAGGCGGCGGACGGGAACGCCGATGCGACAGCCGGTGCATCGGCAGACGATGGATCCGAAGAGGCGACAAAGAAGACGTCAGACAGCCGGCGTAGCCGGCGCCGGCGATCGGGTCGCGCGGCCGAAGCGGAATCTGCGGCCGGCGTGGATTCGCCAGCGCATGCCGATGCGGCCCAGGAGGCCGGTGAAACGGCCGACGCACCCGGTGCAGGCGCTGACGAGCGCAAACGGCGCGGCGGCAAATCCGATTCCGACAAGGTCGGATTCTGCGACCATGTGCCGGCGTTCATGCTGCGTCCGACCCGCGTGCCGGCCAAGGAAGAGGAAGCGGTCAGCTAGACGCCTTTTTCCGACCCGGTTTCCGCTTTGCCGGACTTTTGCTCTTGGCCGCCTTTGCGCGAAGAGCCGCGCTATAGGCGCTATCGGCCCATTCCTTCATTTCATCGGGATCGTCGATGGCGCTTTCCGGCAGCCGCCAGTAGGACATTTCGACCGCTTTGCCTTTGCCGGTGTATGTGAAGGGTGTCGAGCCGGCGCCGCAAAAGACATCCCGGTTGCTTTCATCGACCTTGAGGTAGAGCTCGCCATCGGCGACCAGGGCGAACATCAGGCCATCATGGTAGATGCCCTGCCCGCCAAACATCCGGCGAATGGCGATTTCGCCGAACGGCTGGAAAAGATCGCAAAGGTAATCGGGATCCATGGCGCGCTCCGCTCCAGTTGGTGCCGGGCGCGGCCTAGCCGCCGGACGCCTGCGTTCGATCCAGCCGGGTCCGGTCGGCGGGCTTCAGTTCCACCGATTCCCCGCAGCCGCACGCCCCGGTCTGGTTGGGATTGTTGAAGACGAACCCGGTGCGCAACCGCGTCACCTCGAAATCCATCTCCGTGCCAAGCAGAAACAAACTCGCTCCAGGGTCGATATAGACGCGGGCACCGGCGCCGGCTTCGACCATGTCGTCGCCCGGATCAGGGTCGGTCACAAGGTCGACTGTATACTCCATACCGGCACAGCCACCGTTGCGGATACCGATGCGAACGCCGTTGGCGCCGGCGCCGGCATGGGTGACGATCTCGCGCACGCGCTCGGCGGCGGCGTCGGTCAGTGTCAGAACCTGAAATCCGGGAACAGTCATCTGCCTGATACTCTCTTTGCGTTCGATATGGGGCGGCGGCGGCGACCCGTCAATCTTGCCGCGGCCGGTCACCACCAGCCGATGGCGACCTTGGCCTCTTCGGACATGCGGTCGGGCGTCCATGGCGGATCGAAAACCATCCGGGCGCTGGCCCCGGAGACACCGGGCACGGACGCCACGGCATTCTCCACCCAGATCGGCATTTCGCCGGCGACCGGGCAGCCCGGCGCGGTCAACGTCATGTCGACGATGACATTGTGGTTGTCATCGATGTCAACCTTGTAGATCAGGCCCAGCTCATAGATATCGGCGGGGATTTCCGGATCGTATATCGTCTTGAGCGCGGCGACGATATCGCGGGCCAGCCGTTCCAGCTCATCGGCGGGAATGGTCGAGCCGGTGACATCGGCGGCATTGGGTCCGTCCTCGAGGGGCGGATTTTGGTCGACGGTCGCGAAATCGTTCATATCTGCCTCATGTAAGGAAAGCATGGGCTTTCACCAATGCCTCGGCAAGCGCGTCGACCTCAGCGCGTGTGTTGTAAAGCCCGAAGGACGCACGGCAGGTGGATGTGACGCCAAAGCGGGTCAGCAGCGGCTGGGCGCAATGGGTACCGGCGCGTACGGCGACCCCTTCGCGGTCGATAATCATCGAAACATCGTGGGCGTGGAGCCCCTCCATTTCGAAGGACACGATCGCACCCTTGCCGGCGGCATTGCCCAGAATTCGCACCGAATTGAGCGCGGAAAGCCGCTCGTGGGCGTAGGCCGCCAGGTCCGCCTCGTGAGCGGCGATGGCATCCCGGCCGATGCCCTGCATATAGGTGAGCGCGGCGCCGAGCCCGATGGCCTGGACGATCGGTGGCGTGCCGGCCTCGAAACGATGAGGCGGATCGTTGTAGGTAACCATGTCCTCGGTGACATCGAGGATCATCTCGCCGCCGCCCATATAGGGCGGCATGGCGTTCAGGCGGTCCGCCTTCGCCCACAAGACACCAATGCCCGACGGCCCGTAGGTCTTGTGACCTGTAAAAACATAAAAATCGCAGCCAATGTCCCGGACATCGACGCGGGTGTGGACCGCCGCCTGGCTGCCGTCGACAAGAACCGGAATGCCGCGGGCATGCGCAAGCCGACAAATCTCGCGGATTGGCACGATGGTGCCGAGCACATTCGACATGTGGGCGATAGCGACGATCCTTGTGCGATCGGTGAGCGCCTGTTCGAAACGCGCAAGATCGAAGGCGCCGTCGTCATCAACATCGACCCAGACCAGCTTTGCACCGTTGCGTTCGCGGTGGAAATGCCAGGGGACGATGTTGGAGTGATGCTCCATGATTGACAGCACCACTTCGTCGCCCTCGCCAAGCACCATGCTGCCGAACGACTGGGCGACGAGATTGATCGCTTCGGTTGCCGAACGGGTGAAGACAATCTCGTCCACCGAGCCGGCATTCAGGAAACCGCGGACGATCTCGCGGGCGTTCTCGTAGGCGTCGGTGGCGGCGTTGGACAGGAAATGCAAGCCCCGGTGAACGTTGGCGTATTCGTTCGCATAGACATTGGTGACCGCATCGATGACAGCCTGCGGCTTCTGGGCCGAGGCGCCATTGTCGAGATAGACCAGCGGTTTGTCGTAGACCCGCCGGGCCAGGATGGGAAAATCGGCGCGGATGGCGTCGATATCGTATGACGGCGACTGCTTTTGGGCTGGCTCAGCCATCGACCTCTCCCGTTTCATCGGGCGGCAGGCCGATCCAGGCGCCAATGCGCGTCGCAAGCGCATTCTGCACCCTCACATCCTCGATTTCCGCGACGCTTCCGGCCAGGAACGCCATAACCATCATCTTTTCGGCGATGTCGGCGGGGATGCCGCGGGCGCGCAGAAAAAACAGCACATCGGAATCGATCTGACCGCACGTGGCGCCATGTCCGCAGACCACGTCGTCAGCGAATATCTCCAGTTCCGGCTTGGCCGAGAAGCTGGCGCGCTGCGACAAAAGCAACGTATTGCAGGCCATCTGGGCGTCCGTTTTCTGGGCCAGGCGGTCGACGTTGATCTGCCCCTGAAAGATACCGGTGCCGCGATCGGTCACAATATTGCGGAACACTTCGCTCGCCGTGGCTGCCGGGGCGCGATGATTCAAGGTGGTGGTGACGTCGACATGGGCGGAGCCGCCGATCAGATTGACGCCACGAATGGCAAGTTCGGCATCGCAACCTGCGATATCGATCATGATTTCCCGCCTGACCAGTGCGCCGCCGGCGTTGAGGACGGTGAGATCCAGCCTCGCCCCTCTGGCAAGCGTTGCCTTCAACTGGCCGAGATGGCGCGCCTCGTCGCCCTCCTCCTGCACGATGATCCAATGGAGACGGGCGTTTTCGCCCAGCTGTACCGTGTTGCGGGTATTTGTCAGATAGGCAACGCCATCGGGGCCGGTCTGGTGGTCGATCACTGTCGCCGCCGCACCTTCGCCGACGGTGACCGAATGGCCGGTCGCGGCCAGGGCCGGCGCGGCGCCAGACATGGCATGGACAAGCGCAATTGCCCGATCGGGTCTCGCCCCGGTGGCGACAGCAAGCGCCAACCCCGGAGTGGCGAAAGCGCGGTGGAAAAGGCCGATTGCATCGGCGGCACCCGGCGGTTCATCCGCCTCCCCGCCGCCATCGGCCGCTTTACGCTGCGTAACCCCTTGTGGCAGGGAATCGGCGAGTGTGTCGATGACCTGGCCATTCACAACCGGCAGGCGGGCCGCATCGACGAAAGCCGTGCCGGCCTTGAGCGCGGCCGAGGCCGCGCCACTTTCCGGGGGAACGGCCAGCGGCGGAACTTCGCCGAGAAGGGTTCTCAGATCGGTGTATTTCCAGGCCTCGATCCGGCGGTGGGGAAGACCGTTCTCCCGAATGAGCGCGATGACATTGTCACGAGCGTCCTCACCCGCGGTGCCGCCACCGGCGAGCGCCTGAAGCCGGTCCAGCACTGAGAGCTCGGCCGGTGTCCGGATGCGGCCGGAACCGGCGGACGCAATGTCGGGTGCGGCTTCGGCGCCCATGTCAGGCGGCCTCCGCGATCAGATCGGCATAGCCCTTTTCCTCCAACTCCAGCGCCAATTCCTTGCCGCCGGACTTCACGATCCGGCCGCGCGACAGCACATGGACATGATCGGGCACGATATAGTTCAACAGCCGCTGGTAGTGCGTGATAACGACAAAGGCGCGGTCCGGTCCGCGCAGGGCATTGACGCCATCGGCGACGATCTTCAAGGCGTCGATATCGAGGCCGGAATCGGTTTCGTCCATGACACACAGCGCCGGTTCCAGAAGCGCCATTTGCAGGATCTCGTTGCGCTTCTTCTCGCCGCCGGAAAAGCCGACATTGAGCGGCCGTTTCAGCATGTCCGGCGACACTTGCAGCCTTGCCGCCACGTCACGCACCTTGCGCATAAACGCCGGCGTCGTCAGTTCCGCCTCGCCGCGGGCGCGGCGCTGCGCGTTGAGTGCGGTCTTCAGGAAGTTCATGGTGCCCACGCCGGGGATTTCCACCGGATACTGGAATGCCAGGAACAGGCCGGCGGCGGCGCGCTCGTCGGGCTCCATCGCCGCCAGGTCCTCGCCCCGATAGGTGATGGAGCCTTGCGTGATCTCATAATCCTCCTTGCCGGCGAGCACATAGGACAGCGTCGACTTGCCCGATCCGTTCGGCCCCATGATGGCGTGGACCTCGCCGGGCGACACGGTCAGGTCAACGCCACGCAGGATCTCGGTATCGTCGCCGGCGACCCGGGCATGGAGGTTCTTGATTTCAAGCATCGTGTGTCTTTCCAACTTTTGGTGTCGGGCCAGATTCAAGTGCCAGACCAAATTCTAGCGTCGGGGCTTCGGCGCGGTTCATTCGCCGTCCCAATAGCCGAGCGCGCTGTCGAGCCGCCCGATATAGCGGATGCCGCCGGCATCGGGATCGCTCCAGTCAAACCGGGACATGACAGCGAACTTGCCGGAATCGGGATATTCGACAACTTCCGTGTCAATTTTGGTTGAAATACCGAGATATTTCAGCGCTTCTCCGCCGGTATTGGTGATCTGGTGGGCGACCTCCGGGCCGCCGGTGGGCGCGGCCAGCACATCGCCGGCCTTGACGGAATAGGTCTCTTCACCGAAGCGATAGGTCCCCTCGCCTTCCAGGATCACGAACAATTCGTCGATGGCGTGGTGGGCGTGGAACGGGAACGCCGTCTTGCCCGGCTCCACCACATGCAGCATGCAGCCGATGCCGGTGGATCCGATCATGTGGCCGAATGTGCCGATCCTGGCGGCGAACTTGTCGCCATGGCCGTTTTCGCGCAATGGCACGTCGGCGAGATTGATCACGGGTTTGATCTTGTCGGTCATCACCCCACGCTCCCTTCCAGTGAAATGCCGATCAACCGCTTGGTCTCGGCCATGCCCATTCCGGGCAACACGTACCCGTCATCCTCGGGCTTGTCCCGAGGATCCAATCCCTTCTCAATGGTAGTCATTCCACATTCTCGTATTTGGATGCGGCCGGTAGTCATTTTCGATTTCGTCGATGCGCTCATACAAGTCCAACCAGGTCGGATTTAGGCCCTCGATCAGTTTGGCTTTCCATTCGCGCCGATAGCGTTTCAGGGATTTCTCGCGTCGTATTGCAAGAACGATATTCGGATGGCGTTCAAACCACACAAGGTTCCTTGCCTTGTATCTGGACGTGAACCCCTTTCGCACACCGCTGCGGTGCTCCCATACCCGGCCCTGCAAATCACTTGTAACGCCGATATAGATCACCCCGCGAGGCTTGTCGGACATCATGTAGACGATCCCGGTCAACCGCTTGCTCCGTGATTACTCAGATCCTCGGGACAAGCCCGAGGATGACGGACCGGACAGGCCGGAGGATGACGGACCGGACAAGCCCGAGGATGACGGACCGGACAGGCCGGAGGATGACGGACCGGACAGGCCCGAGGAGAGCGGAGCGACAAGGGTTCCCATCACCCCACGCTCCCTTCCAGTGATATGCCGATCAACCGCTGGGTCTCGGCCATGAACTCCATCGGCAGTTTCTGGATCACCTCGCGGGCGAAGCCGTTGACGATGAGCGCGATCGCCTCCTCCTCGTTCATGCCGCGCTGGAGGCAGTAAAAAAGCTGTTCATCGGAAATCCTGGAGGTGGTCGCCTCGTGCTCGAAGACGGCGCCGGCGTTCCTGGATTCTATGTACGGCACCGTGTGGGCGCCGCACCGGTCGCCGATCAACAGCGAATCGCACTGGGTGAAATTGCGGGCGCCGGCGGCCTTCCGATTTGCCGAAACCAGCCCGCGATAGGTGTTGTTTGAACGGCCGGCGGAAATGCCCTTGGAGATGATCCGGCTTTTGGTGTTCTTTCCCAAGTGGATCATCTTGGTGCCGGAATCCACCTGCTGGCAACCGTTGGAGATGGCGATGGAGTAGAACTCGCCTTCGGAATTGTCACCGCGCAGAATGCAGGAGGGATATTTCCAGGTGATCGCCGAACCGGTCTCCACCTGGGTCCAGGATATGTGCGAATTGGCGCCCCGGCAGTCGCCGCGTTTGGTGACGAAGTTGTAGACGCCGCCCTTGCCGTCGGCGTCGCCGGGATACCAGTTCTGGACAGTGGAATATTTGATCTCCGCATCGTCCAGCGCCACCAGTTCCACGACGGCGGCGTGAAGCTGGTTCTCATCGCGCATGGGCGCGGTGCAGCCCTCCAGATAGGAGACATAGGCGCCCTTGTCGGCAATGATCAGCGTGCGCTCGAACTGGCCGGTGTTGCGCTCGTTCATGCGGAAATAGGTGGACAGTTCCATGGGGCAGCGCACGCCGGGCGGCACATAGACGAAGGAACCGTCGGAAAAGACCGCCGAATTGAGGGTGGCGAAGAAATTGTCGCTGACCGGGACCACGGTGCCCAGATATTGACGCACCAGGTCGGGATGCTCCTGCAGGGCCTCGGAGATCGGCATGAAGATGACGCCGGCCTTCTTCAATTCCTCCTTGAAGGTGGTAACCACGGAGACGCTGTCGAAGACGGCATCGACGGCGACGCGGCCGGAACCGTATTCGGAGGCCGGGGCGTCCTCATCCAGCGTGCTGGGCTCGCCCTGTTTGCGCACGCCGGCCAGAATCTCCTGCTCCTTCAGCGGAATGCCGAGCTTTTCGTAGGTGGCCAGAATCTCCGGATCGACCTCATCGAGGCTCTTGGGCCCGCTCATCGATTTGGGCGCGGCGTAATAATAGAGATCCTGGTAGTCGATTTTCGGATAATCGACCCGTGCCCAGGTCGGCTCGCTCATGGTCAGCCAGCGCCGATATGCATCAAGGCGCCAGTCAGTCATCCACCCCGGTTCATTCTTTTTTGCCGAGATGAAACGGACGATATCCTCATTCAGGCCTTTGGGCGCCTTGTCAGATTCGATGGCGGTTTCAAAGCCGTACTTGTACTTGTCGACGTCGAGCGCCCGAACCTGTTCGACGGTCTCCCGGACTGCCGGCATTTCCACCCTCCTTAGCAGGTTCAAGAGCCTGCCGGTTGGTTATGTCACGTTGTGCGGACGGTCCGATCCGACCCCCGCACCGGAATAATTCTCAGGCTGCGTGCCTGCCGCTCCCCTTTCGGCATATTTTCCGCCAAACGGCAAGTGTTCGGTCGATTTCTGTCTCCGTGGTCCCCGAATTGAGGCTCATCCGGATCCCACACCGGGCTTCGTCCGGTGAATAGCCCATTGCCCGCAGGACATGGCTCGGTTCGACCGTGCCTGAGGAGCAGGCGGCGCCGGCGGAGACGGCAATACCTTCCAGATCAAAAGCGATGACGACGGTTTCGGCCGGCACTGCCGGCCGGACCATGAGGCTGGTGTTGGCCAGCCGCCCGGCCCCGGCGCCGGCGACCGAAACGTCGGGGGTGAGATCCAAAATACCCGCCTCAAGACGGTCGCGCAGCACTGCGATGCTCTCCATAACCGCCATATCGTGCGCCGCGCCCGCCGCTGCAACGCCAAAACCGGCGATTGCGGCGATATTTTGAGTGCCACCGCGCCGGTTCATCTCCTGGCCGCCGCCCCTGATCAACGGCGCCGGCGCGCAATCGCCGGCGGCCAGGACAAGGGCACCGACGCCTTGCGGGCCGCCGAGCTTGTGGCCGGAGAGCGCCATCGCATGGGCGCCCAGGCCATCCATCTCCACGGGGATACGGCCGGCAGCCTGTACCGCGTCACAAAACAGGACACCCCCGGCATCTTTCACGATTTGCGCAATATCAGCGACAGGATGGATGACTCCGGTCTCGTTGTTGGCAAGCATGGTGGCGACAAGTGGCGGACCGGCGCTGTGGTCGTGGGCGGCAAGGGCCGCTTTCAGGGCCTGGCGATCAAGCCGGCCGTCCGGACAAACCGGCACAACTGTGATCCGGTCGGCGGCAAACCCACCGCCGGCGCGGACACAAGCGTGTTCGGTGGCACCGACATAAAGGTGGCCAATGCGCACGGCCTGGCCGGCAATCTGCCAATCGGGGGTCAGCGCCATGTTTGCCGCTTCCGTGGCGCCGCTCGTGAATACGACGTTGCGGGCAGTGGCGCCGGCCAATGCCGCGACCTGTCGGCGGGCGTCCTCGATGATGCGGCGGCCGGCGCGCCCGGCGGCATGGGTGGAGGAGGCATTGCCCGTCAGATCAAGCGCGGCAACCATCGCCGCGCGCGAGTCCACGCGCAGCGGCATGGACGCATTGGCATCGAGATAGATCGCCGTATCGCTCATGATCGATCCTGCATTCTCCTGCCGCCCGATCTCTTGCGGCGCGCCGTTGCCTCTTGCATCGCCTTGTGCCGCACCCCATCCGGCGTTTTCGGGGCCGATCGGGGTGCCGGTTTTCGGCGAATTTTCGGCTCTGGCGCGGTCGCAAGTCGCGAAACGCTTGTAATCCGTCCGCTTTTCGGTGTTTAGATAGCGCCGCGCCGGCCCGGATGGCGGCGGCGGCCCGCCATCGCAGTTTTGAACCATTCCAAACTGTACTTAGGTGGACTGTCGCATTCCTGTCAAGAAACCCGATGCCTGCCTGAACCCGATTCCAGAGACGGATATTTCATGCCAGAAGTCATCTTTGCCGGACCGGACGGCCGGCTTGAGGGCCGCTACCAGCCGGCCAGCGAGAAAACCGCGCCGATCGGCCTGGTGCTGCATCCCCATTCCCGCTTCGGCGGCACCATGAACAACCAGATCGTCTACCGGTTGTTCTACATGTTCCAGGAACGCGGCTTTACCGCCCTGCGGTTCAACTTTCGGGGCGTCGGGCGCAGCCAGGGGTATTTCGATCATGGCGTGGGCGAGCTTTCCGATGCCGCAGCGGCACTCGACTGGATCCAGTCGCTGCATCCGGATTCGCGCGGTG
This sequence comes from Afifellaceae bacterium, assembly GCA_965216515.1. Classification (GTDB taxonomy): domain Bacteria; phylum Pseudomonadota; class Alphaproteobacteria; order Rhizobiales; family Afifellaceae; genus CAXMRP01. The sequence continues at coordinate 559,483 of OZ244173.1, read as the reverse complement.
TCTGGATCGCCGGCTTTTCCTTCGGTTCGTGGATCGGCATGCAATTGCTGATGCGCAGGCCGGAAGTGGAAGGTTTCATGTCCATTGCGCCTCAACCCAACCTCTACGACTTCTCCTTCCTCGCGCCCTGCCCTTCCTCCGGCCTGATCATCCACGGCGTGGAGGACCGGGTCTCGCCGCCGGACGCGGTCCAGACGCTGGTCGACAAGCTGAAGGCACAAAAGGGCATCACGGTGGAACAGAAATCGGTGCCGGCGGCCAACCATTTCTTCGAAGGCCATGTCGATACGCTGATCGACGAGTGCTCCGAATATCTCGATCGCCGGTTGGCCGAAATCGAAAGCGGCAACGCTTCGCGCTAGCAATCAGCGCCGGCATCCCGCCGGCGCCTGCCCGAATCCCGGCCCAACCCCCGAGGGCACCGGTTTCCCGCCCGTCAGGCCTGCCGGACCGCTTCGTCTTCGGACATATTGGCTTGGGCATCGGCATTGCCGCCGCCCATGTCGTCGCCGGCACGATCTTCGGGTTCCTGCGCGCCATCGCTGCCACCGGTCGCTGCCGCGCCGGCCGCGCCGTTCGTGCGGTTCCTGACATCTTTCATGATGATCGGCGCCACATCGGCCATCGGCAGCGGCGCGGAAAAGAGATCGCCCTGCGCATGGAAGCAGCCGCGATTGGCCAGCACCTGGACCTGTTCGGCGGATTCCACGCCCTCGGCAATCGCCATGATGTCCAGTTTGTCTGCCGCCTCGATCATCACGCCGACCAGGCGGGCGCTGCGTTCCGCCGACAGCGAACGGACCACAGTGCGATCGATCTTCACGACATCGAAATCATGGGCGCACAGGTGGGTGAGCGCGGCCAGGCCAAAACCGAAATCGTCCAGGGCCAAAAGGACACCCATGGCCTTGAGCGCCTGCAGCTGCTCCGCCGGCGCGGTGGCGTCGCCGGAAAACAACCGTTCGGTCACTTCCACCATCACCCGCTCGGCCACAAGACCGGTTTCGGCGAGCGCCACCTTTATCGTGTTGGTGACATTGGTGTTGCGGAACTCGGCCGGCGACAAGTTGATGGCGAGATCGAGATGATCGGGCCACGCCGCGGCAGCGGCCATGGCCTGGCGATGGACGACCGCGGCTACCGGCTCGATCAGGCCGGTTTCCTCGGCCATCGGCAAAAAGGCGTCGGGAACGATCAAACCCCGCTCCGGGTGCTCGATCCGGGCCAGCGCCTCAAACCCCATCAGCCGGCGCTCGCGCAGGTCGAATATCGGCTGCAGGTAGGCCTTGATCCAGTCGTTTGAAAGCGCCGATCGCAGAAGCGTCTCCTCCTCGGAGCGCATCGCGCGGCCGATCCGCGAGGCGGGTCCGAAATGGACGCTGCGGTTGCCACCATCCTGCTTGGCACTGGTCACCGCCAGGTCGGCGCTTTTCATCAGCGAACCGGCGTCGGCCCCGTGTTGCGGCGCAACAGCGGAGCCGATGGAAACGCGCGGGGAAATCGGGTCACCGGCCAGCGTCACCGGGCGGCACAATGCCTCGTGCAAACGCTCCGCATATTCGTCAACGGCGCGGGTGGCGCCGGCATCGGGCTGGATGACGGCAATTTCGTCGCTGCCCAATCGTGCCAGGCATTCCGGGCCGGTCACCATCTGGCCCAGCCGATTGGCGGCTTCGCGCAGCAGGGCATCTCCGGCTTCATAGCCATAGGTGCGGTTGATGGCGCCGAATCCGTCGAAATCGATGATGTGCAGGGCAAGGTGCTGCCCGTTGCGCTCATGATCGGACAATTGACGCGTCAGGATGGCCATGAATGTGACACGGTCGTTCAGTCCGCTGGCGGCGCGCGCTGCCTTGCGGCCGGTAACAGCGGATCGGGATGTCCCGCTCCGCCGGCGAACGATCAGGAACGCGACGGCAACGACAATCAGGGCGGCAACCGCGATAACGGCAGCCGGATTGGCGGACAACGTCTCCAGGCCGAAGGCCGGTACCGCCGCGCCGGTCGCGGGAAATCTGCCGCTCTCCAGGGCCTGAGCCAGCGGTTCCCGAGTTGATAATAGGGTTACCAAAGCGCTTGTTGCGCCGATCCCGGTCAATCTCCATGCCATGACGGCTTCACCCATCGCCCGCAGATATTGGTCGTTATCCGAAAAATCGCGCCAAAGCCTTGACTTACCGTTAAGGACAACGATTAAGGACAGGCCTGAAAACACGTGGCCAAGCGGCTGAGCGAGGGCAGAACCGGCACGCGGGCGACCGACATTCGCACCGATGCACGCGGACCGGATTTGGACCTTGCCGATCCGGGCGGACATGATCGACGCCCCGGCGGACAGACAATGACCAAGTTCAAATCCGAATTTCTGACGGTCCTGAGAGATCGCGGCTTCATCCATCAAATGTCGGATGCCGACAATCTCGACGCGCTTTTGGCGGCGGGACCGGTTACCGGATATATCGGTTTCGACTGCACCGCAAAGAGCCTGCATGTCGGAAATCTGGTGGGCATTATGATGCTCTACTGGATGCAGCAGACCGGCCACCGGCCGATCGCCCTGATGGGCGGCGGGACAACCCTGGTCGGCGACCCCTCCGGCAAGGACGAAAGCCGGCAACTGCTCACGCCGGCGGCGATCGCCGAAAACAAGGCCGCCATCAAGACCGTGTTTGAGCGTTTCCTGCGCTTTGGCGAAGGGCCGACCGACGCCCTGATGCCCGACAATGCCGACTGGCTGGTGGAGCTCAGATATGTCGATTTCCTGCGCGACTATGGTGCGCACTTCTCGGTCAACGCCATGTTGCAGCGGGATTCGGTGCGGTTGCGGTTGGAGCGGGAACAGCACCTTTCGTTCCTGGAATTCAACTACATGGTGTTGCAGGCCTACGATTTCGTCGAATTGAACCGCCGTTTCGATTGCCGGCTGCAAATGGGCGGCTCCGATCAGTGGGGCAACATCATATCCGGCGTCGATCTGGGGCGGCGGACAGGGGCGGAAACCCTTTTTGCGCTCACCTGCCCGCTAATCACGACCGCATCCGGTGCCAAGATGGGAAAGACGGCGGCCGGCGCGGTATGGCTGTCGGAGGCGCTGCTGTCGGCCTATGACTATTGGCAATTCTGGCGCAACATCGAAGATGGCGATGTCGGCCGATTCCTGAAACTGTTCACGACCCTGCCTAGTGCCGAAGCCGACCGGCTGGCGGCCCTGGAGGGCGCGGAGCTCAACGAAGCCAAAAAGGTGCTGGCCACCGAGGCAACGGCAATGGTGCACGGGCGCACGGCGGCGGAGGCGGCGACGGCGACGGCTCGGCAGACTTTCGAGGCCGGCGGCGCCGGCGATGCGCTGCCGACGGTCGTGGTGACGCAAGCAGCACTCGCCGACGGGATCGGTCTGCTCTCCGCATGCGTCGACGCCGGGCTGGCGGCATCCAATGGCGAGGTACGCCGGCAAATTCGCGGCGGCGCGGTCCGGGTCAACGACCAGCCGATCACCGACGAGAGGGCGGTGCTGAGCGATGCCGACCTTTCCGGCGCGGGCCAGATCAAATTGTCGATCGGCCGCAAGAAGCACGCGCTGGTCAAGCTGGCTGACGGCTGAGTTCCCGGACCGGCCGGCGCCAGCCTACCGGAATTCAAAAATCTTGCGGAAAATGCCGGGGGCGATGACGGAAACCGGATTCATCTGCAATGTCGGCGCATCGATCGGACCGAATATGCGGTAGGTCAGGCCGAGCAGCCCCTCGTTGCGGCCGCCGCCGAGAATAGCGCCGAAGAGCGGAATTGACCCGGCGATATTGTTGAGCCCGTAGATCGGTACGAATGTGCCGCTGAGGGCAATCTGGCGATCGTCGAGATTGACGGTTCCGCTCGCCGTTCCGCCGATCGCCGGCCCGCGCAGGGCGGCGTTGTTGATGGAGATGGTGGCGCCATCGCGACGGAATGGGATCTGCAGCGCTGTAAAGACCATGTTGGCCGTGTCGATCTTCCGGCGGACATCGTCGCGGACCGCCGTTGAATCCGACCCGGTCTGGTTTCGGACCGCCTGGGCCAGAATTCGCTCGTTGATCACGCGGAAATTCCGCAACGCCAGGCCGCCGGCGGCAAACGCCCCGTTTTTGGGGCCGTCCTGGCGGATTTCCAGTTCGCCGCCCAGAATCTTGGTATAGAGGTCTGCGAAGCGCAATGTGGCACCGCCGTTGGCAGACTGGAAATGCTGGCTGCGGGTTTCGCCCTTTTCGGTGATCTCCCAGCGGAACGGTTGGGACTTTCCGGTCGTGCCGGCGAATGAAAGCGCCCGGATGCGTCCGCCGGAAAAGCGGGCGCTGCCCTTGAGATTGTGGAGCGTGACGCGGTTGTGGCCGGTCAGCCGGTCCAGATCGATGGCGATCTTCAACTCCGGAAGATCCCAGCCGCTGGTGCTGGAATCCGACTTCAGGCGCGAAATCAGGCCGCGGGCGTCGAATGACGCGCCGGAGACCTTGATGTCGTAACCCTCGCCTTCGGCTTCCATATTGACGGTGAAACTGTCGCCGGGTCGCAACGATACCTTGTCGAGTTGAAGGTTGGCGATGCCGCCGCCCGGCTTGAGCCGCGCCTTGCCGGTGACATGGAAACCACGGCCGCTGACGACAATATCGTCGAGCCGGGCGCCGTCTTCGGCTTCCTGGTAGGTAAATTCCGCCCTGCCGCCGACGCCGAAACCCTTTTCCCAAGCCGCGAACGGCAGGTTGATACGGGCGTTTTCCAGATCAAGGAACAGGCGGCGGCGGTCGGGCCGGTCGGTGGCGGAGAAGGTTGCCGCCAGCGGGCCGGTCAACAGACTGCCAAGGTCGAAGCCGAGGCGGCGCCGGGTCTCGTCATCAAGGGTCAACTTGACGGCGTCGCCCTCGGCGGCGCGGCCGGACACCATGTCGAGGTCGGCGGGGATGCCGTCGACCGTTGCCGTACCGGTGATGGTGAACGTGTCGGGATTTCCCTTCATCACCAGGTCGGCGTCGGCAATATGGCGGCCATCCAGCGGCTTGCCGGATGTAAAGCCCTCAAGCGCCAGTTCGAACTCCGGCGAGACACGGGCAAGTGCGTCGGCATCGGTGAACGGCAATTCGACAGCCAGGGCCAGGCGACCGACGCCGGCAAGGGTCCCGGCGTCTATGCCACGGCTTTCGGCCACGCTCAGCGGACCGGCATCGGCGACCTCGGCCAGTGCCGCAACCGGCCCGGCCAGTCGCAGATCGACATTGCCGACAGGATTTGGCGCCCCCAGCCGCGGAATCGTGATCCGTGATCCTGCGACATCGAGTTGACCGCGGCGTTCGATATCGGCCGTGCCGCCGGCCAGGCTGATGACAATGGCAGAGCGATCGAATGTCACCTCGCCGGCAGCATCGGCAATTTCGGGAAAAAACGGCAATGGCGTAAAGCGGGCATTGTCAAATCCGACCCGGCCGGTCACCGCATATTCAGGTAGCGGATCGACCCGGTTTTTCTTGCGCAACTCGTCCATCGGCAACGCGACCTGCACAACACCCGGCCCTATCGTCCCGCCGGTGACATTCTCGGAGAACCAGTTTCGCGCCCTGACGGCCAGAAAGGGTGGCCACAGGCCACGGACCACAGCCGCGTCGGACTGCCGCAACTGGATGGCCAAAGCGATACCCGGGCTATCGCCGCCGAACTGGAGGTTGCCGAGCAACGACGCCCGTCCACCGGGCCCGGTGACCTCCAGACGTTCGATCTCAAGGTTCCAGTCCCGCAGGTCGAGCGTGGCGGCAAGGTTGCCGCCGGCCAACCGCACCACGGCCGGGTTTCTGTCGGATTCGGCGCCAAGCGCGGGAACGAAGCTTTCGCCAAGTCGCGCCAGGAGCGTCAAGGGTTCGCCGGACTTGCCAAGGTCGACGGCGCCGGACATCTGGAATTGGTTCAAACCCGAATACAGCAGGCCGCGGCGGAGTGCCAGCCGGTTCGAATTCGGACCGATGTCGGCGAACAGGTCAGCGCCATCCACCGGGGCGATGTGCTTGCGGTTGAACAGCAATTCGCCCGGCCCCATGGTCAGCCGGGCGCGCACGCCGGCAAAGGCGCCATCGGGGGTCAGATCGATGCGGGCGCGCAGCGAACCGCGAGAATCGAACTGAACCGGGCTGTTGGGATCGCCGAGCGCCGGCAGCAGCATCGCCGCGGGAAACTGGTCGAGGAAAGCCTCGACCCGGTGCCGGCCCTGTTCGTCGGTCACCCGTTCGATCTTGAACAGGACCTCGTCGTTTGCGCCACCGATCTGTGACCAGATCTTGCTGCGGCCCGGCTCCAGTGGCGCCCAAAGGGTTTCGGCGACCCGCTGGACCAGAAGCCGGTTGCCGGCCCCGGCCGCCGTCGCATTTCCCGCCGAGCCTCCGCCGTCGCCCGGCAGCGGACGGAGCGCGCTGATCGCCAGATCCGTAACCCGCAATTCCTGGAAGCCGGCGTTGCGCATGCCGGTGTCGGCATCGACAATTGCCCGGGCGACCAGTTCCGCTGTCGTCCGGGCCTGGTCGATGCGCCGCTGGATCGTCGCTGCCGGCTTTAGCGGCATCAGGACGATATCCAAACCGTCTGCGGCGAGTGTGTGGGGATTGAACCGGGCGGCAAACAGATCGGTGACGTTTGCCGTGGCATCGAGCGAGCGGACGCGAATGTCGGCGCGGCCGGGAATACCGATGACGATATCGCGAGCCTGGGCAATCAGGCCGACATCGGCACGATAGGACAGATATGCGGCGTCGATGGCAATGTCGACGGAAGGGGGAAGCCGGCTCTCCAGCGCATTCAGGAACTGGCTGCGGACAAATTCCAGGTTGAGGGAACTGCGTGTGACCTGAACGTAAAGGACGCCGATTGCGACAAGGAAGAACAACGCCGCACCGCCGAACGACAGCAAGAACCGCCGCCGCCAGCGCGCGGCGCGCCGGGGCGGAAGCGCTGCACCGTCAAAACTGTCAGGTTCAGGCTGCGTGAACACCCTAGCTCCGAAATCGCCGATCCCCGGCGCCGGTCTGCGGCAATCCGGGAATCAGACCGGCCATTGGCAACGCAGAATAGATGGTGCGCCGCGCCGCGTCCATCGACCCTGTCTTCTGCTGATTGCCGGCGATTGCGACAAAATCAGGGCAAAAGCACGGTCGCGCAGGCGGCGGCATCTGTTGCCGGCTGCATGGCCGGCCGACCGGTCGGATTGATGTGACCGTACCACAGGCGTTGCGAAAATCAGGTCGTATTAACCTTGATAAAACCCTGCGTTAACCTTCTTCGACCAATATGGGCGCCAGACATCATTCAACTCTCAGTTGGCGGACCATGGTGCATCCTTCCCAGAAAAATCGCGGTTTCGGCCGGCGCAAGGAATTGCCGCAGATCATTATCACCCGCGGCGACAATGTCCGGTCCTATACGGTCCGGCCGTGGCTGTTCGGTTCGATCGTTTCCGTGTTCCTGACTTTCGGGTTCGGTTACCTCGGCGCGACCGGCTACCTGCTCTACCGCGATGACATTCTCGACGGCGCGATGGCACGGCAGGCGGAAATCCAGTACGCCTATGAGGACCGGATCGCGCTGTTGCGGTCGGAGATAGATCGGGTCACCAGCCGGCATCTGGTGGAAACCCAAAGCATCGAGTCGCAGGTGGCAACCTTGCTGGACCGGCAGGCGGTGATCGACCGCCGGCAGGTGTTGCTGGACGAACTGATCGCCCAGGCGCGCAAAGAGGGAATTCCGATCGCCGCTATGCCGCGTCCGGTGCCGCGTCCGGGCGAACGGGCAGAGGCCGAATCGGTGGGGGCCGAACCGGTGGGGGCCGAACCGGACGTTGTGGTGACCGGGTCCATCAAGCAACCGGTGGGCGAAAACGGACTGAATTCGATCGCCGGCTCGGAGCCCGCCCTGCGCAAACCCTTCGACGCGACCAACTCTGAAGATTCCGATGAAGACGCCCGCCTCAGGCCGCTGCTGAGGGATATCCAGTCGTCGCTCGACCGGTCCGAACTGTTGCAGGTCGCTTCGCTGGACGTGCTGCGGGAAGCGTCGCAGCGGGAGACATTGCGCCTGGTGCGGGCAATCAAGCGGCTGGGGGTCAAGCCTCCGGCAGCGCCGCCGCTGTCGCCGTTCGCAGCGATTACGGCCAGCACCGCAACCGGCGGACCCTTCATTCCCGCCAACAGTTTCGCCTTTGTGGAGCGGGTGGCGTCCCTGGACGATTCGCTGGAGCATATCCGGCGCATCCGCAAGTCGACCGCGACCCTGCCGCTGGGCAAGCCGATTGCCGGTGCGCAGACGACAAGCCGCTTCGGCCGGCGCATGGACCCGTTCCTGAAGCGGCCGGCCTTCCACGCCGGCATCGACTTTCGCGCCAAACGCGGCACGCCGGTGCGCGCGACAGCCGCCGGCAAGGTCACCTACGCCGGACGCAACGGCGGCTATGGCCGAATGGTGGAGATCAGCCATGCCCATGGCCTGAAAACACGATATGCCCACCTCTCCCGGATCTCGGTGCGCAAGGGCATGATGGTTGATGCGGAGACTGTCATCGGCCGGGTCGGCTCGACGGGTCGATCAACCGGACCGCATTTGCACTATGAAACGCTACGCGGCGGCAAGGCTGTCGATCCGTCCATCTATCTCGCGGCACGACGAATGCTGTAATCCGGCGATCTGCCCGCCGCGATGGGGTCGGCCGACGCCAAGGACCAAATTCAACCGGATAGAGGATTGGGCAAACCAGATTTATGGTTCAAACGGATGAATCCGGTGCGATCAATGAGGCCTGTGCCTGGCATTGCCAACCCACCCTGTCAGCCCTAACCCACCAAGGGCCGCAGCAAAGAGCGGCAATGCGGATGGAAGGGGGATGGCCGTAATCAGCAGGAATTGGGAATTCCCTTCGTAATACAGATCTTGGCCACCAAACCCGCCGAAAAAAACTAGCGTGTAAGTTTCGGAAACGGAATCGTGCGAAAACCACCATCCTGTGCCTGGACTACATCCGCCGCCGCCGCTGTTTATACAATCGTAGTTGAAGTGGGATAGAGACAATTCGATTCCACCCGGTGAACCTGACACATCATCGTCAAGTGGATCGTTTGCCGCTTCTTTTGTGCATGGGAAAATATCTGTTATACAGAAGGATACAAATTCATTGTAAGTAAAATTCTGTATATTTACGTTATCTTCAAGAACCAATAGTCCGGATATTGAACCCGTTCCACCCGAACCGTTCCACTGGTAGATGGTCAATGCATTTGCGCTTGCGCAGCCCATAACAAAGAACCCGACAATCACGCCCAGAAATTTGACCGGCATAACAGTCCTCCCCCTTTTTCCGGATCGCTTCTAGCTCAGAGTAGCGGGGGAATGGGCGTTTACAAACCATTCCGGAGCCAATCAACGACTGGAAGGTGAGTTGGACCGATCGTAGTCCCGCCTATTTCCAAAATTCAGTCCGGGTCAGTCGAGGTCCTCGACCTGTCCGGATTCGCCGGTCACCTTCTGGGCGAGTGAGGATTCCATAAACCGGTCGAGATCGCCGTCGAGAACGGAATCGGGCGTTGTATGCTCGACACCGGTGCGCAGATCCTTGACCAGCTGGTAGGGCTGCAACACGTAGGATCGGATCTGGTGACCCCAGCCAATCTCGGTTTTCGCGGCCGCTTCGGCGTTGGCTTCGTCTTCCCGGCGCTTCAACTCCTCCTCGTACAGACGGGCACGGAGCATCGCCCAGGCCGTGGCGCGGTTTTTGTGCTGGGAACGCTCGTTCTGGCACTGGACAACGATGTTGGTCGGCAAATGGGTGATGCGCACGGCCGAATCTGTGGTGTTGACGTGCTGGCCGCCGGCGCCGGAGGCGCGGTAGGTGTCGATACGGACATCGGATTCCGATACCTCGATGTCGATGGAATCGTCGACGACCGGATAGACCCAGACGCTGGCAAAGCTGGTGTGGCGACGCGACTGGCTGTCGAACGGCGAAATCCGCACCAGCCGATGGACGCCGGATTCCGTCTTCGACCAGCCATAGGCGTTTTCGCCCTTGATCTGGACAGTCGCCGACTTGATGCCCGCCTCCTCGCCTGCGTGATACTCCAGCGTCTCCACCTTGTAGCCATGGCGTTCGGCCCAGCGCACATACATGCGCAACAGCATGGACGCCCAGTCCTGGCTTTCGGTACCGCCGGCGCCGGCGTGGATCTCGATATATGCATCGTTGCCGTCGGCCTCGCCGGACAAAAGCGTTTCGGCCTGGCGCTTGGCGATTCCGGCGCCAAGCTTCTCGATCGCAGCCTCAGCTTCTGCCACGACCCCGGCATCATCCTCCGCCTCGCCGAGTTCGATCAGTTCGAGATTGTCGGACAGTTCGCGCTCAAGCTCCCGGACCGTGCCGATAGCACCGTCGAGACGTTGGCGTTCACGCATGATTTTCTGGGCCTGAGCGGGATCGTTCCACAGATCCGGATCTTCGACCCGTTCGTTCAGGTCCGCCAGTTTCCGTTCGGCTGTGTCCCAGTCAAAGATGCCTCCTTATCAAGGACAAAGCGTCCCTGATTTCATTGACCTTTGCCTGAATATCCGAACGCATGATTGCCCCTTCAGCCGCTATTGCCCCAGTTGTTCAAATCGCCCGTGGCCGTCACGAGCGCGTCAGGATCCAGACTGGCGGCGCATTCACGCACGGCCCGCCTGCCTGATGTCTTGTCCGTCAGTAAAGCCCACCGGTACCGCCGCCAATCGCCCGGTCCGCTTCTGGCGAGACGGAAAGCGGCGCGCCGGTGGAATCCTGAAAACCGATCATCGAGTAACTCGACTGTGGCTCGGTCCCCGGCTTGAATGCCTCAAGGATCACACCGCCGCCGCCGCCGTCGGCGCGCAGGCCGGTTTTACGGTCGACAGGGATGAGCTGGATGCCCGGCGGCACCTGGAACGGCTTGGGTGGCGCGGTTTCCAGCGCCGCGGTCATGAACTCCACGAAGATCGGCGCGGCAATGGCGCCGCCGGTGGCGCGCCGGCCCAGCGAGCGCGGCGTGTCGTAACCGATATAGACACCGCAGACGAGATCCGGCGAGAACCCGATGAACCAGGCATCCTTGGCGTCGTTGGTGGTGCCGGTCTTGCCGGCGATCGGCTTGCCGACCGCCTTGACCTTGGTCGCAGTGCCGCGTTCAACGACACCCTCCATCATCGAGGTGATCTGGTAGGCGGTCATCGGATCGAGGATCTGTTCGCGATTGTCGAGCAGGCGCGGTTCGTCCTGGTCGAGCCAACCCGTCGCCTCGCACCCCTGGCACTCGCGCTGGTCGTGGCGATAGATCGTGCGGCCGAACCGGTCCTGAATGCGGTCGATCAGCGTCGGGGCGATCTTGCGGCCACCATTGGCGATGGTGGAATATGCGGTGGCCATCTTGAGCACCGTGGTCTCGCCAGCGCCCAGCGACATGGCAAGAACCGGTTGCAGATTGTCATAAATGCCGAAACGCCGGGCATATTCGGAGACCAGCGGCATGCCCATGTCTTTGGCCAGACGCACCGTCATGACATTGCGGGAACGCTCGATGCCCAACCGCAGGGTGGAGGGGCCGTAAAATTCCCGACCGTAGTTCTGCGGTCGCCATATCTTGCCGCCGGACTGAATCTCGATCGGTGCGTCCATGACCACCGAAGACGGGGTATAACCGTTGTCGAGCGCGGCCGCGTAGACGATCGGCTTGAAGGAGGATCCGGGTTGGCGCAGCGCCTGGCTGGCGCGGTTGAACTCGCTTTCGGTGAACGAAAAGCCGCCGACCATCGCCCGCACGCGGCCGGTATAGGGATCCATGGCGACGAGACCGCCCTGCACCTCCGGCGGCTGGCGCAACTTCCAGTCCCCCGGCGATTCCGCAACGGGTTCGACATAAACAACATCGCCATTGGTCAGCACATCGCCGACCCGGCGCAGATTGGACTTCGCCCACTTCATCTGATCCAGCGGCAACCGTCCCGTTTCCCGTTCTTCGGACAGCTTGCCGGAGACCTTTCGCAACGGGCGGATACCGACGATGGCCTGACCGTCTTCCACCGCAAGGACAACCGCGAGGCTCCATTCCGGCACATCGGCAAGCGCGTCGACCTCGCCGAGCGGTTGCCCCCAATCGCCATCAATGGCGATCTGCGCGACCGGCCCGCGGAAGCCCTGCTGCTGGTCGTAGGCGATCAGGCCGTTCTGCAATGCCTTGCGGGCCAGCACCTGCAATTCCGGATCGAGCGTGGTGCGCACCGACAGGCCGCCACCGTACAGCTTGTCTTCGCCGTACATCTCCAGAAGATTGCGGCGCACTTCCTCGGCAAAGAATTCCGATGCGAAGAGATAGGCGCCGCGCGCCCGCGGATTGACGTTCAAGGCGGTCGCTTTGGCGTCCTCGCCATCGCTGGAGCGGATGTATCCGTTTTCCACCAACCGGTCGATCACCCAGTTGCGGCGCTCGACAGCGCGCTCGGTGTTGCGGAAGGGGTGGTAGTTTTCCGGCCCCTTCAGCAGGGCGGCAAGATAGGCCGCCTCGGCGATCGACAGTTCGTTGACCGACTTGTTGAAATAGTTGAGCGCCGCAGCGGCGACGCCGTAGGAACCCAGGCCAAGGTAATTGTCGTTGAGGTAGAGCTCGAAAATCTTGTCCTTGGAATAGGCCTGCTCGATACGCATGGCCAGCAGCGCTTCCTTGATCTTGCGCTCATAGGAGACTTCGTTGGAGAGCAGGAAATTCTTCGCCACCTGTTGGGTGATGGTCGACGCGCCAACCGGCCGGCGACCGGAACCGCGATTGCGGAAATTGGTGATGACGGCGCGGACAATGCCCTGAAGATCGATACCGCCATGCTGGTAAAAGTTCTTGTCCTCCGCAGAAAGGAACGATGCCTTGATTAGATTGGGGATCGCCTGAATGGGCAGGTAAAGCCGCCGTTCGCGGGCATATTCCGCGACCAGGCTGCCATCGTCGGCGTGAATGCGCGTCATCACCGGCGGCTGGTACTGGGCGAGCACGTCGTAGTCCGGCAAGTCGGCGTTCATCTTGTGCAGGTAGTAGGCAACGCCGCCGGCCACGCACAGGCCGGCGAAAACACCGACACCGAACAGATATCCTATAATCCGAAGTAGCATGATTTCAGGCCGCACCCAATCTGTCCGGCGCCCCATTGCCCGGTTCTAGCATGTCCCCGGTGCTTCTTCTATGGATGTGATGAAACTGTGGCAAGACAGTCACAACGTTTTGTGTCCGTTCGCAAATTGTGACCGGCACCGGACCGGCAGCGGACCGAGGACGGCCGGGCGCGCGGAATTCCGGTTCTGGACGGGCGGGCGGCCTGCCGATACGCGGCTCGACTTCCGCTCACCGGATGGAGCCGGTTTGCAGGGCGACGTAAGACTCGATTGTTGCGGCGACGGCACCGGCTGCCGTTTCCAGCCATTCATTTGAATTAAGAAGTTTTTCGTCTATCGAATTGGAAAGATAGCCTAATTCTAAAAGGACCGCGGGCACGTCTGCAACCTTGAGGACACGAAATGCCGCACGACGCCACGGGCTTTTGTTCATTTCCACCGGGCCGTTCAGATTCTTGACCAGCGCATGGGCGAATCGCACCGACAGGTTGCGGGTCTCGCGCCGTGTCAGGTCGATGAGGATGTCGGCAACCTCTTCGGGCTGATTCTCCAGCGCCAGGCCGGCCAGGACATCGGCACGGTTTTCACGGGTGGCAAGCGCCGCAGACAGACGATCGGAGGCCTTGTCGGAGAGCGTGTAGACGGTCGCGCCGCGGACATAGGATTCGCGCACCTTGTCGGCATGGACGGAAACGAACAGGGTGGCGGCGTTCTCGTGGGCGAGCGCAACCCGGCGGCTCAACGACACGAATATGTCGTCGGTGCGGGTAAGCACGGGTCGGACCCGGCCACCGTGCTCCAGCGCCCGTTTCAATGCCAGGCTGAACTGCAGGGTGATCTCCTTTTCCAGCACACCGGATCTGCCGGTGGCTCCGGAATCCAGGCCGCCATGGCCGGGATCGATCACCACCACCGGACGTGAGGCCACGCGCTTGGCGCGCGGCCTGGGCACCGTGTCCTCCCGGCTCGCGATCAGCGATTTGCGATCACGCTCGGCTGCGGCGATGAACGTGTCCCGATCGCTTGGCACCAGGTCCAGGACAACGCGCGCCGGCTGGTCGCCGGCTGGCGGCAAAACGAAGGATTTCTCAATCTCTGCCGGCCCGGTGAGATCGAGCACGACACGGCCGCGTCCGGCGGCAATCAGACCGTATCGATAGTCGCGAACCAGACCGCGCGGCCGGGTCTGGGAAATCGCCGATCCGAATCGAATGTCGGTGATGTCGACCACGAGGCGGTACGGGTCGGTCAGGCGCAAAACGCTAAAAATCGGTTCGCGATCAAGATCGACCACGACCCGGGTCCGGGCTTCATCGCCGACAATTCGCAGATCGCTCATCTCCAGCGCCGCCGCCGGCGCCACCATCTGTACAGCCGCCAACGCGACGATGACGACCAGCCCGACCATTACCGCCAGCCATCGTGGCAACCACCACGACCGGCACAACACCTTGAATACCAGGCGCCGGATCACGACATAACAGCCAGCTTGCGCACTGGCGGTGTTGCGGTGGTCGTCATCCCAGCTCCTTTTTTTCTGTCCGGCGTGTCGACCCGCACCGAAAAGAATCCCCGAAACTCGGGACCGTGCGTTTCGCTGCCGACTGCGCCGTGGCGAACAAAAACGGCGAAACGATGCCGAATCACCGAAATCGCGGTGCCCGGCGCAACAAATATGTGCGCAACCAAATGCCGGAAATCCAGCCCCGTTTGCCATCATGGCATTACAGGACTTGCAATGGTCGGCAAGCGTTCATAAAAGGATTCTGACGGATTCCTTCCCGGTCGTCCACGGTCTCGGTGCAGCGCGTTTCACGCGAGCCCGGTTTCGCCGGAAAAGACGCGGGAACGAAGACGGGGCCGGCGGCGAAGGCCATGTATTTGAGGTCAGCCAGTCCGGTCGCGAGAAAATCGGGACGTATGCCGGAATTTGTCGAGCATGCGGTCCCATTCCAGTTCGGAAGGCCAGTACGTGACTCATCGGCAAGTTGAGCAAACCTTCTGCTGCGACAGCAATATCGCCGTTGCAGCGACGGGATTGCCTCGTCGAGGGCCCAGGGCCGCACCATCGGCCGGTCTTCCTGTCCACAACGCCATTGGATCCCCCGACGGCGCGCCTGTACGGCGTGTCATGGCCAGCGCGCCACCGGGATCCGGAGCTCTAATCCATGTCCAACAAAATGCTTATCGATGCCGCCCACCCGGAAGAGACCCGGGTCGTCGTTTTGCGCGGCAACAAAGTCGAAGAATTCGATTTCGAGGCCGCTGAACGCCAACAGCTTCGCGGCAATATCTATCTGGCCAAGGTCACCCGTGTGGAGCCGTCTTTGCAGGCGGCATTTGTCGACTATGGCGGGAATCGCCACGGTTTTCTGGCATTTTCGGAAATCCACCCGGACTATTATCAGATCCCGGTCGCCGACCGACAGGCGCTGATCGCCGAGCAGGCGCGCGAAGACGCCGAACAAGCCGCCCGTGACAATCGCGACGACGAAGACGATGCCGCAGATGCGTCGGCGGAGCCCGACGACGGCATGTCGGCGACGGCCGGCGAGGATGCCACGGTCGATGACATTGCCGGCGCCGATCCGGCCGAAGGCGCGCCGGAAGCCGATCCGGACGACGGGACGGACCTTGCCGAGGAGACCGGACTGACCAGGCGCCGCCGTTCGGCGCGGACGGCAACGACGGACGAATCGGAGACCGGTGAAAACGGCGCCGACACAATGGGCTCCGACGAGACCGAAGGCGAGGACGGCGAGGAGGAGCCCATCGAGGAAGTCGGCAGCACCGACGCCATGGAAGAGGTCCCGGTCCGCCGCAAGCCGAAACCGCGCCAATACAAGATTCAGGAGGTCATCAAGCGCCGCCAGGTCCTGCTTGTGCAGGTGGTCAAGGAAGAACGCGGCAACAAGGGCGCGGCGCTGACGACCTATCTGTCGCTCGCCGGACGCTATTCGGTGCTGATGCCCAACACCGCCCGCGGCGGCGGCATTTCGCGCAAGATCACCAGCCTGACCGACCGCAAGCGCCTGAAGGCGATCGCCAATGTGCTGGAAGTCGCCGAAGGCATGGGCGTGATCCTGCGTACCGCCGGCGCCAGCCGGACCAAAGCGGAGATCAAGCGCGATTTCGAATATCTGCTGCGGCTGTGGGAAAATGTCCGGGAGCTGACGCTGAAATCGACAGCGCCGACCCTGGTCTATGAGGAAGGCAGCCTGATCAAGCGGTCGATCCGCGACCTTTATTCCAAGGAGATCGACCAGGTTCTGGTGGCTGGCGACGAGGGCTATCGGGAAGCCAAGGATTTCATGCGCATGCTGATGCCCAGCCACGCGCGCAATGTGCAGCAGTACAAGGAAAATGTTCCGCTGTTCGCGCGTCACGGCGTCGAAAACCAGCTCGACGCCATGTTCTCCGCACAGGTGACGTTGAAATCCGGCGGATATCTGGTGATCAACCAGACCGAAGCGCTGGTGGCCATCGACGTCAATTCCGGACGGTCGACCAGAGAACACTCAATCGAGGATACGGCGCTGAAAACCAACCTCCAGGCGGCGGAGGAAGCGGCACGGCAACTGCGTTTGCGAGACCTGGCCGGCCTTATCGTCATCGATTTCATCGACATGGAGGAGAAACGCAACAACCGGGCGGTGGAGAAGCGGCTGAAGGAATGCCTGAAGTTCGACCGCGCCCGTATCCAGGTCGGGCGCATCTCCCACTTCGGATTGCTGGAGATGTCGCGTCAGCGCATCCGCACCGGCGTCCTGGAAAGCTCCACGGAGACCTGCACAACCTGTCACGGCTCCGGCCACGTGCGGTCTGTCTCGTCATTGACGCTGCAAATTCTCAGGGCCCTGGACGATCATCTGATGCGCCATCCGGGGCACGACGTCACGGTTCGCACCCGGGCCGATGTCGCACTCTATGTCCTCAACCAGAAACGCGCCCACCTGTCGAACCTTGAGGAGCGATTCGGTATCACGCTTACCATTTCCGGCGAGCCGCCCGAAAACGGGGCCGGCTTCCAGATCGAGAAAGGTGAACGGTCCGACCGGCCGGCGGCGGTTTCCACTGCCATTGCCATGGAAGACGTAGCCGGCCCGGCAGAGGCGGCCGAGGGCGATCCTGCGGAAGCGGCGGAACCCGGCGAGGAGCGCAAGCGCCGCCGCAAACGTCGGCGACGCCGGGGATCGGCAAGCGAAAGCGAAGAGGCCAGTGAAACCCAGGCGATCGAAGCCCAGGATGGCGACACAGGCGAAGACGAAGGCGGCACCGAACCGGGCAACGGCCGTGGCGATGCGGACACGGACGCGGAGAGTGAACGCGGTGGCCGCAAGCGCCGGCGTGGACGGCGGGGCGGCCGCCGGCGCGGGCGCGGGCGCGAGCAGGAGGCCATTGCCGCCGAAACGGCGACGCCCGGCAACGGGGACGACCGGAAGGATGGCGCGCCAACCGCCAAATCAACTGACACTTCGGCGGAAATGCCGTCGGTCGCCGATGCCGCAACCGATGAGAGCGCCGCAGCCGAATCCGGAAGCGGTGAAACCCTCAACGGCGAGCCTCAGGCGGACCTGATTGCCGATCCGGCAGGTGCTTCGACCGCCAGGAGCCGTTCGGGGCGACGCAGCCGGCGGTCACGCAATGACGAGCCGGCAACCGAGATCGCAGCCACGCCTGACGATCTGCAGCCAGCGGCGGGCGGAGAGACACAGCCGGAACCGGCGGGGCCGGAGGCCGCAATATCCGAGGATATGGCGAAACCGGACCGCCGGGAACCGGCCATCCGCGCCGTTGGCACCAGCGACGACACGGCGGGCGAGGAACCGGCCGATGCCTCCGCATCAGGCGATGGCGGCACCGCAGACGACAGTGCCGACGCGGCACAGGATCCGCCCAAACGGTCCGGCTGGTGGCAGCGCCGGTCGTTCCTCTAGACCATCGCCACCGTCAGGCGCCAACGCGCCGCCGGATCCTTTGCGAACGGCACCCGCCGGCTCAGGGAAACAGGGCCACCTGCTCAAGGCCACGGGTTTCGGGAAGGCCAAACGCGACGTTGAGGTTCTGTATCGCCTGGCCGGCCGAACCCTTGACCAGATTATCAATCGCCGAAATGACGATTGCGCGGCCATCGATCCGGTCGGAAAATACGGCGATTTGCGCACGATTTGATCCGCGGACATTCTGGGTCCGCGGCAGACCGCCCTCGGCGAGCACCTCGACGAACGGTTCGCCGGCATAGGCCGTGGCAAGCGTGGCGCGCAGGACATCCGCGGTGGCGCCGTCCTGTAGGCGCACGTGGCAGGTGCACAATTCGCCGCGGCTCATGGGCACCAGATGCGGGGTGAAGTTGACCCGGACCTGACGACCGGCGGCCAAACCGATCTCCTGCTCGATTTCCGGCGCGTGACGGTGCGTGCCCACCGCGTATGGCGACAAACCCTCGCCGGCTTCGCAAAACAGCGTGTTCTGCTTCAGACCCCTGCCGGCACCGGAAACGCCGGATTTGGCGTCGATCACCAGATCGCCGGCATCGACCTGGCCGGCGGCGACGATTGGCAGCAGCGCCAGAAGAACGGCAGTCGGGTAGCAACCTGGACACGCCACCAGGCGCGATCCGGATATCGCTGCGCGGTGGTGCTCCGTGAGGCCATAAACTGCTTCGGCCTGCCATTCGGGCGCGCGGTGCGGACCGCCATATGTGGCGGCGTACAGCGCGGTGTCGCGGAGGCGGAAATCGGCCGACATGTCGATGACACGGATCGCCGGACCGGACGACAGGATCGCCGCCGTCACATCCTGGGTCGTACCGTGGGGCAGACCGCAGATCACCGCGTCGAGGCCGGACCAGTCGACATCCTCCCATTTGACGAGGTCCGGGAGATGAAGGCCGGAGACGTGCGGAAAAACGTCCGCGGCCGGTTTTCCGGCATGGGTGTTCGCGGTGAGCGCCGCGATCTCGATGTCAGGATGGCAGGCGGCCAATCGGATGGAATCGGCCCCGGTATAGCCGGATGCGCCCAAAATGCCGATGCGTAATGTGCTGGCCATTGCCCTGTCCCTGTCGCTGGCGGGGCGACAGCCCGCGCGCGCCGGCTCTAGCCCTCCGGCCGCCGGCGGTCAACACGGCGCCGATCTCCAGGGCGAAGACCGCAGCAGATGCTGCGGCCCCCGCGCGATCGGCGACGGTCAGGAGAGATCAAAGCGATCCGCGTTCATCACCTTGGTCCATGCAGCAACGAAATCGCCGAGGAATTTCGCCTGTGAATCGGCCTGCCCGTAAACTTCCGCCAACGCCCGAAGCTGGGAATTGGATCCGAAGACAAGATCGACGCGAGTACCGGTCCACTTGACTTCACCTGTCGCGCGATCGCGCCCCTGAAAGGTATCCTGATCCTCGGACGCCGCCTCCCACTCGATTCCCATGTCGAGCAGATTGACGAAGAAGTCGTTGGTGAGCGTGCCGGGCCGCTCTGTGAAGACACCGTGCGGCGATTGGCCGTGGTTGGCGCCGAGCACCCGCAAGCCGCCGAGGAGTACGGTCATCTCCGGCGCCGTAAGGGTCAACAACTGTGCCTTGTCGATCAGCAGCTGCTCGGCGGGCGCGGAATAGGCTTTCTTCAGATAGTTGCGGAAGCCGTCGGCGACAGGCTCCAGGACGGCGAAGGATTCCACGTCCGTCTGGTCCTGGATGGCGTCGGTGCGCCCGGGGGCGAAGGGCACGGTGACATCGTGGCCGGCAGCCTTTGCCGCCTGCTCGATGGCGACACCGCCCCCGAGGACAATCAAATCGGCGAGCGACGCTTTCTTGCCGCCGCCAGCCGCCGCGTTGAAGTCGGTAGCGATCCCTTCCAGGACATCCAACACCTTGGCCAACTGATCGGGCTGGTTGACCTGCCAGTCTTTCTGGGGTGACAGCCGGATGCGGGCGCCATTGGCGCCGCCGCGCTTGTCGGACCCGCGGAAGGTCGCGGCCGATGCCCAGGCGGTGGCGACCAGTTCGGCTGTCGACAGACCGGAATCGGCAATCCGTTTCTTCAGGTCGGCAATATCGGCCTCGTCCACCAGTTCGTGGTCGACCACGGGAACGGGATCCTGCCACACCAGTTCCTCGGCGGGCACTTCCTTGCCGAGATAGCGCGACCGGGGACCCATATCGCGATGGGTCAACTTGAACCAGGCGCGGGCGAAGGCGTCGGCGAACTCGTCGGGATTTTCAAAGAAACGCCTGGAGATCTTTTCGTATTCCGGATCGAACCGCAGCGCCAAATCTGTGGTCAGCATGGCCGGGGTGTGGCGCTTGGACGGGTCGTGGGCATCGGGCACCGTGCCAGCTCCGGCGCCATGCGTGGGGATCCACTGGTTGGCGCCGGCGGGGCTCTTTGTCAGTTCCCATTCGTAGCCGAACAGGTTCCACAAGAAGTTGTTGCTCCATTTGGTCGGCGTGGTCGTCCAGATGACCTCCAGGCCGCTGGTTATCGTGTCGTTGCCCTTGCCGGTGCCGAAGCCGCCGCGCCAGCCAAGGCCCTGCTCCTCGAGCCCTGCGGCTTCCGGCTCCGGGCCGACCAGCGCCGCGTCACCAGCGCCGTGGGTCTTGCCAAACGTGTGACCGCCGGCAATCAGCGCCACGGTCTCCTCGTCATTCATCGCCATGCGGGCGAATGTCTCGCGGATGTCGCGGGCGGCGGCAAGCGGATCGGGATTGCCGTTCGGGCCTTCCGGATTCACGTAGATCAGGCCCATCTGAACGGCGGCCAGCGGATTTTCCAGTTCCCGGTCTCCGGAATAGCGCTTGTCACCGAGCCATTCCGATTCCAAACCCCAATAGATGTCCTCCTCCGGCTCCCAGATATCTTCCCGTCCGCCGGCAAAACCGAAGGTCTTGAAACCCATCGATTCCAGGGCACAGTTGCCGGCCAGGATCAGGAGGTCGGCCCATGATATCGCATTGCCGTATTTCTGCTTGATCGGCCAGAGGAGACGCCGCGCCTTGTCGAGGTTGGCATTGTCGGGCCAGCTGTTGAGCGGTGCGAAGCGCTGATTTCCGGTGCCGCCGCCGCCGCGGCCGTCTGCGGTGCGGTATGTGCCGGCGGCATGCCATGTCATGCGGACGAAGAGCGGTCCGTAGTGGCCGTAGTCGGCCGGCCACCAGTCCTGGGAATCGGTCATCAGCGCATGCAGGTCGCGCTTGAGCGCGTCCAGATCGAGCTTGCGGAACGCTTCGGCATAGACGAATCCGTCATCGAGCGGATCGGAAAGCGAGGTGTTCTGGTGAAGGATCCGGAGATTCAGCTGGTTTGGCCACCAATCCCGGTTCGACCGGGCGGCGAATGTCGTGGCCCCATGGATGACCGGGCATCCGCCCGCCTGTTCGTCAGTCTTTGCGTCCATAATCCTCTCCGCTGCCAAATGGCTGTTACCTGCCGGCCTTTCGGTGTATGCATGCGAACCACGCGCCGCCGTGTTCGCCGGCGTGCCAGACCGCAACACCGGTCCGGCCCATGACTGACCCTTGTCTAGAATCATTCCAAACTAGGCGCAATCGCTAATTGCCCGCCAGATACGCCCGTCCCGGGACGGAATGTCACGCCCCCTGCCCCGGCGGCGAAAACGGCGTCACCAACCTGTTCCTGCGTGTCATGTCCCTGGCAATTTCATGAAAACCGGACCGGCGGGCCGCGGAACGCCAATTGCCCGCCGGATGGGCCGCCGGCGCTCTTGCGACACGTCAAGCCGCCGGATAAGAAGCGCCGGACAGATATCCCCTCCCCTTCAGACAGGATCATTTCGCAATGGCGCTACAACGCACGTTCTCCATCATCAAGCCCGATGCCACCGCCCGCAATATCACCGGCGCGATCAATGCAATGATCGAGGCCGCCGGCCTGCGGATCGTCGCCCAGAAACGGCTGCAAATGACCCGCGACCAGGCGGAGACCTTCTATGCCGTCCACAAGGACCGGCCGTTCTTCGGCGAACTGGTCGAGTTCATGACATCCGGTCCGGTGGTGGTCCAGGTGCTGGAGGGCGAAAACGCCATTGCCGGCTACCGGGCGGTGATGGGGGCGACCAATCCGGCCGACGCGGCGGACGGCACGATCCGCAAAGCCCATGCGGAATCGGTCCAGAACAATTCCGTCCACGGGTCCGACGCGCCGGAGACGGCGGCGGTGGAGATCGCCCAGTTCTTCTCCGGCAACGAGATCGTCGGCTAGCGCCGGTCTAGAGTATTTCCTCGACCGTCTCCGGCGGGCGGGCCAGGCGCGTCCCCTTGCCGGTGACAACGAACGGCCGGTTGATCAGGGCCGGGTCCTTCACCATCAGGTCGAGCAACTGATCGTCCGTCCATTTCGGATCGCCCAGGCCCAGTTCTTCATAGGGCGAGCCGCGCTGGCGCAGCGCATCGCGAACGCTCAGGCCGGCATCGGCGATCATCTTCGCCAATGTGTCGCGGTCCGGCGGCGTTTCCAGATACTCCACCACGGCCGGCTCGATGCCGCGCTCCTTCAGCAGCGCCAATGTTCGTCTCGACGTGCCGCAGGCAGGATTGTGATAAATGGTGGCTTTCAATTCGGCCATGGCGTTCGCCCCCGGAGAATGCGTGTCTATACAGAGCGGGTGATTCCGCCGTCGATGCGTATATTCTGGCCTGTGATATAGCTAGAGCGGTCGGAGGCCAGAAATGCCACCAGATCGGCGACCTCCGCTACAGTCCCGTACCGGCCCATGGGAATGCGGGCCCGGAATTCCGCCTTTTCCGGCAGGCTGTCTATGAACCCCGGTAAAACATTGTTCATGCGGATACCGGCGGCGGCATAGCGGTCGGAATAGAGCTTGGCGAAGCCGGCAAGCCCGGCGCGAAAAACACCGGAGGTCGGGAATGCCTTTTCGGGTTCAAACGTCGCGTAGGTCGAAATATTGACGATCGCCCCGCCGCCGGCCTGTTCCAGATGGGGCGTGACGAGCCGGGTCGCGCGAACAACGTTCAGCAGGTAGACTTCAAAGCCGGCCTGCCAATCGGCATCGCCCAGTTCAAGAATGTCGCCCTTCGGCCCATGACCGGCGCTGTTGACCAGCGCGTCGATGCGACCGAACCGATCGGCAGCCCCGGCCACAAAGCGCTCCAGATTGGCGACGTCGCGGTTGGAGCCGGTCATCCCGAAGCCGCCAAGTTCCGCCGCCAACGCCTCGCCCTTGCCGGAGGACGAGAGGATGGCGAGGGAATATCCTTCCTCGGCGAGCCGCCTGGCGGCGCCGGCACCCATACCGCTGCCGCCGGCGACGACCAATGCAACCTTTTCCGATGCACCCGCCATGGCGTTCAGGCGGACTTCGCCAGCGCCTGCTCAAGATCGGCGATGATGTCGGCCTTGTCTTCGATGCCGACCGACAGGCGCACCACATCAGGGCCGGCGCCGGCGCCGACTTTTTCCTCATCAGGCACCTGACGGTGCGTGGTCGAAGCCGGATGGATGATCAACGACCGGGTATCGCCGAGATTGGCAAGGTGGGAGAAGAGTTCCACCGATTCCACCAACTTGACACCGGCGTCATAGCCGCCGGCCAATCCGAACGTAAGAACGGCCCCGGCGCCCTTCGGACAATATTTCTGGGCCAGAGCGTGGTAGCGGTCGCCAGGCAATCCGGCATAGCTCACCCAGGTCACATCCTTGTGGCCGGACAGGTATTCCGCCACGGCGAGCGCATTGTCGGAGTGGCGCTGCATCCTGAGCGGCAAGGTTTCGCAACCGGTGATGAACAAGAATGCATTCATTGGCGCCAAAGCGGGCCCGAGATCACGAAGGCCCAGCACACGGCAGGCGATGGCGAAGGCGAAATTGCCGAAGGTCTCGTGCAGCTTGATGCCGTGATATTCCGGCCGCGGCTCCGACAACATCGGATAACGCCCCTGGCTGGACCAGTTGAACGTGCCGCCATCGACGATCATGCCGCCGATGGAGTTGCCGTGGCCGCCAATGAACTTGGTCAGCGAGTGGACGACGATATCGGCGCCGTGTTCGAACGGCCGGCACAGATAGGGTGTCGCCAGGGTGTTGTCGACAATAAGCGGCACACCAGCGCGGCGGGCAACATTGGCGACGGCTTCAATGTCACAGACGATACCGCCTGGATTGGCGATCGATTCCATGAAAATCGCCTTGGTTTTCGGGGTAATGGCCGCCTCGAAGGTGGAAATGTCATCGGTGTCGGCCCACTTCACTGTCCAGCCGAAATTCTTGAACGACTGGCCGAACTGATTGATCGAACCGCCGTAGAGCTTGTTTGCGGCAACGAACTCGTCGCCCGGCTGCATCAGGGTGTGCATGACCAGCATCTGGGCGGCGTGGCCGGATGCCACGGCCAGCGCCGCGGTTCCGCCTTCCAGGGCCGCGACACGCTCCTCAAGCACAGCCTGGGTCGGATTCATGATCCGCGTATAGATATTACCGAAGGCCTGGAGCCCGAAAAGCGAAGCGGCGTGTTCGACGTCGTCGAAGACGTAGGAGGTGGTTTGGTAAATTGGCGTGATTCGTGCGCCTGTCGCCGGATCCGGCTTGGCGCCGGCATGGACGGCCAGGGTGTCGAAACCCGGATTGCGTTCCTCAGACATGATTTCCCCCGTTTGGTTCTCGGTCGAGAGGATTTAGACCATCGGAGAGCGATCCGGCAATGACCGATCAAAGAGAGAGCGATGAATGCAACAGTTCGCTGTCCGGATCGCGCATCGGCGACCGGTGGCCGCAAGCGCCTTACCGGCGCGACGGAACTCAGGCGGCTTTGGATTCCGGCGATTCCGAAGCGGCGGACGGCAACACGATGCGCATGACCGTGCCGGTGCCGGGATCGCTTTGGATTTCAAGCCGGCCGCCATGGGACTGGGCAAGGCCTTTGACGATCGCCAACCCGAGGCCGGCGCCCTCGCCATTGCGCGCAAGATGGGCGTCGGCGCGGTAGAACGGCTTGGTGATGTTTTTCATCTCCGCGGATGTGATGCCCATGCCATCGTCGGCCACCTGAATGATCAGGTCACCGCGTGCCAGGCGCCGGGCGGAAATGTCCACACAGCCGCCATTGGATGTGAATTTTATGGCATTGGTAACGAGATTGACCAGGATCTGCCGGATGACGCGCGGATCGCAATGGGCGATTGTCGAGGGGCTGCCCGCATCAAAGTGAACGTTGCGGTCGGCGGTTACCGGCCAGCCGGCAAACATCATCTCCAGTTCGCCGAACAATTCGCCCAGATCGACCCGCTCCTGCCGAACATCGAACTCGCCCTTCTCGATGCGGGTGATGTCGAGGATGTCGTTGACGATCGACAGCAGGTGGCTGCCGCTCTTGTGGATATCGTCGGCGTAACGGGCGTAGTCGTCGATGGAGATCTTCAGGTTGGTATCGGAACGCATCATATCGGAAAACCCGATTATGGCGTTGAGCGGTGTCCGAAGCTCGTGACTGACAGCGGCAAGAAAATTGGACTTGGCGCGGCTTGCCCGCATGGCTTCCTCTGCCATGGTCTCAGCCTGGATTTCGGCCTGACGGCGGGCGGTGACATCGCGAAATGTCAGTGCCAGGACATTGCGACTGCCATCCATTGCAGATGAGGTGACGATCAATTCCAGATAGCATGTGATGGCATTGCCCAGCCCAATGCGGATTTCGCGCACCACCGGCGCCCGGGCGGGATCGTCGACAATGGCGTCAACGGCGTCCATGACGTCGCCGGAAACATGCGGGGGCAACACCTCGTGCAACTTGCGGCCACCGAGCACCGGCTGGCTGGCGCCGAAGAGAATACGGCGGCCGGTCGGATTGACCCGCAGGACGCGGCCGCTTTCCTCGGTGATGATGATTCCGTCAAAACTGTCCTGAAGGATGCGCTCCAGCAAGCGTTCATTGTCGGCGCTGCGCAGGAGCGCGAGGGTGCCGACGACCTTGCGTTGCTGCAATTCGCGGACAATGGCGATGCCGAAGCAGACGGCCACGGTCAAATGGATCGCGAACGTCGGCAAACTCAGCGACAAGTGGGTATGGACCAGGAGCGCCATCAATTCGGTGCATACGACAAGGGCACCGAGAAGGAACAGTTCCCGAACAAAGCGCAGGTCGGGCAGGAACAGCACCAGAAACAGGATGAGACTGATGCCGGCAATGATCCAGCCCGGCGACGGCGACGGCACCAGGGCCTTGCCGAGAAGCAGCGATTCCACCGCCATGGCCTGAATGAGCGGGCCGGACAGCACACCATAGACCGGCACGGAGAACTTGTCCCCCAGTTCGATGGCGGTGGCGCCGACAATCACCTTTTTGCCGGCCAGTTCCGCCGGATCGAAGGCGCCGTTCAGAACGTCGGAGACAGAAATGTGCGGAATCCGGGCGGGGCGAATACCGAAATTGATCCGCAAATCCCGGTTCTCGGGAAACGGAGCACCGGCCAAAAGCTCTGCCATTGCCGGATACAGTTCGCCGCCGACCTCGATGCCACGATGCACGCTGCGGATCTTGCCGGCCTGGTCGGCAAAGACGTTGATGAGGCCCAGCCATGCCGACTCGGCCAATATCGGTATCGGTTTTGTCAGGATGATTTCATTGTTGCTGCCACCGGAGGCCGCCGGTTGCAGAAATGCCGGCAAGATCGCAAGCCCCCCGGTTTCCCTGAGGGCCTCAGCAAAGGCATCGTCGCCTTTTGTTGTCGACGCCTGACTGAAATCAACGTCGAAGGCGACCTCAACGACGCCTGCTTCGCGCAGCCGATTCAGGAGCTTGGCATGGATATCGCGCGACCAGGGCCAGACACCAATATCGGACAAGCTCTTGGCATCGATGGCGATAATTGTGACATCGCCGGAAACAGCGATCGGCGCCGCCTTGAAACGCCAATCCTCCAGCATCCGGTTGCCGGCGCCGACAATGCCGATCCAGTAGGCAACAGTGAGCGAAAGACAAACACACAGGCTGGTCCACAGACGCCGCTTGGCCGAATGCGTATATTTCATGATCCGATCCGGTTTGCGGCCATCGTCGGAATGCACTGGCCCTACTCCCCTTGCCTGCGCCGGGCCCCTGGCCTCAGTAGACCGTAACCGGAGAGCGTCGGCACCCATTCAAATCCATGCCGGTGGTTACCGGTTCAATCGTCATCGTCATCATCATCATCCCCACCGGGCGGAACATCCGGACCACTCCATCCGCCGCGTTCCCAGGCGGGCGTGCCAATACCGCCACCCCTTGGATTGTCCCAACCGGGCCGTCCGCGTCCGCCGGGGCCGTAGGCGGGGGGATTGGCGTTGGAATTGCCCAGGTCACCGGAATGGCTGCTGTCGCCGCCGAAATCCGGCTCACCAACCCCGGAACCACCGCCGGATGTGCCGCCGCCATGGGTGGACGCATATTCGCCGCCAGCGCCACCGTTTGACGCCGTGTTGTGGCCCGGTGCGGCCTGCATGCCGGATCCGGGCACGTTGCGGGTTGCCGCCCTGCCGCCGGGGCCAAGGCGGACGATCTGGCCGGTATCCAGGTCACGGACCTCGACCCTGCCTTGCTGGACGTTCACCTCGGTTGTCAGCTTGGTCACGGTCACGGTGAATCGGGTACCCTTGACGATCGCGGCAAGATACGGCGTCTGGACGGAGAAGTGATCGCCGCGCCGCTTTTCGACCTGGGCTGAAACCTCACCCAGATAATGGAACAGCACCGACTTGTTGGAACTCAGTTCGCGGTTCGGTATACGCACCATGGAGTTCGGCGCAACGATTACGGTCGAATGGGAATTGCGTATGAGCGCGCGGCCGTTTCGGCCGGTCCAAAGGGAATCGCCGGCCCGCAGTGCCGAATTGGTGCTGATACGGTGCCAGTTGGCCCCGTCGGTGTTTACGCGTACATCACCGCTTGCGCGGACGAGCGTCCAATCCGCTGCACCGGCGCCGGCCAATGGCGCACACAATAGCAGCACGGTGATCGCAAGCACCGAAATACGTTCAAGCGTCGTACGCATGGCTTACCTCAATCCGCTTATGCCTGCCGTGCAAACACGGCCGGCACGAATTTACTATGAGCTACATATAGAACAATTCTGAGTGCCTTGATAACATCATAAATTGAATTGTCGTAAATTACTTGCTTTGAACTTAAATTAATAAACAGTTAATCTGATGTTCTGTTTGTCATCCTATGCTTTAATACTTTGTTAATCTAAACGACGCGATCGGTCGGCGGCGATACCCGGCTAGGGCCGGGCGTCAACGGCCAGGCCGTATTGCGGCGGCTCTTGCGAAGGTTTGCTTCATTGGGAATTGCCGGGACCGTCGCCGTCATCATACAGGCTGCGCTTCCGGGCGCGCGTCTCCTTCCCGGTGGCGGTATAAAAATACCACATTGGTAACACGTTGTTATTTCGTGTTTTTTCGATATCGCGATAAATTCGTTGACTTGGCGGCGTTTGCCTTCTACAGCGGCGGCGCTGGCAGACAGAGACAGGGTTCCGACGGTCGAGTGACGAGGTGCGGTTTGTGCCGTGCCGTCCGGGGCACGGCAAGGTCTCGCCGCCTGTTCGGTTCTTCCACCCGGATGTCCGGACCGGTGACTGCCGACGATCCGATCTGCAACCCGCACCATGGGAAACGCTGGGAAACGCAATGAAAACCTACTCCGCAAAGCCCGCGGACATCGAGAAGACCTGGATACTCGTCGATGCCGAGGGGCTTGTCGTGGGCCGACTGGCCGCCTTTGTCGCCAGCCGCCTGCGCGGCAAACACAAGCCGACCTATACGCCGAACATGGATTGCGGCGACAATGTCATCATCATCAACGCCGACAAGGCCGTGCTGACCGGCAACAAATACGAAAACAAGACCTATCACTGGCACACCGGTTACCCCGGCGGCATCAAGGAACGCACGGCGCGCAAGGTTTTCGAGGGCAAATTCCCCGAGCGGGTCGTCGAGAAAGCCGTCGAGCGGATGATCCCGCGCGGGCCCCTGGGGCGCCAACAGCTCAAAAACCTCAAGGTCTATGCCGGAGCGGACCATCCCCATGAGGCGCAAAAGCCGGAAGCCGTCGACCTGGCGGCAATGAACGCAAAGAATGTGAGGAGGGGCTGACCATGGCCGACATACAATCGCTTGAGGATCTCGGCCAGGCGCTGGAGGGCGAGGTAACCGCGCCGGAAACCCCGGAAGCACCGGTCCATGTGCAGAAACTCGATGCACACGGACGCTCCTACGCGACCGGCAAGCGCAAGGATGCCGTCGCCCGGGTGTGGCTAAAGCCAGGGACGGGACGGATCATCGTCAACACAAAGGACTTCGCGGAGTATTTCGGCCGTCCGGTTTTGCAGCTCATCATCCGCCAACCAATCGCCGCAGCCAATCGAGACGGCCAGTACGACGTCACGGCGACGGTCTCAGGTGGCGGGCTTTCGGGCCAGGCGGGCGCGCTGCGCCACGGCATTTCCAAGGCGCTGACCTTCTACGAACCGGAACTGCGGCCGACGCTCAAGAAAGGTGGATTCCTCACCCGTGACGCCCGGGTGGTGGAGCGCAAGAAGTATGGCAAGCCAAAGGCGCGCAAGAGCTTCCAGTTCTCCAAGCGCTGACCGCACCGCGCGCCGGCGCAGACCGGCGTGCCGGATCGCGAATTTGCGAAGGCGGGCTTCGGCCCGCCTTTCTCATTGAGGGGCGCTTTGGCGGACCGGCACCGCGCTTCGACTGCGGAACGCCCTCTTGCCGCCCGCCCTGCCCTTCCTGTATGCCCCGGCCCTGAAATCACCGGCTACCCTCGACGTCAAACCGATGCTGCAGATCAACGCCATCACGCTCAGGATTGCCGGCCGGGTGCTGCTTGAGAATGCGAGCGTAGCGCTACCCGGCGGCGCCAAGGTCGGGCTGGTCGGACGCAACGGCACCGGGAAAACAACGCTATTCCGCGCGATCACCGGTGATATCGGCGTGGAATCGGGCAGTATTTCGGTGCCGGCCGGTGCGCGCATCGGGCGATTGGAACAGGAGGCCCCGGACGGACCGCATTCGCTGCTGGAAACCGTGCTCGCCGCCGATACCGAACTTGCCACGCTGACCGCGGAGGCGGACGTGGCGCGCGATCCCCACCGGATCGCCGAGATTCACACGCGGCTTGCCGATATTGGCGCCCATGATGCGCCGGCGCGGGCCGGCCGCATCCTGCACGGCCTGGGCTTTGACACCGCCGCGCAGGCGCGGCCATGTTCGGAATTCTCCGGCGGCTGGCGGATGCGGGTGGCGCTGGCCGGGCTGCTGTTTTCGGAGCCGGACCTGCTGCTGCTCGACGAACCGACCAACTATCTCGATCTGGAAGGCGCCTTGTGGCTGGAGCGCTATGTCGCCCGCTACCGGCACACGGTGATCATCGTCAGCCACGACCGCGACCTCCTCAACAAGGCCGTCGACACCATCGTCCACCTGAGCGATTGCAAGCTGAAGGCCTGGCGAGGTGGCTATGACCAGTTCGAGCGCCAGCGCCGGGAGCAACAGGCGTTGCAGGGAAAAATGCAGGTGCGCCAGGAAGCGCAGCGCAAACATATGGAAGCCTTCGTGGCGCGATTCCGCTACAAGGCATCCAAGGCGCGTCAGGCCCAATCGCGTCTCAAGGCACTTGCACGCCTGGAACCGATCGCCGCGATGGCAAGCGAGCGGGTGCTGCCGATCCGGTTCTGCGACCCGGACAAACCGGCGACACCACCGATCATCCAAGCCGAGAACGTGTCGGTTGGTTACACGCCCGGAAAACCGGTTCTGGCGGCGCTGGACCTGCGCATTGACGATGACGACCGGATCGGATTGCTGGGTACAAATGGCAACGGCAAGTCGACATTCGCCAAACTGCTGGCCGGGCAATTGACGCCGGAAGACGGCACGATGGTCACGGCCAACAAGCTTTCCATCGGCTATTTCGCCCAACACCAGATCGACCTTCTGGTGCCGGAGCAAAGTGCCGTCGAACATGTGCGGGTACGCCTCTCCGGACGGCAACGCCGCAGCTCAGCCCAGTCACCGGCGGAGCGAAACCGGTCGGGCGAAGCCCAGGTGCGGGCGCGGGTCGCGCAGATGGGGCTTTCGACCGAGAAGATGGATACGCCGGCCGAAAACCTGTCCGGCGGCGAAAAGGCCAGGCTGGTGATGGGTCTTGCCGCCTTCGATGCGCCGCATCTCCTGATCCTTGACGAGCCGACAAACCATCTCGATGTCGACAGCCGCGAAGCGCTGGTCCACGCGCTGAACAGTTATTCCGGCGCCGTCATCCTGATCTCCCACGACCGGCATCTGCTGGAGGCTTGCGTGGACCGGTTATGGCTCGTTGCCGAGGGCACGATCCGCCCCTTCGGCGGCGACCTTGACGATTATCGTCAACTGGTGCTGAAGGAATTGGGTCCGGGGGCGGCGGACGGGACCGGACAACCGGAAAACGCGGTCTCTCACCGCGAGGCGCGCCGGCAGGCGGCGGCGCAACGGGAAAAGCTCGGCCCGGTCCGTAAGAAAATCAAGGAATGCGAAGCTTTGATGGCGGATCTTGAGAAAAAGATTCAATCCATCGATGATCGCCTCGTCGAAACCGGCCTCTACCAGTCCGACCCGGAGGAAGCCGCCCGGCTGGCGCAGCTGCGGGCCCGCCGCGCCGACAAGCTTGCCAAGGCGGAGGACATCTGGCTGGAGCTGACGGCGCTTTCAGATCGCCTTGCTCAAATTTGAAGCGTTGTCCGCCATCGGGCGCCGCATCGGTGGTGCTTGCCCGGATGCCAGGATTTCGTCAAAACAGTGGTCATGGCCTATCGGATCGATCCCGACCTGCCCCTGGACGGTGAATTCCGGCGGATTGCGGCAGAGCTGATCGGCAAGGCGGAGGCGGCGTTGGCGGATCCGCCTGTGCGGCCGGAGGCTATCGCCGTTGCCCGGCGCCGGATGAAGAAGCTGCGCGGCCTGCTGAGGCTTGCCCGGCCGGCGCTCGGCGAAGAGTGCTACAGAAAGGAAAACTGGCGCTACCGGGATTGCGGGCGTGCGCTGTCGCGCCGGCGCGATGCAAGTGCGGCGATCGAGGCGCTGGACCTGCTTGATGCGTCGGAACCGGCCTCCAAACCAGCAGATATGGAAATCATTGCGCCTCGCGACCTGACGTCCGTTCCATCGCAATTGCGGGCGACGCTGTCCGACCGGCGGAACCGGTTGGCGCCTGTTGCCGCCTGCGACCCCGATCCCGCGGAACGGGTGCTGGCGGAGCTCAAGGCCGGGCGCCTGCAGCTTGGCGCCCTCCCCCTGGCGACGCTCGATCCCCAGACCTGTGTTGCCGGACTGTCACGGATTTACCGCCAGGCGGCGGCCGGACTGGGGCGGGTGCGTTCGCAACCTGACACGGCCGCCTTTCATGATTGGCGCAAGCGGGTGAAGTATCACTGGATGCATTTGCGGCTGATCCGGGACATCTGGCCGGCACCACTGAACGCGCGCGCGCTCCACTGCAAGCGGCTTTCCGACCTGTTGGGCGACGCCAATGACCTGGCGGTTTTGAAGGCCGTTCTTGACGGCGATCCGGCACTGGGCTCGATGGCCGACGATCCCGGCGAACTGGCCGCTCGTATCGGCCGGGCGCGTTCCACCCTGCACGCGCAGGCGCTGGCGCTTGGGGAGGACCTATTCTTGCGTGATGCGGACTGGTTTTGCGAGCGAATAGCCCTGGTCTGGCGATCCGCCTCTGCCCATCGGCGGCGTCCGCTGGCGCAGCGGGCGGCCGAATAGGCGGAAAATCACCCGGCGCGTTGGGAATGCCCGCCGCCGTCCTGTTTTCGCCAACGGCCGCTTTCGTCCTGGCGCCAATACTGAACATTCAGGCCGGCGGCGTCCGCTGCCTTCCACGCCGTGCGGGCATGGTCGAGCGCTTCATTGTCCAAACCGTCAAACAGGACGACGATCCGCGCATAGGCCGCCACGGCATCGGGTTCAGGCAGCGGTGCAAGATCGACCAGAAAGCGGACGGTGGCGTTGTTGGGATTGTCCGATCCGGTTGTCAGCCAGATCGGCTGATCGGCGGCGTGGCCATCTTCAGTGGCGCCGTGTGGCAGAAATCCGGCGTCATCGAACGTCCATAACCTGTCGTCCAGGCCGGCAAGCCTGTCCCGGTTCGCCGACTGCACGACCGCGCGCCAGCCTCGTTCCAGACAACGCGACAGGAGATCCGGCAGCACGTCTTCCAGCGTGCGCGTTTCCAGGTGGTAGAACAGCACCTCGGTCACAGTGCCGACCTGCCCGTCATCCATTTCCGTCCGTCATTTTTTTTCGTAGTTGTCGCGCACGAGCCGATCGAGCAGCCGGACGCCGAAACCGGAAGCCCAGGAGCGGTTGGTGTCGGAGGCAGGCGAGGCCATGGCGGTGCCGGCGACATCGATATGCGCCCAGGGTGTGTCGTTTTCCACATAGCGCTGAAGGAACTGGGCGGCCGTAATCGAGCCAGCCCAACGGCCACCGACATTCTTCATGTCGGCGAAACGGGAATCGATCAATTTGTCGTAGGCGGCGGCCAACGGCAGGCGCCAGACCTTTTCGCCAGTCTCCGTACCGGCTGTGGCGAGATTGGCGGCGAGACCGTCATTGTTGGAAAACAGCCCGGCGTGCTCCTTGCCGAGGGCGACAATGATGGCACCGGTCAACGTCGCCAGATCGATCATGGCACAGGGCTTCTCGGTCCGTTGGATGAAGGTCAGGATATCGGCGAGGACAAGCCGGCCCTCGGCATCGGTGTTGATTACCTCAATCGTCTGACCGGACATGGACGTGACGATATCGCCAGGTCGCTGGGCGTTGCCGTCGGGCATGTTTTCGACCAGGCCGACGATGCCGACGACATTTGCCCTGGCCTTGCGACCGGCAAGCGCGCACATGGTACCCGCGACCGCCGCCGCACCGCCCATGTCGCCCTTCATGTCCTCCATGCCGACGGACGGCTTGATGGAAATCCCGCCAGTGTCGAAAACCACGCCTTTGCCGACAAGCGCCAGCGGCCGCTCCTTGGCCTTGCCGCCCTTCCATTTCATAATCACGACGCGGGCCGGCCGCCGGGACCCCTGCGCGACGCCGAGCAAGGCACCCATTTTTTTGCGGCCAATCGCCTTTTCGTCGTAGACGCGCACATCCAGACCAAGCTTGGACAACGCCTTCAGGCGTCCGGCAAATTCGACAGGCCCCAGAATATTGGCCGGTTCGTTGACCAGATCGCGGGACAGTCCAATCCCCTCGGCAACGGCGCGTTCAGCACGCCAGCGTGCGGCGGCGGCGCGCGGTCTGGCCGTCTGGATCCGGACCTTGACCCTGGCCGGCGGTTTCTTGTCTTTCTTGGTCTTGTATTGATCGAACCGGTAGCCGCGCATCGCCATACCGAGCGCCAGGGTGGCGGCGCATTCAGGCGGAAGCGTTCCGCCTCCGGGTTGCTCAAGTACGACCGTCGCCTGGCGATCCTCGCGCAAGCGACCGGCGATCGAACCGCCAAGACGCAACCAGTCCGCCTCGGCAATCTTGTCCGGATCGCCAACACCGACAAAAACCGCGCGGCCGAGATCAGCGCCCGCGGGCGCAAGGATTTCCACGGCCTTGCGCGCCTCGCCCTCAAAGCCGGCCGCCTCTGCCGCCCGCTTCAACGCACCGCCGGCCTTTTTGTCGAAAGCGGCGGCCAGTTTGCCGAGCGCAAGCTTGCTTCCGGTCAGAAAAAACGCTGTACCGCGCTGAGGCGGTGCATATTTCACAAAAGCGATATCGAGACGGTTTGCCATTTTCAAATTCTGCCTGCCTTGTGTGCGGGCCCGGCCCCAATTGCCCGATCCGGGTTCCTTGGGTAGACACGGGCCGAGCCTCAACGTCAACATGTTGCGGCAATTGGCAGCAAGAATGCGACGGCAGATCGCATCGGACACTCAGGCAGACCATGGCGGCGGCGTTGCGTTAACCATGATCGTTGGCCGTTTCTTAGGCTTAACGACGGAGTGTCGGGACTGGCTACAGGACGGGTGGAATGCCGGTTTTTGAACGGTACATGTTTCGGCGCATCATGATCGCCTTTGCGTCGTCGCTCGGCGTTCTTGTCTGCATCATCTGGCTGATCGAGTTCCTGCAGCGTCTCGACGTGGTGACAACCAGCGGCCAGAGCATCTGGATGTTCCTGGTGATGACTTTGCTGGCGTTGCCGGCTGTGATCCAGATCATCATCCCGATCGCCTTCATGATCGGGCTGCTGGTGGTTTTGAGCGAGTTGCACGAGGACAGCGAAATCACCGTGATGACCGCCTCCGGCGCGCCGCGGCGGACGATCCTGCGGCCGATCGCGCTGGTGGCGCTATTGCTTTCGGCCATTCTTGCAGTGTCCTACCTGCTGATCACGCCGCTCAGCACCGCCGGTCTCCGGGAACTGGTCTACCGGGTGCGGGCGGATCTGGTGTCCAGCGTTGTGCAGGATGGCGGTTTTCGGTCGCTGGAAGGTGGCAAGCTGACGCTGCACATTCGCGAACGGGTGGCCGACGGCAGTTTTGCGGGCATTTTCGTGTCCGATTCCCGAAAGGAAAATGAAAACGTCCAGTATGTCGCGGCGCGCGGCGCGCTTCTGGAGCAAGGCCGCGGCGCCTATCTGGTCCTTGCCAACGGCAACATCATCCGTGAGCAGGCGGAAAACGGAACCGTGAATGTGGTGGCATTCGACACCTATGCCATCGACCTCAGCCAGTTCACCCAGGCCGCGGCAACCGCCAGCCGTTCGCCAAAGGAGATGTCCACGGCTGCACTGCTGGCGAAGCGAACGGACGCGGAGGCGGAACGCCGCGACCGAATTTTGCTGAACCGAGAGTTGCATGAGCGGTTTTCGGCACCGCTATATCCTCTGGCCTTTGCGGCGATTGTCGCCGCGCTGGCGGGCCGGGCACGGGCCAACCGAAACGATATCCGCTTTGCAATTTTCACCGCCGCCGGCCTGTGTCTGGCATTTCGCGTCACCGGCCTGATCGCCTTTGCGGTCAGCGACGACAGGATCGCCACCTGGATCGTCTTCTATGCCGTGCCGATTGCCGGACTGGCGACCGGCCTCTTTGGGCTTTGGCTGAACATACGGCTCCATTTGCCCGACTTCGTTCCTGCCCTCATCCGCCCGATCGCTGCGCGGATTGCGGCCCGTCGTTCAGGCCAAGCGGCACTTGCCGATGCCGGTGAGGCGCCGCGATGATTGTCCGCACCTTCAGCCTCTACGCGGCAAGGCGGATTGGCACGACCATCGCGCTGGTGCTGGCGACAATCGTCGGTATCGCGCATATCGCCGATATTACCGAGTTTTTGCGGCGATTTTCCAATCACGACGATTTCTCGCTGTTCCTGACCCTGCGGGTTACCTGGATGCGAATCCCGTTTCTGGCCGAACAAATCCTGCCCTTTGCCGTGCTTATCGGAGCGATCCTGTCGCTGGTCAGCCTGACCCGGCGATCCGAACTGGCCGTGGCGCGGGCAAGCGGCATATCGGTATGGGGGTTCCTCAGGCCGGTGCTGGTGACGGTCTTCGCCATAGGCGTGGCATTCGTCGCCTTCGTCAATCCGCTGGCCAGTGCCCTCAACGACGATTCCAGGCTGATCGAGAGTATCCTGCGCGGCCGTGACATATCGCGACAGAACCAGGACGTCTGGTTCCGGCAAAGCGGTGCCGACAACCTGTCCATCATCCATGCCGCCGCTGTTGATCGTGATCCCTTGACCCTGATCGGCATGACGGCGGTCGTACTCGACCGGAAGGGAAACTTCCGCGAAAAGGTGGCCGCGGCGGCAGCGGTTTTCGGCGAATCGGGCTGGATTTTGGACAATGCCACGGTAATTGCCGCCGGCGCGCCGCCGAAGGTGGTGGATCGCTATGTCTTGTCCACAAGCCTCGGCGTCGGCGAAATCCGCCAGATCCTCACCCGGCCGGAGAGCCAATCCGTGTTCACTCTGCCACAATTCATTGAAACGGCTCGAGATTCGGGATTAAAGATTGACCGC
This sequence comes from Afifellaceae bacterium, assembly GCA_965216515.1. Classification (GTDB taxonomy): domain Bacteria; phylum Pseudomonadota; class Alphaproteobacteria; order Rhizobiales; family Afifellaceae; genus CAXMRP01. The sequence continues at coordinate 522,307 of OZ244173.1, read as the reverse complement.
TTCCAGTACGCATTCCACAATCTTCTGGCTCGTCCGTTCTATCTGATGGCCATGGTGGTGCTTGCTGCCTCGTTTTGCCTGAAGATGGCGCGATCGGGTGGGACGGGAAAACTCGTGTTCGCTGGCGTGATTTCGGGGTTTCTGCTTTATGTGTTGTCTGAGTTTTTGCGGGATCTTGGCGGAAATGGCATTGTCGGCGCGGCTTTTGCCGCCTGGACCCCGCCCGTCGCAACGCTGACGATCGGCGCGACGGTCTTGCTGTATCTGGAGGACGGTTAGTTTTGACCGGTTGGGGGAGATTGCAGGACACGACACCTGCCGGCCGGCGGCGGTTCCGGGACCGGTCCGGCGTTGTGCGCATTCCGCCACGCAGCCGCCGGATCCGGCCCATCGCGATGGCCGTCTGGCTGCTTGCCGTTCTGTGCGGGCCGGCGATGGCGGCCGCAGAACAGGCCGATCCCTTCGCCGAGGTCTTCCAATCCGATCCCGACGCGCAGATGCTCCTGGAGGCCGACCGCCTCGTCTATGATTTTGACAATGAGATTGTCGAGGCGATCGGCCAGGTCGAGATCTACTACATCGACTATGTGGTCACAGCCGACAGGGTTACCTATTTCCAGGTCTCGCGGCGGCTGGTCGCCAGCGGCAACGTCCGCATCCTGGAGCCACAGGGAAACATCATCACCGCAGCGGAAATCGACCTCACCGACAATTTCCGTGACGGGTTCGTACGGTCGATCAATATCCTGACGACCGAACGAGCGCGGTTTGCCGCGCAAAGCGCGGAACGGCGCGACGGCGAGATCACGATCTTCCAGCGTGGCGTGTATACGGCTTGCGAACCGTGCAAGGACCATCCGGAGCGACCGCCCTTCTGGCAGATCAAGGCGGCCACGATCATCCACGACAACCGCACGCAAACAGTATCCTACGAAGACGCGTCGCTGGAGTTTTTCGGTATTCCGGTCGCCTACTGGCCGTATTTCTTCCACGCCGACCCGCGTATCAAGCGCAAATCCGGTTTGCTGATCCCGTCGATCAAGGCCAGGGAATCGCTGGGTGTCGGCGTCTCGGTTCCGGTGTTCTTCAATCTGGCCCCGAATTACGACATCACCTTCACCCCGACAGTCTATAGCCGGCAGGGCCTTCACGGCGATGTGGAGTGGCGGCACAGGCTGATGAACGGGTCCTACCGCATTCGCGGAACCGGGATATTCCAGGCCGACGAGAGCGCGTTCGTCGATGAAACCGGCAAGCGGCTGTCGGGTTTCCGTTCGGCGCGCGGCAGCATCCAGTCGGACGGTCAATTCGCCATCAACTCCCGCTGGATATGGGGCTGGGATGTTTTTGCCTCGTCCGACAGGGCCTACGGGCGGGATTACTCAATCACCAGAGATGCGGTCAAGGACGTGGAATCGTCGATCTACCTGACCGGCATCAGCGAGCGAAACCATTTCGATGCACGGACATTGTTCTATCGCGTCCAGCGCGAGAATACCGTGGAAACCGATGTTGTGACCCTGACGAAGACAACGCATGACGACCAGAAGGAACAGGCGTTCGTCATCCCCGTGGTCGATCACAACTATATCGCCGATCAGGCGATCCTCGGCGGTCAGGTGAGCATCGATTCCAATCTCACCGCGCTCACCCGCGCCGAAAGCGACGTCCGTGTGACGCCGGCGGTGGACTATTACGCCGGTGTCTCGGGCACTTCGGCGCGGCTGTCGTCCAACGCCGCCTGGAAGCGCACAATCGTCGCGCCGGGCGGCCAGCTCTTGACACCGTTCGCCTATCTGGATGTGGCGCTCAACTGGGGCAATTTCGACGACCCGGCGGCCGGATTGACATCGGATACGCTGGTCGGGCGGGCCATGCCGGCCGTCGGACTGGAATACAAATGGCCGATCCTGATTTCCAGCGCGGCGGCGAGCCAGACGATCAGCCCGGTGGTTCAGATTATCGCCCGCCCGGACGAGCGGCGGGTTGGCCAGCTGCCCAATGACGATTCCCAGGGACTGGTGTTCGACACAACCAACCTGTTTTCCTGGGACAAATTCACCGGCTATGACCGGCAGGAAGGCGGCACCCGGGCCAATGTCGGGGTCACCTATCAGGCGCGGCTGGCAAACGGCTTCGGCGTCGACGCAGTGGTTGGTCAGTCATTTCAGGTTTCCGGAACAAATTCCTATGCCCTGACCGGACAGGCGCTCTCGGGTATTCAGTCCGGGCTCGACACGCGGGCGTCCGACATTGTCGGCCGGGTCACGGTCGATACCGGTACCGGATTTGCGGTGACCGCGCGCGGCCGGCTCTCCGATGCGGACCTGACAGTAAACCGCGCCGAGCTTGAAGCAACGGCTGTGCGCGGCCGGTCGCACGCCAAGGTCGGCTATGCCTTCCTGCGGGCGCAACCGGCGGTCGGTATCACCAGCGACCGGGAAGAGTTGTCGGGCGAGGGTACCTATGCGTTCAATGAAAACTGGTCGGTCTCCGGTGCCGCCGTTTTCGATGTTCGCAAGACCGGAATTGTCAGCCACGGAATCGGTATCGCCTACGACAACGAGTGTTTCACGCTCTCCGTCGATTATTCCCAGACCCGCGACCGCTATACCGACCAGGTTGACGACAAGACCCTTTTTGTGCGCTTCAATTTGCGCACGATTGGCGAAAACGGCATTCGACGCCATTTCAAGGAGTAGGCTGATCGCCGCCCCGTCGATTTCAAACGATGGATCCTGCCGTATTTTCGCCATGGCGTTCAAACACATGTGCCGCTGGCGCTGCCGAGGCAACGGCGGACGGCCCAAATTGCCGGTTGAAAGATGACCTTGACTGCCCCAATTCGCTTATTACGCCCAATCGCCACGCTGATCGTCGCCTGGTTCGTCCTGGGGCTTGCGCCGGCCACACCGGCGGGCGCCCAGGCCCGCATCGAGGTCCTGGTCAACAATGAACCAGTGACCACCTACGACATCGACAACCGGGCGCGATTTCTGAGATTGACGACCGGCGGCAAGGCCGGTCGATCGAGGGCGATCGAGGAGCTGATCGACGAGCGCCTGAAATTACAGGAAGCGGAACGGCGGAACGTTTCGGTCTCGCAGTCGGAAATTGCCGAAGCAATGGCATCCATTGCCAGCCGGGCAAAATTGTCACCGTCGCGGCTGGAGGCGGCGCTGCGGCAGTCGGGTGTCAATCCCAAGACCCTCAAGGAACGGTTGCGTGCCGAAATCGCCTGGGGCCAGATCGTTCGGGCACGGTTTCGGGCTACGGTGGATATATCGGAACGCGATGTCGCCAAGGCACTTGGCGATGAGGAGGCGGCAACGGAATCGATTTCGGAATTCCGGATCCAGGAAATCATCTTCATCGCCCCGGCCAAGAGCAGCAAGGGCTTCGTCGCCCAGCGCAAACGCGAAGCTGAAGCATTCCGGACGCGATATGCCGGTTGCGATGGCGCGCTGGCGCAGGCGAAGGGTTTGAAAAACGTTGTCGTCAAACCGACGATCCGGCGTGACGAGACGCAGCTTGCCGACAATCTGGTCGAAGCGTTGAAAGAAACCGAAACCGGCAAGGTGACGCGTCCGATCCCCTTCCGCGACGGCTTCAGGCTGTTTGGCGTATGTGCCCGCGATTCGATCCGGGGCATGTCGAAGGCATCGGCGGAAAAGCGCCAAACACTGGCCAACGAACGCGGCCAGCTGCTTGCGCGGCGTTACTTGCGCGATCTCAGGGCGGATGCGGTCATAGTCCGGCGCTGATTGCGAAGGGACCGAATATGTCCGGCCCGCCTCCCCTGGCGCTGACGCTTGGAGAACCGGCCGGAATTGGCCTTGATGTCACGCTTGCCGCATGGCTGCGGCGCCATGCCGACGCCGTGCCGGCCTTTGTCTTTGTCGGATCCGGCGATGCGCTGGAAACCCGGGCCCGGATGCTGGGCCTGGACGTCGCCCTGGCGATGACCGAACCGGCCGCGGCGGCCGGCACGTTTCACGACGCCCTGCCCTTTTTGCCGGACCAGCCGCCGGTGCGTGGGACCTGCGGACGGTATGACGCCGCCGATGCCGACGCGGAGATCACCTCCATCGAACAGGCGGCAAATCTCGTTCATGATGGCGCCGCGCGGGCCATGGTCACCAACCCGATCCACAAAAAGGCCTGGGCGGAAGCCGGTTTTGCCCATCCCGGACACACCGATTTCCTGGCGGTACTGGCGGAGCGGATTTGGGGGGCGCCCTGCCGCGCCGTCATGATGCTGGCGGCAGCGGATCTCAGGGTCGTGCCGGTGACGGTCCACATTCCGCTGAAAGACGTGCCCGGCACCCTGACCACCGGCAGGATCGTGGACACCGGGGAGACCGTTGCCCGCGAACTCCGCCGCCGTTTCGGTATTGCCAAGCCCCGGCTTGCGGTCGCCGGGCTCAATCCGCATGCCGGCGAAGGCGGGCTTCTGGGTGGTGAGGATGATGCGGTCATCGCGCCCGCTATCGTGCTGCTGCGCAACAAGGGAATCGATGCGCGCGGCCCGCTGCCGGCGGACACGCTGTTTCATGCCGGCGCGCGGACGCGGTATGATGCCGCTCTTTGCATGTATCACGATCAGGCGCTGATCCCGGTCAAAACCCTCGCTTTCGACACTGCGGTCAATGTGACACTGGGCCTGCCATTCGTGCGCACATCGCCAGATCACGGCACCGCCTTCGATATCGCCGGCCGGGGCTCGGCAAATCCCGACAGTCTTATCGCGGCGCTGAAGCTTGCCGACCGGCTGGCCTCATGAGCGACGAGGCGGCGCTCCAGGCCCTGCCGAAGCTGCGCGACGTGATCGCCGCCCACAAGCTCTCGGCCCGCAAGGCGCTGGGTCAGAATTTCCTTCTCGACGTCAATCTAACCCGCCGGATTGCCCGGGCCGCCGGACCACTTGGTGGCGTGCATGTTGTGGAAGTCGGACCCGGACCCGGCGGTCTGACCCGCGCCTTGCTTCTGGAGGGCGCTTGCCGGGTCACGGTGATCGAGCGCGACCGGCAGATGGTGCCGGCGCTGGAGGAAATCGCCCGGGCCGCGCCGGGGCGCCTCGTCATCCGCGAGGCGGACGCACGCGCGTGCAATCTCAACGCGCTGGACGACGGCGCCATGCCGCTCAAGGTGATCGCAAATCTACCCTACAACATCGCCACGCAACTGCTGGTGAACTGGCTCTCGGTGCCGGACTGGCCGGCGCGGTGGGAGAGCCTGACGCTGATGTTCCAGAAAGAGGTCGCCGAGCGCATTGTCGCGGCGCCCGGAACGGGGGCCTACGGCCGATTGTCGGTGCTTTGCGGATGGCGTTGCCGGGCGCAAACAGTGCTGTCGCTTCCGCCGCGCGCCTTTACGCCGCCGCCCAAGGTTGCCTCAACGCTTGTCCATCTGGAACCGCGGCCCGAAGCCGACACCGTGTCGCCCGCGGCAATTTCGGCAGTCACGGCGGCGGCCTTCGGCCAGCGGCGAAAAATGCTCCGATCATCGCTGAAGACACTCTGGCGGGATCCGGAACCAGCCCTCGCCGCCGCCGGAATCGATCCGACCCTGCGCGCCGAACGGGTGCCGGTGGCCGGCTATCTGGCACTCGCCCGGCATCTCCTGGAATTCGGTCAGGCGCCATCCTGATCGCCGGTGGCGGCCGCCGGCCCGCGATCCGGCGTTTCCGCCTCCGCCATCTTTCCGGCAATCTCGCCGGCTTCCTCGAGCAGGCGGCTGACAAAGGGCCGCAGGCCGATGACACGATCCCGCCGGAGACGTTCTGCCCGCAGGATCGCGGTGACCGTCGCGAATGTGAGGTCGAGGTCATCATTGACGATGACATAGTCGTAGCGGCTCCACTGTTCGATCTCCAGCCGCGCACCTTCGAGCCGGCGGGCGATCGTGGTCTGATCGTCCTCGGCACGCCGCTCCAGCCGCGCCTTCAATTCGCGCATGGAAGGCGGCAGGACAAAAACGCGCACCAGATCGTCGGCCATTCGCTCGGCGATCTGGTCGGTGCCCTGCCAGTCGATGTCGAAGAGAACATCGCGGCCGGCCGCCAGCGCCGTTTCCACCGGTTTGCGCGGGGTGCCATAGAAATTGCCGTGGACGCTGGCCCATTCCAGCAGTTCGTCGTGTTCGGCCATTCGTTCAAACTCGTCCTGGCCGACGAAATGATAGTGGGTGCCCTCAATCTCGCTGGAACGGCGCGCACGGGTCGTCACCGACACGGACAGTTCGACGTCGGCCTCCTTGGCGAGAAGCTGGCGGGCCAGGGTCGATTTTCCCGCCCCGGAAGGCGAAGAGAGGACGAACATCAGGCCGCGCCGGGCGAGCGGCACGTTGGTCGCGGCCGGCTGTGCGCGCGTCCTGCCGCTCATTCGATATTCTGCGCCTGTTCGCGGAAACGGTCGATCTCGGTCTTGAGGTCGAGGCCGATGGCGGTCATGTCGCGGTCAACGGCCTTGGAGCAGATCGTATTGGCTTCGCGGTTCATTTCCTGGGCCAGAAAATCGAGGCGCCGACCGATCGCCTCGCCGCTCGCCAAACGTTCGGCGACCGCTTCGGCGTGCCCCTTGAGGCGGTCGACTTCCTCGCGAACATCGGATTTGATGGCAAGCGCAACCGCTTCGGCATGCAGCCGATCGGGGTCGAAATCCTTGATTTCGGAAAGGACCGCCACCTGTTCGGCAATCCGGGTTTTCAAAGAGCTGACTGCGCCTTCAGCCAGTTTTTCCGCTTCCGCCGTCTTTTTCTGAATCGTCTGCGCCAGCGATTCCAGCACCGGTGCGATCCGCTTGCCTTCCTCGCGCCGGCCGGCGATCAGGTTTTGAAGCGCCTGCTCAAATCCCGCGAACACGGCACTGCGGCCGTCCTCGCTCAGGGCCTCAAAATCCGTCGGGCCGGCTTCCTCCAGCACCCCCCTGATGGCGAGAATCCCGTCGGCAGTCGGGTCGGCGATACCTTCCACGGCGGCCAACCGCTTGGCGGCGGCAACGACAAGGGCGAGCGCCCCCTCGTTCAGCCGCAATAGCGGACCGGTACCGCCGCGGCCAACATGAAGCGCAAACTGGCAACTGCCTCTCTTGAGCGCCTCCCGCGCCGTGCGGCGCAGGCTCGGCTCAAGTCCGTCAAAGCCGGCGGGCATCCGGAAGCGGATTTCAAGCCCGCGCCCGTTGACCGATTTCAACTCCCAGGTGAACGTGGTCTCGTCGGCCACGATATCGGCCCGGGCATAGCCGGTCATGCTGGAAAGCTGTGCCATGTCGCTTGTCATTGTCCTGGCCGTCCGGTTCCGTGGCACGGATATTGCGACAGGCTTCGACGAACGTCGGCGCGGCGACGCCTCCGGCAATGACTATTGCGTGCCGCCATCGGCGCCACCTTGCGCATCACCTGAATTTTCGCCGGCGGCCCTGCCCTCTTCTTCTGCCTTGCGCGCCGCCTCGATGCTGCGCCAACGGGCAACGTTGCGATTGTGTTCGTCCAGCGTTTTGGCAAAAACATGGCCACCGGTGCCATCGGCAACGAAATAGAGATCATCGGTGCGCGACGGGTTTGCCACCGCCTCCAGCGCGGCGCGGCCCGGATTGGCGATCGGTGCCGGCGGCAGGCCGTCGATGACATAGGTATTGTACGGTGTCGCCTTTTCGATATCGGAGCGGTACAGCGGCCGATCCGGCGGCTTGCCGGCGCCACCGAACAGGCCATAGATGATCGTCGGGTCAGATTGCAGCCGCATGCCCCGGCGCAGCCGGTTGATGAAGACGGCGGCGACCCGGGGACGCTCATCGGCACGACCGGTCTCTTTCTCCACGATCGAGGCGAGGGTGACGAATTCCTGCTTGGTCTTGACCGGGAGATCGGGGCTGCGGCGGGCCCAGATCTCTTCCAGAACCCGGTCGCGCGCCCGGCGCATCTGGTCGATCATCTGCTGACGGGTCGCGCCGCGGGTGAATTTGTAGGTTTCGGGGAGCAACTCACCCTCGCCCGGAATTTCGACGATGTCGCCAACGAGGACCGGATCACCGCGCAGTCGCTCGATAATCTTGTCCACCGTCAAACCTTCCGGAACCGTAACGGCGTGGAGGATTGCGCGTCCGGAGGTCAAAATATCCATGACCTGGCGCATGGAGACGGCAGGCTCAAACAGGTATTCGCCGGCCTTCAGCTGATCGTCGGCCTTGTACAGGCGGACGGCAGTGGAAAAGATGAAATCGTTGGCGATCACGTTGGTGCGTTTCAGCAAGGTGGAGATGGTGTCGACCGTGGCACCGCGCGGAACGACAACGGAACGGTTTTCGGTGAGCGGGCCCGGCGCGTCGAACTTGCTCTTGCCGATGTAGAGGCCCGCACCAACGGCGCCGAGGATGATAACCACGGTCATCAGGACGAAGTTCAGCGCGATCACCATCGGATGGCGGGCCCGGCGGGAGGGAACGGGCGGCGGCGCCGCGGGTTCCGGCTGAATCGCCTGGCGGGGACTGCGCGGACTTATGCGTCTTCGATGCGCCTTTGATTCCGCCGGTTCCTGAAGATCGTAGACGATGCCCGGGCGGTCGTCCGGCCGGTCATCATCCGCAAATTCATCCTGATAGCGGTTTGTGTTCATTGGCTGGACAGACCTGGAGACCTCAGTCCGGCGCATCAGATGCACGGGTTTGTGCAACGGCGCCCATTTTGCGCATCATGCGCGTTTCCCGACGGGTGTACCGCGCCGACGACCGGCGATCAACACGGCACGCCGAACCGTGCGGCATTCCCGACAATTCCGGCCACATGACGACCGGCGCCAACCGAGCGGCGTCCGGCGAGCGCGGCCGCGCGGCACGCCGTGTGCCTCAATCGTCGAGCCGCCGAAAAATCAGCGAAGCGTTGGTTCCGCCGAAACCGAACGAATTGGACAGGGCCACATTCACCGACATCGCCTTTGCCTCATGCGGCACGAGATCGATGGCGGTTTCGACGGACGGATTGTCCAGGTTGAGGGTCGGTGGCGCGATATTGTCCCGGATGGCGAGCACGGAGAATATCGTTTCCACCGCACCGGCGGCGCCCAGGAGATGCCCGATCGCCGATTTGGTCGAAGACATGGCGGCGCTGCCGGCCGCGTCGCCCAGCAGGCGCTCGATCGCAGCCAGCTCTATCTCATCGCCCATCGGCGTCGATGTGCCATGGGCGTTGACATAATCGATATCGGCGGCGGCAATGCCGGCCCGCTCAAGCGCGCTGCGCATGCAGCGGAACGCACCGTCGCCATCCTCGGCCGGCGAGGTGATGTGATAGGCGTCGCCGGATAGCCCGTAGCCGATCACTTCGGCATAGATGCGGGCACCGCGGGCAACCGCGTGCTCCAGTTCCTCCAGGACAACGATGCCCGCGCCTTCGCCCATGACAAAGCCGTCACGGTCGGTGTCGTACGGCCGGGAGGCGGCCGCGGGGTTGTCGTTGAAGCCTGTGGATAACGCGCGGCAGGCGGCAAATCCGGCAAGGCTGATCCGGCTGATCGGTGATTCGGTTCCACCGGCGACCATGACATCGGCATCGCCAAGCGCGATCAGCCGCGAAGCATCGCCGACCGCGTGGGCACCGGTCGAACAGGCCGTGACGACCGCGTGGTTTGGCCCTTTCAGCTGATGTTCGATGGATACGTAGCCGGAGGCCAGATTGATCAGGCGGCCGGGAATGAAGAAAGGTGAAATGCGCCGCGGGCCGCGTTCGGCGAGGATCGCGCCGGCTTCGACAATTCCGGTGATCCCGCCGATCCCGGACCCGATCAGCACGCCGGTGCGGATCTGGTCCTCATAGGCCTTCGGGTGCCAGTCGGCATCTTCCAGGGCCTGGGTGGCGGCAGACATCGCATAGACGATGAATTCATCGACCTTGCGCTGTTCCTTGGGGGCCATCCAGTCGTCGGGATTGTACGAACCGCCCGTGCCATTGCCGCGCGGAATCTGGCAGGCGATCTGGCAAGCGATATCGTCGACCTGGAAGTCGGTGACCCGATCGGCCCCGCTTTGGCCGGCGAGCAGCCGCGACCATGTGGCATCAACGCCACAGGCCAGCGGCGTCACCATGCCCAGGCCGGTTATGACGACGCGTCTCATATCATGAAGGCCTCAGCGTCCGCGCAGGCGAGACGCGCCGCGAACCGGTCAGCCGGCACTCTTTTCCAGGAAGCGGACCGCGTCGCCGACGGTCAGGATCGTCTCAGCCGCGTCATCGGGAATTTCAACGCCGAACTCCTCCTCGAAGGCCATGACGAGTTCGACCGTGTCGAGGCTGTCGGCGCCAAGATCATCGATAAAGCTGGCGTCCTTGGCCACCTTGTCGGCTTCAACGCCGAGGTGTTCGACAACGATCTTCTTGACACGATCTTCAATGCTGGTTTCGCTCATTTCACTTTCCCTGTCTGCGCAACCCATGGGCCGCATTGTCGGATGTTTCGCCCTGGTCCGTCGCCCGGGCACCGCGCCGGGATGGCAACCTTGCATGACCGAAAAGGCGTTTGTACGGTGGCAAGTCGGCGGTCCGTTACCATGTTTCGACCGGCTTGACCAGAACGGTCAAATGGCCAATTTGCGCCGCGCGCCGATAGTCAAATCATCACCATGCCGCCATTGATATGAAGCGTCTGACCGGTGATGTAAGCGGCTTCGTCGCTGGCCAGATAAACGGCGCCGGCGGCGATCTCATCGGATTGGCCCAGACGGCGTACCGGAATCTTGGCCATGATCGCGTCACTCTGCTTTTCGTTGAGCTTGTCCGTCATCGCGCTGGCGATGAAACCGGGCGCGATGCAATTGGCGGTGACGCCGCGCGTCGCCACTTCCTGAGCAAGCGATTTGGTCATGCCGATCATGCCGGCCTTGGACGCGGCATAGTTGGCCTGACCGGCATTGCCCGTGATGCCAACGACGGATGTAATCCCGATCAGCCTGCCGAAACGCTGGCGCATCATTGAACGAAGTGCCGCGCGCGAAAGGCGAAAAGCAGCCTCCAGGTTGACGCGAATTACGATGTCCCAGTCGGCGTCGGCCATCCGCATGGACAATCCGTCGCGCGTGAGCCCGGCATTGTTGACGAGAATGTCGATACCGCCCATGGCCTCCTCGGCCTGCGGAACAAGATCGTCGACGCTTTGCGCATCGGCAAGGTCGGCCGGGCAGACATGAACTCGTTCGCCAAGGTCGGCGGCAAGATCGGCCAGCGCATCCTGGCGGGTACCGGAAAGGGCTATCGTGGCGCCCTGGCGGTGGAGCGCCCGGGCAATCGCACCGCCGATTCCCCCGGATGCGCCGGTAACAAGGGCCTTGCGGCCGGTCAGATCAAACATCGGGCATTCCTTTCCAATCCGATCGGGGGCTTGCGCACGCGTCCGGCCGCCAACATCCGTATCCGGGCACCGGCCCTAGCTGCGCAGCAGCGCGGCGATCCTGTCGATATCATCCGGGGTGCCGGCGTTGGCCGATTCCAGGTTTCTGTCGATCCGCCGGGTGAGGCCGGAAAGCACCTTGCCGGCGCCGATCTCCACAAGACGGGTGATGTTGTTCTGCGCCATCCACAATACCGATTCGCGCCAACGCACCATGCCGGTCACCTGCTCCACCAGGCGCTGGCGGATGACCGCCGGTTCGGTAACAGGTTCAGCCGCCACATTGGAAATGACGGGCACGACCGGCGCCTCAATGGCCGTTGCGGCCAGGGCGTCGGCCATGGTCTCCGCGGCCGGCGCCATCAGACCGCAATGGAACGGCGCGCTCACCGGCAGCAGAATCGCCCGCCGCGCGCCACGCGCCCGGGCAATGTCGGTTGCCCGTTCAACGGCCGCCCTGACGCCGGAGACCACAACCTGACCAGGCGCGTTGTCGTTGGCGGCCGCGCAGACTTCACCCTGGCCGGCGCTTTCGGCAATTTCAATCACATCGTCCAGTTCAAGACCCAGGATCGCCGCCATCGCCCCTTCGCCGACGGCAACGGCGTCCTGCATGGCGTCGCCGCGGATACGCAGCAGCCGCGCGGCGGTGCCCACATCCAGCGCACCGGCGGCGGTAAGAGCGGAATATTCGCCCAACGAATGACCGGCCACACAGGCGGCATGATCGGCGACGTTGACACCACGGGTTTCCAGGGCGCGCAGCGTGGCGATCGAAACCGCCATCAACGCCGGCTGGGCGTTGCGGGTGAGCGTCAGATCCGCCTCGGGCCCTTCCCGCATGATTTGCGAAAGCGGCTCGTCCAGCGCCTCGTCCACCTCATCGAAAACGGCGCGGGCTTCGGGGAATGCGTCGGCCAGACCAACACCCATGCCAACGGCCTGGCTGCCCTGGCCGGGAAAGACAAATGCACTGGTCGAATCGGTCATGATGGTTTCACCGCGCCACCCGGTAATTTGTTGTCGGGGCGGACGGGATTTCCGCGCCGCCGGTTTGCGCGGCGGAGGAACCACGGGTGCCGGTTCAAGTCAAGATTGGAACGGGGAATCGAAAATCAAGCCCCCGGCGAATGTCTCCAGACCGGCCAGCGCGGCGAAGATCGGCCGCATGCGCTTGCGTTTGGCGCCATTTGGCGTATATAGCCGCTCCGTGACCGGCTTCGGCCGGGGGCTGAACGGAAGGCCGACCGTTTCATTGGAGTGTTTCCTTGAAACAGCCGGCAGGGTCGATACGTGATCCGGCTTCCCGTGTCTCCGCTCTGACAGACCGTCCATGCCTTTCAATCCCGCGTCCCGATCGCGGGGCGAAGGTCGACGAGGCTCCGCGCCGGCAGGTCACGCAAAATGAAAGGCGACCATATGGCATTTTATGAACATGTGTTTCTGACCCGTCAGGACGTCTCCGCCCAGCGCGTGGACGAATTGGTGAGCCAGTACAAGGACGTGATCGAAAGCGGTTCCGGCAGTGTCGGCAAGACCGAATATTGGGGCCTGAAAAATATCGCGTTCCGTATCCGCAAGAATCGCAAGGCCCACTACACATTGATGAACATCGATGCACCGCACGAGGCGGTTGCGGAGATGGAACGGCAAATGCGGATCAACGAGGACATTCTGCGCTTTCTGACCATCCGGGTTGACGAGCTGGACGAAGAGCCGTCCGCTCAGATGCAGAAAAAGGAACGCGACGAGCGGCGCCGGCGTGAGCGCGAACGGCGGCGCGACGAGGATTCAGGGGACCGCACGCAATCGGCGGGTTCCGGCGGAGGTAGCAGCAATGGTTGACATATCCCAACTTCCGACGCGGCGCCCGTTTCACCGGCGGCGCAAGACCTGCCCGTTTTCCGGCGATGCCGCACCGAAAATCGATTACAAGGACGTCAAGCTGCTGGAGCGCTATGTTTCGGAGCGCGGCAAGATTGTGCCGTCGCGGATCACGGCGGTGTCGTCAAAAAAACAGCGGGAACTGGCTCGCGCCATCAAGCGGGCGCGCTATCTGGGCCTGCTGCCCTATGTGGTGAAATAGGGCAAATCCGGAAATCGGGCTGGGAGGGAACCGACCTTCCCTAACCGGACCGGCAACCGTTGCCGGCACGGGACAGCAAGGAGAACGACAATGGAAGTCATTTTACTGGAACGGGTGGCCAGGCTCGGTCAAATGGGCGACGTGGTCACGGTCAAAAACGGCTATGCCCGTAATTTCCTCCTGCCCAAAGGCAAGGCGCTTCGGGCCAACGAGGCGAACAAGGCCCGCTTTGAAAATGAAAAGGCGCATCTGGAAGCGCGCAACCTGGAAGCCCGAAACGAGGCCGCGGCCGTCGGGGAAAAGCTGTCCGGCGAACAGTTCGTCGCCATTCGCCAGGCGGGGGAAACCGGCCAACTCTACGGTTCGGTGGCGCCGCGCGATGTCGCGGAGCTTCTGGCCGAAGGCGGCTTTTCCATCGAGCGCAGCCAGGTGCGGCTCAACCGGCCGATCAAGACCATCGGTCTGCACGAAATCCTGATCGCGCTGCATCCGGAAGTCGAGGTGCCTGTGTCCATCAATGTCGCCCGGTCCACGGACGAAGCCGAACGGCAGGCCCGTGGCGAAGACCTGACGACACCCGACCAGTTCGCCGACGACAGCGAGGCGGAGGACGGCGGCGAAGAGACACCGGATCTGGAAGAGATCTTTGAAGATGTCGAAACCGCGGAGGCCGTCGCCGAGGCCCTTTCGGAGAGCGAGCAGCCTGAAAGCGCGGACGCCGCCGATACGTCCACCGGCGGCGACAGCGCAGATGCCGAGACCGGATCCGACGAACCGGAGACGGCGCAAAAGGGCTGACCCCGCCAGGTCAGGGATGCGCGCCCGGGCGTCGTGCGGTCAGGAAACGCTTTCAACCGCACGCCGTGCCCCGGTTCCACGGGCCGGCTTTTCCGGGACAGGGTTTCCCAGGGCGCTCCGCTTGCGGGGCGCCTTTTGTTTCCGGGTCCAGGTCGGTTGCGGGTCGGATGCGGGTCGGAAGCGGGTCCGGATACCGGTATGGGCGATGCCAAGCCAGTAATGGCGGAAGCCGCGCCGGCGAAGACCGGCCCGCACCTGCCCGATCTGTGGCACACTTGCCTGTGATTCGCCGCTTCGCACCAGTCAAGTCAAAATCGCTGGGCAGGGCCATTCTTGTCAGGTGGCGCAGATTGGCGGTGGATAAGCATGGATAGCGGGAACGCAGGCCGCAGACGCGTTCTGATTGCTGTTCAGCGGACAAACAGCCGCGTAAACCGAAAGGCCAATTTGAGACGACTCCATGACCTTTGCCGATTCCCTGGCTGAACTTCCTTCCCCCGGCGGGATTGCTGAAACGCCCGGCGGCCACCGCCAGAGCCCGCACAATATCGAACTGGAGCAGGCGTTGCTCGGGGCGATCCTGATCAACAACGAAGCCTATTTCCGGGTTTCCGATTTTCTCGCGCCGGCGCATTTCTTCGATCCGCTGCACCAGTCGATCTTCGAGAAGACCAGCCAGCTCATACGCATGGGCAAGATCGCCGATCCGCGGACAATCAAGAGCTTTCTGCAGGAGGATGAACGGGTCGGCGACATCACGGTCGGCGAGTATCTGACCCGTCTTGCCTATGAAGCGGCGACAATCATCAATGCGGAGGATTACGGGCGCACGATCTATGACCTCGCCATCCGCCGGTCGCTGGTCACAATCGGCGAGGACATGGTCAACATCGCCTACGACGCACCGGTCGACATGGGACCGCGGGCGCAGATCGAGGATGCGGAGCGGCGGCTCTACGAACTGGCGGAAACCGGCCGCTTCGACAGCGGCTTTCACGATTTTACCTCGGCACTGAAATCGGCAATCGACATGGCCGCCGCCGCCTATCAGCGCGACGGCCATCTTTCAGGCCTGGCCACCGGCCTTTACGACATGGACCGATTGATGGGCGGTCTGCAAAACTCCGACCTTGTGATCCTGGCGGCGCGGCCGGGCATGGGCAAAACGTCGCTTGCCACAAATATCGCCTACAATGTCGCCAAGGCCTGGCGCGGCGAGCAGGCGGCAGACGGGACCATCAAAACCGTCGACGGGGGCATCGTCGGGTTCTACTCGCTGGAAATGTCGTCAGAGCAACTCGCCACCCGCATCATCGCGGAGCAATCCGGTGTGCCCTCATCGGAAATCCGCCGCGGCGCCATCCAGGAAGACCAGTTCGACAAGATCGTCGAAGTGGCCCAGGAAATCCAGAAGATCCCGCTCTACATCGATCAGACCGGCGGTATCTCCGTGGCCCAGCTTGCGGCCCGCGCGCGGCGGTTGAAACGGCAGCGGGGGCTTGACCTGCTGATCGTCGACTATCTGCAACTGGTCACGGGGACGAGCCGGCGCAGTTCCGAGAGCCGGGTGCAGGAAATTACTGAAATAACAACCAATCTCAAGGCGTTGGCGAAAGAACTTCAAGTTCCGATTCTGGCGCTCTCGCAACTTTCCCGGCAGGTGGAATCGCGCGACGACAAACGCCCGCAACTGTCGGACCTGCGGGAATCGGGTTCCATTGAGCAGGATGCCGATGTCGTGGCGTTCATTTTCCGCGAAGAATATTACCTGAAGAACCGCAAGCCCAAGGAGGGCACCGAGGAGTTCTTCAAGTGGCAGGCGGAAATGGAGGCGTTGACCGGGCGCGCCGAAGTCATCATCGGCAAGCAGCGCCACGGGCCGACCGGCACGATCGAGTTGCAATTCGACGCCGATGTCACGCGCTTTACCTCCATCGCCCGCCCCGACCGGACACCCGATCGTTATGCGTGATGCGGCCGGAGCCGGCGCCTGGACTGAGCGCGGATGAATGATCCGGCACCCTTGCGCCTCAGGATCGACCGGGCGGCGCTGACGGCCAATTGGCGGCGATTGGCCCGCAGGGCCGCGCCGGCGGCCTGTGCAGCGGTGGTCAAGGCCGATGCGTACGGCCTCGGCCTCGACGTCGCCGTGCCGGCGCTGGCTGACACAGGCTGTTCGGTTTTCTTCGTCGCCACCCTTGAGGAGGCTATCCGGGTCCGGGCATGCGCGGCGGACGCCGACATTTATGTGCTGGACGGCCTTGTCGGGCCGACTGACGCCTATCGCCGGCACCGCCTGCGCCCGATTTTGGGCAATCGTGATGAGCTGGATGAATGGATCGGCGTTCGCCGGCACGGCGGCGCAAAGGACGGATACGCCCTGCCGGCCGGTCTGCATGTCGACACAGGGATGAACCGGCTCGGGCTGTCGCTTGCAGAGTTCGACGGGCTGATATCTGCCGGCAGCCTCGCGGCCATCGCCGAAGCCGCGGGGCTTTGCCTCCTGATGAGCCACCTGGCTTGTGCCGATACGCCCGACCACCCGCTCAATGCCGCGCAATTGTCACGGTTTTCAAAACTGCGGGACCGGTGCCCCGCCCTGCCCGGCTCGCTGGCCAATTCCGCCGGTATTTTCCTGGACCGGGCGACCCATCACGACCTCGTGCGACCCGGCATCGCGCTCTATGGCGGCGCTTCACATCCGGATGCAGCAATGCAACCGGTGGTGACCGCGCTGGCCCGGATCCTGCAGGTGCGGACAGTCGGCGCCGGCGAAACGGTCGGCTATGGCGGCGAACTGACCCTTCGCCGCGACAGCAGGATCGCAATTCTCGGGGCCGGTTATGCGGATGGCTACCTGCGCGCGGCCGGATCCGGCGACAGGCGACCCGGGGCCGGCGTGGCGATCGACGGTCACGTTGCGCCGCTTGCCGGGCGCGTGTCGATGGATCTGATCGCCGTCGACGTTACAGACCTTCCCCCGGGCATTGCCCGGCGCGGCGTTTATGCGGAGCTTTTCGGTCCGACGATCGCGATCGACGCCGTCGCCGACCATGCCGGCACGATCGGATACGAGATGCTGACCCGGCTCAGCAACCGCGCAACGCGTGAGGTGTTCGACGGCGCGCAGACCATGGCCGATGCCGGCGAAACGCAAACCGGCGGGGAACCGGTATGAACAGGGCGCGGGCGACCTATGTGTGCAGCAATTGCGGTGCGATCGCGGCAAAATGGCAAGGCCGCTGCGAAGCCTGCAACGCCTGGAACACGCTGCAGGAGGAGGCGGCCGGCCAGGCGCCGGGAAAATCGGCGCTCGGGCGCGGCACCGCGCGCGAGCTTCTGTCCCTGTCAGGCCCGACCGAAGCCGTGGCGCGACTGGCGGCGGGTATCGCCGAATTCGATCATGTCATCGGCGGCGGCTTTGTCGCGGGGTCAGCGCTTCTGATCGGCGGCGATCCCGGTATCGGCAAGTCGACGCTGTTGCTGCAAATCGCCGCACTGACCGCACGCAAGGGGGCCAAGGTCGTCTATGTTTCGGGCGAGGAAGCCGTTGAGCAGGTGCGCATGCGCGCCGAACGGCTGGAACTGCGTGACGCTCCGGTGAAGCTGGTCGCCGAAACGCGCGTTGAAGACATTCTGGCGAGCGTCAAATCAGCCGGCCACGCGGATCTGATCGTTATCGATTCCATCCAGACGCTGTGGAGCGATCTCGCCGAAAGCGCACCGGGCACCGTGACCCAGGTCCGCACGGCCACGCAGGCGCTGATCCGCCATGCCAAGGCGACCGGTACGGTCGTCGTTCTGGTCGGTCATGTGACCAAGGACGGTCAGATCGCCGGGCCGCGCGTGGTCGAACACATGGTTGATGCGGTGCTGTATTTCGAAGGCGACAGCGGCCACCAGTACCGTATTCTGCGAACCGTGAAAAACCGGTTCGGGCCGGTCGGAGAGATCGGCCTCTTCGAGATGACGGGGGGTGGGCTCGTGGAAGTCGAAAGCCCTTCGGAGCTGTTTATCGGCGACCGGACCGGCCAGAGCCCCGGTTCGGCGGTTCTGGCCTCGCTGGAGGGATCGCGGCCGATACTGGTCGAGGTGCAGGCGCTGGTGGCCGAATCGGCGCTCGGGACACCGCGCCGCGCCGTCGTGGGCTGGGATTCCGGACGGTTGTCGATGATCCTGGCTGTGCTTGAATCGCGTTGCGGGCTGCGTTTCGGTTCGGCCGATGTCTATCTCAATATTGCCGGTGGCATGCGCCTTTCCGAACCGGCGGCCGATCTTGCGGTCGCCGCCGCCCTGATCTCTGCGCGAAGCGGGGTTGCGGCACCTGCCGAGACGGTATATTTCGGCGAAATAAGCCTGTCCGGCGCTGTTCGGCCAGTGCCGCGGACGGAGACACGCCTGAGGGAGGCGAAGAAGCTCGGGTTCACCGGTGCAGTGCTCCCCGCCGGCAGCGGCGATGGCGATGCACCGGACGTTGAGCAAACGCCGATCGGCAGGCTTGGTGATCTTGTTGCGTATTTTGCCGGGGCATTGGAAACCGAAAACGGTCGCCCCACGTGATTCGGATCCGCGCGCCGCGATCGCGGGGGAGCGGGGCCGGAGGACCGCAACACGGCCGTTTGGCGGCCAATGGACTGGGATGGGCGGAGGCGCCCGAACGACATGACCATTCTCGACGGCATTTTGATCTTCGTGGTTCTGGTATCGGCGGGCCTGGCGATGATCCGGGGTTTCACGCGCGAGGTGTTTTCCATCGCATCGTGGATCGCGGCGGCGGCGGCGGCCTATTTCTTCTGGGAACCGGTATTGCCCTACGCACAGCGCTATATCAGCGACGATACGGTCGCGCTGGGTGTGACGGTCGTCGGCATTTTCTTTGCAACGCTGATCGTCGTGTCCATCATCACCATGCGGATTTCCGATTTCATCCTCGATTCCAAGGCCGGTCCGCTCGATCGGACGCTGGGATTCCTGTTCGGGGTCGGGCGCGGCGTGATCCTGGTGGTGATCGGCGTCTTGTTCCTCAATTTCTTCATGGCGGAGGACAAGCAGCCGGTCTGGATTGCCCAGGCGAAGTCCAAACCCTGGCTCGACGCCATCGGCAGCGACATCATCAATGCCCTGCCGGAAGATCCCGAAGCGGAAATCATGGAACGGTTCCGGCAAGATGACGCAGACCGCGCCGCGGACGCCGACCGATCTTCCAGGACCTATCAGCCGGGCGACCAGAACGCGCTGGCGCGGCAAGTCCTCAACAACACCGGCCAGTAAACCCACGGAACCCAATCATGACGGACCGCAGCGGATTTCATGACGAATGCGGGGTTTTCGGCATATTCGGCCATCCCGATGCGGCGACTTTGACGGCACTGGGCCTGCATGCGCTGCAACACCGCGGACAGGAATCTGCCGGCGTCGTCAGCTTTGACGGCAGCCAGTTTTTCATCGAACGGCATATCGGTCTCGTTGGCGACAAGTTTACCCGGCCGAGCGTGATCGCCCGTCTGAAGGGCGACCGGGCCATCGGCCACAACCGCTATTCCACATCGGGTGCGCCGGTGCTTCGCAACGTCCAGCCGATGTTTGCGGAATTTGCCGCCGGCGGCTTCGCGGTCGCCCACAATGGCAATCTGACCAACGCCCGCACGCTTCAGCGCCGGCTGCAACAGCGCGGCTCGATCTTCCAGTCGACCTCGGATACCGAAACACTGATCCACCTGACAGCAACAAGCGATCGCGGCAACCTGATCAACCGGCTGACCGACGCCCTGTCCCAGGTCGAAGGCGCCTATTCCCTGGTGGCGCTGTCGGAAAAGAAACTGATCGGCTGCCGCGATCCGCTCGGCGTTCGGCCGCTGGTGCTCGGCGATCTTGATGGCGCACCCGTGCTGGCATCGGAAACCTGCGCGCTCGATATCATCGGCGCCAGCCTGGTGCGGGAGATCGAACCCGGCGAGATGGTGATTGTCACGGATGAGGGGCTGGACACGCGCAAGCCTTTCGTCGCCGCGCGCTCGCGGTTCTGCATTTTCGAACATGTCTATTTCGCCCGGCCGGACTCCATCATCGGCGCGGCGAGCGTGTACGAGACACGCAAGCGCATCGGCGCGGAACTTGCAAAGGAAGCACCGGCCGCCGCCGATCTCGTCGTGCCCGTGCCGGACAGCGGCACGCCGGCGGCAATCGGATTTGCCCAGGCAACCGGCCTGCCCTTCGACCTCGGCATTATCCGCAATCATTATGTCGGGCGTACATTTATTGAACCGAGCGATGCCATCCGGCACATGGGTGTGAAGCTGAAGCACAACGCCAATTCGGCGATCCTAAGGAACAAGCGTGTGGTCCTGGTGGACGACTCCATCGTACGCGGCACAACATCCACGAAAATCGTCGAAATGGTGCGCGACGCCGGCGCCAGCGAGGTTCATATGCGGATCGCCAGCCCGCCGACGACCGATCCGTGTTTTTACGGGGTCGACACGCCGGAACGGGCGAAGCTCATGGCCTCCACCCAAACACCGGAACAGATGGCGGCCAGCATCGGGGTCGACAGCCTGGCGTTCCTCTCCATCGATGGCCTCTACCGGGCCGTTGGCGAGGCGTTTCGCGATCATCAATATCCCCAATTTTGCGATGCCTGCTTCACCGGCGACTATCCGACCCGACTCACCGACCACCACGGACCGGCCGAAGTGCGCCAACTCAGCCTGCTTGCCGAAACCGGCTAGACGTTCGGGAAAGCCGTTTCCCGCCCGCCCGACGAGATTGCAATGAGTGATACAGTACTGGATGGCCGCATTGCCGTTGTCACCGGCGCCTCACGGGGCATCGGCTATCACGCCGCACTGGCCTTTGCCCGGGCCGGCGCCCATGTCGTCGCCGTGGCACGAACGGTGGGCGGGCTGGAGGAGCTCGACGACGAAATCCGGGCCGGCGGCGGTTCGGCGACACTGGTGCCGATCGACCTGAAAGACATGCCGGCAATCGACCGGCTGGGGGCCAGGATTTTCGAACGGTGGGGCCGGCTGGATGTCCTGCTCGGCAATGCCGGTATCCTCGGCCAGTTGTCGCCAACCGGTCACATCCCGCCCGATGTCTGGGAGGATGTATTGGCTGTCAACGTGACGGCCAACTGGCGGTTGATCCGGGCGCTGGATCCCTTGCTGCGTCAATCGGATGCCGGGCGGGTGATCTTCATTTCGTCGGGCGCGGCGAGCAAATGCCGGCCTTTCTGGAGCGCCTATTCGGCGTCCAAGGCAGCGCTTGATGCGCTCGCCCGAACCTATGCGGCGGAAGTGATCAAGACCGGTATCCGGGTATCGCTGGTGGAGCCCGGCCCGTTGCGCACCGCGCTCCGCGCTCAGGCGCGGCCCGGGGAAACTCCGGCCTCGGTCGCGCACCCTTCCACGCTGGCACCGCATCTGGTCGCCATGGCGGGAGCGGAATTCGACCGGACCGGTCAGATATTCGATCTTCCGAGCAGGACATGGCGTGATTTTCGCGCTCCGGCCCGGATTCGGTGATTGCTCATCCGGCCTTGCGGCCACGCGATGCGTAAGGGTTTTGGCGCTTGCGCAGCATCAGACGGATCGGCACACCCTGGAGATCGAACGTCTCGCGCAACGAATTGACAAGGTACCGGCGGTAGGCGTCGGGAAGGGCATCCGGGCGGGAGCAGGCGAGATAGAAGGTGGGCGGACGGGTCGCGGTCTGACTGACATATTTTAGCCGGATACGGCGGCCGGAGGCCGCAGGCGGCGGATGGCGGGCGACCATCTCCGCCAGCCAGCGATTGAGCCCGGCCGTCGGCAAGCGCCGATTCCAGGTGTCGTGGGCCGCCATTACCGTCTGCATCAGCCGATCGAGGCCTTGCCCCGTCAATGCAGAAACCGGAACCAGCGCAACGCCACGCACCTGTTGCAGGGTTTCGGCAAGATCGGCACGGATTTCCTTCAGCCGGGCATCGCCACCGGTCGCCAGATCCCATTTGTTTAAGGCGAGTACAAGCGCGCGCCCTTCCTCGGCAACGAGATCGGCGATCTGCAGGTCCTGTTT
Source organism: Afifellaceae bacterium (assembly GCA_965216515.1). Taxonomy (GTDB): domain Bacteria; phylum Pseudomonadota; class Alphaproteobacteria; order Rhizobiales; family Afifellaceae; genus CAXMRP01. Next base: position 499,991 of record OZ244173.1, on the reverse strand, counting down.
TTCGAGCGGCGCGGAGACATCCAGCACGAGGATAACCACTTCGGCAAATCTGATGGCGCGCAGGGCGTCGGCGACAGACAATTTTTCCAACTTGTCGCGAACCCGCGCCTTGCGGCGCAGGCCGGCGGTGTCGAAAAGGCGGAAGGACCCGTCCCGCCATGTCCAGTCGACGGAAATGGCATCGCGGGTGATCCCAGCTTCCGGACCTGTCAGGAGCCGCTCCTGACCGATCATTTTGTTGATCAATGTCGATTTTCCGGCATTGGGCCGGCCGACGATGGCGATGCGGATCGGCTTTTGCCGCCCGGGCGGACCGTCGGCGTCACCTTCGGTTTCCGGCCCGCCAGAATCGCCGGTATCGCCAGAATCGCCAGAATCGCCAGTATCGCCAGCAGCGGGCAGCGCGGCGGCGCCGGCAATCGCCGCGGCAATCACCTGGTAGAGATCCGCCATGCCCGTTCCGTGTTCGGCGGAAATCGCGATCGGGTCGCCAAGGCCGAGTGCGTAGGATTCCAGAATACCGGTCTCGGCCGCCCGGCCCTCCGCCTTGTTGGCCACCAGAACGACCGGTTTGCCAGAAGCCCGGACAAGCGCCGCAAACGCCTTGTCAGCAGGCACCAGGCCGGTGCGGGCATCGATCACCAAGAGGCACAGATCGGCGTCGGCGATTGCCGCTTCGGATTGGCGGCGCATGCGGGCTTCCAGGCTGTTGTCGCGGACATCCTCGTAGCCGGCCGTATCCATGACGGTGAACTTCAGTTCGCCCAGCCGACCCTCGCCCTGGCGGCGGTCACGGGTCACGCCGGGGCGGTTGTCGACCAACGCCAGCCGCTGGCCGACGAGGCGATTGAACAGCGTCGACTTGCCGACATTGGGTCGGCCGACAATGGCAATTGTGAAGGTCACGTCAAAGGTCCCAGACCCCGATACCGTTAGGTCCGCGGATCCGCCTGTCCAGCGGCCGCGGCCAGCCGGTGCGGATTATTGATAGGCGGTAAGCGCCCCGTCGCCCGACAGCACATAAAGCCGGCCGGCAACGGCGATCGGCTTCTGATAGGCGGCGGCCTGCAACCGGCGTTCGCCAAGCAACTGCCCTGTCGCCGGATCGACGGCCAGAAGCTGCTTGTCATTGGAAACGGCCCACAGGGATCCGCCGGCCAGAGTCGGGCCGGTCCATGTGGAATGAAACCGCTTCTTGCGGATGACCGGCAGCGCCGTACGCCAGAGCACATTGCCGTTGCGGCGGTCCAGGGCAACCATGTTGTCATCGAGGTCGATCAGGAACACCGCATTGCCTGAAACGGCCGGTGTCGCCGCGCTGCCGATGTTTTTCTCCCAAATCCGCTCGCCGCTGGCCAATTTGACGGCGATGGTGCGGCCGGCAACGCCAGTCGCGAACACCACGCCATCGACAATGACAGGGCTCGCCGCGACATCCGTCAATCCCGATATGGCGCGGGTGCGGCTGGCCCTGATGACGGCGTCGGCCCATTTCAGCGAGCCATCGCCGGCGCTGAATGCCGTGACTTCACCCGATGAATAGGGAACCACGACCGTGTTGCCGGCGACAGCGGGGCTGGCGCCGGACAGCACTCCAGCCATTTCAGGAATTCCGGGATAGGTCCAGCTTTGGGTTCCATCGGCAATGTCGACGGCATGCAACACGTTGGTGACCGTCACAACATAAACCTTGCCGCCCGCCGCCGTGGGTGCGGAACGGGCCGGCGCGCCGAGGTCATAGGACCAGATCTTTCCACCGTTGGCGGCAGCCAGGGCGGCGAGCTCGCCATAACCGGTCGCCGCGAAAATCGTGCCGCCGGATGCCGCGATGCCGCCACCGGGCACGGCGCTCTTTTCCTTTTCGGGTTTCAGCGATACCGACCACGAACGACCGCCGCCGCCGGACAGGCCGGAAACGGTTCCGGTGGCGCTGTAGACGAATATCTGGCCGCCATGGACGAGCGGCGGCGCGGACGCACGCACGGCCTTTTTGCCGCCATCCAGAACACGCGCCCGGAACACCGAGGAATTGCCACCGGCCGCCAAAGCCACATGACCGGGCGCATTGGCCGCATTGCCGCCGGGCTGGGACCAGTCGGACAGCGATTTCGCCGGCCCGATCGACGCGGTGCCGCCGGCCACGTCATCGACCGCGGAGGGAAGCGCCGGGCGCCGTTCGCCCGGTACGATCTCTTCCTTGCGATTTCCAAACGGAATGACATCGGAGATCGAAGTGGGAACCGACAGGCAACCGGCAAGGAGCGTCGCGGTCAGTGCCAAAGCAATTGCGGTGGGTGCGCCTGAAAATCGTGTCATACGATCAAATCCTTCCACGGGAGGGACTCTGCAACGGATGCCGAAGCCGGCCGATATGTCCCGCTCGCCGAACAGGGATGGTCAATGCCCACAATCGGGCTATTGTGTGACCTCGGATTCCGGTGCCAGCATACCATCGATCAGCGAAATCATGACGTTGGCCCGATCACGCAAGCCGGACGGCGCCTCGGCATCGCTTTGAATCTGCGCGAACAGGTCGCGGGCTTCATCCAGCCGTTTGTCGGTGTAGGCGATCGTGCCCAATATCTCGCGCGCAGCGTGGCGCCACGGGTTGCCGACAACGGCCAGTTCCTCCACCCGTGTTGCGGCACCGGCGCCATCGCCGCGGTCGAGGGCGACGAGCGCCCCGCGCAGGCGGGCAAGATCACGCAGGTTTGCCTCCACGGCGGTGTCGGCGGCGAGCGCGTCATAGCCGGCAATCGCCGCCAGAGGATCGCCGGCATCGAGATCGGCGGCCGCTTTTTGAAACCGGGCCAGAACGCCATAGCCGCCACCGGTTTCGGCGAGACCCGACAACAATTCCTCAGCCGCCTGTCTGTTGCCCTGTTCGCGGGCCTCCAGCGCATCGAGGTAGGCATCGCCCCGCTCGGCAGCCGTTTTGGCCTGCCACCAGTCGTAGCCGCGGAAACCGGCGGTTATTGCAACCACGAGCACGCACGCGGCGATTATATAGCGGCCGTACCGCTTCCAAATATCGGCGATCTGGTCGCGGCGCAGTTCTTCGTCAACTTCGCGAATAAACTGATCGGAGGTGTTGTCGTCTTGGGCCATGGGCGGCGATTTCGGTGCCTGGTTGTCGCGGTACGCGGTTTCGCGCCGCATGGAGAAATCTGGTCGGCGGGCATTGTGCCGCGCCGCGCGATTGCCGGTTCGATTGCGGCGCGGACCCTATCGGCTTTACCCGTCCGGCGCAACGGATCGGCAGCGGATTTTGCCGCGCTCAGCACCCTGCGGTCGATACGGGGATACCGGCGGCAGGTGCTGGCAATCTACCCCCGGGGACTAACGCCGAAAAGCCATTCGTGGGCAAAGTAGAAAAACAGCAGCCACAGCGCCACACCGGCAATGGCCGGGCCGATATCGCGGGACCAGGGACCCGGCACCGGCACGGTGCCGGCGGCCCTGTCGCGGGACAATGCGGCCCGCCAGGCTAGAAGCGACCAGCCCAGAAAGCCGCCGAACAACAGAAGGTCGGCCAAGGTACCGTTGGCCAACAGATGACCGAACGCCCACAAGGAAACGGCGATCACCATGGGATGCCGAAGCGCCACCTTGAGCGGGCCGCCCGGCCTGTTGGCAAGCGAAAAGATGATGAAGGCCACAAAGGTGATCAGCCAATTTGTATGGATGGTCCAATTGGGCGGCGACCAAAGCAGCACCGGGGCATTCCGCGCCAGACCGTAACCGACGACGATCAGGACAAGGCCGACAACGGACATCAGGGCGTAGATGCCCTTGTATCGTTTTTCACCGCCGCGGGCGATCACCTGGGTGCGCCACTCATCCGCCATGATACGGATCGAATGAACGCCCAGGAACAGCAACAGACCGACAACGAGCAACAACATCGCGATTTCACCGAATCATATTCCAGTTCCAGAAACCGACATGTACCGGGATCGGCCCGCCACTTCCACCATCGGGTCGGTGCCGTGCTAAGGTGCGGCCATGACCGGTAAAGACACCGAAATCCGCGGGAAGCTGCTGGCGCTTCGCGAAACACTGTTGGCGGAATCGGCGGCCACGGCGGGCGACCGGGACGCGGTCAAACTGGACCAGCAGGCCGTCGGGCGGCTTTCGCGAATGGATGCCATGCAGCAACAGGCCATGGCCAATGCCCAGGAAACGGCGCGACGGCGCGACCTGGTGCGCATCGAGCAGGCGCTGCGACGGCTCGATGCCGGAGAATATGGTGAATGCACAAACTGTGGCGAACCGCTGCCCGATGGCCGGATCGCCATCGATCCGATGGCCGAGACATGCGTTCATTGCGCCTCATAGGCCGCCATGGCGCCGACCTGGCGGACAACCGGCGCGCTATCCTTCTGTGATCCGGCCGCCCGGTATCGCCACGCCGCATCAAGGCGTTTGGCGTTCGCTCGCCGGCAATACCTGACCGACGCACGCCCCGAAACCGATGCGATAACCCTCGCCGCGGGCATGGCCACGCAAAACCAGCGTGTCGCCGTCCTCTATGAACGTGCGGGAGCCACCTGCGATCCGCAACGGCTCCCTGCCACCCCAACTCAGCTCCAGAAGCGATCCGCGGTTTTCACGTTCCGGTCCGGAAATCGTGCCGGAGCCCAATAGATCGCCCACCCGCATCGGGCAGCCGCTGCTGGTGTGGTGGGCAAGCTGCTGGGCCGCCGAATAGTACATCTCCCGGTAGTTGGTGCGGGCGATGACCGTTTCAGATCCGCCCGGGGGGGTGAGACCGGCCTGAAGCCGGATATCGTAGAGCATCGGACCCGGTTCGCGGAGATAGGGCAGAAGCGGTCGTTCGCGCGTCGGCGTTGAGGTGCGAAACGGCTCCAGCGCGGCGGCAGTCACGATCCATGGGCTGATCGTGGTCGCCGTCGCCTTGGACTGAAAAGGCCCGAGCGGTTGGTATTCCCAAGCCTGTATATCGCGGGCCGACCAGTCGTTCAAAAGCACGTAGCCGAAGATGTTTTCAAACGCTTGGGCCACGGAAATCGGACCACCGGACGGTTGGCCGACGATGGCGCCCATCTCAAGCTCGATATCGAATCGCCGGCATGGTCCGAATTCGGGTGCGGGATCATCGGGCCCCTTGAGCTGACCGCAGGGCCGGTAGACCGGCGTCCCGGAGACAATGACGGAGGAGGCGCGGCCGTTGTACCCGATCGGGATGTGCAGCCAGTTTGGCGGCAACGCGTTTTCCGGCCCGCGAAACATTGTTCCGACGTTCCGGGCATGATGCCGGCTGGCGTAGAAATCGGTGAATTCGGAAACGGCAAACGGCATGTGCAGGGTCGATGCCGCCATCGGCACCAGATATGCAGCCAGTTCGCCCGCCCCGTCGTGTCCTTCGGAGAGCAGCACCGTGAGTTCCGCGCGAAGCCGCGACCAGTGCGCCGGGCCCAGGGCCATGAAGGCGTTCCAGGCCGCCGTGCGCAGCGTGCCTTCAAACGTCAGCATCCCGGCGCTTTCGAGGGCGTCGAGATCGAGGATCTGGTCACCGATCGCCACTCCGCAGCGCCGCTTGCCGCCGCCAGTCGAGAAGACACCGCAGGGCAGATTGTTCAGCGGGTATCCGCCCTGCGGCGCATTGGCCGTTTCGACCCAGGATCTCTTCAACGCAGCCATGGTATGGGGGTCCCTGTCATGCGGAATCGGGTTGGTTTTCCGGCCGGGCGGATTCAAACGCCGGCAGGGCCATGCACCGCGCCTCAATGGCGGTCAAACGGCCGAACGGCGTCAGATCAAGGCCCCAGCGGTGGGCATTGTAAAGCTGGGCCACAAGGCACAGGTCAGCCAGATCGGGCGATCGGCCAAACGAATACGGGGTATCCGGCGCGATCATGGCCGCAAACGCCGAAAGCCCGCGGGCCATCCATTCGCGCATCCAATCGGCCGTTTCCGATTGGCCGTGGCCCATCTGCGTGAGACGGGCGATCACCCGCGTGTTGTTAACGGGGTGAATGTCTGTGGCGATGGAAAGCGCCGCGGCGCGAACCCGCGCCCGGGCAACCGGGGCGCGCGGAAGCAGGGGCGGATCGGGGTAACATTCCTCCAGCCATTCCAGGATCGCCATCGATTGCACAAGCACCGTCCCGTCATCCAGAACGAGCGCCGGCACGCCTTGTCCGGGATTAATGGCGGTAAAGGCGGGCAAACATTGCGCACCGGCGGCCAGGTCCACCGGTATCGTCTCCCAGCCGAGCCCCTTGAGACCCAAGGCGATGCGCACACGATACGATGTCGTGGATCGCCAGTAGCTGTATAGTTTCATTTCTCCCGCCCAATGTCGGCGTCGGCGGATCCCGTTTCGCCAATGGCGCTGAACCCGCCAAAAACCACACGCCGGCCGTCGAACGGCATCGACGCAATGTCCATCCGGGGGTCTTCCATGCTGGCTTTCATGCACGCGTCGCGGGTGGCGCGGTCGGGATACACGTTCCAACCGATGGCAACCGTCTCGTCCTCTTTCAGTCGAACCGCGCGGGCAAACGAGGTCGATTCGCCGGCCGGCACGTCATCGCCCCAGAAATCACTGACGGAAAGCGCGCCATGTTCTTTCAATATCGCCGCAATCTGGCACGAGGCGCGGATATAGTCCTGTTTCCTGGCGGTCGGGACAGGAACGACGAAGCAATCGACATACATGGCAATCTCCTCCAGACAACAAACCAAGCACGAACCGGGTGGCCGGGCGCGGTGAATGCGGTACCGGAACGCTGCTCCGAATACCGTCCCGTAGGCGCGTTTTGCGGGCTGTTCATCGCCTGCGGACGCGGGCCGGGCAAGGCCCCGGTCTTAAGATCGTTGCCGAATCCCGGCATGTAACCGGGAACGGTTCCGGTCGTCGCGGCCTGTTGGACAATGTTGCGTGCTGTTTGCCCGCTCATGGAAACCTCCCAGCGCGATGGCGCCCGCCGGCTTCACGCGGCGTCATTCGGGATCCTCGGCGCCTGCCGGCCGTACCGCCGCGACAAGCGCTTGTGCAAGGACGTCTCCGTCGCCGATATGGTTGGCCAGGACCAGCACCAGGCGCGCGTTGAATGCCGCGCTTTCCTCATCGGACAGGCCTTCATGGGCACCAATCAGCCCGGCATAGAAGTCGTCAGGATCGTCGATGTTCGGACTGGTGTTGAGGTTGGCCATGCCCTACTCCTTCCCGCATGCCTTGCGCAATGCGGCGCGAACCGCGGCGTCATCGTAATTTTCCCATCGCGCGGCCACATGCTGATCGGGCCGGATCAGGTAAACCGCCGATTTCGAACCGCCCAAATATCGTCTGGCAAGGCCACCCTCCGGATCATCGGCGGCGGTCACGCGCATGCCGATCGCCGTGAGGCCGGATTCGTCAAGGCGCGACGGCGCTTCGGTGTCGATCGCAAGGATGGCAAAGACATCGCCGAGGCTGCCGAGCAGAAATCCCCCGTCAAGGGGAGCGTCCGGACAGGGGCTGCCGGGGCGGGTTCGCGATGGCCCGCCGGGCAATGTGTCGGGCCCGTTGAGCGGCGAGCCATCATAGGTGCACGGTAGCGACAGCCGGCCGGAATTGACAAGCGGCCGGGCGAACGCATGGTGTTCTGCGAGATCCAGGACGGCGTTGCGGAAGATCTGACTGGCCTTCGACTTGGGGGTGATGAAATCCGTTGCCCGCGTGGAGTTGAGGATGTTCTCATCGGCGCCGTGGATGCGTTCCAGATCATAGGTATCCAGCAGGCCGTCCGGCGCCTTGCCGTTGATCACAAATCCCAGTTTCCAGCCCAGATTGTCGATGTCCTGGATGCCGGAATTGGCGCCGCGCGCACCGAACGGCGAGACCTGGTGGGCCGCATCACCGGCGAAGATCACGCGCCGGTGGCGAAACTTGCGCATGCGCCGGCACTGGAAGGTGTAGATGGAGGACCAGACGAGTTCGTATTCGACCTCTGTCCCCAACATCGCGTCGAGCCGGGCGCGAATGTTCTTTTCCTTCAATTCCTCCTCGCGGTCGACGTCCCATCCGATCTGGAAATCGATCCGCCACACATCGTCGGGCTGTTTGTGCAGAAGCGTCGATGCGCCGGAACGGAACGGCGGTTCGAACCAGAACCAGCGCTCGGTGGGAAAATCGGCCTTCATCCTGATATCGGCGATCAGGAAGCTGTCTTGAAAGATACGCCCCTCGAACTCCAGGCCCATCATGGAACGCAGCGGCGAGCCTGCGCCGTCGCATCCGATCAGCCAATCCGCTTCTAGCCTGTAAGGGCCATCCGGCGTCATGACACTCAGGCCGACATGGTCGTCCCTGATATCGACGGCATCCACCCGGTTGCCGCCGCGCAGTTCGATCGGCGCCCCGTCCGCCTGGGCAGCGCGGACCCGTTCGACGATGAACTTCTCAAAATACGGCTGCTGGAGATTGATGAAGGCAGGATATTTGTGCCCCTCCTCAGCCAACAGATTGAATTCGTAGATCTTGCGGTGACCGTGAAAAACCTTGCCGAGGTTCCACACGACCCCCTTGTCCAGCATCGGCTCGCCGCACCCATACCGGTCGGCGATCTCCAGGCATCGTTTGGAAAAACAGATCGCCCGGCTGCCCATGCCGATGCCTTCATGATCGTCCAGCACGACAACCGGTATGCCCTGAAGCCCGAGGTCCAGCGCCATGGCGACACCGATCGGGCCGCCTCCCATCACCACGACGGTGTGGCGAACCGGCGCAGCCGCATCCTGATCGGCCGAACGCTCATAGGGATAGAGCCTGAATGCGAGGGAATAGCGATCCTGAAGCATTTCTACCTGCCGATCTCGCCGCTCACCCCTGAAGGGCGCTCCACATCTCCAGATCGCGTTCGGCGGTCCAGATACGCGGCGTGTCGATGCCGCGCGCCTCGTCATAGGCGCGGGAGACGTTGAACGGCAGACAATGCTCGTAGATCGCATAATCTCCGAATTTGGCGTCGCAGGTTTCCCTGACGGCGTCCCATGCGTCTTTCAGCCGGCCACCGCGCGCCGCCACCCGGGCGACCGGACGATAGGTGCTGTCAATGAAATCACGCGTTGCCGCAAGCGCGGCATCCACCATATCGGAACCGATGAGCGCATCACCGCGGCCCGGCGCGATCGATTGCGGATCGTAAGCCTTCACCGCATCCAGCGTCGGTCCCCAATCCTGAAAATGCCCGTCGCCGCAATAGCAGGCGGAGTGATATTCCACGATATCGCCGGTGAACATCACCTGTTCGTCGGGCAGCCAGATTACACAGTCTCCCGCCGTATGCGCCCGGCCGAGATGTTTGATCTCAACCTTTCGCTGTCCCAGAAACACGGTCATTGAATTGGAAAAGGTCGTTGTCGGCCATGTCAGGCCAGGTATGCTTTCATGGCCTTCAAACAACCTGGGAAAGCGTTGAAATTCGCTGTCCCAGTCCTCCTGCCCCCGTTCCGCGACCATGGCACGGGTCTTGTCGGACATGATGATCTGCGGTGCGTTGTAGGCGGCGGCACCGAGCACCCGAACCGCGTGATAATGCGTGAGGACAAGATGTGTGATCGGCTTGTCGGTAACCTCCCGGATCTTTTCGATCACCTTGCCTGCCAGCCGCGGCGTCGCCTGCGCCTCGATGACCATGACGCCGTCATCGCCGATTATGACGCCGGAATTGGGATCGCCTTCCGCGGTAAAGGCCCAGACATCGCGCCCGACCTCGGTAAAGCTGGTCTTCTTTTCGCTGAGGTCACCCTGAGAGGCAAAGGCCTTTGACATAAACTCCTCCTTGGCCGATCCGGCGTCGGCTGTTCGGCCGCGCTGTCGCAAATGGCGTTTCGCCGCCGGTCGCATTGCCGCGCGCGACCATCAGCGCCCCGACTTCTTGTCGCCTGTGCCCGCGGCTTCGCCTTCCTCCGCCACGCCGTTGCCGGCCCTGATGCTCCAATGGATTGCGGTCAACGGATCAAAGACGGTAACCGACCCTTGCGCGCATTGCACCTTGTCGGGAAACGACACCGGTTCCGCCTGCCGGTGCAATGTGATGGTCTCCGGGTTCGGCGCCTGCCCGTAGAATGCGGCGCCGTTCAGAGACAGGAACTGCTCAAGATTGTTCAACGCGTTTTCCTCTTCGAAAACCTGCGCCAGGCATGCAATCGCGTTTGGCGCGCAGAATATCCCGGCGCACCCGCAGGCGCTCTCCTTCAGCGGATCGGTGTGCGGGGCGGAATCGGTACCCAGGAAGAACCGAGGATCACCCGATGCCGCCGCGCCGCGCAGGGCCAGGCGGTGACTTTCCCGCTTGGCCACGGGCAAGCAGTAATAGTGCGGCCGTATTCCGCCAGCGAGGATGGCGTTGCGATTGATCAGCAGATGGTGCGGCGTGATGGTCGCTGCGGTTGCATGGGCGTGGGCGGTGACGAATTCCACCCCGGCGGCGGTGGTGACATGCTCCAGAACAATGCGCAATTCCGGCAGTCTTTGCCGCAACGGCAGAAGCACGCGATCGATAAACACCGCTTCCCGATCGAAAATGTCGACCTCCGGATCCGTGACCTCGCCGTGAATGCACAGCGGCATTCCGATCGATGCCATTTTTTCGAGCGTTCCGGATACACGTTCGATCTCGCGCACTCCACTCTGGGAGTTCGTTGTGGCGCCGGCCGGGTAGAGCTTGACGGCCGACAACACGCCATCGCGGAACCCGGCCGCCACGTCACCGGGATCGGTCTCTTCTGTCAGGTAGAGCGTCATCAGCGGCGTAAAGCCGTGATCGGCAGGGCGCGCCGCCAGGATCCTCTGCCGGTAGGCGGCCGCCTGGGCCGTGGTAACCAGCGGCGGCACAAGATTGGGCATGACAAGCGCCCGGCCGAACTGTGCCGATGTGTAGGGCAATACCGCATCGAGGATGGCGCCATCGCGCAGATGCAGGTGCCAATCGTCGGGTCGCCGGATGGTCAGTGGCGTCATACATTCACCTTGGAACGCGCGAAAATGGCGGGATCGGCTACCGGATGCCGACCGTAGTCCCTGCCCGCCCGGATCGCCGTCTGATTCCTGTTGCAGGCGTTATCATCGCCGCAGACACGTTGCTCCGCAATCCCGTCATTTCGATTTTGATTTGCCATCAAATCGCGCCGCCACGGACTTGCCACGCCACCGGGTGCGACCGGACCCGCGCGGCCGGCAAGTGTCCGCCTTTCCCTGGCGCGCAAGGCGGCACGGCGCATGCCACGCATCTGTCCGGCGCGCTGGCAATTGCGGATCGACCGGCGACAATGTCAATGAGAGTCCAATTCGGCGGCAGTTGCAGACCAAACCGAGCGCGACGATCGCGACAGGTGGACGTCCGGACTATTCCTCCATCCCGGCTCGGTTTCCCTCGCCGCGCAGGAAACACCTCACAATATGCTCCCGGCCGATTTCCGTTTTCCCGGGATCGCCGCTCGTGCACAGGTCAAACTGATACTCGCAGCGCGACGCAAAGCTGCAACCTTTCGGGATTTGCGTCAAAACCGGCGGCGCACCGCGGATTGCGTCCAGGCGCTGGCCCGGTGTGATCCCGCCAACGGTGGAGGCCAGCAGCTTCTCAGTGTAGGGGTGAGCGCGCTGGCGCAGGACATCGCCTATCGGGCCCGTTTCGACAAATCTGCCGGCATACATGATTGCCACGCGGTCGGCGATTTCACAGGCCACGCCGACATCATGGGTCACGAACAAAATCGACATGCCCAATTCTTCCTGCAACCTGCGCAGCAGCAGCAGGATCTGAATCTGGACGGTCACATCAAGTGCCGTTGTCGGTTCGTCCGCCAACAGGACATCCGGCCGGCAGGAAAGCGCAAGGGCGATCATCACCCTCTGGGCCATTCCGCCCGACAATTCATGCGGATAAGCCGCCAGCCGTCGTTCCGGCGACGGGATTTGCACCATGTCAAGCAACTGGAGCGCACGGCGGCGCGCTTCGGCGCGGCTCACACGATCATGAAACATGATCGTCTCCGTGATCTGATGCCCAACCGAATAGACCGGATCCAGCGTCGATAGCGGTTCCTGGAAGATCATCGCGATGCGACTGCCGCGCACGTCCGCCAGGCCTTTCCGGTCAAGACGCAACAGATCCTTGCCGTGAAGCAGCGCCTGTCCGGATACCGTGCTTTTCCCCGGCGGAAGCAATCGCAGGAGCGCGCGCAGGGTGACGCTCTTCCCGGAACCGGACTCGCCGAGGATTGACAGGACTTCGCCCCGCCGCAACTCGAAACTCACGCCATTCAGCGCGAATATCGTGCCTTCGCGCCCGTCAAAGCGCACGCGCAGATCATCGACTTCCAAAACGCTTGCGTCGGTTTGGCGCACTGCCGCGGAGCCGGATTTACCCATGGCGATTACCAGCGTTCCTACAGGCGTTGTACCCGACCCGATCAATCCGGAACCGGGTTTGCCGGCGCGCGCGAACTGCATCTTTCGGGGTTGTCATCGGCCTGCTCCGGTCCGCGCCGGCCGGTCCGACAAAGCCGGATGCGGATTGCGCACGTGACAAGCGGCAAGATGCCGGTCATTCGCGCCATATTGTGCAAGCTGCGGAATACGCGCCTTGCAGACATCCCTGGCCAGTTGGCATCGGGTATGGAATCGGCAGCCGGCAGGCGGATCGATCGGATTTGGCGGTTCACCTTCCAGCGGCGCTTCCAATGTCCGACGCGCCGGATCGTAGCTCGGCATCGCCGACAGCAGCGCCGCCGTGTACGGATGAACCGGATCGCCGTAGACCTGTTCCACGGGACCCAATTCGACAATCCTGCCCAGATACATGACGAGCACCCGATCGCAAATATACCGCACGACATTGAGATCATGGGAAATGAACACGAATGTCAGGTCGAGTTCCGCCTTCAGGTCAACAAGGAGGTTGAGAACTTGCGCTTCAATCGATTTGTCGAGCGCCGACACCGCTTCATCCAGGATCAATAGTCTCGGCTCTACCGCCAGTGCACGGGCTATATTGACGCGTTGTCGCTGGCCGCCGGAAAGTTCATGGGTGTAACGGGCTCCAAATACCCGGGGATCCAACCCCACACGGGCCAGCAATTCGTGAGCCTGATTCTTTGCCTGGCGACGCGGCGTCCCGTGAACTTCAGAATTGAAACTGATCGTCGCATCGACCGGCATGCGCGGATTGAGCGATGAAAATGAGTCCTGGAAGACCATTTGTATCTGGCGGCGGGCCTCCCGGAGCGCAGCCGGTGCCATCCGATCGCCGCCGATTGGCACGCCGTTCAGGCGAATATCGCCGGAATCCCTGGGAATAAGGCTCATGAGGAGACGGGCCACGGTTGATTTGCCACAGCCCGATTCGCCGACAATGCCGAGTGTTTCGCCTTTTTGGACATCGAAAGAGACATCATCGACGGCGCTGACGGTGGACACCGTCCGATTGAGCAGGCCACCGCGCACCGGAAACTGCTTGCGGAGATTTCGCACCTGAAGAATTGGCGTCCCGGTTTGGCAGGTCATAGCTTGATGTCCATGGCGCTGCGAAAACCGTCACTCATCAGATTGAAGCACATCGACGTCATGAAGATCATCAAACCCGGCAACGCGGCGACCCAGGGGCTGATATAAATGGAGTTTCGCAGCGAGTTGAGCATGGCACCCCATTCCGGGATCGGCGCCACCACACCCAGGCCAAGAAAGCTCAATCCGGCGGCCAGGATGATGCTGATGCTGATCAGGCTGGTCGCATATACGAGGATCGGTCCCAATACATTGCTCAGGACCTGACGGCGGATGATTACGGTTGTTCCCGCGCCGCTGGCGCGCGCGGCTTCGACAAAATCGAGATGGCGCACCTGGGCCGTTACACTCTCGGAGATACGGGTGATCGGCGGCACGAATACAATGGTCAGCGATATGATTGTGTTCTCCAGACTTGGTCCGAGAACACCGCCGATCGCAATGGCGAGAAGGATCGCCGGAAAGGCATAGAATACATCCATTATCCTCATCACGAGCGAACCGACCCAGCCGCCGACAAAACCTGCCGTCACGCCCAGAATGGTGCCAATGACGAGCGCAAATCCGACCGGTGCAATTCCCGACAACAGCGATGTCCGACCGCCATAGGCGAGACGTGCCCACATGTCGCGTCCCACCTCATCGGTTCCAAGCCAGTGGCCCGGCGTGCCGATGGGTTTGAGGCGCATGGTCACGGTGCTGGTGTAGGGATCATGTTGCGTGATCAAAGGAGCGAATACCGCCACACACACAATCCCCACGAGAATTATGGTGACAATGACCGTCATCTTGTCGTTGCCAAGACGCTCGCGGACGGTCTGCCAGTATGTTTTGGCCGGCGCGATGGTGTCGGCACCCTCTGGAATGACTTTTCCGGAGACAGGGGTTTCGGAGCCGCCGGTCATCGTGAAATCCGCGGGTCGATCCAGGCTTGCACGATGTCCACCACCAGATTGATGATCACGAAAAACAGAGACAACGTAATGAGCAATCCTTCCATGACCGGAATGTCGCGCCGGAAAATGGCGCTGTTGAGCAAATGACCCGATCCGGGCCAGCCGAAAACCAGTTCAACCAGGATTGCGCCGCCGAGAAGATAACCAAGCTGCAGACCCATCAGCGCCAAAGCCGACGGCGATGCGTTCTTGAGCACATGCATGACCACGGCGCGACGTGGCGCGCCCTTGGCCCGCAGGGCAACAACGAATTCCTGGCTCAGAATCTCCAGCACATTGGCGCGAACCAGGCGGCTGATCACGCCCATCGGGATAAGGGTCAGGGTGATGACAGGCAAGATGAAGTGACGTGCGGAAGTCCAGCTATCCGGAAAACCGTCACCGCCCATGCCCATCGCCGGCAATGTGTTGGTCAACACGGAGAAAAAGACCACAAGCATGATGCCGACCCAGAAGACCGGGAGGCTGACACAGGCGATCGCGATGATCGAAAAAATCCGATCGACAAAGCCGTTGTGGTGAAATCCGGCGACGGCCCCCAATATCACACCCAGCGTAAAGCTCAGAAATGCTGCCGGAATCGCCAACAAAAACGTGTTGCCGATGGCATCGAACACCAGCTCCGAAACCGAAATTCCGGTATACACAGACGTGCCGAGATCACCGGTCAGGAAGTTGCCGAGCCAAATCAGGTATTGCTGATACAGAGGTTTGTCGAGGCCATAGAACGCCCGCAGCCTTGCCGCGTCACGCGGTTCGCCGTCCGGTGGAATGAGCGCATCGACAGTATCGCCCGGGATCACGTGGACCAGCACAAAGACAAACAACGAGACTCCGAGCAGTATGGGCAGCGTCTGCAGGAGACGGCGAAGCGCGTAGGTCCACATGGGTCTGTTGGTCAGCCGATTTGAAACGATCGGGGCGGCCTTCAGCCGCCCCGCCTCTCCCTATCCCGATCGAATTCAGTCTTCCATGTAGATGGAAGTGAAGTCCTGGAACCAGCTTTGTGCCGAGACAAAGCCCTTGACCTTAGGCGACAGCGCGCGGGAGTTGAGATCATGAACGATGTACAAAGCGGCGGCTTCATCCACCATTATTTCATGTGCACGTGTCATGAGATCGGAAATCTTCGCGTCGTCAAATGTGCTCTCGATTTCGTCCAGGACGGCTTCAAATTCGGGATTGTTCCAACGCCCCCAGTTGATCACGCTGTTTGCGCGATAATAAAGGATGAGAGTCGACACGTCGGCGGTTCCCTGGCTGAAGTTCATCGCATGGGACCCTTTTGACTTCGGATCAGCCGCTCCGGCCCGGAAGGCAACAAGCATCTGGGCCCAGTCAACAACCTCGAACTCCAGGTCAAACCAGCTTTCCTTCATGTTCTGCTGGATATACTCGTTCATCGGCAGCGGCACCATTTGGCCCGAACCGCTGGTCGAAATCATGATCTTGGCTTTGACGGGTTTGTCGGGACCGTAACTGGCTTCGGCCAGCAGCGCGCGCGCCTTTTCGGGATCGTACCGGAACGCCTCCTTCGGATTGCCAAAATTCGGATCGTCGGGCGGCAGCCAACCATAGGCCGGTGCACCGGTGCCATTCACGAGCGCGGCGACGCCTTCCCGGTCGATCGCGTAGTTGGCAGCAAGACGTACCCGTTTGTCCAGGAACGGCGATCCTTCCGCGAAGCTGTAGAGATAAGGCCACACATGGGGGTAGATGTTCGTGACGATATTGAAACCAGCGGCCTTGAGGCTTGGGATTCCATCGGGCGGCGGAACTTCGATCCAATCGACCTGACCTGAACGCAGCGCGGCGAGCCGGGTCGTCGCCTCCGGCATCGGGAACAAGGTCATCTTGTCGACCTTGGGCACACGATTGGGATCCCAGTAATCCTCAAATTTCGCCAGGGTTACACTGACACGGGGTTTGAATTCGACGACCTTGAACGGTCCCGTTCCTGAGGGATTGCGCTTGAATTTGTCCCAGTCGCTGCCGACGGCCTCGAACTGGGCCGGGCTGACGAACATGAAATAGGTGATGAGGCTCGGGAACAGGCTGTAGGAACGGCTGGTCGTTATTTCGATGGTATAGTCGTCGATTTTTCTGGCCGACTCCATGAGCCGCAACCGCGCCTTGCCGCCAGCGGCGCCAGCGGCATCGTACTGCGGCGAATTTTCGTCATAGACGCGATCGAAATTCCACATCACCGCGTCGGCGTCGAAGTCTGATCCATCGTGGAATTTGACGCCTTTGCGAAGATTGAAAATCCATTTCTTCTTGTCGTTTTCATCCACATGCCATGATGTGGCCAATCCCGGGGTAAGGCCGGCTTTGACGTCCGCCCGCGACATATCCCATTGAACAAGTGCATCGTATGTCGGGTAACCGGTGAAGCGGATTCCCTCAAATCCTTCATCAGGAAGTCCGTGGGTAAAGGGAATATCCGATGCTGTCATCGCGACCCGCAGATTGGACTCCGACGATGCCGATCCCGACAAAGCCAAAACACCACAAATCGCAAGCGCCGCTCGTTTCCAGCTTCCCACCTGCCGTTTCACTGTCATTTTGATTCCCCCACCGGGAGTTCGCGTTTCAGGGCAATCGTCGCCACCGTAGGCAATTCAAAAAATCAGAAATCAAATTTATGCGTACAGTCACTTCGATTTATCCGAATTATTTATGTTTAAGTACCTTTTTTATGTCAAATTCCAATTACGCGATACCTAATAACCAATGCTCATGACTGCCCCTGATCCGGCCGGAGAATTTCCTCCCATCCCCGAGTCCAGAAATATAATTTTTGTTCAATTTGGTATAATTCGATTCTATCGATGTATATATTTTCTTTTTTTCGAATTATCTCGTCATATTACGATATGCTGTGCGATTTTTCACATCATATATTCTCAATATTATATTTTCTAATGAGGTGTGACGGCCATTAATACATCCCAAATGATTCCATGGAATGCATAGATCAATGAATACGGCTGTCTGCTTCAAAATCGAAGACAACATCGAAGACAACGCAGCGATATCGAACGATCCCGCCGATCTCCGTGCCTTTGATTGGCCGTTGCGCGGGTGTTGTGGTCCTGGCGGAACGATCAGCGACCGATCGGCATTGCATTTGGCGGATCAGCGCGGCCGCGATCGACGCGGTCTGGCGCAGTTTGAAGGCAGTTGCGAAAATCGCCTTGTTTGGGGATCGCATGCGCCCGCAATGGACACGCATTGCCCGGCACCATGACGATCCGGTATTCGGTGGCGTCCTTGTCTGCGTCGACAAAAACCCGGCCCAAGCCTATAACAACAAACACGGCTGTTCGGCCTTGCAGGCACCCGGGAGGCCGGGCCGGAAAACCTGCTGCCGGAGGTTTGACCTGATCCGTTGACCAGCCATTCCCATCTTCGCACCGCGCCCCTGCACGAGGTCCGGGCCGCCATTCGCGCCAATACCTATACCGGCCATACCGCAGGGCTTGCCGCGGGGCGGCTGCAGGCGAACCTCGCGATCCTGCCGGAAGCGTATGCTCTTGATTTCTTCCGGTTCTGCCAGCGCAATCCGCGTCCCTGCCCGCTGGTCGGCGTCACCGATACCGGCGACCGAAAAATGCGCACGCTTGGGACCGACCTTGCCGTGGACACCGACGCGCCCGCTTATGCGGTTTATGAAAATGGCGCCCTCACGACGTATCGGACCGATATCGCCGATCTGTGGCGAAGCGATCTGGTGGCTTTTGCGCTTGGCTGTTCGTTCACCTTTGAACATGCGGCGATGGCGGCCGGCATCGCGATGCGGCATGTGGATTGCAACCGAACCGTTCCGATGTATCGGACCCGCATTCAGACCGTGGCGGCCGGCCCGTTCGGCGGTGGTATGGTCGTCTCGATGCGGCCGATCAAGCCGGCCGATATCGATCGCGTGCGCGAAATCAGCGCCGGCTTCGTCCTCGCCCATGGCGCGCCGGTGCATGTGGGGGATCCGTCACGGATTGGAATAGAAGACATCGGACATCCCGATTACGGCGATGCGGTGCCGGTCGAGAATGATGAAGTGCCGGTTTTCTGGGCCTGCGGTGTGACCCCGCAAAATGCGGCGCTGCGCGCAAAACTCCCGCTTTTCATTTCGCACCGGCCCGGTGCGATGCTCATCACCGATGTCGACGAGCGGGCAAACCCGCCCATCCTTGATCCGGGTGCGTGACGGTAAAATCCAGCGCCTCGGCAAACGGCCGCCGCCGCCGGTTTCCCGTCCTCTTCCGAAAAGCGATCGGTCAGGCCGCGCCAATCGTGTATTGCGGGGCGGCCGGGGACTGGAAATTTTTTAAAAGCAGGATCCGGCGCGGGCCGGCCGTTTGCCGCCGCCCTGCCCGGTCTATTCCCACTCGATGGTGCCCGGCGGTTTTGAAGTCACGTCGTATACGACGCGATTGATGCCCCGCACCTCATTGATGATACGGGTGGCGGCGCGGCCGAGAAACGACATGTCATAGGGGAAGAAGTCGGCAGTCATTCCATCGACCGATGTCACCGCGCGCAACGCGCAAACATGGTCGTAGGTCCGCGCATCGCCCATGACGCCCACGGTCTGAACCGGCAACAGCACGGCGAACGCCTGCCATATGTCGTCATACAGTCCTGCCTTGCGTATTTCATCGAGATAGACGGCATCGGCGCGGCGCAGAATTTCGAGTTTGTCGCCCGTCACCGCGCCGGGACAGCGGATCGCAAGGCCGGGGCCGGGAAAGGGATGGCGCCCGATAAATGCATCGGGCAGGCCCAATTCGTGGCCGAGCGCGCGGACCTCGTCCTTGAAAAGCATCCGCAGCGGCTCCACCAGGGTCATGTTCATGCGTTCGGGCAAACCGCCGACATTGTGGTGCGACTTGATTGTGACGGACGGACCGCCGGCAAAGGATACGCTTTCTATGACATCAGGATAGAGCGTTCCCTGGGCGAGGAACCTGGCCGGTTCGCCGCGGGCGGAGAGCTTTTTCGCCTCCGCCTCGAACGTCTCCACGAAGAGCCGGCCGATGATCTTGCGTTTGTCTTCGGGGTCCGTCTTGCCGTCCAGTTCTTTCAAGAACATGTCTGCGGCGTCCACGTGGACGAGCGGAATGTTGTAGTGATCGCGAAAAAGCCCAACCACCTCATCGGCTTCGTTGAGGCGCATCAGGCCGTGATCGACGAAGATGCAGGTCAGCCGCTCGCCGATCGCTTCGTGAATAAGGACAGCGGCGACGGCGCTGTCGACACCGCCGGACAAGCCGCAAATCACCCGCCCGCCGGCGCCGACCTGTTCCCGGATACGCGCAATCGCCTCGGTGCGAAAATGCGCCATCGTCCAGTCCCCGGCAAGGCCGGCAATCTTGTGCACGAAATTGGCGATCAGCCTGGCGCCGTCGGGTGTGTGATGGACTTCCGGATGGAACTGGACGGCGTAGATCCGGCGCTTGTCGTTGGCGATGGCGGCAAACGGCGCGCCATGGGATGTGGCCACGGCGCGAAAATCCGCCGGTAGCCTGGTGACCCGATCGCCGTGACTCATCCAGACAGGATAGCGGCCACCGCGTTGCCAAACTCCGTCAAACAGCGCGCAATCGGCGGTGACATCGACATCGGCACGGCCGAACTCCCGGTGATCGTGCGGCTCAACGCCGCCGCCCAGATGCTCCACAATCGCCTGCTCGCCGTAGCAGATCCCCAGCACAGGCACGCCGGCTGAAAAAATCGCGGAATCCACTTTCGGGCTTTCGGCGATATGCACCGAAGCCGGACCGCCGGACAGGATAATCGCCTTTGGCTGATGGGACGCGACCGCGTCGGCGGCGTGCTGGAAGGGCACGACTTCGGAAAAGACGCCGGCTTCGCGAACGCGCCGTGCGATGAGCTGGGTCACCTGGGAGCCGAAATCGATGATGAGGACGTTGTCGTGGCCGGCAATCTCGTCGGCACGCGTCCCGGTATGGGAATCAGCGGGGATCGGGGATGGGTTCATGTACCGCGTTTAGGAAAACAGGCGGCCGCACGCAACGCCGCCGGTCAGGATTGCTTCGGCCAGGCGTAATTTTTCCGCAATATCGTCTCTTCAAATCCGGCACGGCGGATATTGGAATGGGAATGCTGCGGATCGCCGGGAACAGCTTCGCCGGTTTCGGTGTGAATCGTGTGGCAACCGGCGGCCTCCGCCAGCAGGATCCGGTGGCGCAGAATGGCGCTCTGGCTGCCGCGTCGCCGGAAGCCCGGATCGGTGGCCCCCCAATCGATGCGCGCATGCTCACCCATGACATAAAGCGCGCCTATGCCGGCCGGCGATTCGCCATCAAAGGACATGACGGTCCGGAAATTGGGGTGATCGACCAATCCGGCGATCCATTCGCCTGCTTCCTCGCCCAGATCAAAGGCGGCACAGGCGATGCGGCCGAACGCCTCGGCATCGCCGGATCTGGCCTCCCGGATTGTGAGCCGGGTGGGCGCGTCGGGCGGAATATCGCGATTGTGCTCAAACAACTGCCAGGCACGTGCGCGTTCCAGACCAAATTCGGCAAATGCGTCCGGCAGGTCCGGCGGGGCTGCATCAGGATGCCAGTGGAGGAAATATCGCGGCACGCCGGCTGAGCGATAGGCTTCATCGATGGCCGCCACATCATCGCGCGTCGCCGATTGTGCCAATCCAAGGCCGCACACCCGATTGACGACAATCGCTGTCGCCGGAAGCATGGCCGCCATAAGCAGGGTGGCGCCGGCGATCTCGCGCACATCCAGGCCGAGCCGGCGTTTCAGGGACGGGCCGGCAATGTCGAACAGATCAAGCAGGGCGGCCCGCTCAATGACTTCGGCGGCATCGGGCATGGCATATTCAATCGAGTTCCAGCCGCTCTTTCAAGAGTTCATTCACGGCTTTCGGATTCGCCTTGCCCTGGCTCGCCTTCATCACCTGCCCGACAAACCAACCGATCATCGACGGTTTCTCCCTTGCCTGAGCCGCCTTTTCGGCGTTGGCGGCGAGAACTTCGTCAACCAGTTTCTCGATCGCCGCCGTGTCGGTCACCTGCTCCATGCCGCGCGCCTTGACGATAGCGCGCGGATCTCCGCCGTCCGACCAGACGATCTCGAACAGGTCCTTGGCGATCTTGCCGGATATCACCCCCTCGTTTTGAAGATCGAGGACGGCGCCGAGCTGATCGGCCGAAACCGGACTTTGCTCGATCCCCTGCCCGGCCTTGTTCAATGCGCCCAGAAGCTCGTTGATGACCCAGTTGGCCGCCTGCTTGCCATCACGTCCGTTTTGCGCGACCGCCTCGAAGTAATCGGCAATCGGCTTGTCGGAGACCAATATCGAGGCATCATAGTCCAACAAGCCGAATTCGGCCTTCAACCGTGTCCACTTTTCATCGGGAAGCTCGGGCAGATCGCGCGCCAGTTCGGCGATCTCGGCGTCGGTGACTTCCAGGGGCAAAAGATCGGGATCGGGGAAATACCGGTAGTCGTGCGCCTCCTCCTTGGACCGCATGGAGCGGGTTTCGCCTCTTGTGGCGTCGAAAAGCCGCGTTTCCTGATCGATCGTGCCGCCATCCTCCAGTATCGCGATCTGGCGACGGGCTTCGTATTCGATCGCCTGGCCGGCAAAGCGGATGGAATTGACGTTCTTGATCTCGCACCGGGTGCCGAACGGCTCGCCGGGGCGACGCACGGAAACATTGATGTCGGCGCGCAGATTGCCCTTCTCCATATCGGCGTCGGATGTCCCGAGATAGCGCAGGATGCTGCGCAACTTGCCGATATAGGCGCGAGCTTCGGCGGACGAACGCATGTCGGGCTTGGAGACAATTTCCATCAAAGCGACACCGGACCGGTTGAGGTCGACATAGGTCTTGGACGGATGCTGGTCGTGCAGGCTCTTGCCGGCGTCCTGCTCCAGGTGCAGACGTTCGATCCCGACCCTGACCTCCTCGAACTGCCCGTCCTTGTCGGGGCCGACCTCGACCAGGACCGTACCTTCCCCGACGATCGGACGGTCAAACTGGGAAATCTGATAGCCCTGCGGGAGATCGGGGTAAAAATAGTTCTTTCGGGCAAAGACCGAGATATTGTTGATCGCGGCTTTCAGGCCGAGGCCGGTCCGCACCGCCTGGCGCACGCATTCGGCGTTGACGACGGGCAGCATGCCGGGCATGGCCGCGTCGACCAGGCTGACATGGTCATTGGGCTCGCCACCGAATTCCGTCGACGCGCCGGAAAACAACTTTGCATCCGACTGGACCTGGGCGTGGATTTCCAGGCCGATGATCACTTCCCAGTCGCCTGTGGCGCCGGCAATGAAGTTTTTCGGCACTGCGGTGCGGGTGTCTGCAATCGTTGGTTGGGTGCTCATCACTCCGGCCGGATCGTATCGTTGGTTAGCGGCAAGGAACTAGGCCATTGGCGCGCCGCGGTCCAGCCATATCGGCGGGCTTGCGGCGGAAACGAAAATGGCCGGGCTAAGAGCCCGGCCAGTTGACCGACTGGAGGTCGGATCCGCTTATGAAACGCGGAATACTGAACGCCCTAGTGGCAGCAATATTCCGGCGGTGGCGGGATATCTCCGGATTTCAGGGTTTCACCGGTTATGCAGAAGAAAAATTCCGTTCGGCCCGGGATCGTCGGACGACCTTCGGCGTCGAACAGATTGATGTTTGAAACATCCTGTCCGCAGACATAGGACGGCTGGTTGTCGTCGACGACAATGTCACCGCTGGAAAGATCGGCCGCCGGCGCCTGACCCGCCGCCGCCAGCATGAACGCCATCACGCCACCGCTTAGGACAATAACAGCCGCAGATTTCCGAAAAGCCTCGTTTATAACCTTACGCATCAACCGAACTCCACTCACTCAACACCCGTATCGGATTGCGAAGTGTCGCCGCCGCCGCTTGTCAAACCGTTAAGGTGAAGCGTTGGTTACCGGGAAGCGCGTATTATGGTGAATGCGCGGTAAACCGGACGAAATCAGTCCGTGCCGGATCGGGACACTATCGTACGCCGCCGACGATCCGGCTGCGGCCCGCAAGGACTAGGATTCGATGCCCAGCGCGGCGGCGATGTCGCGCCACTCCGTATCGGTGTCCGTGCCGGGAAAGGGCTTGCCGGCGCGGCGGTACCAGTAACCGGCGTTGGCGTCGTCGCCCTCGATGCGGTGAAGAAGGGCGTGGACCCAGGCGGCATCGGCCGACGGATCGTCCTGAACGATACGGTGTGCCGCATGCCAGTCGCCGGCCGCCAACGCCTGAAAGGCCGCTTCGATGCTTTGCGCCGCCATGACTAATCCCACCATTTGCGCGGAATGAACCGACCGGCGGCATCTTCGATCACCTGACCCGTCCTGAACAGGGTCTCCTCGTCGAAGGGACGCCCGATCAGCTGCAGGGCAAGCGGCAGGCCGTTGGCATCCAGGCCCGCGGGCACGGCGATGCCGGGCAGGCCGGCCATGTTCGCGGTGACCGTGAATATGTCGTTCAGATACATTTCGACCGGCGAAGCCGACGACATGGTGGCGATTCCAAATGCCGCGGACGGGGTGGCCGGCGTCAGAATGGCGTCTATTCCCCCGCCATAGGCCTTTTCGAAATCCTGGCGGATCAGGGTGCGGACCTTCTGGGCGCGGACGTAGTAGGCATCATAATAGCCTGCCGACAACACATAGGTGCCGATCAGCACCCGGCGCTTGACCTCCTGGCCGAAACCTGTCGCGCGGGTTTTTTCATACAGGGCGATCAGGTCGTCGTCGGGCACGCGCAGGCCGTAGCGAACCCCGTCATAGCGGGCAAGGTTGGATGAGGCTTCGGCCGGCGCGACGATATAGTAGGTCGGAAGCGCATATTTGGTATGCGGCAGGGAGATGTCGACGATTTCGGCACCGGCATCGCGGAACCATTCGGCTCCCTTCTGCCACAGCGCCTCGATCTCGTCGGGCATGCCGTCCATGCGATATTCCTTCGGAATACCAATCTTCAGACCCTTGACGCTCTGGCCGATTGCGGTCTCGTAGTCGGGTACCGGGACATCGGCTGATGTCGTGTCCCTGTCGTCGACGGAGGCCATGGATTTCAGCAGGATCGCGGCGTCCCGCACGGTGCGGGCAACCGGACCGGCCTGATCGAGCGAGGAGGCGAACGCCACGATACCCCAGCGCGAGCACCGACCATATGTCGGCTTGATCCCGACCGTTCCGGTGAACGCGGCCGGCTGGCGGATCGAGCCGCCGGTATCGGTGGCGGTGGCGCCGGCGCAAAGCTGCCCGGCAACAGCGGCGGCCGACCCGCCTGAGGAACCGCCCGGCACCAGGTCCGCATTGGAATTGCCGGCCCGCCAGGGATTGACCACGGGACCGTAATAACTGGTCTCGTTGGACGAACCCATGGCGAATTCGTCCATGTTGAGCTTGCCCAGCATCAGGGCGCCGTCGGCCCAAAGGTTGGCGGTTACCGTGGATTCGTAGGGCGGACGGAAACCATCGAGAATATGGCTGCCGGCCTGGGAATGAACGCCACGGGTGCAAAACAGATCCTTGATGCCCAACGGCACGCCCTCCAGGGCGCGCGCTTCGCCGGCGGCGATGCGCCGGTCGCTGTCCGCGGCACTGGCGCGGGCCTGGTCGGCGGTTACGGCGATATAGGCGTTGAGCTTCGGATTTGCGGCATCGATTGCCGCCAGATAGGCATCGGCAAGTTCCCGGGCCTTGAACGCCTTGCCGGCGAGGCCCTTGCGGATTTCGGCAATGGTCAATGCGGTCAGGTCACTCACGTGCGGAGGCTTCCTTTGTCTGCGGGGATCGTGCCGGCGACGAAAACGCGCCCGGGCCCGCTTTAGCTGGCGTTGAACCGCCCGGTCAATGGCAAGGCGGTCGGCTACCGGCTCGGCGTTCCATCCTGTTCCTCACCGGCTTCGGCCTCGTCCGACGGGGTCTCGGGGCCGGATTGCGGCGCCGGCTCCGCTTCCGGCTCCGGATCCGCCCGCGAACCGGATGCCGCCGAACTCGCCTGCTCCGGCCCGCCTGATGCCGGGGGCTCCGGGTCCGGCGGTGGACCGGCGGGATAATCGACCTCGGAGCCGGGGCACAGCCGGAAGACCAGCTCGCCCTCGATTTCCGATGTATGGATCAATTCGTCCTCGCCGGTCCGCTCCAGCGCGGATATGCGCGACCAGGTAGAATCGTTTCCCGAACACAATTCCATCACCGCCCACCGATCCCGGTCGCCGGGCCAAATCTGCACGAACTGGCAATTGGAGATGTCGGTGACAATACCCTTCGGCGTCAGCACCATGCCCGAACCAAGCGAATCTCCGTCCATCGCAACGCCGCAAGTATCGCCGAATGCCCAGCGCCCGGATGGAAACTCGGCCGCGTTTACCTGCGCGGTCAGCACCAGCGTGGACATCAGGGCCGGTGCAGCGCGCCGGATCATGACTGGCGCGTGTTCAGGGCAGCGGCGCGGTCCACTGTTCCCGGCACGGCCTACTCCACGACCTTGGGCACCACAAAATAATGGTCATCGGCTTCCGGCGCATTGACGACGATATCGTCGGCCTTGCCGCCGTCATCGACCACATCCTGGCGCTTCTTCATCGCCATGGGTTGCACGGAGGTCATCGGTTCGACGCCGGTGACATCGACCTCGTTCAGCTGCTCGACGAATCCAAGAATGGCGTTGAGTTCGCCTTTCAGACTGTCGGCCTCTTTGTCGCTCACCTGGATGCGGGCGAGATGGGCGACGCGCTGCACGGTCTTTGTGTCAACGCTCATGAATTTTCCCCACGCCTTTGTTACAACTGCGCTATTTCGCTTCGGCTATAGCGCGCAGGGAGCCGGCTGACAATCTTTGACTGCCTGGCCCGATCCGGTCCCGCAGGGCCTAGACGTCAAAGGGCTGGCCGATTTCGGCCACTTTGACCGCATCGGAGGCATCGCCGAGCGCATCGATGAAAGCATCAGACGTCTGATCGATAATCGGAAACGTGCCATAGTGGCATGGAATGATTGTGCGAAACGAGAAATAGCGCGTGCAGGCGAGTGCTGCGCCCTTTGCACCCATGGTAAAGCGATCGCCAATCGGCACGATCCCGATGTCCGGCGCGTGAAACTCCTGAATTAGCGCCATATCCGAGAATAGGTCGGTATCACCCATGTGATAGAGCGTCGGTTCATCCGGCGCCCTGACAACCAGGCCCAGCGGGTTGCCGATATAGATCCAGCCGCCTTCACCATCGCTTTTCGACGAGGAATGGAATGCGTTGACGAAGGAAACGACAAATCCGCCGCAATCGACGGTGCCGCCATGGTTGCCCGGATTGATGTTCGTGACACCGCGGGCGCTGAAATAATTGCAGGTTTCGGCGGAACCAACCACCTGGGCGCCTGTTTCCCGGCAGATCTCCACACCATCTCCGATGTGATCGTCATGGCCATGGGTGATGAGTACATGCGTGCAGCCGGCGGATGCGGTGGCAACGTCTCCCTCGTATTTCGGATTACCGCTCAGGAACGGGTCGAACAGGATCACCTTGTCGCCGAATTCGGCGCGAATGGCGGAGTGTCCAAACCATGTCAGTTTCATGTCGTGTTCTCCCTTTCGGCTCTGGCGCAACATGCTGTGCGCACCGGGATGGGCCGGTGACAATCGCGCCGCCTCCAGCCTAGCCGTTCGGTGCACCGGGTGCGAGGCCGGCAACAACGGCGCGAATGAAGCCCGGCCGTTCGCCGGGCTCGGCGATGGCACGCGGCTGATAGACATGGCGGGCGAGAAAATGGCCGGTGAGTTCGAATCCGGCCTGCACGGCGGCTGAGTCCGGCTGTTCGCCGTCGCGCCGGTCGATCAGGAAAGCCGGCAGCCGGAGCATCCGGTTGTCATAGGGCAGGCCGGCTGCCCGGCTGACCGCACGCCCCGATTTTGGCGACACATAGGCGAGTTCGTCCCGGACACCGGTGGCCGCGCAGCTCGTGAGGTCCATGCCGAAGCCCAACTCATCCAGAAGCAGCACCTCGAACCGCACCATCAATTCACCGCAGATCGCCGGATCTTCGAGATTGTCGACGATCACCGAGGCGGCATCAAACAGCCTGGGATGGGGATCGCGTTCCGGCAGCAGGCGGGCGTGGGCCGCAAGCACCTGTATACCGAAGGTGGCGAGCCGCGACGCCATCAACCCGGCGGCACGTTCCGTCATCGGCTCAACCCGGAAATTGCCGAGATGTTCGGAGAGCCGGGCCCTCCAGGTCACGCTCACGCTGTTGCCGGGTTGCAAAACCGGCCGCAGCCGTCGCGACCGGCCGCCGCGCACCAGCCCCAGATGGCGGCCGTGCCCGCGGGTCAGGACCTCCAGGATGATATCGGTCTCGCCATGACGACGGGACCCCAGCGCCAGCGCCGTTTCATGCCATTCCATCGGATCGGACCATCGATCGTTTTTCAGGCACGGTCAGGCTGCCGATCCGGCATCGGGCAAGAGCGGAAACACATGACCGGCCAATGCCGGCCGGCCGGTTGTGACGATTTGCACGGGCAGCTCCAAAACAGGCAGACCGGCGGCAGAGGCCGGACCCGACAAATGGCGGCGAAATGTGGTCGTCCAAAGCAGACACCGGCGTCCCATCTTCCTGTCCGGCTTCCCTCATCCGCCGAATTTGCCGGACTATGACCCTAGTCCCCGGGCATTTCCAGCCCGATACCGCCGTAACGTTCCGGGTCATCACCCCAGTTGCGGCGTACCTTGACAAAGACGAAGAGGTGGACCGGCTGATCCAGCAGTTCGGCCAGTTCCCGGCGCGCGGCCATCGATATCGCCTTGATCGCGCTGCCGGCCTTGCCGAGCACGATCCGCCGCTGGCTCTCCCGCTCCACATAGATCGTCTGTTCTATGCGAACGCCCTTTGGCCCTTCCCGCCAGCTCTCGGTCTCCACGGTCGATGCATAGGGCAGTTCCTGGTGCAATCGATCCATCAGCTTCTCGCGGGTAATCTCGGCGGCGAGCATGCGCAACGGCAGGTCGGTCATCTGGTCTTCGGGATAGAGCCAGGGACCCTCGGGCATCGCGTCGGCAAAATATGCCAGTAGATCGGCGACGCCGTCGCCGGTGCCGGCGGAAATCATGAAGGTCGCATCGAATGACACCCTGTCGTTGGCATCCCGCGCGAGCGCGAGAAGCGTCTGCCGGTCAACCACATCGATCTTGTTCAATATCAGAACCGGCTTTCTGTCCGGTGCCGACGGGCCGGCCAGCCGCCTGAGGATTGCGTCCTCCTCCGCGCCAATTCCCTTGCGGGCGTCAATCATCACCGCCACGATATCGGCGTCGGAAGCGCCGCTCCAGGCCGTCTTGACCATGGCCCGATCGAGACGCCTTTGCGGTTCGAAGATTCCCGGCGTGTCAAGGAAAACGATCTGGGCCGTTCCCGCGATGACTATCCCCCGCACCAGCGTGCGGGTCGTCTGGACCTTGCGGGAGACGATGGAGATCTTGGTGCCGACCAGGCGGTTCAACAAGGTCGACTTGCCGGCGTTTGGCGCGCCGATCAGGGCGACAAAGCCGGCACGGGTCGTCTCGGTCCGGGTTGCGGGGCGCCGATCGGCTTCGCCGCGACCGTTCATTGGCCGCGCACGCCGTGTTCAATCAGCAGTGTCTCGGCGGCCTCCTGTTCGGCGATCCGCTTGGACCGGCCCTCTCCGCTTGCCCGCAAATCGCCGGCGATTTCGACTGCAACGACAAAGCGGGGTGCGTGATCGGGGCCGGAACGGGAGATCTCGCGGTAAACCGGCGTGCCAAACCCGCGGCTGTGGGCCCATTCCTGCAATTCGGTCTTGGCGTCGCGCAGCGGTCCGGACATGCCGGCCACCCTGGGCGCCCAATATCTGGCAATCAGTTCGCCAGCCGGTTTCAGACCGCCGTCACGGTAAACGGCCGCGATCACCGCCTCGCAGACATCGGCGCGGATACCGGCGGACAGGCGCTTGCGGGACCGCGCGATGCTGTCGCCGGTGCGAATGACGGGATCGAGGTCCATCTCGCGGGCCACATCGGCGCAGGTGTCGCCGCTGACCAGCCGGTGGAGCCGCCGGGACAATTCGCCTTCATCGGCTTGCGGGAACTGCTTCATCAGGAGATCGGCGATAACCAGGCCCAAAACGCGGTCGCCAAGAAATTCAAGGCGCTGGTAGGTGGCGTCGTTTTCGATGCCCCTGGCGCTGTCGAGCGCGGTGGCGTGGGTGAGTGCGCGGGCAAGCAGCGCCGGATCGCCAAACTTGTATCCAAGTCGCTTCTGGAGCTTCGCCAGATCGCCCGACATCGGCGTTCCCCTGACCAGACGGCCCTTACAGGTCGTTGAAAATCCGGCCTGGCCTGAGGGTCTTTGGCCATTTCCAGATTTCCCAGACCCGGGAATCGGCATCGACGGAGAAGAAAATGATCTCGGCGCGGCCGACAAGATTCTCGGCCGGAACGAAACCGACAAAATTGAGGAACCGGCTGTCGGTGGAATTGTCCCGATTGTCGCCCATCATGAAATAATGCCCGGGCGGCACCTCGTACACGTCGGTGGTGTCCTTTTCGCCGTTTTCCGTCAGGTCCAGCGTCATATAGCTGACGCCGTTGGGCAGCGTCTCGCGATACTGGCGCACCGATGCAGTTCGGCCGAATGCATTGGCGCCGGTATAGTCCTCCACCGGCTGGCGCTTCACGGCCTCTCCGTTGATGTGGAGGAGGCCGTTCTTCATCTGGATCTTGTCGCCGGGCAGGCCGATCACCCGCTTGATGTAGTCGGTTCTGGGATCGCGCGGCAGGCGAAAGACGGCGACATCGCCGCGCTCGGGCCCGCCGGCCCAGAACCGCCCCTCGATAAACGGCAGATCGATCGGAAACGAATAACGGGAATAGCCGTAGCTGAACTTCGAGACGAACAGATAATCACCGACCAGAAGGCTCGGCATCATCGATCCGGACGGGATGTTGAAGGGGTGATACAGGAATGTCCGAAAAACAAGCGCAATCAGGAGCGCCTGGATCAGCACCTTCACTGTTTCGCCAAATCCACCCGACTTGGATTTCGCTTTGGCGCTTGATTGCTCTTCGGCCGTGCTCATGGATCGGAACCAATCGACTTTGGATTTGGCGCGCCGGCGCAATCCCCGTCAAATCCCGGGATCGTCGCCAGGCTGCACTTCTATGATCACAAATGCCTGGGCCAACGGCCAGTCATCGGTGATCGTTAAATGGATTAAAGGGACATGGCCTTTCGGGACCATGGTTGCAAGATGTTTTTGCGCACCACCCGTGAGTGCCATGGTCGGTTTGCCGCTCGGCAAATTGACGACACCCAGGTCACGCCAAAAGACGCCACGGCGAAATCCGGTGCCCAGGGCCTTCGAGCAGGCCTCCTTGGCGGCGAACCGTTTGGCATAGGATGCGGCACGTTGGCGCCGCCTGTCCGACTTCTGGCGTTCAATGTCGGTGAATATGCGGCATATGAAACGCTCGCCGTGCCGCTCAAGGGTCCGCTCGATCCGGCGAATGTCGATAAGGTCGCTGCCCAATCCAACGATCATGCCGGCTCTTCCACCGTCTTCAGGCGCGCCTCATCCATCAGGCTGCGCATATGTGACATGCTTTCCTCAAGACCAACGAAAATCGCCTCGCCGATCAGGAAATGGCCGATATTCAATTCGCGGATCTGGCGAATACCGGCGACCGGCTGGACCGTTTCGTAGCCGATACCGTGGCCGGCATGCACTTCCAGACCCAGCTCGTCACCGTAACGGGCGGCTGCCTTCAGCCGCGACAACTCGGCGTGGAACGTCGCCTTGTCGCCAGCCGACCAGGCTTCGCACAGCGCCCCGGTATGCAATTCGACGACCGGCGCCCGGAGCGTCCGCGCGGCATCGAGTTGCTGCCGGTCCGCGGCAATGAACAGGCTGACGCGGACGCCGGCGTCGGCGAGTTCGCCAACATAGCGCTTAAGGTGGTTTTTGCCGCCGGCGGCGTCCAGCCCGCCCTCGGTGGTCCGCTCCTGGCGCCGCTCCGGCACAATGCAGGCGGCGCGGGGGCGGTGCCGGAGGGCAATCTGAAGCATCTCGTCGGTCGCCGCCATTTCAAAATTGAGCGGCAGGGTGATAGCCGCCATCAGCCGGTCGATGTCACCATCGGTGATGTGACGGCGGTCCTCGCGCAAATGCGCCGTGATACCGTCAGCGCCGGATTCCTGCGCCAGAATGGCGGCGCGCACGGGATCGGGATGGACGCCGCCACGGGCATTCCGGACGGTGGCCACATGGTCGATATTGACACCGAGGCGAAGCCTTTCCGGCTTGCCGGGAATCCCGCCCATCATTGGCCCTGCCGGTTCATATCCACCGAACGCTCCTTTTTGGCCTTATTCCGCAGCAGCGTGGTCGCCCGCATCACCGCCCGGCGCGATTCGAACCTCGCTCGCCGGGAGTGCTGGTAGGTGGTAACAGCAAAATAGGTCACTGCATACATGATGCAGCCGACGACCAGTGCCAGAGGCAGCGCGCCCACCGCCATCGGTTTGATGACCGGCCAGAACTGGACAAAGGAATTCTCCAGAACGTGGTGCTCCAGGTCCGGCGGACCGATATCGCGCCGGTCGTCGAGCAGGAACAGCCCGATCCGGTGCGTGATTGCCCAGATGAAGGGAAATGTCAGCGGATTGCCGACTGATGTGCCGATGGCGCCGGCGATGATATTGCCTCTCACCAACCACGCCAGCCCGGCCGTGATAACCAGATGCAGCCCGAGAAAGGGCGTCATGGAGACCGCCGCGCCGATTGCGCAACCAAGGGCCACCGAATGCGGCGCTGCGGACAGGCGCAGGATCCGCTTGGCGAAATAGGCCCCGGAACGGCGCCAACTGACACGCGGCCACAACACCACGCGCATGCGCTCCCAAAGTCCAGCCTGTTTGCGCCGTTTGAACAGCATTTCCCTAGCCGTTGACCCGTTCGACCCGGCTGACCGCCTGTTTCGCCCGCATGTCCGACAATATCCGCTTCAAATGTTTGACATCCCAGACCTCCAGGTCGACTTCCATATCGGTGAAATCGCGACCGCGATCGACCATCCGCAAATTGTCGATATTGCCGTCGTTGGCGCCGATCACGTCGGCGATGGCGGCCAGTGAGCCGGGTTCGTTGAGCGCCGTCACACGTATGCGGGCGGGAAACCGCTCTGCGGAGTCTTTCTCGATATCCCACCGCACATCGATCCAGCGCTCCGGTTCTTCATCAAAGGCGCTCAGCGAGGGGGACTGGATCGGATAGACGGTAATCCCCTCGCCCGGTGTCAGGATACCGACAATGCGGTCGCCGGGCACGGCGCCGCCGTTTTCGGCAAAGCGGACGGGCATATCGGAATCAAGACCGCGTATCGGGATCGAGGCCTTGCCGTTGGCCTTTCTGGACCGGCCGGGCAAGCGGAACTTCAATCCCGCCCGCGCCGAGGCGAACCAGCCCTCCTCCGTCCTGCCGCCGGTTTGGCGCGAACGGCCGTGGCGATAGTCGGGGTGGATCGCGGCCAACACATCAACAGGCTTCAGTTCACCGCGTCCGACAGCGGTCAGGGCATCGGCCTTGTCGACATAGCCAAGCCGGGAAAGCGCAGCCTGGAGCAGGTCGTCACTGTAGGGCTGCCTGGCTTCGTCGAATGCCCGCCTGAGAATGTGGCGCCCGAGGCCGGTATATTGCCTGCGCACATGCTCGCGGGTGGCGCGGCGGATTGCAGCCCGTGCCTTGCCGGTGACAACCACCGATTCCCAGGCGGCCGGCGGGCGCTGGTCCGGCGAAACAACGATTTCCACCTCGTCGCCGTTTTCCAGCGCCTGGACCAGCGGCGCCAATTTGCCGTTGATCTTGGCGCCCACGCAGGTGTCGCCGACATCGGTATGGACCGCATAGGCGAAATCAATGGGCGTCGCACCGCGTGGCAGCGCGATCAACCGGCCTTTCGGGGTGAAACAGAAGACCTGGTCGCGGAAAAGCTCCAGCTTGGTGTTTTCAAGAAACTCCTCCGGCGCGTCGCCGCCGGCGATATGATCGACGGTGTGCCGCAACCAGGCGTAGGCGCCGCTCTCCGAAGCCAGACGGTCGCGGTCGGCGACGACGCCATCCTTGTAAAGCGGGTGGGCGGCGATACCATCTTCGGCGATCCGGTGCATTTCGCCGGTGCGGATCTGCAACTCGACCCGCTGCTTGCGCGGACCGATGATTGTGGTGTGCAGCGACTGGTAGTCGTTCTGCTTGGGTGTGGAAATATAGTCCTTGAACCGGCCGGGCACCGTGCGCCAGGCAGTGTGAACGGCGCCGAGTGTGGCGTAGCAGTCGGCAACGCTGTCAACGAGGATGCGAAAGCCGAAAATATCCGACAGCTGCTCAAAGCCGACCGATTTTCGCTGCATCTTGGAAAAGATCGAATAGGGCCGTTTCTCGCGCCCGAACACACCGGCCTTGATTCCGGCCTTGTCGAGCTTGTCACGAAGTTCCGTCTTGATCGTTTCAACATCGCCGCCGACAGCCGCGCGCATCTCGTTCAGTTTGTCGCTGATCGCCCGGTGGGCCTCCTGATTCAGAGCCTGAAACGCGTGATCCTCCAGCTCATCGCGAAGATTCTGCATCCCCATTCGGCCAGCCAGCGGCGCGTAGATCTCCATCGTCTCTTCGGCAATGCGCGCGCGTTTTTCCGCCGGCACGAACTCGATGGTGCGCATATTGTGCAGTCGGTCGGCGAGCTTGACGATTAGGACGCGGATGTCTTCGGAGACCGCCAGCAGCAGCTTGCGCAGGTTTTCCGCCTGTTGGGCTTCGCGGGAAACCAAATCAAGGCGATCGATCTTGGTCAGGCCTTCGACAAGTTTGGCGATCTGGGGGCCGAAAAGCCCGTCGATCTCATCGCGCGTGGCGGAGGTGTCCTCGATCGTGTCGTGCAGCAGCGCGACGGCAATGGCCGCATCGTCGAGCCTGAGGTCGGTGACGATGGCGGCGACCTCCAGCGGATGCGAGAAAAAGGGATCACCCGATGCACGGATCTGCGTGCCGTGCTTCTGCATGGCATAGACGTAGGCCCGGTTCAAAAGCTCCTCGTCAACATCCGGGTTGTAGGCCGCAACCCGCTCCACGAGTTCGTACTGGCGCATCATGGCAGAATATCCCGCTCAAAGCGGATGTTAGCTGACGATGATGAATATAATGCTGAAGACCGATTCACAAAGAAAAAGCCCCGCGCCGGCGGGGCTTCCGGAATACGTCGCCGGGCAAGCGCCGGTGCCCGATGCACCGGCGGCGCCAAATTCCTAGTCGTCACGGCGCTCGGGCGGATCGAGGCTTTCCAGACCGCGCAGGAGGTCGTCTTCCGACATCCGATCGAAGGTCAACTCGCCGGCCGGCTGCAAGGGCGATTCCGCCTCGACGACTTCGGGTTCCGGTTCCGGCTCGTCCACTTCGACAAACTTCTGCAGCGAATGAACAAGCTCTTCCTTGAGATCTTCCGGCGACACGGTTTCGTCGGCGATCTCACGCAGCGCCACAACCGGGTTTTTGTCGTTGTCGCGATCAATCGTCAGGGGCGAGCCATTCGACATCATGCGGGAGCGATGCGCGGCAAGCAACACCAGCTCAAATCGGTTGTTGACCTTGTCAACGCAGTCCTCAACGGTTACCCGCGCCATATGCTATTCTCCCGGGGATGAGATTCGCCGGTCCAGATAGTCGGTTTGGGCGACAAATACAAGCGCCGGCCCCGGATCCCATCATATGCGCTTAATTGATATGCGCTTAATTGCGGTGGCTGTCTTGCGGTCGGCCATGCAATTGCGTATCGAACCGGCCTGATTTTTCAAACAGACGAAAACCTTTTTGCCAAATCGCATAATTCATGGAGACGAAGATGTTTGATCAACGCGAAAAAATCGCGATTTTCATCGATGGCGCAAATCTCTACGGCGCTTCCCGGACCCTGGGTTTCGACCTCGACTACAAGCGGCTTTTGCTGGATTTCCAGAACAAGGCCTATCTGGTGCGGGCGGTCTATTATACGGCGCTGGCGGAGGATCAGGAATATTCCTCAATCCGCCCGCTGATCGATTGGCTCGATTACAACGGCTACAAAGTGGTCACCAAGCCGTTGAAAGAATTCACCGACAATCAGGGGCGGCGGCGCGTGAAGGGCAATATGGATATTGAAATTGCCGTCGACGCCATGGAAATCGCAGACCATATCGACCATTTTGTCCTGTTCTCCGGCGATGGGGATTTCCGGCCGCTGGTAGAGGCGCTGCAACGCAAGGGCAAGAAGGTCACTGTCGCTTCAACCATGAAATCGCAACCGCCGATGATCGCCGATGAATTGCGCCGCCAGGCGGACCATTTTCTGGAACTTGCGACGCTTTCGCAGGATGTGCGGCGCGAACATTCGTCACGGCCGCAGCGCAATGACGAAAACGGCCTGCGAAATCAGGACGATCTTTATGATGATGAGGACGAGTA
This sequence comes from Afifellaceae bacterium, assembly GCA_965216515.1. Classification (GTDB taxonomy): domain Bacteria; phylum Pseudomonadota; class Alphaproteobacteria; order Rhizobiales; family Afifellaceae; genus CAXMRP01. The sequence continues at coordinate 463,996 of OZ244173.1, read as the reverse complement.
CGAATACGAGGACCTCTAGCCGCCCCCGGTCCCGCGACGATCGAATGCGCGCCACCGCCCTCACCGATCCCGGCCATGATTGCCCGCGCTGTCCGCGCCTTGTGGAATTCCGCAACCATTGGCGCGGGCGCGAGGCGGGCTGGTTCAATGCGCCGGTGCCGACGTTCGGGGCCGACAATCCGCGCTTTCTGATTGTCGGGCTGGCGCCGGGCCTGAAAGGCGCCAACCGAACCGGCCGGCCGTTCACCGGCGATTTCGCCGGCGATCTTCTCTACCAAACGCTTGTCAAATTCGGATTTGCCACCGGCGACTACGAGGCCAGGCCAGATGATTCGCTGCAACTGATCGATACGGCGATCACCAACGCGGTGCGTTGCGTGCCGCCCCAGAACAAGCCGACCGGCCCGGAGATCGCCGCCTGCCGCCCTTTCCTGGCCCAAACGATCGCCGACAACCACGAGCTTGTTGCCCTGCTGGCGCTGGGGCGTATCGCACATGACAGCGTTGTCAGAACGCTTGGGTTGCGGCTTGCTGCCTGGCCGTTCTCCCACGGGGCCTGCCACGAGCTGGATGTTGAACGGGAAGGCGGCGGCGGCGCGCCGGGCAGACGCCGGGCACTGCGATTGTACGACAGCTATCACTGTTCGCGGTACAATACGAACACCGGTCGCCTGACGACAGACATGTTCGAAGCGGTGATCGCCGATATCGCGGCAATGTTGAAGACCGGCGCTGCCGACACCTGACCGGAATGCCCGGAGCCGCGCGCCAGAATGCCGCCGGCGCGGCGGCTGCCTAGCCTTTTTCGCGCAACAACCGGCCCTTTTCGCGCTGCCAGTCGCGCCTCTTCTCCGTTTCCCGCTTGTCGTGGAGTTTTTTGCCGGTGGCTTCGGCAATGGCGATCTTCACCATGCCACGGTCATTGAAATAAAGCCGTAGCGGTACAATCGTCATGCCCTTGCGCTGGACCGCACCCATCAGGCGCTCGATCTGCTTTTTGTGCAGAAGCAACTTGCGGGGACGGCGCGGCTCGTGATTGAAGCGACCGGCCTGCGGATAGACGGGGATGTTGGAGTTGATCAGCCAGATTTCGCCGTGCTCCGGGCTAACATAGGCCTCGGCAATATTGGCCTTGCCGGCGCGCAGGCTCTTGACCTCCGAACCGGTGAGCGCGATCCCCGCCTCAATGACCTCTCCGATCTGGTAGTGAAACCGGGCCTTGCGGTTGTCGGCGATCGCACGGCCCGGTTTTGCCGATTTGGCGGCCATGTTCTACTCCGTTGACCACCGAACCCGGTGCCGCGGCGACATCCCTCAGTTCATCAGTCCGGCATGGCGCATGGCATCGCGGACCGCCTTGCGCGTTTCATCGCCGACCGGTGTGATCGGCAGGCGAACATCCTCCGCCATCTTGCCCAATTCGCTCAATGCGAATTTGGACGGTCCGGGGCTCGGCTCAAGAAACAGCGCCTGATGCAACGGCATCAAACGGTCCTGATACGACAGCGCCTTGGTGAAATCACCGGCCGCACACGCCGCCTGGAACTCCGCGCACAGTTTGGGCGCAACATTGGCGGTGACCGAAATGCAGCCATGGCCGCCATGGGCCATGAATCCCAGCGCGGTGGCATCCTCGCCCGACAACTGATTGAATTCCGGTCCAATCTCGTGGCGCTGCGCGCTGATGCGGGCCAGGTTCGCCGTCGCGTCCTTCACGCCGACAATGTTTTCGCAGTCGTGAAACAGGCCGTTCATCGTTTCGACGCTCATGTCGATGACGGAGCGCGGCGGAATATTGTAAATGATCAACGGTATGGCGATCGCGTCGGCGACAGCCTTGAAGTGGGCGTACAGGCCCTTCTGGTTCGGTTTGTTGTAATAGGGGGTCACCACCAGGACTGCGTCGGCGCCGGCCTCCTGGGCATGGATGGCGAGCGCCCGCGCTTCGGCGGTGGAATTGGATCCGGCGCCGGCGATAACCGGCACCCGGCCGGCTGCCGTTTCGATGCAAATTTCAACGACCCGCCGGTGCTCTTCATGGGAAAGTGTCGGCGATTCGCCGGTGGTGCCGACAGGCACAAGTCCGCTGCTGCCTTCCCCGATCTGCCAATCGATGAAGGCGCGAAATGCGTCCTCGTCAACGGTTCCTCCACGCATGGGTGTTACCAGCGCCGGGATGGATCCATGAAACATGGAAACCTCTGGATTATCTGATTTTCATCAAGCGGCGGAAGATAGATGCCGCATTGACCGGACGCAAGCCGATTGATCGCCGGTTGCCATCTTCATGCCAAACAGGGCAGGCTCATATCCGCCAATGAAGCGCAACACGACACGCCTGATCCTGTATCCCATTCTGCTCGCCACGGCGCTCGCCGCGGCGCCCGGTGTCCTGTCCTTGTCCGGCACGCCGGCAGCCGCCGCCGAAGCGCCGGTTCCGAAGAGCAATCCGCGGCGAAGCCGAAAGGAAAAACCCGAAAAACCGGAATCGTCGGCGGCGGAGGCGACCGCCCGACCGGCGATCCGTTCAGACGACGGCGATCCGGCGACGGGCGTCACGGCGGCGATCGGCACGCCGGCAGATGACGGCAGGGTGGGCGAGACCCGGGACGATGGCGGGACCGACACGGAATCAGCTGCCAGGCCGCCGGCCCATCAGCCGGTAGCGCAATCGGCTGGCGATCCGAATGCGCCACGCCCGAGGGTCCGGCCCGATCCGGCGCGAATTGCCGAAGCGTTGAAGGAGGCGGCGGACGCGGCGAACGTCAAGGGGCCGCCTTACGGCTTTCCGGCGGCGCCGGGGCTCCGGTTGGCCCTCGATGCGGTCAGCCGCGACAATTACAAAGACGCGCTGTATCGGGCGAGCCGCCTGGAAGATCCCCTGGACCGGCGACTGGTGGAATGGTTCGCGGCACGGGCCCCGGATTCGGGCATGGATCATCAGCAAATCCTGGAAACCGCCAGGGCGACAGCCGGCTGGCCGGAACCGGAACGGCTGCTCCTGCGCGCCGAAGTCGCTTTTCTCCGCCAACCCTACACCGATGCCGAATTCGTGGCATTTTTCCGCGATCGCAAACCGATGACCCTGACCGGACGCCTGGCTGACGTACGGCGCAAGGTCCTGCGCGGCGAGAAGACCGCTGCCGCAGCCGGGATCAGGCGGATCTGGCGCGAGGAGACCTTTTCCTCGCGCTCGGCCGTCCGGTTGGCAAAGGAGTTCGATTTTGCCCTGAGACCCGAAGACCATCACAACCGCCTTCGGCGACTGATTCTCAGGCGCCAGACCAACGCCGCGCTGACACAGGCGGCGCTGGCCGGCAAGGACTATGCCAGCCTCGTCAAAGCCGTTATCCCGGCGCTTCGGCGGCGGCGGCAACCTGAGCGTTTGCTGAAGTCGGTATCGCCGAGCTTGCGCAATGACCCGGTTTTCCAACTGGCGAAAGTCAGGTTGTTGCGGCGGAACGGCAAACCCGTTGCAGCGGCGCAGTTGCTCTTCCACACCAGCCGCGATCCCGACATCCTGGGCGATCCGGATGTATGGTGGGATGAACGCAGGGATCTGTCGAGGCAGCTGATCGATGCCGGCCAGCCGGCCCTTGCCTACCGCGTCGCGGCAGAACATTCCGCGCAATCGGAAAAGGACCGTGTCGAAGCGGAGTTTCACGCCGGATGGTATGCATTGCGGTTCCTGAACCGACCGCAGGTTGGGAAAGTCCACTTCCAGAGAGTGGCGGGGCTGGCCGACCTGCCGCGCACCATTTCGCGCGCCCACTATTGGCTCGGCCGAGCCCATACCGCGAGCGGAAACGAGCAGGCGGCTACGCTCAGCCATCGAATTTCGGCGCGGCACGGCGCGACTTTCTACGGGCAGTTGTCGCGGGACATCCTCGGACTGGCGGGAACGGGCCAGGAAACCGCGCCGGAAATCACGGCCGGCGACCGGTTGCGCTTTGCCGACAACGCACTGGCCCGTGCAATCCGGCGGCTCGCCGCCGCCGGCCATGGCAATCGGGCGCGGGCCTTTTTCCAGGCGCTCGCGGCCTCCTCAGAAACGCCGGGAGAACTGGCCCTGACGGCTGTGCTTGCGCGCCGCATTGATCAATCCAGGGCCATCCTGCATATCGCGACGATCGCCTCGCGCCGCGGTTTCGATATGGGGTCGCTCAATGCGCCGCTGATCGGCATTCCGACACAGGTACCGGTGCCCGACACGATCAGCAAGGCCATGCTCTACGCCGTGTCCCGACAGGAAAGCGCCTTCAACCCCGGCGCCGTCAGCCACGCCGGCGCGCGCGGCCTTATGCAACTGATGCCGGCAACGGCACGGGCGACCGCCCGCTCCATAGGTTACCCCTATTCCGCCCCGAGACTGACGCGGGATCCGGCTTACAATGCCACGCTGGGCGCAGCGCATCTTGCCGAATTGATGGACCGGCTGGGCGGTTCCTACATCATGACATTCGCCGGCTACAACGCCGGTCAGGGCCGCGCGGAACGCTGGGCGCGGCAATATGGCGACCCGCGCACGGGCGCCATCGATCCGGTCGACTGGATCGAGTTGATCCCTTTCGACGAAACCCGCGACTATGTGCAAAAGGTGATGGGCAACCTACAAGCCTACCGGGCGCGGCTCGGCGAGACGATTTCGCCGTTTGAGGATCTGGCGCGCGGGCGTCCGCCAGGTTGAGAGCGACATGGGGCATGGCACGATCGTGACGGAAAATACCGGGGCTGAACACGGCGCCCCCTTTGCGGGGGAAAATCCGGAAGGACGGCTTGTCCACTTCGCCGCACAGGATGGATTGAATCTGGCGGCACGGGTTTTTGGCGAGACATCGGACCGGATGCCGATCGTGTGCCTGCCGGGGCTTTCGCGCAATTCCCGCGACTTCCTCGCCCTTGGCCAATACATGGCTGGCGAGAGTGCCAATCCGCGACGGGTTGTGGCGCTCGACTACCGCGGACGCGGCCACTCCGATCATGACAGGAACTGGCGCAACTATTCGATCCTGGTCGAGGCCCACGATGTGCTTGCGGCCACGTCAGCGCTCGGCGTCGTCGACGCGGTTTTTGTCGGAACGTCCCGCGGCGGCCTGATCACGATGGTGCTTTCGGCCTTGCGGCCCGGCATGATCGCCGGCACCGTGCTGAACGACATCGGACCCGTCGTCGATGGCCGCGGGCTGGCGCGGATCAAGGCCTATCTGGCCGCAAGCGGGCCGGTCTCCGACTGGAGCGGTGCGGTGGCAGCGCTGAAAACAAGCCAGCAGCCGGCCTTTCCGAACCTGGATGACGCAGCCTGGAAGACCTTCGCGGAGGCGATCTTTCGCGAAAATGACGGCCAAATCCGACCCGATTTCGATCCCAAACTCAAACAGGTGGTGGCTGCTATTGATCTGGAGCGGCCTATTCCGGACATGTGGGATCAGTTTGCCGGCCTGTGCGGCGCGCCTGTGTTTTCGATACGGGGCGAATTGTCAGACCTGCTGCGCGAAGAGATTGTCGACCAGATGGCCGAACGGCATGGCAATCTTGAGCGGCTTGTCGTGCCGGCACAGGGCCACGCGCCGTTGTTGAACGACAAAACCACCCTGGCGCGAATCGACGCCTTCGCCAATCGTTGTGAGCCGGGGGGATAGGGGTAGGCCTATTGTCCTTCCCTGTCTTCGGGATCGGGCTGCCGCCCCGCATGCGGCGGAGATGGCGCGGGCGCATTGCGGCGGTCATAGGCGCGTGAGTATTCGGTATCGACGCCGGCGGCGAGTATTCCCGCCTGGCCGGTCCAGTCTTCGCGGGCGACACGACCGGGAAAGCCGAGATAGGCGGCCACCCAGGTCGTTTCGGCATCGGTCCAGGCGGCGATCTGGTCGTAATGCCAGATTCCAATGGCATTGAGCGCTTCTTCCGTTTTCGCTCCGATGCCGCGAACCCGCCTCAGTTCATCGGCAATCCCGCCGCGGGGCATTTCCAGCCCGACCGGCTGGTCATCGTCAAATGTCTCTTCAAACGCCGTCACCGGTTCGGATTCGACAGTGGAAACCGCGGACGGCTGATCATCCGCTGGTGCCGGCCCGGTCACAGTGTCCCCGGACGACGGGCGCAACGGCCCGATGGTCTCGCCGGACCCGGCATCACTTTTATCCGGCGGCGGCAGCTGACCGGAACCGCCGTCCGTCCGCGACACCGGTACGCCATCGCCAATCCCGTGAACCCGATCGGCATCCGCATCGCCGCCTCCGCCATCATCCAGCGTTTGGGGACCCGCCGCGGCCGGCGCGACATTCGGCTTTTCGTCAAACCCGGTTTCCGGCGCGTGGCCTGGCGGGACAGGAATTTGCCGGCGGCGCGACACCGGTGCGCCGGCCGCCGTTGATCCGGCGATCCGGCCAACGGTCCGGTTGGCGGACGGGCCGACTGTTTCCGCCGCCCGAACAGGTTTCACCGAGCCAGGGCGCGCCAGTTGCCTGAGGGCGTATCCCAGCCAACCGCCAAGCATGAAAGCCATGAGAGCGAGGAGACCCGATTGTATCAGAAGCGCGACCATCAGCGCGGCTGCCTTTTTCGGGCTGCCGAAGTCGGCGGGCCGGTGCCAGCCGGGGGCGATGCCGCAGGACGATCATTTGTCCGCGGCGATCCGGCATTTGCCCATCCGGTGACCAGGCCCGCCGCAAACGCGGCCAACAGGATCCACCAGATCTGTCGGGCGACAAAGCCCGGCGTCCCGAGCCAAAACAGGACGAGCAGTGCCAGGGCAGCCACCAGGAGACTGGAGACGGCAACAATTCGGTCGGCGTAGCGTGCGCTCAACCTGTCAGCCATCGATATCATCCGGCGCCGGTTTCGGCGCAGCCTCCGGTTGATCCCGGTCATCAGGCCGGGTCGCCGCACCCGCCGTCGCGGTATCGGGCGCCGGCGCATCGCCGGTTTGCGTTGTACCGCCGGCGACGCCGGAGGCCGCCTGCGCGCGGTCCGGTGTCGATGCGGCCGGATCGGGATCCGCTTCATCGCCATCCACCGCTGACGGCTCTCCTTCCGGCCGGCCGGTATCCGTGTCGGGCGGCAGCAGCAGTTCGAAAGTGATCCGCCGGTTCTGTGCCTTGCCCTCTTCGGTCTCATTGTCAGCGACGGGCCGGGATTCGCCGTAACCCCAGGCGACCAGATTGCTTTCGCTCATGCCGGCTTCGACGAGATAGGACTTTACCGATTCCGCACGCTTCTGGCTCAATTTCTGATTGAACTCTTCCGATCCGTCCGAATCGGTATGCCCACCGATCCTGAACCTGGCCTCGGGACACCGCAGGGCCTGGTATATGATGCGGTCGAGGAGACCGAAGCTCTCCTCGCGGATGGCGGCCCGGGCGGATTCAAACAGAACACGGCCATGAACGAGCTCCGCCTGGATATCTTCCAGGCATTTGTTTTCATTGACTATTGTCGGCTCGCCCAACACCCCGATCTGAAGCACTCCGGTGATGTCCGGCGGCAGGGAATCGCGGATATATGCGGCAATTTCACCTTCAGCGGATTCGTAGAGCGCATTGCCAGTGATCTTCAGTTCCTGACCGGAAAGCATCATGGCGCCGCCTTCCAAACGACTCGCCGTCTGGAGCCCGACATTGATGGCGTTGAGAAAGCCGCGCGGTTCGCCGCCGGCAATTTCCAGTTCGCCGGCAACGGCCTTGCCGGAAAAACGCAGGGCGGCCATGTCGCGGATGATCTCGCGCGTCGATTCATCGGGGGCGAAACCGGCGAGAATGAATCCGCCGCCAACCGGCCGCAGCGACAGCCGGTAGGGCGAGACAACGGGCGGCATGATATTGGCGCTGACGATGGCCATGCCCGGCGGCAGAATGCCGCCCAGTGCGTTCTTCAGTTTCCGGTGCGCCTCCGGATCGCGGGCTCGCCCATCGATTGCCAAGCCATCTGCCGACAGGGATACGATTCCGCTGTCCAGATTCCGGGCAAGATCGATGGCAAATAGCGCAGCACGGCGCCACTCAAACCGGGTCGGTGCGCCGAGAGCGATGGACAGCCCGGCTTTTCCCGGATCGCCGGCGAGCGTCGCCAGGATTTCGCGCTGCTCGCGGCTTTCCACGAAGCCCGTCAGTTCCAGGCGGCCGTCCGTCGCCTTCGCCTCGAGCCCATAGGAATCAACCACAGCGGGATCGACGGATAGCGGTGCCACGGACAATCCATCGGGAACCGAGGAAAGCATTTCGTCCAGGGCATCCATGTGATCCGGCGATCGGGCCGTTCCCGTCACGGTCAGCCTGTTTTCCTCAACGGACAGTTTCCCGGCCTGCAGGTGCACGGCCATTGCGGCGGCAAATTCCGCATGGAGGGGAAATCCGTCCGGCGCGCCGGCGGCGATCAACGCCTTGTCGGCGATCCTCGCCACATCAAACCCGGCAGATTCCCAGGCGGCACCAAGCTTCCCGGCCAGGTCGCTGCGAAGTTCTTCGTCCGGCAGGTATCCGGACGTCGACAGGCGGGCACCGTCAATTTCCAAAGACCAGACATAGGGGCTGGCAATCGCCGGCTCGACGGCATTGTCGAGCACTGTCACACCCTCCGGCCGGCCTGAGTCCAGGTCGGCAAGCAGCGCGGCATAGTCAGCCGGCGAATTCGCCACCCCGGACAGGATCAACTCGCCAACCGTGAGGATCAATTCCCCCTCCCGCAAGCGCGCAAGTTGCCTGATGACAAAGGACACGCGTTCGGCGAGGCCATCGGGAGCGCCTGCACCCCAGCGCTGCCGGTCTTCGAGCTTGCCGCCGGGAAAAGCCGAGCGGGCCTGCTCGACAATGGTGTCACGCGCGGCAGGGCCGGGAACAAAGCCCGAAAGAACGACCGCCTCCGCCGTCCTCGTTCCCCGCCATTGATAGGGCGCGACGACGGGCGGGGTGACGCCGGACATGTCGATCTCCGCAAACCGCGATTCACCCCTGCCCTGGCGTGCTTCCGCCACGGCATCGCGGATCGCACCATAGCGCTCCGGATCGGCAGCGATACCGGCAAGGGTCAACGCCGTGTCGGAAAGCCCGGACGCGCCCTCGCTCATTTGCGCCAGTTGACTGACAGCGAACTTCGCCATGGCCTCGAAACCGTCCGGCGCACCGGCGGCAATGAGGCTTTCGTCAACGACCTTGAGGTTCGGCTGCGACGGCGCCAATGCCTGACGGACGGCCGCCTGGACGAACTCGCGGCTTTCCGGTGACGGAACATGGCCGCTGAGACGTGCTTCGCCGCCGGAGACGGCGAGTTGCCAATCGAACGGGTGCACCGATGGCGGCAGGACATTGGAGGCATCCGGCCCGGAATCACTGTTGTCGCGGGCATGCAACGCCGCAAGAATCTCCGAATAGTCGCGTGGCGTTCGGGCCAATCCGCGAATTGACAGGTCCGCGTCGGCGATCGCGATTTCGCCCGATTGCAGGCGGGCAAGCTGAGCGATCGCGAATTCGGCCTGTTCGACAAATCCTTCAGGGGCGCCGTGGCCGATGTCCGTGTCGTCGCGCACCGGAATATCCGGCAGCCCGGCCAGCAAAGCATCGCGCACGGCCAGGCGGGCCCGCACTGAAGGCACAAATCCGGAGACCGCAGCATTGGCGCCATCAAACGCTATATTCAATATGTATGGCGAGATGGCCGGAGGCTTGACATCGTATTCCAGGACAACGCCGCCGGCCGGCGCCTGATGCTGGAGCGCCTGCAGCGAACCTTGATACGACTTGGCATTGGCCGCCACGCCTCGAACGGTCAATCCGTTGTCGATCAGATGGACCTCGCCGGACGACAGGGCGGCAAGCCGTTCCAGGGCAAAGCCGGTCAAATCGGCAAAGCCCGGCGAGACGCCCGTTGCCAGTTCCATGTTGTCGGTCACAGGTTTTCCCGGGAGCGTGTCCGCCACGGCGTCGAGAACAAGCGCGCGCGCCTCCGGCGACGGTACGTAGCCATCAATGATGACCCGGTCGTCATCCAGACGCGCCGACCATGTGTAAGGTATCGCCCGCGGCGGCACTATGTCAGCGAGAATCACCGTGAATCCGCCCGGCGGCCCGGCGTTGAATGCCGCCTTAAGCGCATGATAGGATTCCATGTCTTTTGCTGTTCCCTTGGCCGAAATCTCCTGATCAACCACCGCGATCGCCCCTTGACGAAAGCGCAGGATCTGATCGAGCGCGAAATCAACCGCGTCGGGAAATCCCGGCGGCGCACCGCGGGCCGGCAGCAAATTGCTTTCAATCGGTAGACCGGGCGCGGTCTTGTCGACATGTTCGCGGATCGCCGCAATTGTGTCGGAGCGCCGCCGGTGTCCGGATATCTTCAACCCAAGCGGGCCAATGTCGGCGCGCCAGCCAAAAGGCCGGGCAAGCGGCGGCGCGACATCAACGCCGGCGATCCGGCCGTTGCCCGGGACGGGACCGGCCAGCGTCGCCATCAGCCGGTCGTAGGATCTCCGGTCTCTGGAATCGCCGCGGATTGAGACATTGCGATCCGATACGAAAACGGTGCCTTCGTCCAGCGCAGCTAGTTGCGCCACGGCGAAAAACACGATGGGTTCGAAATCGTCAGATCCTCCGCGCGCGATTGCCGTATTGTCGGTGACCGGCTGACCATAGTAACCGACGGCATCAAGAATGCGCGCCCGGCTCTGGTGGGAGGGGACATAGCCGGACATTTCGATGCCGCCGGCCGTTCTTGAAATGGTAAAATTGAACGGTGCCTTGAGCGGCGGCACGAAAGCCCGATTGCGGATCCGCCGAACGCCTCGTATTCGCGCCAAGGCGGCATGCACCTGGCCGGGCGACCGCGGATCCATCGCGGTCCCGTAGATGTGCACATCGCGACCGTCGACGACAATCGCCGCCCATTCGGCGGACGGTCCCAACCTGGCGGCCGCCGATGAACCTATCTCACCCGCCAGCTGTTGGGCAGATACGAACCAAGTCAGGGCCGCAGCGCCGATGGCGGTGACCGCTGCCGGTGCAATCCATTGCCAGAGCCTGCGCATCATTCAATCCGGACCGATACTCCACAGTCGGCTTTATACTATGCCGGATTTTCCAGACGACCGCTCCGATGTCGCCCAAATTCGTGAATTTCTCAACTGCAAATGACCGGTTTCACCGTTACCGGCGTTCGGGATCTTCCCGCTGCACAATCCAATACGCAGCAAAGGCCAAACAAAAGAAAGCCCGGCCGAAGCCGGGCTTTCCGATTTCAAATGGCAACTGACAGATCAGAAGCTGCTCTGAGCGCGGATACGGCCCTTGCAGTCGTCGCTGTCGCCACCAAAGTTGTAGTCGGTTTCCCAGCAAACCACGCCAACGCCGACGTTGAACTGACCATTCGGCTTCCACCACAGGTCACCAGCAACCGCCCATTCGTCGAAGTCGCCAAAACCGGCCGGGTGGCCACCGTCGAAGTCGCCGTAGCTAGCCGACAGTTTGGCTTCCATCGTCGCGCCGAGACCGACCACGATGTTACCATTGATGAAGAACGTCTCTGAGGTGCTGGCCCAACCGCCGACAAACTCAGAGAAATCCCAGGTCGATGCGCCGGATGCCGGCGACCAGGCGTACTTCGTGGCGCCATCGGCGTAGAAGGCCTGCAAATATGCCGACATGTTACCAACGCTACCGGAGACACCGGCACCGACGGCCCATCCCAGCTCAGACCAGCTGTCCGTCGCCCACCAGCCGTCAAAGACTTCAAGCTGATGCAACGCACCCATGACCTGCACGGTCGCACCACCGATGTCGCCGCGAATGTTCGCGGTCACATCCGGCAGGGCATCGCCGTAGAAGGCATCCGGATAACCACTGCGCGAATAGGAGTCGATACCGCCAAAGCGACCACCGGAATGGCCATCTTCAATCGCGATGCTGGCGGAGATGCCACCACCCAGGTTGAAGGTGTAGCCGAGCAATGTCGTGTTCGGATCATTGGCGCCGACGCCTTCCAGCGTGCCGGAACCCTTGAAGTTGAAGAACGACGCGGTGTGACCGATGGTCAGCGTGCCACCGTCATTGATCACCTGGATGAACGCGAAGTCGGTCGAGTTGCCGTCGGCATTGTTTTCCGATGCGTCAAATTCCGAATTCACGTTGAAGAAGCCGCCCCAGGCCGCCCTGACGACACCGATGTCGGTCATCGTGCGGGCGTCGAGGTTGATCGCGCCACGAGCGAAAGTCGACCAGTTCTTCTTCGATGCGTTCACCGGACGCGTTTCGAACACCAGGTTGTTGTTGTTGTCTTCAACAATAACCTGCTCGGTGCCGACGACGTCCTGATCGTTGTCCTGGAAATAGGCTTCCACACGGACATAACCACCGATCTTCAGGCAGGTATCCGTACCAGGAATATAGTGATATCCGGCGCCATAGGCGTCGCAGACCCGCACATATTCGACCGGCTCGGCGATCGGTGGGTCAGCGGCCTGGGCACCAGTGACAGCCATCATGGCGGCTGCCGAGCCAAAGAGAAGGCTCTTGAGTTTCATTTGGTAGACCTCCAGTCCAAGGTTCACAAACGGGCCTTCAGGTTCCTGTCCTCGACCGGATGTCCCGGAATTTCGGACCCGCTTTCTAATCCTGCCCCCGAAGAGAACAGTGGCCGCCGATCGGCTGCCTGTGCGCACACTGATAAATCGCTGCCGATCAAGCAAGACAAACAAGGGGTTGGCTCCCATGATTGTCCGGCGCTGTTGCAATTTTGACACGTCCCGTTTGCCCGGATCGGCGCTTGCCCGATTTTGCATAAAACCTCCCGGCCTGCGCCATATGGCACCGGGCCGTGCGCCGACGACCCGGAGGAGCCGAAGGCGCCTATACGGCCGCGATACCGTCAGTTGAAGCAAGATATTGATCGACATTGTTTTTTTGCGCCTTCCGCCAGCAATGGATTTAATATGCGGAAGGACCGGCCGGGCAGCTCCGACAGCGCGGCGATGCCCGATGTGATCGCGCAAATGCGTGCTGCCGCGGCCTGTCCGGCGGCGGCGATCCGGGCCGGGGCGGTGCGCTCATATTGCCCCGACCAACCCCGATTTGATGGCGCGCGCCGCGAAATTCCGCATCGAATTCGCACCGATTCGGCCGCCGGCGGGATTCGGAGGCCGGCTTGATTCGCCGGAGACTTTTCAAGCCGTGTTTCGGGCCGTGCCGAACAGCGCCTGCCAAGACGACGGCGGCGGCGGCATGCGGAGACGGACCGGAACGATCGGCTGAGGCCATCGCGGCGTGTTGCGACCAATCCGACAAGCCTCATTCCTTGAAGTCGTTCTACGGCCGCGGCCGACGACGGCATAATGAATCGCGGGCACGGGCAGCGGTCGCGGCCGTGCGCCTGTGCCGCAGGCCGGGAAACCCGGACTTGCCAATGCGATCCATCAAGGGAGTGAACAATGTTACTTGCACGAAGGCTCTTTGCCACGTTGATGGTGGCGGGCACCGTCGCCTGCACCACCGCGCCCGCCGCGGCCGACGATCAGATCAGTTTTCTGGTTGTCGACTATGACGCACCGGGCATGGGCGACTGGTGGCAGTTGTTGGTAGAGACCTACGAGACGGCGACAGGTGTGGATGTCGATCCGCGCAACACCCCTGCCCGCAGCTACTATGAACGCCTTCTTCTGGAAGCCACCAGCGGAACCGGCGCGGATGTGCTTACGGTCAATCCGAACAATCTGGGTGAAATGCTGGCGGCTGAGCAACTCACCGTGCTCGATGACTGGATTGCACGGGACGGAATCGCCGACCTGCTCGTGGATGGCGCAACCGACAGCCTCACGGTGAACGGAAAAACCTATGCAATACCGATCACCGGCCGAACCCTGCAGCTTATCTACAATGCGTGTCTGTTCGAGGATTCGGGGATCAAGGCGCCGCCTACGACCCCGCAGGAATTTCTCGATCTGGCCAAGCGTCTGGTCGTGAAGGAAGATTCCGGACGGGTGACGCGATTTGGCGCGAATATGGTCAATGCCAATGAAGATCCCACATATGAAATGCTTCTCATGTGGTCGATTGCCCACGGCGGCAGCTTTTCCGACAATCAGGGAAATTTCACCGTCGACAGCCAGCCGGTGATCGATGGCCTGAAATTCATGAAAGCCGTCTACGATTCCGGCGCCATCCCGCAGGGAATGGCGGAAACGGATTTGCGGGCCTTGTTCGCGACCGGAGGTTCGGCGATGACCATCGACGGCCAGTGGCAGTTCCCGTTCATCAAGACCAACAATCCGGACAATTACGACTGCTACAAATCCGCCCCGCAACCCTGGGCCGGACCGGCCACAGGCGGCGTCAACATGGCTCTGGCGGTCAATGCGAACTCTGAAAATCCGGACGCGGCCTGGAACTTCATCAAGACTGCTGTCAGCACACAGATGCAGAGCAAATTCGGCGACCACAGCCCGTTCATTCCCTACGGGATCAATGCGATGACCGAAGAGCAGCTGTCGGAGCGGCCCTATCTTCGGCCCTGGCTGGACAGCATCGGTTCCGCGCATCCGATCTTCATTCCCGGCCATGAAGACGATTTCAATCAGACCTGGCCGATCATCGTGGACGCGATCCTGTTGACACTGCGCGAGGGCGTTCCGGCCGAAGAATCGCTGGCCAAAGCGCAAAAGCAACTGGTGGAATGCTGCGCCAACTAAGTCAGAGACGTGATCCCGCCGCCACCGGCGGGATCACGTCCGGAAACGCTTTTCCATGTCGCACGACCGCAGCGCAGCCGGCCCGGCCCGGCGAAGGAAGATCGGTCGCAGTCTGACCGAAGGCGGCGGCTTCGTCTTCCTGATGCTGCTGCCGGCAATATTCGTCGTCGGCGCGGTAATCGGATTGCCAATGCTGCGTGCGCTGGAAATGAGCTTCAACACCATCGACTTCCGGCAGCCGGCACTCCAGGGCACCTATGGCTTCCATAACTATCTGCGGTTGTTTGAGGATCCCGACGCGTGGTCGGCTGTCGTCCTGTCGGCCATCTACATGTCCGGCACGGTCGCCGGGTCTGTGGCGCTCGCCCTGGCCGCAGCTCTCCTGACGCGGCGGGTCGTGCGCTTCCGGTCCATGTGGCGGGTGGTGTTTCTGTTGCCCTGGACGGTGCCGGCGGTCGTCACAGCCCTGGTCTGGGGCGTCATGTACGACGGGAATTTCGGGATCATAAACCGACTCCTGGACATCGTTCCGTTCGTCACCGGCAAAAACTGGCTGATCGACCGGCAAACGGCCTTTCCGGCGCTGATCGTGGCGCAGATATGGAACGAGTTCCCGGTTGCCTTCATTTTCATTCTGGCCGGGCTGCACGCCATACCGGAAGAACTCTACGAGGCCGCCAAAATCGATCGAGCGAGCGCCTTTCAACAGTTCTGGTTTATCACGTTGCCGCAACTGCGCTTCATACTCGCGGTGGTCGTCGTCCTGCTCATGATCATGGGCTTCAAGTCCTTTCCGATCATTTACATTCTCACCGGCGGCGGTCCGGCCGGCGCGACACAGACGCTTACCGTCCTGACGTTCACAACAGCCTTTCGCGGCCTTGATTTCAGCTATGCGGCGACGCTTGGGATCCTGGCGCTCGTCATTTCGGTGGTTCTCGTGCTGGGTTACCTGAAGCTCGTCGCCCGGCTGCAGGACGAAAGGGGAGAGCAATGAACCGGCTGACGGTTCCGGTCCGCGGCCACTGGATCGCCTTATCGCGGGTGATGCTGCTCTGTCTGCTCGGGATGCTTGTCCTGTTCCCGCTCTACTGGATGACGGTCATCGCGATCACGCCAACGGGTTTCAGCCGGTCAATACCGGGTATCTTCCCGCAATCGGTAACGTTTGAGAACTTCGTTTCGCTGTTTGCCGATCGCCCCATGGCGCGCTGGCTTGTGAACTCGGTGGTCGTGGCGAGCCTGGCCTCGTTCCTGTCCCTGACATTCGGCACGTCCTGCGGCTATGTGCTGAGCCGGCTGAAGTTTCGCGGTTCCGGCCTCCTCATGATCGGTGTGCTCGTGACACAGATGATGCCGGGAACCAGCATCATCGTACCTCTCTACATCCAGTTTCGCGATTTCGGGCTTCTGGACACCATGACCGGCATGGTGGTCGGCCATATCTCGCTGGTCATCCCCATCGCGATCTGGATGAGCAAGGGCTTTTTTGACCGTATTCCCGCCGATCTTGAGGCATCGGCGCGGATCGACGGATGCACGCGGTTCGGCGCTTTCTGGTACATATCGCTTCCCTTGGCAGTGCCCGGACTGGCGGCCATATTCATCTACGGATTTGTGACAAGCTGGCACGATTTCCTGTTCGCCCATTCGCTTGTTCACTCCGAGAATCTTTGGACCGCCGCAAACGGCATTTCATCCTTTCGCGGCCAGTATTTTACCCTGCATGAACTGCAGATGGCCGCGGCCTTGGTCTTCGCCCTGCCGGTCATCATTGTCTTCGTCGTCATGCAGCGCTGGATCGTATCGGGTGCCATGACCGGCAGTGTCCGCTGAAAATGGCGAGCAATCCGAACAGGACGGGACAAGGCATGTGGGGCGTTCAGTTCTCCGGTGTGGCAAAACGGTATGACCGCAATACGGTCCTTCGCGGCATCGATATCGATATCGCCGAACGCGAACTGGCCGTGTTCGTCGGCCCCTCCGGATGCGGAAAATCGACCCTGTTGCGTATGCTCGCCGGCCTTGAAGACATAACGGCGGGCACGATCCGAATTCGCGGAAAGGCCGTCAATGACGACCCGCCGCGCGAGCGTGACATCGCCATGGTCTTCCAATCCTACGCACTGTATCCGCACATGACGGTTGGTCAGAACATCGGATTTCCCTTGCGCATGATGGGCGCAACGCGCCGGGAACAGCGTGAAAAGGTCGAAAAGACCGCAAAGACCCTTGGGCTTGCGCAGTATCTTGACCGGTATCCGCGACAGCTTTCCGGCGGCCAGCGCCAGCGTGTGGCGATGGGCCGGGCGATCGTGCGCGATCCGGCGGTATTTTTGTTTGACGAACCGCTCTCCAACCTGGACGCCGCATTGCGGGTCCAGATGCGTGAGGAGATTGTCGCCCTGCACCGCCAGATCCCGGCGACAATGATCTATGTTACCCACGATCAGGTCGAGGCGATGACCCTTGCCGACCGCATCGTCGTCCTCCGCGAGGGAACGGTGGAGCAGATCGGCACGCCGCATGAAATCTACAACAAGCCGCGGACCCGGTTCGTGGCGGAGTTCATCGGCGCGCCAAAAATCAACATATTGCCGGCAGAAATCGAAGGACACGGCGAAGGCGGGGCAACGATCAGACTTTCCGCAAGCTGCCGTTTCGTGCTTCCGATTGCGCCGCCCGCGACAGGCGAGGCCGCCGGTCCCGTCAGTGTCGGCATTCGTCCGGAAACGCTGAAGCCGGGGACGGGACCGGTTCAACTGGGCGGGATCGTCAGCCACGTCGAATATCTCGGCGCGACGAAGTACCTCTATCTGGATGTCTCATCGGCCCCGGATGGCCAACCCCACCGGCTCGTGGTTGTCGCGCCGCCGGAGAGTGCGATACAGGCCGGCGAGCCACTGAATGTCGGGTTCGATCCGAAATTCTGCCATGTCTTCACCCGGGACGGGCAGACGTTTCCGGCTCGCCGGGACAATCCGGCAACCGGATCGGCATCAAACTAAGAACCCGTGATCCAGGACCACAGCCAAATCCACGCCTAGCCGAGGTTTGATTTCCTCTGGCTTTGCTGCGGCTCCACCCTGGCCCAAAGACTGGAACTGCGCATGGACTTTGCGAGCGTGGCGCCAAGCCCGGGGCCATCCGGCAGCGGCATCAGACCGTCGCGGACACGCGATTCCAGGGGATTCTCGATCACCGCCTGGAAACCGGGCTCCTTGTCAAAATCCGGAAAACACTCAAGAACCATGAAATTCGGTATGCAGGCGGCGAGTTGGGCCGAAACCACGGTTGCCAGGGCACTGCCATAGTTGTGCAGCGCAATCCGCGCATTGTAAATTTCGGCCAGCGCCGCGATCTTCCGCGCTTCAGCGAGTCCACCGGTGTTGCAGACGTCCGGCTGCACGATACTCACTGCGCCACTTTCCAGAACGGGATGGATTCCGTACCGGGCATAGTGGCGTTCACCTGCGGCAAGCGGGATCGAAGTCTTCTGACTGATCAGCGCAAAGGCCCGCGGCAGGCCCGGATCGACCGGTTCCTCGATAAATGCGATGTTGAGCGGCTCGATCCGGTGAAGAATCCGGGCGAGCTGGTCTGACGTCAGGCCGCCGCCGAAATCGAGCAAAATATCCACGCGATCACCGACCCGTTCGCGTATCCTTGCAATCCGGTCGTAAACCCGAACGTCGATGTCGGCGGCGGCGCGACGGCGTGTGGGGTGCCGGATCACCGTGTCGGGATCGTGCTCGCCGAGAGGATAAAACTTCAATCCGCGGTAGCCGCGGGCAACTGTCGCAGCCGCCGCTTCGGCATAATCATCATCGGTCTTGCAACTGTCCCACCAGCCATTGGCGTATACCGGCAGTTCGGCCGTGACGATGCCGCCGAACAGCTCGTAGACCGGAACGCCAAGTGCCTTTCCCTTGATATCCCACAATGCGTGTTCGATGCCGCTCAAACCGGCCATGGAAATGGCGCAGGCGCCTTTTGTCCAGAAACTCACGTCATAGATGGTGTTCCAGATCAGCTCGATCCGGGAGGGATCCTGGCCGATGACAAAGCGCGTCAGCATCTCCTCGGCCATGGCGGCGGCAGCCAGTGTGCCCGTCCCGTAGGCGATTCCGACCTCGCCGATCCCGGAAATGCCCGCATCGGTTTCGATCTCGACAATTACGGCACGCCGATATCCTGTCTTGACCACGTAAATGTTGGCAGCTGTGATCAGCAAGTGTCCTACTCCTTCAAGGCAGCCGCGCTCGCCGCGACCCTTCATCGGCTGGATACATTTGGCAATCGAAATTGTTTCCGCTGTCGGAACCGGATTGGAATAAACCCGCCAAGACAGTTCAGAGTATCCGGTCCAGTTCCTGTTCCTCACCGCGCATCTGCTCGATCAGCCAATCACGCACCGCCTCGACAATCGGCCGGGTGGGTCGCTGGCTCGAAGTGACGAAATGATAGTGGCTGTCGGTCACCATTACCGCCTCGCCGGCTTTCTTCAACAGGCCATCGAGGATGAGACGCGACGCAACCGAGGTCCAGGCAAGCGCCACCCCCTGCCCGCTCAGAGCAGCCTGAATGACAACCGAATAGTCGGAAAAGGCGATACGGTTTGACTTTTGCGGCAGGGAGATGCCGGTCGCCGCGGCAAATTCGGTCCAGCCCAGCCAGTGCTCGGTCAGATTGATCAGTGTATGCGGCTGTATTGGCCGCTCCAGCGAGCCATGGCGCAAGATATAGTCCGGGGCAGCCACCGCCACGACCCTTTCCGAAGCAAATCGACCGCCCAGCCGCTCGCTGGCTTGGCCGGCGACCACGCGCAATCCGAGATCGCAGTTGTGGAGCGGACCGCCGACGGCGCCGGAAATAAGCTGGAACTGAAGGTCGGCATTCGGAAATCGTTCAAGAAACGCGCCGTAGCGAGGCATGAGCCAGTGGGTGGCCATCCCTGTCGAAATCGACAGCATCACGACCTGCCGGTTGGCATCGTGGGCCTGGATTTCCTGGAGTGCGTCCTCGATCGCCATGAATGCGTGGGTTGTCACCCGGCTCAGGCGGGCGCCGCTCGCCGTAAGCTCAAGCTTCGGTCCGGCGCGGGTAAACAGGGCCTGCCCAATATGGCGCTCCAGCCTTGATATGGCATGGCTCACAGCCGGTTGCGTTATGTTCAGCTCATGTGCCGCCTTCGAAAATCCACCCAGGCGGGCGGCGGCCTCAAAGGTGAACAGCGCTGTGGCGGATGGCAATCGACGTCTCAGGTTCATAAATACAGTTTATGCACACGATGAGACTTTTCCACCTTTTCTTACACCGTTGCCGGTGGGATCATTCATGGCAGGCATTGAGGGCTTCAAAGTGCATCCCTGCAAAGCGCCGGTGTCTGTGGCCTTGATCGTGGGCCCGCAAATGCCGCCTGGCCGGACGCGCGGGGCGCCGGCGAACGCCGGTCTATTATCGAAGAAATGTATTTTGTCGCCGAATGCGAATGGGTCGATTGATGAGATTGCCGCACCCAGAACCGCCAACGATGGCCAGCCGGAAGCCCGGATCATGCATCCTGGCGGGCACAGCTCGCCAACCATTTCAACCTATCTATTGACGGGGAGTCATCCATGAAACACCAATTCAGCCGCCGACGCGTTGTCCAAGGTGCAACAATATTGGGAGCGGGCGCACTCGCGGCACCGGCGATCGTGCGCAACGCCAGCGCACAGAGCAAGGAGCTATCGGTTTGGTCCTATAGCGGGTTCATCACCGATGAATTCCGTCAATCCTTTACCGACCAAACGGGTATTGAAGTCCGTGTCCGGCTGGTCAGCGATCAAGCCGAGCAATTCAATCTCATGGCGGCGGAAAAGGGAGATTATTCCGCCGATATCGTCTGCGTCGCCGGCCACCGCTTCTACCAGTTCGTCGATGCGGATTATCTCGAAGCTGTTGACCTGGACCAACTCAACAACTGGTCGCTGGTGCAAACCGAGTTCGCAAATGCGGAATGGGTTTCGCGGGGCGGCAAGATCTGGGGGGTCCCGGTGGTCGTCGTCACTTCGGGGCTGATCTACAACAGCGATACGATGGAAAAGCCGACAAGCCTTGCCGCAATGTTCGATAAGGCCAATGCCGGCAAGACAAGCTATCAAATTCAGGATTTCTTCCCGTTGGTGATGAATTACCTCGGATTTGACGGTACCGGCCGGTCCTATGCCGCCAATACCGATATCGCCCAACGCGCCGTCAATACGACACGCGATTTCCTCATCCAGCACAAGGACAAGGTTCGCCGCTACTATGATGCGGCAACAGAGGTTCAGCAGATGATGCTAACCGGCGACGTGGCGCTGGCGGCCGGCAGTTCCGGACCAGCCGCCCAGCTTATCCTGGAGGGTCTGCCAGTCGGCTACACCATCCCCAGGGAAGGCGGATTGGCCTATGCCTACGGATTCAACATCGTCCGCAACGCGAAGAATATGGAAAACGCATATACGTTCCTGAACGCGCTGTTGTCTTCGCCGGAAAACGGCGCGGCCATGGTCCGCTCGACCGGCTTCAATTCGGCCATGAAGGGCGTTGAGGGCCTGCTGACCGATGAGGAGCGTCAAGTTCTGTCGATCAGCGACGAGGAACGGGGATATCTGACGTGGGTCGATGTCGAAACGGCGGCGTTTATCTTCGACCTGGTCGACGCGGCAGCCGAGGAAATCCGTGCCGCATGATCATCCCGGTAACATCGGCAAGCCACGACGGCATTCGCCGCCCAAGCGCGGCGGACGCCGGACGGGCTTCCGAATACCGTCAACAACCCAACTGCTTGTCCGTGCCCGGCGCATCGGCGTTTATCGCAACACCCTAGATACGCTGGCACGGGCACCGGCGCTGCGATTTGCCCTGGTCGCCGCGGTCCCGGTTTTGTGGATTGTCATCGCGAATCTCGCGCCGCTGGTGCAGATGGTGGCGATCAGCCTCCAAGACCGCTATCCGCTCCCGCCTGGTGAGCCGTTGCAGTGGACGCTGCGTCACTACACCGCCTTTTTTGAACGGCCGCACTACCTGTCTGCATTCACCCGTACGTTCGTGTTCGCCACGGCCACGACATTTCTGACGCTTGTCGTGATGTTCCCGATCGCTTTTTATCTGTCCAAAATCGCGCCGCAGAACCGGCGAATCCGCCTGCTGCTGCTGGTTATTGCACCGTTCTGGATCAGCGAAGTCGTTCGCAGCTTTGCCTGGATCCTGATGTTGGCCAATC
The DNA here is from genome assembly GCA_965216515.1 of Afifellaceae bacterium. Taxonomy (GTDB): domain Bacteria; phylum Pseudomonadota; class Alphaproteobacteria; order Rhizobiales; family Afifellaceae; genus CAXMRP01. Next base: position 442,079 of record OZ244173.1, on the reverse strand, counting down.
GCGGCGCGGTGAATTCCTTCCTCGACATTCTGGGCTATTCCGGCGAGCCGTTCGAACTGCTCTACAACAACATATCCCTGACCATCGGTGTGCTTTATCTGACATCCCTGTACATGCTGCTCCCGCTCTATGCGGCGCTGGAAAAAATCGATGATTCTGCACTGGAAGCCGCGGCGAGCCTCGGTGCATCCCCGTTCCGGCGGCTTTGGCGGATCATTTTGCCGCTCTCTCGGGACGGCATCGTCGGCGGCTGCACGCTTGTGTTTCTCCTCGTCACCGGCCTCTACGCCATGCCGCAGCTTCTCGGCGGGCCGGACAATACGCTGTTTGCGGCGACGATCGGGCAGGTCTTTTCGCGCGCCGGCGATTCGTGGCCGCTTGGCAGCGCATTCTCGATGATCCTGATCGCCGCGGCGCTCGCATATGTGGGGCTGTTCGGGGCCCTGTTTCGCAACCGCGGACCGGGGAGGCAGCCATGAGGAAGATCACCGCGGCGGCCTTGCCAATCTGGTTCTGGCTCTTCGTTGTCTACCTGTTTGTGCCGCTTTTCGTCATGGCCGCGATGGGATTTCGGGATTCCAATTTCATCGCTTTTCCCATTCAGAAATGGACAACCGGATGGTACCGCGGCGTGTTGGCGGACGAGGAGATCGTGGCGGCGCTGCTGGTATCGCTTCAGGTCGCGGTCTATTCCACGGTCGCCGCTGTCGTTATCGGACTTCCGATGAGCTTCGTGGTGGCGCGGACGCGGGGGATTGTGCGCGGGCTCCTGCTTGCCGTGATCGTGTTGCCGGCATTCTTGCCGGTCGTGGTGTCAGCGATCGCAATCCGGATGTTTCTCGGTATGCTGGGGATCAATACAGGCATTGCCGCCGTCTCGCTCGGCCATGCGATCGGGTCGGTGCCGTTCGTGGTCGTGATGATTTTGACGCGGCTGAACGCGATGAGCGTCAACATGGCCGATGCCGCCCGCAATCTCGGTGCGGACGATATCATCGTCCTTACGCGGGTTGTGCTTCCTTTCCTCGCCCCGGCGATGTTCGGTGCGATCATGTTTTGCCTGCTTCTGTCCTTTGAGGATTTCGTTCGCTCCTTCTTCCTGGGCAGCAGCGAACCGACCTTTCCGGTTTTGCTCTTTGCGCGGTTGCGGTTCGGATTCGACCCGGGACTCGCCGCGATCTCAACGCTTGTGCTGATCGCGAGCATCGCGCTGGGACTATATGCGGAACGCCACATCAGACGCCGGAACCTGAGCCGACAATGAAGCCCCTGGAGATGTCAGAATTGGATATGAGCGGGATCCGCCCGGCAATCGAAATCCGTAACCTCGTCAAGACCTATGGCGATCTGGTGGCCGTCGACGGCGTGTCGCTTTCCGTGGAAGCCGGCGTGTTCGTGACCCTTCTCGGCCCTTCCGGATGCGGAAAATCCACCTTGTTGCGGGCCATCGCCGGATTCGCCGATCCCGACAGCGGGAAAATATTCGTCGACGGGCGCAATATCACCAACGAGGTCTCCTATCGCAGACCCGTCGGCATGGTGTTCCAGGACTACGCGCTTTTTCCTCATATGACAGTCCGGCAGAATATCGCCTTCGGCCTGGAGATGCAGGGAGCGCCCCCGACTGCCATTGGCGAGCGCTGTGAGCAGATGCTCGCGCTCATTCACCTGCCCGATATCGGCGACCGCTATCCACAGCAACTGTCCGGCGGACAACAACAGCGGGTCGCGCTGGCACGCGCCCTGGCGCCCGACCCGGTATCCCTCCTGCTCGACGAACCGCTCGGCGCACTCGACCTGAAGTTGCGTCGGCGGATGCAATTGGAGCTGAAACGGATCCAGCGCCAGACAGGGAAGACGTTTCTCTTCGTCACCCACGACCAGGAGGAGGCGATGTCGATGTCGGACCGAATCGCTGTCATGCGCGACGGCCGCATCGAGCAGCTTGATCGGCCGGAACAGATCTACCGTTATCCGGCATCGGAGTTCGTGGCCGGATTTATCGGTGAGGCCAACATGATTGCCGCACAAGTCTGGGACCTGGACAGCGAAACAATCGTGCTGGATGTCGCGGGGCAGCGATGGTGCGTGCCGGTCACCCGGATCACGTCCATAACGGCGCCCCAAGTCGGCGGATGGGCGACCATCGTCGCGCGACCGGAGGACATGCGGGTTTCGGGGCGCGCCAGCGAAGATGACCTGGCGCTCCCGGCCCGGCTCCAGGAGCGGACATTTCTTGGCGGGCGAATGCGCCTGGAATTTCGCGGCCATGACGGCCGCCCGCTGATCGCCGAAGTTCGCCAGCAGCACAATGAACATCTGGCCGATCTGAACGAGATACATTGCGCGGCGGCCGACGTCGCGATCGTCCATGCGCCGGAGAAAAGCGGCGCAACGATCCCGTCGACCGATCCAAACGACAACGCAGAGTCATGAGCACCTGAGGGAATGGAGCAGAGCGATGGAATTGATTGACGCAGGCCGGGTGCATGAATTGCTTGATTTTGGCGGCCTTGTCGCCGCGCTGCGGACGGCCCACCAAGGTGGCATGCCCAAGCAAAACGACCGGATGATCTATTTCGAAGCCAATCCGGAGGGGCACCCAGACAGCTTTATCATATTGCCGGCCTGGGAGCCGGGAGAAGGCATCCTTGCCAAACTCGTTACCTCGTTTCCCAACAACAAGTCGCGTCACGGCGTCCCGAACGTCAACTCGACATATGTTTTCATGAATGGAGAAACCGGTATCGCCGAGACGGTCATCGACGGCGAGGCGATGATCTTCCGAAAGACCTCGTCGGATTCCGCGCTCGGCTCCTCCTTCCTGTCGCGGGAAAATTCGGAAGTCTTCCTGATGGTGGGCGCCGGCGGCCTGGCCCCTTATCTCGTCGAAGCGCATATGTCGGTGCGACCCGGTATCAGGATCGTGAAGATATGGAACCGGACCCGCGCGAATGCCGAGAAACTGGCGCGGCATCTGGCGGACAAGGGGATCAATGCCGAGGTTGCGGATGACCTCGACGCGGCAGTCGCTTCCGCCGACATCATCTCCAGCGCGACGATGGCAACGGAGCCGCACCTCAAAGGCGCGCACCTGAAGCCCGGCGTCCATGTCGACCTGGTCGGGTCGTTCACGCCGGAAATGCGGGAATCGGATGACGAGTTGATGCGCCGTGCGACGATCTTTGTCGACCATCGCCAGACAACGGAACGATCCGGGGAGTTCCTTGCTCCATTTGAACAGGGCGTCATCGGGCCCGACGACATCAAGGCCGACCTCTTCGAACTCTGCCAGAATCGATCGGAAGGGAGAACATCGGACAACGAAATCACGGTGATGAAAAACGGCGGCGGCAGTCACATCGACTATTACGTCGCCAAGTATCTGGTGGATCGCCACAATGACCGCGAATTTTCGACCGCCTGCTCAAGCTAAGCTCGTCGTCAACTCCGGCGGCTTTGGAGCAAACTGCGCACCGCCGCTTGCGGTGCCGCGGCGTGCGGTTCCGTCGATATCCGGTCTCATCGCTTTTGAGGCGACGGCGCGCCATCTGAGCTTTTCGCATGCGGCGCGAGAGCTGGCGCTCACACAGGGTGCGGTGAGCAAACGCGTACGCCAGCTTGAAAACGTTCTGGGCGTGACGTTACTGGCCAGATCGCGCCACAAGGTCGCGGTCACCGAAATTGGCCAGCGTTACCTGATCGACGTGCGTCGCCTGCTATGCGAGGTCCAGGCGGCGACCCAGTCCCTGCAGGCCTGCAAGAGACGGCCGACGATCACGATTGCGGTCGCGCAGGAGATCGCCAGTTACTGGCTCATGCCACGTCTGGGTGATTTCCATGCCGGTCATCCGGACATTGCGGTCAATTTCACATCGCTCAGTCCGACCGACGACGCCATCCAGCCGTTCGGATCCGAATGTGCGATCTGCTGTGTGGATGAGATACCTTCCGACACACCTGTCGAGATTCTGTTCGACGAGAAACTGGTACCGGTCGCAAACCCCGATTTTCTTGCCGCCCTGCCAGTTACAGACCCGGTCCAGCTTCTGGATTTGCCGCTCATTTCGCAAAGCAATCGCCATGCGCTCTGGCATGACTGGTTCGCGGCGCAGGGCCTGGATGCCGAGGGAAGAATTGAAGGAAGTTGCCACGACTGTCTGTCGCTGGTGCTGGAGGCGGCGCTCAACGGTCACGGGGTCGCACTTGCGCCTGTTCATGCCGTTCGTGAATTGCTCCAAAGCGGTCGACTTGAAATCGTCTTCAAGGCGATGCTGGCCACGGACCGCAGCTATGTCTTCACGGTCCATCCGGCATTTGCAAGGCAGGCGCCGATCCGGGCATTCCGGCGCTGGATCGCGGCGATGGCAGAGGCGACACGATAGGAAATTCAGGAAATCGCGCGGGAGTCCTTCCCGATTGAGGCCGCCAGATGTCGAACTTGTGGGAAACCACCGCGCCACCGCCGATCCCGACCGTCCCGCTGGCGTGTGACGCGACCGCCGATGTCGTGGTGATCGGCGGGGGATTTACGGGACTGAGCGCCGCGCTGCACCTCGCCCGTGACGGTGCCGACGTCAGGCTGCTTGAAATTTACAAATTCGGCCACGGCGGCACGGGACGCAATGTCGGACTGACCAACGCCGGGCTGTGGACGCCGCCGGACGAAATCGAGGCGATACTCGGCGCGGAAAACGGGTCGCGCCTCAACGCGATGCTCGCGGAAGCCCCGGAGCTGGTGTTTTCGCTGATTGAAAAATTCGGAATCGAATGCGAAGCGACACGCGCGGGAACGCTTCACCTTGCCCATTCGAAAGCGGGAGTCCGTGACCTCCGGAACCGCTACACCCAGCAACTGCGCCGCGGCGCGCCGGTGGCACTTCTCGATGCGGCTGAAACCGCGCTGCGGACCGGCTCCAGCCATTACCACTGCGCGCTGCACGATGCGCGGGCCGGTACCGTCCAGCCGCTCGCCCTCGCCCGCGGCTATGCCCGCGCCGCCGCTGCGGCAGGCGCCCACCTGCACGAGGAAACCCCTGCCCTTGCGCTTGAACGCCGGGATGGCACCTGGCGCGTTGAAACACCCCGGGGCCACGTCGAGGCGCGACGCCTGATCCACGCCACAAACGCCTACAACACCAATTTGCCGATCACGCCGGCCTCCACGCAGGTCTTCTATTTCCAGTTCGCCACCTCTCCGCTTCCCGCCGGTCTGCGAGAGGGCATACTGTCCGGCGGCGAAGGTTGCTGGGACACGGCGCGGGTCATGACATCGTTCCGTTTGGACCGCGCCGGACGGCTTATCATCGGCGGGGTTGGCAATCTCCGCGGCATGCGCCGCCCTGCCCATCGGAACTGGGCGCGCCGCAAACTGCGCGCCCTTTTCCCGGCGCTCTCCGATCCCGCATTCGAACATGGCTGGTGCGGACGGATCGCCATGACAGACGACCATCTGCCGCGGGTCGCCCTGTTCGCCGACGACGCCGTGTCGATTTACGGCTACAACGGCCGGGGAATCGGTCCAGGCACGGTGTTCGGGAAATGTGCATCCCGCTGGGCACAGTCGGGATCGGCGGCAAGCTTTCCGCTCGCGCCCTGCGCGGCAATGGACGGGCGGTTTGCCGGCGCGAAAACCGCTTACTACGACGCCGGTAGCCTGGCGGCCCACATACTGGGCGCCCGCTTTGGCGCTCTGCGGTAATCAGGTGGCCGCGGCCGTTTCGGGAAATCAGGGGAAATGGATCGATGCCGTCGCCGGACGATGCGTGGCAAGGGGTGTCGTCGCATTGTCGAAACCAACCGTATGTTCCTTGCCGGAGAAGGCGGGTCAAGCTGCGGCCGTCACGACATGCCGGGCACGTCTGGCTTGCTTCATTGCGGGCAAACGGCCCAGGACGGGTCAGGCTGCATCCAGCACGATGGTGGTGCGTTCGGGTTGCCAGCACAACACGATCGCGGCGCCGGGTTCGATGCCGCGGCCGTCAACCTTGTCGCGGTAGCTTTCCAGGCGCACCTCCGAGCCGTTCGCAAGTTCCACCGTGATGAAGACGACCTGACCGACCCGATCGTATGATTTCACCGTTCCGGAGACGGAATCGAGGTCGCCGTCAACGTCGGCATTGCCGGCCAGGAGAATGTCGACATATTCAGACGGCACGACCGCCATCGCATCGCTGCCGCTGGTTGCGTCGGCAAAACTCGGCACGCCGCGCAACGGACCAAGGTCCGTCGCAATCTCGGCGGTGGAGTCACCAAACCGGCCAAGCTTGCCCGGGATAATCTTGTTGCGCCCGATAAACCTGGCGACGAAGGGCGATTTCGGTCGCGTATACAGCTCGTAAGGTGGTGAAATCTGCTCAACCCGGCCTGCATTCATCACCACCACCCTGTCGCCCATGCTAAGGGCTTCGGACTGGGCATGGGTGACGAAGACAAATGTAATCCCCAACTCGCGCTGGAGGAGTTTCAGCTCTTCCTGAATGGACTTGCGCAGATTTGCATCCAGTGCGCCGAGCGGTTCGTCGAGCAGCAGGATATCCGGTTCCGTTACCAGACCGCGCCCCAGCGCGAGACGCTGTTTCTGGCCGCCGGACAGGACGTTCTCCTTCTGGTCGGCCACATCGCCCAGTTCCAGCTTTTCGATCATCGCATCGACGCGACGCTTGATCTCATCTGCCGGCAGTTTGCGCACCTTCAGACCGAATTCGATATTCTCGCGCACCGACATATGGGGGAAGATCGCGTAATTCTGGAAAATCGTCGCTGTCGGGCGCTGTTCGGCGGAAACATGGGTGAAATTCCGCCCCCGGATGATCAATTCACCGGAGGTAATGCTTTCAAGCCCGGCAATCATGCGCAAGGTCGTCGTCTTGCCGCACCCGGAAGGACCCACGAACGAGATGAATTCGCCGCGCGAAACCTGCAGGTCAAAATCCTGCACGGCGACGGTGCCGCCGGGATAGACCTTGTGGAGCCGGTCCAGTTCGAGGTCAAAGTCGGTCATGTTCATTTTGCGAATGTGCCAAAAGGAGGGGGCCGATTGGCCCCCTCGTTGAGTCTGCCCTAGGCGCTGAGGAATTCGTCCCACTTGGAAATGAGGTGGTCGTATTCGTCCGGCCACTGATGCCAGTACTTGATGTGGCTGGCGCGCTCTTGGAGACTGCCGCCGTCGCGCAGGTCGCCTTCCGTGATGCCGCGATCCTCGGCCCCAACCCAAGGCTTTCCTTCATACCAGAAGCCGTATTTGTCGGCATCCATCACATCCTTGATGTTCGTTGTCGGCGAATAATAGCCCTGTTCGGACACGGTGATCGCGGGCGGGCCGGACAGCCAATAGTCACAATATGCGATCACGGCGTCGGCATTGGGCGAATTGGCAATCAGCGAATTGCCGATCGACCAGGCGCGATAGCCTTCCTTCGGGACGGCATAGGAGCATTGAACGCCCTGTGCTTTCACCGCCATGACCGCCGGCTGCCAGGCATCGGCGAGGATCATTTCACCGGAAGCAAGCAAATTCACCAGTTCGCCGAAGTCGCCCCAAAGTGCGCGGAACTGGCCTTCCTTCTTCTTCGCGACCAGGAACTTCGCGGCCTCGTCGATTTCCTCGATCGTCGGATTGCCGGGATTCTCGTTTTCCAGCATGCCGAGCGAAGTCATTGCCAGCACCGCCTGTCCAAATGCAATCAGCGGATCGACGTTCAATCCGGTCTTGCCCTTGAACTTCGGGTCGAACAGGGAGGTCCAGGTATTGGCCTCTTCGGCCGACACCAGGTCCGGACGATAGCCGATCGAATCGAAATTATATACGGTCGGCACCATCCAAAGCTGGGTCTTGGAATCATCGGCCCAGATCTGGCCAGAGATCTGCGCACGCGATTCCATGCGCGGGTCGGTCTCGGTGAAGGTCGGGCGGATATTGGCCCAGTTCTTCAGCGCACTGGTGGCGATCGGCTTGATGGTGTTGGTGGCGGTCATCGCGGGCAGGCGCTCGCCGATGGTTTCCCAGACGTCATAGGCCTTGGAGCCGGAAAGAAGTTCGGTCTGGGTGTTGGGGAAGATATCCGCCTTGCCGGATACCGCACCAACGCCCGATTTTTCCTTGAAATCATTCAGGATGCGTTCCTGAACCGTCACGGACAGCCCGACAGTGCGCAATTCCTGACCGGCCAGATTGCCCTGGGCCAGCGCCATGCGCGGTGTGAACAGAGCCGTTGAGGCGCCGAGCGCACCCGCACTGGCCATGAACGTCCGGCGGGTTAGATGATTGTGTTTCATTTTCTTACTCTCCCTGTTGCGGTTTCCACCTTGGTTTTGCGGTCGGCCTAGTAGCGGCCGACCAACAGCCCTCCATCCACAACCACGATCTGTCCGGTCATGTACCGGGCCGCATCGGATGCGAGGAATAAAATAACGTCGGCAATGTCTTCGGGCTCACCCACCCGTCCCAACGGGATGTAGTCCGCGGCACGCTCAAGCCCCTCCGGACCCACTGAATGCTCCTCACTCAGCGCCTGGGCGGTGCGGCAAAATCCGGGCGCAACCCCGTTTACGCGTACGCCGTCAGCGGCGAGTTCGACGCTGAGACCGCGCACCAGCCCGGCCACGCCGGCCTTGGCGGCGGAGTAATGCACATGTTCGTCCCAGCCATACGCGAAACCCATTATCGAGCTGAGGCAGATGACCGTGCCGGACTTTGCCGCGCGCATTTCGGGCGCTGCGGCGCGGACCACCCGAAGCATGCCCTTCAGGTCGATGTCGAATGTATGATCCCACTTTGCATCGGTGAGTTGATCCAGCGGCACCTTGTGCGCGATGCCGGCATTGCAGACGATCGTGTCGAGCGCACCGTATGCGGCCTCCACACGGGCGACGACACTGTCGGCATCATTTGTCGAGGTCACATCCAGTCTGTGAAATTCCGCGCCGCCGCCGCCGGCATTGATCGCCTCGGCAACCGCCGCACCCTCGGCATCCAGGATGTCCGTCACGATAACCCGGTATCCGGCCCGGGCGAAGGCATGGGCCGTCGCCTTGCCAATGCCGATCCCGGCGCCTGTTATCATTGCTGTTTTCATCATGCCCTCCCCAATGATTCAGAGCATCACATCGCCGGAATTCGGGCCCAGCGTCTGGCCCACATAAAGCGCCGCATCGTCGGAGGCGAGAAACGCCACAGTCGCGGCCACATCCTCCGGCGCGCCGAAACGGCCGAGGGGCAATTCGGCCGCTTTCGCCGCCCGCCAGTCTTCGCTGAGACCGAGCACCAGTTCGGTGTTGATCGGGCCCGGCGCAACCGCGTTGACACGCACACCCGTCGCACTGACCTCGCGCGCCAGCGATTTCGTCAGGCCGATGATCCCGGCCTTGGCGGCGCTGTAGTGGGTGAGTTCGACACCGCCGATCTGGCCCAATTGCGAAGCGATGTTGACGATCACGCCATCGCCGGCTTCCAGCATGGAATTGATTGTGCGCCGGCAGCCCAGAAAGCAGCCGCGCAGATGGACCGAGATCATCCGATCCCAGTCGGCCGCGGTCATTTCGGCAAGCCGGATCTGCTGAACGATACCGGCATTGTTGACCGCCAGCGTGCAGCGCCCCCAGGCGTCCTCGCAGGCCTTGAATGTGCGGTCGACATCCGCTTCGTCGCTGACATCACCCTGTATGGCGATGGCGCTGCCCCCGGCCTCCTTGATTGCCACGGCGGTCGCTTGGGCGCTGGAAGGGTTCAGGTCGTTCACGACGACTTTCGCGCCCTCCCCCGCCAACCGCATCGCAATGGCGCGCCCGATCCCGGCGCCGGCCCCGGTAACGACTGCATTGTGGCGTGACAGACGCATCATGCCACGTCCTCCTGGATACCACTGCCCCGCATGCGTGCCCTGCGCACCGACAGGCTCATCAAGATCCCGTAGACCGCCAGCAGCGACAGGGAGAAGAGGGTGGTCAGCACCCCGAATGCGAACAGGTTGGGGTGAATCTCCACCGCGAATGTTCCGTAGATCGCAATCGGCATGGTCACATCCGACCCGCCGGTGAACAGGGTGCGCGGAAATTCGTCGTAGCTCAGGGTCAGGGCGAACAGCATGGCCGACAGCACGCCCGGGAAAATCATCGGAAAGGTCACCTTGCGAAACGTGCGTCCGGGCGCGACACCCAGGGTCCACGACGCCTCCTCTACCGATTTGTCAAAGCGATTGAAGATCGCCAGCATTACGAGAAAGGCAAAGGGATAGGTGTAGACCACGTGCAACACGAAGGACGTCCCCCACCATGTCCGCTCGATTCCGAGATTTGTTGCAACCAGCGCCATGCCGAGGCCCAGCAAAACGCCCGGCACCATCATGCCCAACACGATCAGGTAGAAGACAATCCCCGATCCTTTGAAGCGGGTTCGAAACGCCTGGGCCGTCATCGTGCCGAGCACCGTGGAGACGACCATCGTCGCAAAGGCCAGTGTCAGCGATCTTATCAACGCTTCGCCGATGGGAAGCGGGGCCACGCGCGATGGTGGAGCGATGCCCAGCACATGTTCGTACCAGAAGACGGACGGCTCGATTATGGGAAACTGAGGTCCGCCTTCCGGCCCTTGCTGGAAGCTCAGGATCGCCATCACAACGAACGGGCCATAGAGGAAGATCACGAACAACGCCGTGTAAACCGCAAGGATCCAGCGAAGTGGTTTCAGTTGATGCATCGCGCCCGCCCCCTAGAGTTCCCGACGCAGGTTCACGATCCGGAGCAATCCGGTGATCACGATGGCCATAACCACCGTCAGCACCACACCGACGACGGCTGCGAAAGCCCATTTGAGTGAACCCACCTGCGTGACGATGATGTTGCCGAGCAGGTTCACCTTGCGCCCGGACAGAGCCGATGCGGTGGCGAATTCGCCCAGTACCATGACCGAAACGAAGATCGCGCCGACGACCACGCCGGGCAGGCTGAGAGGAAAAATGATCTTGCGGAAGATCGTCCAGGCGGAGGCGCCGAGATCGCGCGCCGCCTCGATGAGGCTTTCGTCGATACGCGCCAACATGAAGGCGATCGGACCGACCATGAACACCACATAGATCTGTGTCATGCCGATGATGACGGAAAGTTCCGTAAACAGAAGGACTTCGACGGGTTGCGATGTGATCCCGAGCTTTTGCAGCAGGATATTGATAGCGCCCTCTTTGCCCAGCATCGGCCGCCACGCCAGCACGCGGATCAGGAAGGACGTCCAGAACGGGATCACACAAGCCACGAGCAACGCCGTCTGCGCGGTCTTGTTTCTAACGAACTGTCCGATAAAGAGCGCCGTCGGGTAGCCGATTATCAGCGTGATCGACAGGACCGTGAGCCAGATGCGCAAGGTGCGCAAAAGCGCGCCCAGGTAGGTTTCCGACGAGAAGAACGCCACCCAGCTTTTTGTCGTGAGCTCAGAGTTGATGGCGAACGTGGTCTGGGTCCAGAAACTGACATAGACCATCATCAACAGCGGCACGACCAGAAACAGAACCATCCAGACGATGCCCGGGGTCAGCAGCAGGTAGTGCCGGTTGCGGATCCAGAAAGCCTGTTTGGGTGCCTCTGTAAACTCGACCGCCGACATCAGCCTGTTCCCCCCTTTTCAGCGGCGTCCAGCCGGAAGCCGTCTGAATCAAAAAACAGCGTGTCCTCCAGCCGCCAGCTCAAGCGTTTGCGGGCGCCGCCCTGGAAGGTTTCGGGATCGGATCGGCTCAGATGACGTTCAACCTCGAAAACAGCGCCTGTGCTGTCGCGGAAGAAATAAACCACGTAGCTGCCCATGAACTCGCTGGCGATATAGGTGGCCGATATCCCGTGAAACCCGGCGGCATCTTCCACGCCTTCGCCGGCGATCACCGGACGGTCGTACCGGATGGCGATATGACGCGCCGCCTGCACGGCGGCAGGAACCGGCAGCTGCAAATCCCCGCTTTTGAATATCCCGGCTTCGACAATTCCGTGCAGTATGTTGTAACTGTTGACAAATTTCGCCACGCGCACGTCGGCTGGCGTATCGAATATTCCATCCGGGGAGGCAACCTGAATTATCCGGCCTTCGTTCAGAACAATCATCCGGTCGCCCATCGCCAGCGCCTCGGACTCGTTGCCGGTAACATGGAAAAAGGTCACGCCCAGTGTCTGACGGATGTTGCGAAGCTCCACCGTCATCCGCTCCCGCAAATTGGCGTCCAGTGCCCCCAGCGGTTCGTCCAGCAGGCAGACCCTGGGTTCCGTGATGAGTGTCCGTGCCAGTGACACGCGCTGCTTCTGACCGCCGGAGATCTGTGCGACCATGCGGTCTTCCAGGCCGGACAGGCCGACCAGATCCATCATTTGTCCGATCCGGCTGCCGACCGCGGATTCATCGGTGACCGGATTGGCCAGCCGATTCCTCAAGCCAAAGGCGATGTTGTCGGCGACCGTCATATGCGGAAAGAGCGCGTAGTTCTGTTGGACAAAGCCGAGCCCCCGCAAATAGGTCGGCAGAGTGGTAATGTCCTGGCCGTTTACCAGCACCCGTCCGCGGTCCGGCAGGTCCAATCCGGCAATCAGCCGCAGCAGCGTCGACTTTCCCGATCCGGACGGTCCCAGCAGGGTGAGATACTCGTCCTCCTTGACCGTCAGCGACAAATCGGCGACCGCCGGTCGTCCGTCATACGTCTTTGCAAGTCCATGCAATTCCATCATGGAAGGACGGGCCCCTCCCCGGCGTATCCCGAACACCGTAACCCCTGCCCCCAACATTGTGCACATTGTCTGCAAGAGTCAATTATTGTAAGCTCAACTTCTGAGGAATCCGGTCTTTTTTCCGAAAAATTGCGCAACCATCCGCCAATTGAATCTCTGAAAAATGACTTTCGTAAGCAAAGTACATATATATAGGATGTTTGTGATCTACAGTTGCCGGCATCAGAGTTCTTCATATGCGGTCGAGCGAACACGACAAAGTTGACCCGGCGGTTCGCCGCGAGCCGCGATATGTTGCGATCGAGGAGGCTTTGGCGCGGGCCATCGCAGATGGGCGGCTGCAACAAGGCGCCATCCTGACCGAGGGACGAATTGCCGAACTTTTCGGGACCAGTCGAACGCCGGTCCGAATGGCGCTGGGTCAACTGGAACGGGGCGGAACAATCAGCCGGTTCGACGGGCGCGGCTTTGTCGTCAACGGTTCCGGTGCGGTCGTTCCGGAGCGCGTTCGTCTTACACGCCAAATGCTGGGTCTTGGTCCGAAAGCGCCAACCGAGCCGCAACCGGCCTCTGCGGAACGAATCGCCCGTACCTTCGAGGAGTTTATCGCACTGGCTTTGCCCTTTGGTCAGTTTCGGATCAACGAGCAGGCTGCGGCAAACCACTTTTCGGTCAGCCGGAATGTTATTCGCGAACTTCTTTCGCGGTTCCAGGATCGCGGATTGGTGCGCAAGAATCTTCGCTCGCACTGGGTCGTGGGGCCGCTGACGGCGAGCGATCTGGCGCATTTCTATTCGATCCGGGGCAAGCTTGAACCGCTGGCACTTGTCGACAGCGCGCCACTGGTCCCCTCGGGCGATATCGAAAGAATGAGGATCAACCTGTCCGATGCGCTGGCCGGCCGCGTCGATGTCAATGCCGAATGCATCGAAAATCTCGAAACCGATATTCACATCCGCCTTCTGGCAAGATCGCCGAATACCTATCTTTTGCGGATGATCCGCCAGATCCAGATCGCGCTGGTGGTCAACAGGCTGTTTGCCAACATCGCCGGAGGGCAGCCCTTCGAGATTGCGCTGCGCGAACACATGATCGTCCTGGATTTCGTGGTTCGCGGTTCTCATGACGCCGCCGCCGCCGCGTTGGCGGAACACCTGAAACTGTCGGCTGAAAGGACGAGACAGCGGCTCATGGCGATATCCGTGTTTCCCGAGCCCCAATTGCCGGAATATCTGCAGCGGCAGGCTCTTTGAGGCGGCGCGGCGGTTCGTTGAGTGCCGCTTCCCAGTTTCGCACAAGATAGTTGTGCTCGTTCATGACCGTGTTCCACACACGGACCCGGCTCATGCGATCGCCATAAGCCCCGCCTTCGCGCTTCTGCCCGGCCGAATGGATCACATTGCCGTCCTGATCGCGGATATCCCCGACCGCGGCGGCGCCTTCGTACCAGAACTGCCACTCGTCCTCGCTCAGGAGCCGGCGCACTGTATCCGGATTGGCCATGTAGGCGCCCGAGCGCGCCATCAATGCGCCCGCCCGGCCGTCCAGCCACCAGTTGATGTAGTCGTATGCGGCGTCCCGCGCCCAGTCGTCGACGCGCGACGACACGGCCAGCCCGCCGAACCAGCCCCGGTAGCCCTCCACCGGCGTAACCATGGAAACGGGGACACCGGCGGCACGCAGCTTGGCAAAGCCGGACCACCACATCGATCCGATCAGCCGGCGGCCGGATCGCATGGCGGCGACAGCATCTTCTTCGTCGGCCCAGATCGTGTGGAAATGCGACCGACGCACCAGCGCGCGGACACGGCCGATAAACGCCTCGATCTCCTCCAGTTTGAGATCGCCCAGATCGGCGGTCAACAATTCCCCGGACGCCTGCATGGCAAGCAGCATATCGAGACTGCCAATGGCGGCATCGCGCTGAAGGAGAACACGTCCGGACCAGTCACTGTCGAGCAGGACACGCCAGCTTTGCACTTCTTCGGGCCGACAGCCGATAACAGCGAAACTGTCGGCGTTGTGAACGGTCGGAGTCATGCTGATCCGGTCGGACGGCGTCTCTCCCATGGATCCGTCAAGCTGAACATAGAGACGGCGGGACGGATCGCCCCCCGGCGGCGGTGGCATATCCGCACGCAGGCGGCCGGTTTTCGGAAGGTCGTTGATTTCATCCCAGCGATCGATCCGCGAAATCGCCAGCGGCTGCAATGAGCCCGTTGGCCAGACAAGGTCGATGTCATGAAACCATTGGTCGTAAACGTCGAAACTGTCGGGAAACAACGCCCCCTGCCGCTGCGCTTCGGTCCCGTCGCGGGTGATGAATTCAAGCTCCAGGCCGAGATCTTCGACCGCGGCCCGCTTTATGGCGCATGTCTGGGTGACCGAGGTGCCCAGAATACGCAGGGTCTTGCGTGGCCGGCGCACGGCCGGTTTTGCAGGCCTTTTCCTGGATTTCGGCTGCGCGGAGGCCACGACGTCAGTCCAATGCCGCTCGGATGCGGCTCATTATCGCCGCACGGTCGGCCCGCGCCTGAAGCGCTTTTTCCATATCGATCTCGACGAATTTGACCGGCATGTGCGGCTGCAACTGGCCGATCAGATCCATATCGGCGGAAATGACCGTGCCGATCATGAAATATCCGCCTCCCGACACGGCATCGCGATGCAGCACGATCGGCTCGGTTCCGCCCGGCACCTGCACCGATCCGTAGGGATAGCAGCCATCGACAATGTTGGAGGGATCAGAGCCGGCGCCGAATGGCTGCTCGCGCTCCACGAATTCCAGCGGCCTGCCGCCCCGGAAGCGATACCCCATCCGGTCGGCTTCCGGCGCCACCGCCCATTCGTCTTCGAAAAATCCGGTTTGCGCGGCCTCGGTGATCCGGTGCCAATAAAGCCCCGGCAATGTCCGCAATTCGGTCGGCGTGCCCGGTTTGCGGCGCAACCCGACCGGCACCGTCGCCCCGGCTTCAGCCGGATCCGCTTCACCAACCGGCAGCGAATCGCCCTCGGCAATGGCGCGGCCGCCGATGCCGCCCAGGGCCCCGATCGCATAGGTTGACCGCGATCCCAGCGCCGGGGGCGTGTCGACCCCGCCAGCAAAGGCAATATAGATCCGCGCACCGGATTTCAGGAATCCGAAGTTCAATCGCTGCCCGGCTTTCGCCGCAACCGCCGTCCAGCCGGGCTGCTCCTCGCCATCCAGCATCACCGGGATGTCGGCACCGGTCACGGCAAACACGGTGTCCAAAGTGAATTCCAGTTCCGGGCCCATAAACACGGCTTCCAGACCCGCGGCACCTTCTTCATTGCCGACCAGCAAATTCGCCGTGCGCATCGCCATGCGGTCCATCGCGCCGCCCATGGGAATACCCAGATGGAAATAGCCGGGCCGTCCGAGATCCTGAACGGTGGTCAGCAGACCGGGTTTGATCACCTTAACCGCCATAAAGGGCCTCCTTCAGTTGGGCATTGGAGCCGTCCACATCGGCGTTAAACGCATCGAGATCGAATGCCACTTCGGCAATCCGCGGCTCATAGCGCCCAGCGGCGATGTCTTCGGCAATCCTGTCGTGCTCCTCGCGTCCGATCGGCTGCCATTTGACGATGTCACCGGGTTTGAAGAACACCATGAAGTCCGACAGATAGCTGACCTTCTGCTCAGGGTCGTAAATCGGCATCGGCGTGATCCCGAACATCTGGTATCCGCCAGCCCCGCGCACCGAATAAATGCAGGAAAAGCAGCCGCCATAACCGACCGTCAATTTGGGCGTATCGGTGCGGGGCCGCAGGTATTTGGGCACCTGCAGCTGTCTGTCGCGTTCAACCAGCTGATACAGAAAGGGCAGACCCGACACGAAACCGACCATGGAAACAAACCACGGATTGGAGTGATGTGCGTCGACAAACGCTTCGACAGTGTCAAACCCGTTGACGCGCGCCGCATATTCCAGGTCGGTGCCGTTTGGATCCTGATGCCGCTCGCGAAAACGCATCAGGGTCTCATGGGTCCAGGGATCGTTGTAATAAACCGGGATTTCGATGATCCGGGTTTTCATTCGCTTGTCGGCATTTTCCGCCGTGCTTTCCAGCGACTTGAGCTCTGCGAGCATATCGTCGGGCTTGATCCGGTCGGGATCGAACTTGATCTGGAACGAGGCGTTTGCGGGGCAGATCTCGGTGACCCCGCCGATCTCGCTGTCGCGGACTGCGTTGGTCATTGACAGGCTCTTGAAGAAGGCGTCGAGCGACATCTCCTCGTCGACTTCGACGAAGATATGCTCATCACCTCCGAACGAGTATCGTGTCTTCATCCCGTTTGCCTCCTTCGCGATGTTAGGCAGCGTCCAACGTGTTGGTTTCCAGCCAGGATTCAAGAAACGCCGTGTTCGCCGCGCCGGACCGGATGTCGGGATCGTCCACCAGCACGCGGAAAAGCGGCAACGTTGTCTTGAGTCCTTCGATCCGCGTCTCGTCCAGCGCATCGCGCAATCGCTTGAGCGCGTCTGCCCGGTCGCGGCCATGCACGATGAGTTTGCCGAGCAGCGAGTCGTAGAAAGGCGGAACGGCATAGCCCCGATACAGCATCGTGTCGAAACGCACGCCGTCCGGCACATGCAGTTCACCGGTGACACCGGGAAAAGGCAGGAAGCCGTTGGCCGGGTCTTCGGCGTTCACGCGAACCTCGACGGCATGGCCGTCAATCCCGATATCGTCCTGATCAAGCCGCAGCGGCTCGCCGAAGCCAATGCGGATCATCTCCTGCACAAGATCGACGCCGGTGATCATTTCGGTCACCGGATGTTCAACCTGAATGCGGGTGTTCATTTCCATGAAATAGAATTCGTCGCGTTCGGCTTCGTACAGGAATTCCAGGGTTCCCGCTCCGCGGTAGTTGACCGCCTGCGCCAGCGCCACCGACGCCCGGCAAACCCGCTGGCGCGCCTCCTCGGTCAGGCAGGCCGCCGGGGCCTCTTCCCATACTTTCTGCCGCCGCCGCTGGAGCGAACATTCCCGTTCGAACAGATGAATGGCGCGCTGGCCATCGCCAAGGATCTGTACCTCGACATGCCGGGCGTCAGTCACCATGCGCTCCACATAGAGGCTGCCATCGCCAAAGGACGCCGCCGCCTCTGCCTGGGCCTGCGGGATCAGGCGCGCCAGCTCCTCCTCGGTTTCGGCAACGCGGATCCCCCGCCCGCCGCCGCCCGCTGCGGCCTTGACCATGACCGGATAACCGATATCGGCCACCACCGCGCGGGCATCGTCGACAGTTTCGATCCTGCCCTTGCTGCCCGGCGCTGTCGGAACACCGGCCGCAATTGCCGCCTCGCGGGCGGCGACCTTGTCCCCCATGCGCGCGATCGTCTCCGGCGAAGGTCCGACAAAGATCATGCCGGCTGCTTCGACCGCGGCGGCAAATGCCGCATTTTCGGCGAGAAATCCGTAGCCGGGGTGAACCGCATCTGCGCCGGCCTCTTTGGCTGCCTGCACCACCCTGTCGATGTCGAGATAGGACTTGGCCGCCTGTGGCGGGCCGATCTCGATCGCCGAATCCGCCAGCCTGACGGCCAGCATGTCGCCATCGGCCTGCGAATGGGCCTGAACCACGCGGCATCCCAGGGCCTTGGCCGCAGCATTGATGCGCACCGCGATCTCGCCCCGGTTGGCTATGAAGAGGGATTTGCCGGCAGGCGACATGGCTCTCAGTCCATCTCCGCCAAAACAGCGCCGGCGGTCACCGGCGATTCATTGTCGACTTGAAAACGGATATTCGTACCTGCCGCGTCGGCCTTGATTTCGTGAAACGTTTTCATGACTTCGACCAGGCCGACCGTATCGCCGACCGCCACATTGCCGCCGTCTTCGACGAAGGGCGGCTCGTCAGGCGAAGGCCGGCGGTAGAAGGTTCCCGGCAGGGGCGACTGGATTTTCGTTGCCATTGAGGTCTCTCCTTGGTGGTCGGGTCAGATCGCGCCGGCCGCAGGCGGCGCAATGGCGACACCGTTTTCGGTCAGGTGTCGGCGCAAGGTCGCGCCGATTTGCAGCGCGCCAGGTGTGTCTGAATGGAAACAGATCGACTCAAAGGGAATTTCAATGTCTTCCCCCTCAACCGTGCGCACCTTGCCCTCGGTGCAGGCCCGCAAGCATTTGTCGGCCACCTCCCGCGGGTCGAGCTTGCGCATTTTGCGGGCAAAAACGATCGAGCCGGACTTGTCGTAGTCCCTGTCAGCGTAGAATTCGCGGATGACCGGCTGGCCGGCCTCCTTTGCAATCCGGTAGGTCTCCGAGACACTCATGCAGAAGACAAAAAGATCCGGCCCCGTTTTCTGTAGCGCCTCGATCAGCAGCCGCGACAATTCGGCATCCCGGGCCGCCGTCATGTAGAGCGCACCATGCGGCTTGATGTGGTGAAGCGGTATGTTGTAGCGCCGTCCGAATTCGCGCAGCGCACCGGTCTGATAAAGCATGTCATTGACCAGTTCCTCCGGCCGCGCGGCAACCGTGCGTCGTCCGAAGCCCTGCAAGTCGTTATAGCCCGGATGCGCTCCGAGCCCGACGCCATGTTCCGCCGCAAGCCGAACCACGGCATCCATCTGATTGGGATCACCGGCATGAAAGCCGGTGGCAACGTTCGCCGAACTGATGAGCGGCATCAGTTCAGCGTCCGGCGCATCGCCATAGGTCCAGTGGCCAAAGCCTTCGCCCATATCACAGTTGAGATCGACACTCGTCCGGTACATCTCTCCCCCACGGCCAATCGCGCGCATCTTTCGCCCGGTGCCCAGTGTGCCGCAATTGGCCTTTATCAAGAAGTTGATTTTTCTGTGTTCTCTCTTTCAGTTTTTCTAATAGTGTGAATCCATGACCTACAATCTGCGCCACTTGAAATATTTCATTGCCACGGCCGAACTGGGTCAGGTCAGCCGCGCGGCGGTTGAACTGTCCGTGTCACAATCCGCCGTGACCTCCGCCATCCGGGAACTGGAAACGATCCTCGGCGCCACCCTTTTCGTCCGCTCCTCGCTTGGCATGTCGCTCACCGAAGCGGGGCGGCGGTTTCTTTCCTCAGGATATGAGATCACGGCAAAGGTCGAGGAATCCTTGCAGGCCGAGCAACCCCTGGACCAGACAGGCACACTGGAAATCGCCGCGTCCTATACGGTAATCGGATATTTCCTGCCGATTCATCTGGACCGGCTGCGGCGCGTAATGCCGGCAGTGTCCCTGCATCTGCGCGAAATGACGCGAACGGCGCTGGAAGAAGCCCTGCTCGCCGGCCAGATCGACATCGGCGTGGCGCTGACATCCAATATCGGGAACCCCGATATCGCCTCGGAGACCCTCATCAGTTCGCCCAGGCGGCTCTGGTTGTCCTCGCGCCATCCCCTGCTGGAGCGCGAAACCCTTAACCTGAAAGACGTTTCCAGCGAGCCCTATGTGATGCTCACGGTGGACGAAGCCGCCCATACGGCGATGCGGTACTGGTCAAAGACCCAGTACCGGCCGAATGTGATCCTGAGAACATCGTCGGTGGAGGCGGTGCGAAGCATGGTTGCGAACGGACTTGGGGTGTCGGTGCTGTCCGATATGGTCTATCGCCCATGGTCGCTTGAAGGACGGCGGCTCGAAACGGCGGAGTTACAGGAGGCCATACCGCCGATGGATGTGGGTCTGGTATGGCGGCGGGACGCCGAATTCACTCCCCAGATGAGCGCCTTTAGAAGCTACTTCCGCGGCATATTCGTCATGCCGCAGCAGCCGGTTTCCCTGGCCGGCATGCGCAATGCCCCGTAAACTTCGCCGTCATTCTTCGCCGATTCCGAAGAAGGCTTGCGACCTGGTGTCTTTCGGTGTTTCGCCGAACGTCTGCCTGTACGCCCTTGAAAAGGACGACATATCGGAAAATCCCACCGACAGCGCCACGTCCGTGATTCTCGGTTTGCGGTGTTCCGCCAACAGCGCCCGGCGCGCCGCGTCGAGCCGGGCACGACGCAAGCGGGAACGAAAGGTCGCGCCATCGGTCTGGCAAAGATCGTGCAGGTAGCGCACGGAAATACCGCAGGCTGCCGCGACTTCGACGGGTGCAAGACCGGGCTCCGAATAACGACTGGAGATCACGGTGTTGATGCGATGCAGGTGGGCCCGGCGAACGCTGGTCTCCTGTGAGTGCGCGACATGCGGATCGGCCTCGATCGACAGCGCCAGCAGATCGATCAGATGCCGCCCCGTCGCCGTGTCGCCATCCACCGTCAGTTCAGGCGCCCGCGCTTCGCTGGCCAAAAGCAAATCATGCAGCAAGCCGCCGACGCCGCGGTTGCCGTTGAAGCATATGGCGCAATATCGCCCTGCATCATGCAACCGGGCCTCCAGGTCGCGCGCGGCGATCTTGGCGACAATCAACTCGTTGGCCTGGTCGTAGCTGAAAACGTAGGGCTCATTGCCCCGCTCGAGAATGAACCCGCCCGGCGCGCATTCCACTTCGCGCCCCATCTGCAGGAACCGGACAGGGCTGCGGCGTGGAATGGTCAAAAGGAAATTCTCGTCCTCGCCGCTTCGCAAATGCGCCCGCCGCCGCCGGTACAGAGCGGGATCGGAGGACAGGCGGGAGGCCTGCACGGCGCCGAGCCCCCAGGTGCGCAACGTTCCGTGAAATCTGTCGGGCTGGCGATAGGAGAGTTCGAGCTGGAAGTAAGATCGGCTGACCGCGCGCGTCCAGCTCCCTGCACGATCTGCCGGGCTGACGGACCTTGTCGAAAACGCAGCGCCGACGCCCATGTCGTCTCCCCGTGGTCAGCTCTCCGGGATGGTTGCGCAACATCCCCGCCAAAGCAAGCCTCAGGCGCGGCCGGCCTGCGCTCCGCGCACAGTGATTCTGCACCCCGTGCAAAGACCGGAATCGCCGGCTCGGCTATCCTGATGCCTTCGGAAACTCAGAGGTTGTCGCCATGACTGTCAAAAAGGTCGATCCGATCACGCTGAGCGTCGTGCGCGGTGTTCTGGAAACCACCCAGCGCGAGATGACCGTATCGCTGGAAAAGACGGCCCGGTCGAGTGTCTTCAATCTCGCCCATGATTATTCCACTGCGCTCTTCAACGCGACACCGGAAATGATCCTGCAGGGGCAGGATATCCCGATCCATCTCGGCAGCCTGATTCCGGCGATGAAGGCGGTCTGGGCTTTCTTTGAGGGTGATGTCCGGGAGGGCGACCTGATCCTTCACAACGATCCCGATTACGCCGGCAGCCACATCATCGACACCTGCATGTACTGGCCGGTTTTCTACGAAGGCGAGTTGGTATTCTGGACCGTGTGCAAAGGACATCTGACGGACATCGGCGGTCCCGTTCCTGCTGGCTATAATCCGGCAGCGAAGGAAATTTATGCCGAGGGCCTACGCATCCCGCCGATCAAGATCTGGGATGCGGGTACGCCGCGCAACGACATAGTGAACATGTTGCTGACCAACATGCGCGCGCGCCGCGATCAGGAGGGCGATTTCAACGCTCTGATCGGTGCCTGCCAGGTCGGCGCGCGCAACCTGACGGCGCTTTTGGACAAATACGGGGTGCAGCTGGTCAGGGACTGCATCGACGTGCTGATGGATATGGCGGACAAGCACATGCGTTCGCTCATCGCGGACGTGCCCGACGGAACCTATTCCGGCACCGCAATCCTGGAAGATGCCGGCCACGGCTTCGGCGATTTCGAAATCACCGCGAATGTGACGATCGAGAACGACAGTTGCCGGATTGCAATTGAGAGCCCGCCGCAGATCCCCTACTTCATCAATTCATACGAAGGAAACAGCTATTCGGGTGTCTATCTCGGCCTGATGATGTTCGCGCAGCTGCCGCCACCCTACAATGAGGGGCTTTATCGCTGTGTGACGGTCGATATGGGCCCCAAGGGTACGCTCTGTAACGCCAAGCCCCCTGCGCCCCATGCCAATTGCACGACAACTCCGATGGAGACACTGACCGACGCGGTGCGGCTCGCCTTCGAGAAAGCCGCGCCGGAAAGGGTTTCTGCCAGCTGGGGCCATGCCAACGGCTGCAACATCGCCGGCTGGGATACGCGGCATGACGAGGAATATGTCACGATGGTGCTGGCCTCCATCATTTCCGGCGCCGGTGCCACGCACAGCCAGGACGGCTGGCATGCCTGCGGCCCGGAATGCTGCTTCGGCGCCCTGACTTCCGGCGATATCGAGCTTCTCGAACATTCCTACCCGATCATCATCCACCGATATTCCCTGATGACCGATTCCGGTGGTGCGGGAAACTTCCGCGGCGGGTCAGGCACCTGCTGGGAGGTGGAACCGCTCGACCGCGAGATGACGCTCGTCACCTTCGGCGAAGGCCGGCGCATTCCGGCGATGGGAGCCGGCGGGGCGCAATCGACGATGGTGGAGCCCAAGGTCGGACAGTTGGTTGTGACCCGGAACGGCGAGACCCAGATCATCAAGGAAAATGTGATCGAAACCATCAATCCCGGCGAGCGGGCGGCCAACATGAATCCCGGCGGCGGCGGCTTCGGCAATCCGTTCGAGCGCGATATCGAGAACGTCGTGTGGGACGTCAAAAACGGTCTCGTCTCCCTGGAAGGAGCGAAAGCAGACTACGGTGTCGTGATCGCCGATCCGGAAACGCTGGCGGTGGACGAGGCGGCGACGGCGGCCCTCCGCAAGGCCGGCTGAGGAGGACGGAACAATGGCAAAATACAGGTTGGGCATTGACGCCGGCGGCACCTTTACCGATTTCGTTCTGGCGCAAGAGGGCGGCGACATCCTGCTCTTCAAGGCGCTGTCGACGCCTTCCGATCCGACGGTTGCAATCAAGGACGGGCTCGCCCGGATGACCGAGGCCACGGGCGAAAGCGCCGAAGCGCTGGTTTCAAACGCCGACCTTTGCATCAACGGCACAACGGTGGCGCTGAATGCGCTTATTCAGCACAAGGGGGCGAAGACCGGTCTCATTTGTACAGCCGGTCACGAGGACAGCCTCGAAATCCGCCTGGGTCACAAAGAAGACGGATACCGCTACGACGCCGAGTACCCGCCCGCGACGATGCTGGTGCCACGCTACTTGCGCCGCGGCGTGCGCGAGCGGGTGATCTCGACGGGCGATGCGCGGGTGCCCATGGACGAGAATGACGTGCGGGCGGCATGCGAACTGTTTCTCAGGGACGGCGTGCAGTCGGTGGCCGTTTCCTTCGTCTGGTCGGTCCTGAATCCGGACCACGAACGCCGCGCCGCCCAAATCGTGGCGGAGATGTTGCCGGATGCGCTGTTGACCATCGGCTCGGAACTCTATCCGCAGGTCCGGGAATACACCCGGACTTCGACCGCGGTGGTCAACGCCTATCTCGGCCCGGTCCTGCGGCAGTATGTCGATGCGGTCGACGGCTACTTCCGGGAACTCGGCGCCAGGAATCCGGTCCGTTTTTTCCAGTCCAATGGCGGCCTGGCCATTGGTGATGTGCTGTCGGACCGATCGGTCTACGCGATCAACTCCGGTCCGGCCTCCGCGCCGCAGGCCGGATTGCAGGTGGCTGAGCCTTTCGGCGATCGCAACATCATCACAGTGGACATGGGCGGCACCTCCTTCGACATCACCCTCACAAAGAATGGCAACACCAACATCGCCAAGAACATCGATTTCCTGCGCTATCGGCTCGGTGTGCCGATGATCCAGGTCGAAACGCTGGGCGCCGGCGGCGGCTCCATCGGGCATATCGACGAAATCGGCCTTCTGCAGATGGGGCCCGCAAGCGCTGGTGCGGATCCGGGCCCGGCCTGCTACGACCGGGGCGGCGACCGGCCCACCGTGTCGGATGCCAACCTCGTCCTGGGCTATCTCAATCCAGAAGGCCTGATCGGGGGAAAACTGCCGTTAAATGTCGAAAAGGCGAAGGAAGCGATCATGTCGCACGTCGCCGATCCGCTCGGGATCGGCGTGGAGCAAGCGGCCTTTGGCATGTACACCATCGTGAATTCCAACATGGTGAACGGCATCCGCCGCGTTTCGGTCGAACGCGGCGACGATCCGCGCGATTTCGTGCTGGTTGGCGCGGGCGGCGCCACGGGCGCCCATATCGCTGCGCTGGCGGAGGAGATGGGCATCGCGAAAATCCTGATCCCCAAGCTCGCCTCCGGATTGTGCGCCTATGGCCAGATCATTTCCGACGTGAAGTACAACTATATGGCGCCATTTCCCGCCCGCATCGAAGGCGCGGACGTTGCCGCCGATCTGGCACGCACCTATGCCCAGATCGAAGAGCGCGGCATCGCCGACCTGGAGAGCGACGGATTCCCCCGGGATCGGATCGACATCCGGCGTTCGCTCGATATGCGGTATGTCGGCCAGGTGCACGAATGCACGGTCGAAATCGGCAACATGGAGATCTCCGAAGCCAGTCTTGAGACGATCCGGCAGGCCTTCCACAAGCGACACGAGGAACTTTATACCTATTCGGAGCCGCATAACGCCGTGGAGGCGGTGAATGTGGAAAGCACGATCTACGGCCGGATCGAAAGGCCGAAACGCCCGACGGTGGCGCGCTCAGACGGACTGGCTGCCGCGGAGAAGGGCCGGCGCAACCTGATCCTGTCCAGCGACGGCACGCCGGTCGGCGCGCCGGTGTACGACGGAAACAAACTCGGCGCCGGCGACCGGATCGAGGGTCCGGCCATCATAGAGGAGGACACCACGACGATCCTGGTTGCGTCCGGCTGGCACGCAACGCTGCATGAGACGGGGGTCTATGTCCTGACCTCCTTGCGCCACGCCCCCTGAAACCGGAGCCAATTCCGGAATTTGCACACCGACGCACCCATCGGCTTGCCGTCCGAAGCCGGATTTGTGCCGAAACCAGCCCGGCGATCCGGGCGTTGCGCGCATTGTCGTCGCGCCTGTTTTGAAATCGGGCGAGCGATCTCGCGCATAACAGCTTGGAAAGACCCCGAATGGACCAGACAGCAGGCAAACTCGGCAATGAACGGGGGCGTGTGTTGATATGTCGAAAGCAGTTTTGTTTGCTGGCGGAGAGGAAGGGATTCGAACCCTCGAGACAGCTCATCACCGCCTACTCCCTTAGCAGGGGAGCGCCTTCAGCCACTCGGCCACCTCTCCACCAGCGGAAATAGCCCGGAAACCCAAGCAGTTCAACCGGATAGTGGCGCAACCGGGATTCACCTGACGCGTACAGCCAGTCCAATCCGGAAGGATCGTCGCCGGGGTGTCCGGCCGGGTGACTTGCCGGCCTCTTGCCGCGCTGTTCGTGGCCGGGATCGACGGGAACATCCGGGCACCGGCACGCCGGGACCGGATCATTCCCGCCAGGTCTTCAATCGCAACGCCATGCCGCGCCCGCCGGGGAAGCGGCGAAGTGGCAATCGGCTTGACACCGGCCGGTTCGACACCAGCGGAAAACGGATAGATTTGCCTCAAATCACCGAAACATAATAAGATTCGCCAGGTGATTCGTTTGCGTTGACCGTTACGCCCGGCAACAAGATGATGATGACTATGGCAGCTCGTTCGAACACCGCTACCCGATCGATGGAATCCCGTTCAAAAGGCGGGGCGGCAATCGAAGTGGAGAAATCTGCGGATGTTGCGGCGCATTCCGGCGCGGCTGATGCTGAATCACCGGCCGAATTGTCACCGGATCGCCGCCGCTTTCTGAAGCAGGGCGGCGTTCTGGCTGCGGCGGTCGCGCCGTCCATGGCCGTGCTCGTTCCCGGTCCGTCGAAAGCGCATCACGCGTTCGGGCATACAACCAATTGTGCCAATTTTCCCAACTCGCCATTTTGCCAGTCGCCGGCCTGACATCGCATTCACGCCGCAAATTCCTGTCGATTTTCAACAATTGGATCGAGCCGCCGGACGTCTTGGTCTGGATCGGGCCTGCCACATTGAATTCCCGCGGGCAGTGGGCCATGTTTGATCGATTCCCGGCGTTGCCCCGCAACAAATTCAAACGTCAGATTGTCGATGGCAAATCCACAACGACAAAACCGAGATCGCGACAAATCCGCAGCGGCGCCGGTGCCGGATCGTGCCGATTTCGACCGGCTGAAACCGTTGCGCCGGCTGGCGGACCGGAAAGCGGATATCGGTGCATATTACCGCTCGCTGCTTCGCCATGACGACGAGCTGATCCGCATCGGCGCGACCTGCTGGCTTCTGGACAATCAGGAATTTGTGCAAAGGGCCCGAACCGCGGCCCGGTCGCTGGGCCCCTACCCCTGCCTGCGGGCGCGGGTGCCGGACCTGTTCAAAGGCAATTGCGCCAACCCCGGCGAAACGCTTGGCGCCGGTATCGACGCGCAATCGGATTCCGTCGCGCAGGCGGTTGCCGAACCGCTTGAGCGGTTCCGGCAGACCGGTGATGCCTCCGCGATGCTGGAAGCGGCAAAAGAGGCGGAGACCGCTGCCGGATGGCGAGCGGGGCTGGAATGGTCGACCCGGGCCATGTTGCTCTACAGCGTCGATCCGCACGCAGCGATCCGCACGTTCGAAATTCTGACCTATGCAAACAAACCGGACCAGGTCGCCGTGTTTCGCGATCTGCTTGCCGAGTTCGGCATGTTCCCGGCCCTGTGCAAACTGGAAAGCGCCGGATTGCTGGTTGAGAAATCCGAGCATCGCGCGGCCATGAACATCCTGGACACGATGTCTCACCGCAAGCTGAACCGGGCGCCGCTGCGCCGGCGCCTGCACGCGCTGCGAGGGGCATGCCAGGCCAGCCTCGGGCAATTTGAGGATGCCGTGCGGTCCTATGAGATGGCGAACACCGACGGCCGGCATACCAACCATCAATTAATGGCCCGGCTTCCCGATCAGGTCAAAATCCTGAATGCACTCGATGTCACGCCACCGGCCGCCGATCGGAACGACAACCACTTCATGATGCTGGGTTTTCCGCGGTCCGGAACGACGCTGCTGGAATCGGCGCTCTCCGCGCATCCGGCCATCGAAACGTTCGAGGAAGTCAGGGCCTTTTCCCAAATGGCTCACAATCTGAAGGATGCCGTGGTCACCAACGGAACCATCGATGCCGGCGACCTGTCGGCCATGCGCGAGGGGTACTATCGCGACCTGGAAGCGCTAATGACGACGCCCGAAGCCGCCGTCTTCATCGACAAGACGCCGATCCGGTCGGTTTATGGCCCGCTGCTGCGCCGCCTCTTCCCGCAGAAACGCTACATATTCTCCATCCGGCACCCCTATGATGTCGTGTTGAGCTGCTTTCGCACCCAGTTCGGGGCCAACATGTCGATGATCCACTTCAACAGGTTTCCCGACGCCTGCGCGCTCTACGATGTGGCAATGACCAACTGGTTTGAGGCGTATCCGGAGACGGATACCGCGGCCGGACCCCGGCGGCCTGATATCGCGGCGGAGATTTCCGGCGCGACAGTATGTACGGTGCGCTATGAGCGGCTGGTGACAGATTTTGAGACCGAGATCGGCTCGGTTCTGACGTTTCTGGGTGTGCCCTGGGACGATTCCGTTACCCGGTTTGCCGAAGCGGCCAAGCAACGGCGCGCAAAGACGCCCAGCTACACAAAGGTCCGCAAAGGGCTCGGCATCGGCGTACAAACGGCGTGGCAGGATTTCCGGTTTCTGTTCGAGACCCCGCCCGCCGAACCGCTCAAACGCTGGGTAAACCGGTTCGGCTACGAGGGGCTGTGAACCCGGCGGCGCAAAACGCCGTTCGGCCAATCAAACACCGAAAGAGGTTTTCAGTGGGAGGCCAGCCAGGCACGGGCCGCGCGCAAGGCTTCCGCGATCTCGGTGCGGCTCATCTCGCCGGCGATCTCCTCGCGGCGACGCGCAGCCTCCGCGTCACCCTTCGCAGCCGCCAGATTGAACCATTTGTGCGCCTCCACCAGATCCACCCGACCCTGCCGGCCGGAAGCGAGGGCGATACCACGACCGATCCAGTCCTCAACCGGGCCTGACCCAATTGCCGAACCTATCTGCGCATATCCACTCATCGATACAACCTCACATCGTTGCGGCTCCGGTGCCGGCGGCGGAATCGGGAACAATTCCGGGAAAAGCCAACGGCAAAAGCCATCGGATTGACGAGGGCATGGTGGGATAGCAGCGCTAACCGCGCCGTTAAGCGGATTGGCTAACCAATCGTGACGGAGATCGCCAAACTTTGAATATGAACATTGTCAGCTAAATTATAAGCTATTGTTTTTTCTTATTATTTTAAGATACTGCCGATCATTAAGGCGTGCCGGGATTCAGGTTCGCTTCACCATACGGACGGGTTTGCCTGGCGCCGGCGTTCGGCGGCAACCCGGCGCGCGGACACGCAGCAGACCACCGCGTGCAAACCGGCAGGCCACGCCAGGCCGGACCGGCTGTGTCAAAAAACTCAATGCGCGCGCTGGTTGAACAGAACCTTCTGGGCGGCCGGATCAGTGGCAATATTCCGGCGCTGATCGGCACCGACCGCCATGCCCCGCACAAAAGCCGGCCGGGACAGCAATGCCTGGCGCCAGCGGGCAACATGGGGGAATTCGTCCAGATCGATACCATGGCGTTCCGGCGTCCGCGCCCAGCAGGCGATCGCGATATCGGCAATCGAATAGTCACCGGCGACGAACTCGCGATCGGCAAGCCGGCGGTTGATCACACCGTAGAGGCGGTGGGTTTCGTTTTCATAGCGGCGGATCGCATAGGGCAGCTTTTCCGGCGCATAGGTGCGGAAATGATTGGCCTGGCCCAGCATCGGTCCGAAATTGGCCATCTGCCACATCAGCCACTGCTCGACCTCGATCCGCCGGCGCGCATCCCCGACCGGATAAAGGGCGCCGAACTTGCGCCCAAGATACATCAGAATCGCACCGGATTCGAACACCGAGACCGGTTCGCCGCCCGGCCCGTCGCTGTCGATGATTGCCGGCATGCGGTTGTTGGGAGCGATGGCCAGGAAATCGGGCGCGAACTGGTCGCCGCGACCGATATCGACATAGGTCAAAGCGTAGGGGGCGCCGACCTCCTCAAGCATCACCGTTATCTTCCAGCCGTTGGGTGTCGGCCAATAAAAGAGTTCGATCCCGGCGGCGGTATCCATTGATCCTCCTCGCATCGTTGGCTGGTTACAATCACGACCCATACGATCAATACCACAGGGCGCCGAAATCCGAACCGGGCCCCCTGTGACAGTGCCCCGCAGCCGGCAGCCCCTTCGGGCCGGACGGGCGCAGTGGTCCGGTCATGGCTGACCGCGCCGGCCACCGGCTGGCGATCGGCGGTGCTTTCATCCGGGAATGTCGCTCACGTGATGCCGTTTGAATTGTCATCGCCAGTGCGGATACAAATGTAACGATCATGCAAGTGTACCCATCATTACCGGTTCCGGGTCATGCCTGAGAACACGGCCGGCAAACGCCGGGCCAACCCCAACCGGCCCGCGGCAGTCCTGGAGCATTTGTCCGGCCCCGACCTCGGCGAGCGAAGCTATATCTGGGGCGATGTCGTGGATTTCCGGGTCGATGAGGACCGGCACCTGACCCTGTCGTCGCCCGGCGCCGGGGATACCGCGGATCTGAGGCCGGGCCCGATTGCCCGGTTCGTCAGGCAGAACGGCACCTACCGCCTGGAGGCCGCGGGCGGAAACCCGGTCTGGGTGAACGGCCGGCAAATCGATTCCGGCGAGCTGGTCAACAGGGACATCATCGAGTTCGGCGAGAAAGGGCCGCTGTCGCGATTCCGGCTGCCGGGCGGGTCCGGCCACGCCAGGCGGTATTTTTCCGATATCTGCAGCGACTGCTGGGATTATCTGCACACGAGCCGCCGCCCCCTTCCCGGCCGAATGCTCGGGGCGCTCGCGGATGGCGTCCGGGGCCTTGTCACCGATACCACGGTTCTGTTCCGGGTCGGCGTCCTGGTCATGCTGACGCTTCTGGGTCTGGCGACGTTCCAGCAATACAGGATAAACGAACTCCAGCATCGGCGGCTGACGAGCGGCGAGATGCAGCTGGAGGGCTTTGCACAGGATCTGGCCCGCGCCCAGGACCATGCGATTACGCCGAGCGATCTCGACGAACTGCAACAGGTTTTCGTGCAAAGCCTGTCCGCCAATCTCGGTCGTCTTGAAGCGTTGGAACAGCAGTCCAAGGCGTCGGAACAGGTCATCGGCGCGACCGCCAATTCGGTTGTCTTCCTGCAAGGCGCTTATGGCTATCGGGACTCGGCGTCCGGTCGCCCTCTGCGGCACGTATTGGGGGCGACGGGACGGCCGCTTGCAACACAGGAAGGGCGGCCGGTCCTGTCGCTCGACGGTGACGGACCGGTGGCGGAGCGCCAGTTCACCGGCACCGGATTCGCCGTCGGAGACGGCACGTTGCTGGCGACAAATCGCCATGTCGCGGTTCCCTGGACCACGGGCGGAGCACCGTCGGGCCTTTCGGAGGGCGAGCTTGAAGCCTTCATGATCCGGTTCATCGCCTACTCCCCGGCATGGACCGAGCCCGTCGAAGTGCACATTGCCGGAACAAACGACGACGCCGATCTTGCCCTTGTGCGCATGACCGATCCGGCGCGCGCGCTCCCACCGCTGACAATTTCGCAAAAGCCCATCATGCGGGGGCAACCGATCATCGTGATGGGATTTCCGACCGGGTTGCGGTCGATGATCGCGCGTGCCGGCAAGGACATTGTCGACCGGCTTCAGGAAACGGAAAACCCGGACTTCTGGTACATTGCAGAGCTGCTTGCCTCGGCCGGGCTCATTCAGCCGCTTTCCAGCGCCGGCATTGTGGCGCAGATCACGCCGGAATTCATCGTCTATGACGCGGCGACGACGCGGGGCGGCAGCGGCGGCCCGGTGCTCAATACACAGGGCGAAGTCGTCGCCGTGAACTCGGCGATCCTGGCGGGCTATGACGGATCGAACTTCGGGATCCCGGTCGACAGGCTTCGCGACCTGATGGACAGCATCGACACACCCGCATCCACGAATTGAACTTCGCACCGACAGGCTTGCGGCGGCGGGTCTTTGCGCTCTGTCCTGTCAAGCGAACCGGTCAAGGACGGCTGAGCCATCAAATGCATCTGTCGGGCGGCGGGTTCCGGCTTCCGCGGGTACCCGGTAAACTGCAAGAAGTCATACCACCCCGGCGCCGGCTGAATCATCCGATGCGCCATTGCCGGGACCGTGGTCCGTTTGTCGTCCCCCATCAAGGTGAACAGAATGTCCGTATCTCCAAAGAGCGCACCCACGGCCCGTACGGTGGAGGCCCTGCTGCCGCCTGAGATGGCGCTGGCCTGCGAATCGGCAGGCGCCGCCAAGGCCGGACGCGATGCGCTGGCGCTGGTCATTCTGGGGATCCTTGCCGGCGCGTTCATTGCGTTCGGCGCCATTTTCATGACCGTGGTTCTCACCGGCGCCGGCGATCTGCCCTGGGGCCTTGCGCGCCTTTTGGGCGGACTTGTCTTTTCGCTCGGCCTGATCCTGGTCATCGTCGGCGGCGCGGAACTTTTTACCGGCGATTCGCTCATGATCGTAGCCTGCGCCAGCCAGCGCATCACGCTCACGGCTCTCCTGCGCGCCTGGTCCCTGGTCTATATCGGCAATATTGCCGGCGCCCTGGGCACCGTGGTTCTGGTGTTCCTGGCCGGTCAGCATGGATTTGGCGGCGGCGCTGTCGGCAAGACGGCGCTCGGAATCGCTTCTGCCAAGGCGGCGCTGCCGACAATCCAGTTGTTCTTCCTGGCGACGCTTTGCAATGTGCTCGTGTGTCTCGCCGTGTGGATGTCCTTCGGTGCGCGAAGCACGACGGACAAGGTCATGGTGATCGTGCCGCCCATCGCCGCCTTCGTCGCCGCCGGTTTCGAACACTCCATCGCCAACATCTATCTCTTGCCCTACGGCCTTGCCATCAAGGCCTGGGCCGGGCCGGAATTCTGGTCGGCGATCGGACAGGATGCGACTGCCTACAGCGTGCTGACCGCGGGCAACGCGCTACACAATATCCTGATTGCCACGGCCGGAAATCTTGCCGGCGGCAGTCTGATGGTGGGCGTCGTCTACTGGTTTGTCTATCTGCGCAAACGCGCCTGATCCGGCCAGACCGCCAGCGACGGGGATCCTGCGTTTCGGGGGCGCGCGGCCCGGCAAGCGGCTTAGCGGTCCTGGCGCCGTGGCGGCACGCCGCGGGCACAGAAAAACCCGGGAACCGAAGTCCCCGGGTTCTCCAGTCCTGGGAGGACGGATATCAGACCCACAGATTGCCGTTTCCGGCGTGGACCTTGACGACAACGAAAGGTCCGGCGAATCCGGCCTTGGCCTTGAACTTGTAGACCCAGCCGTTGCATTCGATCTTGGTCAGGAACTTGTAGCCGTGGCTCTTGATGTACTGACGGGCTTGAAAGCAGGTCATCTTGGACGGCGCGCCCCAACCGGGATTGCCCCAGCCGGAATTGCCGTTGCCGATCCAGAACCCGTTGCCGTAGCCATCACCGATGACGACGCCGAAGCTGACGTTTCCGCCGGCGTTGGCGGTTGTGGCCGGGGCAACTGCGGCCATGGTCAGGGCAAGTGCGACGGCGGCGGCGGTTTTCTTCAACATGGTCTTTCTCCGTATCAAGTGTTTGGCGCTTGTCTGTTTGTGTGGTCGGAGAATGTCAGACACCGCCTGAACCAAACCGGAAGCCGGCATTTAACTGGTATTCAGGTAGCAAAATATGCGCGCAAAGCCCGGGATTCCGCCGCTATGAGCCGGCATCGCGGACCAGTTCGGCGACAAAAAAACCGTCCGTTCCGGCGGATCTGGGCGTGATCCGGACATAGGGGGCGGCCCGGGTCGGCAGATCGGCACCGGCACCCAGACGGGTTTGCGCCGCAGCCTGCAGATCGGTTGCCGAGAACGCCGGATGCCCGGCAAGAAAAGCGGCGACGATGCGTTCGTTTTCTTCCTCCAGGAGCGAGCAGGTGACATAGCAAAGGCTGCCGCCGGGCCGTACATAGGCACCGGCCGCCGACAGGATGGCCCCCTGTTCGGCAATCCGTGCCTTCAGCTGATCCCGGCTCAGGCGCCATTTGGCGTCGGGGCGGCGGCGCCACACACCGGTTCCGGTGCATGGCGCATCGACAAGCACCCGGTCCATCCGGCCGGCGAGCGCGGCGAGCGCTGGTACGTCGGACGACGGGGTGCCGGGCTTCGCTGGCGCGATCACCTGGGTGTTGCGGACCCCTGCCCGCTTCAGACGTTCGTATATCGGCGCTATGCGGTGGGGATCGCTGTCGTAGGCGAATATCTGGCCGTGATTGTCCATCAGGGCTGCCAGGGCGAGGGTCTTGCCGCCGCCGCCGGCGCAATAGTCCAGCACCTGTTCGCCGGGCCGCGCGCCGGTCAACCGGGCGGCGATCTGGCTGCCCTGGTCCTGGATTTCGACGCGGCCGCGCAGATAGGCAGGATCGACCCGGATATTGACACCGCGTCCGTCGGCGACGGGCGGCGCGATGCGCAGGGCTTCGGGCGGATACGGCAGGGCGAGAGGATGGCTGCGAACCATCTGGCCGATCACCGCCTGGCGCGCCGCTTTCAACGTGTTGACGCGAAGGTCGACCGGCGGCCGCGCGGCAAGCGCCGACGCCTCGGCAATCCAATCGTCGCCCAAGGCAGCGTGGAGCCGCGGTGCGAGCCAGTCGGGGACATCGGCGCGGACGGCATCCGGTGCACCGTCGATTGGTCGGCCGCCGACCGCAAGGCATTCGGCCAAAATGGGCGGACAGGCGTCCGGCCCCGGTCCGTGGGGCTCGTTCAGGCAGGCATCGATGACCGGCCGGGGATTGAGATCCCAATCCAGGATCACGACCGCCATCGCCAGAGCGACAGGGTCATCGCTCCCGGCGCGCCAGGCCAGGGAGCGGCGTTTTCGCAGCCCGTCAAATACGATATTGCCGATGGCGGCCCGGTCGCCCGCCCCGGCGAAGCGATGCGCCTTGCCCCAATCCTGCAAGACCTGTGCGGCCGGCCGATGGCGCGCGGCCAGTTCGGCAAGCACTTCGCCGGCGGCGGCGATGCGACCGGGCAGACGCACCCGATCAGGTTCCGTGTGGCATGGTGTCGCCGGTGCCGGTCGGCCCGGCCATTCCCGGACAGGCCGCTAACACCATCCGGGACCACCGGCCCGCCGCCGGACTGCCCCCGGCATGCTCAGCCGCCACCGGGATAATTCGGGCTCTCGCGGGTGATTGCCACGTCATGGACATGGCTTTCGCGCAGGCTGGCCCCGGATATGCGCAGGAACTCCGCCTTTTGCCGGAACTCCGAAAGATCTGCGGCTCCGACATACCCCATGGCGGCCCGCAACCCGCCGGACAACTGGTGCAGGACGCCGGACACGGGCCCCTTGTACGGCACCTCGCCCTCCACGCCTTCCGGGACAAGCTTGAGTGCATCGCGGACTTCAGCCTGAAAATAACGATCCGCCGAGCCACGGGCCATGGCACCGACAGATCCCATGCCGCGATAGGATTTGTAACTGCGCCCCTTGTGCAGATAAACCTCGCCGGGGCTTTCGTCGGTGCCGGCGAGCAGCGAACCGACCATGGCCACAGAAGCGCCGGCGGCAAGCGCCTTGGCAAGGTCGCCGGAAAACTTGATGCCGCCGTCGGCGATCACCGGTACATCGTTTGCCGAGGCCACCTCGACTGCTTCCATGATCGCGGTGAGTTGCGGGACACCGACGCCGGCGACCATGCGCGTGGTGCAAATGGAACCGGGCCCGATCCCGACCTTGATCGCGTCGGCGCCGGCATCGATCAGGGCACGGGCACCATCACCCGTGGCGACATTGCCGGCGAGCACATGGGCGGCATTGGACAGGCGTTTGACGGTCGATACCTGCTGAAGAACACGCGTGGAATGGCCGTGCGCGGTGTCGATAACGATGATGTCGCAACCGGCGTCGATCAGCCGTTCGGCGCGGTCCAGGCCCGTCGGACCGACATTGGTGGCGGCAGCCACCCGCAAGCGCCCCTGTTCGTCCTTGCTTGCGTCGGGGTGAAGACGCGCCTTCTCGATGTCCTTGACGGTGATCAGTCCGATGCAGTTCCGCTCCTTGTCGACAACAAGCAGCTTCTCGATGCGGTTGGTGTGCAGCAGCCGCTTGGCCTCGTCCTGGCTGACCCCCTCGCCCACCGTGACCAGATTTTCGTGAGTCATCAGCTCGCGCACCGGCTGCCCGGGATCGGATGCAAACCGCACGTCGCGGTTGGTGAGGATGCCGATAAGGCGGCCGACGATCTGGCCGCCGGTGCCGCCGCCTTCAACGACGGGGATGCCGGATATGTTGTGGGCATCCATGACCTTGCGCGCAGCAGCGAGCGTCGCATCCGGGCCGATCACGACCGGATTGACCACCATCCCGGATTCGAACTTCTTGACGCGCAAAACCTCTTCAGCCTGCTCCGCCGGCTCC
This sequence comes from Afifellaceae bacterium, assembly GCA_965216515.1. Taxonomy (GTDB): domain Bacteria; phylum Pseudomonadota; class Alphaproteobacteria; order Rhizobiales; family Afifellaceae; genus CAXMRP01. The sequence goes on along the minus strand of OZ244173.1, from coordinate 405,920 downwards.
AGATTGCGGTGGACAACGCCAAGGCCGCCCGCCTGGGCCATGGCAATGGCCAGCCGGCTCTCCGTGACGGTGTCCATGGCTGCCGACAGAATCGGCAGATTGAGGCTGATGGTCTTGGTTACCCTGGTGGTGATATCGGTCTCCGCCGGCAGGACTTCCGACCTGCCCGGCCTCAGCAGCACATCATCGAATGTGAGCGCATCACGACCGGTGGCCACATCGATGATCCGGGACATGCCAATTCTCCGATCGTCGCCCGTGGCGGCGAAAGCCAGGCGGGGCGGTGGCGAACCCGATTCCGACTCGGGATTGGCGCGGGTCAATACCATGGCGCGGGGGGTTTTCAAATGGCCATCAGCCGCAGGCCGCCCCGGCTTGCGGCGACATGCCGCCGCTAACGCCGCGGACCGGCCGCGTTACCGGATTCGGAACCGGCCTGGCTGGCGCCGCGAAATCCTGTCGCCAGCAGATAAAGTTCCGCACTTTCAGCCCGGCTTGCCGGCGGCTTGACATGGTGGACCTTGGCGAAATCGCGTTTCAGGCCGGCAAGCAGCGTGTGTTCCGCGCCACCCCGGAACACCTTGGCCAGAAAGTGACCGCCCGGCGCCAACACCTGCCCGGCAAACACGGCCGCCGCCTCGCACAGGGCCATGATCCGCAAGTGATCGGTCGCGGCATGCCCGGTCGTCGGGGCAGCCATGTCGGAGAGAACGAGATTGGCCTTTTCGCCGCCCAGCGCCCCGACGATGGCATCCGGCGTGTCGTCGTCCATGAAATCGCGTTCCAGAATGATCGCGCCCGGCAGCGGCTCCATGCCGAGACAGTCGACGGCAACCACAGCCGGTTTTCGCGGACCGGATCCGGTTCGGACGACCGCGATCTGTGTCCAGCCGCCTGGCGCCGCACCCAGATCGACGATCCGGTCGCCGGCCTTGAGGATGTGATAGCGATCGTCTATCTCCAGCAGCTTGAATGCGGCCCGGGACCGATAGCCCTCCGCCTGCGCCCGGGCGACATAGGGATCGTTGAGATGGCGCTCCAGCCAGCGCCGCGAAGAGGCCTTGCGACGACCCGCCCTGACCTTCGTCTTCAGGCCGCGCTGACCGCTGCCCGCCCGCCTACCGCGCCTTGTCATGGCCCAACCTGTCGCCGGTCACAACGGCGTGCGCGCCGCCGCCGGGACCGGCCGGATCCGGCCCCGACCCGGTTTTCGCGCCACCGCGATCGCGGTTGCCGGCCTGGCCGCGGACACCCGCCTGGCGCCGCCGCGACCTGGATGGCGAAAGATGGCCGTCGGCCCGCATCAGCTTCACCAGAATGCCTTCGCGCAAGCCCCGGTCGGCGACCCGCAACCGGTCCAGCGGCCATTCGGTGCGGATCGCCTCAAAGATCGCACACCCGGCAAGCACCAGGTCGGCCCGTTCCGAGCCGATGCAGGGATTGGCGACACGGGCGTCGTAATCCATGGCGACAATCCGGTTCATCATGCGGGAAATGTCGTCCCTTTCCATCCACAGCCCGTCGACATAGCGGCGATTGTAGCGCGGAAGCTGGAGATGAACTCCGGCCAGGGTGGTGACGGTCCCCGACGTGCCAAGATAGTGGAATGGCCGCGCGGCGATGGCCCGGCGCAGGGCATCGCGGGCGCGAAATCCGCTAAACTGCGCCCGGACATCGGCAACCATGGCGTCAAACACGGCCTGGTCGACCTGAACACCGCCATGCTTTTCGGCCAGGGTGACGACGCCAACCGGCAGCGAGACCCAGGCTTTCATCAGACCGCGGCGGCGGTTTTTCCGGCGATCGAGCCAGACGATTTCCGATGACCCGCCGCCGATATCGAACAGGATGGCGCCGTCGGCTTCCGGATCCATCAGGGCCGAACATCCGGCGGCGGCGAGCTGGGCCTCGGTGCGGCGGTCGACGACTTCCAGATCGATCCCGGTCTCGGCACTGACGCGATCCATGAAGTCTTCGCCATTGTCGGCCCGGCGGCAGGCCTCCGTGGCGATCATCCGCGCCCCGGCAATCCTGCGGGCGCGCATCTTTTCGCGGCAAATCCGCAATGCGGCGATGGCCCTCCGCATGGCCGCTTCGCTCAGGCGGCCGGATTGCGAGAGGCCTTCGCCGAGGCGGACGATGCGGGAAAAGGAATCGACGACCCGAAAACCCTGTCCATCCGGCTCGGCCACCAGCAACCGGCAATTGTTGGTGCCAAGGTCGAGGGCCGCGTAGAACGGCCCGCGGCCACGCCGCTGCCGCCGCCCGGCGCCATATCGGCGCCGCGGCCCGGAGTTCTGCCGCCCGGTGTCCCGGCGTTCACCCGCAATGCGGCCGGTGCGGTCCTGAAAGCCGGCGCTTCCTGCCGCCGGCTCGCCCGCGTTCCCGCGCACATCCTGGCGGTCATCGCTGCCGGCGGCCCCGACGCTGCGGCCGTCCGGCGCGTGACCCATCGCCTGACCGGGTTCGGGCGCGGACCGGTCCGCGTCTTCACCCTCTGGCATGATGTTTCCCACTTCCTCGCCGGCCGCCGACCCGTCGTCAGCCGCCGGTCTTGTTGCCGACATCGTAGCAGGACCGGCCAGCGAGCGAAACTGCGGCAATGCCGGCAAACCGCCCGCCCGGGGCGCGTATCTGTCGCCGGCCTCCCTTGCATGGGCGGCACAGGCCGTATTATAGCGACGGATCTGATGCGGTCGGGACAGCCGACGCGCGGCGAAATGGGGAATAGTTTAACGGTAGAACAGCGGACTCTGACTCCGTCGGTCCTGGTTCGAATCCAGGTTCCCCAGCCAGTCCACAAGCGCAACGATTGTCGGTCTTCCAACTCAACACACGGCAAGCTGCCAAAGCCCGCCGCCGCTTTGGCGCGCACTCAGCCGATACCTTCCGGGAACGGATCCTGCCCCAATTGCCTGAGAAGGTCGGGAATATCCACGAACACCCAGTTTTCGACCAGCAGGTCGCCATCGCGTCGCCACCAGTCGCACACGCGCATCAGCACGTCGATACCCGTGGCGTCTATTCCCAGGTAGGGACGCACGTGGCGGCCCGACAGCGAGGGCCAGCCACCCGAACAACAATAGTCGCCTTCGGCAAAGCGCGTAAAATGTTTCGTCGGCGAAGCCGGGTGGATGCCGCCCGCCCAACCTTCGAACGCCTGTTCGAACGGCACCTGGAAGCCGGCAAAATCCGCCAATCCCAGATAGCTCCCGAAGGCGGCCGGTCCGTACCAGAGCATGTTCGGATGCCAGTAAGGCCGCCACGCTTCATCCGGTGTGTTCAATCTGAGAAGCATCGTCTCGACGATATCGAGGGTTCGTGCGGCCTCGACCGGATCCTGGGGCGCGCGCAGGATACCGTCGTGTGTCATCGGACCGGGGATCACGCCGACATAGCCCGGGCTCGGTTCGCCAGGCCAGGCGCCGACCGACATCATCCATTCCGGAAGGTCGAGAAAAATATAGCTCTGCGCGATGCGGTGGCCGTCGATCCGGTGGAACTCGCCAATCCTGACATATGTCAGCTTTTTGTTGGCGGCGATGCCGAGGAATTCCTGTTCAAATGTGCCGACCAGGTATCCTGTCGCCGAAACCCAGGGGTAGCCCTTCCACGCACCCTCCATCAAAATGTCGGTCCGGCGATGCAATCCGCGAAACGAACGGATTAACGGTTGGAGAAACCGGGCGGTCATCGCATCGCGGCCGGCGCACGTGTTGAAGGGGTGACAGATATGGATTTCGGCATCCGCCGCGAACACGTCTGAGGCGGTGGCAACCGGATCCCCGCCGGAGATGCCGAATGCGCCCAACCAATTCGCGACCACGCTCTTTCCCGTGCTGGGAGCCATGCGCCTGTCCCCCCTAGCCCTTGACGGCGCCGGCGGTGAGACCGGCGACGATCTGGCGCTGGAAAAAGAGAACGATGACGAAAAGCGGCGCGGTCGCCGACACGACGGCGGCGACGGCCCACATTACTTCTCCCTCGGTCTGGTTGGTGCCGAGATAGCTTTGAATCTTGGGTACCATCGTGTGGTTGCTTTCGCTGAGAAGCATCGCCGTCACCGCAAAGTCATTGTAGGCGAGCATGAGGCTGAAAAGCCCGGCAGTGACCATGCCTGGCCACATCACCGGCATGATGACCCAACGGAAGGCCTGAAACCGGCTGCACCCATCGACCTGCGCGGCTTCGTCCAGATCCTGCGGGATGTTTCGGAAAAAGGAAAACAGCATCCACAGGGTGAAGGGCTGATTGATGGCCACGAGAACGACGATCGTGGTCGGGAGAATACCCCAGATATTCCACTGAAAGATGGGAAGCAGATAGCCCGACACCAGCGTGATGTGCGGCATCGCCCGGAAAACAAGCGCGGCGATCAGGAGATAGACGGCATAGCGATACGGCGACCGGGACAGGGCGTAGGCGCCAAGCGCGCCAAGGGCGAGCGACAGGATGACAACGGAGATCGTAACGATCCAGGTGTTGAGCGTCGCCTTCCAGAAATAACCCTCCACCCAGACCTCGCGATAGGCAGCCACCGTGAATGGCGAGCCGGTCTCGGCGGCCGTTCGGATGCCGAAGATCGCATTGGTCCAGTCCGACCTTGAGAAAAAGTCGCCTTCGACCTTGAATGAGCCCCAAAGCGTCCAGAGAAAGGGAAAGCTGGCGGCGATCAGCCAGACGCACAGGAAGCTGAGCGAAACAAAGGTCAGCAGAGGGGACCGGCCGAGAACTCTCATTGGGCGCCTCGCCGGAAATCGCGCAATGTCCGCATGATGACAGGTGTCAGCACGATGGCAACACCGATGATCGTGAGGATCGATGTCGCGGCAGCCGAGCCATAGAGCTGAAATGTTTCGTTCCGGAGGTCGTTGTAGACCAGCCAGGAAAGCGACTGCGCGCTTGCACCGGCGTTGAAGCCGACAACAGGTTCGAAGACGCGGAGATTGTCCATCAACGAAATCATTCCGATGAAGATCGTAACCGGCGCGATGTGCGGCAGGATGACGTAGCGAAGCCGCTGCCAGCGGCTAGCCCCATCGATCATCGCGGATTCCAGTTGATCATGGGGTACGGTTTGCAGTGCGGCGTAGTAAACCACGAAGGCGAACGGCGAATGGTGCCAGATGCCGTAGATAATCAGCGAGATCCAGGTAAGCGGGATTGAGGCTTTCAGCGAAAGGCCGGGATCATCGAATATCTGCTGCAGCCCCGCGCCGATGATCCCGCGGGAATCGATCATCCAGAAAAGGATGAGCGAGCCGATGAGCGGCGTGATTATCATCGGCAAAATCGTGACGAAGATCACCGGCCCCTTGGAAGCGCGCGGCAGCCGGTTGACCGCCATGGCAACGCAAAGCCCAAAGAACAGGACACACGGTGTGACCGCAAATGTGTAGGTGAGCGTGAATGCCAGTGCCTTGTAAAACGGCAGATTCATAAGCGCGGCGAAGAATCCGCCCCAGCTTTCGGAACCGCTCCAGTATGACCCAATCTGCTGAAAGGCCAGATGGTTGCGGTTCACGTAGTTCTCAACCCCCGAGAAAACGCCGAAGAAATTGCCCTCTTCGGTCTCCGGTTGGGAAACCGATGTCGTCTCTGTACAGCCGAACGGACCGCAACTCTCGACGGTCTCGACGACACGTTCCGGCTGGGAGTGAACCGATTGCAATATGATGGAGACAATCGGCAGGGCGATGAAAAGAACCATCGCGGTTAGCGTCGGCAAGATGAACCAGATGAAATCCCGATGCTTCACGTGACGGCGCCCCAGTTCGGTTCGGAAGGGCGCAGACGCGCCCTTCCGGATGTCGTCAATTCAGGAATCCCGCCTCCTTGGCCTTGGTGGTATAGGCGGTTTCGACATCGGCAAGTGCCTGCTCGGCAGATTCGCGGCCTTGCAGGAACTCGATGATTTCCTCGCCGAGGGCCGTATGCATGAGGCCCATTGTCGCCGTCGTCGGATAGGGTCGCGCACCAAGCGCCAGCGCCTTGACCACGCCAATCGATTTGGGGCCCGGCGTGAAGCCGTCGACAAGCCAGACAGCCTCGTCCTGATGGCTGTTGGCCATTTCCTTGGAGGTGACAGCGCCGACCAGCGCGCGGAACGAGGCTTCCGCGTCCTCATCGGGAACGCGGTTTGAGATCGAAAAGCCGTCCCACCACAACGAGGCGACGGGAATGCTGCCGCCATCCACGGTCACAGGTGCGGTCAGGATCGTGTTTTCGACGATCTGCGGGGTCGAGCCCTCATCATCGAGAAGTGTCGGCGCACGGGAGGCCCAAAGGAACATCAACGCGACATTGCCCGATTCCCATTCCACCTTGATCCCTTCGGATTCGAGCGTCAGGAAGTCGGGGTTCATGAACTCGGTCAACGCCTTCATTGCATTCAGCGTCTTGATCCCCTTTTCGTTGTTGATGGCCGGCTCCGCGGTTCCCTGCTTGAAGAATTCGCCGCCGTGGCCGAGATACATGTTCACAAACTCTTCGGCGACGTTCCAGCCGGCCTTGTAGGCCGCGCCAAACGGGTTCTCAATCAAGCCTTTCTCACGGATGACGCGCGAGGCTTCCACCACCTCTTCCACGGTGGTCGGCACCTCAAGCCCGGCTTCTGCCAGGATATCCTTGCGATAGATCAGATGCTGTGTATTGGCCATGAATGCGACCGACATGATGTCGTCGCCGACAGCAATCAGTTGATGCGGCGCAAGGCCGTCTCCGTATTTGTCGACCAATCCGTTCAGCGGACGGATGAGGTCGTTGTTCATCATCGTCACAAGCGTACTGGTGGCGAGGATCCGTGCGGTGTATTCGGACGGATTCGGCGTCATTGCCGGAACCGCTATGTTGGAATGCTCGGCAGAGTGGTTGAGCTCGAACTCGACCGCGTCGCCTGCGCACTCCTTCGCCGTCCTGGTCACTGTCCGGAGCGCCGGAAAGTCGTTGGCAAGGATCCGGATGGAACCGGATTCGATATCGCAGACGCCCCGCGCCAAGGCAGGAGCGGACGCGAGCGATGCAATCAAGGCAACGGCATAGATACGGGCAAAGTGTGTCATTCTAGTCTCCCCTGTTTTTTCTTCTAATCTCCCGCCCCTATTTGCTTCCAGCGGATTTGGGCCCGGCTGTCACACGGGCGTTGGCTGTACCGGCGTCACTTCCGCGGCTTCTTGCTCTCAAACGTCGTGGTGTCGCTCAAGTGGGTCTGCCCCTCCAGCGCACCGATCTGCTTAAGGAAGCCGTAATTGTCGACTTCGACCCAGTTTTCAGCAAGCTTGTCGCCATCAAAACGCCAGAAATCGGAGAATCCGACGGTCACGACCTTCCCGGTCGCGGGAATTCCCAGAAACGTATCGCTGTGAGTACCGGTAAAATAGCCGCGGGCCGACACGTAATCGCCATCCACGAGGAACATCACATTGTTGGCCTCATAGTCGGGAAAGGCTTTTCCCTGCGGCCCGATGACCTTGTTGATGAAATCGTCGATGCCGATGACGGTACCCCAACCGTGGGGACCACGCCAGACCATGTCCTCATGCCAGTAGTTCTTGGTCTCGTGATAACGTCTCTGATTGAGCGTCCGGACTACCATTTCATCGCAATGGCGTATCTTTTCTTCCCTGGTCATTGGCATGGCCGTGTTTCCCCTGGATTCCCAATGGCCGCCGACATGACGTTTCGGTCGTTTGGATGGCGGCATGCTTGACAAGCTTACCAAGCGATGACTACGTAGTCAATTGCAGAACTCTGCTGTTTTCAGCATTTGATTGTGGGAGTGCGAGGATTGCGCGAGATCAAAAATAACGGGGCCGCCCGGAGACATGGCGCCGCCTCCAGCCCGCGCGCGGTAACATCGAATGATGTCGCCCGGCTGGCCGGCGTATCGCAAACCACCGTCAGCCGCGCCTTTCGGACTTCTCCCGATGTTACGCCCGAAACGCGCCACAAGGTCATGCAGGCGGCCGAAACACTGGGATACCGCCCGCACGCGCTGGCCCGGTCATTGATAACCGGACGGAGCCGGATCATCGGGATCGTTGTCGCAAGGGAGTATATGGACTACTTCGCGCCGCTTTTCTGTTTGCTGGCCGATAAAGTCGGCGAACAGGGCTACAACATTATGACCTTTCTGGCGCCGGAGAATATCGCGGTGCCCGAGGCGATGGTGCGGGAAATCCTCGGCTACCGGATCGATGGTCTGCTGCTGGCTTCGATCGATATCTCCTCCACGTTCGCGGACGAATGCAGCAAGGCCGGCATTCCTGTCGTATTGTTCAACCGGTACCAGCCGGGCGGGCAGGTATCGGCGATCACAACGGACGACATGGAAGGCGGCAGAGCGGCGGCGGAACTCTTGCTGAAAACGGGGCACCGCAGACCGGCGATGATTGTGGGCCGGCAGAGCACATCGACCAGCGTCGATCGCGAGCGCGGGTTTGTCGAGGCGCTGGCGCGAAATGGCATGAAACCGTTCGGCCGCGGGGTCGGCGACTATCTTGCCGAATCCGCGGCGAAGGCGGCGTTACGGCTGCTGGACCGACCACCGGAAATGAGACCGGACGGGATTTTCGTGGCGAGCGAAACCATGGCCATTGCCGCCCTTGAGGCGGTGCGGCATGACCTGGGTCTCCGTGTGCCGGAGGACGTCTCGATCGTCGGATTCGACGACGGACGGTTGTCAGCCATGCCGAGTTTCAACCTGACGACCTACCACCTCCCCATATCGCGTATGATCGAAGAAGCGGCCGATCTCCTGCTCGGTCAAATCGAAGACGGCTCCATCCTGCCCCGCAGGTTGACCGTTCCCGGACATCTGGTTCAACGGGGAACGGTCGCCGAACGACAACGCGTCAAAGCGACGGATTGAAACGAGTGCCGGCAAACGAACCCTGCCCGGCCGGGGTATGCCGCGAACCGGCGCGTGTCACTGCCGGCAGCATTCCGGCCTAGGTGCGCGCATTTTCGAAGGCCTCCCAAGCTTTGGCGAACGTCTGAAAATCGAAACCGTCTTCCCTGGCCGGGCCCAGGATCAGACGTTCTGTTTCCATCAGCTTGTGAATGGATATGGCAAGGTCACCGACGACGGCCGCAGGAATGACCAAGGCGCCGTGGCGGTCTGCGTGGACGAGATCGCCGTCATGGATCCTCAGGCCGAAGACAGTCACAGGCGCGGCGATCTGGCAGACATGCGCGAAACCGTGGCTCGGCCCGATCGAGCCGGCCACGACTGGAAAACCCTCCGGCAAGTCGCCAAGGTCGCGCATGACCCCGTTGGTCAGCGCGCCGGACAGGCCGAAACCCTTGTGCACACGCGTATTGATCTCGCCCCAAAAGGCGCCGATGCAAACGGGATAGTCGGCGTCCTCGACGACGGCGATGGCCGGCCTCGGTCCCTCGGCCATGTGGCGGTAATAGTCCATACGCCGGGCCCGGACTATATCGGCCGGTTCATTCGGCGGTTCGGCGGCGGCAATTTGTGCGGTGCGGGCATATCCCACCATGGCCGGCGCATCGGGATGCGAGGCCAGCATGGTGCCGCGGGTGAATGCGGCAAATCCCCGTTGGCCCTGCGCCACGTCGATGGCATTGCAGACGGTGGGGGTGTCGACCTGTTTCAGCAGTGTCAGAAGTGCGGTGTCCATCATGCCTCCAACCAGCGCCGAAGCACTTCATTGGTTTTCTCGGGTTGTTCCAGTGTGGGCAGATGCCCGGCATTTTCGATGATTTCCAGTTTCGCGCCGGGAATCAGATCCGCCATGAACTCGTGGCGGGATACCGGGCACAGTGCGTCCTGCCTTCCGCACAATACCAGCGCGGGTTGCCGCGCCGCGCGTAACGTTTCCGTCTGGTCAGGGCGCTCCATCAATGCCTGGGACTGGCGCACAAAAACCTCAGGACCAAGGTCTACGGCCATCTCCATGCACAGATTCAGGATCTCCGTGCGCCTCGGTCCGCCCGCCAGATAGTTCGGCTTCATCTCGTCGCGCATCACCTCGACCAGCCGCCCGGCGCGGACCGCCTCGATCTGTGGCAGGCGGCGGGCCCTGATTTCGTCCGACTCGGCCAGCGGATTGGTGTCCATCAGCGCCAACCGCGCGACCCTGCCGGGCGCCTGACGCAATATCTCCATGGCCACGATGCCACCCATCGACAGACCGGCCAGCGCAAATTGCGGCGGGGCGTGAGCGATGACTTCGGCGGCCATGGCGCCGATGCTGATCTGTGTGTCGGGCATGGCCAGGAAGATCGAACGGGCAGCCGACAATGTTGCGACCTGCGGGCTGAACAGGCGCGCGTCGCACATCATGCCCGGAAGAAGGACAAGTGGCGTCATCCGACCAGGGCGGCGCCTTCCGACAAGGCGGCGAGCTTGGCATAGGCGATATCGGGATCGACGGCGCCGAAACCCGCGAAGGTGCCGAAACCGCAATCGCTGCCGGCGATCACCCTTTCAATTCCTACGATTTCTGCAAATCTTTCAATGCGTTGCGAAACAAGTGCCGGATGCTCGATAAAGTTGGTGGTCGAATCGACGACGCCGGGTACGAGCACCTTGTCGTCGGGGATCTCCGTCTTGCGGTCGCGGAATACCGTCCATTCGTGGGCATGACGCGGATTGGAGGTTTCAAACAGCACATAGCGCGACTTGGTGGACATCAGCGGCGCGAACACCTTGTCCATGGCGATGTCGCAGCAGTGTGGCCCTTCGTAATTGCCCCAGCAGATATGCACCCGCACCCTGTCGGCGGGCACATCGGCGAGCGCGTGGTTGAGCGCTTCCACATGCAGGTCGGCCACCTGGAGGAATTCATCGTCGCTGAGTTCGGCAAACAGCATGTGACGGCTGAGGGCGAGATCTGGACAATCGAGCTGCAAATCCAGACCGGCGGCCACGATGGTCTCGTATTCCGCCTTCATCGCATCGGCCAGCGCGGCCAGGTACGCTTCGCGCGACTTGTAGAAATCGTTTTGTAAGAACAGTGAGATCACGCCGGGGCTGGCAGCGTTCATGAATCCGCGTTCCACCCCGTGTTCGACCATCGCCGCCTTGAGGTTGGCGATGTCCTTTTCCAGTTCCCCCTGCCCATTCGATCGGACCTCGCCGGTGCACATCGGGCGGGCATATTGCGGCGTGCCGCCGTCGTCGGCCAGACGTTGCAGAAAGCCGGGAAACATTTTCAGATCCGCGGGCGCATTGCGCGGGCTGTCACCGGAAAACCCGGTGTACCGGTCCTTGACGTAGGTCGCATAGGAGATCTTGGATGTCTCGCCATCGGAGACGATATCTATACCCGCCGCCACCTGCTTGCGCACTGTTTCCGACACGGCGGCGCGCATGCCTGCATCGAATTCCGCCTCGTCGTGGGGCTGTCCGCGCTCGCGCGCAAAGATGAAATCCACGACTTCCTGGCTACGGGGCAAGCTGCCCACATGGGTCGTCAGCATCTTCGCCAATTTGCCGTCTCCTTTGCCTGTATCTTGGCTGCCTTGCGCCGGCCTGCCCAACCCGCAGGTGCGATCAGCCGGTTTCGCCCATCCGGGTCGGCCCGGCCGGATCGTCGGTGTTGCGGATGCGGTAGAGGCTGGCCTCGCCCGTCATGCTGGGCGCGAGGCAATGGCTGAGCCCGGGCGGCACGGCACAGGTGTCGCCGGGATTGAGGACCGTCTCGCCGCCTGCCCAGGAAATCCGCCAGTTGCCGCGCACCGGTATCAGGATTTCGTGCCGCCCGGTCGCATAGGCCTCCTCGGGGATCGAACCGCGGGTGAGGAGTTCCACGTCGAAGCCGGGGCGGTCTTTGAGGACAGCATCCGGGCCGATCACCCTGGCCGGCTTGTCCGCTGCCAGCGCCATAAGATCCCAGTAGCGTGCAACAAAGCCGCCGATCACCGCCTCGACCGGGGGTTCGGGAAAGGCCGTCAGCTCGTCCTCGGTCAAAAGCCGCATCGGGCGTACGCCCTGCGGCAACTCTTCACCGGCCCGCGTATCATAGATCACGCCGTTCTCGCCCAAAACCAGCCCGTGTGCGCCCGCTTCCTCGACCACTTGTGGCGCCCAGATAACGCCGCCGCCGGCATCGTCTCCGCCGAGGATCGACATGATCATCCCGTAGTCGGTTCCGACGTTCTCAAAGCCGCGAAAGATACCGGTGGGAATGTTGAAGATGTCGCCTTCATTGGCGATGAATTCGCCGGCCGTGCCCCAGCGGCCCCAAAAAAACCGCCAGCGCCCCTTGAGCACGAAGAACACCTCGGCGGTGCGGTGACTGTGCAGCGAGTTGCGGCATTTGGGCGGCTGACCGGCGGCGCCGATGTTGAAGCCGGGGGTTTCGCGAATATGCACGTGCTGGTGCGGGCTCTCCGTCACGCCCGCGCCGATGATGGTGAAGTTCTCCTTGCGATCGCTGCCCGGTGTATGGGCGTCGATAAAAGCGGTACGGCAAGGTTGCAGTTCGCCATAGCGGACGATGCGGGATTCCATCTCTTGCGGTGTCATGTTTGTCTTCTCGTTCGGTCTGTTCGATCGGCCGTCGGCCGTGTGTGTCTGTCATCTGTCCCTATTCGGCGTCGGTCCCGGATCAAGACGATCGCCCAAGTCGGGATATCTCCGCCAGCCGGGCCGGGCGATGCCGGCGCTCGTGTGCCGTGCCGCAGCGGTGGGGGCATGTCTGTTGATGTTCGCCAGATGCGCCAAACCGCTGTTGCCGGACGCGCATCTCTGGCGGATACCGGTCCGGGGGATACGGAAGTCTTGCCTTGCTGTTGCCGCCCTCGCCATTTCTTCATCCTGCCAACCGTCGGCGCCAAGCGCCTATCACCGCAGCGCGCGCGCATCGAGCGCCATTATCCCGTCTTCAGCAGTATCTGCTTCCAGACCGCGGTTTCGTCGAAAAGCGTCCATTCGCGGCGCAGACGCGGTGTGGCGGCGCCAAGACTGCCGAACTCGGCATGGCTGATGCCCAGCACATAGACCTCGGCGCCGGTCGGTGCGCCGAACACACCCCATCCGTCATGGCGGCCGAAAAGGCTCCAGCGGATCGCCGAGCGCGGCGGCATGAGCGGATCGTCGCGACCCATCCGATGCTGGATGGTGAACTCAGCTGAGGGGAAGCTGGCGCGCAGCCCCATCCAGAACCGGTCGACAGGGCCGCGCCCATGGCCGGTGACGCCGCCGGCATATTCAGATTGTATGGCGCGGTCATATTCGGCGTCGATTGCAGCCATATCGGCCCGCATGATCCGGGTCAGCAGTTCGGCGTGGCGCTGGCCCCATTCATTGTCATTACCCCGGCCGGTATAGGGTCCAGGCCGGTCGTTGGCCGGACTCAGCGGTTTCACGCAGGTCTCGGGCCCGCCCTCGCGCGCGATCAGATCGCGCGCATGGTCCAGCGGGTCGCGCCCCAGCTGGCGCACGATACCCCCCTGGTCACGGATCAGCCATTCGTCGTTGATGGCGTTGTTCCAGGCGTGGCAATCGGCGAGCACGCGGTAGCGCAACCGGGTGCCGCTGGCGGGTCCGTAGACGCCGTCGCCACAATGGGTCGCGGTGGAAAGGATGCGGTGCGAGGACAGCATCCCCTCCTCCGGTGTTCCCGTCCAGATCACGTCTTCGCCCAGCAGTTTGCGATCGGGAAACTCGGCCAGCGTCGCCATGGTGGCGGCGATCACGTCCTGGTTGCCCACGACCACCGACCCCGGCGAGCGCACCACGATATCGGACGCATAGTGATCACGCAGCGTGGCGATGCTGCGATCTTCCCAGATCTCACGCGTGATGCCGATGATGAAATCGGGGAAATCGGCGTATTTCGGATCGAAACCTTTCATCGGGTCGAGCCTTCCGGAATTCGGGCGGAGCCACGCAGAATCAGGGGGCCTCTGATCTCGACCCGCCGCGGAGCGCTGCCGGCATCCTCGATCTTGGCCAGCAGGATATCCACCGTTTCGGCCACCATGCGATTGGCGGGCTGGCGGACGGTTGTCAGGTCATAGGCGGGCCAGGCAGCGGCGGGCACGTCGTCGTAGCCCACGACGGAGACATCTTCGGGCACGCGGATACCCAATTCGTGCCGCAGCGTGTCGATGACAGCGAAGGCCATATGGTCGTTTGCCACGAAAACCGCATCGGGCGGATCAGCCGCGAACATCCGCCGTGTCGCGGCGCGTGCGCGATCCATCTGGAAATCGCCAACCTCGCGGGCGTGCAGGCAGACACCATTTTCGGCCAGCCTCCCGACAAAGCCGGCTTCACGGTCGCGCTGGGTCGAGGCGCCTTCCCAGCCGGCAATAAAGCCGATCTTGCGGTGGCTGCCGGCCAGCAGAAACTCGGCTATCTTGCGCCCGCCATCCGTGTTGTCGGAGGTGACCGCCGACATGCGGTCGTCGTCCTGACTGCGATTGAACAGGACCATTGGGGTCCCGGCGGCATGGCAGCGATCTGAAAGGTCGGAGGACAGCGCCACCGACGCGGCAATGATCCCGTCAACCTGATAGCCCAGGATCTCCTCGACCACATCGTCGATGTTTCCCGCTGTTTTCGAGGCCATGAAAATGAGCACATGATAGCCTTCTATCTGAAGCGCGTTGGACAGTTTTTCCAGCACATCTGGGTAGAACTGGTTTTCGAGATAGGCTACCACCAGCCCGATGATCCGGCTCCGGCCTGAGACCATGGCGCGGGCGAGGACGTTGGGGTGATATCCTAGTTCGGCGGCGGCCTTGCGGACCTTTTCAGCGGTCTTCTTGGAAGCCGAAGCGCCAGGGGTAAACACCCGGCTGACCGCGGACTGGCTGACACCGGCCCGGCGGGCGACCTCCGACGATGTGACCTTTGTCGATGCCATCAGTCCGCCGTCCACCCGCCGTCAATCAGCATCGCGCTGCCGGTGACGAGCGCGGAGGCATCGGAGGCCAGATAGACCACGGCGCCCATCACATCCTCAACCTCGCCGACCCGGCCCAGCTTGATCTTCTCCTCGATCCAGGCGCGGCGCTCTGGGACGGCCAGCGTCTGCTCGGCCAGCGGCGTGCGGATGAAGGTCGGGCAGATCGTGTTGATCCGGATCCGCGCCGGGCCCCATTCAATGGCCATGGACTTCACCATGCCTTCAAGCCCGTGTTTGCTGGCGCAATAGACCGCACGGTCGATGCCGCCGACATGGCCCATCTGGCTGCCGATATGGATGATGGAGCCGGGTTTGCTCTCCGCCAACATCGCCCGCGCCGCCCAGATCGAGAGAAAATAGGCCGAGCGCAGGTTGAGGTTCATCACCGCGTCATAGTCGGCAGCTTGCGTCTCGATCGCGGCGCTGTGCCGGGCCAGCCCGGCGGAATTGACCACGACATCGAAGCACCGGGACCGAAGCACGCCGCGCAGCGCGTCAAGATCGGACTGATCCAGAACCAGAGCCTCAGCCGACATACCCGCCGCCTTGATCGCCGCCACGGTCTCATCGAGCGGCCCGGCTCGGCGCGCCGCACAGACCACATGGGCGCCGGCTTCGGCCAGCGCGACCGCGCAGCCCAGGCCGATGCCCGAGGACGCGCCGGTGACCAGTACGATCCTGTCGGTCAAATCGAAGGACGGTGTGCGGGGAAGCTTACTCATCAGTTCATTCCATCGGGGAGTTCGATCCGGCCCAAATTTCGGGCCTTGTTGAATTCCCCGAGCCGCGCAAGAACGTCAACGCCCAATTGTATGTAGGCGTCGATCAGATCGACCAGCACCCAGTTTTCCCGGATCAAACCGTTCTCGACCCGCCAGAAATCCAAAGAACGCATGGTGATGCGCTGCCCGGTGGGTGCGATGCCCATCCAGCCGTCGTGGGTGACCGTCTGGATCATGTTGGGCCAACCGGTGACGGCGGTATAGTCGCCGTCGCCAAAGAAATGGTAGGTGATCTTGTCGCGTTCAAAGCCGCGATCGGGCATGGCGTTCAGAAACGGGATCTGGTGCCAGTTGCGAAATCCGGCAACGCCGCGCCCGGTACCGATGCCGGCCGGCCCGTACCAGTTCATGCGCGGATGCCAGAAACGCTCCATCTCCATCACCTCCGGCCCGCCCTGGCCGGGGTGCCGCTTGAGGTGCTCCAGCATGTCGATAATGTGCGCACACGTGGCGCGGCCCTTTTGCGCATCATGAGGCCCGGGCACCAATCCGTCCTGCGTCGCCGGACCGGGAACCTGCCATTCCCGGCCGAGGCTCGGCGCCATCGGCCATGCCGCCGCCTGCATCATCACCTCCGGAATATCCCAAAGCGCCTGCACCTCCACGACCTTGCCGCTCTCGATGCGGAAGAATTCGTGGAACCGCATGGCGACCTGATGGCCGGTCGGCGGAATGTCGAGCCAGGGACCGGTGAAGGTGCCGGTGTAGTACCCGCCGCAGCCGACCCAATCGTTGCCATGATCATCCGGACCGGCCATGACGATATAGTCGCGGCGTTCCAGGTCGGGCCAAGCCTCCAGAAGACCGCGATAGGCGGTGTCAAAGAAGGCATCGGCGCCGGTGCTGTCGCCGAAGGGAGCGCAGAGCCGGAAGACAGCGCCGGGTGCAGCGATCGCATTCAGCGCCACACGTACGCCGGCTGCGTCAAAATCGTACATGGCCGCGCGAAACGGCGCGATCAGCGCCTTGTGCCCGGTATGGCGTTCCGTCATTCGGCGGCCTCGCGGTGGGGTGCGCCCTCGCCATAGGGGACATTCACGCCGCCATAGCGGCGCACGCGAACATTGCATTGTTCGGCATGGCCGACAAAGCCCTCAAGCATGCATAGCCGGGAACCATACTCCCCGATCATCGTCGCCGCCTCGTCGGTCAGCACCTTCTGATAGCTGTGCGTTTTCAGGAACTTGCCGACCCAGAGCCCGCCGGTATAGCGGCCGGCCTTCTTGGTCGGGAGCGTGTGATTGGTGCCGATCACCTTGTCGCCGTTCGACACATTCGTGCGCGGCCCGAGAAACAGGGCTCCATAGGCGTGCATGTTGTCGAGGAACCAGTCGTCGCGGTCGGTCATCACTTGCACGTGCTCGCTGGCGAGATCGTTGGCGACATCAAGCATCTCGTCATAACCGCTGCAAAGGATGACCTCGCCATAATCGCGCCAACTGACGCCGGCGGTGTCGGCGGTGGGCAGGATTTTCAGGATACGGTCGATCTC
Organism: Afifellaceae bacterium; assembly: GCA_965216515.1. GTDB lineage: Bacteria > Pseudomonadota > Alphaproteobacteria > Rhizobiales > Afifellaceae > CAXMRP01. The sequence continues at coordinate 388,761 of OZ244173.1, read as the reverse complement.
CGCCAGCGTCTCGGCAGCCAACTTGCGGGAATTCGTCACCAGCACCGCGGGGGAGTTATACCCGTGCTCAGCCTGCCCGAGGAGATCGGTGGCGCACATTTCGGCATCCACCGTTTCATCGGCGATCACCATGGTTTCCGTCGGGCCGGCAAACAGGTCGATCCCGACCCGACCGAAAAGCTGGCGCTTGGCCTCGGCGACGAAAGCGTTGCCGGGGCCGACGAGCATATGCACCGGCTCAATGGTCTCGGTGCCGATCGCCATGGCGCCGATCGCCTGGATGCCGCCCATTACATAGATTTCGTGGGCGCCGCCAAGATGCATGGCCGCGATCACGGCGGCGTTGGGCCGGCCCTGAAAGGGCGGCGTGCAGGCGATGATGCGCGGCACGCCGGCGACACTGGCTGTGGCGACCGACATGTGCGCAGAGGCCACCATCGGGAACTTGCCGCCGGGCACGTAGCACCCCACAGACTGCACGGGTATGTTCCTGTGGCCGAGAATCACGCCGGGCAGTGTTTCGACCTCCAGATCGTGCATCGTTTCGCGCTGGGCCCGGGCGAAATTGCGCACCTGTTCCTGGGCGAATCTGATATCGGCCAATTCGCGGTCACTCAGATCGGCGATCAGTGTATCAATCTGATCCTGGCCCAGCCGGAAGCTGTCGGGCGAATAATTGTCAAACTTTTCGCTCAGATCGCGCACGGCGGCGTCGCCGCGGGATTCGATTTCCTCAAGTGTGGCCTCAACGACGGCGCGGGTTTTGGCGTCTTCCTCAACCCTGTCGGTCTCCGGCTTGCCGCGTTTGAGATATTCGATGGTCATGGCACGGGTCCTTACACGTCGGGGCGCGGCGGAGTTTTCTCTCCGTTGTCATAGGCTTCCCAGCCCTCGCCGTTGAACAGATCGACGCCAAGCTGGGCGGCAACATGGGCGAAATCGACAGTCACCCAGTTGTCGACAATCTTGCCGTCGACGACTTTCCAGAAATCCATGAACCGGATCTCGACCCGCTTGCCGGTCGGCGGTATGCCAAGGAAGGCCCCGCTGTGTGTGGCCTCCTGCCGACCGAAGGCGGCGGCCCATTCACCCATGAAAAGGCGCGCCTCATCGATGCAGACCTTGTCGGAAAATGCGGCTTGGAATGGCCGTTGCCAATTGTCGTTGAACTCCTTGATCCCGGTTTTCGTGCCGCAACCCCGGTTTCCGATCCACCGGAAGCTGTCGGCGAAGAACTGGCCGATATCGTCGATTCGATGATCATTTAGCCCGTCAACCATGGCCTCGATCACGGCGCGCGTCTCGCCGGTTTTGCTCATGTCGGTGTCGCGGGAGAGTACGGCCTGTTCGGGACGTGCGCCTTTCATGGGGACTAACTTCTTGCATCGATCTGAAATTTGTTCGGCGGGAAAACCGGCCGGCACAAACAATCCGGCGGCACTTCGTTGAGCGCCACCTGGCGCCCAACCGGGTTAGGGGGAGAGAAACATCGCATCAACCCTTGACTGCTCCGGCTGTCAGGCCGCTGACGATCTGGCGCTGGAAACCCATCACCAGGAAGAACAATGGCGCGGTAATCGACACGGCGGCTGCCACGGCGACAACTTGATCGGTGGTCGTGGTCTCGCGGTTGAACATGCCGGCAATGGCCGGAACCATGGTCTGGTTTTGTGCGTCCAGAAGCAATGACGTCACCAGGAAGTCGTTGTAGCCCAGCAGGAAGCTGAACAGGCCGGTGGTGATAACCCCCGGCCACATCACCGGCATAATCACCCGCCGGAACGCCTGGAAGGTTGAACAACCGTCAACCCGCGCCGCCTCGTCAAGTTCCGCCGGGATGTTCTGGAAGAAGGAGCGCAGCATCCAGATGGTGAAGGGCTGGTTGATCGCCACCAAAACCGCGATCGTGGCAAAAGGCTTGCCATAGAGCGTCGGCGCATTCTCGCCCAGGATCGGCGCCAGCCATTCCGACGAGCTGATGAATACCGGGAGGTATCCGGCAACCAGCACCGAATGCGGCAGGGCGCGGAAGATCAATGCGATGATCAGGAGCCAGAAGGCCAGTGCGGAGCCGGACCGCGCCAATCCATACCCTGCCAGCGTCCCCACGGTCAGCGACACGGTGACGACACCGCTTGTGACGATCAGCGAGTTCTTGAAGTTGTTGGAAAACCCGCGATCGATCCAGACTGTCTGGTAGTGCTCGGTGGTCAGTCCGAGCACATCGCGCCCAAGTGGCCCCAGGAGCGGGTTCAGCGAGCCGGTCACAAGCGGCAGGATGCCGAAAAAGGCAACCAGAAACGCGACCGCCGATGCCAACGCCCCGATGATCCAGCCGGCCCAGGTGTATCCGGCAGGCGACAGGCTGGTGACCAGTTCCGGCAGCTTCCTGGTGAGGAATTTCGCCGTGAACCAAAGCACTGCGATGCCCGCTATGATTTCAAGCAACGACAGCCCGTTGCCGCCGGCCCGGGTCTTCGGGCCGAAGATCACGTTGAGCGCGTTGGCGTCGTAAGCATCGACCGGCGTCTTGAAGCTCATCACCGTGATCCAGAAGATCGGAAAGGCGGCGACGAGACACCAGAAGGCGAGAAAGGCCGCCGATGTGACGCGCAACGGCAATGGCTGGCGGAGTGCGCGGGTTGTCATATCAGTGGGCTCCTTTGTGGTCACGCCAGGTCCGGCGGATCAGCGGCACCAGCAGAATGGCGATCCCGATCATGGTGAGCATAGCGCTGGCGGAGGCGCGGCTTATGGAACGGTTGCCGGCCTGGTCGGGCACCAGGAAATCATAGGTCAGCCACTGCAGCGAGATAACGTGGCCCTGGCTGGAGAAACCGACGATCTCCTCAAATACCCGGTAGGTATCCATCAGGTGGATCATCGAGATAAAGATGATTAGCGGCATCAGATGGGGAATGACCACGTATTTCAGACGCTGCCAGCGGGTGGCGCCGTCAATCACGGCGCTTTCCAGCGCATCGGTATTGACCGTCTGAAGCCCGGCATAAAACACGATCGCCGCGAACGGGGCCACATGCCAGATGCGGTAGAGCATCATCAATATCTCGATCGTCCAGGCCTGGGCGAACAGTGCGATGTCGCGGGCAAGCCACCATTCCAGCGCGGCGGTGAGAATGCCATCGCCGCGAAACAACCAATTGATCGAGAGAGCGCCGATCACCGGTGTGATGATAAACGGCAGAAGCGAGACGAAGATTACCGGCCCCTTGATGGCGCGGGCGGCAGAATTGATCACCAACGCGATGATCAGTCCCATGCCCAGCACTAGCGGCAAGGTGATCAGCGTGAATGTCAGCGTAAAGCGCAACGCCTTCCAGAAATCGATGGACTGAAACGCCGCCCAGCTGCCGGACGAAATCGCATCCCACGCGCGACCCAGCTCCAGAACGTTGCGATAGCTTTGCAGACCGATGAATTCAGTGACTTCCAGGATTTCGCCGTGCTCGTCGAGCTTGGGAACGGACTTTTCCTCCGTCACGCAGGTCTGTTTGGGAAAACCCGGGGTGCACGTCTCCACGGCGACCGTCTCGTAGACAGGCTGGGTGACATAGAAACTCTGCATGAACACGCTGACCAACGGGTAGGCGATGAACAGCAGCATCATGAAGACGGACGGCCCGACAAAGGCAGCAAATGTCTTGAACTTCATATCCCGTCCCTCTTGAATTTCTTATGGCGGTGGATTTGCCGGGCCCCGCAACCGGCGCGGGGCCCATTCCCGGATATCACTTGACCAGGCCGGCCTCTTTTGCGGAGGTCAGATAGGCCGCTTCGATATCGGCAAGCGTTGTCGCGGCATCCTTGGCACCGGTCAGATAAGCGGCGATCCCGTTGCCCAGCACCGTGTGCATGATGCCCATCGGTCCGGAGGCCGGATATGGTGCGGCGCCGTTGCTGGCCGTCTCGTAGGCGCCCCGGGCCAGCGGGCCGGCCTCAAATCCATCGACAAGCCAGACGGCAGCGTCGTTGTTGGCCTTGACCATTTCCGTGTCGATACCCTCCAGGGCCAGCTTGAATGCGGCCTCGGCCTGGGCATCGGTCATGTTGGCGGCGAAGACGACGCCATCCCACCACAGCGAGGAGGCAGGCCGCACAGAACCCATCGGGGCGGCAGCCATAACCACCTTGCCAACCACCGAGCTTTCCGCCTCGTCATCCATCGCGGCTGCGCGGCTGGCCCACAATACAGCCATGGCGATCTTGCCCTGCTGGAACTGCTGCTGCACATAGGTCGAATCCGAGACTAGGTATTCCGGATCCATATACTCGGTCAGCGCCTTCATGATCTCCAGCGCGCGGATTCCCTTTTCGTTGTTGATGTTGGGCATGTTGCCCTCGGCAAAAAACTCGCCACCTTCGCCGAGGAAGTTGTTGACGAACTCTTCACCCAGATTCCAACCGGTCTTGAGAGTGGCACCGATCGGATAGTCGACCACGCCTGCCTGTTTGATCTTTTCGGCCGCGGCGAGGTACTCGTCATAGGTGGTCGGCACCGCGATGCCCAGATCACTCAGGATATCCTCGCGATACATCAGGTGCTGAAGATTGACCATCATCGCGATGGCATAGGTCTTGCCGTCGATCTTAATCAGCTGGTTGGGGCTCAGATCTTGCCCGTATTTTTCCACCAGATCGTCGATCGGCCGGATTGTGTCGGCATTCAGCAGCGGCACCATGGTCGCGTTCGCCACGCCGCCGATCTGGTAGAGCGCCGGATTGGCGGCGAAGGCTTCAGGTTGCTTTTCGCGGAACTCCTGATCGAGACTGGCGGTGAAGTTGCCGCATTCGGCCATCGCGTCGGTCACTGCCTTCCATGCCTCAAACCCGGCCGAGAGCGAGCTGATCGGCACCTTGTTTTCAAACGCACACGCCGCCCAGGCACCGCCTGTGACAAGCGCCATGGCGCCGGCCAATAGAATTGACTTGAAATTCATATTGTTTCTCCCTGTTGAAACCTAAGGGCTGCGTTCGATGCGCTGCCCGCAATTTGGGGGATTCAGTCCCCGATACGGTTGCCTGATGATGTATCGAACAGGTGGCAGTGGTCGGCGGGGACGGCGATGGAGACCGTCTCACCGATCCCGACCCGGTAATTCTTGTCGGCCTTGACCTGTACCAACGAACCGCCCACGCGCACCGAGATCATCGTGGCATCGCCCAGAAGTTCCATCGTGTAGACGGGTGCATTGATCTGACCGCCGCTGTCGACAACTCTGGAATCCTCGGCCCGGAAACCCAGCGTGACAGCGCCGTCGGCGGCCGACAAGCCGGACACCCGCGTATGATCGGCAGTGAACTCGCCCCCAGCCAACTGGCCCTCGATCAGGTTCATCGCGGGATTGCCGATGAAGCTGGCAACAAATGTGTTGGCGGGATTGTCATAGATCTCGACCGGCGAGCCGACCTGCTGCACCACACCCGCTTTCATGATCACCACCCGATCGGCCAGTGTCATGGCCTCGATCTGGTCATGAGTGACGTAGATCGTGGTCACTTCAAGCTCGTGGGAAAGATTCTTGATCTGCGCCCGGGTCGAAACCCTGAGCTTGGCGTCGAGGTTGGACAGCGGTTCATCCATTAAAAAGACATTCGGTTCGCGCACCACAGCACGGGCCAGCGCAACACGCTGGCGCTGGCCGCCGCTGAGTTCCGACGGTTTGCGGTGCAGGAAGTCGTCCAGCTCGACCATGGCGGAGGCGCGGCGCACCTTTTCGTCATGGGTGGCCGGATCAATGCCGCGCACCTTGAGCGGAAACCTGATGTTTTCGTAGACGTTCATGTTTGGGTAGAGCGCGTAGCTTTGGAACACCATCGCAACGTCGCGATCCTTGGGTTCCAGATCGTTCACCACATTGCCATCGATCAGAATCTCGCCCTCGGTGACGTCCTCAAGTCCGGCGACCATCCGCATGGTCGTGGTTTTGCCGCAACCGGACGGTCCGAGCAGAACCAGGAATTCCTTGTCCGCGATGGTGAGGTCGAAATTGTCGACACCAACGAAATTGCCCCAGCGTTTGCCGAGATTGCGCAATTGGATTTCGGCCATGTGTCCTCCCAGACAAAGTCGTCCAAATTTTTGCATTCGCATGCAAAGCCTAGACGTACCCGCGGCTATTTGGCAAGCTGTTTTTGCAGACGAATGCAAAACCAGTCGAAGCGGAGTGCGCGTGGCCGATTTTCAAAAGGAAAAACAATTGGTTCGGGATTTCTACACGAATCTCGACCGTGCCGAAGGCGCAGCCAAAACCGAAATTTTGCAGCGTTTTGCCAAACCGGAATATCGCTGGCACGGTTTTCACCCTTTTGACGAGATACACGGTGCAGCGGCGGTGAGCGACGGTTTCTGGCAGCCGCTTTGCGCGGCGCTGTGCGGCATGCAGCGGCGCATGGATGTCTTCTTTGCCGGAGCCAGCGAGATTGACGGTTTCAAAAGCGTCTGGGTGGTTTCGATGGGGCACCTGATGGGGTTGTTCGATGAGCCTTGGCTGGCGATCGCGCCGACAGGAAAACTGGCGTTTCTGCGCTATGCGGAATTCCATCGGGTCGAGCAGGGACGCATCGCACAAACGGCGATGTATTTCGACATCCCGCATCTGATGATGCAGACCGGCTTGCAGCCATTTCCGCCACAGACCGCCGCGCATCTGGTGCAGCCGGGACCGTTGACCCATGGCGGGTTGCTGTTTGATCGGCAGCCGGAAGCCGAAGGCCGGAAGACGCTGGCGGCAATCAACGCGATGATCGCCGACCTGGGACGCTGGGATAGCGGATTGCCGCTTGAGGAGGAGTTGCGGCGCACCTGGCATGAGGACATGATCTGGTGGGGCCCGGCGGGGATCGGCGCGACCTACACGATTGCGCGATATGCGCAACAGCATGCCGGTCCGTTCCGCGCCACGTTCGGTCGGCGCAGCAGAACCGCGCATGTGGCTCGCCTGGCGGAGGGCCACTATGGCGGTTTCTTTGGCTGGCCCAATTTCACGGCTACACCCACCGGCGGATTTATGGGGATGCCGGCGACCGGCAACCCCGGTGAATTCCGGGTCATCGACATTTACCGGCGCCAGGGCAACAAGCTGGCAGAGAACTGGATCTTCATCGACCTTCTGCATTTCTGGAACATGCAAGGGGTCGATATACTCGCACGCATGGCCAAGGTGCCGCGCACGTGATCGATGCCCATCACCACCTGTGGGATCTCGGCCGGATTCACTATCCTTGGCTGATGGAGAAGGGCGCGCCGCGTTTCTTCGGGGACCCGACCCCGATTCAGCGCGACTACCTTGTGGAGGAATTCCGCGCCGAGGCGGAACCGGAGGGCGTACGCGCATCTGTCCACATCCAGGTCGGCGCCGCCGACGGGTTTGCCGAAGCCCGCTGGATACAGGCCGTGGCGGACGCCAATCCCGACTGGTCGATGGCGCAGGTGGTGTTTTGCGACCTGACCGCACCGGACCTGGCGGCCCGGCTCGATGCATTCCAGGTGCTCCCAACCCTGCGCGGCGTGCGCCAGATCGTCGCCCGGTCCCCGGACGAAGACGCGACCACCAGCACCATTGCGCTGTTGGACGATCCGCGCTTTTCCGCCGGGCTGCGCGAAGTCGGCGCGCGCGGATTGAGCTTCGATCTGCAACTGGTCCGCGGACTGATGGAGAAGACCGCCGGCGTTCTGGCGCGGGCGCCGGAGACCAGGATTGCGCTCTGCCATGCCGGCAGCCCGCATGACCGCTGTAGGACGGGTCTGGCACACTGGGCGTCGCGACTCACCCGGCTTTCGGAGCTATCCAATGTGCGGTGCAAACTCTCCGGGCTCGGCATGTTCGAGCAGGACTGGACCACCGGGAGCATCGGCCCGATCGTCGACACGGTGCTGGCGCAATTCGGGCCGGAACGGGTGATGTTCGGCTCCAACTTCCCGGTCGACAAGCTCACATCGGACTATCACGCGCTGGTGGACGCCTATCGCGCGCTGATCCCGGAACAGGCGCACGAGGCAGTTTTCCGCACCACCGCCGCTGCGTTCTACGGATTGTCATGAGCCGGACGTTCTTGTTTGAAACCCCCGTGCGCGCCGGTTGGATCGACTATAACGGCCATATGCGCGACAGCTGTTTCGCCCTGATCTTCAGCCTGGCCGTCGATGCGATGCAGGAGGAAGTCGGATTTGACGCGGCCTACCGGCAGCGAACCGGCTGCACGATCTATGCGCTTGAAAGTCACATATATTTCCTGCGCGAGGTCAAGGACGGTGCGGTCGTGCGCGTGGAAACGCGGATTGTGGGCTGCGACGCCAGGCGCTTTCACCTGCATATGTGCATGTATGAGGGCTCCGAGCCGGTGGCTGTGGGCGAGTTCATGGAACTGCATGTCGCCCAGCGCCCGCAGCCGCGGGCGGCGCCGATTCCCGCGGAAATTCTGGCACAGCTGGACGCGGCGCAATTGGACCATGAGGAGGCCGCAGCGATCACCCACAGGGCGCGGAAGATCGAGATGCGGCGGCGGCGCTAACCGCCCGCGGCCGGGTCAGTCCCTGCCCGCCGGCCGACCGTCGCACGCGTGCGCAAATCGCCGGAAAAGGTGACTGTTGTGGATTCCATTTCGGGATCTTCGATCTGCCGGATCAGGATATCCACCGCTTCGGCGATCATCCGCCGAACCGGCTGACGGATCGATGTCAGTCGATGCCCGGGCCAGGCCGCCGACGGGATGTCATCGAACCCGATGAGAGAAAAATCCCCTGGTGCATCCAGGCCATGTTCATGGCGGGCGGCATGCAGCACGCCGAGCGCCATCACGTCGGAAGCACAGAACACCGCATCGGGCCGGTCGGCCATTGCAAACAGACGCGCCGCTGCCCGGCAGCCGCTCTTGAACGTGTAGTCGCCGTATTCGCGGCGGACGACCGCCAGTCCGGCCTTGGCGACCTGTTCCGAAAATCCCTTTTCGCGCGCCGCCGATGTATGGTCGTTCTTCGGGCCGCCGACAAAGGCGATGCGCCGGCGACCGGCGTTCAGCAACACCTCGGCCGCCTTGCGCCCCCCTGCCCGGTTGTCAATCTGCACCGAGTTGGTGCTGCCACCCGGCGATCTGCGGTTGTAGAGCACAACAGGGGTTCCGTTGGCGCGGCAGGTTTCGGCCATATGGTCGCTCAAGATCGCCGACAGTATGACGACCCCGTCAATCTTGAAGCTCATCAGCGAATGAAGCGCGTCATCCACCTCGTCAGGGCTGTCCACAGTGAACAACAGAAGGTGCCAGCCCCTGGATTGGAACAGCGTACTGAAATAGGCCATGATATTGGCAAAGAACGGATCCTGAATGCGCGATGCGATGACGCCGACAATGCCCGATTTCTGCCGCCCTTCCGACCGGGCCGACGACATTGAGCGGGCAATGGCGTTGGGCCGGTAACCCATCTCCCGCGCAATCTTGAGGATGTGCTGACGTTTTTTTTCGGCAACCGATCCGGTGGGCGAAAAGGCCCGCGACACGGCCGATTGCGAAACCCCGGCCGCCGCAGCCACATCATAGGATGTAATCGATTTTCTGTTCATAGGTGCTTGCAGGCCACAAAGGACGGATCCGGCACGGTCTACATTGAGGATTTCACCCGCTCAAGTCGCGCCGGGTTTGGATCCGGCTGCCCTGCCACGTCCGCAAAGGCAATTCAACAGCTTGATTTTGATCCGGATATCGGCATTATTGCATGCGCATTCACTACGGAGCGCGTAGTCCGATGCTGACCGAAGACGAGAAAGACGACCTATTCGATGCGATCTGCGATGGCGATCGGGATGCCGTGGTGGAACTGGTGACCAAGGCGCGCGACACAGGCGAGAGCCTTGAACAGTTGCTCAATGACACAATGATCCCCGCCATGGCCGAAGTCGGCGAGCAATTCTCCGCCGGAGAGGTCTTCGTACCTGAAATGCTGGTGGCAGCGCGGGCCATGCAGGGCGGGATCGATATCATCGAGCCAATCCTGGCGGAAAGCGACCACGAACCGCTTGCCCGGGTCTGCATCGGCAGCGTCAAGGGGGATTTGCACGATATCGGCAAGAACTTGGTGGTCATGATGCTCAAGGGCGCCGGGTTCGAGGTCGAGGACCTGGGCGTCGATGTTGCCAACGAGGTATTCGCCGAGGCTGTGGACCGTGGCAATCAGGTGGTATGCCTCAGCGCCCTGCTGACGACAACGAAGCCCCAAATGATGTCGGTCGTGAAACATCTCAAGGAGGCCGGCAAGGACGCACCGGTCGTGGTCGGCGGCGCGGTCGTCACGCAGAACTATGCCGATGCGATTGGTGCTTCGGCCTTTGGCGAGGACGCACCCGGTGCGGTCATCGCCGTCAAGCGTGCCCTCGGCCTTACGGCCTGAGCGCGCGGAACCCGCCAGCGAAGGAAGGCCAATCCCGGACCGGGCCGGGACAGTGTCGGCCGGCAATTCCGCACCAGGGGGTCTTACAAGCGCTTTCGCAACAGATGATTTGGAGGCCGGCGGTCCCGCTGCCGGGACTCCTGGATCCCGCCGCGATTCGGCTCCGGCGGCAAAAGCGCCATGCCCGGAGCCTGGCCAGGGGCGGTCGGGGTGCCGACGGGATCGAGAACCTTCTTGGACAGGCGGCAGATAGCCTCGGCGCGCTGGCCCAGCCGGCGAGCGTCGTCATGTCTGCACCATCGGAACTGGCCGGAAATCGGGCCCGCATCGCCGCCGGCATCGAGATCCCCGACAAAACGCTGGCCCGCGATGTGGCCTCCGGCGGCGGGTCAGGGTTTGGTTCCAGACTCGTCGAACATGCGGCCATAACGGCTTTTGTTGAACGGATTTTCCGGGTGGCTGCCATAGACCGACTGATAGGTGTCGTGGTTGTGCCCCCTGGCCTGAAGGATTACCGCGGCCACCAGGCAGAGCAAAACGATTGCGCCAAAGGCGATGGCGATCCCCGATATCCAGAATTGCGCCAATCCGGTGGCGATCGCACCACCGGCGCAGAACAGCAGGAAGTAGCCGGCGGTCTTGTGATAGGCCTCAAACCATCTGCGCTGCGGCGCCATGTCGAAGTGGTCGCCGCCCCAGGTGGCGCGATCCAGCGGATCGGCAAGGGGATCCTTGCGACCGCCATGGCTGCCCCGGAACCAGGCCGAGAGCCCTTGCAGGGCGCCGAGCAATACAGTGGCGCTACCGAACCAGGCATGCAGGGTACCGGAAAACCCGCCGGAGAGAAGAATCGACAAGCCGGCGCCGCCGATCGCTACGAAAATTACCGTGTAGAGCAGGTATTTGTGCAGGGTCCAGGGCAGTTCCGGCCAAGCCCATTTCGACGTGCCGCGCGGAATGCCATAGGTCGATGGCGGGATCTTGCCGAATCTGAGCAACATCACCAGGGCCGGCACCGCGACGAACCACAGACCGAACATCAGCACGGCGTGGTTTTCCCAGTGGATCGGAATGGGATCGGCGATGAAAGGCAGATGGCCTTCGGTTGGAATCTTATATTCCATGGCCCGCCTCTTTCAGCGCAGCCGCATTGAAAACCAATCCGGGGTCCAGTTCGCCTTTCAGACCGGCCAGAACATTGCGTGCCGAAACCACGCCCATGGCACGCGTCGATTCCGCGCTGAGCGCGGCGGAATGTGGGCTGAAGACCACATTGGGCAGGGCGAGCAGCGGCAGGTCTTCGGGCGGCGGCTCCGAGGCCAGGCAATCAAGCCCGGCGCCACCTGCAGCCATGCGTCCCTTCAACGCCGCGCAAAGCGCACCCTCATCCACCAGCCCGCCCCGGGCGGCATTGATGAGTATGGCGCTCGGCTTCATCGTGGCGAGTTCTTCGGCGCCGACGAGGCCCATGGTTTCCGGCGTCGCGGGCAGATGAAGACTGAGGAAATCCGTATCCGGCAGGACGGCTTTCCAGTCGGGGACGGGGTCATAACCGGCCGCCCGCACCACATCGGCATCGATATAGGGGTCAAAGACACCGACGATCATGTCGAATGCCGCCGCACGCCGCGCGACCTCCCGGCCGATCCGGCCAAAGCCCAAGAGAAGCAGCCGCTTGCCCGACAACTCGCTCAGCGCCACGGTGTTTCGGTAATTCCAATTGCCTGCCCGTACAGCGGCGTCGCCGGCAACGACTTTCTTGGCGAGTGCCAGCATCACCGCCAGGACCTGCTCGGCGACCGAGACCGCATTGACCGGACCGACGATCGTTACCGGAATGCCGCGTGCACCCAGCTCTTCCGTCGGCAGGTTGTCACAACCCACGCCATGGCGCGACACCATCCGGAGCAAAGGCATTTCGGCGGCCATTTCCGGTGTGATCACCCCGTAGCGGATCAGCAGCGCATCGGCAGCGGCCAGGCTCTCCATCGGCAGGGCCGCCCCGGGATCCTCAAACACTTCGATCTCCAGATCCGGCTCCGCCTCCAGAAGCGCCATACCGTCCTGGTGGATTTTACCGGCGACGACCAGCCGGATCATCTCAGGTTGTCCATTTCCATGACATAGAATCCGGCGTTCATATCGGTCGTGTAGATCAGACCTGCTTGTCGACATAAACGTCGGTGGTATCGACGACCACCGGGCGGTTGGGGCGGTAATCCATGAGCTTCTTCGGCGCGGGCGGCACGCAGGCGGCGATTTCCTCGGGCCGGAACGGGTTGGAGATGTCGTAGACCCTGAGGCCCGCATTTTGATAGCTGACGAACATGATCTGTTCGCTCACGAAGCCTTCGGAACGATTTTCGTGCACATTGTGGGGCCCGAACTGTCCGCCCTTCGATTTGTAGTCTTCTTCGTCCGGCGGCAGCGTGGTGGCGATGATCACGGGATTTTCCGGCACCGAGATGTCGTAAACCCAGTTGCGCTTGATCCCGTCTTCGCAATTGTCGGCCTGGCTTTCCTCGACCACGAACATCAATCCGCGCTCCGGAAGCGGTAGCGTGTTGTGGGTATGGCCGGCAAAGGGCGGGCACGGATTGTCGTGGGACAGGAAATGCGGATTGTGGCGATCGGACACATCGATCAGCGACATGCCGCCATCGCGCCAGGCGGCGGCGGCCAGGTCGCCCTTCACGATCGCATGGTGCAGGGCGTAGCGGTATTTCGGATCCCAGCGGGGTGTTTCGCCGCCTGCGGTGTGCATGCCCTCCAGCCATAGCTGCGAGACGATCTCCGGCTTTTCCGGGTTCCTGAAATCCGCGATCATAAAGATGTCGTCAGAAAAACCGGGCGGCAGCGCCGAGAAATAGACCCAGTCGCCACCATCCCAGAAGGTGCGATGCACGCCCAGCCCGGGAACCTCGAAAAAGGCGATCTCACGCGGATCAGCCCGGTCGGAGATGTCATAGATCCGCATGCCGGCCGAATAGGGCCGATCGCCGCCGCTGATGTCGACCTTATCGGCCACCGAGCCCTTGTAATACGCGCCCGGATCGAAGGCACCGGAGGTTTCGACCTTCAGCATGTCGCACATGTTGTTGAGGATCAGGATATCGTCGTGGGTCTGGATGTGTTGGCTCCAGGTGCCCTGCGGCTGCGGGACGTGTTTCACAAACCTGGGTTTCCTCGGATCGCGCACATCGATTACCGAAAAGCCGTTGTTGAACACATGGCCGACGTAAGCATAGCCCCCCGACACCATGACCTGTATGCCGTCGGCTCGCCCGCCCTGATCGCTATGACCGATGATCCGCATGTTGCGTGCAAAATCGGGGGTTGGCAGATCAGTCATGTCTTAATCTCCTGATGTTGCGGCGGCGGCGGCAAATTCGGCAGCAAGGGCCGCAGCGCCGTGCTGCAGAAAGCTGTGGTCGGAGCCCGTGATGAACAGGTTGGCACCTGCCTGCCGCCATTTGGCGATCTCTTCGCCGGGAGCGCAGAACAGGCCGGTGGCGGCACCCGTGGCGCCCAGAACCTGACTGCAGAGCGCGTCGATCTCGGGCGAGCCAAAAGCATCCTGCCCATAAGAGACTGTCAGATCGGCGCGGCCGACAAAAAGCGCATCGACGTCACGGACAGCGGCGATGTCGGCGAAGCATTCGACACCCTCACGGTCTTCGATCTGGCAGATTAACGCGACTTCGTCGCGCGCTGCCGTCCGGTGCCGGCTGAGCGGCTGCGTGCCGTAGCCACCGGCCCGGGTTGTGCCCGCGATGCCGCGCCCGCCGGGCTGATAATGCATCGCCCGGGCCAGCGCCTCGGCCTGCGCAACTGATATCACATGCGGCACGACCACCCCGGCGGCCCCGCAATCGAGCACACTGAGGATCCTGGCGGGGTTGTCATCGGGTACGCGGATCAATAAGGCGCAGCCCGCCGCGCGGGCCGCCAGCATGCAGGCGTCGATGGCGGCGCGGTCGAATGGCGAATGCTCGCCGTCCAGGACCAGGAAATCGAGTGGCGTGGCGCCAAGCACCTCGACCACCGTCGGGTGCGGCGTCTTCACAAAACAACCCAACAGCGGCGCGCGCGCGATCAGCCGCGCCTTGAACCTTGCGTTCGGGGTCATTGCGCATTCTCGCGCTGGAGCCGCTCGAAATACGATTTATCGCTGGCAAGAACCGATCTGAGATCAAGTGGATAGCGACCCATTTCTTTCACCATCTCGAAGAATGCTAACGTGTTTTCGACCGGAATATCATGGCCGATATTGTGGCAGGGCGCGATGATGTAGCCGCCATCGGAGCCCAGATCGGTCATCCGGCGGGCAATCTCCCAGCGCAGTTCCGCGCGGGTCGAATTCGGCATCATCTGCTGCACGTCCATCGCGCCGTGAAAGGCCAGCCTATCGCCGTACTTTTCCTTCAGCGCCAGCGTGTCACCCATGCCGCTGGTCGAGGTCTGCACCGGATTCAGGATATCCGCGCCGGTTTCGATCAGGTCGTCGATCAACGGCAGCACCGCGCCGTCGGTATGCATCATCAGGTAAACATCGGCGCTGTTCTTGATGTGGCTGTGCAGTTGGGCGTGAAACGGCTTGATGCGTTTTCTATAGATTTTGGGCGAGATCAGAAGCGAGGTCTGGGTGCCCAGATCGTCGGTGACATAGGCCACCTCGACGTAATCGCCCACTTCGTCCAGAAACCGCGTCCACATCCGGCACAGGAGATCGGTGATCCGACCCAGCAGCGCGTCCGACAGGTCCGGATTGATCACCAGATCCATGAAATACTTTTCATAGCCCCGCATTTGCAGGGCTGACATCAAGGGACCGGCCTTGATGGCATCGGCCCCGAGCACATAGCCGGTGGTTTCATAAAGCTGTCTGGCGCGTTCGCGCAGGCCGGCGAACTGCTCCGGATCCTCCGGATCGGGCCAGTCGAAAGCCTCGATGTCTTCCGGCGTCTCGGCATCGGCCAGCGGCGCCTTGGACAAGCTGTCGACGGCATAATGGTCGTCCCTGGCGCCTTTGTAGGGCACGCCCCACATGTCAATATATCCGTCGGTATCGGCGCGCTCGGTCACCTGCACCCAGTTCGGCACGAGCCAGCGAAAATCGACGCCGAAATATTGCAGAAGCGCTTCATCCGGCACCACGGTCTGCGCCATGCGATCGAGGATGAGCGCGCCGTTATTCATCTCGACATCCGGCAATGCCTCGCTCAAAATGGCGTAGTGCGCCTTGTGGATCGAGCCGATATGCTTGCCCATGTCGAGCGGTATCCATTCGGGGCCCGACCGCGTCATCGCCGCCCGAAAATTCTCTCGCGGGGTTATCGCCACGCTGTTTCCTTTCCTGCGAGTTTGAGCTGGCGTCTCTTGCGGAAGTGGACTATCCGCGCGATTGCATGCGCATGCATTCTGGCGATGTCCGGCGGAAGATGTCAAGGCCAACTGCCCGTTTCGGCACGGCTTGGATCCGAAAAACACAGGCGAAAGGATAAGAGCGACCCGTTGTCGCACCGCGGACGGCGCGCGGGATGATCATTCCCTTTCACATAGCGGGAAGGGCGCCCCTGCCCTCACAGCCCGCCGCGCGTTACCTGCAATGACCATGTATTTCCAAACCTGTCTTCTACTGATTGCAGTTCCGTTGGCGTCATGCGGTGTACCGGTCGGTGTACCGGATTGAATATCTGGATATCGCGCAAATTCTGCGATAGTATGTTCGGCGCAAAGGGGATTGTTATGTCGGGATTTTTCTCTCTATTCGAAGTAAGATATGTTGGAAGCCGGGCTATGTTCTGTGTCGCCGCGGTCGCATTGCTGTTGTTCACAAGCAATGTATCGGCAGACACGAAGCGGGTCGAGGTGAAAGCCAACAAAGCCCAGTGGATCGATGGGATTGGGGCGGTCAATCGCGAATCGTGCGGATCGATGATCGCGACACCGAAGATCAAGTCGGAGGCCCAGCATGGCCGGCTGGAAATCAAACTTGTCAGCCAGAAGCTGGAGGAAGGCCCCTGCAAGGGCAAGACGATAAAAGTCCTCGGTGTCGCCTACTATCCCAAACGCGGTTTTCGCGGCACCGACAATGCCACGATCAACTGGCGGCAACCGCGTAGCGATTACTACATCGGCCAGGAACTGCGGCTGCACACCCGGAAATATCACATCACGGTCGAATGAGCCGGCGCACCGGAAACGGCGGTCGGCCCCGGCTGCCGCCGGAACAAGAACGCCAGCACCGGATCAAACCCACCCGCATTTGATCGAGAGCAAAGTGCAGTCACGGCTCCTGTTGGATATTCCCGCCGTTTCGTGCAGGGATGGACCGCGTGAGCGAAATTGCATTCAAGACCCGCGACGTTACCAAGGTCTATCATACCGGTGAGGTGGTGGTGCATGCGCTGCGCGGTGTCAACGCGACGCTGTACGCCGGCGAACTTGCCGTTCTTCTGGGACCGTCGGGCAGCGGAAAATCGACGTTCCTCAACATTCTCGGCGGTCTCGATCGCGCCACGAACGGCACGGTGCAGTTTCGCGACACGGAGCTGACAGCCCTTTCCGATCGCGGTCTCACGATGTTCCGGCGCGCCCATGTCGGGTTCGTTTTCCAGTTCTACAATCTCATCCCCAGCCTGACGGCAAAGGAGAATGTGGCGCTGGTAACGGAAGTCTCCAAAGCACCCATGGCACCGGGAGAAGCGCTTGACAGGGTCGGTCTTGCCGACCGCATGGACCATTTCCCGGCGCAGATGTCGGGTGGCGAGCAGCAACGGGTCGCCATTGCCCGGGCCATTGCCAAGCGCCCCGACGTGCTCCTGTGCGACGAACCCACCGGGGCGCTCGATTCCAAGACCGGCGTGCGGGTGCTGTCCGTGCTGTCCGCCATCAACGAGGAACTGGGTACCACCACCGCCGTCATCACACACAATGCCGCCATCCGGGAAATGGCGCACCGGGTGTTTTATTTCGGCGATGGCGACATCACCCGGATGGAAACCAACGATGTCCGCCTGGAACCGGAGGATATTGTGTGGTGAGGGCAAGGTGCATGACATGGGCGGCCTGAGCGCGCTGGACCGCAAGCTGCTGCGGGACCTCGGGCGCCTGTGGGCGCAGGCGGTGGCCGTCGCGCTCGTCATGGCCTGCGGCGTGGCGACGCTGATCCTCGCCATCGGCGCCTACCGGTCACTGGAAGAAACACGCGCCGCCTACTACGAACGCTACCGGTTTGGCGATATTTTCGCCTCGGCGACCCGGGCGCCGCAGGGGCTGGCCGACAGGATCGCCGAAATCCCGGGCGTGATGGCCGTCCAGACCCGGATCAGCCAATCGGTCATCCTCGACATCGATGGCATGCGCGAGCCGGCAACTGGGATCGCGATCTCGATACCCGACCACGCCGAACCGCTGCTCAACCGCCTTTATCTGCGCCGGGGGCGGCTGCCCGATGTCGGCCGTGCCGACGAAGTCACCGTGAACGAGCCGTTCGCGCAAGCCCACGGATTTTCCATCGGCGACCGGTTCCGGACGATCATCGACGGCACACGGCGAACGCTGGTGATCGTCGGGGTGGCGCTCTCGCCGGAGTATGTCTACGCGCTCGGTCCCGGCGACATGGTGCCGGATTCGCGGCGGTTCGGCGTCCTGTGGATGTCGGAAAAAGCGCTCGCGGCCATCACCGACCGCATCGGCGCATTCAATTCCGTCAGTCTGTCGCTGATGCAGGGCGCCAACGAAACCGAGGTCATCGCCCGGCTCGACCGATTGCTTGCGCGCTATGGCGGCACCGGCGCCTACGACCGGGCCGATCAGATGTCCAATGCGTTCCTGGACAGCGAACTGAAACAATTGCGGGCCATGGCGCGGATCATACCGCCGATTTTCCTGCTGGTTTCGGCATTTCTGATCAACATGGTGCTCACGCGGCTGATCGCGCTGGAGCGCGAGCAGATCGGCCTGATGAAAGCGATCGGATATTCCTCCATCGCCATCGCCTGGCACTATCTCAAGCTGGTGATCGCCATTTCGGTCATCGGTATTGCCATAGGGACCGTCGCCGGGACATTTCTCGGACGCGGCATGACGCGTCTATATGGCGAATTTTTCTCCTTTCCGTTCCTGATCTTCCGGCAAAATCTCGACATCTATGCAATTGCCGGCGGCATTTCTGTCGCCGCGGCGATGGCCGGCGCGCTGCGGGCGATTTCCGCGACGATCGCGCTGGCGCCGGCGGTGGCCATGCAGCCGGCCGCCCCGACCGTCTATCGGCAGCTGTGGGGCGGTTATCTGCACCCGGCCATGTTTTTCTCCCAACTGACAGTGATGGCGCTTCGCCATCTGATCCGGCGTCCGGCGCGGTCACTGATGACCATTCTGGGGATAAGCCTGGCCTGCGCGCTTCTGGTCACGGCGCTGTTCACGATCGATTCCGTCGATTCGATGATCGAAACGGTGTTTTTCCGCACCGAACGGCAGGACGCGACGCTGACCTTCGCCGCCAACGCGACGCCAAGCGCATTGCAATCGGCGGAAAACCTCCCCGGGATCGTGCGCGCCGAGCCGTTTCTCGCCGCGAGTGCCGTGCTTCGAAATGGCCAATATTCCAAGCGGATGACAATTACCGGCAAGCCGCCGGAGAGCGACCTGTCGCGGGTGCTCGATCCCGATTTCAACGCGATCACGATGCCGGAAAACGGACTTGCGTTGTCGCAACGCGTCGCCAACCAGCTGCGCCTGAAGCGCGGCGACATGGTGGAGGTCTCGTTCCAGACCGGCCGCCGGCGGACCTTGGCCATTCCCGTTACCGAGATCGTGGAGACCCTTGTCGGCCTGGCCGCCTACATGGACATAAACGCACTTTCGCGGGTGATGCTGGACGGGCCGCGGATGAGCGGCGTACATATCGCCATCGATGCCAGCCAGCTTGACGCGCTCTATGCCAAGATCAAGACGATCCCGGTGATCATGACCATCGCGCTGCAGGGAATTTCCAAACAGCAGTTTCGCGAGACGATCGAGAAGAACATCACAATCATGGTCACCGTCTATGTCACGCTGGCGGTGATCATCGCTTTCGGGGTTGTCTACAATTCGGCGCGGATTCAGCTCTCGGAGCGGGCGCGCGAGCTTGCAAGCCTGCGGGTCCTGGGATTCACGCGATCGGAGGTGGCCCATGTGTTGCGGGTGGAGCTGGCGACAATGCTGGGGCTGGCGGTTCCGCTGGGCTGGCTGATTGGCTATCTGTTCGCCTGGGCCACGATCCAGGGATTTGCCAGCGACCTGTTCCGTGTGCCGTTCGTCGTCGATCCGGCGACGTTCGCGGTTTCCGGACTGGTCGTCATCGGGGCGTCGGCATTATCGTGGCTCATTGTGCGGCAGCGGATCAACCGGCTCGACATGATCCGGGTTCTCAAGACACGGGAATGAAGCAATGAACGGCAAATGGATCAAACGGATCCTGGGCGCGGGGCTGGTCGCCCTGATCGCCGCGGGATTCGTCTATGCGTTGATGCCGCAACCGGTCTCTGTGGATGTGGCGACCATCGACCGGGGACCGATGGAAACGACGATCGATGAGGAGGGCGTCACTCGAATTCGCGATATTTATGTCGTATCGGCGCCGGTCGGCGGCAAGGTCAGGCGCACTTCGCTGCGCGTCGGCGACCCTGTGGAAATGGGCGAAACCACCGTGGCGGTGCTGCTGCCGGTCGATCCCTCGTTCCTCGATGTGAGGGCGCGGCGCGAACTGGAGGCGGCGATCGAAGCGGCGCGGGCGGGCGTCGCGCTGGCCGAAGCCGAAATCGCGCGGGCGGAGTCGGAACTGCGGCTGGCGGAATCCGATCTGCAACGGGCGATGCGGCTGGCGGAATCCCGGACCATCTCGGAACGCTCGCTGGAGCAGGCCAATGTGGACGTTGAAACCCGCAAGGCGGAACTGCGCCAGGCGGAATCCAACCGGGTGCTGCGGCAACGCGAGCTGGAGAGCGCGGAAGCCCGGCTTCTGCAGCCCGGCGAACTGCCGGAGGATCTGGAGAACAACCAGTGTTGCGTCGTCATTCCGGCGCCGGTGAGCGGGGTTGTGCTGCGCATCGTGGCGGAAAGCGAACAGGTGGTCCCGGCCGGCGCGCCGCTTCTTGAGATCGGCGATCCGGGCAATCTGGAGGTTGTCGTCGACCTGTTGTCCGACGATGCGGTCCAGGTCGATGCCAATACGGAAGCCTATATCGAGGCCTGGGGCGGCGGCGAGGCCTTGATGGCCGTGGTTCGGCGTGTCGATCCGACCGGATTCACCAAGGTTTCCGCGCTGGGGATCGAGGAACAGCGGGTCAAAGCCGTGCTCGACATCGTCGACCGACCGGAAAAATGGCAGCGCCTGGGCCACGAATTCCGGGTTTTCGTGCGCATCAGGGTCTGGTCGGGCGCGGATGTCGTGCGGGTGCCGTTGGGCGCGCTATTCCGGGCCGGATCGGACTGGGCGGTTTACCGGGTCACGGACGACGGGCGGGCGGAACTGGTGCGGGTCGAGATCGACCACCGCAACGACCGGCACGCGGAACTGGTTTCGGGCCTTGAGCCTGCCGACATGGTGATCCTCCACCCCAGCGACCGTATCGAGGCGGGGGTTGCCGTTGTCGCACGCGAAGCGGGAACCGGCGGCGCGGCGGCCGGCCAATAGCCGCGGCATTCCCGGACGGTTCGGCTATTGCGGCCGGCGATACCAGGTCCCGTCGACAATAAAGCCGTCGATCGCCCGGTCGCGTACGTAAGCCACCAGGTCGCTCATCCGGTTGATGAAGCCGGTGCCCTTGAAATTGAGCGATGTGTTGCAAAGGACACCGGTGCCTGTCTCCGCCTTGAACGCTGCCAGAAGTGCATGCATTTCGGGATTTTGTTCTGCGCTGACGGACTGGGCGCGGGCGGAACCGTCAACATGGGTCACCGCAGCGAGACCGTCGCCGATCACCTTCTGGAAATACAGCATGTGGGGGCTGGGATGGGCCGGCGCGAAATGGCGGGCCATCTCCTCGTCCATGCAGATCGGCGCGATTGGCCGAAAACCCTCCCGCTGCTTGATCGCGTTCAGCCGGGTGTGCGTGTCGGCGGAAAACGGTGCGGCGATCAGCGAACGGTTGCCGAGTGCCCGCGGACCGATCTCGTAGCGCCCCTGGACCAGGGCCAGGACGTCGCCGGCGGCCAACCGGGCGGCGATCGCGGCATTGTCCCGCGGCACCGCCTCGAAACCGGAAAGATCCGCCGGATCGTGAACAAAGGCCTCACCGGCGTAGACGGTCCAGTCGATCTTGGCGCTGCCCGTGGCATTGTGCCAGGCGTCGATGGCGGTGCCGATGGCGGATCCGGAATCATTGGTGCACGGCGGCACGAACACATCGGCGAACAGGCCGGAATCCAGCCAGGCGCTGTTCCAGTCGCAGTTGAGACCGCAGCCGCCGCCGATCAATAACGGCAATCCGTCCGTCATGTTGGCGCTGGCGAAATCATGGAACCGTCCAAACATGGCGTCGGAGAGATATTTGGCGATGTTGTGGAAGTCGGGACTGTCCAGACCGATATTGCAATAGCGGCTGCCGCTGAACTCCGATTTGGCGACCCATCGATCGCTGGTCGGCAGAGCCAGAATGGCGTCGATCAGCGCCTTTTCCTCCCTGTCGGGCGCATCGCCGCGGGCAAAGCCGGCCAGCGCCATCAGCTTGCCGGCATCCTCGCGCCGGGAAACGCCGCCTTCCTCCGGCAGGCCGGGGTCGGCAAGGCCGTAAAGGAAGGCGTATTTGTGCCCGGGGCCGTCAACCGGCGAGCCGAGCCGGGTGATCTTGAGATTTTCGTCGATCCGGTAAAAGGCGCCGATGACACCCTCCCAGACCAGCGCGTAACACGGCTGGCCCTGGGGAAAAGGCGACATGCCATAGCTGCAGAAAAGATGCGAGCGTTCGTGGGAGGAGGAGAAGATTTCGATATCACGGCCGAACCACGTACCGCGGCGGATCGATTTGGCGGCGTCGTCGACACCCATATAGCCGGCTTCGACCGGATCGCCGATCGGGCGGAACCGGCGCGCCCACCCGGAAACAGCCAGGACCCGGGGTGGCGCCGGCGATAGCGCAAAAGCGCGCAGCAGGAGATCGGCGTTGATGCGCCCGTAACGTGGCCCGGAATCCTTTTCCGCTTCCAGCGAATAGACAAGCTCGCCGTCGGCAAGGTGCACCACGTGGCCGTCATGGCCGGGTTTGTAAGCGGTAATGTGCATGAGAAACAGTCCGATCGGCAGTTGCCCGGGGGCTTGAAAGCCGCAATGCGCGGCGCCAGATTGAAGGGCATAGCCGCTGGGAAATTGGTGTCAAACCCGAAAACGCGGGAAAGCCCGGCCCGGCGGCGAGATGGGCGCTTCCGTGACCCGCATTTGAGCGGCGGGCGTGCTGCCATCCGGCCCGCGCCGGGCCTGTTTGCGGTGCGTGCGTGTGGCTCGATGCCACCTTGCGTTTTGCGGCGGTCCACATCATGCTACTGCCGGGGATTGCGGGAACAGGGTGGACCGACCGGATTACGTGCCAAACACATGACGTGTGGGGAGCGGTCCTGGCGACGGACGTCGCAAGTATCAACAAATGCGCCGGCAGCGAAGGGCCTGGGTATGAAAAGGCTGAACAACGTACGCGTACTCATGTACAGCCACGATACGTTCGGATTGGGCCATTTGCGGCGCTGCCGGGCGATTGCGCATGCGCTTGTCGAGCATTTCAAGGGCGTCACGGTCCTGATTGTCTCCGGATCGCAGATTGCCGGTGCCTACGATTTCCGCGCGCGGGTCGACTTCGTGAAAATCCCGAGCGTTATCAAGCTTTACAACGGCAACTACACCTCCATCGGCGAGCATATCGATATCGAGGAAACCCTCAACATGCGCCGGATGATCATCCAGCGCACGGCGGAAGCTTTCGATCCGGACATTTTTATCGTCGACAAGGAACCGCTCGGACTGCGCGGCGAACTGGAATCGACGCTGGCTCAACTCAAGGCCAATGGCACGATCCTCGTGCTCGGGCTTCGCGACGTCATGGATTCGCCGGAACGGCTGGCGGAGGAATGGCGCGAGCGCGACGTGCTGCGCAAGATCGGCACCTATTACGATTCCATCTGGGCCTATGGGCCGAAGGACTTCTGGGATCCGCTCAAGGGTCTGGAGGTATCTGCCGATGTGCGCGCGCGGCTGCGCCATGTGGGCTTCCTGGAGCGGGAAGCCCCGCGCGACGACCATCCTCTTCATGTCGACATCCCCGATGACTATATCCTTGTCACCGCCGGCGGTGGCGGCGATGGCGCAGACCTGATGCGCATGGTGCTGAATGCCCGGGAAAGCGATCCGGACTTCACGTATCCGCTGGTCATGGTTCTTGGCCCGTTCATGAAGGGCGATGCAAAGGACGAAATCCATCAACGGGCGGAAAAGCTGCGTGACATTGTCGTCATCGACTTCGCCAACGTGCTGGAAACGCTGATGAACAACGCCAGTGCCGTGGTCGGCATGTGCGGATACAACACGTTTTGCGAGATCCTGTCCTTCGACAAACCGACGCTGTTCGTGCCGCGGCAGGCGCCGCGCGAAGAACAGGTGATCCGGGCCAGACGGGCAGCGGAACTCGGGCTGACCCAAATGCTGACGGCCGAGGACGCCGACGACCCGGTGCGCTTTGCCCGCATGCTTCGGACGCTGCCGTCCATGCCGCGGCCCTCCCAGGCGGACAACCCGGTGAGCCTGACCGGCCTCGATGCGATCTGTAGCGAGGTGGAAGCCTATCTGGCGGACCAGGAGGTTCCAGACCTGAAAGTGATGGGCGGCGCCTTTTCCGGCCGCGGGTGAACCATCGCCATGGCGCAGACAAAGCGGGGCACAATCGCCGTTGTGCTGAAAGGCTATCCGCGCCTTTCTGAGACTTTCATCGCCCAGGAACTGCGGGCGCTGGAGACGGCCGGTCTGCAGCTGGCACTGTATTCGCTGCGGCATCCGACCGACACGACCCACCATCCGGTTCATGAGGAGATCGTGGCGCCGGTCTCCTATCTGCCGGAATATCTGCACAACGAACCGCGCCGGGTGCTCGGGGGGCTGGCGCGAGCGGCCCGCCTGCCCGGTTTCGCAAGCGCCCTGGGGCAATTTGTGCGCGACCTGGTGCGCGACCGGACCCGCAACCGGGTCCGGCGCTTCGGCCAGGCGCTGGTGCTGGCCTCGGAGCTGCCGGCAACGGTCAGCCATGTCTACGCCCATTTCATCCACACGCCGTCCTCGGTGGCCCGTTATGCCGCCATGATGCGCGGCCTGCCCTGGTCATGCTCGGCGCACGCCAAGGACATCTGGACGATCCCCGACTGGGATATCGCCGAAAAGCTCGCCTCGGCAGACTGGGTGGTTACCTGCACGCGAACCGGGGCGAACCGGCTCGCCCGGCTGGCCGCCGACCGGAGCCGCGTGCACCTTGCCTATCACGGGCTCGATCTTGCCCGTTTTCCGGCGATCAGGCGGACCGCAACCGGCCGTGACGGTTCCGATTCCGGCGATCCGGTGCGGCTCCTCACCGTGGGCAGGGCGGTGGAAAAAAAGGGCCTGGACACGCTGATCGACACCCTTGCCGCGCTGCCGGCCCCGCTCCACTGGCACTGGACCCATATCGGCGGCGGTCCGCTCCTGGCCGATCTCAAGGCGCAGACACGGCGTCTTGGTCTGGACGGCCGGGTGACATTTCGCGGCGCGCTGCCGCAATCCGACGTGCTGGAGGCCTATCGTCACGCCGACCTCTTCGTCCTGCCATGCAGAATCGCCGCTGACGGCGACCGGGACGGCCTTCCCAATGTGCTGGTGGAGGCGCAGAGCCAGGGCCTTGCCTGTATCGCAAGCGAAGTTGCCGGCGTGCCGGAGCTCATCGCCGACGGCGACAACGGCATTCTCGTGCGGCCGGATGATATTCCGGGCCTGGCCGAGGCGCTGGCCGGCGCGATCGGTGATCCTGCGATGCGCGCCGCATTGGGACGGGCGGGCGAGAGGCGGGTACGCCGGGATTTCGACAGCAGCCGGGAAATCGCCGGCCTGCTGCAGCTGTTCGGTATCGACGACAGGCCGGCATCGCCGGACCGGCCGAATGCCGCGGCCAGCCCCGCCGCCGGGGGCCGCGACCTGGTCGCCTGATGGCCGGGATCGCGGGCAAAGTCCTGTTCTATGTCCAGCACCTCTTCGGTGTCGGGCATCTGTTTCGGGCACGCCGGATCGCCGAGCGGCTGGATGACGCCGGGCTGACGGTTACATTCGTAATCGGCGGTATGCCGGTGCCGGACCTGGATCTTCCCGGCGAGTGTATCTTTTTGCCGCCGGTGCGCTCCGCCGACGCGGCTTTTTCGCGGATGACCGACGGCGAGGGCAAACCGCTGACACCGGACCATATGGCCGGGCGCGCGGCGATGCTCCTGTCGGCGCTCGACACCGCCGAGCCCGACCTGATCCTGATCGAGGCGTTTCCCTTCGGCCGCCGGTTCCTGCGCGACGAAATCCTGGGCCTTCTCAATACCGCCCGCCGGCAAGACCCGTCACCGCTTATCTGTTGCTCGGTGCGCGATATTCTGCAGGAAAACCGCAAAGCCGGCCGTGCGGAGGAAACGGCGGAGATCATCAATTCCCATTTCGATCTGGTGCTTGTGCACGGCGATCCGGCAATTGTCCGGCTGGACGCGACCTTTCCGGCAACGGCGGCCATCGGCGGCAAGATCCGATATACGGGGATTGTCGCCGGGGCGGCGCCAGGTGCCGGCAATGGCGGATCACATGGCGATCCGCCCGTCCATCGGACCGATATCCTGGTTACGGCCGGGGGCGGCGCCTTCGGGGAAACGCTGCTGGACCGCGCTGCCGATGCGGCAATGCGGGATGAGGAAAACCGGCGATGGCTGCTCGTGACCGGGCCCAATGGCGATCCCGCCCTTCTGGCACGCCTGCGCGAACGGGCACAGCAGCGGGTGCAAACCGCACTGTTCCTGCCCGACCTGCCGGCCCAACTGCGCAAAACGGAAATTTCCGTCTCGCAGGCCGGCTACAATACGGTCGCCGATCTTCTCGGTGCGCCCTGCCGGCGCGTGCTGGTGCCTTCCGACGCCGGGGGCCAGACCGAACAGCTTCGCCGGGCGAACTTGCTGGCCGGGTCCGGCCTCTGCGCCTGCCTGCCGGAAAGCGAACTGACGGCTGACAGGCTGCTTGCCGCGATCGCCGCCGCGAAAGGGCTGCCGCAACATGAAAAGGCCATCGATCTCAGCGGCGCGGAGACGACGGCCCGGATCCTGTGTGACGCGCTGGCGCGGCGACAGGCGTAGGACCCATGGTCCGCATCGCCTTTTACGCGCCGATCAAACCGCCGGATCATCCGATCGCTTCCGGTGACCGGCAAATCGCCCGTTTGCTGATCGAGGCGCTGGAGCATTCCGGCCACCGTGTGGAACTGGCGAGCCGGGCCATCAGCTATTCCAAGAGGAGCGCGCCGGAGGCGTTCGCGGACCGCCGGCGGCACGCCGATGCGGAGGCTCGCCGGTTGATCGCCGAGTGGCGGGCAAGGCCGGCGCAGGACCGCCCTGCCCTGTGGTTCACCTACCATCCCTATTGCAAGGCGCCGGACTGGCTGGGGCCGCGGCTGTGCGAAGAATTCGCCATACCCTATGTCACGGCGGAAGCCTGCCGGACCCACCAGGGCACCGGTGACGAGTGGCGTCCCTGGCGCGAAGTCGTGACAGCGGCAGTGCAGTCGGCGGCTGTGAATTTCTGGCTGACGCCGACGGACCGTAGCTATCTGGCCACGATCCTGCCCGGTAGCGAAACCATGGTGCAGCTGCGGCCCTTCGTCGACATGGCCGCACTTCGCGCGGTCGCGCCAAGCCCCCTGCCCGCAGCTTTCGACAGCCGCCAGCCGACATTGGTCACAACGGCGATGATGCGCCCCGGCGCCAAGGCCCGGTCCTATGCGCTGCTTGCCGCCGCACTCCGACGGATCGACGAAGCGGCGTTCAACCTGCTGGTGATCGGCGACGGGCCGGAGCGGGCCGCAGTCGAATCGGCGCTGGCCTTCGGGCCAGCCGGCCGTCTCCACTTCACCGGCGCGCTTGATCACACAGCGGCGATCGCCGCCATGGCTTCGGCAGACATGTTTGTCTGGCCGGGATACCGGGAGGCGATCGGCATGGCCTACCTGGAAGCCCAGGCGGTCGGATTGCCGGTGCTGGCGCTGAGGACAGCGGGAACACCGGAAGCGATCGCGGACGGAAAAACAGGAATACTGACGTCGGTCGATGACGGTTCGCTGGATAATACGGCTGCGGCGCTTGCGGCGGCGATCACCGAACTCCTTGCCAACCCGCAGCGCCGGGCGGCGATGGGCCGGGCGGCGGCGGCCCGGATCGCCCGGTCGCGCGATATCGGTGCGGCGGCGGCGGTGCTATCGGCAAACCTGGCGCCGCTCATCGACGGTGGGCGCGAAAGGGGCGGCGGGGACGAGAGGCCGTAGATCAGCGGCGGTAGGCGGCGGGAATGTAGAACAGATAGTCCTTGTCGGCCACGGCCTGGTGGCAGGTGTGGCAGAAATCCATCTGCTCGCGGGTCGCGCCAAGGGTATCGCCGAAAACACTGCCGTCCGGCAGCACCATCACATAGCGCCAGTCCCCGGTATCGGGATTTTTCCCCGGTTCCAGCTTTTCCATGATGAACAGGGCGGCCGCGAATACCCGGCGGTCGCGGGTCACCGTAAAACTGTCCTTGGCAAGCACGGCACCGGGCGGCATGGCTTCGCCCTCCGGCAACTTGCCGTAGGCGCCGGCCACCTCATTGGCGAAATTGTTGACGTAGCGATTGCCGTGGGTGGCGGACAGGTAGGGGAACGTGTTGTAACGGTCCCAGAGGCGATAATTGCGGGCCGGTTCATAGTTTGAGAGCGCATAGCCCATTGCGAGGTCATCGGCGGCGTTTTCGTATATCGACTGGGCAACAGGCGGCGACAGACGCGCCGGACGCTCGACCCGGAAATGGCCATCCCGGGTGTCCTGCGCCGGCGCGGCAGCGGCCATGACGGTCACCATCAGCGCGGCAAGGCCGACAATGCTGCGAACAGGTTTCACTTCCCATCTCCCGGCCGGCGGGCCGGCCTTGACGATTGTCGGAGCGGTCTCGCGACCAGCCCGGGCTATCCCGGACGGAACAGATCGCCCTTCGCGGACACATGGGCCGGTCGCCGCGGCGGGAAACACATCGCCCGATCAAAGCAGTGCACAAATTGGCGAGAAATCGTGAGGACGCATCAGCGATCCGGTACCCGGACGTTACTTGTAGGGGTCGGCGGCGTCGCGCAGACCGTCGCCGAAGAAATTAAAGGCGAGGATCACCAGTATGACCGGGACCACGGGCAGCATCAGCCACGGATAGAGCGCCACGACGTTGATGTTCTGGGCCTCGTTCAGCAGCACGCCCCAGCTCGTCACCGGCGGCCGCAGGCCCAGACCGAGGAAGCTCAGCGCCGTCTCACCGAGGATCATGGTCGGGATGGTTATCGTGGCCGAAGCGATGAGATGGCTCATGAAGCCGGGAACCAGATGCCGCAACACGATGCGGCGGGGGCTGGCGCCGATCAGCCGGGCGGCAAGCACATAGTCCTCCTCGCGCAGCGACAGCAATTTGGAGCGCACGGCGCGCGCCAGCCCCGTCCAGTCGATAAGGCCGAGAATGATCGTGATCCCGAAATAGACCAGGATCGGGCTCCAGCTTGCCGGCATGATGGCGGCGAGCGCCAGCCAGAGCGGTATGGAAGGGATCGATTGCAGCACCTCGATGATGCGCTGAACGACGAGGTCGACGAACCCGCCATAGTAACCGGCAAGTCCGCCGATGGCGATTCCAAGCACGAAACTGACGGTGATGCCGATCAGGCCGATGGTCAGCGAAATTCGGGCGCCATAGATGATGCGGGATAGCACATCGCGTCCGAGCCGGTCGGTGCCAAGCAGGAAGAACGGCGCGTCGTCGGGTGCGCAGACCAGGTGCAGATCGGCATCGAACAGGCCCCAGAACCGGTAGCCGTCGCCCCGGCAAAAGAAGCGCAACGGGATCGTCCCGGCGGTATCGACAGTGTATTCGCGGCTGAGGGTTTCCATGTTGAGCTTGAAGGACAACGGGTGAATGGATGGCCCGACGAACGCCCCTTCATGAAACAGGTGGATGCCCTGCGGCGGAGCGAAAATGTACTTTTCATGGCGAGCGCTTAGGGCGTGGGGTGCCAGGAACTCGGAAACCAGCGTCGAACCGTAGATCACGGCAAGAAACAGCCCCGACCATACGGCCATGCGGTGCTGACAGAACTTCCACCACATCAGTTTCAGCTGCGAGGCGAAATAGATGCGCTCCTGCTCCGGCGTCAGCTTTTCGATCGACATCGGATCGAACGGCTCCTCGGAGACATAGTGCGGCAGGGGCTCGCCGGGCGGTGGCAGGTTTTTCATTGTTCGACACTGCCCTGCAGACGGATGCGGGGATCGAGAATCGCCAGCGCGATATCGGAGATCAGGACGCCGACGACGGTGAGTGCGGCCAGGAACATCAGGAACGAGCCGGCCAGGTACATGTCCTGGCTCTGGAGCGCCGATATCAGGAGCGGGCCAGTGGTCTCCAGTGACAGGACGATGGCGACGATTTCGGCGCCGGAAATGATCACCGGCAAAATGCTGCCAATATCGGCGATGAAGAAATTGAGCGACATGCGCAGGGGATATTTCACCAGCGCCCTGAACGGCGGCACACCCTTGGCGCGGGCCGTGGTGACATACTGTTTTTGCAGTTCGTCCAGCAGATTGGCGCGGATGCGGCGGATCATCGCCGCGGTGCCGGACGTGCCGATGACGATGACCGGTATGATCAGGTGGTTGAGGACCGACTTGAATTTGTCCCAACTCATCGGCTGGTCAATGAACTCCGGCGCCATCAGGCCGCCGATGGCGGTGTTGAACCAGATGTTGGCGAAATACATCATCACCAGCGCCAGCAGGAAATTGGGCGTCGCAAGACCCAGGAGCCCGACGAAGGTCAGCCCGTAGTCGGACCAGGAATACTGATGGGTCGCCGAGTAGATACCGATGGGAAAGGCGATGACCCAGGTGATGATGATCGTGGCGAAGGAGACCAGGATTGTCAGGAACAACCGGTCGCCGACGACTTCCGACACGGGAAGTTCGTACTCGAAGGAATAGCCGAAATCGCCCTGGATGAAGCCCAGGACCCAGTGAAAATAGCGTTCGATGAACGGCTTGTCGAAACCGTATTCCTGCCGCAGATACTCGATCTTGGCAGTATCGACCGCTTCGCCGCTGGCGCGCAGCTCGGCGATATAGGTCTCAAAATAGTCGCCCGGCGGCAATTCGATGATCGCGAAGATCAGCAGGCTGGTGAGCACCAGCGTCGGGATCATCACGACAAAGCGGTGGGCGATATAACGCAGCATGTTCGTGTCGCGCCGATCAGTCGCGCCGGATCAATTGGCTTCGGCGAACCAGAAGGAATCCATCAAATAGTGGCCGAAGAACTTGGTCGGCTCGAATGCCCAGACCGCCTCCTCCGGCACGTTGCGCAAAGCCTTCGACACGACGACCGGCTGCAGGGCACCGGAGACGATACCGATTGTGAAGACCTGGTCGGCGTAGATTTCGAGCATCTCGTGCCAGGCGGCCTGACGCGCATCCCGGCTCTCCGCCGTCAGCCACTCCTGATAAAGGTTGGCCAACCGCTGCACCGGCTCCAGATCGATCGGTTCGCCGGAAGATCCTCCTGACTCGTAGTACTGGCCCCATTTCGGCCAGTTGAGCTGGTAGGGCGAGACCGGCGCCAGTTCCTCCGGATTCATGTCGGCGGTGGCTATGCCGCGGTCGAGCCCGCCAAACACGGAAATCAACGTGTCGCCGTTGGCGACCCGGCGGCGCAGAATGTCGCGCTGGGACGTCCGCACAAACATCTTGACGCCGATTTTCGCCCATTGCTCCTTGATCAGTTCCAGAACGTCGGTTTCCTCGGTGCTCTCGCCAGCACTTTCGACGATGACCTCCATCGGCCGGCCATCGGGCAGCACACGCGTGCCCTCGCCGTTGCGCTGCGCCAGCCCGGCCTCGTCGAGCAGCTTGCCGGCCTCGTCGGGTTCATACCGGGCCCAGGCAAAGGCGTTCTTCTCGTCGTAGAGCGGACTGTCGGGCAGAACCGAATTCCCGGTCTCGCGGACAAGACCGTAATACAGCGTCTGGTTGATCTCGGAGCGGTTGATGGCCATCGACAGGGCGCGGCGCACCCGTGCATCCCGGATGACATCGCTCCACCCGGAATCGCTGACATTGAGGTTGGGCATGAGCGCGATCTGCGCACCCTTGCCGTTCGGCCACAGGCGCACGTCAAAGCCGTGACGCTCGCCGCTTTCCTTCAGGAACGTGAAGTTGTCGAAGCGCAAATAGCGCGCCTGCAGGTCGGCCTCGCCGGCACCGACCTTGGCCGGAATGATGGACGAGGAGGCGATATTGACGATGACCTCGTCGATGTAGGGAAGCTGGGTGCCGTTTTCATCGACCCGGTGGTAATGGGGATTGCGCTTGAAGACAAAGCGCTCCGAGGGCGGCGACGTGGTATTGCGCCAGGGCTGCAACACCGGCAGTTCGGGATTTTCGGCGCGATACTGGCGACCCTTGCGCGTGTGGAGCGCCACCCAGTCGCGGGCACCGGCCTCTTCAACCATGGCGGCCAGCTTGGCGGCATCCTGGTGGGATTTGTGGAACTGCTTCAGGTAGTGGGCCGGCCGGTAGATGTAGATCGGCAGTGCGCCGGCGATCGCCGGCAGGAACAGGGGGTTGGCCTTCTTCCACGTGTAGCGGACGGTCAGATCGTCGATCACCTCGAATTTCGGCAGTTCGCCGGAGACGGTCAGGAAACGGTTGGTGCCGCCGGCGGCCAATTCCTCATTGGTGATCACGTCTTCCCAGGCATAGCGGAAATCCTCCGCCGTGAAGGGATGGCCGTCAGACCATTTGTGGCCCTTGCGCAGGTGCAACGTGAAAACGCGGGAGCCTTCATCCTCGAACCTGGCCAGAAGGTCCGGGACGATATCAAAGTCCGGGCCATAGGTGACCAGCCGGGCGCCGGAAAAGACCGTCATCAGACGGATATCCTTGGCCTTGCCCATCAGGGTGGTCAGCGTGCCACCCCGGCTGCCGGGGGCCTTGCCGAGTTCGGCCATGTTCATGATGCGCGGTTCGACCGGCGGGCCAGCGGCGTCGGCGCTGACCGGGTCAACCGAAAAGGCGAAGCCGACAGACAGGGCGGCGATCAACCCCGCGGCATGTGTGTATATCATTCTGGCAGCCATTTTGTTCCCCTAGTTCCCGTTTGCCCGGAACGTATCCGGTGCCATCCCCTCGGCGGCCAGGACCGCATGGTCATTGCCCAGGTCGATCAGCTCCAAGTCATAATCGGGGACATCCATTTCAAAAGGATATCCCCAGTTGCGCCCCTCGGTGACAGTTTCGGACTTCAGTTTTTGAAAGTCCAGCGGATGATCAAGGTCGGCATGCGGAACGACGGACAGCAATATCTTCGTATACGGATGGACCGGATTGTCGAACAACACGTCGCGCGGTGCGATTTCGACGATGCGGCCGCCGTACATGACGGCAATCCGGTCGGCAACGTAGCGGACTACGGCGAGGTTGTGGGAAATGAAAATGTAGGTAAGGCCCAGTTCCCGCTGGAGCTGCTTGAGAAGGTTCAGGACCTGCGCCTGGACCGACACGTCCAGCGCGGAAACCGGTTCGTCGCAGATCATCAGTTCGGGACGAAGCGCCAGGGCACGGGCAATGCCGATCCGCTGGCGCTGGCCGCCGGAAAAGGAATGGGGATAGCGGTTGAGGAATGTCGGCTGCAGGCCGACCACCCGCATCAGTTCCTCCGCATACCGGGTCTGGGCGCGCCGGTCGCCAATACCGTGAACTTCCAGCGGTTCGCGCAGGATGTTGAGGACTGTTGCGCGCGGGCTCAGGGAACTGAACGGGTCCTGAAAAACCATCTGCATACACTGCCGGAACTTCTTGAGCGCATTGCCGTTGAGCCGGCGGATATCGACATCGCCGTGCTTGCCGCGATAGATGATTTCCCCGCTGTCGGCGGACATCGCCCGCATGATCAACTTGGTTGTCGTCGTCTTGCCGCAGCCGCTTTCGCCGACGAGGCCGAAGCATTCGCCGCGGCGGATGTCAAAACTGACATTGTCGACGGCCGTGACCGACCTTTTCTCGCCGCCGAAGAGGAATCCCTGCTTTTTGATCGTGAATGCCTTGCTCAGGTTGCGGACGCTCAGCAGCGGCTTCGGATCGGAATTGTTCAACTCCGTATCGGACCGTGCCATCATCGCCGGGATTTCGTGCTTGATGTCCCGCAGCGAGACGAGTTTTTCGTCGAGCCCCATGGCAAGCCGCGGTACGGCGTTGTGCAGGGCCTTCAGGTAGGGATGGCGCGGATTCCAGAAGATGTCTTCCACGGTGCCGGCTTCCATGATCTGGCCGTGATAGATCACGACCACTTCGTCAGCCATGTTGGCGACAACGCCGAGATCGTGGGTGATCAGAAGCACCGCCATTTGCAACCGGGCCTGCAGGTCCTTCAACAGGCTCAAAATCTTCGCCTGCATGGACACGTCCAGCGCCGTCGTCGGCTCATCGGCAATCAACAGCGAAGGCCGGCAGATCAGCGCCATGCCGATCATGGCGCGCTGGCGCAGCCCCCCCGACAGTTCCATCGGATACATGTTGAAGGCGCGATCGGCGTCGGGAAAGCCGACCAGTTTGAGGATGTCGATCGTCGCTGCCTTGGCCGCGTTGCGGTCACCCTCGATGTGGAGGAGAAAGGCTTCGCTGATCTGATCGCCGATGGTGTGAAGCGGCGACAGCGAGGTCATCGGCTCCTGAAAGATGATGGATATCCGCCCACCGCGGATGTCGCGCATCAATTTGCTGTCGGCGGATATGGCGGCAAGGTCAAGCGGTTCGTCGCCACGCTTTTCGACAAAGTGGATATGTCCGCCCGTTATCGAGATGACCGATGGCAGGATACCCATGATGGCCTGCGCAATCACCGACTTGCCGGAACCGGATTCGCCGACAAGCGCAACGGTCTTGCCGGCGGGAATGCGGAAGCTGGCGCCGCGCACGACCTCCAGCGGCATACCCTTCAGGTCCACCGATATGCGCAGGTCCTCAATGCGGATGATATCGTGAGCGGTCTCTGTCATTGGGCAAATCTCAACGCAACAGGTCCGCTACGGGGTCCGTCTTATCCAGCTTCCCGGAAAGGTTACACATATCGATTACGCCGAAAAGCTCAAATTGGCCGGGCAAGACCCGGTATCAGGTCGACTCACAACCAGCGCACCGTGCCGCCGGCGACGTGGAGAATGCGATCATGGGGGATGGATTCAGTCGCGGCCTGGCCGCGGGGCACGCCACCGGCCAGATGGCAGATGATCCGAATGATGCCGCTGTGGGTAACGGCGATTGCCGGTTGTCGCCGGCCGACAAGCCAATCGCCAACGCGCGCGGCAGCGACCTGATAGCTTTCGCCGCCCGGCGGCGCGACATTCCAGCGGTCCGTTTTTCGGCGGCGACGTGCCGGGTTGTCTGCGTGCTTGATTTCCGCCGTGGTCATTCCCTCCCATCGGCCAAACGACAATTCCTGCAATGCCGATGCGACCGATATCCGGCCGGGATCCGATCCAAGCCCGCGCGCGATTTGCTCCGCCGTCTGGCGGGCGCGCTGCAAGGGTGATGTCACGATTTCCGGCGCTCCGGCCTGCAGAAAATCCCGGAGCCGGTGGGCGAGCCGGTCCGCCTGGTGCCTGCCCTCGGCATTGAGGGACACATCGGCACGGCCCTGGAACCGGCCGGCAGCGTTCCAGTCGGTTTGGCCATGACGAACAATGTACAGATCCGGGGCGGTCAAATGCCGAACACCTTTCCTTGAAGAACCGGCCCCCGCCGGGCACGCATCCGTGAGCTGCGGAGGCTGGAAATCTGGATAACAATTCCAACATTGTATAGGTTTTCAGTCTATCATCCGATCGCAGGTATCGGATCACGGGGGCCGCCGGTATCAGAGGATCGCATGATTGACGTTGCAGAATGACTAAGCTGGACCGACGCTTGAATATTACAAATCACAGCCGCAGATGTTCTCCGCCCGGTGCCGCCGTGGTGCTGATGGCGGTGGTGCTGGCAATTGCCGGTATCCTGGGATCCACAACCAGCCGGGCGCAATCCATGATCCCCGGATTGTCGGGCGAAACGGAGGCTGAGGGCAATCAGCTTGAAAAATATCTCGACCAGGCACGCCAGGACGGCGCGACCGTCATCGTAATCGCACCGGACGGCGAACAGGAGCAGACAGAAGATCCGATGATCATGCCGACATCATCGGAGCAGCTCCTGCGGGCGCGCTGGGCGTTCATGCAGATTATCCAGGATTCCCCGAACTTCTTTGACAGCATCGGCTCGCTGATCAGGGATGCCAGCCCGGACGGCACACACAATTGGCTGATCCGGGCCATCGTCACGGCTATCGCCGGCATCATCGCCGGCATTTTCGCGGCAAAGCTGTTGCAACGCTGGCTGCGTTCCCATTTTGCCTATGTCTACAATCCCAATCCGGAAACCCGGGCCGACAAGATCGGCTTTCTGCTGTTCCGGGCCTTCATGATCTTGTTGCAGACCCTGCTGCTGTTCGGCATCGCCGTCCTGGTGGCCGTGATCTTCGACACCGAATGGGAACCGGCGCGGCGAACGATCTTCGAGATCGTAACCGCCTTCGTCATCTACCGGGCGGCGCGCTACGTGGTGCTGCTGAATTTCTTCGTACCCGATCACGACAACCACCGGATGATCAACCTGACCGGCGAGGAAGCACGACGGGTCTACTGGGACTGGATCGTCGTGCTGTGGATCCTCGTTCCGATGGCAGCGACGATGCGATGGCTTTTCGAACTTGGCCTGAACCAGAACAACGCCAAGCTTCTGCTGATGGCGGTCATGGCGACGATAGCGATCATGCTGAGCGGCCTGACCATCAAGCATCGCGACTACATTGCAAAGATCATCCTCGGTCCAGGCAACCCGGACGACAAGTCGCCAATCCTGATCTTTGCCTCGCGCATCGCGATGTTTGTTGTCCTGGGCTATCTGATCGTCGCGCTTGCATTCTCCATTTTCCGTGTCTCCCTGTCGCTGCAGACCGCCAATCCGCTGATCGCGGTGCCGATCCTGATCGGGTTGATCGCCATTGCCAGCTACGGGCTCGCGGTGGTCATCATCGACCGGATCTACGAGAGGCGGGAGCGGCGGTTCCGCATGTTGGCGGCAGTGGAGGCGGAAAAAGAGGCCTGGCGGCAAATGCTCGAACAGTTCGATTCGAGCGGGGAACCGATGGCGGCCTCGCCGCAGGAGGACAAGCCGGCCGAGTACAGGCCGCTGTTCAAGCCGCTGTTTGAACATGCGGCCGTGATCGCGATCCTGGTCTTCTCCGTTGGCGAAACGGCCCGGCTTTGGGGCGTGGATGTGGGCCGGGAAGGCCATCCCCTCACCGCATTTCTGGATATCGTCCTTGTAGTCTATCTGGCCTATCTCAGCTACCGGGCGGTCAATATCTACGTCAATCACAAGATCGTGGAAGAAGGCGGATCGCTGGAGAGCAATGCCGGCGAGCCGGGCGAAGGCGAAGGCGGCGGCCAGGGCGAAAGCCGCCTGGTGACGCTGTTGCCGATATTCCGCAATGTGATGGTGGTCACGATCGCCATCATCTCCGGCATGATCGTGCTGAGCCAGATGGGTGTGAATATCGGACCGCTGTTCGCCGGTGCCGGTGTTATCGGCATCGCCGTGGGTTTTGGCGCGCAAACCCTGATCCGGGATATCTTTTCCGGCGCGTTCTACCTGATCGACGATGCGTTCCGGAAAGGCGAATATATCGAGCTCGACAATATCCGCGGCACCGTCGAGAAAATCTCCATGCGGTCGTTCCAGCTGCGGCATCATCTGGGCGCGCTGCACACGATCCCGTTTGGCGAAATCCACCAGCTGACCAACTACTCCCGCGACTGGGTGGTCATGAAGCTGCCACTTCGGGTGACCTATGACACCGATGTGGAACGGGTCCGCAAACTGGTCAAGAAGCTCGGCCAGGAACTTCTGGATCATCCGCAGGTCGGCAAATTGTTCATTCAGCCGCTGAAGTCGCAGGGTGTCATCCAGATGGAAGATTCGGCGATGATCATCCGGGTTAAATTCATGACAAAGCCCGGCGAACAGTGGGTGGTGCGCAAAGTGGTCTATGCGGCGGTGCGCGAACTGTTTGAGCGCGAAGGCATCAAGTTTGCCCACAAGGAGGTTACGGTACGGCTCGCCGGCGACCGCGATCCGGCAAGCCTGAGCGACAAGGAGCGCGAGGCAGTCGGCGCGGCGGCGCGCAACGTGATCGACGCCGATGAGGCGGCACAGAAGGGCGAAGGCACGCTGGCGGATGTCCGGTGATCGCAGCGGGCAGCGTATGCGCCCTGCCCGCTCACGCGGCACCTGATCCGGATCGGGGGCATCTTTGACCCGGAGAGACAGGGCGCCCGCCGACGAGGTGGCAGTCGGTCATGTGCGGCCATTCGGGGCGTCGCGACCTTCGGTTGCGGCACGTCTTGTCTGGTCCGCCTGCGATTGGAGGGGATTTTCGGCGGCCACGCGGCGGTCGCTGCGCAAGCGGTTTGCCCGCCGGTTCGCCGGGCCGTTCGACATCGACCATGCCGGCATGAAGTTTCGCCTCTATCCGGCGGAAAACTATTGCGACCGCATTATCTGGGCCAGACGCAGGCTGCCGGAGGCCAGGGAACACGAGGCCCTAGGCGTGCTTGTGCGTCCCGATACGGTGTTTGTCGATATCGGTGCGAACATCGGCACATACAGCATCCATGTCGGGATCAAGTCAGGCGGCACGGCACGGATTCTTGCGCTGGAACCTCATCCGCGCACCTTCGGCAAACTTGTCTTTAATCTACGGGCGAACGGACTGGACAATGTGGTGGCGCGACAAGTCGCGGTCGGCGCGCAGGCCGGCAAGGTTGATCTGTGGTCCGATGGCGGCGGCAATATCGGCCACACTTCCGTGCTAAAAGCCGGCACGAGCCACGCCAAAGTTTCGGTGCGGGTGGACACCGCACCCCTTGCCCAGCTCGTCGGCGAGGCTGCACTGCCGCGGATCGATATTCTCAAAATCGACATCGAAGGCTACGAAGACCGGGCGCTCATGCCCTACTTCCGCCAGGTTGAACCGGACATGTGGCCGGACGTCGTCCTGATCGAAACCGTGCACCGTCACCTATGGGCGGAGGACCTCACCGGGTTTCTGGGCGACAACGGCTACCGGTCGATTTTCCAAACGCCGGAGAACCTGCTCCTGACACGAACACCAATCCCCTGAAACCATGCCGACCGACGATGCACCGATTGCGTCCTGAAAGGCGAAATCCGGCGGCAGATCGCCGGATTGCAGACCGGGCAGCGGTTCGGGAAAAACATTATAATATTTTTATCGACATTTTATCGATAATTTGTTATTTACAGCCTGTGTTGCAATCCGGGTGGGAGTGAACCGGTTGGAACGAACCAGACGCGACGATATTCCCGGGCCGACGGGAACCGGCGGCGCCGGAAAACCAGGCGGACCGATTGTCGTGGTTGGCGCCGGCATTGTCGGCGTGGCTGCGGCGATCTGGTTGCAGCGGGATGGCCATGACGTCATTCTCGTCGACCGGGAGGGACCGGCGTCGGGTGCGTCATTCGGGAACGGCGGGGTGCTGGCGTCCTGCTCCATGGTGCCGGTCACCGGCCCGCACCTGCCCATGGCCGCGCCACGCATGATGTTTGACGCAAACAGCCCGCTTTTCCTGCGCTGGTCCTACCTGCCGAAATTGGCGCCCTGGCTGGCGCGATACCTTGCAAACTGCACATCCGCGCGTACCGCGGCGATCGCCGCCGGGATCGCCCCGCTCGTCAGCGACAGCCTTGAAGAACATCGAGCGCTGGCCACGGGAACCGATGCGGCGAACTGGATCGTCCCTTCCGATTATCTTTATCTCTATCGCGACCGTGCCGCTTTCGAAGCGGACCGGTTCGGCTGGGCGTTGCGCAAAACCCACGGCATTTCGTGGGACGAACTGGAGGGCCCGGCGGTCGGTGATTATGACCCGGCGTTTTCCGATGCGGCCGGATTTGCCGCCCGGCTGCCGGATCACGGCTACATTTCGGATCCGGGCCGCTATGTCACGGATCTTGCCGCGGCGTTCGCCGCCGCCGGCGGCACCGTTCGGATCGCCGAGGTGTCCGGCGTCGCGGTTCGGGACGGCAATGTGACGGGCGTTGAGACCGATGGTGGGACGATCGCCTGCAGCCGTGCGGTGGTTGCCTGCGGCGCCTGGTCCGGAACGCTTGCGCGGCAACTCAACCTCAAGGTGCACCTTGAGACGGAGCGCGGCTATCATGTGGAGCTGCTTGAGCCGAACATGATGCCCCGGGCGCCGGTCATGGTCGCCTCGGGCAAATTCGTCGCGACGCCCATGGTGGGCCGGCTTCGGCTCGCGGGTATCGTCGAGTTTGGCGGATTGGAAGCCGGGCCGAGTTCGAAACCCGCCGAACTGCTGATCCGCAACATCAAGGCGGCCATGCCCAACCTTGCGTGGTCGGAAACAAGATCATGGATGGGTCACCGGCCGGCACCGGCCGATTCCCTCCCCTACTTTGGCCCCGTCCCCGGCGCAGCCGGGGCCTTCACCGCCTTCGGGCACCATCACATCGGTTTGACCGCCGGCCCGAAAACCGGCAGACTTTTGGCTGATCTG
Source organism: Afifellaceae bacterium (assembly GCA_965216515.1). GTDB lineage: Bacteria > Pseudomonadota > Alphaproteobacteria > Rhizobiales > Afifellaceae > CAXMRP01. Next base: position 348,375 of record OZ244173.1, on the reverse strand, counting down.
ATTGCCGGAAGGACACCCAACATCGACCTTGCGCCTTACCGGCCGGACCGTCGCACATGACGACACGGCCCAAACAGAGAAAACGACAGGGAGAACAAATATGAAATCGACAATAGCCTTGTTGGCGGTTGTGACCGCCGCCGGCTTCGCCGGACAGGTCGGCGCAGCGGAGAAATGGGACATGCCGATGGCTTATTCGGCGACCAATTTCCACTCCGCAACGGGCGCCGCATTCGCCAAATGCATCACAACGGGTACCGGCGGCGATATCGAGGTGGTGACCCATCCCTCCGGCTCGCTTTTCAAAGGCGCCGACATCAAGCGCGCGATCCAGACCGGCCAGGCGCCGATCGGCGAGCGGCTGCTGTCCGGCCACCAGAACGAAAATGCGATCTTTGGCGTCGATTCCATTCCGTTCCTGGCAACATCGTTCGACGATGCCGACAAGCTCTGGAAAGCGGCCAAGCCGACGATGGAAAAGATCCTGGCCGACCAGAATCTGGTGCTGCTGTATTCGGTGCCATGGCCGCCGCAGGGGCTGTATTTCAAGAAGGAAGTCAATTCCGTCGCCGACATGGCCGGCCTCAAGTTCCGCTCCTATAACAATGCCACAGCCAGGTTGGCCGAGCTAACCGGCATGCTGCCGGTGACCATCGAGGCGGCGGAAATCAGCCAGGCGTTTGCAACCGGCGTCGCGGAATCCATGATCTCTTCCGGCTCCACCGGCTATGACCGCAAGGTCTGGGAAAGCCTGACCCATTTCTATGAAGTCGACGCCTGGCTGCCGCGCAACTACGTCATGGTCAACAAGGGCGTTTGGGATGGCGTCAGCGATGCCAACAAGAATGTCATCACCGGCTGCGCGGAACTGGCCGAATATGCCGGAAACTGGCGGGCCAAGGAGTATACCGGCTTCACGCTTGCAGGCCTGCGCGCCGGCGGCATGACGGTCGGTCCGGCCGGCGATGGCCTGGTGGCCGAATTGAAGGAAATCGGCGTGACGATGACCAATGAATGGCTGGAATCGGCCGGAGACGAAGGCAAGGCCATCGTCGATGCCTTCAATACGATGAAGTAGGGCCGACTGGCCGTTCCGGGAGGCATCCGGCCTCCCGGCATCCGGGAGAGTGCGCGTTTGCGCCATCGAATTCGGCGCAAACGCATCGATTGACAGGGACGAAACGGGGGCGTCGTGACATTCCTACGAACAGTACGCAATTATCTGGACCGACTTTACCTGGCCTGCGGCGCAATCGCCGCCGCATTCCTCATTGCCATCCTGGTGCTGATCGTTTTGCAAATGCTCGCCCGGTGGACCGGAGAGGTGTTTCCCGGTGCGCCTGACTATGCCGGTTATTGCATGGCGGCGGCTTCGTTCTTCGCGTTTGCCCATGCGTTGAACCGCGGCGCCCATATTCGCGTCAATATCCTGCTGAATGCGGTGGGATCGCGAACCCGGCGCCTGCTGGAAGGCTGGTGTTTCGCCATCGGCACCGCCCTTGCCTGGTATTTTGTCTGGTATGCCATCAAGACCGTTTGGTGGTCGTACAAGTTCAAGGACGTAAGCCAGGGCCAGGACGCCACGCCATTGTGGATCCCGCAACTGTCGATGGTCATCGGTTCGATCGTGCTGGCGATCGCCCTGACCGATCACCTCATCCACATTTTCGTGGCCGGCGATCACCGGATCCGATCGGACGTCGTCGAACAGAGCCACGGAGAATAGCCATGGCCGAGTTCCAACTCATCGCCATCTTCCTGTTCATCCTCTTTCTGCTTCTGGGCACGGGGGTCTGGGTCGGCCTGGCCCTGCTCGGCGTCGCCTTCGTGGGCATGGAGATGTTCACCTCGCGACCCGTCGGCGACACAATGATCACGACCATTTGGTCGGCATCTTCGTCGTGGACGCTGACCGCGTTGCCGCTGTTCATCTGGATGGGCGAGATCCTCTATCGCACTCGGCTGTCGGAGGACATGTTCCGCGGCCTGGCGCCGTGGATGGCGCGCCTGCCCGGCGGCCTGATTCACACCAATATCGTCGGTTGCACGGTGTTTGCGGCCGTCTCCGGATCGTCTGCGGCAACCCTGACGACGGTCGGCAAAATGTCGATTCCGGAATTGCGGGCACGCAACTACCCGGAACACATGGTCATCGGCACCCTTACCGGCGCCGCCACGCTGGGACTGATGATCCCGCCGTCACTGACGCTGATCGTATATGGCGTGACCATCAACGAATCCATTTCCAAGCTGTTTATCGCCGGCATTGTGCCGGGCCTGGTGCTCGCCACCATGTTCATGGGCTATGTGGCGATCTATTCCCAATTGTCCAGATCCTACAATCCCAACGAGGAACCGCGACTGTCGTTTGCGGAAAAGCTGAGAACGTCGCGATTCCTGATCCCGGTGTTGCTGCTGATCGCGCTGGTGATCGGATCGATGTATCTGGGGTTTGCGACCGCGACGGAGGCGGCGGCGTTCGGTGTCATCGGATCGCTGGCGCTGGCGGCCAGCCAGGGCTCGCTGACCCGGGCGACATTCATGGAAAGCCTGATGGGGGCGACCCGGACGTCGGCCATGATCGCGCTGATCCTCGCCGGCGCCGCATTCCTGTCCCTTGCCATGGGCTTTACCGGTTTGCCGCGGGCGCTGGCCGAACTCATCGCGACCTTCGAACTCAGCCGTTTCGAACTGCTGATGGTGCTGCTGGTGTTCTACATCATTATCGGCTGCTTCCTGGACGGCATTTCTTCGGTCGTTTTGACGATGGCCGTGGTCGAGCCGATGATCCGCCAGGCGGGAATCGATGTCATCTGGTTCGGGATCTTTATTGTCGTGGTCGTGGAAATGGCGCAAATCACGCCGCCGATCGGCTTCAACCTGTTCGTCATGCAAGGCATGACACACCACGACATGGGCTATGTCGCAAAATCGGCCATCCCGATGTTTCTGATCATGGTCCTGATGGTGTTCGTGCTGATCGCCGTGCCGGAACTCGCGACCTGGCTGCCGGAAAACATGCGGGCACAGCCGGGCGGCTGACAATCGACCGCTGGCGGTTCGGAAACATGGCCGCGCCGGCGGCTAGACGGCGACGGCGAACCGGTATTCGGTCACCTGGCGATAGGTTTCCCCCGGCCGCAGGACGGCACCGGCAAATCCGGGATGATGCGGCGAATCCGGCCAGCGCTGCGCCTCAAGGCAAAAACCGGAGAAGGGCGGGTAGGCAAGGCCGCCGAGGCCCGGCACCGCGACGTCAAGCGTCTCCGCATCGAAAAGCTGGATGCCGGGTTCGGTGGTTGCCACTTCCATCACCACGGAGCGGTCCGGGCTGCGCAACTCAGCCACCGGGCGCGGCTCGGCGACCGGCGCCGGCGACAGGCACATATTGACATCATAGGGGCCGGTCGGCCTGCCGCCCATCTCGCCAATGAGCCGCAAATGGCGGAAATCATACCGCGTGCCGCCGACGGCGGCGATCTCGCCGGTCGGGATGAGCTTGTCGTCCAACGGCAGGTAATGATCGGCGTCGACGCGCAGGAAATGATCGCGCACCGAACCGCCGCCGTTCAGATTGAAATAGGAATGGTGGGCGAGATTGAGCAGCGTCGGCGCATCGGTCGTGCCCTGATAGGTGATGCGCAGGGTCGCCGGCGGCCTGATCTCATAGCAGCAGGTCACATCGAGATTGCCCGGATAACCGCCCTCCCCGTCCGGCGAATGAAGCGCAAAGGTCACCGCCGCGGGATCGTGCCCGACAATCCGCCAGTTTCGCCGGCCGAAGCTCGGTAGACCGCCATGGAGATGGTGGCCGCCGGGCGCATTGGCGTCCAGCCGGTAGGTTGTTCCATCGAGCTCGAACGTTGCACCGGCGATGCGATTGGCAAACCGGCCGGCCGTTGCACCCAGAAATCCCCGGTTTTCCACGTAGTCGCCCATGCGGGTCAGGCCCAGCACCAGTGGCCAGGAGCGCGCAGCGTGGCGCAGATCCTGAATCACCGTTCCCCAGGTCAGGCAGACCGCCTTCATATCGCCGGCGCCGATGACGACGGCTTCCACGCCGGTCCCGTCATCCAAAACACCAAACCGATATCGGCTGCCTGCCGGCTTCATGTTCTGGCCGCTCCATCCCTGGCCGCTCCATCCCCGGCCGCTCCATCCCCGGCCCCGGGCCATCGATCCGCCGGGGTCCGAATGCCTGATTTTCTATCCGGAATCGGCAGGATCGCAAAGGGACAGGCGCGGGATCCGTTCACCTGCGCCAGCACCGAGACAGCCGCCGCCAGGACGGTCCCGCAGCGCCGCTTCAGACGATATAGGCCGCGATTGTGGAATGAGCGATCAGGTTGAGCCCGCCATAGGCCAGGGTTACGGCAAGGGCGCGGCGCGCCGTCAATGATCCGTCGGCGACAACCTGACCTGTCGCCGGCGATATCATTTCATGGACCAGAGCGGCCGACAGCAGAGCGGCGACGAGTGCGCCGGTCGCCACGCTCCAGGCGAGGACGATGCTGGACGCGACGACCGCCGGCACGATGAACACCTCATTCGGCAGGCTGGATTTCAGCGCGCCGAACAGCCACCCGCCATTCAGCGGATAAAACGGCAGCAGGAAGACCGCGACGATACCGGCAGCGAACAACGAGGCCATGCGGATATTGTCAGCGAAGACGCCATCGCCGGCGAGAATTCCGATGCCGGCAAGGACAACAACCAGGCCGGCCAGGCTGGCCGGACCGGACAGCGCGCGCAACGCCTCGTCCGCCATGGTTGTCCGGCGGGTGTTGATGGCCATCGCGCCGCCGACAAACGGCAACAGCGAGACAATCGTTGGCCGCTCGCCGGCCAGGCGGAGGGCGAAGGCGTGGCCGTATTCCATGATTGTCAGCAGCGTGAACAGAAGAACACCGTACTGCCATCCCATCAGTGCCGTGATCAGCGCAATGGCGATGGCGGAGCCGGCGACGAGGTGCCAGGGTGGCGAAAGCTGACCGGATCCCGGCGCGACGGTTCGGTATGCCAACCCGGCAAGGACCTCGGCGCTCGTATCGGCACGTGCCGGACCGGCCGGCAAACGCGGCCACAGCGAACGCCGGCGTCTGAGTTTGCGGGACTCGGCCTCCGCCTGACGTTTAAGCCGCCAATATGCGCAGCGTTGGGCAATCGCAAAGCTTGCCAGCGCGAACCAGGACGCGAACTCCCCCTCCTCGCGAATGTCCAGGCGGGTGCCGCCCGGGCAATCCGTCAGCCGGCAGGCGGCGAAGGCGCGCTGGCCCAGTGGCAGGGGATTGTCGCCCACCTTCTCGCATCGGGTGATCCAGATTTCGCCCGAGACCGCCTCGAGCACCCGGAAAACGATGGCAAGGGGGCGTCCCTTGTGGGTGCACAGGTGGGTGAAGAGTTCCGGCTCGCCCGGATCTTCCTCGATACCAAGCACATCAGGCCGCCAGCTTTGCGGGCCATGCGCATGGACAAGGAGGTTCCAGACCAATTGGCGTGGTGCCCTCACCGTGAAGTGGCTTTCAAAGCCCCGACGCCGCCTCTGGTTCATCCGGTAGCCGATCCAGGCGAAGATACCCCCGGCGACCAAAACAACCAGATAGGCAAGCTGGAATACGAAATCCATACGGCGCCATCCCTTTACATGCATTCAAGGGCGAGATCTGCCGCCATGTCCTGCATACGCCCAGCCGCTTAACACCGGCTCAATGAAGACGGTTACCGATTGTCGTTAACACAGCGCCGGGTCGCGCTCCGACACGTAAAATATCAGAATATTTTCCTTTTTTTCTGTTTTTTGTCAGTCTGTTGTCGCGTTTTCTATAAAATTGACTTCATCACTGATCCCGCTATCGCCGCCGCTGGCGCGCGATGGCCGCGCCGCCGGCATCGGCATTGGCCGTGTGTCCACGGTGTCGGGCGTCAGGAATTTTGGCCCGGTGGCAATGTCAGACGTCGGCAGGTCGCCTGTCCGCGCCGCGTGGGCAAGAATCACAATCGGCAGATATCCTTGCAGGTGCGGCTGGGTATCCACGGCAAATACGCCGCGCCCCCGCCCGAGGCCGTTCAGGAAGGCGCGATCGGGCTCAATGGCGGCCACGGGTATCGGTGGCCCGGAATTTCCGGCCCCGGCATCGCTGGCGGTTCGGGCGGCAAGCGGATTGGCACCGGCGAACAACAACGCATCACCGGCCTTGCGGTTTTCAAGCAGTTGTCCGGCGACGTTCGCCAGATCATCGCCGGGATCGGGAAGAACGAGAATTGCCACCGACCGCGCCAGCCCGGCGCCCAGGCCCATGCAGCGCACATCCTGAGCTATCGTGTCGGCCGGTGACTTGACACATGTGGCCTCCACCGCGCCGTTGTTGCGCAGCCTCAGGCCGGCGGCACGGCCGGCTGCAAAGTCGTCCGGCCCGACATGCAAGGCGGCCCCGGCGGCGCGGGCGACATCCATGCCGGCGCCGATCGTAATCGCCGGCACTCCGATTTCGCCCACACGAACCAGCGCTGCAACAAGCTTGTCGGGGCTGTTCGCCGCCATGACAATACCGGCAAGCGGCGATTCGGCATGCGCAGCGGCAACAACACCAAGCGCATCGGACATGCTTTTCTCGCCACTGCGGACAATCAGATCCACCGATTGTTCCAGCGCGGCCTGCGCGGCACCATCCAGAACGGCGGATACGAACCCGGCCGGAAGCCCCGCCTGCAGAATCAGGGCAAGGCGCACGGGTTCCATTTCCCCGGGCGATGCGTCCCGGGCGGACACGCAGTCCGCACCCATGGCAATCGCCCAAACCACGACAAGGATGGCCAGCGGCCGACAGTGCCTGCGCAATTTCGCTTCCGGCCTGCATGTCATATTGCGCCCCAACCCGAGTTGCCCGATGATCGCCTCCGCAGTCCGCACCGGCGCAAGATTCGACAATCGCGATAATGCCGCGGGCGGTTTCGAAGGCAATGGAATTCCGCTTGTCGGGCCGCCTATCCCCGGTTGCCCGGTCCTTTTTTCGATATCTACCCCGGACCGGGGCGAAAATTTGCCGAAAATTGAACAAATCCGATCAACGACCGGTTCATGCCATCGTCAACACAACGTTGCCAACAGCACCGATTGGCCGTCAAGTTCGCCCCATGTCCGGGCACACAATCAATGATCCCGATTTGCGGGAAGACCGGTTCGGCGGGATCGAAAAATTGTCCCGTGTCGACGATGCGCTCTTCGACCGAATGGTCATTCAGCTGAAAGCGATGCACCGACGGCTTGCCCTCGCTGCAGAAAAGAGGAGCCGTCTCACCCGGACCTGACCCACACAGCCACATTCAAATTCCGGTGCCACCTTGCCGCCCGCCTCCAAGCGGGCGGTTTTTTCTTGCCGCGTTCACATCGATGTGAAACCGACATTGTTCACTTGACATTCATGTTCGTCTGGATATGTACCCGAATTATATATATCAGATGAGCATATATCACTCGCAAACCCCAACAGCGCCGGCGGCGGCCGGTGCACAAGGCCTGACATGAACGTCCGCACCCTATGCCTGGCAATTCTCAATTTTGGCGACGCCACCGGATACGAGATCAAAAAGTTGTCGATTGAGGGCAAATACAGCCATTTTGTCGATGCCAGCTTCGGCTCCATCTATCCGGCACTTTCACGTCTCGAACAGGAAGGAATGGTGACGTTCCGCGAGGAGACGACACCCGGCAAGCCGCCGCGGAAGATCTATTCGATTACCGATTCCGGCCGGCAGGCATTCGTTGATTCACTGCAGGAGCCGCCGGCGCCGGATATCTACAGATCGGAATTCCTGATGATCGCCATCTGCGCGCATATTTTGCCTCCAGAGGTGGTAAGCCGGGCGGTGAACACCCAGATTGCACATCTTGAGCGGGAGATCGCGCATCTGCATGAAATCGCCTCGGAGAAAGAGGGAACCGGAATTGAATTCGCCGGCTCGCAATGGGCCGTAAATCTCGGATTGGCCTGCTTCACGTCATCGCTGAACAACCTGAAGGCCTCCCGTGACGAACTGGAAGATATCGCCGAGCGCGCTGTGAGCGCCCCAGAGGCGGCGGAATGAGAAACGAGACAAGATCATGAAAATACGCTTGTCCTATGTGCTGGCGCTGGCGCTGGCCGGAGGCACCGCCTACTACATGCTGACCGGAACGACGATCGTTGGCGGGCAGCCGGGCAATCAGCCGCCGTCGATCGCCGAACGCAACGGCGAGGAAAACGGTGCGGCAATTCGCGTTCAGGTGGAATCGCACCAGGCCATAGAGCGCCGGGCAATGCTGGAAATCCGCGGACGGACGGAGGCCGATTCCATCGTCGCGGTTCGCGCCCAGACCGATGGTATCCTGGAGGAACGTCCGCTCAGCAAGGGTGACCGGGTGCAGGCCGGCGAGGTGCTGTGTGTGATCGAACGCGGCGCCCGGCAGGCGCGGCTCGCCCAGGCCAAAGCCCAGTTGATTCAGGCGCAAACCGACCTCGACGCGCGATTGCGCCTGGTTAGCGGCGGTCATGTGGCGCGCAACCAGATCCCTGCCTATCAGGCGACAGTCGATGCGGCGAAGGCGTCCGTCGCAGATGCCACGCTGGACCTGGAACGCACCGAGGTGCGGGCGCCCGTCGCCGGTGTCGTCCAGGACCCGCTCGCCGAAATCGGCGACATGATGCAGACCGGTGGCACCTGCGCGACATTGATCGACAGCGATCCGATGACCGTGATCGGACAGGTGTCGGAGCGGGAGATCGGCCTGCTTTCCACCGGCATGACCGCCGAAGTTCGGTTCATATCGGGCGAAACGCGGTCCGGGACCATCGGATACATCGCGCCCTCGGCCGACGCGGAGACGCGAACCTTCCGGGTGGAGATCAATGTGGAGAATGCCGACGATTCAATTCGCGACGGCATCACCGCACTGGCCAGCGTGCCGCTTGCGCCGACCCGCGCGCATCTGGTCTCTTCGGCCTACCTGACGCTTGATGACGCCGGGAGCGTGGGCGTACGAGCTGTCGACGAAAACGGCATGGTGATGTTTCTGCCGCTGGCGATCGTCGGCAGCGGCGCCGACGGCATCTGGGTTTCCGGTCTGCCGGACAAGGCGGATATCATCACCGTCGGCCAGGACTATGTGGTGGCCGGCCAGACCGTGGTGCCGGTGCGCAACGCGGACGCACCCATGCAACCCCGTCGCACAGCGGAGCTCGCCCAATGATATCCATGCTGGACAGCGTGTTGCGCCGGCCGCGGTCGGTGCTGACCATAATGGTCGTGATCCTCGTTGCGGGGCTCTTCACCTATCTGACAATTCCCAAAGAGGCGAATCCCGACATCGACGTGCCGGTGTTTTTCGTCTCGGTCACCCAGCAGGGCGTGTCACCGGAAGATTCCGAACGCCTGCTGGTTCGGCCGATGGAGACGGAACTGCGCGGGCTCGACGGCCTCAAGGAGATTTCCGCCGTCGCGGCAGAAGGCTATGCCGGCATCGTCCTGGAATTCGATATCGATTTCGACAAGGACGAAGCGCTCAACGACATTCGCGACAAGGTCGACCAGGCAAAGGCGGAATTGCCGGACGAGGCAAACGAGCCGGTGATCACGGAGACCAACTTCGCGCTGCAACCGACGATCTTCGTCACTGTGTCAGGCCCGGTGCCGGAACGAACCCTGTACACGTTCGCCAAGCGCCTTCAGGACGAGATCGAGGCCGTGTCGACGGTTCTGGAAGCCAACCTCAGTGGCCACCGCGAGGAGCTCCTGGAGGTCCTCATCGACATGGCGAAGCTGGAATCCTACGACATTACCCAGCAGGAGCTTCTGGTCTCGCTGTCCAACAACAACCAGCTCGTTCCGGCCGGATTTCTCGATACCGGTCGCGGGCGGTTCAATGTCAAGGTGCCCGGACTGATCGAGACTGCCGAGGACGTCTATTCGCTCCCGATCAAGCAACGGGGCGAAGGCGTGGTGACCCTGGGCGACGTCGCCGAGATCCGCCGCACATTCAAGGACCCGGACACGTTCACCCGTGTCAACGGCGAACCGGCGATCGCGCTTTCGGTGGTCAAGCGGCTGGGCACAAACATCATCGAGAACAACCAGGCCGTGCGCGACGCCGTAAATGCGGCGACCAAGGACTGGCCGGAGACCGTGCGTGTCAACTTCCTGCTCGACCAATCGAGTTTCATCTACGAAGTGCTGGGTTCGCTGCAATCGGCGATCATGACAGCCATCCTATTGGTGATGATCGTCGTGCTGGCGGCGTTGGGGCTGCGTTCGGCGCTGCTCGTCGGGCTGGCGATCCCGACATCCTTCATGACGGGCTTCCTTATTCTCGGCGGCGTCGGGATGACGGTCAACATGATGGTGATGTTCGGACTGGTGCTGACTGTCGGCATGCTCGTCGATGGCGCGATCGTGGTGGTCGAATATGCCGATCGCAAGCTGGCGGAGGGCATGGAACGGCGAGAAGCCTATATCCGGGCGGCGCGGCTGATGTTCTGGCCGGTGGTCTCGTCGACGGCGACGACGCTGGCGGCGTTTCTGCCGATGCTGCTGTGGCCGGGCGTGTCGGGCGAATTCATGAGTTACCTGCCGATCATGGTGATTATCGTTCTGACCGCCTCGCTGATGACGGCGATGGTGTTCCTGCCGGTGACCGGCGCGCTGACGGCGCAGATTGCGTATTTCATGAACCGGAACGGCGCGGCGCTGGTCGCCGGCGCCGCGGCGCTGGCCGGCGGCCTGGTCCTGTTTTCCGGCCTGCGGCCGGTGCTGGGCTTTCTCGGTGCAACGCCTGCCCTGGCGGCGGCCGGGGTCGCCGGCCTTGCGCTGGCCGTCGCGCTGTTTGTCGGGCTGCGCCCGGTGTTCGTCCGGATCCGGGATTGGCGGGCGGCCCGCCGCAAGCCGGCCACCAAGAACCTGGCAGAAATGCTCTCCCATGATGCCACACTGGACCCGGACACCTTGCCGGGATTCACCGGATGGTATGTGCGGTTTCTTCGCGGACTGACCGACAATCTGTGGGGCAATCTCGTCACGCTGGCGGTCATTTTCTCCGTCGTTGCGACGATTTTCATCGGATTTGGCAAACATTCCAAAGGCGTCGATTTCTTCGTCGACGAGGAGCCGGACCAGACGGTTATCCTGGTTTCCGGACGCGGCAACCTGGCGGCGCGGGAAGCTCTGGCGCTGGTCAGCCAGGTGGAAAGCGAAATCCTCAATGTGTCGGGCGTCGACAATGTGGTCACCACCGCCTATCCGAACGGCGGCGGCGGCGGCCCGCAGATCATCGGCGGCGTCAACGACAAGCCGGCCGACCTGATCGGCGAATTGAACCTGGAGCTGGTGACCTATTCGCAACGCCGCCCCTGGCAGCAGATTGAAGCGGAAATCCGCGAGCGGACCGCGCGGTTTCCCGGCATCCGCGTGGAACCGCGCAAGATCGAGGGCGGACCGCCGACCGGCAAGGATATCACCTTGCAAATCAACTCCACGGACTACGACACGTTGCTGGATACGACAAAACGGGTGCGAAAGCATTTCGACGGCACCGACAAGCTTCTGGATGTGGAGGATTCCACCCCGCTTCCCGGAATTGAATGGGAACTGGCGATCGACCGGGAGGAAGCCGGCCGATTCCAGGCGGGCATCGCTTCCGTCGGCAACATGATCCAGCTCGTCACCAACGGCGTGCTGATCGGCAAATACCGCCCCAACGACGCCGATGACGAAATCGATATCCGCGTCAGGCTGCCGGAAGATGAGCGCTCGCTGGAACGCTTTGACCAACTAAAGCTGAAAACGGCGAACGGCCAGGTTCCGATCACCAATTTCGTGACCCGGGTGGCGAAACCGAAGGTATCGTCAATCTCGCGTCGCGACGGCCTGTATTCGATGAGCGTCAAGGCCGGCGTCGATCAGAGCGATGGCCTGACCGTCGATGCCAAGGTCGGCGAATTGCAAGCCTGGCTCGACTCGCAGACCTGGCCGGAGAGCATTTTCTTCAAGTTCCGGGGTGCCGACGAGGAGCAGAAGGAAGCCGGCGCGTTCCTCATGCGGGCGATGCTGGGATCGTTGTTCCTGATGGCGATCATCCTGATTACCCAGTTCAACAGTTTCTACCAGACGGCGATCACGCTGACGACCATCGTGCTGGCGGCGTCCGGTGCACTGGTCGGCATGGTGATCACCGGCCAGAAGTTTTCCATCATCATGACCGGCACCGGCATCATCGCGCTGGCGGGCATAGTGGTGAACAACTCCATCGTGCTCATCGACACCTACAACCGCATGCGCCGGGAAGATGGCGTACCGGTTCGGGAGGCGACGCTGAAGACGGCCGCCCAGCGGCTGCGCCCAATTCTGTTGACGACCATCACCACGATCGCCGGTCTCATTCCCATGGCGACCCAGATCAACCTGAATTTCGTCAATCAGACCATCGCCGTTGGCAGCATTACCTCCATCTGGTGGGTGCAATTGTCCACCGCGGTCATTTTCGGCCTGGCGTTTTCGACGGTCCTGACCCTGATACTGGTCCCGGTTCTGCTGACGCTTCCCTGTAATCTCATGGCGGCGGCCGACAAGTGGCGGCGGCGGCGCGGCGGCAAACGGCAGGGGCTTGAAGAGGAGCAGATCCAGGCGCGCATCGAGCAGAAGAAACCGATCGCCGCCAACGACGACGAATTCTCCGAACTGCCGCAAGCGGCCGAATAGCCGGCTGATCAACCACACCCGGCCGCCGGTAATTTCCCCGGCGGTCAGGAAACCCCGGAAAAGCCGCGGCGGGCGATTGGCGGCAGCGGCCCGGCTGTGTCACCGGGGCTTTCTTCGGGAAAGAATGCCGCGTCGCGCTCGCGAGTGCGACGAAGACGCTCGGCGGCCTCATCGGCTTCGCGCTGACGCGCCCACATCGCGGCATAGAGGCCATCGGCCTGCAACAGGTCGCCATGGCTGCCACGTTCGGCAATCTCGCCATCCTTGAGAACGATGATCTGATCGGCGTTGATCACCGTCGACAGGCGGTGGGCGATCATCAGCGTCGTGCGGTTTTGCGCAACGCGGTCAAGTGCGGACTGGATTTCCTGCTCGGTTGCCGTGTCGAGGGCGGATGTTGCCTCGTCGAGAATGAGGATTGGCGGGCTTTTCAGGATCGTGCGGGCTATGGCGACCCGCTGCTTTTCGCCGCCGGACAGTTTCAGGCCGCGTTCGCCGACCGGGGTTTCGTAGCCGGCGGGCAGATTTTCGATCAAGTCGGCAATCTGGGCCATGCCGGCGGCCTCCCGGATCGCCGCCTCGTCGGCTTGCCAATGGCCATAGCGGATATTGTAGCCGATGGTGTCATTGAAGAGCACGGTATCCTGGGGAACGATGCCGATCGCGGCGCGCAGGCTTTCCTGGGTGACGTCGCGAATGTCCTGCCCGTCGATGGTGATGGAGCCGCCGGTCACGTCATAAAAACGGAAAAGCAGGCGGGAAATGGTCGACTTGCCGGCGCCGGAGGGACCGACTATGGCGACTGTGGCGCCTGCCGGCACTTCGAAAGACAGGTTCTTCAGGATCGACCTGTCCGATTCATAGTCGAATGAAACATCCTGGAACCGGATCGCACCCTCCCCGGTCCGCAAAGGCCCGGCGTCGGTCTTGTCGACCACCTCCGGTTTCTCGGCCAGCAAGCCGAACATGGTCTCGATGTCGGCAAGCCCCTGCTTGATCTCCCGGTATACGAACCCGATGAAATTGAGCGGGATGGCGAGCTGCATGAGCAATGCGTTGATGAGGACAAAATCGCCCACGGTCTGTTCGCCGGCAACCACCGCGCGGGCGGAGAAGATCATGCAGATCGCCATGCCGATGATGAAGATGACCGTCTGGCCCAGATTGAGCCAGGCCAGCGATGTCCAGGTCCGGGTCGCGGCGCTTTCATAACGCGCCATGGACCTGTCGAACCGCTCCGCCTCCATCTGTTCGTTGCCGAAATATTTCACCGTTTCAAAGTTCAGAAGCGAATCCACCGCCTTGGAATTGGCGTCGGTGTCGCTTTCGTTCATTTCCCGCCGGATGGTGATACGCCAGTCGCTGGCCCGAACCGTGAACCACACATAGATCCAGATCGTGATCGCGATAACAATGACGTAGCGATAGTCGAACTGGTACCAGATGATGCCGGCCGTCAGCGCGAATTCCACCGCCGTGGGCGCGGTATTGAGGATGGTGAAACGGACAATCGTCTCGATGCCCTTGACGCCGCGCTCGATGATCCGCGAAAGACCGCCGGTGCGCCGCGCCAGATGAAAGCGCAGCGACAATGAGTGGATGTGCACGAACGTGCGATAGGCCAGCTGCCGCACGGCATGCTGGCCGACGCGCGCAAACAGCGCATCGCGCAATTGGTTGAACGCGACCATGAGCACGCGCCCGACCCCGTATGCGATGACCAGCATCAACGGCACGGCGAAAAACGCCGGGAGAACCGTCGGGCCGGCGCCCTCGCCGGCCAGAAGATCGGTTGCCCATTTGAAGAAATAGGGAACCAGCACCGTGACAATCTTCGCCGCGATCAGGGCCAGGAAGGCGATCAGCACCCGTTGTTTCAGGTCGGGTCGGTCCGACGGCCACATATAGGGCCAAAGATTGCGGATGGTGGTGAAGGTCGAGCCGCGATCAGCGGTTATGGCCGGCTTGCCGTTGGGCGGGTTGTTCATGTGCTGGCTTTTCCGGAAGGCGCCCGGTCAAGGCCGGCATTGTTGACAGGCTGCCCGGGCGCGATGTCATCGCAGCAGGATCCGTCGTCGGCACACAGGCCGCGCGCCAGATCCGAAAGAGAATCAACAAGGGCGGTCATCGCCGGTGTGGCGATTGTGTAGCGGGAGTTGGGGCCGTCGGCCTCAACCTGGATCAGGCCCGCTGTCTTCAACACCTTGAGGTGCTGGGACACCGTGGACTGGGCCAGCGGCAGATCGCCGCAAATCCGGGCGCAGTTGCACCGGCTCTGCTTGGCGATCGTCCGCAGGATCGCCAAGCGGGCCGGATGTGCAAGGGCCTTGGCCATGTCGGCGATCCCGTCATCGCCTCCGTCCGGGCAGGGATTCGGCAATGGCGTATTTCCCGTCCGGCTTTCCATCCGCCCTCTCCTTCGTCGTTGCAGCCATCAGCGGCGGCATGTCCGGCGCCCCTGGCCAGTCATCTCCAGCGGGCCTATTAATCGTTAATCGACGATATACGATATACGATATAAATTCCGGAACCGCAACCGCGAATATGGCGTAATCGCCCAAACCGGCGGTGCGGCCCTGTCCGGCGCGTTCAAACACGATCCCGCTTGTCGGGCGGTCGAAATCCGCCGCCCGGTCGCGGCCGGCGGCTAATTGCCTGAATCGTCTGAGTCTCTGGGCAATTTGAAGACCTGGCCGGGAAAGATCAGGTGCGGGTTGCGGATCTGGTCGGTATTTGCCTCAAAGATCGTGGTGTACCGGATACCGCGACCATAGGTGCGCCGGGCAATCGTCCACAGATTGTCGCCTCGGCGTATGATCACGGTCGCCTGGTCGTTGACCGTCGCGCCCGCGGCGGGATCCGCAGCCGCCATATCCGTTTCGTCCGGCGCCGCCTCGCCGGCCGCCTGATCGGAGGCTGACGCAATGTCCCGCGGCGCCGCGGCCACCATTTCGCGGGGCCGGGTAAAGGGCACCTCGGCCCGTGACACCACCGTGCCGTCGGCGGCTGTCATATCCGCGCGAATGGTCATGTTGCCAAACGGCAGGGCCTTGTCCTCCTGCAGCAGCCAGCGCCCACCCTCACCGACGACTGCATCACCGAGATGGGAATTGTCGGCATAAACGCGGACAGTCGTGCCACTCGTCCCGGCGCCGGCGACGAAAACCGCCCCCTCTTCCGCCTCGACGGCCTCTATGGCGAACGGTATTGCGGGCGTGCCGTCTTCGCCTTTCGCATCGCCGGCCGCAGTCGCAGCGGCGGCATCGGATGCCGGGGGCCGGGTGGTGTCGACGATGACCTCCGAAGGCGCATTGGGGCGATTCCGGATAATCAGCATGCCGCCGTCCGGCCGCTCCGGCACGGCAATCGCGACCTGCTCCTCGGAGGCGACAGGGGGACCATCGGACAACCGGGCACGGGCCGTGATGTCGTTGGCACCCGCCGGCAGCGGCCGGTCGGGCACCACAACCCATTCACCGGTGGTCCCGGCCTTCGCCTCGGCAATGACCACGCCATTGGCGAGGATTTCCACGGACGCGCCCGGGCTGCTGCGGCCGGCGAGCACCGCCTCGCCGGTCGGCTCGACGCGAACCACGTCGAACCTTGGCACCGCGGCGACCTGAGCCGGCGCTTCACCGGCTTCACCTGGCTGATCGGCGGACACATTGTCAGCGGGTTCGGCAACCGATTTGGGCGTCGTGTCGAGCGCGCCCAGATTGGACGCCTCCGGCGCGGTCTTGGCAACCTCGGTGACATTGCGGCCGGCACTCGATGTTCCCTCGCCTTCCCGCGACGCGGCCATCGCCACGTCTGTTTCCTTGTCCGTCTCCATCTGCATCTGGTGCTGGGATTTGGCGGAATCGGCACCCTCGGCGATCGGGGTTTCGGACTTGTCGGCGGCCGCTGTCTGGCCACTCTGCGACATTGCATCGCCGCTGCGTTCGGCTGCTGTATCACCGGCCGGTTTCATTTCGGCCGTCGCGGGCGGCTCGGCGCCATCGCCATCTTCCGTTTCAGCTCCGCCCGCCGGACCGGTCCCGCCCGATGCCGCCCCGGCGTCCGGCGCGTCTTTCGCCGCCATGGCGGTGTCGGCGGTCATTTTGTCGGCTTCATCGGCCGGCGCACCAGCGGTTGCAGTATCGGCACCTTCGCCACCCGTCGTATCGCCGGCTTCCGCCGGCGGTTCGCCAGCGGCGTCTGTCGCGGTATCCGGTGAATCCGTCGCTGCCGCCTGTGCAGATTCGCCGACTTCCGCATTGCCGGAAGGCGCATCCTTGGCGGGCGCGGTTTGCTGGCCGGCGCCGGTGCCGGACGCCGCCTCGCCGGACATCGCGGTGGCCGATTGGCCGGTGGCATCGCCGGCCTCAACCGGCTCGGCCGGCGCGTCGGCGCCTTCGTCGGTCGTCGAAGATGAGTCGGCCTGTCCTTTTGGTTCAGTTTCATCGGCGGGCATGGTGCCGGTTTCCGTGCGCGCCGATTCCGCCTCACCGGCGCCCGGCACCGATTGCGCGTCCGCGGAATCCTGTTCGGTCGAGGTTCCGTCTTCTGTCGAAGTTCCGTCCGTACTGGCCGCCGGCATATCGGCCCCGGCGTCTTCGCTCCCGGCGTCTTTGCTCCCGGCGTCTTTGCCCGAAGTGTCTTCACTGGTTGAGTCTTCGGCCGCCGCGCCTTCTGAGCCGGCGCCTTCGGAAGCGTCTTCGGACACCGTGCCTTCTGACGCTGTGTCCGCAGCCTCTGTCGCCTCACGCTCGCCGTCCGGCGCAAGGCCGGCGATCTCCGTCTCACCGCGCCGTTCTTCAATTGCGTTCTTGACCAGAACCAGCGCTCCGGCGGCAACCAGGATCAAGAAGATGGCTATCAGAAATCGCAGCGGCAGTGGCATGTCATCGCCCAGGTTGATCTCGCTTGGTTTCCCACGTCTCGGATTTGCGATGTTCCAGACGCCCGCGACCCGGATTCGTCCCCGGGTGCACAGTTGAATCTATTCCGGCGGAACCGCAATTCCAACACTATTCGCGGCGATGCGACACGCTGTAACGGAAACGAAGCATCGCCGGGAGCGAATTGCTCAATCCGGTCGCCGGTCGACCGCGCCATCTTGACGGGAATCTAGGCTAATGCCATGGCTCGCGCTATGGCAAAACTATCACAAGTTTGCGTGTATTGCGGCTCCGGATCGGGTGAAGATCCCGCCTATACGGAGGCGGCGATCGTCCTCGGGCGGATGCTGGCGGAGGCGGAGATCACGCTCGTTTACGGGGGCGGGTCGATCGGCCTGATGGGGACGGTGGCCCGCACGGTGCTGGACCGGGGCGGGCACGTTACCGGTATCATCCCCGATTTCCTGCGCGACCGGGAGCGCATTTTCGAAGATGTCACCGAATTGATCGTCACCGACGACATGCACGAACGGAAGATGGCCATGTTCGAGCGCGCAGAAGCCTTTGTGGCCCTGCCCGGCGGCATTGGCACGCTGGAGGAACTGGTCGAGCAATTGACCTGGGCACAACTGGGGCAGCACGAAAAACCGGTGCTGCTGGCCAATATCGCCGGATTCTGGCAACCGCTGATCGACCTTCTGGAGCATATGCGCGAAGAGCGATTTATCCGCAATTCGATGGACGTCACAGGTCTTGTGGCAAATCATGCCGAAGACATTGTCCCGCTCCTAATCGAGGCCGTGGCGGGCCGCTCGCAGGAGGCGATCGACCTGCCGGCCGCTTCGCCGCGCATCCGCCGGCTCTAGGCTGAAATTCCTCAGGCGGTCGCCGGCGCCTTGGATTCGCCGCCGGTTTGATCGAGCAGCTTGTAAGTGATGCTGTCGAGCAATGCCTCGAAGGAGGCATCAATGATGTTGGAGGAGACGCCAACCGTGAACCAGCGCCGTCCGGTTCCGTCGCGGCTTTCGATCAGCACACGGGTGATTGCTTCGGTTCCGCCATTGAGTATGCGAACCTTGTAGTCGACAAGTTCCAGATCGTCGATCGCCGCATTGAGATCTCCCAGATCCTTGCGCAAAGCCAGATCGAGGGCGTTGACAGGCCCGTTGCCCTCGGCAACCGACATGCGGCGTTGTCCGTCGACATCGACTTTGACGACCGCCTCCGACTGGGTGATCAAGTCGCCGCGGGCATTGAAACGGCGCTCCACATTGACCGAGAAACTCTCCACCTTGAAAAAATCCGGTACCCGGCCGAGGCGCCGGCGGACCAGCAGCGCCAGCGAGGCGTCGGCGCCCTCGTAGGCATAGCCGGTCGCCTCGCGTTCCTTGATCTCCGCCATCAAGCCGTCGAGCCGCGGGTCGGCCTTGTCGACTTCGATGCCGAGGCGCGCCAGCTCGGCAAGCAGGTTCGACTTGCCGGCCTGATCGGAAACCATGACACGGCGATCGTTGCCGACGGATTCCGGCGGAACATGCTCATAGGTTTCCGGCTCCTTGAGAATGGCGGAGGCATGGATCCCGGCCTTGGTGGCGAAGGCGGATGCGCCGACATAGGGGGCCTGGCGGTCCGGCGCCCGGTTCAGCATCTCGTCGAACGCCCGCGAGACATGGGTGAGCGTCGCCAGCGCCTGATCGGTGATAGCGGTCTGAACACGCTCGCTGTATGGGCTTTTCAGCATCAGGGTCGGGATCAGCGTCACCAGATCCGCATTGCCGCAACGTTCGCCGATGCCGTTGAGGGTGCCCTGGATCTGGCGCACGCCGGCGCGCACGGCGGCGAGCGAATTGGCCACAGCCTGACCGGTGTCATTGTGGGCATGAATTCCAAGCCGGTCACCGGGAACGATGTCCAGCATATCGGCGACGATGGCCTCGACTTCATCGGGCAGCGTGCCGCCGTTGGTGTCGCAAAGGACGATCCAACGCGCGCCGGCATCCAGCGCCGTTGCCGCGCAGGCGCGGGCGTAGTCGCGGTTGGCCTTGTAACCATCGAAAAAGTGCTCGCAATCGAGCATGGGTTCGCGGCCGGCAGCCGCGGCGGCCTCCAGCGAGGCGGCAATACCCTCCAGGTTTTCGGCGTTGGTTGTCCCGAGCGCGACCCTGACATGATAATCCCACGCCTTGGCGACGTAGCAGATCGCATCCGCATCGGCCTGGAGCAAACCCTGCACGCCCGGATCGTTTTCCACCGAGCGGCCGGCCCGGCGGGTCATGCCAAAGGCCGTGAACCGGGCCCGCGCGGTTCGTTTTTTTGAAAACAGCGCCGTATCGGTCGGATTGGCGCCGGGATAGCCACCCTCGACATAGTCGACACCGAGTTCGTCGAGCATCTTCGCGATCTGGATCTTGTCTTCCAGCGAAAAGTCGATCCCCGGCGTCTGCTGGCCATCCCTGAGAGTGGTATCAAACAGGTAAAGCCGTTGCCTAGACATGATGCCCTCCGCCTGTCGCCGCGGGATGGCGGTCCTTGCTGTGTTTGTGCTCGCGCGCTGCGCGGCTGCGCGCAAACGGGCACCTCAGCGTCGTATCAAACAGGTAAAGCCGTTGCCTAGACATGATGCCCTCCGCCTGTCGCCGCGGGATGGCGGTCCTTGCTGTGTTTGTGCTCGCGCGCTGCGCGGCTGCGCGCAAACGGGCACCTCAGCGTCGTATCAAACAGGTAAAGCCGTTGCCTGGTCATCGGTCCGCTCCATGCGGCGTCCAATCATCGGTGTCGTGGTCGGGATGCTGGTAATTCGCCAGCCCGGCCATGAAGCGCTCCCACTCGCCGTCGGGCTCTGAGACGTGGACCGGCAGCGTGCTCAGCCCGTCATAGAGGGCCAGCTTGTCACGGGCATTAACCTGGACCGCCGGCGCCACGGCCTGCGGATCGTCGAATGCGCCGATGGCCAGTTCCAGCCCGTATTTGGTTTCATAGGCCAGCGGCGTGCCGCAATTTTGGCAAAAGCCGCGCCGGGCACCGGAGGAACTGGCAAACCATTTCGGCGCGCCACGGGTCCAGATGGCATCCGGTGCGCTGACCAGCGGCCCGAAGAAGCCGCCGAAGGCCTTCTGACACATGCGGCAATGACAGACCGACGGCCGTCCCGGCTCGAATGCGCGGAACCGCACCGCACCGCACTGGCAGCCGCCGGAAAGACCCTTGGCGGACGGGTTTGCAGCACTCATCGCCTGACCTCCCATGTGGTTTCCGTCTCGCCGGTCTGGGGATTTCTGGTGTCCTTCAGCGCAATCCCCATCGCCGCGAGTTCGTCGCGGATGCGGTCGGCCTCCGCCCAGTCCTTTTCGGCGCGAGCGGCGGCGCGGGCGGAAATAAGTGCATCGATGCTGAATTTCCGCCGGTCAGATAAATTCGCGGCTGTCTGGGTTTCGACCCAACGCGGATCATACGCGGTGATGTCAATTCCCAACATCGCCAAGCCGGCTGTCAATTGCCGGGCTGGCAGGAGATCCGAATCAGACAGATTCGCGCCGGGAGATGACATTTTTCCAATCATCTTTCTTTGGCGATCCTGCGCCTGCCTTTGGAGACTGTGCAACTCGGCAATCGCACTAGGCGTATTCAAATCATCAAGCATCGGCTCGATGAATTTGGGGCTGACGGCTTCGCCATCAGTAGAGTGCGCGACGACTGAAAAGCTGCGCAATGCCAAGTCGGCAAGCTCAAGAGCGCGCAGACTGAAATCGATTGGCTGGCGGTAGTGGGTCATCAACATGGCAAACCGCAGTACCTCGCCGGGCCATTTCAGACCTCCGAATGTACTGGTCTCCAACAAATCCCGGATCGTGACGAAATTGCCCTCCGACTTGGCCATCTTGCGGCCCTCCACCTCCAGATAGCCGTTGTGCATCCAGACATTGGCCATGACGTCGGTGCCGAAGGCGCAGCGCGATTGGGCGATCTCGTTTTCGTGGTGGGGGAAGATCAGGTCCAACCCGCCGCCGTGGATGTCGAAGGTCTCGCCCAGATAGGCCGCGCTCATGGCGGAGCATTCGATGTGCCAGCCCGGCCGCCCGCGCACGGTCCGGCCGGCGAACTCGGCCTCCCAGCCTGGTTCGTCGGGGCCGGATTCCTTCCACAGCACGAAATCGGCGGGATTGCGCTTGTGGGCCTCCACCGCTACCCGGGCGCCGGCCTGCTGGTCTTCCAGCCGCCGCTTCGACAGCGCGCCATAGTCGGCCATGGCGGCCGTATCGAACAACACTTCGGCGCCCGATTCACCTTCCGCCACATAGGCTTTGCCGCGTTCGATGAGAATTTGAATCAAGCCCACCATGTCGGTCTTGCCGTCATCGCGCGGCAAGACAAAATCGGTCGCCCGCGGCTCAAATGTCGGCGGCAGGCAGCCGAGCGCGGCGACGTCCTTGTGGAACTGGCGGGCGGTCGTCTCGGTGACCCGCCGGATCGCCTCGTTCAGCGTCAGGCCGCCGTCCGCGATCGCATCGCCGTGGTCGCGCAGCGCGCGCGCGTTGATCTTGTCGTCGACGTCGGTGATGTTGCGGACGTAGGTGACATGGTCGGCGCCATACAGATGCCGCAGCAGCCGGAACAGGACATCGAAGACGATGACCGGGCGGGCATTGCCGATATGGGCATAGTCGTAGACCGTCGGCCCGCAGACATACATGCGGACATTCCCCGCATCGATGGGGACAAAGTCCTCCTTTTGCCGGGTCAGCGTATTGTGGAGCCGCAAGCCCTGAAATCCGTCCATGACCATCCCTCGCCGCTGGCGGGGACGTTCGTTCGCAAATTTCATAAGGACGAGAACGGCCGGGCCAGCGATTGTCCGCTAGCTGATAATAATCCCGCAAATGCAAATGGCCCGTGAAGGGCGCGCGATGCCGTTCATGGCGGCGCTTATCGCGCCAGCGCCTGAAAAGGTCAAGGGCGGTGCCTGAAAATGGTGACCGGACAGACCTTGCCGCGGGACCGACATCGGCTAACCTCCGGTATGGACTGGACGCAACCCGTCGACATTTATTGCGAGCGCACCGGCGCAGCCTTCTGGGCCGAGCCGTTCAACGCGGTCTCCAACACCGCTTTCCTGATTGCGGCTATTTGCGCCTACGCCACGTGGCGCAGGGCTGACGCAAACGATCGAACCGTGCTGGGGCTCATCGTCCTGGTCGCGATCATCGGCGTCGGCTCCTTTCTCTTCCATACCTTCGCCAACCGCTGGTCGATGCTGGCCGATGTTCTGCCGATCACGGTGTTTATCTACGCCATGTTCGCGCTGGTGTTTCACCGCTTCGTCGGCCTCGGCCGGTGGGGAACGGCGCTCAGCCTGGCGGTGTTCCTTATCGCAAGCTTTGTTCTGGAAGGCCTGTCGCGACCGCTGCTGGGGGGGTCGGCGGGTTATGCGCCGGCGCTTGTCGCCATGGCCGGTGTCGGTGCCTATCTCAATGCGCGCCACCATGGGTTCGGCCGGACACTCCTGGCTGCGGCGGCGGTCTTTGCCGTGTCGCTAACCTTTCGCACGCTCGATATTCCGGTGTGCGATGCGTTGCCGACCGGCACCCATTCGATCTGGCACATTCTCAATGCCGTCGTGCTTGGCATTCTGCTTATCGGCACGATCAGAATTCGTTAACCCTTTTGAACCGCGGTTGAACGGACCTTTCACGGCGGGTTCAACGGCACGCCGGCACATATGGCGCACCGGGTGGGGTGTGTATTGCGTTGGGGATTGCCATGTTTCGTATTCTCTATTTCGGCGCGTTGGCTGCGCTTGTCTTCGCTTCGGCGGTGACCGCCCGGGACGTACCGTCACGCGCCGAGCGGCTCGGCCACGGGTCCGGCGCGTTCATGGGGACGGCATTTTACCGGTGAGCACGCGTTAAAAGCCGGTTTCCCCCGGCTTGCGGTCTGCTAGTCTTTCCGCTGATCCACTAGCGCAGGCTGCCATGTCCCAATCCCATCCGCCCCGTCCCCAGACGGGCGACCTCAATGAACAGGCCTTGTTTTTCCATCGCCATCCACGCGCGGGAAAGCTGGAGATCCAGGCGACCAAGCCGCTCGGCAACCAGCGCGACCTGGCGCTTGCCTATTCGCCGGGGGTGGCGGCGCCATGTCTGGCCATCGCCGACGATCCGGCAACGGCATCGGACTACACCTCTCGCGGCAATCTGGTTGCCGTCATCTCCAACGGCACGGCTGTGCTGGGCCTGGGGCCGATCGGGCCGCTCGCCTCCAAACCGGTCATGGAGGGCAAGGCGGTCCTGTTTAAAAAATTCGCCGGCATCGACGTCTTCGACATCGAGGTCGACGAGACAGACATCGACCGCTTTGTCGATGTCGTCGCCGCGCTGGAGCCGACATTCGGCGGCATCAACCTTGAGGACATCAAGGGGCCGGAGTGTTTCCAGATCGAAGCGGCACTGCGGGCGCGGATGTCGATTCCGGTGTTTCACGACGATCAGCACGGCACCGCGATCATCGTCGGGGCGGCGGTCGTCAACGGGCTGGAACTGGCCGGAAAACCGATCGCCGAAGCGAAGATCGTCACCTCCGGCGCCGGCGCGGCGGCGCTTGCCTGCCTCAACCTGCTGCTTCTGCTTGGTGCAAAACGGGAGAATATCTGGGTCACCGACATCGATGGTGTTGTCCATGAGGACCGCGAAGCGGGTATGGACGAGTGGAAAGCCGCCTTTGCGCAGAAAACCGATGCCCGCACGCTGGCCGATGTGATCGGCGGCGCCGACGTCTTTGTCGGCCTTTCGGCGGGTGGTGTCCTGAAGGCGGATATGGTCACGGCGATGGCGGACAAACCGCTGATCCTGGCGCTTGCCAACCCGAACCCGGAAATTCTGCCCGAGGACGCGCTGGCGGTCCGCCCCGATGCGATGATCTGCACCGGCCGGTCGGACTATCCCAACCAGGTCAACAATGTCCTGTGTTTTCCCTATATCTTCCGCGGCGCGCTGGATGTGGGTGCTTCGGACATCAACGAGGACATGAAACTCGCCGCGGTCAGGGCCATAGCCGATCTCACCCGCGAGGCGCCTTCGGACGTGGCCGCCAAAGCCTATGGCGGCGACCTTTCCAATTTCGGGCCGGACTATCTGATCCCCTCGCCGTTCGACCAGCGGCTGATCCTGCGGATTGCGCCGGCCGTCGCCAGGGCGGCCATGGACAGCGGCGTGGCGACGCGGCCGATCGAGGATTTTTCCGCCTATGACGACCGGCTGACGCGGTTTGTCTTCCGCTCAGGGCTGATCATGAAACCGATCTTCGCTTCCTGCATGGGTACCGGACGGCGGGTCATCTATTCAGACGGCGAAGATGAGCGGGTGTTGCGCGCAACCCAGGTGGTTCTGGAAGAAGGGCTGGCGGTGCCGATTCTGGTCGGACGTCCGCAGGTGATCGAGAACCGCATTGCCCGCCATGGACTGGCGATCCGGCCTGGCACCGATTTCGAGATTATCAATCCAGAGGATGATCCGCGCTACCGCGCGTATGTCGACAGCTATCTGGCACTGGTCGGCAGGCGGGGCATTCCCCCGGAGGCGGCGCGAACGATCGTTCGCACCAATCAAGCGGTGATCGGGGCACTGGCCGTCCATCGCGGCGAAGCGGACGCGCTGCTGTGCGGCCTGGAAGGCCGATTCCAGAAGCAACTTCGGGACATCAGAGGTATCATCGGCGTGGATGACGGCGTGCGGGACCTGTCGACCCTCAGTCTGCTGATCTCGACATATGGCGCGGTATTCCTGACCGACACCTATGTCACGCACGATCCCGGCGCTGAGGAAATCGCCGAAATGACCCTGTTGGCGGCGAGCCATATTGCGCGGTTCGGGATCACGCCCAAGGCAGCGCTGTTGTCGTATTCCAATTTCGGCTCACAGGAAACGCCGAGTGCGCTCAAGATGCGCAAGGCAACCGAACTGTTGTGGGAACTCGCGCCCGATCTGGAGGTCGATGGTGAAATGCATGGCGATTCCGCGCTGTCGGAGGCGTTGCGCGAGCGCGTCATGCCGACAAGCCGGCTAACGGGCGAAGCCAATCTCCTGGTCTTTCCAAATCTTGACGCGTCCAATATCGCGCTCAACCTGATCAAGGTCATGACCGACGCGTTGCATGTCGGTCCGATCCTCTTGGGCACGGCGGCGCCGGTTCATATTCTCACCCCTTCCGTTACTTCGCGGGGTGTCGTCAACATGACCGCGCTGGCGGCAGTGGAAGCGGGGGAAAAAGCGGGGTAACCGGCGGGCTCCCGCGCGGGTCTCTCACTCCTTCAGCCAGTCGGCACATGCCGGCGCCGGCTTGTCACCCCATGGCATGATCGGCACCGTGGACGTGGAATTTTTCGGCGAGCCTTCGATGAGCTTGTCGGAATAGACGACATAAACCAGTACATTGCGCTTGACGTCGCAGCCCCGCACGATCTGCATCTTCTTGAACAGGATCGACCGGCGCTGGCGAAAGACATCATCACCCTGTTCAAATGTCGCCTTGAACGCGACCGGCCCGACCTGTCGGCAGGCAAGCGAAATGTCGGAGACCTGCTCGGCCACGCCGAGCATGCCGGATACACCACCTTTCTCCGGAACGGTGTAGTGGCAGGCGACACCTTCGATCAACGGATCGTCGATCGCGTAGGTGGCAAGCTTGTGATCCGGGGTCAAAAGCTTGAAGACGGTCGACTTGCGAAAAATCAGGTCCGGTTCCTGAGCCGTTGCCGCCGTCAGCGGCGCGGCAGCAAACACGATCAGGACAAGGACAAGACGAAGGACGGGCATGGTGGTCTCCGGTTATGGCTTAAGCGGCCATCGGAATGCTGACGGCTGTTGTCCATATAGGGATCGGGTGCGCCGGGAAAAGCGGGGCAAGCGCCGCTGCCAGGCGGAAATCGGATACCTGCTTGCGGCGGTGCCGGCGTTCAACGGAACCGGCGGGCGATCAGCAGCGACACGAAGGCAACGAACAGGGCTGCATGCGTGTAGATCATCGTCTGCGGTGCCATCATCTCCGACGTCGCGCCGGCGAATTTTTCGGGCAATGCGGCAAACAGGCCGATCTGCGCCAGCGCGATCACAATCCAGATCGGAACTGCCCACGCATTGCGCATGACAATGGCAGCGACGGCGATCAGGAACAGCGCGGAAAAGGCAATGTCGCAAATTCGCGGAAACAGCCCCGCGTCACTCCACCGGTACCCGGTCAGACTCAACATGCTCAGGACGTGAACAATTGCCGCAAGGCCGAACAGGACGAGCACCACGCGCATTAAAAGACGCAGCGGGCCATCGTCGAAAATATCCTCGCACCAATCCAACAGATCCTGCATTGCCCTGCCTCAAAATGGCGAAATTCGGCTGGTAAGTCGAACTGGTCGGCCACATCGGGACCGACACGCCGATCCGTTGAATGGTTCCTGAAATTCGCTACCGAACCGTAAACCGTCCGTTCGCTGTGGCGCCCGGGCCGCGGACAAGCATTGGCCGTCCCGGTATCGGCAACGGAAAATCGGCGATTTCGGCCGGCTGGCATGATCGATTGGGTCGGGATAGTGCGTTGTGATACCATTGAATCGTCAATTGAATCGGATCGGCGCTGGCGCGGGGGGCGGGGCGGCGAAGTTCGATCCGAAACGGCATAAGCCGGAGAATGAATTGCGGCACCGAGTACCGATCCTGGCAGGCGTATTGCTGATCGCGTCCCTGACGGCGGCCAGCGACGTTTCCTTTGCGCAATCCTGCCGTGACCTGACAAACACGCTGGCGCGCCTGGGCGGCGGCGGCACCTCGCCGGAGGCGGCGCGCTACGACCGGGCGATCCGCGAACAGACCCGTGTTCTGGCGCGCGCAGAGGGCCAGGCGCGGCGGGCAAGCTGCTCGGGCCGGGGCTTTCTGTTTTTCCGGCGCAAACCGCAGCCGGAATGCAAATCCCTGGTGCCCAAAATCCGCAAGATGAAGGCAAATCTCGCGGCACTGCGACAGAAGCGCGACCGGGCGAAGCGCGGCGGCAGTGGCGGTGCAAATCGTGCCCAGATCGCCCGCATCCGCGAACTCATGCGCCAAAAACGTTGCACTCTTGCCGGACGGTTCGCCTGGCTGCGCGGCGACGATATCTTCGTGGGTGAGGTGCTGCCGAACAGCGGACGGTATCGCACCTTGTGCGTGCGGACATGTGACGGATACTATTTCCCGATCAGTTTTTCGACCAGTCGGCGGCGGTTTCCTGCCGACGAGGCGATGTGCGAAAACATGTGCCCGGGCGCCGAGGTCGACCTGTTCTATCACAACACCAGCGGCGAATCGGAGAGTATGATTTCGCTTGCCGGCGAGGCCTATGGCGATCTTCCCAATGCGTTTCGATACAGGGAAGTCTACGACAAGACCTGCTCGTGCCGGATCGGGCCTGCGTTGCGCTACACGGACCTGGCCACGCAGGCACGACCGGCCGCACGGCAAACGCGGATTCCTGTTCCCCTGTCGCGCCCCGGACTGGCCGCCGATCCGGAAACCGTCCTCAATCGCTTCGGCAGATTCGTGCCGCGGGCAGTGGCAACCAATGACACGCTCACGGCCCAGTCGGGCCGCGTGCGGACAGTCGGGCCAGAATATTGGGGCGCCCAATCAAGGGAAGAAGTGCTGCTAGTTCCGGTCCCGAACTGAGGCCGGTCAGTGCCTGCCGCAATGGCGAAAACAGCGCCTTGCCGCGGCGGCCGGTCGCCTCGCGTATCGCGGTCGTCCATTCCTTCCATGTGTTCTCGTCCGGATCACCGTCCGGCAACAGGCTTGCCGCGGTGCGCAGGAAGTCGGCGTCTTCCGGGTCGATGTCGGGGGTCACCGGTCCGGCAACGACCGCCCACCACCTTTTCGTATCGGCAAGGCGTTCGATGTTGGGCCGGACGGCCAGCCAGAAGGCTTCGCCGCCACCGATATCCATGTCGCCCAGCCGGGCGGCGATGTCGCTGTAGCGCGTCTGCGCCAGGATGCGCGTGTTGAGATGGGCCAGTTCCGTCGCCGCAAACCGGGCCGGCGCCCTGCCGACCGCGGTCGGATCAAACAGCGTTTGCAATTCCGCCATGTCCTGCACCGGGCGTGGCGCCTGGGCAGTGCCGATCAAGGTTGCCAGCGTGGCAACAGCCAGGCTTTCGTAGCCGGCTTCGCGCAGTGCCCGGACAGACAGCGCGCGTTTGCGTTTCGACAGACCTTCGCCGGCCTCGTCCTGAAGCAGATTGTGGTGGCCGAAACGCGGTGGGGAGGCACCGAGCGATTCGAACAGGGCAATTTGCGCACCGGTATTGGTGACATGATCGTCACCGCGAATGACATGTGTAATCCCCAGATCAATGTCATCCACAATCGAAGGCAGGGTGTACAGATAGCTGCCGTCCTGCCGGATCAGCACGGGATCGGACATCGAAGAAAGGTCAATGTGCTGGGGTCCGCGAAACAAATCATCCCATTGCCTGTCCGTGCGGGTGGGTGCGAAGGGATCGCCATCATGGTTGGGCAGCAGATAGCGCCAATGCGGTTTCCGCCCCTCCGATTCCAGCTCGGCCCGCTCCTGTTCGTTCTGTTTCAGGGCCCGGCGGTCATATACGGGCGGCCGGCCACGGGCGCGCTGGCGGGCGCGCTGGCGATCAAGCTCTTCGGAGGTTTCGTAGCAGGGGTAGAGAAGTCCGGCATCCTTCAGCTTCGCAGCCGCCGCATCATGCCTCCCGGCGCGGGCGGACTGCCGTTCCTCACGATCGGGCACGATGCCGAGCCAGGCGAGGTCTTCGGCAATCTGAGCGGCAAAGGCCGCCGTGGAGCGTTCCGGATCCGTGTCATCAAACCTCAACACGAATGAGCCGCCGGCATTCCTTGCAAAAAACCAGTTGTAAAGTGCCGTGCGGGCATTGCCGACGTGGATCTCGCCCGTCGGCGAAGGCGCAAAGCGCGTGATCGGTGGCGTTGCCGTCATGTGCGATCCCGAAACCGGTTGGTGATCGGATACCGGCGGTCCCGGCCAAAATTCCGACGGGTGATCTTGACGCCGGGCGCGGCTTGCCGGCGCTTGTATTCGGCGATGTAAAGCAGGCGTTCCACCTTGGTGACGGTGGCGCGGTCATGGCCGCGCGCGGTAATTTCGGCGACACTCATCTCACCCTCGACCAGGCATTCCAGAATGTCGTCGAGCACCTCGTATTCCGGCAGCGAATCCTGATCGGTCTGGTCTTCGCGCAACTCCGCGGTCGGCGCCTTGTCGATGATATTGTCCGGGATCACGATGCCCGGCGGCCCGAGGACACCATCCGGGTGATTTTCGTTGCGCCAGCGGGCAAGCCGATACACCTCGGTTTTATAGAGATCCTTGATCGGATTGAAGCCACCGTTCATGTCGCCATAGATGGTCGCGTAACCGACCGAGACTTCCGACTTGTTGCCGGTGGTCGCCAGCATGTCACCGAACTTGTTGGACAACGCCATCAGCGCCGTGCCGCGAACACGCGACTGTATGTTTTCCTCGGTGATATCCGGCTCGCGGTCTTCGAAAAGTGGCGCAAGCATGCCGGAAAATCCGTTGACCGCGTCGGCGATGGGCACGGTGTCATAACGCACGCCGAGCGCAGCGGCGCAGGCGGCGGCATCTTCAAGGCTGGCTCCGGAGGTGTAGAGATAGGGCAACATCACGCAATGGACGCGATCGGCGCCCAGCGCATCGACGGCGATGGCCGCGCAGATGGCCGAATCGATACCGCCCGACAAGCCCAGTATGATGCCGGGAAAATGGTTCTTGTCCACATAGTCGCGCAGGCCGATGACGGTCGCCATCCAATCGGCGGTCTCCGTTTCAGGCAGATCAACCGCCGGGCCGTTGACACAGCGCCAGGCGCCGTCGCCCGCCGCGCCGGGCCGTTGCCAGATCGTCATGGCGATGTCGGTGCGAAACTGCGGCATCTGGAATGCCAGCGTCCGGTCGGCGTTGAGGCCGAAGGAGCCGCCGTCGAACACAAGCTCGTCCTGCCCGCCGAACTGATTGGCGTAGACGATCGGCAAACCGGTTTCGACAACCCGGGCGACGGCAACCTGAAGCCGTTCGCCGGCCTTTTGCCGCCAATAGGGCGAACCGTTGGGTGTGATCAGGATTTCCGCGCCGGTCTCCTTCAGGCATTCCACCACACCCTCGACCCAGATATCCTCGCAGACCGGCATGCCGATGCGGACACCGCGAAAGTCGACCGGGCCCGGCAGCGGACCGGGTTTGAACACGCGCGCCTCGTCAAACACACCATAGTTCGGCAGTTCGACCTTGAACCGCACAGCGGAAATTTCACCGCCGTCGAGGAGCGCGATTCCGTTGTGCACCTTGTCGCCGTCGCGCCAGGGACTGCCGATGATGATCGCCGGTCCGTCGCCTGTCTGGCGGGCCAGCTCGGCCACGGCGTCCTGGCAGGCGGTTACGAATACCGGCTTCAGAACCAGGTCTTCGGGCGGATATCCGGAAATGAAGAGTTCCGTCAGGACAAGCAGGTCCGCACCCATGGCGCCAGCATCCTGCCAGGCCGCCAGTGCGAGTTGCAGGTTGCCGTCGATGTCGCCGACGATCGGGTTGAGTTGGCCGACTGCGATTTTCAGCGTAACCGTCATGGGGTGCCGAACCGTGAAATTGCCGTCGCGCGGGTTTAGAACACCCCGACGACCCGGGCAATCAGCAAATCCGGCCCTTTCCGGGCGCTCGTTTCCGCGGCGCCGGCCGACCTGAAGCGCAGACCAAATCGGTCGGTGCCGGACGCCACGCGACGACCACCCTGGCCTGCTCAGGTGCCGTTGCGCACCGGTCCGGCAAACACCGGCAGGTGATCGGTGATCTGATAATAGTCGCCCTTTTCGGCGACATAGATATGGTCGGCGAGAACAAGGCCGGTGGGCGCGTCGATGCAACCCATGAAAATCGATGTCCGATCGCTTCCATTCCGCTCCCAGAACAGGTGCGCACCGCAGGTCCGGCAGAAGCCGCGCCTGGCGTCGTCGCTGGCCCGGAACCAGGCCAGTTCGCCGGATCCGGTGATCGTGATTTTGTCGCGATCGGTCTGTGTCGCAGCCAGGAAATGGCCGGACTGGCGGCGGCAGGATGTGCAATGGCATGCCCGGGGCGGCCGAAACGGGCCTTCGGCACGAAACGTCACCGCACCGCAGTTGCACCGGCCGGTCAGCCGCGACGGTTTCGACATCGCCCGTGGTCCGCTAGGCCCTGGCCGCCTGGTTGCCAGCGTGCGCCTGGTCGCCGCGATTCAGCCTTTCGGCGACGAGGAAAGCGAGCTCCAGCGCCTGATCGGCGTTCAGTCTCGGATCGCAATGGGTATGGTAGCGGTCGGACAGATCGTCGTCGGAAATCGCATAGGCACCGCCGGTGCACTCGGTCACATTCTTGCCCGTCATCTCGATATGCAATCCGCCGGGGTGGGTGCCTTCCGCCTCATGCACGGCGAAGAACTCTTGCACCTCCTGAAGGATCGCCTGGAACGGCCGCGTCTTGAAGCCCGTTGCCGCCTTGATCGTGTTGCCGTGCATCGGATCGCACGACCAGACAACTGTCCGGCCTTCGCGTTCGACAGCACGAATGAGGGCGGGCAGATGCTCGCCGACCTTGCCGGCGCCAAAACGGTTGATCAGCGTGATCCGGCCAGGCTCGTCTTTGGGATTGAGGATATCCAGCAACCGGATCAGGCCATCGGGCTCAAGCGACGGACCGCACTTCATGCCGATCGGATTTTGGATGCCGCGGAAATACTCCACATGGGCGTGATCGGGCTGACGGGTTCTGTCTCCGATCCAGATCATGTGGCCGGAGGTCGCATACCAGTCACCCGTGGTGGAATCGACACGGGTCAGCGCCTGCTCGTAACCCAGCAAAAGCGCTTCATGGCTGGTGAAAAATTCGGTCTGGCGCAAAGCCGGGGCGCTTTCCGATGTTATGCCGATTGCGCTCATGAACGCCACTGACTCGCTGATCCGATCGGCCAGTTGCTGGTATCGCTCCGCCTGCGGGCTGTCGGCGACATTGGCGACCATCCAGCGATGGACATGCTCCAGATTGGCGAACCCGCCCTGGGCGAAGGCGCGCAACAGATTGAGTGTTGCCGCCGACTGTCTGTACGCCATCTCCTGACGCTCCGGATCGGGAAGCCGCGACGTATCGGAAAAATCGATGCCGTTGACGATATCGCCGCGGTAGCTGGGCAGTTCCTTGCCATCGACATTTTCTGTCGGGGCCGAGCGCGGCTTGGCGAACTGGCCGGCGATCCGGCCAACTTTGACGACCGGCGATTTCGCGCCATAGGTCAGGACAATCGCCATCTGCAGGAACACGCGGAAGAAATCGCGTATATTGTCGGCCCCGTGCTCGGCGAAACTTTCCGCGCAATCGCCGCCCTGGAGCAGGAATCCCCTGCCCTTCGACACATCGCCCAATGCCGCCTTGAGTTTCCGGGCCTCGCCGGCAAATACAAGTGGCGGATAAGTGGCCAGGCGGTCTTCCAGGGTGCCAAGGCGTTCAGGATCGGGATAATCCGGCACCTGAACAATCGGCTTTTCGCGCCAGCTGGACGGCGTCCACTTGTTACTCATCGGACCAACTCTTTTCTTCCCATCGTTGCGTGTGGCGCCGGGTCCATCACCGCCGCCGGGGCCAGGCACCATCGCTTCCGGCGCCGTTCAATGGCACCGGTTGACCGCCAATGTGTCCGGTTTGTCCGGCCACACGGCCCCTTGCGCTCTGGCTGCGGCTTATAACCAGTTTGACCGCAGGGTTCCAGACAGCAATATCAGGCTGGTCGACCGGCACCCAGGCCGATTGGGGAGAAGCAATGGATATCAATCACAGCCATACGCCGGACGCGATCGCGAAGCGGCTCGCCCTTGGCCCACAAGCCAACTATCTGCGCGATTGGGTCTATGGCGGTATCGATGGCGCCATAACCACATTCGCGATTGTCGCCGGCGCCATCGGCGCGGACCTGTCGGCGCGCGTGGTGATTATCCTCGGGGCGGCCAATATCCTGGCGGACGGTTTCTCCATGGCGGCAGCCAATTTCACCGGCAGCCGCGCGGAGATCGAGGATTATCAGCGCATCAGGGCAGCGGAGGAATCCCATATTCGCGACGATCCGGACGGTGAGCGGGAGGAGATCCGGCAGATTTTTGCGGCAAAGGGACTGGCCGGCGACAAACTGGAGGCGATCGTGGCGGCAATTACGTCGCGCAAGGATTTGTGGCTGTCGACAATGATGGCCGAGGAACATGGTCTTTCCGCCATCGAGCGCTCACCGGCAAAAGCGGCTTGGTTCACATTCATTGCATTCATGGCATGCGGCAGCGTCCCGTTGCTGCCGTTCTTTCTATACCTGCCGGCGGCGCCGACCATTGCCACAGCGGCGACGGTCGTCGTGTTCTTTGCCATCGGCGCGCTGAAAAGCCGGTGGTCGAACCGGAGCTGGCTGGTATCGGGATTCGAAACAACGGTGATCGGCATGGGGGCAGCGGCGCTCGCCTGGACAATCGGGCGATTGCTTGAAAACCTTGTGTGAACGATTATTGCCGGCAGCCAGTCAGGGAACGCGCCCATGAGCATCGCCGAACCTTCGTTGTCGATCGGGATAGAGGAGGAATATCTTCTCGTCGACCGAGAGAGCCGGGATTTGTGCACCGATCCGCCAGCCGAATTTCTGGCATCATGCGAGGATCTTCTCGGCGGCCAGGTGACGCGGGAGTTCCTGCGTTGCCAGATCGAGATCGACACGCCGGTCTGCCAGACGCTGACGGAGGCGCGCGGCCATCTTGCCCATCTGCGCGGAACGATCGCCAGGGAGGCCGAGAGATACGGCCTGGCGCCGATTGCGGCCTCAACCCATCCATTCGCCACCTGGACACAACAGCTTAATACCGACAGGGACCGCTACAACGAACTGGCCAAGGATCTCCAGGTCGTCGTTCGCAGGCTCCTGGTGTGCGGAATGCATGTGCATGTCGGCGTGGAAGACGACGATCTGCGCATCGACCTTTACAACCAGCTCGCCTATTTCCTGCCGCATCTGCTGGCCCTGTCCACGTCGTCACCCTTCTGGCAGGGCCGCAAGTCGGGTCTGAAATCCTACCGGCTTTCCGTTTTCAACGAGCTGCCCCGCACCGGATTACCGGAAAGCTTCTCTAGCTGGACGGAATATCAGCGCACGGTCGATGTGATCGTGCGTGCCGGGATGATCGAGGACAGCACGAAGATCTGGTGGGATTTGCGGCCGTCGGCACGGTTTCCGACACTGGAAATGCGCGTCACCGACGTCTGCACGCGGCTCGACGATACGCTGATGATCGCCGCCATCTATCGTTGCCTGACGCGGATGCTGTGGCGGCTGCGACGGCGCAACCAGCGCTGGCGCAACTATCAACGGGCGCTGATCGCCGAAAACCGGTGGCTTGCCCAACGCCATGGCGCGGCAGGCAGCATGATCGATTTCGGCATCGGCGAAAGTGTCGCTTTTTCCGATCTCATGGTGGAGTTGATGGACCTGATCGGCGAGGATGCCGAAGCGCTGGGTTGCGTGAACGAGGTGGCGCGCGCCAACCTGATCGCCACAACCGGGACCAGTGCCGACCGGCAGTTGGGGGTCTACGACATGGCGATCAACGACGGCCGCTCGGAGCGGGACGCCCTGCGGGCCGTCGTCGATCATCTGATCGCCGAAACCGTGGAAGGAACCTGAGGACGGTCGCGCCTTCGGGCGGAACTCCGGTGGTTCAGGCGCCCCTGCGCCCGACGACATTCGCGCCAAGTGCGCCAAGATGATGGTCGACGTAATCCCGTTCGGCCCTGGACAGGTTGACGGCGCGGGGATAGCTGGGCGCCGCGCGATCATCGAGGATCGGCACATGCCAGTCGGCGGTGGTTTGGAGAAAATGATCAACGCCCTCTTGGCCGAAACGATCACGATACCCGGCGATCACGGTGTCGACATAGGACAGCATGACGGGATATTCGGCGTCTCCGGTGCGGGCATGGACCGGTTTGGCGACAAAAATCCCGACAGGATCGGGCAACTCCGGCCAATCGTCCGGCGCCGGTTCGAGCCAGTCGATCCGGTCGTCGGCTAGCGGCGAAGTGGTGTACCATCCTTCCCTTTTGTCCATGTCGGCGCGCCGGTCAATGTGCTGCATGACAACCAGGCCCAGGATGTGGCAATCGGGATCGGGCACCGCAGCAAGCGAGCAGCGATTGCCGGTCGGGGCCGACCCGGCTACCCGCCAGGCCCGCCGCCAGCCCGTTATCCGTGCCGGTCGGACGCGCACCTGGTCGTGCAGCGTTTGCGTGTTGACAAGCGATCCATAACCAAAACAGGCGAAATGGGCCATCGGGCGCTCGGCTCCGGATATCAGGCGGCAACCGTAGCGCCGGCCCGTACGCGTTCGCTCGGCTCAGCCATGGTGACCAACTCTTCCGCCGAGGTCGGGTGAACGGCCATGGTGGCGTCAAAATCGGCCTTAGTCGCCCGCATTTTCACGGCAATGCCCAGGAGTTGGGCCATCTCACCGGCGCCGTGGCCCAATATATGGGCGCCCAGCACACGATCGGTATCGGCATCGACGACCAGCTTGGCCAGCATCTCGCCGGAATGGCCCGACAGCGTGTTCTTCATGGGCCGAAACGCCGCCTTGTAAATATCGAGGTTCTCAAACTGTTCCCGAGCGGCGTCTTCGGCAAGACCGACTGTCCCGATCTCCGGCTGCGAAAACACCGCGGTCGGCACCGAATCGTAGTCCGGTCGGGTGGGATTGCCGCAGAACTCCGTCTGGACGAAGCACATGGCCTCGTGGATCGCCACCGGCGTAAGCTGCATGCGGTCGGTCACATCGCCAATTGCCCAAATGTTGTCGATCGCCGTTTTGGAGAACGCATCGACCGGAATGGCTTCCTTGCGGTCCGCTTCAAGGCCAACCGATTCCAGCCCCAAACCCGCTGTGTTCGGCACCCGGCCGACTGCCAGCATGACCAGATCGGTGTCCAGGCTCTCGCCGCCGGACAAATCGACATGCAGCCCGCCATTCCGGCGTTCCACGCGCTCCACAACCTGATGGCACCGGATCGTTATGCCATTTTGTTCATATTCCTTGTGAATACGCTTTCTCAAGTCATTATCAAAACGAGATAAAACCTCCATCCCGCGATATACAATCGTGGTCTCGACGCCGAGACCGTTGAATATCCCTGCAAACTCGATGGCGATGTAACCGCCGCCCTCGATAAGAATGCGTCCGGGCAGCCGCTCCAGATCAAAGGCTTCCCTGGAGGTGATGCACAGTTCGTGGCCCGGCAGCGCGGGATGGCTGTTGGCCCTGCCGCCGGTCGCTATCAGCACGCGCTCGGCGGTGACGGTCCGGTCCTGGGCGACCAGCCTGATCTGCTGCGGCCCGGCCAACTCGGCGCGGGAATCGATTATCTCGACGCCGGCGCGGTCCAGGTTGTGCCGGTAGGCCGCCTCGAGCCGGGCGATCTCTCTATCCTTGTTGGCTTTCAACGTCGGCCAGTCAAATACCGGCACGCCGACGTTCCAGCCGAATCCGCCTGCTTCGCTGAAGGTTTCGGAAAACTGGGATGCATATACGAACAGCTTTTTCGGTACGCAGCCGCGGATGACGCATGTTCCGCCAACGCGATCTTCCTCGGCGACCGCAACACGGGCGCCGGCGCCGGCCGCCAGACGCGCGGCGCGAACGCCACCGGAACCTGCCCCGATGACGAAAAGATCATAGTCGAACCGGGCCACGGCGCCGGCCGCTACTGTTTGGGCTTGGATGGCCCGGCTTCCAGGCGCTTGCGTTCGGCAGCGGCCATCAGCCGCAATTCTTCCTGGACGCGGCGCGCCAGTTCCTCGGAGATTTCGTTGGACCACTCACCGGCGATGCGCACCTGCGCAGGTGCGATCAGCGGCTGCCGGTCGGCAAATTTCCTGCCTGTCGGGGTCTTGTAGAAGGCCACGATCTCCTGCAATTCCTCTTTCGTGAACGCCTGGGTCCACAACCGGGTGATTCGGGCGTCGAGATCGCGGCGGCGCTCAACCAGTTCAAGCGCATTTCGATCGACAATCTCGATTATCCCTAGCTGCATCTGCGGATTGGTCCGAATAAGGGTAGTCTTGGCGGCATCGGCGACATTGGGGAGGATCTCATTCATCGCATCCTGCGTACCGTTCAAGGCCATAATTTCGTTTGCAAGCTCCAGCGCCTGCAAATCGGGCTCCTGGGCCACGGCGTTCAAGGATGTGGCGAACGCGGTTGCCGCAGCAATCAGTGCGGCGGTTACAATACGAACCATGATTTTCTCTCCTGACGGCCATTGGCCGGTTCATCCGTCGAGTGGTTAGCGGATTTGCTTGTTTCCGTCACGCCTCGATCCGCACAAGGCCATCCGGTCCGGCCACGATCGCCGATTCCGCCATGCCGAGAAACAGACCATGTTCGACGACCCCGGCCAGCCCGGAAAGGCG
The DNA here is from genome assembly GCA_965216515.1 of Afifellaceae bacterium. Lineage (GTDB taxonomy): Bacteria > Pseudomonadota > Alphaproteobacteria > Rhizobiales > Afifellaceae > CAXMRP01. The sequence goes on along the minus strand of OZ244173.1, from coordinate 310,230 downwards.
CGATGCCAGTATATCGGGATCGGGTATAGGACCGCAGGATATGTCAAGAATGTGGTTGCCTTCATCGCTGACAAACGGTCCGCCCGGCCCCATACGTTGCTCGATCCGTGGTTTCAAGCCGAGTTCGGATACGGCACGACCGATGGATCGAACGATGGCGCGTCCGGCAAACGGCACGACTTCCACCGGCAGGGGAAACTCGCCCAGCCTTTCGACAAGCTTGCTGTCGTCGGCAATCACAATCATGCGAGCGGAGGCCGATGCGACAATCTTCTCCCGCAACAATGCCCCGCCGCCGCCCTTGATCAATCCAAGGCCGGGGCCGATTTCGTCGGCGCCATCAATGGCCAGGTCCAGTTCGGGGGTGGCGTGGAGATCGGTCAACGGTATGCGGCAACGGATCGCGAGGTCACGGGTCTGCGCCGATGTGGGAACACCGGTCACGGCCAGGCCATCACGGACCCGTTGACCGAGCGCCTCGACAAAGCAGGCGGCGGTCGATCCGGTGCCGAGACCGAGCCGCATCCCCTCTTCCACATGCTCCAGCGCAGCCAGTGCGGCGCTTCGCTTCCTGTCATCCGACATTTGCAGCAACAACCCGACGTTCGATATCCATCCGTGGCGGCGAACCGGATTGCCCGGGCCTCCGCGGATTTGGTGCAGCGAACCTTTACGAAACTTGCCGCGAACTGTCATCCGGCAATCGGCCCTGCCGCCGTGCAGCCACCAATGCGGCGCAATCGGGAAATGAATCGCCAACGCATCTTGCCGCAAACGGCGCAAACCGGTACCGCGGGATCATGACCAAACCACTCCTGTTGTTCGATCTCGATGGTACGCTGGTCGACAGCGCCCGCGATCTCATCCCCTCGCTCAATGCCATCATCGCGACCGAAGGGCTTGCAACGGTGGCGCCCGACGACGTCGGAAAGGTGATCGGCCATGGTGCCCGGGCAATGATCGAACGCGCATTCGCGCTGAACCGACGGGTGCCCGACACGGGCACGGTCGACCGGTTGTTCGACCGTTTCCTGCTTCACTATGAAGCGCGCATCAGCCGGGACACACGTCCCTATCCCGGCGCAATCTCGTTGATGGACCGCCTGGCAGCGGCCGGATGGCGGTTCGCGGTGTGCACGAACAAGATGGAATCCCTGTCACGCCGCCTGCTGGGGGATCTGGGATTGGACGCGCGGTTTGCGGCAATCTGCGGCGGCGACACGTTTGCCGTGCGCAAACCGGATGCCGGCCATGTGGACGGAACAATCACGCGCGCCGGCGGGTCGCCGGCGCGTTCCATTTTGATCGGCGATTCCGTTACCGACCGGGACGCCGCCCGCAATGCCGGCATTCCATTTGTCGGTGTCACGTTCGGCTATAGCGAAACCCCGATGGCGGCGCTTGAGCCGGATATCCTGGCCGAACATTTCGACGAGATTGAACCGGCCGGCCTGGACCAACTCCTTGCCTGACCGCCGCGCCTGGCGGCTCGAGAGACGCGACAGGCGATGCCGATGCTTGACTTCCCGGCAATCCCTCCCCTAAAGCATCGCCGTCCACGTCGGGGCATCGGCATGTGCACCGGGCCATCGCAGACGGGACCAATGCGGCAGGATCGGCCCGGATACCGGCCTGGCACCTGCCGGATCGCCGACACAGGGATCGGCGGGCGCGTAGCTCAGCGGGAGAGCACCACGTTCACACCGTGGGGGTCACTGGTTCAATCCCAGTCGCGCCCACCATTGTTCCCTGGCGTCCTTTGCCACCGGTTCAATGGCGTCGTCCGTCAATCGCTCACGGCCCGATAACGCAAGCCACGGCCGTTGGACAGGCCGGCGTCGGTCGCAGTAGGCTTGACGCCAGCAGGAGGCATCGCAGCATGAAATCGGTCGTTGTCCGCGAATTCGGCGGACCGGAGAACATGGTGCTCGATGACGGGCCGGATCCGACACCCGGGCCCGACGAGGTTCTGGTCCGCCATGCGTTTGCCGGTGTGAATTTCGCCGATATTTCGCAGCGGCAGGGCAAGACCCGCGGTTCGGGAACCCAATACGAGACCAAACTGCCCTATGTGCCCGGCAACGAGGCTTCCGGCGTGGTGGAGGCCATCGGCACGGCGGTGGCCGGCTATGTTCCGGGTGATCGTGTCGCTTATCGCGGGGTTTTCGGCGCCTATTGCGAAAAGGCAGCCGTTCCGGCGCAGAGCCTGGTCAAGATTCCCGCCGGTCTTGATCTCCAGACCGCCGCAGCGATCCTGACCCACGGAATGACCGCACACTATGTCACCCACGACGCCTATCGCGTGGAACCGGGCGACTGGGTCATCGTCCATGCGGCGGCCGGCGGTACGGGCGGGCTGGTGACCCAAATGGCGAAGCGGCGCGGCGCCACGGTTGTTGCAACGGCATCGAGCGCGGAGAAGCTCGACCATGTGCGCAGCCTGGGCGCCGACCATCTCATCAACTACGCGGAAACGGATTTCGAGGAGGCTTGCCGGAAACTGCCCGGTTTCGCGGGATTTCACGCCGCGCTCGACAATGTCAGCGCCGCCACATTCGAACGGAACCTGCGACTGATGCGGCCGCTGGGCACCCTGGTGATCTATGGTGCCTCCAGCGGTTCGATCCCGCCGTTTGACCTGCAACGGCTGAACGGTCTGGGTTCGCTGGCGATCCGCCGCACCAATCTGAAGCACTATGTCCTGACGCGCCAGGCCCTGGAACAACGGGCAGCCGCCGTCTTCGACATGGCGCTTGATGGCCTCAAGGTCACAATCGGCGGGCGGTTCGCGCTGGCCGATGTCGGCGCAGCCCATGACCTGATCGCGTCGCGCGGATCGATGGGCAAGGTGCTTCTGGAACCTTGAAGACGGCCGATCAGCGGCGCGATTTCGGATCCAGGATGTCGCGCAACCCGTCGCCGAACAGATTGAAGGCCAGCACGGTCAGGAAAATGGCCAGACCGGGAAAGATCGACATGAACGGCGCGTTGATGATGTATTGCTGCGCCTCGTTCAGCATCGCGCCCCATTCCGGTGTCGGCGGCTGGGCGCCGAGCCCCAGGAAGCTCAATACCGCGGCCGCCAGGATGGAGTCACCGAGACTGAGGGTGGCGTAAACGACGATCGGTCCGGCGATGTTCGGCAGAATGTCCTTGACGATGATGCGCCAGTGCGGACTGCCGACAGCCCGTGACGCTTCGACATAGAGCAGTTCCTTGACCGACAAGGTCGAGCCGCGCGCCAGCCGGGCGAACCGCGGAACGCGGACAACGCCGATCGCCAGGATGCCGTTCTCCAGGGAGGGGCCGAGGGCGGCAGCGATCAGTATGGCGAGCAGCACATACGGAAGGGACATCATGATATCCATGGCCCGCATGATGATATTGTCGATCCAGCCGCCGAAATAACCGGAAACCACGCCGATGGCGGTCCCGGTGGTCAGGGAAAGGCCCACGGCGAGCAATCCGACCCACAAGGATATCCGGGCGCCGTGAATGACCCGGCTGAGCTGATCGCGGCCCAGATGGTCGATCCCGAAGGGATGCGCCCAGCTTGGCCCCTTGAGGACCTGGGAGGTGAACTCTTCGGGCGGATAGGGTGCGATGGCCGGCGCGAGGATGGCGACCAGAACAAGGAAAAGGATAAACCCGAGACCGGCAAGAGCGGTCGGCCGCTGCCGGAACAGGTAGAAGAAATGGCCGAGGCTTTCCCGCCTGGACCTGGTGTTCGCGGCCTTCCCGGTCGGGGCCTTCTCAACCACTGTCACGGCGCGAATCTCCTGCCGTCCACATCAATTCCCGAACTGCTGCATGGCGATCTGCGCCTCCGCCATCTTTACGGCGGTCACGATCGGATTGACCAGGGGGATGCCGGCTTCCTCCGATACGGCGCGAAGCCGCCCGGGCTCCATGAACGCCACGGACATGCAACCCAGCAGCATGGTCTCCGCGCCTTGCGCGCGCGCCGCGCGCAACAGCTCCACGAGCCGCGCCTGGGTTCTGTCCTTGTCGGCGTAGAGCGACATAACCGGAATATCGAGGGTATGGCTGGATACAAGCCGGCTTTCGTCGAGACCGGCTTCACGGACCATACGGCGCTTGATGCGGGCGCGTTCGCCGGAGATGGTGACCATGGAAAACCGCTTGTCGCCGCATGTGCCGAGCAAGATCGAACTTTCGCCGGGGCCGATTACCGGCTTTCCCGACTGCTCACGCGCGCCCTCCAGCCCGCTGTCGCCCGCGCACCCGATAATGAAGCCGTCGAAATCGGCCTGCCGGCCGCAAATAAAACGCAGGACTTCCGGCATCGCCTTGTATTCATCGATCGCATTTTCGATGGCGCGCGGGCCGTCTTCGACCTGTTCCACCACAACGCTTGTACCGGCGGACGCGATCTCGTTCAGCCGAGCCTGACGCCGCGCGCGCTCTTCCTCGGACAAACCAATTCCCGGGACGACATAGCAGATCTTCATGTGCTGCCCTCTCCACCGATTGCGGCCGTGTCGACGTCTATTCCAAGCCCCGGCCCGTCCGGCACTATGGCACGGCCGTCGGCAACTTGGAATCCGGCGGCGATGTCACCTGCCAACCGGGTGGGTCCGTTGATCTCCGCGAAACGAATGGCCGGACAGGCATGAACAAGGTGGACGGCCGCGGCGCTGCCGATCGATGTGTCCAACGTACCGATCTGGCAGTCCAGTCCCGCCGCCGCACATACCGCGACCAGTTCGCGGGCGGGCGACAACCCGCCCGTCTTGATGAGCTTGATATTGATCATGTCGGCGGCACCGGCTTCCATGGCGCGCAAGACGTCGCGCGGGCTGTGCACGCCTTCGTCGAGCATTACCGGGATCGGCGTTCGCCGGCGCAATTCCGCATGGCCGTGCAAATCCCAGGCAGGAAGCGGTTGCTCGACAATCTGGATATCGTGACGCTCCGCAGCGGCCAGAAATCGCGATGCCTGCGGCAGGGACCATCCCTGATTGGCATCGAGTTTGATGAATATGTCCGGCCCGACCGTGTCGCGGATGGCGGCAATCGCGGCCAGTTCGGCGGAAGCGTTCACACCGGTCTTGATCTTCAGGGTGCGAAATCCGGCGGCGACAAAATTGCCCGCTTCCGCGATCATGGCATCGGTCTCTCCGACAGAGACCGCCTTTGAGGACTCCACAACGCCACGCGGTCCGCCGCCGAGTATGGCGGACACAGGCAGCCCGAAAACACGTCCCGCCAAATCATGTAGGGCGATGTCGATGGCCGATTTCGCCGCCGTGTTCCGCGACATCGCGGTATTCATGTGGCGATGGGCCTCTTCCAGATTTTCCGGATTTAGTCCGGTGACGGCCGGCCCCAATCGGGTGTTGATCGCTTCCAGGATGCCGGCTGTCGTCTCACCGGTAATGTGGACGCATTCGCGGGCCTCGCCCCATCCCGTTGTTCCGCAGTCGCTCGTGGCCCGAACGATGATGAACTCCAGGACCGGATACGACCGCTTCGACGTGGTGAGCGGGTTGCGGAGCGCAAGCTGCAACGGATGGGCGGAAACGCCGGTGACGATGCTCATTTTGGCCGGCCGGGCGGCCGATCGGCCGCCCGGCGATTTGATTATTCGACGATTTCAACTTCGTGCAGCGGCACCCAGTTGGAATCGTGGATGAAGACGTTTTTCACGTTCGACCGGGTGGCGATCGCCGTGATCGGGTGTGCGAAGAACACGCCAGTCGCAGCCTCGGAGATCTTGTTGGCCGCGTCCCGATAAAGCGGTTCGCGCTCGGTCTGGTCGTAAATCCCCCGGGCCTTGTCCAGCAGGGAATCGACATTGTCATCGCGATAGCGAGCCCAGTTCAGTGCATCTTTCTCGCGGATGTACCGGCTATGGAACAGCGCATAGATGATGCCATCGGGATCGAGCGTGCCGGAGATCCAGCCCCCCATGGTCATCCCGTACTCACCCTTGCCGCGGCTTTCCCGGAAGGTCGACCAGTTCGTCGTCTGGACGTCGACTTCCACACCGATCGCCGCAAGGTCGGATTTGATCAGCGATACGGCATCGCGCGGAGCCGGCAGGTACGGCCTGGGATTGGTCCAGGACGTCAACGTCGTCTTGAAACCATCGGCCACACCGGCCTCGGCCAGAAGTGCCTTGGCCTTTGCCGGGTCGTAGTCATATTTGACAACATCCTTGCTGTGGCCCCACCAGTTCGACGGGATTATCTGGTTGGCGATCTCGCCGCGCCCGAAGAACACGGTCTGGAACATCCGATCCTTGTTGATCGCATGGGCAACGGCCTTGCGGACAAGGATATTGTCAAACGGCGCCTTCTCCGTGTTCATGGCCATGAAGGAGATGCCCAGCGTGGAAGATTGGTGAAGCGCCAGGTTCGGATCGCTGTCGACTTCGCCGAACTGCGGGAACGGCACGCCGTAGATCAGGTGAACCTCGCCCTTCTTCAACGCCAGGAAGCGAACATCGTTGTTGGGTATGACCCTGACAATCAGCTTGTCGACCTTCGGGGCACCCAGATAGTAGTCCTTGTTGGCTTCGTATTCGAGGAAGTTGTCGCGCTCCCACCGGACAAACTTGAACGGGCCTGTCCCGACCGGATTGGACCGGAAGTTCTCCGGATCCGCCATCACGGCCGTCGGGCTGACGATGTAGCCGATATAGAAGGCAAGATTGACCAGAAGGGCCGGTGCCGGTTCCTTGAGTTTTATTTCAACCGTAAGGTCATCGGCAGCGGTGGTTTTCTCGATCGCTGCGAACTTTGCACTCCAGCGACGGCAATTTTCGCAATAGTAGGGATGGTCCTTGTCGCGCTGCCGCTCCAGCGAGAACGCCACGGCTTCCGCATTCAATGGCGTCCCGTCATGGAACATGACGCCGTCACGCAGTTTGAAGGTCCAGACCAGCCCGTCGTCCGACAGGGTCCAGCTTTCCGCGAGCGCCGGCACGATGGTATGGCTGTTGCCGTCAAACCGAACCAGGCCGTCGAATGTCCAGTCGGCGACCTTGATCGCCTCAAAGGACGTGCTTTCGGCCGGATCGAGTGAATTTGCGTCGTTGCCACGCGCAACGACCAGCGTTTGCGCCGATGCCGCGATACCGGACAACAGCAGCGCGGCTGCCGTAAATCCGGTCAGCAATCTCAATTTCAAAGCCATAAGGTTCCCTCCTTTTATGCATCATTCGATGTCTTTGAATTTATTCCATTATTGACCCGTCAGGCGCAAGCCGTCGACAAGCCGCCGCGCCTCCGTCACATGGTGGCCGATCCGGTTCATTTCACGTTTCAGGCCGACGATATCGAACTTGAGCGCGTCGGAATCCGGATCCATGGATTTCAGATTCAACGCCCTGGCAAGCCCGGGCAGGCAGCGGGAGGATAGCGCGGGGTCGTGTTCATGACCGCCGCGGGTCTGGAACAGAACCGGATTGAGCCATCGCGCAAGCCGCAAATATGTCTTGTTGATCCGGGCGGTCTCCGCCTCATCGGCCCGGTTTTCTGCCGCCTTGTGCATGGCTGCAACCTCGTTTTGCAGCGCCTGCGCCATGGATTTCAGGGGACCGAAATCGAGCCATTGGCCGGCTTCCTCCTCATACTCGCGCAGGGCGTCAAGGAAATCCTGCGCGGCGTGGGTGAAATTGAACGGCAGCACCCTGGCATTGCACAGCCTGGACAGAATCGTGATGTAGAGCCGCACATCCTGACCGAGAATGTCCATATCGGCTTTCTCGACCGTCTCATGTTCGGAATGCCACCACCAGGCGCCTCCTGAACCGCCGACATTGGGATCGCGGTTGGGATCGTCAGGCGTGAGCATGCCGTAGACGGAGATGGACGACAGGCCGACACCCCAGAATGACTGATCGGCTGCCCGGGACGGCCGGGTGGAGGAGACATACTTGTCCTTGCGCTTGCCCAGCGCCAGTTGGGCCCGGCTCGACGTATCGGTATCCCAGCCGGTAATTTCCTTCGTCGTCGCCTCATTGAATTCGGACACTTCGCCCATCTGGTGGCGGGGAACATAGACGGTCGCCCCCTTCACGCCGGGGCTGTCGATATTGAAATAGGCGATGGCGTGGTCGAACAGATCCTGCCAGTGCGTGTCGGCATACCAGGTTGAGCCGGAGTATCGGGCATGGCTGTGCCCCGGCCACCAGGCGAACCGAGCGCCGTACCGCAGATTGCCTTCGTCCTGTTTCAGCAGCCGGGCCATTTCCAGGATGCAGGAATCGCCCGTCACATTGTCCGTCGAACCCTCAAACCAGGAACAATAGTGGGAGCCGACCAGCACAAATTCCGGCTCACGGCCCTTGATTTCGGCAACCGGAAGCAGAACCTCTCGCCAGCCTTCAAACGTTTCGGTGATCAGCGTCGCCCGAAGTGTCCCGGCCCTGGCCCATTCGATCAGCGGATGACCGTCGTCACCAGCGATGGAGGCAACGTGGACACGCGGAATCTTGCCCGCTTCGTCGAACCCGGGCGTGCCCCAGACCGGCGTAATAATCATCTTGTGCCGCTGCTTTCCCGCGGACATGCAGATCATGCCCGCGGCGCCGCGTGCCGCGGCGGTCGTGGCGCGTTCCGGCGTCGGCAGCTTTTCGAGCAGGACGATCTTGCCGGCGACATCCTTTCCTTCATATTCCTCGTCCGTTCCGGCACCGACGAAAACGACATCGGACGAAAATCCGTCGGCGGGCGTGGACAGGCCGAAGGCGACCCCCACGGCCTGGATTTCCGTCGCCTCAGGCGCCGTGATGAGGACGCGCGCGGATACCGGCGCGCTGACATAGCTGTCGAACCGGTGGACGGTGTGGTCTATTCCGTATTCGGAAAGCCTGTCGGTGATATATTTGCACGCCCTGGCTTCTTCCGGCGTACCCGGGACCTTCTCGCCAAGCGAACACAGAAAGGAAACACTGGCCTGCAAGCTGTCGGCCGACACCGCGGCGCGCGCAGCCTCCTCGTACGTACTCATTTCCTGTCTTCCTGTCAGTTGTCACCCCAATGAGGGCGCAAGACTGCATCGATTTGACATGAGGGGCAAGGCAGGACCTAGAATGCGGCCATGCCGGCTTGAACCGGCAGCATGAACGCCACCGTGACCCGGTCTCGGGATCGCGATTTCTGTCAAGGGATGTGGATGGAGCAACTTCTCGAAGTTCGCGATCTGAAAATCAACTTCTACACCTACCGCGGCGTGGTCAAGGCGTTGGAGGGTGTGGAATTCTCCATCCTGCCCGGCGAATCGGTCGGTCTGGTCGGAGAAACCGGTTGCGGCAAAAGCGTAACCGCGCGGTCGATCATGGGTTTCGTCGAGCCGCCGGGCAGGATCGAAAGCGGCGAGATCTTGCTGGAAGGCGACAATCTCCTGAAATACGGGGAACGCGAGATGCGGCGGATCCGGGGCCGGAAAATCTCATTTATTTTTCAGGAGCCCAAAAAGGCGCTGGATCCGACATCGACCGTGGGCGACCAGCTCCTGGAAGCGGCGACGGTGGCCCGCGGCGTCGACCGGCAGGCAGCCAGGGCGCTGGCGCTGGAGACGCTGGAGCAGGTCGGCCTGGGCGACGCCGCCCGGGTCATGGAAAGTTACTCCTTCGAGTTGTCCGGCGGGATGGCGCAACGGGTCATGATCGCCATGGGCATGGTTGGCGGATCGCGCCTGATGATCGCCGACGAGCCGACCTCGGCCCTGGATGTTTCCATACAGGCACAGATTCTGCGGTTGCTGCGCGATATCCGGAGCAAACAGGACAGTGCCCTGCTGCTGATCACGCACGATCTGGGCGTGGCAGCGGAAAACTGCGACAAGATCATCGTCATGTATGCCGGGCGGATCGTCGAGGCGGGTCCGGTTCGCGAAATTTTCCGCAATCCCGCCCACCCCTATACGGTCAAGCTCCTGAACGCCCTTCCGGCACCCGGCAAGACCCGTCTGGAGGCGATCCCGGGCATGGTTCCCGATCTCGTCGATCCGCCGGCGGGCTGCCGTTTTTCCAACCGTTGCGATCGGGCGACCGAAAGGTGCTCGGATCTGCCACCACTTATCGACATGGGGCCCGGACATACCGTGGCATGCGTCCACCCCATGCGCGAACCGGTCCGCGCGGCGGGGTAACGATGAAAAAAGCCGACAACAACCAGGCCAAGCAGCCAGAACCCGACGCACCGCTCGTGGAAATCCGCAAGTTGGGCATGGATTTCCCGATTCGCGGCGGAAAATCACTGCCATGGGAAACGCCGCCGGTCGTGCGCGCCGTCGACGACGTGAACATGGCCATCAACGCCAATGAGATCTTCGGTCTGGCCGGCGAATCCGGCTGCGGCAAGAGCACGATCGCCAGACTGGTGATGGGCCTTATCGATCCGACAAGCGGCGATATCCTGTTTCGCGGCCGGCCGATCCGGTCCTATCCCTCCAGCGAGATCCGCCCCCGTGTCCAAATGGTGTTTCAGGATCCCTATACATCGCTGAATCCGCGCCGGACCGTCGGGCGGATCGTCGGGGATCCGCTTGTCATTCACACCGCGATGAGCGCTGCGGATCGTCACAAACGGGTTTTGGAGGTGCTTAACCGGGTCGGCCTGGCCGACTATCACCACGACCGCTATCCGCATGAATTTTCCGGCGGCCAGCGCCAGCGCGTCGCTATCGCCAGGGCACTGATCCTGGATCCGGAATTCCTGGTTCTGGACGAACCGACTTCGGCGCTCGATGTTTCGGTGCAGGCGGTCATCCTCAACATGATCCTCGAACTTCAGGCGGAGTTGCGCCTTGGCTGCCTGTTCATCACCCACGATCTCAATCTCATGCGGTTTCTCGCCCACCGGACCGGCGTCATGTATCTGGGACGAATCGTCGAAGTGGGACCGACGGCGGACATGTTCGCCGAACCGCTGCATCCCTATACCCGCGCACTGATCGCCGCCACACCGCAGCCCGATCCCGACCGGTCCGATGGGGATGTGCCGCTGGAGGGCGAAATTCCGTCCAACATCAACAGACCGGCCGGATGCGCCTTCGCATCGCGCTGTTCGGCGCGGATCGGAAGCATCTGCGACGAGGTTCCGCCCGACCTGAAGCCGGCCGGCAGCCGCCTGGTCGCGTGCCACCTGCACGATCGCGCAGAGGCCGTCTCATGACCGGCCGAACCCGGACAATGGCGGTGATCGGCATGCGGCTGGTCAATGCGGTGATCGTGCTGCTTGTCCTTTCGATGATCATTTTCGCCTTTATGCGGGCCATTCCGGGCGATCCGGTTCTCAATCTTCTGGGCGAGGAGGAAACAACGCGTGAGCAGTACGAAGCGTTGCAGGCCCAACTCGGCCTGGATAAGCCCTTTCACATCCAGTACCTGTCGTGGGTCTCCCGTGTCGTCCAGGGCGATTTCGGACAAAGCCTCCAGACCAACGAACCGGTCCTGCCGGTCATTTGGGAGAAACTGAAGGCGACGATCGAACTGGCGGTGTTTGCCGTTATTCTCGGCACGCTGATCGGCGTGACAGCCGGCGTCGTCTCCGCGGTGCGGCGCGATTCCATATTCGATTCCGCGGCCATGCTGGTCAGCCTGATGGGCATCTCCATGCCGGTATTCTGGATGGGGATATTGCTCATCATCATCTTTTCCGTCGATCTGGACCTGCTGCCGGTCAGCGGCATGATCAGCTTCAGCACGATCATCGCGCCGGTCACCGGCTTTCCGCTGCTGGACGCCATCCTGACGGGCAACTGGGCCGGCGTGCGGGATCTGCTTTCCCATTTGATCCTGCCGGCAATAACGCTGGGCCTGACGCCGGCCGCGCTGATAGCGCGGACAACCCGCGCCAGCATGCTGGAAGTCATCAATGAGGATTATGTCAAGGCGGGGCTGGCCCGGGGGCTGACGTTCAATCAGACCTTGTGGCGACATGTGATGCGCAATGCGATGATCCCGGTGGTGACGGTGATCGGCCTGGAAATCGGTGTCTACCTGGGCGGTTCGATCGTTACCGAAACCGTGTTTTCCTGGCCGGGGCTCGGCCGTTACATGATCGACGCGATCTATTCCAACGACTACCCCGTGGTGCAAGGCGCGGTCCTGATCTACGCCTTCATCGTCGTGATGGTCAGCCTTGCCGTCGATCTGACCTATTCCGCGCTCGATCCGCGCGTGAAAATCTGAAGGAACGCGACAATGACACCGCAGGAAGAAGAAGTTCTGGACAGCATTGCCCTGGACGAACCCTGGGACCTGGTCGAGACGTTCTCGACCATGCACCGCTGGATGCCCGAAGACGTCAACAGGGGCGGCGAGGAGCTTGTCGACAGGTTGCGGCGGATGGGCCTGACCGTCTCTGTCCATGAGCCCGACATCTACCTCTCCGTCCCGCTTTCGGCTTCCGTTGAGGTGGAAGGCACTGCGTTCCGCGCCAAGCCGCCATCGATGAGTTTGCCCGCGCTGCAAGGCGTCCGCGGCGAATTGGTCTATCTCGGCGCAAACGTCAGAAACCTTCGCAACTACACGACAAACGTTGCCGACGTTTTTGCCGGGAACGCCGAGAACCTTGCCGAACGCCTGGAAGGCCGCATCCTTCTCACAGAGGGTTTCGGCAATCCGGCGCTGACTTCCATTGCCCAGGAAAATGGCGCTCTCGGCCTGATCGTCATCAATCCCGGCGAAAACATTCACTGGGGCACCTGCACAACGATCTGGGGCACACCGGGATTGTCGGACCTATCGCGAAAACCGGGCATACCCGTCGTCGCGGTCAACAATCCGGACGGGAAGAAGCTTGTCGAGTTCGCGCAATCCGGCGGGACGGCAACAGTGCGCAGCGAGCTTCTGGAGGGCTGGTTCAAGCAGAAAATTCCGGTGGTGCAGATCGAGGGAAGCGAGGAACCGGACAAATTTGTCCTGGTTCATGGGCACTATGACAGTTGGGAAGTCGGCGTCGGAGACAATGCCACCGGCGATGCGACGATGCTGGAACTGGCCCGGGTGCTGCATGTGCACCGCGAGCGGCTGCGCCGCTCGGTGCGCATTGCGTGGTGGCCCGGCCACTCGACGGGCCGGTATGCCGGGTCGACGTGGTATGCCGATGCGTTTGCCGCGGATATCGAGGAAAACTGCGTGGCTTCGGTCAATTGCGACAGTCCGGGCTGCCGTTGGGCGACGAGCTATCACAAAACGACCTGCATGGCGGAACTGAAGGCGCATGTGACCTCGGCGATCGAGGACATCACCGGCCAGACGCCGGACTGGATTCGTCCGAAACGGGCCGGAGACCATTCGTTCTACAACATCGGATTGCCGACATATTTCAGCCTGACATCGACGATGCCCGACGACCTTCGTGCGCAGAAGGGCTATTACGAGGTGTCCGGTTGTGGCGGCAATATCGCCTGGCACACCGAGGACGACACGCTCGAAATCGCCGATCGCGACGTGCTGGCGACAGATATCCGGATCTACACCCTGGCGGTGTTCCGGCATGCATCGGCCCCGATTCTGCCGATCGACTGGCGGGCGACGGCAGCGGAATTCGCCGAAACAGTGGAAAAATACCAGTCCGCCGCCGGCGATGCCTTTGACCTGACCGCTGCCCGCGAGGCAACACGCGAGCTGGCCGCCGCGCTCGACGATCTCCATGAGGTGATCGACGGGGGGCGCCTCGATCCGGTCGACGCCAACGATCTGCTGACCCGCCTCGGCCGCGTACTGGTCCCCGTCAATTTCGCGCGTCAACCGAGATTCGATCAGGATCCGGCCGTCGTCTGCCCGCCGCTTCCGACGCTGGCCCTGGCCAAGGAAATCGCCGGCATGCCTGCGGAGCGGGCCGGGTTTGCCCGGACCGAGCTGATCCGCGGCCAGAACCGGTACATCGCCGCCTTGTCGCAAGCCCGGCGGATTGTTGCCCAGGGGCTGGCATGACAATCCGTATCCGCTACCAGTTCGCCACGGCCAAACACCATAGCGAAGTCGGCATGGCCGAAGTGGAACGGCGCCAGGCGATGCTGCACCAATGGGTCGGCCCCGGGGTCACTGCCGATGTCGGCCTGCCGCAGGCGGGGCCGGCCTCGGTGGAAAGCCGCACCGATGCCGCGCTGACCGTGCCGGAATTTCTGCGCCATGTCGTTCAGGCCGAAGAGGACGGCTATGACGCGGTGATCGTGAGCTGTTTTTCCGATCCGGGTATGGACGCCGCCCGTGAACTCGTTTCCATCCCGGTTCTGGGTTCCGGCATTTGCGCCATGCATGTCGCCGCACTTCTGGGCGGACGGTTCTCCATCATGGCGCCGGGCCGGGGCGGCGGAAGCAAGGCCTATGAAAATCCACACAGATACGGGTTCAGGGATACCCATGCGTCCACCCGCGGCGTCGGTCTTTCGGTCATGGATCTGGCGAAGGATCGCAGCGGCGCAATGGCGCGTCTCGTCGAGGTCGGCCGCCAGGCGATCGCGGAAGACGGGGCGGATACCCTGATTTTGGGATGCATGAGCATGGCGTTTCACGACATAACAAGCGAATTGTCGGACATGATCGGCGCGCCGGTCGTCAACCCCGTTCCGGCCAGCCTCAGCTTGGCGGCGAGCCTGGTCCGCGCCGGCCTGACCCACAGCCGCCTCGCCTACCCAACCCCGCCCCGTATCAATCTGGCGCCATAGGCCGGTGTTTCCTCGTCCGGCCGACAGAATGTGCGGGAATGCGGCACATTGACCAACATCAATGAACCAACCGGCCGGCCGGACTAACGTCCCGATCCATCGGAGGTTGCCATGAAGACCATGGAGATCGCGGATTTCGCACGCAAGCTGTTGGATGCCCACGGCGACAAGGCCGAAGTCGAGGCCGCCCAAAAGGCGGTAAAACTCGAAGAAGAAGGAAAGACGGAGGAAGCGGAGACCTGGAGAAAAATCCGCAGCGCCATCCGGCAGTTGCGGCCGCCGCACGAAAGCTGAGGCCGGATCATATTCGCAAATCGGTGTTCAGGCGACGCCGGACCCGGTTTGCCGGTACGCAGCGCCGATGTGCCGGCGATGGACCAAACGGGACAGGCGGACAGGCCGCCAGCATTGGATTCGGCAAGCTGGCGATCGCGGTCGGATTTCCCGGTATCCGGTGGTCAGACCGCCATGTAGGGCAGCGCCAACACGGCAGTTGAAGCGGCTGTCAGCGACAGGAATGCTGCTATTCTCAAAACCAACCAGGTCATTTTCGGCCCCAAGGCATTTTCGGCCGCAAGTCATTTTGGCCGATGTGATCTTTCTTCCGGCGATCGGGTCTGATGTCTCCGGACCGCGGCGCGAATTCGGCGTCTATCTATCGGAACTAAACTGAACAACAGGTGAATGGTTGTGGCAAACCCTGTCCGGATGCGGGACAGTTCTCGCAGCGATCAGCCGGCCGGCGACCCGCGCCGGGCGCCGCCCGCTCTAGTATGGCAGGCCGACATAGTTTTCAGCCAGCGATGCCATGGCCGCGTTGGAACTGAAAAGATAGTCCAGTTCGGCCTGCTGAATGCGAACGCCGAAATCGCCATGGTCTGAAAAAATATGCAGAAGGTGGGTCATCCACCAGGAAAACCGCTCAGCCTTCCAGATTCGCCTGAGCGCCTGGGCGGAATAGTTTTGCAGCGGTTTCTCGTCACCGCTCGTGTAGTGGGCGATCAGGGCGACCGACAGGTAGTAGACATCCGAGGCTGCAAGGTTGAGCCCCTTGGCGCCGGTGGGCGGTACGATGTGGCCAGCGTCGCCGGCCAGGAACAGACGTCCGTGCTGAAGCGGCTCGACAACAAAGCTGCGCAACGGCGCCATCAGTTTTTCGATCGACGGACCGGTGACGATGCCCTGCGCGGTATCTTCGGGAAGGCGGGCCTTGAGTTCCTCCCAGAATCGCGCATCGGGCCAATCATCGACGGTGTCGGTCGCCGCGCACTGGACATATGTGCGGGTCAGCATCGGCGCCCGCATGGAACACAAGGCAAATCCGCGTTCATGCCAGGCATAAATCAGTTCATGAGAAATGTTCGGCGTCTCCGAGAGAACGCCCAGCCAGCCAAAGGGATAGACCCGCTCGTAAACCTTGATCCTGTCTGCGGGAATCGACGCGCGGCTGGCGCCGTGGAAACCGTCGCAGCCGGCAATGAAATCGCAGGCGAGCCGGCGCGGCTCGCCGTTTACGATGTAGGTCACGCTGGGGGCATCACTTTGAAGATCGTGCAAGGCAACGTCCCGGGCCTCGTGGACGATGTTGCCATTCATCCGGTCGCGGGCTTCGTATAGGTCGCGGGTCACCTCGGTTTGCCCGTAAACCATCACCGATTTGCCGCCGGTGAGCCCGGCAAGGTCGATCCGATGCCGGCTGCCGCCAAACGCGATGTCGAATCCCTGATGAACCTGCCCCTCGATGTCCATGCGCGAGCCGGCATCGGCCCGACGAAGCATCTCCACCAGTCCCATTTCCAGGACACCGGCGCGAATGCGCGAAAGCACGTAATCGCGGGTTTGACGCTCCAGAATCACCGACTCGATACCCTCAAGATGGAGAATCTGGGAAAGAAGCAGGCCGGACGGCCCACCGCCGACTATCGCCACCTGCGTTCGATCGATCGGGATTGGATCGGCCATCGTCTGCCTGGCAACTCCTCTGCATGGTCCGTCCGACTTCGCCGATTGCGAAGCGACAGCGAAACCGGCACAACTCTCTCACATCACGAAATGGTTTGAAACTGGTGGAGATGATCGATGCAGACCGGCCCGATGGAAACGGAAATACTTGGGAGAAGCGGCCTAGTCGTCTCGCGCCTGTGCCTTGGCACAATGATGTTCGGCGACCGCACGGATGAAGCGCAGTCGGCCGATATCATCGCCCATGCCATGGATGCCGGGGTCAATTTTCTCGATGTCGCGGATGTCTATAATGATGGCGCCTCGGAGGAGATTGTCGGGCGTGCGATCGGCAACAAACGCCGCGCCTGGATTGTCGCGACAAAGGTCGCCGGCGCCCTGCCCTCCGTCGCACAAAGCGGCGGGCTTTCGCGGCGCTGGATCACCACCGCCTGCGAGGACAGCCTCCGGCGGCTGAACACCGACTATATCGATATCTACTATTTGCACCGCGAGGATCTGAACACGCCGCTGGAGGAAACGGTGCTGGCCGTCGGCGCGCTTCTTCAGTCGGGGAAAATCCGGGCCTTCGGTTTGAGCAACTACCGGGCGTGGCGGGTCGCGGAAGTATGCAACCTGTGCGACCGCTTCGCCATCCCGAGACCTGTTGTCAGCCAGCCCTACTACAACGCGCTCAACCGCATGCCGGAGGTGGAACACCTGACGGCGTGCGGCCATTACGGGCTCGGCGTCGTGCCCTACTCGCCGCTGGCCCGCGGTGTGCTGACCGGAAAGTACCTGCCCGGCAAGGAAGCGGGCAAGGACACGCGGGCCGCCCAGGCCGACCTGCGAATGATGCAGACCGAATGGCGGCCGGAATCGATCGAACTCTCACAGCGCATCAAGGCACATGCCGAAGCCAAGGGCGGCACCAGCAGCGGCTATGCAATCCGATGGGTGCTGAACAATCGCCATGTCACGTCGGTGATTGCCGGGCCGCGGACCCTGGATCAGTGGCGGAATTATGTCGAATCGTTGGCCTATCCCTACGATGCCGACGATGAGGCGTTTATGGACAGCCTCGTCGCGCCGGGGCACCCATCAACGCCCGGATACTCCGATCCGGCCTATCCGATCGAAGGCCGGCCAAGCCGCCTTGCCCCGCGCTGAAATCCGGCGCGCGGCCGGCGCGTGCCATCGATCTGCGTGACCTGAACGCCACACATCGGCGAAAAAGGCGTCACTTTGCCGCCATATTTGGGCCCGGCGCTTGCCCCGGCGAGCACGCCTGCCGCAGATTGCCGGGTCTGAAGAACAACAGGATTCGCAATTCAGGGATGGGCGAACGAATGATACGAATGCAACGGTTGGCCTTGGGTCTGGTGGCCGCATTTGGGATCACGGCCGGCAGCCTTGTTGCCGACAGCGGCAGCGCGAGCAATATCCGGTTTTTCGATCCAACCATCAAGGAATGGGTGACGATCAAGACGAGCCGCCGGGGTGACAAGTCGCCCATCAAACGCGAGCTGATCGATTATGACGGCCCTTATGGCGCCAACACGCTCGTCATCAATACGACCGAACGCCGGCTCTATCATATCTTTGAGGACAACAAGGCGATGGTCTACGGGGTTGGCGTCGGCCGCGAAGGATTCCAGTGGTCGGGCAAGCACCGGATCACCCGCAAGGCGGAATGGCCGGGCTGGACGCCGCCGCCGGCGATGCGCAAACGTCAGCCGGATCTTCCGGCCCATATGGAAGGCGGTCCCAACAATCCGCTTGGCGCGCGGGCCCTGTATATCGGGTCGACGATATACCGGATCCATGGTTCCAACGAGCCTTGGACGATTGGCACGGCGGTGTCATCGGGCTGCATCCGCATGGCCAATGAAGACGTCATTCACCTGTACGACCGGGTGGATGTGGGTGCGCGCGTCGTCGTGGTGCGCTGAGGAATGAACTGATCCCAAACGGGGCGGTGGGCAGGGGCCGGCGCGAAAGCGCCGGCCTTTCTACAATCCGGCCTTTCTTCAATCCGGCCTTTCTTCAATGGCGAACCCGTTTCGTTGCCGCGCCCCCTTTCGGCCGACAGCAGGCGGGACGGAATGTCCGGCGCCGAAGATGACGGCCGGCACTATCCGCGATCCAGACCCTTCTCTTGCAGTTCGCCGAGATAAGTCGCCCACAATGCTTCGCGTTCGCCGGCCAGGCGGTAAAGCCAGGACCAGCTGTACAGACCGGTGTCGTGGCCATCGTCGAACACGATGCGCACGGCATAGTGGCCCACCGGTTCCACAGCCGTGATACCGACGTTGCGCTTGCCGGGAACAGTGATCCGCTGATCGGGATGGTGGCCCTGCACTTCCGCTGACGGCGAATGGACGCGGAGAAACTCCGACGACAGCGCACAGGAAACACCGTCTTCAAACGAAATCACCAAACCCTTCCGATCCTTTTGAAGCCGGATTTCGGCAGGCCAGACATCCTTGTTGCTGGTTGACGACACCACCTGGCTAATCCTTTCGGGCCCGACACCGGGGGAACTGAATATTTGACGCATTGACGCAAACACTGTTGAACACATATCGGAATATCACGGTATGCGCGCCAGGACAGCACGGGAATTATGAACCAGTTGACGCCAGGCAATACAGGCTCGCCAAAGGCGCCGCCGATGACCGATCCGTTCGGCCGCAAGGTCACCTATCTTCGGGTCTCGGTGACGGACCGCTGCGATTTTCGCTGTGTCTACTGCATGTCGGAGAACATGACGTTCCTGCCCAGGCGTGATCTCCTGACGCTGGAGGAACTGGATCGGCTATGCGGTGCGTTCGTCGACAAAGGCGTTCGCCGTATCCGGATCACCGGCGGCGAACCTCTGGTGCGCAAGAACATCCTGTCGCTATTCGGCAATCTCGGACGCCTGATCGAGGCCGGCCGGCTGGACGAGCTGACCGTCACCACGAACGGTTCGCAGCTTACCCGGTGCGCCTTGGCGCTTCATGCCGCCGGGGTGCGCCGGGTCAATGTTTCGCTCGACACGCTCGACCCGGATCAGTTCCGCGCAATCACGCGCTGGGGTGACCTCACCAAGGTGCTGCAAGGCATCGAGGCGGCGCAGCGGGCCGGGCTTGCCGTGAAAATCAACACCGTGGCGCTGAAAGGCATCAACGACCATGAGCTGGCGGACATGATGCGATGGGCCCATGGCCAGGGAATGGACATGACGCTGATCGAAACCATGCCCCTTGGCGAGATCGAAAATAATCGCGTCGATCAGTATTTGCCCTTGTCTGAGGTGCGGGCGCGGCTTGCAGAGCGGTTCACGCTTGCCGATATCGCCCACAAAACAGGCGGTCCCGCCCGTTACGTCTCGGTTGCGGAGACCGGCGGGCGGCTCGGATTCATCACACCGCTTTCGCACAATTTCTGCGAGAGCTGCAACCGTGTTCGGGTGACGTGCACGGGAACACTCTACATGTGCCTGGGCCAGGACGACGCCGCTGATCTGCGCGAGCCGCTGCGGGCCTCGCAGGACAACTCGCTGCTGAACGCCGCCATCGACTCTGCCATCGCCCGCAAGCCCAAAGGCCACGACTTCCTCATCGACCGCCGGATGAACCGGCCCACCGTTTCCCGCCACATGAGCGTGACCGGCGGCTGAACACCAAACGCGACACGCCAGGCGCCGGCGAATCATCGCCGATCGCTGCCCGATTCTGACTTTTCTGTTGCGGCCAACGAACTCGGCCCGCCCGGTATTGAACAATGATCAACATGCCGTCCTTCACAACGCCCGCCCAGGCCGGTGGCCGCCCGGCGACCCTGGCGTTGGTTTCGGCGTCAATCGTCAGTCCGATCGGCATCAATATCATCCTGCCGTCAATGTCATCGATGCAGCGTGAGTTTTCGTCAAACTACGGGACCGTCCAACTCACCTTGTCGCTCTTTCTGGCGTCGGTCGCGGCGACCCAGATCATTGTCGGACCGCTGTCGGACCGGTTCGGTCGCCGCCCGATTCTGCTGGGCGGCATGGCAATCTTCGTCGCCGCCAGCCTGCTGGCCGTCGTCGCCCCGAATGTCGAAAGCCTGATCGGTATCCGCATCCTGCAGGGTGCGGGCGGGTGCACCGGTATCGTTCTCGGCCGGGCCATCATTCGTGACGTATACGACCGGCGCAAGGCCGCCAGCATGATCGGCTATGTCACGATGGCATATGCGCTCGGGCCCATGGTCGCGCCGATGCTTGGCGGATATCTGCAGGAAATGTTCGGCTGGCGGGCCCAGTTCTATTTCCTGGCGGCGATCGGCGCCGTCGCCTTCGCCGTTTCCTGGCACTGGATCGGCGAAACCAACGCGACGCCGACGGCACGGATCAGCTTCGGCACCATGTTCCGTGATTTCGGCATGCTTGTGTCGGACCGGATGTTCATGCTGTTCACGCTTGTTTCCGCGACGGGAGCGGGGATTTATTTCTCCTTCCTCGGCGGCGCTTCCTACATCTCCGATACGCTGCTTTCGCTACGGCCCACGGAATTCGGGCTGTGGTTCATGCTGGTTTCGCTCGGCTATTCCCTGGGCAATTTCGTATCCGGGCGGTATGCGGAGCGGATCGGTGTGCGATGGATGATGTTTGCCGGTTCATTGGCGGCGATGATCGCCATCACCGGGATCACGGTCGGCTTCTGGCTCGGCCATGGCTCGGCGGTCATGCTGTTTACCGGCATGCTGGTGATTGCTGTTTCCAATGGCCTGGTGCTGCCGAGCGCGATCGCAGGCGCGATCAGCGTGCGGCCGGACATCGCCGGCGCGGCGTCAGGCCTTTCCGGCGCCATGCAAATGGCCACCGGTGCCGTCTGTTCCACGATCGCTGGTGCGATCATCGCCGGTCAGACAACCGCCCTGCCCGTCCTGACATTGATGGCGGCGTGCGGTGCCCTATCATTTGCCGGTGCGCTTCTCGTTCAACGCATTTCACCCTGAAGATCGGGGCAGGACCGATCGAACGCGCCCTTTGGTCACCATTGGGTTTGTGGCATGTATGCCCCATGACAAACGACCGCCCGCCCCGAGCCGCCGATCCCGACATGGTAATCGCGCCGATACCCGACGATCCCCGCCTGTCGGTGCCGGTCGAAGGCGTGGACCATACCGGCGCGCCGACGGTGAGACGCGTCGTCACGGAACGGCCGCTGACGCTTTACCTCAATCGCCAGGAGATCGTAACGATGATGACGATCGGCGATCATCCCGAGCTGCTGGCGGTCGGTTATCTGCGCAACCAGAACATGCTTCTTGCCGATGATGTGGTGACCGGCGTGACCTACGACGAGGAGGTCGCCGCGGTCATCGTGAAGACCGAGCGGGAAACGGACTATGAGGAGAGGTTGCAAAAAAAGATTCGGACATCCGGCTGCGCCCAGGGGACCGTATTTGGTGACATCATGACCGGTTTCCATGATGTAAACCTGGCTGAAAATGTAATGATGAAAACAAGTTGGCTTTACCGGCTGACAAAACGAATCAATACAACCCCTTCGCTCTATCTTGCCGCCGGCGCCATTCACGGCGCGGTTTTGTGTCGTCAGGACAAGCCGGTTGTCTATATGGAGGATGTCGGCCGGCACAATGCAGTGGACAAGATCGCCGGATATATGTGGATGAACGGGATCGCACCGCAGGACATGATCTTCTACACCACCGGCCGGCTGACTTCGGAAATGGTGATCAAGACGGTGATGATGCAAATCCCGGTGCTAATCTCGCGGTCGGGATTTACCGCGTATGGCGTTGACCTGGCGCGCCGGGCCGGATTGACACTGATCGGCCGCGCACGGGGGCAGCGTTTCCTTTGCGTATCCGGGGCCGAGCGGCTTGTGTTTGACGCAACAATCGATCCGGTGACCGACAGGCCGGACCGGGCCGAGGCGGCCGAATGAGCAAACATGGGCGCGAGAACTCCGATTCCTCCGCGCCGGTCGGCGGCGTCATCCTCGCCGGCGGACTCGCCCGGCGCATGGGCGGCGGCGACAAGGCCCTTGTTCCGTTGGGTGGCCGGCCGATGCTTGCCCATATACTGGCGCGACTGGACCCGCAGGTGCGGGCCTGCATCATCAATGCCAACGGCGATCCGGCACGGTTTTCGCGCTATGATGTGCCTGTAGTGGCCGACCCGATTGCCGGCTTCGCCGGACCGCTGGCCGGCATTCTCGCCGGGCTGATGTGGGCCCAACGGGTGCGGCCCGACCTGACCCACATGATTTCGGTCGCCGGTGATACGCCGTTTTTCCCGACCGATCTGGTGGCACGGCTGTCACGCCGGCGCACTGTCGCACCGGATGAAGTCGTTCTGGCCGCCTCCGGCGGTCGCGTTCAGCCGGTCTTCGGCCTGTGGCCGGTGTCACTTGCCGCCGATCTGGGCGCATTTCTGAACGAAGGCACCGACAGGAAAATCCTGACATTCGTGGCCCGCCACGCGATGCGGGCGGAACCCTTTTCCCCGATTGCCGGGTGCGGGGATTCAGTCGATCCTTTCTTCAACATCAACAGCCCGGATGACCTTGAGTCGGCTGAAAATCTTGCCGCGGCACTTGCCGAAACGGATGCGGCATGACGGTGCCGGTGTTCGGTGTGACCGGCTGGAAGAACTCCGGCAAAACCACGATGGTGACGCGTCTGGTCGATACATTTGCCCGCCGTGGATTGCGCGTTTCGACCGTCAAACACGCCCATCATGATTTCGACATCGATGCGCCGGGGACGGATTCCTTCAAGCATCGCCAGGCAGGCGCGCAAGAGGTGCTGATCGTATCCGGGAACCGATGGGCGTTGATGCACGAACTGCGTGACGAGCCGGAACCGCCGATGGCGGAGATGCTTCCCCTGATTTCGCCCTGCGATCTGATTATCATGGAAGGGTACAAGCGCGAAGGGCACCCCAAGCTTGAGGTCCGGCGATCGGCCGCAAACCGCGACCGGCCGCTGGCGCCGGACGATCCGTCGATTGTCGCGGTGGCCGCGGACAATGATCCGGACGCCGGCGGATTGCCGCTGTTCGACATGGATGACATTGCCGGCATCGCCGATTTCATCGCCAACCATCTGGGACTGCCGACCCCTGCCCGGCCAGGCGAACATGACTGACCCCCGCGCCTCAGACGACTGCTTTCGGACCGACAGGGACCGGCTCACCCACGCACAGGCGCTGTCGATCCTGAGGGCGCATTGCAGACCGATCGTCGCGCGGGAAACGGTGCCGCTTGAGCGGGCCGGCGGCCGCATTCTTTCGCAAGCCATTGAGAGTGCGGCCATGGTGCCCGGTGCCGACAACGCCGCCGTCGACGGCTACGCTTTCCGCCATGCCGACTACACCGCAACGGGCGGATTTTTTCCGGTGGCAATGCGCATTTCTGCCGGCCATCCGGCGACGACGCCGCTGGCGACCGGCGCGGCGGCGCGGATCTTCACCGGCGCCTGGATGCCGGAAGGCGCAGACAGCGTCGCCATGCAGGAGGATTGTGAAACCCACGAACAGGACGGCGCCGATTTCGTGGTCATTCCGCCGGATCTCAAGGCCGGCGCCAACCGGCGAAAAGCCGGCGAGGACCTGATGCCCGGCGATGAAATCGCCTGTGCCGGCGACCGGTTGCGGCCCCAGGAACTGGCCGCGGCGGCTTCGGTCGGATTGACGGACATCCCGGTTTTCGCACGTCTTCGGGTGGCGCTGTTTTCGACCGGAGACGAGGTCGCGGCACCCGGTGCCGATCTGGTGCCCGGCAGCATCCACGACGCCAACAAGCCGCTGCTGAGCGGATTGCTGGCGGCGGATTGCCACACAACGACGGATTGCGGCCGGTTGCCCGACAAGGCGGATGCCGTCGAGGCGGCGTTTTTGGCCGCGGCCGACACCCACGACGCGATCATCACGACCGGAGGTGTGTCGCGCGGCGCCGAGGATCACATTGTCAACGCAATCGAAAATCTCGGCACGCGGCATTTCTGGCAAATCGCCATCAAACCGGGCCGGCCAATGGCATTCGGGCAGATCGGCAGATCCGGGAGTAACCGGGAAGGGAATCCGGTGTTCCTTGGTTTGCCGGGCAATCCTGTGGCGGCATTTGTCTGTTTCCTGCTCTATGCGCGTCCGTCGCTGCTGGCGCTGGCGGGCGCCAGCTGGCGGGAACCGGAGACCTATGCGGTCGCCGCCGATTTCTCGCTTCCGAACAAAAAGCCGGACCGGCGCGAGTTCCTCAGAGGCCGGCTCGCCAAAGATGCACAGGGGCGCCCCGTCGTGAAACGGTTTGCGCGCGATGGATCGGGCCTTGTCACCAGCCTCCGGCAGGCCGACGGGTTGATCGTGGTCCCGGAAAATGTCACCGAAATCCGCCGCGGCGAGCCGGTAACCTTCATGCCGTTTTCGCAGTTCGGAATCTGAGTTCGGCGCGCCGCCGGCAACGGCCGGACCTGTTTCTTTGCGCTTTGGATTCGCAATTCATTTGCACTTCGGCGCATGATTGGCCGAATATGGTCCCCAGCGCGCCGCAACAATGCGGCGAGGGGGTCGAATTGGGAGAAGACGTGATGAACAAGTTTAAACTGTTGGCCGCGGCAGCTACGGCGCTGGCGCTGCTGGTGGGCGCCGGCCAGGCGCAGGAAATGATGAAGAAGATCAAGATCGGCACCGAGGGCGCCTATCCGCCGTTCAACAATCTGGAAGCGGATGGCTCTCTGGTCGGTTTCGACGTCGACATCGCGCAGGCGCTTTGCGATGAAATGAAGGTTGAATGCGAATTCGTCACCCAGGACTGGGACGGCATCATCCCGGCGCTGATTGCCGGCAAGTTCGATGCCATCATCGCGTCCATGTCGATCACGGACGAGCGCAAGAAGGTCATCGACTTCACCAACAAATACTACAACACACCACCGGCGATCGCGGTGCCGAAGGATTCCAAGATCGGTGGCGTGATGGCGTCGGATCTGTCGGGGATCCGCCTGGGCGCGCAGTCGTCGACCACCCACTCCAACTATGCGGAGGAAAAATTCCCGGACGCAGATCTGCAACTCTATCCGACACCAGACGAGTACAAGCTCGATCTCGCCAACGGGCGAATTGATGCCGCGATTGATGACGTGGTCGTGCTTTCGGAGTGGCTGGACACGGACGACGGCGCCTGCTGCCGCATTGTCGGTGTGCTGACACCGGATCTGGTGATCAACGGACCGGGCGCAGGTATCGGCATCCGCAAGGGCGAGGACGAGTTGAAGGCGATGTTCAACAAGGCGATCGATGCCATTCGCGCCAACGGCACATACGAGAAGATCAACAACAAATATTTCGCGTTCGACGTCTTCGGAAGCTGATCGCGATTTGAAACGGCAACCCGGCGGACGGCCGTCGCCGCCGCCGGGATTGCCTCACGGTTTGCACGGTCCGGGGCAGAGGGAATTTGGATCAACTCCTGATATTGGTGTCCTTCGGTGACGAGGGCTGGGGCGACGAAATCGCGCGCGGGACGCTGTTGACTGTGGGGCTTGCCCTGGCAACGCTGCCGCTCGGCCTGCTTCTGGGCTTTTTCGTTGCACTGGCCAAGGATTCCGACGAACCGTCGCTGCGGCGGGCGGCTGAAATCTACACGACGATCTTTCGCGGCCTGCCGGAGCTGCTGACCCTGTTCATCGTCTTCTACGGTGTGCAGATCATATTGCGGCAAATCGCCAGTCTCATTGTCGAAAATCCATCCATCGAGATCAATTCCTTCGTCGCCGGCATGGCCGCCCTGGGGCTGGTCTTTTCGGCCTACGCCTCAGAAGCGTTTCTCTCCGCTTTCAAGGGAATTGCGCGCGGCCAGTATGAAGGCGGCCACGCGCTCGGATTGTCCCGGCTGCAGACCATGCGGCTGATCATTCTGCCGCAACTCATCCGGCTGGCGCTGCCGGCGCTGTCCAATCTGTGGCTGATCCTCCTGAAGGATACCGCGCTCGTCTCGGTCATCGGCCTTGCCGATGTGTTGCGGCAGGCCGGTATCGCTGCCCGGGTGACCAAGGAAGCGTTTCTGTTCTTCGGCATCGCGTGCCTGATCTATCTGGTGCTGGCGATCCTTTCGTCCGTGGTTCTTTCACGAATCGAAGCCTGGTCACGGCGCGGTGAGGCCGCCCGATGAACGATCCGACCGTCGTCCGCACCGGTGCCGGAACAACGGCCATGAAGGCACCGCCGCCGCCGCCGGCGCGGTGGACCGGCACCCGGATTGCCGGCCACATGCTGATGGGATTGTGGATCGTCGCGGGGTGCGCCCTGATCCTGTTTCTCATTTCGTCTTACGACGGCGAATTTTACGCAAGATACGGGCCGAAGTTCCGGGACGGTCTTCTCGTTACCATTCAGATCGTCGGTCTGTCGCTTGTGATCGGCGCCGCCATTTCATTGCCTGTTGCCTTCGGTCGGATGTCCCGTAATCCGCTCGCATCGATCCCGGCATACGGCTTTGTCTATTTCTTCCGCGGCACGCCGCTGATCGCACAGACGTTCCTTGTCTATTACGGGGCCGGCTCCTTTCGCGATGCGCTCGACGCGGTGGGGCTCTGGTCTTTCTTTCGGGACGCGACAAATTGCGTAATATTCACATTCGCGCTGAACACCGCGGCCTATCAGGCGGAAATCCTGCGCGGCGCGGTCCAGAATGTCGCAAAAGGCCAGGCGGAAGCGGGGTCCGCGCTCGGGCTCTCGCGCCTCCAGATTTTCGGCAAGATTATTTTGCCGCAGGCGCTGATTGTCGCCCTGCGGCCCTACGGCAACGAAGTCGTTTTGATGATCAAGGGCTCGGCAATCGCCTCCATCGTCACCGTGTTCGACCTGATGGGCGAAACGCGGCGGGCGTTTTCCCGCTCCTTCGATTTCCAGACCTATATCTGGGCCGCCATCATCTACCTGGTCATGGTGGAGGTCGTGCGCCGAATTTGGGATCGCCTGGACCGCCGGCTGACAAAGCATCTGGTGCCTGATACCAGTGCCCGGGACGAGGACGAAGCGGCGGACGGGTAGCGGGCGGTCTTGTATCGACGCAGCGCACCCTGCGCCGACCAGGCAAACAGATAAACGAAAGGACCGGCGCGGGCGATGGCTAGAGTCGCATTTATCGGATTGGGCGTGATGGGCGATCCCATGGCCCGGCATCTGAAACAAGGCGGCCATGAGGTCGCAGTCTACAATCGTACCCGGGCCAAGGCCGACGCCTGGGTTGGCGAACATGGCGGCGAGGCGGCTGCAACGCCCGGGGAAGCCGCCGCGGATTGTGATTTCGTGTTTGCCTGTGTCGGCAATGACGAGGATCTGCGCGCGGTGACGCTGGGCGCCGAAGGCGCCTTTCCGGCGATGAAGCCGGGCGCGATTTTCGTCGACAACACGACAGCCAGCGCGGCCATTGCGCGGGAGCTTGCCGGGGCGGCGGCGGAAGCCGGGTTCGGCTTTCTCGATGCCCCGGTCTCCGGCGGCCAGGCCGGGGCGGAAAACGGTGTCCTGACCGTCATGGTCGGCGGCGAGAAGGCGGCATTCGACAGCGCGGAGCCGGTCATCGGCTGCTATGCGCGCAAGGTCGGCCTGATGGGGCCGGCCGGATCGGGCCAACTGACCAAGATGGTCAACCAGATTTGCATTGCCGGCCTGGTGGAGGGATTGGCGGAGGGACTCCATTTCGCACGCTGCGCCGGCCTCGATATCGATCAGGTGGTCGACGTCATTGCGCAGGGTGCGGCGGGGTCTTGGCAGATGGAAAACCGGCACAAGACGATGAACGCCGATGACTATGACCACGGGTTTGCCGTCAACTGGATGCGCAAGGATCTGGATATCTGCCTGGCCGAAGCCCGGCGAAACGGTGCCCATGTTCCGGTTGCGGCGCTGGTTGACCAGTTTTATGCGGAAGTCCAGTCGATGGGCGGCGGACGCTGGGATACGTCCAGCCTGATGCGCCGGCTGGAGCGTTTTTCCAACCGCCCATGAGCGCGACACGGCGCAAGCGGCGGCAATTCACGCTTGAGGAGATCATCGCCCGCCTTGAGCGCCTGGAAAGCCCGGAAAACCGGGCCGGAATGGCGCGCTACGGCATCGCCACCGACAACGCCTACGGCGTGCCGCTTTCCGTCTTGCGGCCTTTGTCGCGGGAAATCGCGAAAGACCATGAGCTGGCGCTGGCATTGTGGGCGCATGGCAAGCGTGAAACACGTCTTCTCGCCTCCTTCATCGATATTCCCGGCGATGTGACCGAAGCGCAGATCGACGCATGGGTGAACGAATTCGATTCCTGGGACATTGTCGACGGCGTGTGTGACCTCTTTATCCAAACGCCGTTTGCGGAAGCCAAAATCGCCGCGTGGTGCGCGGAAGAGGCGCGCGAATTCGTCAAACGCGCCGGGTTTGTGATGATCGCCCGCCGCGCGGTAAAGGATCGACACGCCGACGACGCCGATTTTCTGCCCTATCTTGGGCAAATCGAAGCCCATGCCACCGACCCAAGGAACTTCGTGAAAAAGGCCGTAAACTGGGCGCTGCGACAGATCGGCAAGCGATCGGCGGTGTTGCATCGCCCTGCCCTGGCGATGGCGGAAAACCTTTCCCGGTCCGATGACCGGACCGCGCGGTGGATCGGACGGGATGCGGCAAAGGAATTGCGGTCCGACGGCGTGAGGGCGCGTCTGAACCTGCCGCCACTTTCAGGCTAGTCGACGGTTGACGGCTGCAGCGCCGATTGTATCACCGACCTCATACCGCGCGCGCAGCTTCACACAAACTGGTGAGCTTGGTCATCGCCAAATCGCGCCCGAGCATCGCCAGGCCGCAATCCGGCGCCGCGACCAACCGGTCCGGATCGATGTGATCCAGCGCGGCGGTCAGCCGCGCGACGATTTCGTCCACTGGCTCCACCCGGCTTTCAGCGATCGCCACAACACCGAGGATCACGGTGGATCGCTGAAACTTTTCCAGCAACGCCAGATCATTGTGGCGATGGGCATCCTCGATGGATATCTGGTCCACGGAAGCGGCATCGACCGCCGCGGCGAGGCGATCGTAGCTTTGCGGATCGGCCTTGTGATAGTCGCGATCGTCGAGATGCTCCGGGTAGCCGCAACACATATGCATGATACGGGTCACGCCGTCCGGCACCCGGTGGAAACAACGGTCGAGGCATTCCATGCCATAGTCCAGCGCGCCGTCGACATTGCGGGCAAATAGCGGCTCATCGACCTGGATATGGCGGCAGCCGGCCGCCGCCAGGGCGCGGATCTCGAAATTGAGCGCATCGGCCAGATCGGCGGCCAGGCTTTTCTCCTCGGCGTAGTGCGCATTTGCGGTCGTGTCCATGATGGTCAACGGCCCGGGCACCGTGATCTTTACCGGCCGGTCGGTGAACCGGCTGGCAATCTCAAAGTCCGAGGTCAGGAAATGGTTGCCGCGCGGTGCGATTCTGCCTGTGATCGTCGGCAAATCGGCGCTATATGCGCCGTCGCGCAACACGCGGCTGGTGAGATTCTCGAAGTCGAATCCGCCCAGGTGGCGGCAGTGATAGTGAATGTAGTTTTCCCGCCGCTGTTCACCGTCGGTCGGGATATCGATACCGCAGGCAACCTGATCATCGACCGCGGCCCTGGTGGCGGCGACGAGTTTGGCTTCGGTCGCCGCGTCGGCATTTGCCATCACTTGCGAATAATGCCGCGTGACGTCGCCGCCGCCGTCCGTCAAACCCCTGTCGGCCTGGAACCAGTCGACGACCGGCAGGTCGTCCGGTTTGGGATATGATCCGATGCACGTGGTCTGCAAGCCCATAACCTGTCTTTCCCATCCAGAACGCGAACGGTGCGCCGATGCCGATCCTGCTCAGCCGGCCCGCGATCTGGCGCCGGTTTCCAGCTCCATGTAATTCAGGGGCAGCACGGTCGTATTCTTGATACTCTCCATGGCGAATACCGACGAGACATCGGTTATGTCGATCTTGCCGACAAGTTTCTTGTAAAACCTGTCATAGGCATCGATATCGGGCACCACGACCTTCAGGAGATAGTCGATATTGCCGCTCATCCGGTAAAATTCGACAACTTCCGGAAACTCCGAAATGATCTTGGCGAACCGGATCAGCCAGTCCTCGTTGTGCTGATTGGTCGTGACGGACACGAATACGGTGACTTTCGCGTTGACTTTCGCCGGATCGAGAACGGCGACCCGCTTCCGGATGACACCGTCTTCCTCCATCTTCTGGATACGGCGCCAGCAGGGTGTCGTCGACAGGCCGACCCGGCGACCGATCTCGGCAACCGGAACGGTGACATCTTCCTGAAGCACCGACAGGATCATGCGGTCGAGGCGGTCCATGCATGTTCTCCGATCATCGGCAGGACAACGAAACGCCCTGTACAGACAGAACATTATTTCAGGAAAGGCGATATACAGCAAATCTGATTTCATTCAAGGGTGATTTCCGCGCCCTGGTAGAACGATATTTCTCATCTATCACTCTGGTGCCAGACAGGCCCGGACCGTTTCCCGCAGTTCCGGCAGCAGCTCCGCCTCAAACCATGGATTGCGTTTCAGCCAGGCATTGTTGCGCCATGACGGATGCGGCAGCGGCAATATGCGCGGGACCATGGAATTGTCGCCCAAATAGGTTCGCCAATTGCTGACGGTTTCGGTCAACGAGCGGCCCTTGCGCCCGCGAAGATGCCAGGCCTGCGCATATTGCCCGACAGCCAGTATCAAATCCGTTTTCGGCATGGCGGCAAAAAGGGTTCGATGCCAGGTGGCCGCACATTCCGGCCGCGGCGGACGGTCGGCGCCTCGCGCATCATGACCGGGAAAACAAAAACCCATCGGCACAATGGCCACCTTCGCCGGGTCATAGAAGACCGATTCCGGCATATCCAACCAGCTTCGCAACCGGTCGCCTGACGGATCGGTGAACGGCCGGCCGGATGCATGAACCCGGATTCCGGGCGCCTGGCCCGCGATACACAGGCGGGCGGTATCGGACACCTGCAGAACCGGCCTGGGCTCATGGGGCAACCGCTGACCGCTGGGGCTGTCGCGACATATGCGGCAGACCCGGATCCTTGCGGTACAGGCGATCAGCGATTCGGGGGCAGATGTCGGGCAATCAGGCATTGGCGGAGGGTCGCGCCCTGATCCGGTCACGCCAATCCAAAAGGTGGCCGAAGGATTCCGGGATTGTCAGTTTTGCCGGCTTCATCAATTCGGTGGCGACGAAACCGGTGATATCCGCGATTGTGAATGCCCCGCCGGCGACAAACGGCCGTGTCGCCAGTTCCTCATTGAGCCACGCCAGCCGTTTCATCACCCGCGGCCGATTGGCATCGGCCCATCGGGCGATCTGCGGATTTTCCAGATACCCCATCTTCGGGTGACCATGCCGAAACACCTGCGCGACGGCGAACAGCAGCTCCAATTCCATCCGGCGGTTCCACATTTCCACAAGGGCGGACCCCAGCGGACCGGACCCGAATAGCGGCGGTTCCGGATGCAGAGCCTCGAAATAGCGGCAGATGGCCACCGATTCGGCAAGTTTTGTGCCATCGTCGAAAATCAGCACCGGTACACGA
This sequence comes from Afifellaceae bacterium, assembly GCA_965216515.1. GTDB lineage: Bacteria > Pseudomonadota > Alphaproteobacteria > Rhizobiales > Afifellaceae > CAXMRP01. The sequence continues at coordinate 278,034 of OZ244173.1, read as the reverse complement.
TGCATCGGATTGATGGCGCCAAACGCCTCGCTTTTGTGCTCCAGGTTCCCCAGATCGACCGGCACCAGCGGAACGGCGACGCCTTTTTCCGCCAGAAATATCCGAACCCGGCGCGGATTGGGCGCACGTCCGCCATCCAACAGTTTCACGCTTCCCTCCAACAGGTCGGTGCGGAACCGGGCTGTCCGGTGCGGAACCAACCGCTGGAGCCGCCGAAAACCGCCCATTCCCCGCATACCATGTCTAATTTCTTAACCATCCGGGATAGCACGATTTTTACATCGGGCATTTATTCAGCCTGTCAGGACGTATGACCTATCGGCGAATGTTGACATGCCAGACGCTCCGGCACCGGACCGGCAACATCCAACCGACTCAGATTCGCGGTCGGCGCGCCGCCGCCTGATTGCGCGGGCTCTGTTGCGGGACGAGAGCGCCAGCAGCAATCCGCGCCGCCAGATCTTTCACCACCGCCATGAACTGATCGACCTGTTCGCCAAGAACCGGATATCGGCGGCGCTGGTTGTTCCGGCGCTGGTCATGGTGATGGGCGTGGCATTGGGTTCAATCAGCAATCCAATCCTCGCGCTGGCATGGGCGGCGATCATGCTTCTTGCCCACACGATGGTCATTCGCGGATGCCGAACTTTCCTCAACGAGGGCACGCGTGAAACCAGCCTCACCAAGTGGAAACGCCGGTTTGTCCAGCGCGACCTGATCTATGGCCTGTCCTGGGGCATCTACCCGCTTCTGTTCCCCATTTACGGGATGCAGGAAGTCACGGCCGGTCTCGACATCATCCGGTTTGCGGCGGTGATCGTCGTGCTCTCCATCGGCGCACTCCTGTCTTCGCCGATTCCCGGCGCGGCCGTTGTCGGAACCATCCCGCTCGCCTTTTGCATGGCAATCGTCCATGTGCTGGATCCGACCTTTTCCAACATCATGATCGCGCTGTCGACACTGGGTGTAGAGATATTCTTCCTCTACCTGACCCGGCATCTTTACGATCAACATCGCCAAAACCTGAGCTATCGGGCCCAGAAGGACGCATTCTTTGCCGAATTGGAGCAGGCCAAGGCGGTCTCCGACGAGGCACGGCGCCGCGCGGAGGCGGCCAACTCCGCCAAATCACAATTCCTGGCGACAATGAGCCACGAATTGCGAACACCGCTCAACGCAATTCTGGGATTCTCCGAAGTGGTCGGCAACGAACTCCTCGGCCCGCTCGAAAATGACGCCTACAAGGAATATCTGGCGGATATCCACCACTCCGGCCAGCATCTTCTCAATTTGATCAACGAAATCCTCGACCTGTCGCGAATCGAGGCCGGTAAACGTGAATTGCGCGAGGAACTGGCCTCTCTGGTCGGGATTGCCGGCGAGGCCCGCAACCTTCTCGACCTCAAGGCGCGGCAAAAGGCAATTGCGATCGACCAGATCTACGACGAGAGCATGGATCGTTTGTTGCTCGACCAACAGGCGATCCGCCAGGTCGTCCTCAACCTGATTTCCAATGCGCTGAAGTTCACCCCCGACAACGGCAAGATCGTCATCAAGGCCGGGCGCACCCAGTCGGGCGGCCAGTATCTGAGCGTGCTGGACAACGGACCGGGAATTCCGAAAGAGGAATTGCCGGTTGTGCTGTCGGCGTTCGGCCAGGGCTCCGTTTCGATCAAGAACGCCGAACAGGGAGCCGGCCTGGGCATCCCCATCGTTCAGGCACTCATTCATCTGCATGGCGGTAACTTCAATTTGCGCAGCGAAGTCGGTGTGGGAACCGAGGCGATCATTACCTTTCCGGCGAGCCGCGTCGTGGAGCCAATACCCACAAACCCGCCCCCATCCGCCGGCCAGATGTGGGAAAGCCGTCAAATCGCCTGACCGCAGATTGCGCCAACCCGGCCGGCGCGCTCCGGTTGCCGCAAGCGATGCAGGATTTCGGAACGGCCGATGTCAGCCCGACTTGTCGGACACGCCCGCAGCCTGGAACGTCGCCATGCCGGCATGAGTCCGGGCGGCGGCGCGGATGAGGCCGGCGGCGAGCGCCGCGCCTGTGCCCTCACCGAGCCGGAGCCCGAGATCCAGGATCGGCCTTCGGCCCATCCGTTCAAGGACGTTCCCATGCCCGCCTTCGGCGGATCGGTGGGCGAACTGGCAATGGTCGATCGACGACGGTGCGACGGCGTGAAGGAGTGCGGCGGCGGCTGTCGCCACATAGCCGTCGACGACAACCGGGATTCGCTCGGTTCGGGCCGCCAGAATGGCGCCGCACATGGCGGCGATTTCACGGCCGCCGATGCGGCGCAGGATGTCCAAGGGATCAACCGTTCCGGCAATCCGGGTGACCGCTTTGCCGACCGCGGCTTCCTTTCGCGACAGCCCTTCGTCATCGACACCGGTGCCGCGTCCGATCCAGTCAGCCGCCGAGCCTCCGTAGAGCGCCAGATAGAGCGCGGCGGCGACAGTGGTGTTGGCAATCCCCATCTCGCCCAGGCAAAGCAGATCGGGGCCGCCGGCAATCGCCTCCATTCCATAAGCCATGGTCGCCGCGCAGGATTCCTCGTCGAAGGCATCTTGCTCGCAAATGTCCGGGGTCGGATGCTCAAGCGCCAGTTCGAACACCTTCAATCCAAGTTCAAAACAATGGCAAAGCTGATTGATGGCGGCGCCACCGGCAGAGAAGTTCGCGACCATCTGCGCGGTGACGTCGGAGGGGTAAGCTGAGACACCGCGGGCGGCCACGCCGTGATTGGCGGCAAACACGGCCACGAGCGGGCGGGCGACTTCCGGCCGTTCGCGCCCCTGCCAGGCCGCCAGCCATTCGACCAGCAATTCCATGGTTCCAAGGCTGCCGGGCGGCTTCGTCAGGGTCGCATCGCGCCGGCGCACAGCCTTGATCGCCGCGGTGTCGGGACCCGGCATTGCCGAAATCAGATTGCGAATGTCATTGAATGGTATGGCGGAGCCTGTTGTTGCCATGTGCGGGCCATTGGTCCTGAAGCGTGGAAACCGGTTCAACGGTGGGTTATGAGGTGCCGGGTCTAACGGTACGCAGGGGCAGGAACAATCCCCTTTGCCCACTGCGGATTTCCGGCCAGTTTCGCCGATGAGGGAACGGTTGCTCTGACATGGACGACATCATCGCCCGGATCCGCCGCCTGCCCGGCGATACGCTTGTGTGTCTGGCATTCTTCTCCCGCATCCCCTGCCGGCCGACCGATACGGCAGCCGAACTGAAGGATGCAGCCGGCGCCTGGCCGGTCGCCGGCCTGGTGATTGCCGCCGGCCCGGCCCTGTGTCTGGCGCTGATGCTGGCGGGCGGTATCGCCCCGCTGGTTGCCTCGGCAATCGCCCTGGCCATGGCAGCGGCGATCACCGGCTGCCTGCATGAAGACGGCCTGTCGGACACAGCCGACGGTTTTGGCGGCGGGCACGACCGGGACGCAAAACTGGCCATCATGACCGACAGCCGAATCGGGACCTATGGTGCCCTGGCGTTGACGTTTGCCCTTCTGATCCGTGTGGCCGCGCTGGCTGGCCTTTCGGTGTCGATCTGGGCCGGCGCCGCGGCCATACTGGGCGTCGCCGTCCTGTCAAGGGCGACGGCGATCTGGCATTGGCACCTGCTTCCGCCGGCCAAGGCGGACGGGCTTGCCGCAGCGGCCGGGCAACCCGATATGAACGCTGCGGTGTCCGCCCTTGCCTGGGCGGCCATTGCCGCGGTTTTCGTGTTGCTGGTATTCGGCGGCGCCGGATTCTTCGGCTGCGTTCTGGCCGGGATGTCGGTTCCGGCATTCAACAGGCTTTGCCGATACCAGATCGGCGGTCATACCGGCGACACAATCGGCGCCTCACAACTGGTTGCCGAGTGTGCGTTGTATGCGGGTCTTTCGGCTGCCGGCGCAATCGCGCCCTAGCCGATCGGGAGGCCATGAATGGACAGTACGTTTCTTGCGATCTTTGGCCTTGAGGATGAACGGCTGGCGCGGCTGATCTATCTGGTCTGTCTGCTGCTTCTGGTGGCCGGTGGCCTGAAATTCGTGCCGGGACGGCTGTTCCGGGCTGTCAAACAGGCTGCGATATGGCTTGTGATCATTGCCGCGCTCGTCGTCATCTACGCCTACCGCGAACCGCTGCTGCGCGCCGGCCAGCCGGTAATCTCGGAACTGAGGCCGGGTCGGGTTGCGGTCGTCGTCGACCGCGACAATCGGGAATCGCTGGTCTTTTCGCGATCGGTGGACGGACATTTTCACGTCATTGCCGCGGTCGATGGGGCGGAGATCGATTTCCTGATCGATACAGGTGCGACCCACACGGTCCTTTCCTTGCGCGACGCGGCGCGGACCGGGATCGCAATTGAACAACTCCGCTTTACGCGCCCGGTCCAGACAGCGAACGGTGTGACGCACCAGGCGCGCGCAGCCGTCGACCGGATGTCCATCGGCCCGGTCACCATTCACGACCTCAAAGTGGGCGTGCTTCCCGAAGGCAAGCTCGATGGCAGTCTTCTGGGTCTGGATGTGCTCAATCGCTTTGCCGAACTCAAGATCGAGGGCGACCGGCTGACGCTGATTCCCTGACCCGGCGGCTCAGATGGCACCTTGCGGCACGGCTGTACCGGCGCCCGCCATTTGCCGGGCACCGGATCCGGGCACCTGTTCGATGGCCGCGAACGCACGCTGAATAACCTGTGGGCCGGCACCGGGCCGGCAAGCTTCCTCCGTCAGGATCTGCCGCCACCGGCGTGCGCCGGGCTGCCCGGCGAAAAGGCCGATCATGTGTCGGGTGACCGAGGAAAGCCGGCCCCCGGCGGCCACATGCCGTGCAGCATAGTCCATCATCGTATCAATCACCGCCGACCAGCCGATCTCACCGGCCGGCTCTGGCGATTCGGCCTTCCCGGCCCGGCTTTCCCGACCGGCCAGCGTCCGGTCGACGGCAACAAGAAATTCGGGATGGCGATAGGCGGCGCGACCGACCATCACGCCATCCACCCGGGCGAGCAATTCGACGACCTGGCGGGTGTCGGCAATGCCGCCATTGGTTCCCACGAAACAATCGGGCAGACGCCCCTTCAGACGCCCGACCCTCTCATGATCCAGCGGGGGCACATTGCGGTTTTCCTTTGCCGACAAACCCGCCAACCAGGCTTTGCGGGCATGGACCCACAATCCGTCGCAACCGGCACCAACTACGGCGTCGGCGAGCGCATCGAGCGCGATTTCGGTGTCCTGCTCGTCGACCCCGAGACGGCATTTGACGGTGACGGGAACCGCGACGGCGCTCTTCATTTCGGCCACAAGACGGCCGACCAGTTCGGGATCGCGCATCAGGCAAGCGCCGAACGTGCCCGCCTGCACACGGTCCGATGGGCAGCCGATGTTCAGGTTGATCTCGTCGTAGCCGAACCCCGCCGCAATCTCCGCGGCGTCAGCAAGGCGGGCCGGGTCGCTGCCGCCAAGCTGGACGGCGACCGGGTGTTCGACAGGATCAAAACCCAACAATCGATCGCGATCGCCATGCATGACCGCATCGGCCGTAATCATTTCTGTGTAAAGCCGCGCGCGCGGTGACAATTGTCGATGAAAGTAACGGCAATGCCGATCCGTCCAATCCATCATTGGCGCAACGGCGAAGCGCCGGTCGACCTTTCGGTGTTCCGGTTCACGACGTTTCGGGAAGTTGGCATCCATAGCCGCAGTCAAATGGCATCCGGCCATGGGCATGTCAAAATCATCCGGGATGCCGATGCATACGCCGCGGGCCAAAACAGGCCGCAACACACCACGGCCCGGTGCCGGTGGCCGCCCCAAATCAGCAGATACAGGTGTCGCAAATCACAACGGCGACCGGGTTCCGCCCCGCCCCCTTGCCATCTTTGCCAGGTTGTCCTCAGGACAGAGCGATGCCGACGCGGCTGCGGCAAAGCCCGGATTGTTCACCCGGCACCGTTCGCGAAAACCGGCCGCCGGGTCGCCGGCTTCCGGTCAATCGAAGAACAAGGCAGGCCACCGGACAGGCGGCGGGGTGTTCAATCCGCGGGCCGCCGGCCAAGTCGCGGCCGCGGTGAGCGGTCCGCCTGGACCTGCGTGCCCGAAACGCTCTCGATCCGATGCGGGCCTGTTTCCCCTTAAGGGAGAAGATGGAGAAAAGCCCTTTCGGTGCGGCGCAAATCATCGGCGGGCCGAAAGCCTGCCAGGCTGCCGTTTCGGCCAATGTCCTTTGGAGCGAACCCGGAATCGGCGGCACGGCCTGCCCAGATCGGCGGCGCAAGGCCTGCGCGGCTGAAGGCATCGGCGCCATGGGGCCGGAGGCCTTCGATGCCGTCTGCGCGTCTAAGGCGGCGCCCAAACTGTCGCAACCCGGCCGCTTCCGGCTGGCCGTGCCGTCAAACCTGCTTGGCCAGAGAATAGGACGCACCGGTTTTGGGTTCGGGCGACATGCGCTCCAGGATGACCGCTTGAACAGCGAAGAGATGCGCCCGCATGGCTTCTTCGGCGGCATCCGGATCGCGATTCGCGATCGCATTGGCAATCCGCATATGCTCTTCGTCACGCTCCTGCCTGCGCTTGGGGCATATGGGTACAAGCGACGGCAGGCGAACCCGGGAATCCGCACCGACCTTGCGGAGGACACGATAAAACTCGCGGGCCAGCGAATTTCGCGTGGCATTGGCGATTTCCAGGTGGAAAGCGATATCCGGCGCGCCATAGTCGTCTTCCGGACTGCTTTTCGCCGCGCGCTTGATTTTCGCGATTTCCAGAGATGAGGCCTTCAGCGCCGCCAGGCGGGCAAAATAGGGCTCCAGCATGACCCTCAGTTCAATGACGTCATTTGGATTGGCAACGCGCACCAAACTCTCGATTTGCGGACCGCTTTCGCGTGAGCTTCGCCGGCCAAGTTGTGCGGGCGGAAGCAACCCCTCTTCGCGCATATCCGACAAGGCGCGCCGCAACCGTGTCCTGGGCACGCAGAACTGGTCGACAAGTTCCCGCTCGGGAGGAAGCGTGCCGTCTTCGGCCACGAGTTCTGAAATAATCACTTTAAGCTCTTCGGCAGTCGGCGCCGACGATTTCGTGCTTTGCGTAGACAACTTCGTCTTTTCCCCTTGTTGCAGCCCGTCACTACCGCAACATAACCAAAAATGCAACCATATTGACATTAATGGTCTTTGAATGGTTCTATTGCCGCAGACGATTTGAGTGGGAGCGCGGCGATGGCCACCGGCTTTGATTACATCGTTATCGGAGCCGGATCGGCTGGCTGCGTTCTTGCAAATCGCCTCAGCGCGGATGGCCGCCACCATGTGCTGCTGATCGAGGCGGGCGGATGGGACCGCGATCCATTTATCCATATTCCGCTTGGATGGGGCATCGTCTTCAAGGAACGCCGTCACGATTGGGGATATGATTGCGAACCGGAAGAGGCGGTCGAGGGGCGAGCCGTGGAATGCGTGCGCGGCAAGCTCGTTGGCGGCTGTTCGTCGACCAACGCCATGGCCTGGGTTCGCGGCAGCGACCGTGTCTACGACAAATGGGCCGAGGAATCGGGCGAGCAAGCGTGGGGCAGCGCGGCGGTTCTGCCCTACTTCAGAAAACAGGAATGCTGGGAGGGTGGCGGAAACACGTGGCGCGGCGGATCCGGCCCGATCAATGTTCAGCGGTGCCGCTATCGCGATCCGCTCGTCGACGCCTTTGGCGAAGCCGGCAAGGCGGCCTTTGGCTGGACCGACGACTACAATGCGCAAGACCGCGAAGGTTTCTCGCGCCTGCAGATGTCCATTCGAAAGGGAATACGCGCAAGCACGTCAAACGCCTACCTTCGACCCGTCACCAAACGGGAGAACCTGACCGTCCGCACCGGCGTCACGGCACGCGAAATACTGTTTGACGGCGAACGGGCCCGCGGGGTGCTTGTCCAGTCCGGCAACGCCCTTGAAGAAATCCACGCCGAGCGCGAGGTCATCGTTTCGGCGGGCGTTGTTAATACACCGAAATTATTGAAAATTTCCGGCATCGGCCCCGAAGACGAGCTTCGTCGCCATGATATCGAAACGCGAAACCCCCTGCCCGGCGTGGGCGCCAATCTCATGGACCACCCGTCAATTATTCTGATGTACCACCGCGCCGGACAAGGGCCGTTTCACAGGATGATGCGGTATGACCGGATCGTTCCCGATCTTGCAAAAACATATTTTGGCGGCGAAGGATTTTCCGGCGACGTGCCCGGCGGCATTACCGCATTTCTTCGCTCAGGCCTGGCAACGGATATGCCGGATATCCAGTTCCTGTTTACGGCCGCGCCGCTCGCATCCTGGCCCTATCTGGCACCGTTTCGAAAACCGTTTCCCGACGGCTTTGCAACCCGCATCGTATTGACGCAACCACAATCGCGCGGTGAGGTCACGCTGGGGTCAGCAGATCCAAACGCGCAACCCAAGATCAAGCAGAATTTCCTTGCCGCCTCGCATGACCGCCAGGTGCTCAGTGAGGGTATGGAAATCGCGCGTTCGCTGGCGGAATCGGCGGAGATGAAACCGTTCGTAAAGGCGGAGATCGCTCCCGGTCCCGATTGCACGTCCAAAGAGGCTGTTCTTGCATATTTCCGAAACACCCTCATCACTGTCCACCATCCCTGCGGAACTTGCAGTATGGGCGCCGCCGCCGATGAGCGCAGCGTCGTCGGTCCGGATTTGAAGGTCCACGGACTTGAGGCGCTCCGTGTCGTTGATGCGTCTGTTTTCCCCGCGATACCGAATGGAAACATCAATGCCGCCGTAATCATGGTCGCGGAACGCGCCGCCGATATGATCCAGGCCGACATCGGCGGCGACCAGATCCAAAGTTAGACCATTAATGAACCATTAATTAAAATAGTATTGATAATGGTATTCTCTCCATGTTAACCTGCCATACGATTTGACACCTAAAGGGGGTTGATTATGGCCGAATCAGCGAGCACCGGACACGGCGCTAACAAGCAGGAGGCCCTCAAGGGGCTGCACTCCGACGTCTTTGCCGCGCACATGCATCCGTTCTGGGCGACGACAAAGGATGTCGCGCATGACGAGGTCGCGCAGTTGCTTTCGCCTCAAAAGGCGGTCCCCTGGGTCTGGAAATATGCCGACATCGGACCGTTGCTCAAACGGGCCGCGGAACTGGTCACGATGGAGGACAGCGACCGCCGATCGCTGGTCATGGTAAATCCGGGGCTGGCGCCGAGGCGTGCATCGGTCACGACAATGTACACGGCCTACAGGTTCAACGGCGTCGATGAAATCATGCCGCCGCACAAGCATTCCGCGAGCGCGTGCAGGTTCGGGCTGGAGGGCGGCGGAAACTTCACCAGCGTGGAAGGCGAAAACGTTGTCTTCGGCCCCGGTGATCTGATTCTGACGGCAAACGATGCCTGGCACAATTTCGGCAGCATCGGCAACGAAGGTGCGCTCAACCTGTCGGTGCTCGATTTTCCGCTGGTCGAGATGCTCCATGCCCTGGAATTTCACCACAACTACACGGAGATCGAAAACGGCAAGGAAGTCGAAAAGAAGGAACAGTCTGCCCGCTATCCTGCCGATTACTCCAAGCTGGTCTATGGGCAGGGCGGCTTGTTGCCGCGGTTTGTTGATCATCACCGTGCCGGCGGCAACGCCTCACCTCAGGTTGTCTATCGGTGGGAAGCAATGGAGGCTGTCCTGGATGCCCACATGGATCACGATGGCGACCCGCATGACGGGATCATTGTCGACTATGTGAATCCGCGCACCGGCGGACCCGTCTTCGAAACGATCAGCTTCTATATCCAGATGCTCCGACCCGGTGAGAAGACGGAACCGAAACGGGAAACGGCAAGTCTTCTGTTGGCGCCGTTCAAGGGCAGCGGCTACTCCATCATCGACGGCGAACGGTTCGACTGGACGGAGTTCGACACCATTGCCATTCCCGGCGGCTGCTGGGTTGAGCATGTCAACGGATCCCAGACCGAGCCAACGATTCTCTTCGGCGGAACCGATGCGCCGGTTCAGAAAAAGCTCCAACTCTACAAATGCTGGGGGCGGAAAAGCGAGGGAGATTTGCTCCGGCTTCTCTAAACCGGTTGCCCGGCGCCTTTCAGAAAGAGCGCCGGGTATTTCCCACACAGCCAGGAAAGCGCAGGCACGTGCGACGATCACTGAATACCAATCTTCTCGCACACATTGACTGTGCAGGCGGCGGACAGGTTTGGGTCGACGGATCAACGCTTTTCATCGGGCATATGCGCAGTCCTTCGGGAACGACCATTGTGGATGTCGCGGATCCGCGCAAACCCAAAATCCTGAACCGCATCGAGATGCCGGAAGGCTGGCATTCGCACAAGGTGCGCGCGTCTGACGGGATCATGGTGGTGAACCATGAAAAGCTCGGGCAAAACGGCGACCCTTCATTCGGCGGCGGGCTTGGAATCTATGACGTGTCCACGCCTTCGGAGCCCCGGCTTATTTCGAATTGGCGCACCGGCGGCCGGGGTGTGCATCGATATGATTTTGATGGCCGGTACGCCTATATTTCGCCGACCGAGGATGGATATGTCGGCAATTTCGTGATGATCCTCGACCTGCAGGATCCGGCGAATCCCGAAGAGGTTGGGCGCTGGTGGATACCTGGCCAATGGCAGGCCGGCGGCGAGGAGTATCCCTGGCATGACTGGACGCCGCCAAGATGTCATCATCCGATACGGCGCGGTGAACGGCTTTATGTCAGCTATTGGCACCACGGATTCTACATTCTCGATATCTGCGATATGTCGAAGCCGAAGCCGATAAGCGGTTTTAACACCAGCCCCGCCTTCCCCCACCCGACGCACACCTGCTTGCCGTTCAAGCAACCTGTCGCCGGGCGCGACATCATGATTGTGGCGGACGAGGATGTGGCCAAACTTTACCCGGCCGCCCCGTCCTTTACCTGGGTCTACGACATTACGGTGGAAACGCTGCCGACCCCCATTGCGACGTGGCAGGTCGAGGGCCTTCACGGTGACGGATCCCCCCAGGAACCGATGACCGGATGTCATCAACCTTCCGAGCGCGTGGCCGGAACCATCGTTCCCTTTGCCTGGTTTGCCCAGGGCTTGCGGATCGTGGATTTTGCCGATCCGTTCAATCCGCGGGAACTTGGGCATTTCACCCCTGACGTGCCGGCCGGCGGGGACAGGCCGTCATCCAACGACGTAACCATTGACGATCGCGGGATCATCTATCTGGTCGATCGCAACCACGGCGTCGATATTATTGAAACAACGGTTTTCTAGCCGACCCATGCTCAGGCATCGATCCCGGAAAGACAGATCGCGGAAGAACCAAAGACACCGAATGACAAAAATGTCCCTGCCAACGGAGCAAAACAGTGAGCGAGCAACATAGAAATTCGAACCCGCACTATGCGCTTGGAAAGAAAAATCCAAACCTGCCGTTTCATCCGGCGGTTCGGGCGGGCGATTACATTTTCGTTTCCGGACAGGTGTCCAAAGACGAAAACGGAAACATGATGGTCGGGTCGATCGAAACCGAAACGGCGGGAACGATCGAGGCGATCCAGCGATTGATCGCAGAAGAAGGCGCGACGTTGAAGGATGTCGTGCGTATTTGCACGTATCTGGAAGATACCCGTGATTTCGGGCGATACAACGCAGTGTTCAAGAAGTATTTTGAGGGTGCTGTACTGGCGCGCACGACAGTCGAAGCCCGTGCAGTTATTTCCACGCGGATAGAGATGGATGCGATCATCTACAAACCGCTGACCGAATAAAGCTAAGTTATTCGACGAGGGAGGGAAAAGAACTTGATTGCATCGAAGCCCGCAGGCCTGTCTTTGATTTTGTGCGCGTCCGCGGTTTCGGCGCGGACGGTGATGCGCTTCGGGGCGGGCCAAGATACCGGTGCCGTGCCGGTGGCCGATACCTGTGCCGATTGCGTATCGGCGCGCGCCGGCTGCTGAAGCCGCGCGGGCCAAAATTCTCAAACAACAACCGGACAAACACAGTTCAACAAGGGGAAAAAAGCAGAAATGATCCGCCTACTTGGTCGAAAAACATCGGGGAATGTCCAGAAAGTGCTGTTTTTTCTTGAGGAAAGCGGCCCGGCTTACGAGCGTGAGGACTATGGACGCCAGTTCGAAAATACAAAGACGCCAGAGTATGTCGGCATGAACCCGACATCAAAGGTACCGACCTTGATCGATGGAAAAACTGTAGTTTGGGAAAGCAATACAATCCTGCGGTATCTTGCCGATCAATACGCCCCTGCCCTAACCGCGTCCACGCCGGCTGAGCGAACCCAGATCGAAAGATGGATGGATTTTCTGCTTGCGGCGGTAAATCCGGGATACCTGGCCGGATTCAAAGGTTCAAAACAGGAACCGTCGGAACGACCGGCGGGATTTGACGCGCAGATCAAAGATCTGCACGCGCAGATGAACATCATCAGCGACCATCTGGAGGGCAATGAATTTGTTGCGCTCGGCAAACTGACGATTGCCGACATTGCTTTGGCGCCGATTATGGGGCGATGCCTGAACTTCCCCTATGAGCGCCAGACGATGCCGGGCCTTGAGCGGTGGTTCGAGGGGATATCGGCCCGCCCGGCGTTTCAGGCAGCGACATCGTGATCCAGCCGACCTGAGGCACAAGGGAGCGGGCAAGGGAGCAGGCAAGCCATGCAGATCGCAATAATCGGGATGGGATCGATGGGTCCGGGGATGGCGGGGCGTATCGCGCGCGCCGGGCACAGCGTCGCTGTCTTCGATACTGCGCCGGCGGCGGTTGAACGGGCATTGTCCATGCAGCCGATCATCCAGGCGGCCATGGACGGGCTGAACATTGCCGACCGCGCCGGTGATTTCAGCGTTGCCGATACACTCGAACAGGCCGTCACCAATGCCGAACTTGTCATCGAGAACGTGCCGGAGGATATCGAAATCAAGGCGTCGGTGTACCGGCAGATCGACCAGATTGTGCCTGATACCACGCTTGTTGCGAGCGACACGTCTGGCATTCCGATTACAAATCTTCAGCGCCACATCACCAATCCTGCCCGTTTTGTCGGCATGCACTGGTCCAATCCGCCCCACATCATTCCGATGATCGAGGTCATCGCCGGCGAAGCGACTTCAAAGGAAACGGTGACCGCGATCCAAACGCTGATCTCCGACATGGATCTCCTTCCCGTCACCCTGAAAAAGGATGTCCCGGGTTTTGTGGAAAACCGTGTCCTTTATGCGCTTTTGCGGGAATGCGTCGATCTGGTGGAGAACGGCGTGGTCGATTCCGCCGACCTGGACACCTGTGTGAAGTGGGGTATCGGTTACAAACTGGCGGTCGTCGGCCCGATGCGGCTTCTGGATATGGCCGGACTGGACATCTACCAATCAGTGGCGTCCTTTTTGAATGCCGAGCTGTGTTCGCGCGCCGATGTCTCCGAAATGGTCACGAAAAATACCGAGAAAGGCCGGCTGGGCATGAAGTCCGGCGGCGGCTTGTTCGACTACAGCGAGGATGAACTGGAAGCCCTTCCCGCGGCCAGAGGCAGAAAACTGGTTGCCGTGCGGAACGTGTTGGAGGGCAAATGATGCCGGTCGCCCAGACACGCGGCGAACCCCTGGCGCCGGTGGCCTTGCGAAACGTGTTGGGATTGGGGCTCATCGCGATGGTCGTGCTGAACGTTGCCAATGCAATCGGGCGCTATGGTGGCCTGACGACAGTTTCCGGCATCGACGAGCTCCTGGTCTACTCGATGATCTGGATCGTAATGGTCGGCGCAGTTCTCACAACCTGGGACCGCGCGCATCTGTCGATTGACCTGTTGCCGTCCATGCTTGGCAGTTTCCAACGGACCCTCGTTCGGGCAGTTGTGAACCTTGCATCGTTTTTGATATGCGGTTTCGTTTCGATCCACTCCTGGATGTTTATCGACCGTATCGGGTCCCTCGGGCAGAAGAGCATGGGCCTGGGCATTCCGATGGTCGTTCCCCATTTCGCCGTGTTTTTCGGTTTCGCGGGCGTTTCGATCGTTTCCCTGTACCTGCTGGCCGGTGACATCCGCCTGGTCTTCAAAAACGGAGATCCGCGGTGGCGCTAGCTTTGATGGCATCGGCAATTTTTCTGGTCGCGGCCTCCGGCGCGCCGATTTTCGTTGCTTTGCTGTCCGGTGCCATTGTCGGGCTGTTGATTTTTGGCGGTCCGCCCTTGATTTCGTTGCAGCAGACGATTTTCGGCGGGCTGGATATTTACGCACTGCTGGCCGTGCCGTTTTTCGTGTTTGCGGGCGAGCTGATGGCGGCTTCCGGCATTGCCGACCGCCTGATCGGATTGATCAAGGCGTTGTTCGGCAGAGTGCCCGGCTCACTGGGCGTCGCCGCCCTGGGCGGGTCGACGCTAATCGGCACGATCTGCGGCTCCTCCGCTGCCGCCGTTGCCGCCGTCGGCCGAAACATGTACCCGCGGTTGATCGAGGCCAACTACGGCAGACGGAGGGCTGCCGGTCTGATCACATCGGCGGGCGCGATCGATATCGTAATTCCGCCATCGATCGCGATGATTCTCTATGGGGCGGCGGCCGAGCAAAGCATACCGAAGCTGTTTATTGCGGGCATCATTCCGGGTCTGACGATCGCAATCCTCATGGCGGCTTTCATTTCGGCCTCTGCCTGGCTGTCCAAGCTGCCGACCGAAGAACGGTTCAATCCCAGTGAAGCGATGAACGCCCTGCGTGCCGCCGCGGCTGCGCTGTCCATGCCTGTCTTCGTACTAACCGGGATCTATCTCGGCGCCTTTTCGCCGACCGAAGCGGGCGGCTTTGCCTGTACGTATGCAGCGTTTTTGGGCCTGTTCGTCTACCGGTCCCTCAGCCTTGGCGATGTGATCGCCGCGGCAGCGCGCGCAGCCATGATTACGTCGCAGATCATGATCGTCGTTGCCGCCGCGAGCGTCATAGCGTGGCTGTTGACGGTGCAGGGTGTTCAACAGGCGATCACCGCGACGATCGTTCACTCAGACCTGTCGCCGCTGGCATTTCTTTTGGCTGTGAATGTCCTGCTTCTGGCAATCGGCTGTCTTCTCGATCCGACCTCGTCGATTCTCGTTTTCGCGCCGCTCCTGGTTCCGATCGCAATTTCATTGGGTATCGATCCGATACACTTCGGCATTGTCATGACGGCCAATCTGGCCATCGGGATGTTCACGCCGCCATTCGGGCTAAACATCTTTGTCGCACAAGCAGTTCTGAATGTACCAGCCAAAGTAATCTATCGCGGCGTTCTTCCTTTTGTCGCGATACAAGTGCTGGCGCTGTTGATCATAACATTGGTTCCAGCGATCTCCCTGTCACTGGTTGGAACGATGTCGTAATCAAATGGAGGAAGAAGTGGAAGCTATCAGATCGAAATCCGCGTCGAGAAGCCGTCGCCTCCTGGTTGCCGCGGCACTGGCGGTTGTGCACATGTCTGCGCCGGCAATTGCCCAAAGCAAGATGAAATTGGCATCGGCAACCATTAACGATGTCCAGCACGAGTGGCAGAAGACTTTTGCCGCGGAAATGGCCAAGCGCGCCGGCGCTTCGGTGGAAGTGGAGATCTATCCCGCAAGCCAGCTCGGCGCCATTCCCAGAATGACCGAAGGCGTTCTTCTGGGAACAATCGAGGCGTTTACGACACCGACCTCGTTTGTGACCGGCGTTGATCCCCGATTTCAGGCCTTTGACGTCCCGGGGCTGTTTCGCAATCCGGACGAAGTGAAAGCGGTCATTCATGATCCGGCGTTTCGCGACCGGCTGGAAACGCTGTTCCTCAACAAGGGCGTTCGCGTCATCGGCGCCATATACAATTCGCCGATCCTGATGCTGACAAAGGAGCCGGTTTCCGACATCGCAAGCATCGACGGACTGAAAATACGCACCTTCGCCTCGCCGCTGCAAATGGAGCCGATGAAAGCCATCGGCGCTTTGGCCACCCCGCTGGCCCTGTCGGAAGTCATCCCGCAGCTCCAGTCGGGCGGAATCGACGGAATGCTAGCAGGGATGCCAATCCTCACCGCATTCAAATTCTACGATACGGCCAAACATGTCACAGACTTGAATTTCTCCCACCTCGTGTCGGTGACGTTGGTCAACGAGGCCTGGTTTCAGGCGCAATCTCCTGATGTCCGGGATGCCATTGTCGAATCCGGCCGCGCGGCAGAAGCGGCCGTCTTCGACTGGGGCGTCGCCAATGTCGACCGCGCCAACAAAGCCTGGCTGGATGCGGGCGGCCAGATCCACAACCTGTCTGACACAGAACAGGGCGAGTTGATGGCTCTGTTCGCCGAAACCGGCGCCAGGACAATTGCCGATCAGGCGGACGTGATGGCGGAGCACGATCGCATCAATGACATCCTGCTCAAGATCAGGGGGCAGTGACCTGACCGGCCGGATCATCACGATGGGAAACATTGCATTTCAGTCCGCCGGTTTGGACGGCGGCGCAGGTGTAGCTCAATCCGCCCGTGGCTTCGCCCATGCTGTGCGGCAGGTGCACTCTCGTCCGGGTTCGGCCGGCGAGTTGCCGGTGGCCGCACCATATCGCCTCGATGGGCATCCGGTCCCTTGCCGCATTGAGCAGGTCGAGAGATCCGGTCGCGGGATTGTGCCACAGCGACACCTTGAGCGTCGCACCCGGCCCGACATCCCCAAGATCCATGGAATACCAGTGGGCGAGACTTGCGGAACATCGCACGACAGAGGCCGCGTTGTTTTCGACCGAAAGGGTAACCTCGGTGACACCCTCGGTTCCGCGCTCAATGTCACCGTAGGGGATATACTCCTTTCGCGGCTCCGCATTGGCTGCGGTCAAACCCATCAAGCCAAAACAAACGAGAAGAACCATCTGAAGGTGGCGAGATATCCAACACAAACTGGAGGAACTTACAAAATGAAGCATCTTGCACTCTCAATTGCGATGGTGGCTGTATTGGGTGCGACATCATCTCACGCTGATGATGTTGATACCATAGCCATCCTGACGCCGGAGGTCGGGACCGATTTCGGCTGGAACCAACAAGGTGTCGAATCGGCCAAGGCAGCCGGCGAAGCCACCGGCGTCAAGGTCATCGTTGCAGAAGGCCTGGGTTATGGCGACGTTCGGGCTCCCATGCGCGAACTTGCATCGGAAGGCGTCGACCTGATTATCGCACATGCTTCCGGCTACAATACAGCCGGGCCGGAAATCGCCGAAGAAACCGGAGTTCCGGTCGCTATTGTCGACAGTCCCGATATGCTGAAGAAAGGCCTTATCGCCGATTATACGCTCTCCGGTCACGCCGGCGCCTGGTTGACCGGCCGGATGGCTGCGAAGATGACCAAAACCGGTACCGTCGGTATCGTGGTATCGGGCGAACCGCCATCGTGGAATTCCCAGTCGGCGGGATTTGCGCAGGGCGTTCGGGCCGAGAATCCGGATGTGAACGTATTGTACGCGGTGATCGGGCCGGCCGCATATTCGGACGCCGCCGGCGGCAACCGTGTCACCACATCGGTCATCGCCGCTGGCGCCGACATCATCTTCGGACAGGGCAACGGCTCATCTCTGGGCATGATACAGGCTGTCGAAACCAACAAGGCGACCAATGGCAACGACGTGCTGTTCATTGATGTGATCGGCGACAAGACCTCGCTGGACACCGGACATTTGCTGTCTTCGGTTATCTGGGACATGACGCCTGTTTACACACAGATGATCAATGATCTGAAGAGCGGCTCGTTCGGCACGAACAGCTATGCCATCGACCTTGCGTCCGACAGCGTCAAGCTTCTGAAGACACCGCAGACACCGGATGACATCTGGGCGGAAATCATGGCGCTTCGCGACCAGATCATCGCCGGTGACATCACGGTGGATCCGATCTTTGATGCAGAGCAGGTTCGTGCTCTGGTCACCATCAAAGAGTAACCGAATGAAGAACCTCGCCTCAAATCAGGAGCTGGCTGCGCTTGTCAATGTCACCAAGCGTTTTCCGGGTGTCGTTGCAGTCGACAACGTCTCCCTCGGCTTTGACGCAGGCGAGGTTCACGTTCTCCTTGGGGAGAATGGCGCCGGCAAATCCACGATAGTGGGAATGCTGTCGGGACTTCAGGAGCCCGACGACGGTTATCTGACGGTGCGCGGAGAAAGGACCCGGCTGTCGGCGCCGACCGAAAGCCTGGCACACGGGATAAATACCGTGTTCCAGCACACAATGCTTGTGCCAACGCTTTCGGTTTTCGAAAATCTTGTTCTGGGCATGCCGTGGTGGAAACGGCCGGTCCGGAACAAGATCGAAGAGGAATTGGCCGAGCTATCCAAAAACTTCGGACTATCCGTCCCGCTCGATGCCATCACCAACGAACTGTCGCTTGGTGAACAGCAGCAAATCGAAATCGCGCGGGCGCTGCTGCGCCACAGCCGGGTGCTCATTCTCGACGAAGCAACATCAATGCTCACACCGCAAGGCGCCGATGAGCTCGGCGAGCGGATGCGAAGGATGGCCGAACGGGGACTGGCCGTCATCTTCATCACCCACAAACTCAGCGAAGCGTATCGGTTCGGCGACCGCGTCAGCGTTCTGAAGCAGGGAAAATTCGCCGGCGAGGTGCCTCCAAACAGGCTTTCGGAAATGACCGAGGAAGTCGCCGTCGAAGAGATGGTTCGTCTGATGTTTGGAACCGAGGAAACCAGAAGGAAACCGGTCACGGCGCCCAAGCGGGAGATGGGGCCGGTCAGACTGACAGCGACTGATCTTTGTATCGGTGACTCTGAGGACGTCATGGGATTGCACAATGTGTCCTTCGAGATCAGGGCCGGCGAGATCCTCGGCGTGGCCGGCATTGATGGAAACGGGCAGAATGAACTGTCACAGGCCATTGCCGGACAGAAGCCCTTGCGGTCGGGAAATATCGATCTGGAAGGCCGCAACATCACCAACTACTCAGTCGGCCAGCGGCGCAAGCTGGGGCTGCGCTATCTCACCGATGACCGTCTTTCTGAAGGCACGGTGGGGAGTTTCCCGGTCGCCACAAACGCCGTCCTGAAAGATATTGGCGCACCACCATTCTGGAAATTCGGCGTGGAGCGTTCCGGACAGATTTCCGAACATGCACGCAAGCTCATCGAGCACTTCGCCGTGAAAACACCATCGGAGAAAACGCCGGTCAGCCACCTGTCGGGCGGCAACATCCAGAAACTGCTGCTTGGCCGCGAACTGCAGGGGCAGGCCCGGGTGGTGATCTTCAACAAGCCGACTTACGGGCTCGATATCCAGAATATCGTGGCCTCCCGCGAGCGGATCGGAGAGCTTGCAAAGAGCGGTATGGCCGTCCTCCTGATCTCCACGGATCTCGACGAAATCCTGGAACTCTCAGACCGGATCATGGTTATGGAACAGGGCTATGTGCGGGGAACCGTCCCCAACGACCTGTCCGACCCGCAAAGGCTTCGCCGGCATATCGGCCTGCTTATGGCCGGGAAAAGGGAAGCGGCATGACTTCGGCTGAGACTACCCGTTCCCAACCCCTTGCCGAATTCAAAACGCCCCGAAAAAAATCGTTTCTGGCTCGCCGGCAGATTGAATTGATGACGCTTGGACCAATCGCCGCGGCCGTTTTCGTGTCCGGATTGGTTCTTCTGGCATTCGGGATCGATCCGCTGGCCTATTATGGTTTCGTCATAAAAAAGGGACTGCTTTCCGCGCTCGGCCTTGAACAGACACTCACCCGCATGTCGCCGTTGTTGTTTCTTGCCGCCGGACTGATCGTGGCGTTCCGCGCGGGAATTTGGAATCTCGGCGTGGACGGCCAGTTTTTGCTCGGTGCGGTCGCCGCCGCCGCCCTGGCGCCGGCGCTGATCGATACACTGCCGGGTTGGTTGACGCTGCTGCTCGGATTTGTTGCCGCCGCCCTTGTCGGCGCCCTCTGGTCGGTCATTCCCGCACTGCTGAGAGCCTACCAGGGCGTAAACGAAATCATCACGACGCTGATGATGACTTTTCTTGGCGTGTCGCTGGCAAATGTTCTGGTCAAGCTCGCTTTCCTCGACCCGGAAACGACGGTTCCTCAAACACGTACGCTGCCCGTGCCGGACCGGCTGCCCCGGTTGTTCGATACGACCATCTCCTCCAGCTTGATCTGGGCGTTGGCGGCGATCATCCTTGTTCATTATGTCATGACGCGAACCGCGTTTGGGCTAAGGCTGCGCGTGGTCGGCGCCAATCCCCGGGCGTCCACGCACTTCGGCCTGTCCGTTCCATTGCTCATGGTGGCGGTTTTTTCGATTTCGGCCGGGTTTGCCGGCCTTGCCGGGGCGTCGGAAATTCTCGGTGTTGCCGGCAATGTCCGCGCGGACTGGAATCCGGCATACGGGCTGATGGTTATCCCGCTGGTTTTCCTTGCCCGGTTTCACGGACCCGGTTCGATTGTTCTGATCTTCTTCTATTCGGCACTGCTCATCGGCAGCGAAAGTGCTGCCCGACGTGTTGGCGTGCCCCAGGATTTTACGCTGCTGCTTGTCGCATTGCTTCTGATCTTCCTGGGGCTTGCCGAGTGGCTGGAGCAGCGCAGCAAAAAGAGCGGGGCGTAGGGCAATGGAACACCTGATAACGGCCGTGTTCCTGTCTTCCCTGCTGACCGGCGCCATTGTCGCCGGCGTTCCGCTTGTCCTGGCCGGGCTGGGCGAACAAATGTCGGAGAAGGCTGGCGTCCTGAATATCGGAATAGAAGGCATGATGATCATGGGGGCCTATCTGGGATTCTATTTTGCATGGTCATCGGAATCGATCTGGCTGGGTTTTCTTGGAGGCATGCTGGGGGGGATGCTGGTCGCCGTTCTGATGGCTGTCCTTTGTGTCCGCTTCGGTCTGAACCAGATCGTCATCGGTATCGGTTTGACACTGGGAGCGGAAGGCCTGACGGCGCTGCTGCACCATTTCCAGTTTTCCAGGGCCTATCCGCGTCTGCCCGCACCGTCGCGGGTGGACATTCCGCTTTTGTCCGACATCCCCGTCGTCGGTCCGTCATTGTTTGGCCGACACCTGATTGTCTATCTGGTTGTCGCCGCCGTTTTCGTGCTGACGTTCCTGTACAAGCGGACGGCATTGGGGCTGACATTGCGTGCGGCGGGGGAAAAGCCCGCGGCACTCGACGTTGCGGGCGGTCATGTCAAATTGCTCCGCGGCGGTGCGGTGTTGTTTACCGGTGCGATGGCCGGACTGGGTGGTGCCTATATGGCAAATATCGGCGCCGGCCTGTTCATTCCGTTTATGACGGGCGGGGCCGGCTTTATCGGTATTGTTCTCGCCATGCTGTCTCGGGACCGGCCCCTTTGGGTCCTGATTGGCGCCTTGATCTTCGGCGCGGCACTGTCACTCACAACCGCCCTTCAGGTCGCGGGATCGAACATTCCGACAGATGTCATCCAGATGCTGCCCTTCGCCGCAGTCATGCTGGTTTTGGTTTTGTACGGGCGCCAATCCAGGCTGCCAGCGGAGTTGGGGCTGCCTTACGAACGTGGTGCGCGGTGACACAGGGAAAAGGAAAGACAATACGATGACACAGACAAAAGTATATTTGCTCGACGGCGGTTCCCTCGTCCTCGACGGTTTTCATATCTGGTGGAACAAGGGCCCCGGCGGAGAGGTCCGTTTTCCGGTATATTCGGTGCTTGTCGAACATGCGCAGGGCAATTTCCTGATCGATACCGGCTACGACTTCGATCACGTGATGAAAGTGCTGCCGTTCGAAAAGCCGCAGCAGACCGAACAGCAAACCATACCCGGCGCGCTCAAGTTGATCGGTATGGATCCGAAAGATATCGATGTTGTGTTCAACAGCCATTTCCATTTCGATCACGTGGGCGGCAACAAATTCTTTCCGGACGCAAAAAAGATCTGTCACAAGGACGAGATCGCGCAATCGGCCAGGCCGCAGCCGTTCGAGGTGCTTGGCTATTCCGACATGACCTTTTCCGCGGAAGCGGCGGAGGCACGGGGAATGTCCGATCAACTGACAGCCGGTCAAACTGCCGCGAATACCAAATATGAGACGATCGAAGGGGACATTGAACTCGCAAAAGGCGTCAAGCTCATTTTTACGCCGGGCCACGCGATCGGCCACTACTCGCTTTATGTCGAATTGGCGAACCGACGCCCGATGTTGTTCACGCTCGATGCGGCCTACACGCGCAAAAGCTACGAAAACCACATCAATGCAGGATTTCACATCGATCCGATCGCCGGCGTCGAAAGCATGAAAAAGCTGAAGAAAATCGAAGAAGAGACCGGCGCGGAAGTTCTGTTCTCCCACGATGCAGAGAGCTTTGCCAATTATCAAACCGGCGTCAACGCCTACAAGTGAGCGTGAAAACCATGCGGTATCCTGAGAATCAACCCCCAGTTTTTACACTGTCGGCCGGACCTGTTGACGCGTATTCCGATGTCCTTCGGGCGATGAGTTCAACGGTGTTGTACGATTTCGATCCGGCGTTTCTGTCGTTCTATGAAAATGTCGCCAGAAAAGCCCAAACGGCGATCGGCTCAAAGGCGCCTCCGGTCATCCTTCATGGTGAGCCCGTTTTGGGCCTTGAAGCAGCGGCGGCCTCTTTGATCGCCAAAGACGACACCGTGCTTAATCTCGCCTCGGGCGTGTATGGCAAAGGTTTCGGATATTGGGCTGCCCGCTACGCAAAACAGGTCGATGAGATCGAAACCGACTATGATGACGCGATCGATCCGCAGGCCGTCGCCGATCATCTGAAAGCAAATCCTGAGACAGCGGTGGTCTCGGTCGTTCATCACGACACACCGTCTGGTACCATCAATGACATTGATGCGATCGGCCGTGTCGTCGCCGATGCAGGCGCACTGCTGATCGTGGACGCGGTATCGTCGTGGGCGGGAATGCCGACTTCGCCCGATGCCTGCTGCGCCGGGATATATATTACCGGCCCCAACAAATGCCTGGGGTGCCCGCCGGGCCTCACGCTGGCGGCCGTGTCGGAGGCGGCGTGGGCGAAAATCGAGGCGAATGCGGATGCGCCGTTCGCGTCGATGCTGTCATTTAGCGATTGGAAAAATGCCTGGAAGGCGGACGAACCCTTCCCCTTTACCCCGTCGGTTGCTGAAGTCAACGGATTGAACGCCGCGCTCGACAGGTATCTTGAGGAAGGCCCCGAAGCGGTTTGGCGCCGTCATGCGTTGACCGCTGCGGCTACGCGCGAGGGGATTAAGGCGCTGGGGCTGGAACTGTGGGCGAAGCGGGAAGAGATCGCTTCACCGACATGCACGGCGGTTCGAATTCCGGAATCCATCGATGCCGGTGCGGTCATTGCAGAGGCCCGCGCGCGCTATGGCGTCAGCCTGTCAGCGGGCCGCGCCGAAACCAAGGGGAAACTGATCCGAATTGGCCATATGGGGGCTACAGCGCAGCCTGTGTATGCGCTCATTGCGGTCGCGGCGATGGCGGGTGCGTGCAAGGCGCTGGGTGCATCGGTGAATGTCAGCGAAGGTCTGAATGCCACTCAGGCACGAATCGACCAGGGATAAACAGGAGGGAATTCGAAATGGCTGGGAAGCTGGAAGGAAAATCCGCCATTGTGACAGGTGCCGCCCAGGGGATCGGCAAGGCGATCGCGGCGCGTTTTGCCGCCGATGGCGCGACTGTCACTATCGGTGACATCAACGGTGAGGGTGCCAAGGCGGCGGCACAGGAAATCGGAAACGGGGCGACGGGGGTCGCGTGCGACGTATCAAAGGCTGAACAGGTCGATGGCCTGATCGAAGGCGCAGCCCGAGACGGCGCCCCGGATATCATCGTCAACAATGCATCCATCGTGCCCTTTATCGAATGGGACGCCGTGGATCTGGATCACTGGCAGAAGCTGATCGATGTCAATCTGACCAGCGTGTTTCTGACCAGCCGCAAAGCGACAGACATGATGCGGGCCGCAGGTCGCGGCGGCCGGATTATCAATATCGCTTCAAACACGTTCTTTGCCGGAACGCCGAACATGGCGGCCTATGTCGCAGCCAAAGGCGGGGTGATCGGGTTCACACGCGCGCTGGCGACAGAGGTCGGCAAATACGGGATAACAGTGAATGCGCTGGCGCCGGGTCTTATTGAATCGGATGGCGTCAAATCGAGCCCGCACAACAACGCTTTCGAGTTTGTCGAAATGCTGCAGGCCATGCCGGGAAAGGGCCAACCGGAACATATCGCAAATGTCGCAGCCTTTCTGGCATCCGACGACGCAGCGTGGATGACCGGCCAGACTGTGAATGTGGATGCCGGCATGATCCGCTGGTAGTTGACGCGGTATCGGCAGCTGAACCCGTGCGATGCCGGCTGCCGCCGCCGCGGCCGGAGACGTGAACCCGCACCCGGTCTCGTGTTGACGCCGGTCGGGACACAGGCGTCCACACATGGTCAATGCGCTTCCTTGGCGTGCTGGTACAGGCGTTGCCCGAACGGCGAAGAATATCCGCTTACGGGCAGATGCCTGCCGGGCGGTCGACGGGCTGTTTCGGGATGGGGTTGCCCTGTTCGATGAACGGCAGTGGCCGACGGGCACGGATACCAGAATGCCCTGCCCCGTTTAAAGTCGGCGGCGACCCGACCGGTCCGGTATCGCCGGTTATCGGCTTAGTGTGGACAGGTGAACCTGATGGGCGTGCGCCAGTTTCTGACGACGTCTGGTATTTTCCGCTACGGCCCCGGGCTCCGGGATTATCCGCGCCAGGTTTTCCCGAACTGCCGCTTGAGCGGTGGCCTCCGCCACATCCGGATAAAGCGTCTCGGACAATGGGCTTGGCGAAATGTTGGTGACCGAAAGTTCGCTCTCCGGCAGGTCATCGGCGATCGCCTGGGCGGCGGCAAAGCACATGCCGGGCGATATCGATCTTGCCCTGGTGTCCAGCGCACCGCGCATCAATGATGGGAAAGCAAGGACATTGTTGCAATGGTTGGGAAAATCGAAGCGACCGCTTGCCACCAGCACGGCACCGGCTGACCGGGCGGCTTGGGGTAGAATTTCCGGTTCAGGGTTGGCCAGGGAAAATACAATCGGATTCGCATTCATCCGCCGGATCATCTCCCGGGAAACGATGCCGCCGACAGACAAACCGATAAAAAGGTCCGCGCCGGTCATGGCGTCTGACAAATCACCGCCAATGCAATCGGCGTTCGTGATGTTGGCAACCCGCTGCAGGTGGGCGTGCCGATATGCTTTGTCACGGCGGAGTATGCCGTCCCGGTCGACGGCGACGATGTCCTCAACACCAAGCAATCGCAACATGTCGATACACGCTGTGCCCGCCGCGCCGCAGCCGCACACGACGACCTTCTGATCCTGCGGTTTGCGGTCGAGTATTTTCAAGGCATTGATAAGCGCCGCCGTGATCGCCGTGGCAGTCCCGTACTGGTCGTCATGCATGATCGGAACCGGCAATGTGCGGGATAGCTGATCCATCACGTCAAAGCATGCCGGCGCCGCGATATCCTCAAGATTGAATCCGCCGAATGTCGGCTCAAGTGCCTTGACGATCGCCACCACCTCCTGCCCGTCACTGACATCCAGGCAGAGCGGGACGCAATCAATGCCGGCCAAGAGCTTGAACATCACCGCCTTGCCCTCCATCACCGGCATACCGGCTCGGGGCCCGATATTGCCATATCCCAGAACCGCAGATCCGTCGGTAACCAGGGCAATCAGATTGTCCTTGGCGGTTTGCTCGTGGATCAGGTCCGGCGTGTCGGCGATGGCACGGACCGCGTGACCGACACCGGGCGTGAACGCAATTGCGATGTCGCGCACACCGTTGACGACGACTTTCGGTGCGATTTCGATCTTGCCATGGCCGGCGTAGACATCGCGGCCGAAGGACAATGCCGCTTCGCGCGAAATGTCCTTCATTTGCCGACAAGTCTTGTGACCGTATCCCGGGCCGCATCGTAGCCCTCGCGAACAAGTATCTCATATAGCGGGATTTGGCCGATCTGCGACCAGACATAGTTCTTGATCTGGTTGAACGGGCGGCCACCCAAATCGCTGTCGGAGACGCCGAGTTCCTCGCTGGCGATCTGTTGCAGCATCGGCCATGTATAAAGATGCGCGGCTCCCATCGTGTAGGGCCAGTTCATGTCGGCCAAATGGGTAACCCATTGCTCCGCCGGCTGGGTGGCCAGAGTGAGTTCGCCGTTTTTTCGCTCCAGAAGTCCGTAATCGACGGGATCGACCTGGGCCATCACGGCCGCCGCACTGATGAAATGGCAGACCCGGTCGAGGCCGATCCAGTTCGCAACAACATCCCGACCGTCCATCGATGCGTCGAGCATCGACATCTGGTGGGCCGCCGCCATCGCCATGACGATGCGCGAATCGAACCGGCGATGCATGAGTTCCGCTGTCACGTAAATGCAGTGCGCATGCCAAGTATCCGAATATACGGTCCGGGGCTCCTCGAGCCAGCTGCCATCCTGCTGCCACTGATAAAGCCAGACCTTTGGGTATTCATGGACGAGCAAGGACGCGACCGGCAGATCCCGATTGATCGGCAGGCCATACATCTGGCGGTAGTTTTCGGTGTAATTGTCGGCGATGCGAATGTTGTAGGCGACCGTCAGGGCCAGCCCTCCGGGATGGGCATTGTAGAAGTCGTTGTGGCTTGACGGCGCCGTCAGGTAAGTTTGCGGGCTCATGTGCCCCGATGGCCAGACGTGATCGGGATCATCCTCGGCACTGAAAAAACCGAGCTTCACCATCTCATCGAACAACTTCCGGCGATCGTCATCGCTTGGGTACATTTCGAGGAAAGAGACTTTCGGACTGCTGATGCACTCGGTCATCAACCGGCGATAGCCGTCGTCTTCCAGGCTGGCGGCGGTCTGCAGCAGCTCGTTGTATGTGCCGGTCACCAAGCGAGACGCCCGCGCCATGTCTTCCGGACTCATCGCTATGACATCCTCAAGGGCGCGAGTCGGCGCCAGATCCAGGTCTTTTGAGAAAGCGGAATAGGTGAACTTACCGGGAAGCGGTCCACCGGGGCCGCTCGGGCCGTGACAAATGCACATGTTTGTTTCCTCCAGGTTCTGGGCGGACCGACAGGCCCGCCGGCTGCATTTACGGCGAATCCGACAGGTTGAAGAATCGGCCTGTCTTCGGGTCGAGAATGTGATGGGGCTCTAGGTCAAATCCGAACCAAGCCGAGCGCGCCCGGTGAACCGGGCTATCGGGCGCCGCCTTTGCCCGCAGCATGGTGCCGTTAAGTCGAAGGTCGACGATGGATTTCGAACCGAGATGCTCAATCCATAGGATCTCCGCCCTGTGTGGTGTCTCGGTCGTGCTGGCCGGCCCGATGCGCACCTTCTCCGGCCGAACGCCGACCATCAATTGTCGTGGCAATCCGGTGAAATGCGCCTCCCCCAACCTCTGCGAGAAGGAGAAACGGCAACCGCCAATGTCGACCGCGGTGCCGGTCGCGCCATCCTCGGCGACAAGTTCTGCGGGCAGGATGTTCATCGCCGGCTGTCCGATAAATTCGGCGACAAACCTGTTGGCCGGTCGATTGTAGATCTCGTCCGGCGTGGCGATCTGCTGAATGCGGCCTTCATGCAGGACAGCGATCCTGTCGGACATCGACATGGCCTCGACCTGATCGTGGGTGACGTACAGCACTGTCTGACCGAGCCGGCGATGGAGTTCCTTGAACTCAATGCGAAGGGCGATGCGGATACGGGCGTCAAGATTGGTCAGCGGCTCGTCCAGCATGAGCAGGTCCGCGGGACGGGCGATTGAACGACCGATGGCCACACGCTGTTGTTCGCCGCCGGAAAAAGTCCGCGGCAGCCGATGCAACACGTGCTTCACTTTCAGGATATCTGCCAACGCCTCGACCCGGTCGCGAACACCGGTTTCGTCGATCCGGGCGGTCCGCAGGGGAAAGGCAATATTTTCAAAGCCCGTCAAATTGGGAAAGAGCGCGATGTTCTGAAACAACAGGCTGACATTGCGATCCCTGGGTTGCGATTTCGTGTGGTCCACGCCGGCCAGCCCGATGCTGCCATTGTCCGGGCGCACCAATCCGGCAATCGTTTTGAGCAGTGTCGATTTTCCCGCGTTGGTCGGGCCGACGATGCAGAAGAATTCACCGGGCTCGACGCGCAGTGCGACATTTTTGAGGGCGCGCAGGTCATCAAAGCTCACATCGAGATTGCTGATAGCGAGCTGGGTCATGCGGCCGCCTCCCTGCCGTGCGACACGATCCGGCCCGTGTCCGGATCGATCAGGCTCGCATGATCCATGTCCAGCGATATGTGGACGGTCTGTCCAGGCCTTGCGAGATCCGGCGCGACGGTGATCGCGAGCAGGTCATGTCCGTATGGAACATGCAGAACATGCTCGGCGCCGAAGTTCTCTGAAAATTTCACGACCGCCGGAACGGAGCCATCACCAGGCTCTTGGCTCGCCCGCACATGGTGCGGGCGGATGGCCAGTTCATAATCACCGGCCGGCACCTCACTGGCGTCGGACGGCAGATTTTCGTGCAGGGCCGTCTTCACACTTGCCCGGCCCCTTGCGACGTGAACGGTGCATTCGATGATGTTGATGGGCGGGTCACCGATGAATTCCGCAACAAAGCGGTTGTCGGGCCGACTATAGATCTGTCTCGGTGAGCCAACCTGCTGGATTTCGCCGTCGTTCATGACGGCGATCTGATCAGACATGGACATCGCTTCGGCCTGATCATGGGTTACATAAAGCACCGTCTGCTGCAGGTCCTTCTGGATGCGCTTCAATTCCCCGCGCAACGATGCCCGCAAGGACGCGTCGAGATTGGACATCGGTTCGTCCAGCAACAGCAACTCGGGCCGGGTAACCATGACCCGGGCCAGGGCGACCCGCTGCATTTCACTCATGTTGAGGTCGCCGCCCCGGGCGCTCATCAAATCCTTCAGGTCGAGTTTCTCCGCGTATTCATCGAGCAGGCTTTGGCGCATGGCGCGCGGCATCTTCTGCGCCTCAAGGCCAAACAGCAGGTTCCCGCGGACCGTGAGCTTTGTGAAAATCGCATAATCCTGAAACACAAGCCCGATCCGCCGGCGTTGCACCGGTACATCGACGATCGACCGGCCATCCACCAGAATGTCGCCGGATGTCGGCTGTAGAAAACCGGCGATCATCGACAGGGTTGTCGACTTGCCGCAGCCCGAAGGCCCCAGCAATGACAGAAACTGACCGCGCTTCAGGACCAGGTTCGTTCCCTTTACCGCTTCGACACCGTCGAATTCCTTGCGCAGCGACCGCAATTCAAGCTTGGTTTCGCTGACCACATCGGCTTTCATCGCTTGATCGCCCCGAACGTCAGACCGCGCACAATATGGCGTTGGATCATGTATCCGAAGAATATTACCGGCAGCGTCGATATCGTCCCCATGGCGGCCTGGACCCCGTAGAGTTTTCCCGATGAGGCGGAGACGTAGTTGGCGACCTGCAGCGTCACCGTGACCACATTTCCCGCTGTCAATACCAGCGCGAACAGGAACTCCGACCAGTTCAGGATGAACACGAACAACGCCGTCGACAAAATACCGCCTTTGACCAACGGCAGCGTCACGGTGAGAAACGCCTTGAACTGACCGTGGCCGTGGATCATCGCGGCACCCTCCAGTTCGGCCGGAACATCGTCGATGAAGGATCGGATCATCCAGATGGAAAACGGCAGCGTGAATGCCGAATAGGCGGTGATCAGTCCGATGTATGTGTCGGACAGTTTCAGGATTGAAAACAACGCCACCATCGGAACGACGACGGCGATGGGCGGCACCATCCGCACAGTCAGAAACTGAAACGGGTAATTCGGGCCACCTGTCCGGAAGCGAACGATGGAGTATGCCGCCAATGTCCCGAAAACCACGGAGATCGCCGTCGCGGCAACAGAAATGATCGCCGAGCCGCGAAATGCGGCCCAGGCGCTGCCGGAAACCTTGTAATCCAGCGATCCGGCCTGACTGGCTGCGAACTCCCGCGCGAGTTCAGGAAAGAACACAATTCGGTAGTTCTGCAGCGTCGGGTTGCTGGTCACCCAGATCGGCGGCCAGTTCGCCCATTCCTCAAATGGCTTGAAAGACGTCGCGATCAGCCAGAAAATCGGAAAGAAGGCGATTGTCGCGGCGGCAACAACGGCAAACCTTTTCAGGAAGAGCGTCAGGCGCTTTTGTTTCATCGCGCCGCGCTCCTAACCATGCCTGCGCAGCGGCTTGGCCAGGACAAGGCATATGGATACAACGATGGCCAGAACCAGAAGCGCCGCCGCGGCGATATAGCCCATGCGGAAGTAGACGAAGGCGCCGTTGTACATGAACATGGAGATGGTTTCGGTCGCCCCGCCCGGCTGTCCGCGGGTGAGGATGTAGACCGGATCGAATATTTTGAACGTCTCGATCGCCCGGATGACGACGGCGATTGAAATCACCGGCACGAGCAACGGAAACATGATGCGGAAGAAGATCCTGGTCGGGCCGGCGCCAAGCCCGACGGCCGCCTTGATCTGGTTTTCGGGCAGGTTCATCAGGCCGGTCAGAACCAGCAGGAACATCAATGGCGTCCACTGCCAGATTTCCGCCAGCATGATTGGAACCATGGCCCACGTGGGATGCGACAGCCACGAAAATTCAAATGTTTCGCCGGTCACGAGCGTGACGAGGTGATTGATCGGGCCGCGCTCGTTGAACAGCATGAAAAAGGCGTTGGCGGCATCGACCGGAATGATCATCATCGGCAGAATAATGATGCTGACCGCAATTTTTCGCCAAGGCCATTCATCAAGGAACAACAAAGCGAGACCCAATGCCAGGATCAGCTCAACGGATATGCAGACAGCGACGACCAGCAGCGTTCGCAATACGGAATTGACGAACCGATCATCGTACCAAAGATCATAGAAATTCCAGAACCAGATCGCTTCGGCTTTGTACCAGGGAACATTCTGCGTCGGCTGCCAGTCGGTCAGAGACAGCCATATCAGGATCAGTGTCGGCACCACGACCACCGCCATGATGGTCAATTGGGCCGGAAGCACCAATCGGACGTTGAACGGCAGCCGTCGGGCGCGCGTACCGTTTCCCGCGGGGCGCTTGTCTTGATCTGCCATTGGCTCCAGCGTCGACAAGATTCACAGATCCCATAGAGAGGGCGCCGCATGCCGCGCCTCAAGAGGTGCGGCATGCGGCGATTTTCGGCTATTTCAGCCGCCCACGCACCGCCTCCGGATAAATCGATTTCAGGAACGCCCACTGGACGCCCTGGCTGCGCTTGCCCATGCGCCGGGTAATCCGCGACCAGGATCTTGCGGTATCGTCCAACGCCTCTTTAGGCGTCTTCGTCCCGGCGTCCGCGGCGCCGAGGTTGACCCGCAGTTCATCAAAATACTCGCCCTGCCCCTTCAGGTAGAGGTCCGGGATCGAGCCTTCCATTGATGCCTTGTGAACCGACAGAAATTCCGGCGAGTATGTCTTTGAAATTTCCGCATCTTCATAATGCGCGCCCCGGAACGGATCGAAATATCCACCGGGATCCCTGACCGCGATCGTCGACATCGCCGGACTACAGGCATAAAGGGTGAACAGGTAGGCGATCTCGGGTTCTTTTGAGACCGACGACACGACGTAATTCCACCCCCAGTTGAAATATGGCGTGCGCAACAGTTCGTTGTCGACGATCCCGCCAGGAGTCGGACCGAAGGCCATCCTGCCCTTGATCTTGGACTTGTCGCTGTTGAGGAATTTCTGCGTCCCGCCCCAACCGATGTTGCAGAATTTGTCACCTTCGCCAAATGCCTCGAAATTCTCAAACAGGCCGTTGGTGCGCGCGCCGGGATAGAGGTGCTTCGATGCCGCCACCATCTCCTCAAGCGCAGCGACGCCCGCCTCGTTGTTGATTTGCGGGTTCAAGTCATCATCCAGCGGGAAATATCCCTTGGCGTGGAACCGGACCCACCACTCCCAAGCCAGGAAAAACTGGGTTCGAAAGAGGGCACCGCCATACATGCCCTCATCCGGCCGATGGAAATGCGCCATCATCGCATCGAGCTCTTCCCAGGTATCGGGCACTTTCAGGTCGTAACCGTTCTTG
Organism: Afifellaceae bacterium; assembly: GCA_965216515.1. Lineage (GTDB taxonomy): Bacteria > Pseudomonadota > Alphaproteobacteria > Rhizobiales > Afifellaceae > CAXMRP01. Next base: position 245,881 of record OZ244173.1, on the reverse strand, counting down.
TCGGCGAACTTCTTGTTTTCCTCGGGATCTTCAAGCCAGTCTTTGTTGTAGAACATGACATAGGTATCGCCGTCTGTCTGGTAGCCGTACAGACTTCCCTTGTAATAGTCGCCGGTGGAGAACAGGGCATCGTTCTGGAAGCCTTCCGGCTCGTATTCGCCGGCATACTTGTCCAGGTTGACCAGGATCCCCGATTCCACCAGATCCGGCATGCCGAAGGTAGCCGGCAGGGCGATGTCGAAGGCGCCTGTCTTGGAAACCGATTCCAGGAGGACTTTCTGGTTGATCTCGCCCAACGGGACTTCCACATACTCAATGTTGACGCCGGTTTCCCCGGTGAAAACATCGGCTACCGGCTTGACGTTTCCCAACGAGCCCGACGGTTGCAGGATTTTCAATGTGATCGGACGCCCGGCCGCCAGTTCCTTGGCCTTTCTTGCGGCCAGCGTATGGGTATCCGCCAGGGTGCTGGCGTATGCAGGTCGCGGCATCATGGCGTGAGGAAGCGCCAATGTGGCCGTCGCGGCCGCCGCCGATTTCACAAATGTTCTCCGGCTCTGGTCTGAGAACTTGGTGCTGTTTGTCATAGTTTCTCTCCCTGTTTTCTGCCCTTCGGCGCATCTCCGAAAGGTTGCGACTTCAAAGAAGCCAGTTGGTATCAACGCTCGCCCCGGTCACTTGACGACCATCGCCTTGCCGCGGTCCTGACTCACCAAAACGGCGATGACGACCACTGCGCCCTTGACCATCATCTGCGTGTATTGATTGACACCCATCAGGTTCAGGCCGTTGTCGATCAGCACAATGATAAGAACGCCGATCAATGTGCGGTGGACGCCGCCAATGCCGCCCGACAGCGACGTGCCGCCGACAACGATCGCGGCCAACGTGTTCAGCAGCAAATCCTGCCCGAGCGTCGGGCCAGCCGTTCCCAGACGGGCAACCGCCAGTGCGCCCGCGACCCCGGCCATCGCACCCGACAGCATGAACGCGTAGATCTTGTATCGCCGGACGGAAATTCCCGCCGTGGAGGCAACCGCTTCGCCGCCGCCGATGATGTACATGTAGCGGCCAAAGCGGGTCGAAAAACAAAGCACCACCATCATCACCCAAATGATGACGGCAATCAGTGCGATGTTCGGAAACCGCGGGATGAGTTGGCCGATGGCCAGTTCCTCAAATGGAATGGAATCGTAGCGGATTGCACGGCCATCGAGGATTTCCCACGCGGCACCGGTAAATACCGACAGCGTGCCAAGGGTCACAACGAATGACGGGATGCGGCCAAACGCAAAGATAACGCCATTCGCCCACCCGAGCAGCGTGCCGGCCAGGAGCCCGACCAGGACCGCGCTGACACCGAGATCGAACGCATTGATCGCTTTCACGGTGATGGCGCCGACCAGCAGGACCATCGCCCCCACCGACAGGTCGATGCTGCCCATGAGTATGACAAAGGTCGCGCCAAGGCACGCGAGCAGCAATGTGCTGGCCTGACCGGACACCGCCGTCAAATTGCGAAGGCTGAAAAAGGCATCCGACGCGATGCCGAAAAACACGATCAGACCAAGCACCACGGCAACAGGCAGGAGCTGACTGAAGCCGGCTGCCCGTCTGAATTTGCCAAGGCTGACTTTCGTATCGGTCATGAAGCCAGCGCCAATTCCTCAAGCGGCGGATGGCCTTCAGGCGTCGCGGCCTCGGTCAGCATCGCTTCGATGAGCTGGCGTTCGGTCGGTTTTGCGTGCTGGGGTGCTTCGACGATGTTCGTGACCGCGCCATGCTGCATGATGACCACACGATTGGACAGGCCGATCAGTTCGAGCAGATCGTCGGTGATCAGCAGGACTCCGACACCCTGTTCGCACAAGCCGCGGATCAGCTTGTAAATTTCCTCCTTGGCCCCAGCGTCGACACCCCGGGTGGGGTTGTCGAGGATGAGCAGTCGCGGATCGCGGCAAAGCCACCGGGCGAGCACAATCTTTTGCTGATTTCCACCGGACAATGTCGCGCATACCGAACCGGCACCGGGCGCCTTGATCGCTAATTTGCCGATATAGTCCGCTGTGACGTCCCGTTCATGCCGGTGGCGCCACCGCCCGTACCAGTTCGCAAATTTGTCCATGCCGCCGGCAAGGGACAGATTCCAGGCCACGGAAAAGGCGCCAATCATGCCCTCAGTCAATCGTTCGGCCGGCACATAGGCCACACCGATCCGGGTCAATTCGCTGATCGACGGGCTTGCAGCCGGCCGGCCGGCAATGGCGACGGTTCCGCTATCGGGCGGCACGATACCGGCGACGCCCTTGCCAAACTCCGACTTTCCGGAATTCATCAGGCCTCCCAGCCCGACCACCTCGCCTTTGTGCACTTTGAAGGAAACGCGGCTGTATTCGCCGGCCCGGCTCAACTCCCTTATGTCGCAAACGGCAGGATTGCCGGACGCTCCGCTGACCTGGCCGGCCTCGTGATAATAGTCGGCCTCACGTTCACGGCCGACCATCAGACCGTGCAGCATGCGTTCATCCGCCTCCTGCGGATCCACTTTCGATACCAGACATCCGTCCTTGAGAACGTAGATGACGTCGGAGAGTTCCAGCACCTCGGTCAGCCGGTGCGACACGAACATGATCGACGCCTGCTGGCGCAGACGCGAAATCAGTTTCCGGAAGTTTTCCTCGTCGCCTTTTTCCAGTGCGGATGTCGGCTCGTCGAGGAGAACGACGGGGCGCTCAATGTTCAACAATTCGGTCGGAACAACGCACGCCCGGGCAATCTCGATGAGCTGGCGGGTGGAGAAATTGTAGCCGGAAGTTGGACGCCTGACATCGATATCCAGCCCGACCGGTTCAACGATCCGCCGCGCCGTTTCGATCATCTTTTTCTTGTCCAGCCACTGCCCCCATCGCGAGAACATCCGCTCATGGGACAGCAGCAGGTTTTCGTAGACCAGGATATTGGGGATCAGGGCCTGTTCCTGAAAAACGCGCGAAATGCCGGCCGCGACAGCATCACCGTATCCCTGAGGCCTGTAGGATTGCCCGCCAATGGTCATCTGTCCGGCGTCAGGCTCCACGATCCCGGACATGATGTTGAAGAGCGTTGATTTGCCGGCGCCGTTTTCGCCAACGATCCCGATAACCTGATTCCGGCCGACATCCAGGCTGACATCGTCAACGACAGGCGCGCCACCGAAACTTTTCGAAAGACCGCTTGCCCTGAAATGGATCGTCTCATCGCCCATTGTTCAAATCATCTCGCCCTCTAAAGCCCACGACCCATCCGGATCCGCCATGCAACGTGCGATGCGCGGACCCGGATGCTCCAGGGAGATCAACCCTTCATGGGTGACGGACCAAAGAAATCGATCTTGTAGTGTTCGGCATATTCCTTCTTGACCGCGTCGGCCTCGCCGCCTTCGCGGGATTTCGTATATTCCTCCGGATACGCCCAACCGGCCGGCTTATCGATGCCGCCCCACTCAAGATCGATATCCATCGGGAACAGTTCAGCCTGAGGATCCCAGTCCGTTGGATGCAGCACCTTCGACATCTTTTTGTAGTCGAACGGCTCAACACCCTCATTGTTGACGTATCGCTCAAGATATGGCGCGACGTTTGCCTTGGTCATGGCAATCGAACGCCAATTCATCATGCGTTCCGCGGCCCGCGGCTTCCAGCCGTTCATCACGTCATACAGCCGTGTCGTGAGCAGCGCGCCCATATATTGCGGTACATTGGCGCTGGTCGTCAGGAGCCGCCCCTGCTGGATCATCTCGGCGCCCAGCGTGGTGCCGTCAGCACCGGAAATGAAGACATCGCGGCCCGGCCGCATACCAGCGGCACGCAGTGCTGCGATACAGCCGTCGGCCACGTCATCATTCTGGCCGATGACGCCCACGATATCGCTGTGGCGCGAGATCAGATCTTCCATCGCCTTTTGGGAGTCCTCGCGGTTCCATTTTCCCGGCAATTCACCGGCCATGTTGATGTCGGGGTATTTGGAAATCGCGTCGTCGCGGCCGCGCGAACGGATGAGGTCGGTGGAATTGCCTTCGACCCCCGTCACGCCGACGATGTTGCCGCCGCCGTGTTTGTCCATGATCGCTTTGCAGACCACTTCCGTCACATCGCGATGGGCTGAGAACTCCTCCGGGACCGCATACATTGTATAGTAGTCGCCGGCTTCGAAGGGCGTGAACCAGGGCAGCGTCCCCCAGGTGTTGTCCAGCCAGATCTTGTTTTCATTGGCGAGTTGGGCGATCCGCTTGATGGAACCACCGCCCGGCGCATGCAGCATCACGGCCTGGGTGCCGGATGCGATCTGTTGTTCGAACTGATCGAGTTGGCGGGCGGAATCAAACTGGCCGTCGGCCGACGTGATTGACATGCCCAGAGCATCGGCGGCGCCGGAAGCGCCGGTTTGCGCGTTGTTGGTGTACTCCATTCTCATGGTCATCATGAGGTGGGCCATCTTTCCGCTGGGTGCGGCAACGGCGATGCCCGGAATATTCACGGCCGCGGCGGACGCGGCGGCAACAGCACTGAACGAGGCAAGCGCCAGAAAGTCACGCCGAGATACATCGTGGGTGTCCAGCCGCTCCATATGGCTGTCCACGACCGATTGCTGCGTATAGTCGGGATAATTTCTCGGATCGAGTTGCTTCGTCATAACTATTGCTCCTCCCTGATTGGGTTCTTTTGCTGTTCTTTTGGGTGTCATGCTTATTCTTTGCTCGTGAACGCTATTTTGCCGGCGTCCTCGACGCGTTCGACCTTGCCCTGCTCCATCAACCACAACAGGTGCGTGTGGATGCAGCATTCGGCATAGCAGCGGCGCTCGCCGATGCCGGTCGACACCGGGTAATCCAACTCGGTCTTTATCGGCATCACCTCAGGCACCAGGTCCTGTGTGGTCAAAGGCCGCCGTTCCCTATGCAGCACAAAGCGGATGCGCTCCGAGGTGTCCTTCTGCTGTTGCTTCATGTGCAACAGGCGACGCCTCGAACTGGCCTCCGAATAGGCCGACAGCCCGTGGCCTTCGAGCAGCAACTGCGGATTGAGATCCAGGCACTTCTGGATCGATTCAGAGTGCGCCCTGGCATCGCCGATCGGATAAGGGCCAAGTGGCGTCGGATAATGCAGGACATCGGCCGAATACAACGAGCCGGAATGAGGATTCCAGATGCCTATCTGACCGGGGCAATGACCTGGTAGGTGAATCACCTCGACCTTCAGACCGCCGAATTCAAGCGTGTCGCCATGTTCGACTTCGGTGTCGACCTCAACCGGAAAGTTCCAGTATTTTTCGATTATCCCCGGATCCGAGAGCCCGAGGCTTTCGCCTTCCTTCAGGTTGTAATCCCGCACCACCTCCTCCGGGGTCATTCCGAAGCGGGTGATGTTTTCCTCGCGGGTGACAATCAGCGGGTCCTCGATAATCGGCTTGTCTGCCGGATGACAAACGACCTCGGCGCCATAACGCTCCTTGAGCATCTTCGCGTTGCCGGTGTGGTCGTAGTGGAAGTGGGTCAGGACAATATACTTGAGATCATTTTTCTCTTTATCGAGATGCTCGATCAGAAATTCGCCCATGCCATTGTTGTATTCGGGCAAAGTCCAGTTGCCGCTGTCGATCAGCATGTTTTCGCCCTGACCCCGGATCAGGTAGACACTGCTCTGCACATAGCCATCGAGTTCGTCTTCGGCCCACGGCCCGTGAATTCCCGGAATGCCCCAGCCGTCCGGGGTCTCGGCCCAAAAGAAAATCATCGTCGAACTCCTCCCGTCCCGGCTTCGGATTGGCGGCGATCTCCCCTCGTTCAATCCGGGGGTGCGTAACGCGCTCGCCGAACGTCAGCCGTGATCTTGTGTGCAAGCAGTTTCTCCATTTCGCACTGACGCGCGGCCACCGGCGCAAACAGGAAACTCGCCTCCGGCGTCATGCGTTGGTAGGTCACCGTTTTCAGGAATTTCCCGGCCCAGAGCCCGCCCGTGTACCGGGCGGCGCGCCCGGTGGGCAGCGTGTGGTTGGTGCCGATACCCTTGTCGCCATATGCGACCGTGGTTTCCTCACCAAGGAACAAGCTGCCGTAGTTTTTCAGGTTTTTCAGATAGTAGTCGTCGCGCCGCGTCATCACTTCCAGATGCTCCGGCGCGTACTCGTCGCTTACCGCGATCGCCTCGTCATCATCTTCAACGACGACGATTTCGCCACGCGACTTCCACGAAATGGCGGCGATGTCACGGGTTGGCAGCTTTTCAAGCTGCTGCTCGACCTGGCGGACAACGGCTTGCCCGAGTTCCTCGCTTGTCGTGATCAGCCACGCCGGGCTGTCGGGACCGTGTTCGGCCTGCCCAAGCAGGTCGGTCGCAACGAGGCTTGGGTCGGATGAGTCATCGGCAATGATGAGTATTTCCGTCGGGCCGGCCATCAAGTCGATGCCGACAGTGCCGAAAAGCTGGCGCTTGGCTTCGGCGACATAGGCGTTGCCGGGACCGGTAATCATATCAACGGCGCTGATGCCGACCCGGCCATAGGCCATTGCGGCAATCGCCTGGACGCCGCCGATGCAATAGATCTCATCGGCGCCCGCCGTGCTCAGGCCGTACAATGTCGGACCGTAGATTCCATCTTCATCACGCGGGGGCGCGCAGCCGGCAATGTGCCCTACACCGGCGACACGCGCCGTTCCGACCGACATGATCGTGGCACTGATCAGCGGGAACTTCCCGCCGGGAACGTAGCAGCCGATGCTTTCTATGGGTATGTGCCGGTGGCCGAGCACGACACCCGGCGCGACCTCGGCCTCAATATCGCTCAGGGTCTCCAATTGCCTCCTGGCGAAGCCCTGCACCTGGCCCTTGCAGATCTCGAAATCGTCCTTGAACGTTTCCGGCAGACGCGAGGCGACCTTCCGAATCTGATCCTTGGATACACGAAACTCCTGCTTCCAGCCGTCCAACGCCTCGGCATATCGCACTACGGCGTCATCGCCGACATCACGGATTTCTGCGAGCATCTCACGAACCGCCGAAGACACCGCCGCCGTCTCCACAGTCTGGTTCGATTCGGCCTTCTTTAGATATTTCCGCAACACCCGCCTCCGCCTGAACCTCAGACAATTGGATATGTAACCGTTTACATTTATAGCTCAGCGACACATATCTGATTAGCTCGTTTCGGTTTTTCCTGAACGCGTTAACGATACGAACCAGGAGGAATTGTGTCAACCGTGGCGAATTTCGCTGCTCGATTCTTATATAATCTGCTGATTATATTCGATTTTTTCGAATCTTTCCTAATCGCTGAAATGTGTCCGGCAGGATTTCCGCATGAGGCAACAACAGCCACTTTGCGCTCGCCGGAATTGTAAATGTTTACAAAAATGTATTTGCAGAACCGCGATTTTGTGACTTCCCTGCACCAGTTGGCACCGGTATGAACAGACCGCAATGGCCAAACAGGAACACATCAAACAGGACAACCGACGCGCGACGACCACCATCCGGCAGATCGCCAAACTCTCCGGTGTATCGATCGCAACCGTGTCCCGTGTCCTCAACGAACCAGAGGTCGTGAAGCCTGCCACGCGCGAACGGGTTCAGCAGGTGATCCGAAAGCAGCATTTCGTCGCCGATGGGCTGGCCGGCGGCCTGTCATCGCAGCGATCGCGGACAATCGGTCTGGTTATTCCGACTATCGCGAATTCCATTTACGCCTCATCGACGCAGGCGGTGCATCGCGTCGCGCAGCGTGCCGGTTATACGGTCCTGGTTGGTGTATCGGACTTCTCCAGGAGTGGTGAGGAAACCCTCATTCATCAGCTCCTGCAGCGGCGTGTCGACGGGCTGGTTTTGACCGGTGCGGATCGCGACCAGGACACATACGAGAAGATCCGCCACAACAACGTTCCCCACATCATCACCTGGCGGATATGCCGCGACGGCAACACGCCGTCCATCTCCTTCGACAATTACAAGGCGGCCGCGGTCGCCACGAACTATCTTATTTCATTGGGCCACCGACGAATTGGCCTGATTTGCGGGCGAACGGATGTGAACGACCGCGCCTATGAGCGGCGGCGCGCCTATGAAGATTGCATGCAACGGGCCGGACTTGAAATCGATCTGGCTCTCGTTGCGGAGCGCAATTTTGATATTTTCGAAGGCCGCGCGGCAATGGCGCGCATGATTGCAAACACCGATCGACCGACGGCGGTGTTTTGCGCCAACGACATTCAGGCGATCGGCGCGATCACCGCCTGCCATGACGCAAATCTCAAAGTCCCGGAAGACATTTCGATCATCGGCTTCGATGACCTGGCCATTGCCCAGTGCACGACCCCGCAGCTCACCACGATCCGGGTCCCGGCAGATGAAATGGGTGCCAGAGCGACCAATTCACTGATCAATGCCATTCGGGCTAAGGGGGCTTGCGAAACAATGGAACTGCCGACCGAACTGGTCGTTCGCGGCTCCACGGCGACCTATCAGTCCTAGTTCACTGCTGCGAAACCACCGCAGCCGCGGCGCTGTCGCCGATCGTGCGATGCGGTTTCATCGGCAAGCTGGAAGGTCTCAAGTTCTTGTGTGAACAAGCAGCAAACCGCTGGATAGTGCCCCGCTTGTTTCCATTCCGCTGAGCGGCAGGCAACGGGACAATGGCAGCCGGAGGATGACGCGCACGAACATCCGCCCGACCATTCTCATACGTCGCCGAGTATCGCCTTTGCACGACTGATCATGGGCCGGTCCACCATTTTGCCGTCCAGCCGGACGACGGCTCCCCCGCTTTTTTCGAATGCGCGCAATATCTTTCGCGCCCAGGCGATTTCGCTGCCGGAAGGGGCGAAACCCTCGTTGACAAGGTCAATTTGCGCGGGGTGGATACAGAGCTTGGCGGCGAAACCCAGGTCGCGGGCCCGCACGATATCGGATCTGAGCTCGCCGTCCGCATCCAAAGCAACCGTCACGCCGTCGATTGGCGGCGGCAGATCGGCATGGCGCGAAGCGAGGGCGATCTGAAACCGGGCCGGATCGAGAACGGCACCGGTACCGGGAATCCGGGCATCGATTCCAAAGTCCAGATTGCCGAACGCAATCCGCGAGACGCCGCTCGCCGCCGCCACATCGTGAATGCCCATCAGTCCCGCCACGCTTTCCACGAGGGCGACAAGCGGTCGTTCGCGCAACCCTTCAGCCGCCCGGGAAAGACTTTCCGGTTCCGCTTTTGGCACCATGACGATTGCGTCCGGCGTGGTGCGCAGCGCCGCCAGATCATCCTTGAACCAATGTGTATCCGTGCCATTGATCCGGACGATACCCCGTCCCCCGCCGGCAAGCCATGTGATCGCATTCTGCCGTGCGGCCGCCTTCTCATCAGGCCCGACCGCATCTTCAAGGTCGAGAACAATCTCGTGGGCGCCGGAGGACGCGGCCTTGGCGAAGCGATCGGGACGGTTGCCGGGTACGAACAAATAGCTGCGGGGGTACTTCATGATCTTGCTCGGCCCGGCAAAACCGGGTGCAATCGGCGTTGGCGCCCGTGCCGACAAAAACGGCTGCGGCGGAAAGACTCGTACCCGCAGATAGCACAGCGCCGGTGCCTTGCCGAGAGCGACGGGTTCGATGCTTTACTTGCCCGCCGACATCCTCATTGTATCGACCGGACCGGGCGAAACCGGTTTGGCCAGGAAAGAGGGAGACGAGCAGAATGCGCGACGATGAAGATCATGAAGACAGAGGCGAAAAATTCGACAAGGGGCTGGCAACGCGACGCGCGGTGCTGGGCAACGACCATGTCGACGCATCCATCGCCAATGCCGATGCGTTCACCTGGCCGATGCAGAAACTCGTCACCGAATATTGCTGGGATGAAATCTGGAACCGCCCCGGCCTGGACCGGCGATCGCGCAGCATTCTCAATCTCGGAATGATCGCCGCCCTGAACCGGCCGCACGAATTGAAGCTTCACATTCGTGGCGCGATCAACAATGGCCTGACAATTGAAGAAATCCGGGAAATCCTGCTGCAGGTCGCCGTTTATTGCGGCGTGCCGGCTGCTATCGACAGCTTTCGCATCGCGCGGGAGGTTCTCGCAGAAATGGAGGCATGACCGGCCCTGCCCTGCAACCGGCAACTTCGGATGCCCGGTCACGCCGGCGTACGGCACCCGGCAAGGAAACGATTGCGGCCCTTCTCCGATCCTGTCGTTTGCGCCCCGGGCGCATGTCTGAACACGGGCACCCCGACCGCTCACGGGATAGCGGCACCGCCGGCAAAATAGTTGTGCGCATAGGTGCGCGCATAGGACGCCAGCGAAGCGACGGCGCGGCTCGGTGGCTTTGCCGGTGACGTGGCAAGCATGATCTTTCGGCTGAGCGCCGGCTGCCGCAACGGAACTGCCACCAGCGATCCGGAAGAGATCCGGTCTTCCACCGCTATCCGCGGAAGGATCGTGCAACCCATATTGTGTTCAACCATGCGCAGTGTCGTGGCGAAGGAATTCACCTGGAGTTGAACCTCCAGGCGTAGCCCGCAGCCGGAAAACCGGGAATCGACAAGCTGGCGCAGACCATGCGCGCGTGATGGCAGGATCATTCTCAAACCGGCAATTGCCGCGCCCGTCACAACTTCACCAAGCACCGGGACCATGCCGGGCGGTGCGATCAGATGAAGCTCCTCCTCGTGCAGGAGATCCGCCTTGAGCCCGCTTGTCGTGCCCGTATGATACAAGATGCCGATGTCGAGCCGCCCCTTGGACAGCCACTCCAGCACGTGGCCGCTATAGCCTTCCGTGACAGTCACCGATACGCCTTCATGTCGTTTTTGAAGGGCGCTGATCAACGGCAGTGCGAGCACGTGAGCCATGGTCGGCGGAAGGCCGAGCCGGACTTCACCTGCAATACGGCCCGTCGCCTCGCCCAGGGCTTCGGCCGCGCGGTCCATCGTTTCAATGACCGCCAGAGCATGATCGTGGAAAACCGCGCCGGCTTCGGTCAATTCGACCCCGCGGCCGTTTCGAACGAAGAGCTTGGCACCGATATCGGATTCAAGCGCCGCGATCTGACGTGACAGCGAGGGCTGAGAGGTGGCAAGCATGCGGGCCGCCCTGGCGATATTGGCCTCCGCGGCAACTGTCATGAAGGCGGTCATGCGGCTGAGCGTTATCCTGGACAGATCCATGATCGGCACCGAGAAATAATCCATTTAGCATATCTGTTATGCCTGAACGATCACTTTTGTTCCAGATGCCATTTGCTAGACCGTATACGGGAAGGTGCAGTATCTTATGGACTACATCAGCGGCTACGCCGAAATCCGTGCCGAGATATCGAAGCTCTGCCGGGATTTCCCGGGCGCGTACTGGCGGCGGCTCGACAGGGAGCAGGCATACCCCAAGGCGTTCGTCGACGCGCTGACGCATCATGGCTGGCTGTCCGTGCTGATCCCGGAAGAATATGGCGGTGCGGGCCTGCCTCTGGCCGCCGCAGCGGCCGTACTTGAGGAAATTCAGCGGACCGGCTGCAACGGCGGCGCCTGCCATGCGCAGATGTACACGATGGGCACGTTGCTCCGGCATGGTTCAGACGAACAAAAACAACGCTATCTTCCCAAGATCGCATCCGGTGAATTGCGGCTCCAGGCTTTCGGTGTCACCGAGCCGACCAGCGGGACCGACACGACCTCGATCCGCACTTTTGCGCGACGCGACGGCGACCAATATGTGGTCAATGGCCAGAAGATCTGGACATCACGCGCCCAGCATTCCGACCTGATGATCCTGCTGGCGCGAACCAGTCCGCGCGAGGACGTGGCCAAGAAAACCGACGGTATCTCGGTTTTCATCCTCGACATGCGCGAAGCGCTCGGCGACGGCCTGTCGATCCGCCCGATCCGCACAATGATGAACCATGCGACGAACGAAGTCTTTTTCGACAATGTCAGCATCCCGCGCAAAAACCTGATCGGCGAGGAAGGCGAGGGATTCCGCTACATCCTGTCCGGCATGAATGCCGAACGCACGCTGATCGCGGCCGAATGCATCGGCGATGCCAAGTGGTTTATCGAAAAGGCAACCGAATATGCCAAGGAGCGCCAGGTATTCGGCCGGCCGATCGGCCAGAACCAGGGTATCCAATTTCCGATCGCCAAGGCCTATGCGCAAATGCGCGCCGCTGAACTGATGGTCGGCGAGGCATGCCGGCTGTACGAGGCTGGCGAACCCTGCGGCGCTGAGGCAAACATGGCCAAGATGCTGGCCGCCGACGCGTCCTGGGCGGCTGCCGAGGCCTGTGTCCAGACCCATGGCGGCTTTGCATTCGCGGAGGAATATGATGTCGAACGCAAGTTCCGCGAGACGCGGCTCTACCAGGTCGCGCCCATCTCGACCAACCTCATACTGAGCTATCTCTCACAACATGTTCTCGGCATGCCGAGGTCCTATTGATGTCCGGCGGGTCGGGTCCAATCACACAGCCGCTGGAAGGGCTGGTCGTTGTATCGCTGGAACAGGCGGTCGCTGCACCGTTTGCAACCTGCCGGCTTGCCGATGCCGGGGCGACGGTCCTGAAGATCGAGCGGCCGGAAGGCGATTTTGCCCGAGGCTACGACCGCGCGGCGAAGGGACAAAGCAGCTATTTCGTCTGGCTCAACCGTGGCAAGCGGTCTGTTGTGATCGATCTTGCAACCGAAGCCGGCAAGCGGAAGCTTTCCGGTCTCCTGGAAAATGCGGACATGTTTGTGCAGAACCTGAAACCGGGCGCCGCCGCCAGGCTTGGTTTCGATCCGCAGGATCTGTGCAACACTTACCCGGCGCTGATCTGCTGTTCGATCAGCGGCTATGACGACAGCGGCCCGCTCGTGAAGCGCAAGGCCTACGACCTGCTGATCCAGGCGGAAAGCGGCCTGTCCTCGATTACCGGCGGGCCGGAATCTCCCTCCAGGGTTGGCATATCCGTCGTCGATATCGCAACCGGCGCGACCGCCCACGCGGCCATGCTGGAAGCGTTGATCGGCCGCTCCATCAACGGTCGCGGCGCCGACATTCGCATTTCGATGTTCGACGTGATGGCCGACTGGCTGACGGTGCCGCTGCTCAATCACGAAGCCGGCAAGACACCGCGCCGCATCGGGTTGGCGCACCCGTCAATCGCGCCTTACGGTGTCTTCGCGACAGCCGACAACCAGCAGATCCTGATTGCGATCCAAAGCGAACGGGAATGGGCGGTGCTGTGCCGATCGGTTCTTGACGCGCCGCAAGCAGCCACCGACCCGGCCACGTCGACGAACGTCGCCCGCGTCGAAAATCGCGGCCTGACCGACCGGCTGGTGGGCGAGGCGCTGGCCCGCCTGACCGCGGCCGAGGCGGCGCGTCTCCTGGACGAAACCGATATCGCCTTCGCCTTTGTCAACGACATGGACGCGTTGTCGCATCACCGGGAGCTGAAGCGCATTGTCGTCGATACACCCAATGGCCGCGTCTCCTTTCCGCGGCCCGGCGCTGTCTTCAGGAATGCCGACCGGCGCTACGGACCGGTTCCGGCGGTCGGGCAATCGGAGGATGAATGAAACAACACGGAGCGAACTGGCCGGTCGACGGCTTCGCCAACTGGATCGGCTACCAGCAAACCTGCACCGACAACGTCACCGACGGGCTTGTCCGGCGCTTTTTCGCCACGGTTCCGGGCCTGGCCGCCCGCCCGGTGGAAACACCGTTACCTCCCGGTTTCCACTGGTGCCTGGCTCCACTTGCCGAACCGGCGGACAGACTTGGATCTGACGGTCATCCGGCGCTTGGACTTCATCTGCCCCCGGTGCCGCTGCCGCGCCGCATGTGGGCGGGCGGCGACATCGCGTTTCACGATGGTCTGGCCATCGGCGATGAAGTAACGCGGGTCTCCACGATCAAGTCAATCGCGCGCAAGACCGGCCGCAGCGGCGAACTGGTGTTCATCACCGTTCGTCATGACCTGTCCACCGGCCGAGGACCCGCCTTGGTCGAAACGCAGAACATCGTCTACCGCGATCCGCCGGGCAATGGCGCCAAGCAGACGCAAGATCCGCCGCCGGCGGTCGAAGCGGGCGAAACCAGGTGGGCGACCGATCCGGTTCTTCTGTTCCGCTATTCCGCGCTGACGTTCAACGGTCACCGGATTCACTACGACCATCCCTATGCGACCGGCGATGAGGGATATCCGGGGCTGGTCGTCCACGGCCCGCTGATGGCGACACTGCTGGCGGGCCTGGCCGAAGCGGAACTTGGCCGAATACGGCGCTTCTCGTTCCGTGGCCGGGCACCGCTCATTTGCGGCGAGACCATGGATCTTCAATGCCGACCTGCCGGCAACGGCGCGGAACTGGAGTTGCGCTGCGCGGAGGACGGACGGCTTGTCATGACCGCCCAGGCGGAATGAGGCTGCGGCCAGTGGCGGCAGGCTGGGTCAACTGTTGCGGAAATTGACGGTGTTCAGATAGTCGACACACCGGTCGACCGGCTCGACATCGGCGAATTTCGCATCGATATCGAACAGATTCCACGCAACCGCGCCGGGCACACGATCGCCGATCGCCTCCCTGACGGCGATCGTCCTGAACCCGTCGGCCAACCCGTCGCATATTGTCGTTCGAACGCAGGCCGTCGCCGTAACGCCGGTGACGAGAATGGTATCCACGCCGCAAGACCTCAAATAGCCGGCAAGAGGCGTTCCGTGGAACGCGCTGGCCCGTTTTTTAATCAGGACATATTCCCCCTCGATGGGCGCGATACGGCTGTCGATCGCCCACAAATCCTCATCGGCAAGATCAACGGCCTCGACAGGGATCTTGTTATGCCAGAGCCCCATATCGGTGTTCGGGTTGTCGCGATCGGTAATCTGGTAGGCGGTCGTGACGTGAACCACCACGTGATTGTTTGCCCGGCAGGCTTTCAACAGCTCCTGCATCGCCGGAATGATCTCCTCATCGACCTTCTCGCAGGTGAACGGATTGCCGGGCCTTGTCCAGGCGTTGGCGAGATCGACGCTGACAAGCGCCGGCTTCGTTCCAAACCCAACCCGCCGCTGAAAGCCGCGCTCCTTGTAGATCCGGGTGCTCTCGTCAAATGCCTGCTGAAGGACTGCATCGAGATTGTCTATGGTCAATTTCGGCTCCATTGATGCGCAATTATTCAGAGGATCGGGTCTTCCCAAATCGCCTGAAACTGAGAAAACACCGGGTGTCGATCAAAGACAATAGTCAATTTTTCGATTATTATTGCCTTTTTTGCATTGGTGCTTGCCCATGTCGAACGTGCCGATTCATCCTGCCAGCCCACCCAACACGCGGGATATCCAGGCCTTCATTCTGGTGGCGGAGGAACAAAGCTTTCGGCGTGCCGCCGAACGCCTGCATGTTGACCAGTCGGCGTTGACCCGCCGGATCCAGAACATGGAAACGAAACTCGGGTATCAGCTGTTCATGCGCACAACGCGCGAGGTAAATCTGACCGAGGCGGGCCGGATCCTGTTCGATCGTGCCCGGCATGTTCTGCTATCGCTTCAGCAGGCGACGGAAATTGCCCGCCAGACTGCGCTGGGAAAAACCGGGCGCGTGCGGATCGGCTACATGTCCTTTGCGGCGAACCGCATCCTGCCTGAGGCGATCCGGGCGTTCACGGCACGGCACCGGGAAGTGATCGTGGAGCCCTGCTATCTCAGCACGCAAGCACAGAAGGTCGCCCTGTCGCGGAACGAAATCGATGCCGGTTTCCTGATCGGCCCGTTCAATCATGCGCAGTTCGCGGGCGAGGAGATCGCATCAGACGAACTGGTCGCGCTGGTTTCGGCCGGGCACAGGCTTGCCGGCCGGACATCCGTGACGATCGGTGATATCGCTTCGGAACCCCTGGTGCTCGGCACGGTCGGCGAATGGGATGCATTTCGCGCGCTCATCGGCGACCTCTTTTCCGCCGAGGGCGCCCGTCTCGGCGAGATCATCCGCTACGAAGCACCGGACACCAACGGCTTGTTCGGAATGGTCGCGAGCGGCCTTGGCGTCACGATCTACTCCGGCGGACTGCGCGGCTTTGAACCACGCAACATCGTCTGTCTGCCGCTACGCGATTGTTCGGTCAGGATCAGCACCGTATTGTGCTGGAACCGGGCCCGGCTCTCCCGGCAGGCGGCCGCATTCATCGCTACGGCCAAGGCGCTCACCGACGGGAACCGCCTTGCCGCCGATGCGGCCGGCAAAGCGTGAAAACCTGTTCGGGAGACGGGCGAAATCGATGGCTTTCAGCGCAACCGGAATTGCTTTTGCGCGATTGTTTTCGCATTATTTTCAATAACCTGAACAAGGCTGGCGGCAAGGAGATCAATTCGTGGAAAACTGGGCAAACAGAAAGACACTGATACTTGGACGCAACGAAATGATCGGCCTTCTGACGCCGGCCGAGTACAATGATTGCGTGGAACAAGCCTATCGCATGCACGGCGAGGGCCGATTTTATATGGACCCCAAGGGCCATATCGTGCTCGACCGGTTTCCCGGCGAATGGGAGGCGATGCCCTCCTACATCGAGGAGCCACATGCGGCGGCGTGCAAATGGGTGTCCATACGGGAGAACAACCGGGAGAACTACAATCTGCCGACGGTCTTCTCCATCCTGATCTACACGGAGCCGGAATCGGGCTTTCCGCTGGCGATCGTTGACGGCAGCTATCACACGGTCATGCGAACCGGCGCATCAGGGGCGGTGTCGGCCAAGTGGATGGCGCGAAAAGACTCAAAGACACTGGCGATCGTTGGCGCCGGGCACATGGCGGAAGGTGCGCTCGCCACCTGCAACGAGATCTTCGACTGGAAGGACGTCCGTATCTGGAGCCGAACCCAGAAAACACTGGATCATTTCGTTGAAACACAACAGCCGAAATACAGCCAATTCGAAATCAAGACATCGACAGACGCCGAGGAGGCCGTCCGCGGCGCCGACGTGGTTGTCACACTCACGCCGGCGCGCTCCCCGATCATCGAGGCGGATTGGATCGCACCGGGAACGCATATTGCCGCAGTCGGAGCCGACAAGGCCGGTGATCAGGAACTTGCGGGATCGCTGCTGACGACGGCGCGCATTTTTGTCGATGATATCCGCCAGTGCCGGACAGATGGCGAGATCAATGTCCCGCTATCGCAAGGCCTGATCACCGAGGACGACATCGCCGGCGAAATCGGTGAGGTCATCACCGGCAAGAAGGCGGGCCGGACGTCTGAGGAGGAAATCACGATTTTCGATTCCACAGGCATTGCCCTGCAGGATTCGGCAACAGTTCCCCTGGAGTACAAACGCGCCATGGAAGCCGGGGTCGGCATCGAGAAAAAGATGATTTCGACCTGAACCGCCGGGGCCTGCACGCCCCGGACTCCGATCAAGGGTCCGTCTCCAGTCCATCGTGGCAAACCGGTTGGAATGGCAATGAGCGACGACGACATCTACCGCAAACAGACCTTCGGAGCCGCAACCGGATTCGGCAGGTCGCCCGCCCTTCTGATCGTCGACTTCGTCAACGGCTTCGTCGATCCCGAAATCCTCGGCGGCGGGAATATCGCCGAGGCGGTCGAACACACGATACCGCTTCTCGCCTATTTCAGGAACGCGCGCCTTCCGACCGTGTTCACCCGGATCGTCTATGCCGACAACGGATCGGATGCCGGCATCTGGTGCGAAAAGGTTCCGCGGCTCCGCGAATTGACCGAACACGCGCACGCCAGCCGGATTGTCGACGACCTGTCTCCGGGAAAAGGCGAACTCGTGATCCGCAAGACCCAGGCTTCAGCCTTTTTCGCGACGCATCTTGCCAGCGTGCTTGTCGCACGGGGGATCGACACCGTGATCATTGCCGGTTGCACGACAAGCGGCTGCGTCCGCGCCAGCGTCATCGATGCGATGAGTCACAATTTTCGACCGGTTATTGCTTCTGATTGCGTCGGTGACCGGGCCATTGGGCCGCATGAGGCGAACCTGTTCGATATCCGCAACAAGTATGCCGATCTGCATACCGCCGCAGACATTACCGCCCGCCTGTCAGAATTGCAGTCACAGACGGGCTAGCAGGGCCGCCGGCGCGCGAACCTGCGCTGCGCGACCCGCTTATCTCATTCCCCGTTCCAGTCTGGCCGGCGCCGCTTGGACGTATCCGGATCCCAGTCCGGGACGACAAGGTTTGCCGGATAGGCATGCCGGTAGTCGATCGGCGGGCAGATGACATACTTCCGGTCGAAGGGTATCCAATCATAAGCCTCGCCGGATCGGATGATATGCGGCCAGTCAGGATGTGCGAACAGCGGACGACCGACAGCACAAAGATCCCCTGCCCCGCTGTCGAGAACAGCTTCGCAATCCGCGCCATCGGCGATACCGCCATTCACGATCATCGGCAATCCGCTTGCTTGCGCGATCGCCTTGGCCATCGGTACGTCGGACGCGGGATCACGATTGTCCGTCCAGTCAAAGCTCGACCAGTGAAGCGCATCGGCATCGCAATCCGATAACGCTTTGCCGACGGCGCGGGCATATTCCACCCCGCCCGGCCAGGCACCGGTGAAATCGTCAACGCCGTCCTGGCTGAGCCGCAGCGTAATGAGTTTGCCCGGACCGATCGCCTCGCGCACGCGGCTGCAGGCCAGTTTGGCGGCGCGAACGTTGTTTTCCGCCGAGCCGCCATAATCATCGGTGCGATCGTTCGTTTGCGGGTGGATGAACTGATAATACAGATAGCCGTTTGCCCCGTGGATCTCGACGCCGTCGAAACCGGCATCGACAGCCCGTCCGGCCGCTTCGGCGAAGCCGTCCGCAATCCGTTCGATCTCCGCCTGCGTCAATTCGCGGGCCGGCGGAAAGGTCACCTTGGGCCAGTCGTCGGAAAGGCCGCGATTGTCTTTTTCCTCGTCGGTGTCCGAATAGAGAACCCATCCCCCGCTTTGCGTCGCCGATGCCGAAACCGGACCCTCGCCTTCGTGCAGGCAACGTGGGTCACTGACCCGTCCGCCGTGCATGAGTTGCAGGATAACGGGAACGCCATGGGCATGCGCGGCATCGGTGACACGCCGCCATCCCTCCACATGCCGCGATGTCACCATGCCGGGTTGGGAAAGATAGGCAACGCAGCCCAACTCGTCGGTCGGATAGGTTCCCTCGGTTATAATCATGCCGACACCGCCGACGGCCCGGCGGGCGTAGTAACCTGCCATCTCTTCCGTCGGTGTCCCGTCATATTCGGCGTTCTGCCTGGTCAGGGGTGCCATCACGATCCGGTTCTTCAATTCCAGCGGACCCAGTTTGAACCGGGAAAAGGTCTTCGGAAATTCGGTACCAGCCATAATGTCTCCTGTTGCTCATGGTCGCCGGAACGACCCGAAACGATTGATTTAGCTGCCAATTCTCAACAGCAATTTGCCCGCAACGCTGCGCGATTCCAGGCGGGCATACATGTCGTGGACATCTTCCATGTCGTAGACGCCCTCAACGGGAACCCGCACCTTGCCGTCGCCGATCAATTCCATGACCTTGCGGGCGCCTTCGCTCCAGGCTTTGGAACGGCAATCGATATGTCCAATGTGCAGGCGGCTGAATGTCAGCGACTTTCGAACCAGACATTCCCACAACGTCGGAAAGGGCTTTCCTTCCGCCTCGCCATAGCTGACCACATGTCCCAGCGTACGGATGCAATCGAAACTGCGGTCGAGAATGCTGCCGCCGGTGGAATCGATAACCTTGTCGACACCTCGCCCACCCGTGAAATCGTTCACCACCTGGCGAAAATCGCGTTCCTGGCGCAACACGACGGCGGACGCGCCCCACTCAAGCGGCCGCCGTTCCTTGCCCGCCGTTCCAACCGTTCCCAGGACGGTCGCCCCGGCCTGCACCGCAAGCTGCGTCAGATAAAGACCGACCCCGCCTCCAATGGCATGCACGAGAACGGTATCGCCCGGCCTGGTCGTGCTCACGGTGTGGAGAAGATGCCAGGCGGTCAGGCCCTGGACGAAAAACGCCGCAGCCACATCAAATCCCATGGCGTCGGGAATCTTGATGAGCCGCTGTTCCTCGATCAGGCAGTGCTCGGCGAACGCGCCGGCATCCTCGCAAAAGGCGGCCACGCGATCTCCGGGCTTGAAGTGTGTCACGCCCGGTCCCACCGAATAAACCGTTCCGGACATCTCAATCCCGGCAAGCAGCGGATATCCCTTGGGATGGGGATAGGCGCCGGTCCGCATCATCGTATCGGCGAAATTGCAGCCGCCATAGGCAACCGAAACGACGACCTCGCCTTCGCGCGGCTCCGGGTCCGGCCGTTCCTCGACCGCCATGCTTTCCGGTTTGCCATCCGGCTTTTTCAGTACAATCGCGCGCATTTCGCACCTCCCGCGACGCGGCCGGTCATCGCTTGCGCCTCAACAAATCGGTCGCCGCCGTGTCCACCTTGCCGCGGCGGATGACCACTCCGTAGTCGCTTCTGGCCGTTTTCGCGGTGATAAATTCGTCCATCACATCCGCCAGCACCTGTTCGGGATCACGCTGAAACGGATCGCCGTATCCGCCGCCACAGGGACCATAGGCGACCAGGCTCTCGCCAGCCGCCATCCGGTGATAGGGAACCTTGGAGACAAGGGCCTTCTCCTCACCGTTCCGGCCGACGAGTTTCAATTGGCCGGTTGTGCCTTCGCCACCGCCTTGGAACCCCCAGGGGGCGTATATGTGGCCCTCGCCCTCTATGGAAAATCCGCCATCGGCCAGATAGGTGAAGCGGCGGATCGAGCCGATCCCGCCACGCCATTTGCCGGCGGCTGCGGCATTGTTTCGAAGTTCGTAGCAACCGATGCGCAGCGGAAGATGGGATTCCATGTCTTCCACCGGGTTGTTGCGTGTGTTGGCATAGAGCGTGTCGACGGCATCCATGCCATCGAGACCGCGCCGCCCGCCGTAACTGCCCTCAAGAATTTCCATGTGCACCCAGTGCTCACCCGCATCAAGACCGGAAAAGGCAACAACGCGCAGATTGCCGATACCGGCGGAGACCTGGTCGGGAACCGCCTGGGACAGCGCTTTCATGACCGTATCGGCGAGCTGGTTTCCGGGACAAAAGCGGGCGATCACCGGCGCCGGGAAATTGGGGTTTGCGAGGCATCCCTTCGGCACCTTGATGGTGATCGGGCGCGTCAATCCGGAATTCTGCGGGATGTCGCCATATTTGACGCTATCGAGAAGGATCGAGCGCAGGGTCAGCCAGATGGCGCAATCGACGGTTCCTTCCAGCGGCATGTTGATCGGCTTGTCGGGAAGCTCGTCGGCTGTTCCGGCGAGGTCAACCTCCATCTCGTCGCCGCGCACGCGCAATGTCACCTTGATCGGCAGGTCGTGATATTTCGGATCGGGTATGTCGGGAAACCCGTCGATGTGGGTGGTCGCGGTATATTCGCCATCCGGCAGGTCGGCGATTGCACGGCGCATCAACCGTTCGGAATAATCCATCAGGTCCTCAAAGGCGCCGCCAAACACCGTTTCGCCATATTGCCGCACCAGCGCCTTGAACCGCGCCGCGCCGATCTCAGCGGCGGCAATCTGCGCCTCCATATCGCCCACAACCAGCTCCGGAGCGCGAATGTTGCTGCGCAGTATCTGCCAGACCGCCTCGTTGGCACGGCCGCGCGAGACGATCTTGATTGCCTTGAACTGCAAGCCTTCCGCGTATGTGTCGACGGCATCGACGATGCCGCAACTTCCCGGTGTCAGGGCACCGACATCGAGGTGGTGGGCGGTGGTCACCGAAAAACCGATAAGCTTCCTTCGGAGAAAGACGGGCACACAAAACGCAACATCCGGACCGTGGCTGGCGCCGCCATAGGGATCGTTGTGCATGATCACGTCGCCGGCTTCGATCTTTTCGCCGCGGGCGTCGAGCGTCTTGATTATGCCGCGGATATAGCCGGGAATCGGGCCCGACTGCAGGGGCGTCGACATTTTGCATTCGCACAGCTGCCGGCCTTCGGGATCGGTGAGTGCAGCGCCGAAATCCTCCGACTCGCGGATGATGCTGGAATAGCTCATCCGCATCAGCTTGTGGCCCATCTCGATTGCGATGCTTTCAAGAGCGCCGTGGATGACGGAGGCCGTGACAGGATCGACCCGCGTGCGACCTGATCCGGTGTTGGCGCGGTGCTTGCTCATCTGCCCCTCCCGAGCGAAATGATGACGGAGCCGGAATCGTCGACGGCTGCCGTCGCGCCGGGCGGCACGACGGTCGTACTGTCCGTCTGGAGAAGGATGGCCGGCCCCTTCAGCTTGCCGCCGACGGGCAGCAGATCACGCCGGTAGAATCCCGTCTTGAACCGGGAAAGACTGCCATCGACCCTGAAGATGCATGGTCTTGTATCCAAAAGCGCCTTGCGTACCGACGTTCCCGCCGGTTTTTCGAACCGCTTCAATTTCGGAACCCGGCCGGAACCGCCAACCCGAATGTTGACAATCTCTATCGGGCTGTCGGGAAACGCGTGGCCGTATTCGCGCCGGTGCGCCTTGTGGAACGCATCCCAGGTGCCTTGCATGGATTTTTTGGTCAGCTTGCCGCCTGGAACGGCGACCTTCAGTTCATATCCCTGGCCGACATAGCGCAGATCGGCGAAACGCCGGAACGCCACATTCGATTTCGATACCTTGTCGGATCTGTAGCGGGCGGAAAGTTTCTTCTCCATCGCAGCGAAATCGGTGTTCAGCCGCGCCAGATCGACCGACGTGGATATCTGGAACTGGGTACGGACCTCGTCATATTTGAGATCGGTTGTCAGCAATCCCATCGCGGACGTGATGCCGGGATACGGGGGAACGATCACTTCCGGTATGCCGAGTTGACGGGCGACCTCGGCGCCATGCAGCGGGCCGGCACCGCCCAGCGCGACAAGGGCAAAACCGCGCGGATCGATACCCTTCTGTACGGTGCGCGAATGAATGGCATTGGCCATGTTGGCATTTATGATGGTGATTATGCCCTCGGCCGTCTCGTTCACCGGCAGGCCCAGCCTGGTTGCAAGATCCGAAATCACCCTGCGGCTCGCCGCCGCGTCGAGCGCCATGTCGCCGCCGAGGAAATTCTCCGGATCAAGCCGCCCCAGCACGATGTTGGCATCGGTCACTGTGGGTTCGCCGCCGCCGCGCCCGTAGGCCGCCGGGCCGGGCATGGCGCCGGCACTGCGCGGTCCGACCTTGAAGGCGCCGCCGGCATCGATATGGGCGACGGAGCCACCTCCCGCGCCAATGGTGTGAATGTCGATCATCGGCAGAACGATCGGAAAACCGGCAATGGACGTGGAGCGCGCATCGGTCTCGGCGAGCTGACCGTCCATCACGATACCGATATCGGCGCTCGTTCCTCCGATGTCGAATGTAATCAACCGCTTGCGTCCGGCAAGCTTGCCGACCATGGCGCCACCAAGCACCCCCGCCGCAAGGCCGGACATCAGCGTCAATGCCGGTTTGGAGACAACCGATTCCGGCGTGGCGACGCCCCCGTTTGAGACCATGATGCGCAATTGGGCACGCACACCGGCGCTGTGCAGGGCGCCGTTCAAGTGATCGATATAGCGCTCAACCCTGGGGCCAATGAAGGCGGCAAGGGCGGCGGTCGTGAAGCGCTCAAATTCGCGGAACTGCGGCGATACATGCGATGAACTGGTCACGAAGGCATCCGGCATTTCCTCCCGAACAATCTCGCACGCCCGTTCCTCATGGGCCGGGTTCAGGTAGGAGAACAGGAAGCACACCACGACGGCATCGACGCCCCGGGCCCGCAGGTCCCGGGCCGCGGCGCGGACGGCATCCTCGTCCAGCGGCACCAGTTCCTCGCCAGATGGCGGGACGAGGCGTCCGGGAACGGTCTTGCGGAAACGGCGTGCGACAAGCGGCCGGTTCTGCCACGGCAGCTCCTGCATGATCGAATAATGATGCACACGCTGATGCCGGCCGATGTGGATTATGTCGCGGAACCCTTCGTTTGTGATCATGCCGGTGCGGGCACCCTTGTTCTCGAGCACCGCATTGGTCGCCGTCGTCGTGCCGTGAAACACATGGTCGATCTGGTCGGGATCAACCGCATTGAGCCGGCAAATTTCGGTAATGCCGGTCATGACGCCTTTGGAGGGATCATCCGGCGTGGTCGATACCTTGCGCGTCGAAACACTGCCGGTGCGCATGTCGCACAGGATAAGGTCGGTGAACGTTCCGCCGACATCGACACCAATGATTTTCATATTGCCTCCCGATGGCGAAGCCGATCGCCGGCATCCGACAACTCAAACTCAGACGGGGCAACCGGTGCCCCGAAACCTGTCCTCCTCCACGTCCAATCCGGCAAAACGACGCAGCGACATCTTCAAGTCCCGCGGCCTGAATCCCCTGCCGATGAACACGACGCAGTTTTCGTCTTTGCCCGCGGTCACGGTGCCGGGAAGGATTTCCGGCGACTGGACGACTTTGCGGACGCTTTGCAGGAGGAGCCGTCCCGATGGCGTGCGTACGACACCTTTCACCCGCACAAGGTCATCGCCGCGCGCATGTAGAAGCGCGCTCAACCAAAGGCCGAACGCGGTCCAGTCAGTTCCCCGGGGCAGTCTGATCGAAGTCGACACGACACGCCCGCCCTCACTGCCATCCAACGCCGGCAAGTCGGCGGCGGCCATGTCGCCGGTGTCCGGAAGCGCCGCCGCGCTTCCCCTGGCAGACGCCGACAACCGGGCGCCCGGATTAACGGTTTCCAGGGTGGCGCGCAGCCGCCGCAGCGTATCCTCACCGGCGACATCGGCCTTGGTGAGGATCAACCGGTCGGCGGTTTCCACCTGGCGCCGGCCCAGAGGTTCCGATTTCAGGTAACCGATGCCGTGAAGCGCATCGACAGCGACGACAATCTCGCGCACCACGATGTGGTGCATCAGCACCGGATCGGAACGGATGGCTTCGACAATCGGCCCCGGATCAGCAAGGCCGCTGGTTTCGAGCACAATGTGCTCATGGCGCGGACCACTGTGGCGGTCATCGACGCGCTGATCGCAGAACCGGCGCAGGAGCGCGATCAGCCCGGCCCGGCCGTCGCAGCAGGCGCATCCCCCCGCCAGCACACGGATTTCGGAGGACCTGTGCAGCAACATGTCGTCAACCGGCACATCGGCCGCTTCGTTGACGATGACCAGGGCGTCGGCCATGGTCCCGTGATGAAGCTGGTGGCGCAGCCAGGTGGTCTTGCCGGACCCGAGAAAACCTCCGAGCAGGGTAAGCGGAACGCGTGTTTCTGCCTCAACGCTCATCGAGGCGCCCTTCCGCTCCGATCCGCCCGGGCACCACTTCCCGGATATCGCCGGTATCACCGTCCGCGCGGGTAAATCGGGGTGCGAGCGGATCGATCGGCCGACCGATCAGTTTCTCGGCGACATCCCAAACGGCGGCAAGATCTTCGGCGATCTCGTGCCGGCCCGTCTGTGTGGATATGGTTATGCCCGGCGTCGTAACATCATCATGGGCGGTCAATCCGTAGCCTCCCAGGATGTCACGCAGAAGACCGGCGCGACGATGCCGCGCCTGCAGCCGATCGGAACTCTTCTCGGCACCCGCCTCGGTCCAGTGGCCCGGGGCAGCGGGGAAACCGCAATTTGCGCACATCAAAAACGCCCTCGCTGCGAGCGACAGGCAGGCGGCGGCGGCGCCACCGGCCGCCGTCCCTGCAACCGGCCCTGTCCTAGATCACCGGAGGGCGCTTGCCGCTTTCGAACGGGTACCGCTTGCGGAAATCGTCGCAGATGTCCTCAAATGTCGCCCAACGCACGCCGTCATGACCGCTGATATATTCGATCAGGCGCTCCAGCATCATCAGCACCTGCGGACGGCCGCTGACATCGGGGTGGATCGTGAACGCGAAGGCGGCATAGTCCATCTCGCGATAGACCCAATCGAACTGATCGCGCCACATCTCTTCGATGTCGCGCGGATTGACGAAGCCGTGGCTGTTCGGCGACTTCTTGATAAACATCATCGGCGGCAGGTCGTCGACATACCAGTTGGCGCCGATTTCCACGAGATCGATCTCCTTGCCGTGCTTGAGCGGCTTCATCCACTCCTCGGCCTTCTTGGAGTAGTCGATTTTGGTCCATTCGTCTCCGACGCGCGAATAGAACGGCTGGAAATCGCGATATCCCTGACTGTGGTCGTAGGTGAATCCGTACTTCTTGAGCAGCGCTGCGGTCGATGAGGACATTTCCCACCACGGCGCCACGTAGCCGCGCGGTGATTTGCCGGACAATTTCTCAATGACCTCGACGGACTTTGCCAACACCGCCTCTTCCTGCGCCGGCGTCATTGCCACAGGATTTTCGTGCGAATAGCCGTGGGCGCCGATCTCGTGCCCCTCGTCAACGATCTGCCTGCACTGGTCCGGGAAGGTCTCGATCGAATGGCCGGGTATGAAGAAGCTGGTCTGCATGTCGAATTTCTTGAACAAGCGGAGCAGCCGCGGAACGCCGACTTCCGTCGCGAAGACGCCACGCTGGATATCCGACGGCGAATCCTCCCCACCATAGGATCCGAGCCAGCCGGCAACTGAATCGATATCAGTACCGAATGCGCAAAATATTTCCTTGTTGGCCATGCCACATCCCTTTCATCAACGACGACCTGCGCCCGAGGGCACAATCGTAAAACCGCTTCTTCGATCCTTCAAATGCCGGCGCAAATTCCCTCCGGGAGCGACCAAAATCGCCACCGGACAGGCCGAAAAACAACGATTTCGCTTACGCCTGAGATCATAGCGGGTGATTGTAATATCCGCAATTATTTTTGAATAATAATGATTTAAAGCCCTTAGGCGGGATATTAATGCGATATTTTTATCAATTGATTTCATCTTTCTTATCAAACCACCGGATGCGGCCGATATTGGCGGCGTCTGTATTTGACAATGCCTGTCCGGTGGCCGAACGTCGGGCAAATCGGCCCGGCCATTGAGGCGGCCGGGCTTGCGCAGGGATGAGGAAGCACATGAACAGGGGCTGGGCACAAACTCGCAACCGGCCGGATCACAAGTTTTCGGAGCCGGCGCTGTCGGCCGGGGAAGGCGGTTGTGGACGGGCAGGTTGACGGCACGGGGCAGCGGGCCCCGACAGCCGCGCTTTCACGATTCGCCGCCGGCCTTCGTGCGCAGGACATCCCGGCCGACGTGATGGATCGCATCGTCGAACTGTTTCTCGACTGGGCGGGATCGGCGCTTTCGGGCAAAGGCCACCGCGCAATCGGCATCCTGGAGGAATTCGCGGCGGCGATGGGTCCGGACGGCGGCGCCTGCGAATTGCTCACCAGCCGCCGCCGCTCCAGCCCCTATTTCGCCTGTCTGGTCAATGCCGGAGCCTCGCACATTTCCGAACAGGATGATGTCCACAACGGATCGGTCTTTCATCCGGCGACAATTGTCTTCCCGGCCGCGCTCGCCACAGCCCAGGACATCGGCGCGTCCGGCAACCGGTTCCTTGCTGCATGTGTCGCCGGATACGAAACCGGAATACGCGTCGGCGAATTTCTCGGCCGCTCCCACTATGAAGTGTTCCATACGACCGGTACGGCGGGACCATTCGCCGCCGCGGCGGCCTGCGGAAACCTGCTGGGTCTGGATGAACGGCAGATGCTGAATGCGTTCGGCTCCGCCGGCACCATGTCGTCGGGCCTGTGGGAGTTTCTGCGCGATGCCGCCGATTCCAAACAACTTCATACGGCGCGCGCCTCCTCAAACGGCATTCTGGCGGTGTGGACAGCGCAAAGAGGCTTCACGGGAGCGCGCCGCATCCTTGAGGGGCAGCAGGGTCTTGCCGCCGGAATGTCGAACGATGCCGACCCGGCGCGACTGACCGACAGTCTCGGCCGGCGGTGGTGTGTGCTGGAGACGTCCTTCAAGTTCCATGCGTCCTGCCGGCATACCCATCCGGCCGCCGACGCGCTTTTGAATATCGTCGAGACGCACGACCTGAAAGCCAACGATATCGAGATGATCAATGCGCATGTTCACCAGGGTGCGATCGACGTGCTCGGTCCGGTCATCAATCCGGAAACAGTCCACCAGGCGAAGTTTTCCATGGCGGCAACGCTCGGGTTGATCGCCGTTCACCGGCGTGCGGGGCTTGCCGAATACGAAGGCTTCCTCTCCGACACGGCGGCAAGGCGGTTTCTCGACCGGGTGACCATGACGCTCGACAATGAGGTGGACCGCGCCTACCCGAAGACGTGGATCGGCAAGGTGAGCCTGACGGCGGCGGATGGCCGCGAATTCCAGGCCCGGGTCGATGCCCCCAAAGGCGATCCCGGAAACACGCTGTCGCGTGAGGAGATCAACGCCAAGGTCCGGGCGCTGGCCCGGTCAGGTGGCGCGCTGCGCGCGGCGGAAATGGATCCGTTCTTCGACCGGATGTGGAACATCGGGCAGGCGGACCGCATCGGCTCGCTGTTCGGACCGGCGCCGGCCGAGTGACCGCCACGGCAATCATGCCTGCCCGGATGATTGCGATCAGACGCCGATCGGCATGTGCTCGGCTGAGCGCTCAACCTTTCGCGGCGAGGTCAGTTCCTTCCATTTCGACAGCGCCTGGCTGACCGCGGGATATGCCGGACGCCTGATGAATCGGCCGCGGCCGGGTCTGGGTTCGTTGCGTCCGTCCTCGCCCCAGACGACCTCGCCCCGCGAAATCGTATATCGCGGCATCCCGGTCACTTCGTAGCCCTGGAAGACATTGTAGTCGATAATCGACTTCTGCGCGGCGGCATCGATGGTCTTGGTCATGTTCGGATCCCAAACAACGATATCGGCATCGGCGCCGGGCACGATGGCGCCCTTCTTCGGATACATGTTCAGGATCCTGGCGATATTGGAGGAGGTGACGGCGACGAATTCGTTTTCGGTCAGCCGGCCGGTCTTCACACCGTATGTCCAGAGCAGCGAGAGCCGGTCTTCCAATCCGCCGGTGCCGTTCGGTATCCTGGTGAAATCCTTCAGGCCAAACTTCTTCTGCTCACTGGTGAAGGCACAGTGGTCCGTGGCGACGACCTGTAGCGATCCGGCCTGCAATCCCGCCCACAGGCTATCCTGATGCGACTTGTCGCGGAACGGCGGCGACATCACGCGCTGTGCGGAATGCAACCAATCCTCACTCCGGTATTCGCTTTCATCGAGCAGCAAGTGCTGGATTAACGGCTCGCCAAACACCCGCATACCCTTCTGGCGGGCGCGGCGGATGGCTTCATGCGCCTGCTCGCAGGAAGTGTGGACGATATAGACGGGAACGCCGGCCGCGTCGGCAATCATGATGGCCCGGTTGGTTGCCTCACCTTCCACCTCCGGCGGACGCGAATAGGCATGGGCTTCCGGACCGGATATGCCTTGCGCCATGAATTTCTGCTGCAGGGAGGCTATGACATCGCCGTTTTCGGCATGCACGAGCGGCAGCGCCCCCAATTCGGCACAACGGTGAAACGAGGCGTA
Source organism: Afifellaceae bacterium (assembly GCA_965216515.1). Lineage (GTDB taxonomy): Bacteria > Pseudomonadota > Alphaproteobacteria > Rhizobiales > Afifellaceae > CAXMRP01. Next base: position 216,348 of record OZ244173.1, on the reverse strand, counting down.
CATCTCATCGTCATTCACCATCAGCGCGCCCTTGTAGGCCATGAAGTGCTTGAACGTGTTCACACCGCGGCCGACGACTGTGTGCATGTCATTGAAAATCTGCTCGCTCCAGCCGACAACCGCCATATGGAACGAATAATCGGCTGACGCCTGGCGGGCGGCGCGTTCCTCCCATGCATCCAGGGCGGCTATCATCCCGCCCTCATCGGGAATGACAAAGTCGACCACCATGGTCGAACCCCCGGACAATGCCGCAAACGTCCCGCTCTCCCAGGTTTCGGCGGTGGTTGTGCCCATAAACGGCATTTCCAAATGGGTATGCGGATCAATCCCTCCGGGCATGATCATCGCCCCTTCGGCGTCGACTATTCTCTCGCCGCCAAGGTTTTCGCCGATTAAGGCGATCTGCTCGCCCTCGATCACGACATCGGCCTTGTAGCTGCGGTCGGCCGTCACGATCGTTCCGTTCTTGATCACCGTCGACATTTTATTCTCCCCAGGTCCATTCGATGGCGCCGGCCAGGCGCGTTGAAATACGCTCCGCCGAAATCCTAAGCCGGCGGCACGGCGCCTTTGCGCTCCACGATCAGCTTGTAGGCGTCCGGCTCCCTGTGGCGCCCGAAGTCGAAGATGGTCTCGCGGTAGCGTTTGCCCATGTCGAGATCGCAATTGGCGGTGATTACCTCGTCCTCAAGTGTCGCGCACATTGCAACGATCTCGCCCGATGGCGCGATGATCACGCTCTGCCCGACCATGTTGGAACCTTCCTCGACACCGCATTTGGCGGTTCCGACGACCCATGTCGAATTCTGGTAGGCGCCCGCCTGCATGGACAGGTGGTTGTGGAACTGGGTCAGGCTGTCGATATCATTGTGGCCGGTATGGTCGTAGGGTGTGTTGTAACCCAGCATCACCATCTCGACCTCCTGCAGGCCCATCACCCGGTAGGTCTCCGGCCAACGCCGGTCATTGCAGATGCACATTCCGACAACGCCGCCAAATGCGCGCCAGACGCCGAAGCCGAGATTGCCGGGCTCGAAGTACCGTTTCTCCAGATGCTGGTGCGTCCGGTCGGGTTGCGGCTCGGCGTGGCCGGGAAGATGAACCTTGCGATACTTGCCGACGATATCGCCCTTGCCGTCGACGATAATGGAGGTATTGAACCGGCGCTTTCGCGTACCCTCCATCGCGATTTCCGCGTATCCGAGATAAAAGCCGATGCCAAGCCGGCGGCTTTCCTCAAAGAGGGGCGCGGTTTCGGGGCCGGGCATCTCGGTTTCGTAGAAACTGTCCAGTTCCGCCTCGTCCTCGATCACCCATCGCGGAAAGAACGTTGTCAGACAGAGTTCCGGAAACACAACCAGTTCCGCCTGCCGGGCACTGGCTTCCCGCATCATTTCGAGCAGCCGGCCAACTGTCTGCTTCCGGGTCTCCGCCCGGGCGATCGGCCCCATCTGTGCAGCAGCCGTTTTCACGATTCTGGTCATTTCGCCCTCCGTTGGTATCCGCCCTGCCGGTCAGGCCGCCTGTTCCGGGCCGACATTGCGCAGGAATCTGTAAAGTTCGGTATGGTCTGCGCCCGGCCCCAGTTCCTGAAGTGCCTGCGACCAGAGTTCGGCCTGAAACGCCATACCGGATTGCGGGTGGCCGATCTCGGTGGCGAGATCGGCGGCGGTGTTCAGATCCTTGGCCATCAACGCCATGGTGAAGCCGGAGGCAAAGGTCTCCGGCAGGATGAACGGCTTCATCTTGACTTGTGTCGTGTTGTTACGCCCGGTCGAGGCGTTAAGCACGTCGACAAGCGTCTCCGGATCGATACCGAAAGCCCGGGCCACGAGCGCCGCCTCGCAGGCGGCAGCCAGTCCGGCCGCGGAAACATAGTTGTTCAGCGCCTTCACCGCATGACCGCTGCCGAGCGCGCCGGTGTGAAAAATGCGGCTTCCCAGCGCCTGGAGGACGGGATTTGCCCGTGCCACATCATCGCCCGCGCCGCCGGCCATGACGGCGAGGGTTCCCTCCTCAGCCTTTCTGACGCCGCCTGAGACGGGCGCGTCGATCATGCTGATCCCGCGCTTTGCCAACGCCCGGCCAAGCGCCCGGGTCGCGATGGGCTCAGAGGAGCTCATGTCCAGGACGAGCGAACCGGATGCCATGGCCCCGGCGGCTCCGCCTTCACCGAACAAGACGCTTTTCACCGCAGCCCCGTCCGGCAACATGGTGATGACAAATTCCGCATCCCCGGCTGCGGCCGCGGCCGACCGGCAGGATGCCGCGCCAGCGGCGGCAAGGGGGATCAACCTGTCCGGATCGGCATCGTAGCAAGCGAGATCAAATCCGGCCTCGATCAACCGCAAAGCCATCGGCCGACCCATTTTCCCCGTCCCGACAAACCCAATGCGCTGCGCGGCAGCCGCTGAACCGGTCATCACCCCTCCTCGCACCCGGATGTGGAGGCTGGCCCCCGTTGCCAGACTGGCCCGCCGGCAACCATTCAACTCAGTAACGTGTCCAGGTCGGCTGGAAACGGCACTGCAGGACACGTGCAATCTCAATTCCCTGGCCGAGGAGGAAGTCGTCACGGCCAAGAAGTGCCGAAAAGAGAATGCTGGTCGGCAGGTCATTGCCATCGCGGCCATTGGGGATCGCCAAACCGCAAAATCCCAGGAAATTGCCGATCATCGTGTTGCGAAGGACCATGAGATTGATCTTGTGAAACAGATCGGAATCCGCATCCAGCGGCGCAACTTCCGGCGCGGCAAGAGGCGTCGTGGGCATCGCCAACAGCGCGCCGTCAAGCAAATCCGCGATCGTTCCCATTATGCGCTTGCGCGTGTCCTGAATACACAACAGGTCGTTCGCCGACATCTGGCCACCCTGCTTGATCCGGTGGACCACGCGGGCGTCGATCCGACTTCCTTCCGCACCGTCCACAATCTCGTTGTACTCGTGATATGCTTCCGCAGCGGTGAGCGAGCCATGCTCGGCTGTCAGCCGGGCGACCTCGTCGATTTCCGGCACGATACGGCGTTCGATCCGTGCGCCCGCCCGCTCAAGGAGACGGATCGACTCCTCAAAATTGTCCAGGACCGCGTCTTCGCACGCATCCATGACAAAGTTTTCGGGAACGAAAATGGTCGTCTTCGCCAGATCCATGCGGCGGGCCACGGGAATGACGGCGCCCCTCAGCATCGTGTCGACAAGTATGCAGTCCTCGACCGACCGGGCCAGCACGCCAATCGTGTCGAGCGTTCTCGACAGCGGTATCATGCCGGCCTTGTCGATCCGGCCTTCGCTGGATTTGTAGCCGAAGACGCCGTTCAGCGATGCCGGAATGCGAACCGAGCCACCGGTATCGGTCCCGATGGCGCAGGGCAGCAGGCCACCGGCAACGGCCGCGCCGGAACCGGACGACGAACCGCCCGGCGACCGGTGCACCCGGTTGTCGTTCGGATTGAGCGGTGTGCCGAAATGCGGATTCAGCCCGAGACCGGAATAGGCCAGTTCCGTCATATTCAGCTTGCCCAGGCACACCATGCCCGCCGCCGCGGTGTTTGCGACACATCCCAGATCGCGATCCCTGACCGGCGAATCCCGATACAGCGACGACGCGGCAGTCGTTGGCGAGCCGGCGACGTCGAACAAGTCTTTCCAGGCTATCGGCACGCCGTCGAGCGCCGACGCCGGGCGACCCTCCCTGTAGCGATTGGCGGCCGCCTGCGCCTCCCGCCGCGCGCGCTCGGCCATTACGGTTATGAAGACCTTCGTATCGGAAGCCTTGTCGATCCGCTCCAACAGATATTCCGTCAGCGCGACGGGATCCGATTCCCCGCTTCGGAAGGCCAGTCCGATTTCCGAAGCGGTGCGATTGGCAATTTCGTTTGTCTCTGTCACCGTCTCACACACTTGCAGCGCCACCGCGGGCGGATGGCCTGCCAACAATGGTTCCCCCTCTGGCGAAGTACCGAAAACCCCGCCGGCTCAATCCGGAACACAAGGCGTCCGGGAAGGCGCCCTGCCCGGCCGTCATTCCGCGTAGGGCGACACCTCTTTTCCGGTGTCGACCTCTTCGAGAACATGGATATCGTGGATGTCCCAGCTCACGGTTACCTTGCCGCCCGGACTGACCGGTTCGGCGAAGTAGACCCTGTCGGAAATATTGGCTACGAACGTTCCCGCGCCCTCGATGGCGATGGCGATTTTCACGAAGTTGCCCTGGTATTCGATCGCTTCGACGACACCCTCGACCGCGTTGTGAACATCGCCGTGCGAGCCGACCGAATTGTGAACCTCGACCATGTCGCGACGGATGGAAACCGAAACCGGTTCCCCGGCAGCCGCCTTGACCGATTCGCCCGGCACTTCGAGCAATTCGCCCGCTGCTGTCTTGAGAATTGCCGTCTCGCCGGCCTTGGACTCCAGTGTGCCGGTCAACACGTTTTGTGCGCCCATGAACCGGGCGACATAGGGCGTCTTGGGTTCATTGAAAATTTGACGGGCGGTTCCGGCCTGTTCGATCACGCCGTCATCCATCACGACAACCATGTCAGCCAGGGCAATCGCCTCGGGCTGCGTGTGGGTGACATGCAGGAATGTGATGCCCAGTTCGGCCTGCAGGCTTTTCAGTTCACCGCGCATCTGCAAACGCAGAAATTCGTCCAGAGCGGATAGCGGTTCATCGAGCAGGAGCACCTTCGGATTCGTGATCAGCGAACGCGCCAAGGCCACCCGCTGCTGCTGACCGCCGGAAAGCTGCGCCGGCATGCGGTCCTTCAGGTGATCGAGCTGAACACGTTGCAGCATCTCGAATGCGCGATTGCGGCGCTCGATCTTCGGCACCGACCGCATCTTCAGATAAAACGCGACATTGTCGAGAATGGACAGGTGCGGAAAGAGCGCGTAGCTCTGAAACATCATCGCCGTACCACGATTGACCGGCGGCTGGCCGACCACCATCTCATCGCCGATGTAAATTTCACCGGCGGTCGGCGCCTCATGGCCGGCGACCATTCGCAGGATGGTCGTCTTGCCGCAACCCGATGGACCGATCATGCAACAGTAAGAGCCATGCGGGATGGTGAGGTTTACGTCTTTTACGGCTTGGGTGTCGCCGAAGTTCTTCGTGAGATCGACAAGCCTGATCTCACCCGACCCCGTTGCGTGGGCGTCCGTCTTCGCATTGCCGTCAATGCCTGCGTTCATGTTCATTATCCAGCCCGCTTGCGTTGAATGAGATAGATCGAACCCAGTGCAAGGCCGATGATGAGAAACGATATGCCGGTCGTCATCGCACCGAGCGCGTAGAGCGACGGCGATGTGACGTTGGTCGTCATTGTCCAGATTTCCAGCGGCAGGGTGTTCTGGGTTCCGACCGTGAGCCAACTGCGCGGGAATTCGTCATAGGACAGCGTGAATCCGAACAGCGCCACGGCGATCATGCCGGGAAACACAATCGGAACCACCACTTCCTTGACCGATTGCCATCGGCTGGCGCCAAGGTCGTAGGCGGCCTCTTCGTAGGACGGGCTGAGACGACCCAGGACCGCAAACATGATCAGCAAGCCGAACGGCAGCGTCCAGGACAGATGCGCGCCCAGCCCGGTCGTGAACCAGTCGGCGGAAACCCCGAGAAAACGGGCTGTCACCAGGATCCCGATCGACAGGACCAAGCCGGGTATGATCAGGCTCGCGATGGTGGTGAAGAACAAGACCGAGGATCCCCGAAAGCGGTGCCGGAATCCGAAACCTGCGGTCACCGAGATCAAAACCGTCAACAGCATGACCAGAATGGAAAGCGGGAAGGAACGGCTGAAGGCGCCGGGAACATCGCCAACGCGGGAGGGATTAAAGACCTCGCCGAACCACATCACCGAAGGCTCGCGCAGCGGAAAATTCAGCGATCCGCTCGGTCCCTGGAACGCCAGGATCAGGACGGAAATCATCGGTCCGTAGAGAAAGATGACGAAGAGCGCGAAAAGCGTGGCCAGAACGTAGAATGTCCAGGGCCTTTGGTCATGCGACATGTTGCTTATCTCACCAGTTCTTTGCGGACGTCGACGAGCCGGAATATCCCGGTGGCGATGAGCATCACGATCACCAGGAGGATTACGGCATTGGCTGCGGCCCTCGGGTAGTTCAGGAATTGCAGGTCATTGAAAATCCCGGACGTGGCGGAACCGGAAAGTCCGCCGCTCATCACCTTGACGACCGCAAAGTCACCCATGACCAGCGTCACGACGAAGAGCGCACCAAGCGCGATTCCCGTCTTGCTGAGCGGCAACACGACGTTCCAGATCACGCCCCACCGCGTGGCACCGGCGTCGATCGCCGCCTCCAGAAGCGCCTTGTCGATGCGGGCCATCGAATTGAAGATCGGCACCATCATGAACAGCGTGAACAGATGCACATAGGTGACGACGACGGAGAAATCGGAGAACAGGAGCCAGTCCAGCGGCTCTTCGATCAACCCGATCCCCTGCAGGCCCTGATTTATCAAACCCTCGCGCCCCAGAACCGGCCGCCAGGAGATCATGCGGATGATATTGGATGTCCAGAACGGAACCGTACACACGAGGAACAGGCCGATGGCGATCATCAGACTGCGCACATGGAACACCAGAAAGTAAGACAGCCAGAATCCCAGAATCAGGGTGATGACAAGGACAATGATCGTGAACTTGATCGTCGAGAGATACAGCGCCCATGTCGTGGGATTGGACAGGAGGTCGTAATAGTTCTGAAACGAGAAATCGGGCACGAGGCCGATCAGCATCTGGTATCGGAAGAAGCTGACGATCACCACAAGCGCCACGGGAATCGCGAAGAACAGCAAAAGGATAATAGCCAGCGGCGCGACCTGCAGCTGTGCTTTCAGGGATTTTCGTTCACTCATTTTGCTTCCGAACAGTCTGGTCGGCGAAATTGGGCGGCGCCGTGCGCCGCCCTTGTGTGTTCATGCCGGTCAGGCGGCGTTGAATTCGTTCCACTTGCCAAAGAGGAACTCCGCCTCGTCCATGAGGTTGTTCCAGACGCCGACATTGCCAAAGCGCACCTCGTAGGACCCGCCATCGCGCACATCGCCCGCCTCATTGGTCTTTTCGCCGGTCGGGCTTGTGATGATGTCGGTGGCCGCCTTGCCTTCGTAGAAGAAGCCGCGCTCATTCTCCGAAAGGTTGGCCTTGGCGCTTTCCGGATTGGCGCTGTAGTAGCCCTGCTTGGCGATGAAACCGCCGACGCGTCCGTCATTGTACCAGTTCAGATATTCAATGGCCGCGTCGCGCTTCAGACCTTCCAGGTGGTTCATCATCGCCAGGCCATTGCCCCAGCCGCGATAGCCTTCCTTCAACGGCTGGTAGACACAGGGCGTGCCCTGAACCTGAACAGCGGTTACGGCAGGCGACCACATGGACTGGATAACGACCTCGCCGGAGGCCATCAGGTTCACCGACTCGTCGAACGTGTTCCAGAGCGCGCGCCAGTGGCCGTCGCGTTTCAGTTCGATGAGTTTGGAGATGGTCGCATCCAATTCCTCGCGAGTCGGATTGCCCTTGTCACCATAGGAGGTTTCGCCGGCAGCCTCGAGCGCCATGATGGCGTCCATGATACCGATGGTCGGAATGTTCTGGATCGCCGCCTTGCCCTTGAAATCGGACGAGATCAGATCGGCCCAACTTGTGATATCACGGCCGACAAGGTCAGGACGGATACCTAGCGTGTCAGCGTTGTAGACGCCCGGCACGAAGTTCACGTAATCGGTGGGCTGACTGGCGAAACCGTTTGAATCCATCGACTCGCGATAGATGTACTCGAAGGGAGAATCACCCTGGCGGGCCACTTCCTTGCCGGCGAAATTGCCTTCCGTATAGAGCGGCGTCAGCTTGTCCCAATTGCGGATTTCCGACGTCGCAATGCCCTGGAGCACACCTTGGGGCACCGCGACCTTCGACTGCCAGATTTCAATATCCGCGACATCGATGGCGCTCGGATCATTGATCATGCGGTTGGTCATGCCGGCATGGTCGACGACGGACATCGTCACTTCAAAACCGAGATCCTCGGTCGCCATCCGTCCGATGTCGGCAAGTGTCGAATACGACATACCGGTGTGGTTCAGTTTTACGTCCTTCAGGTTCTGCGCCCAAATTGTCGGGGCGCCCAGGAGCGAAGAACCGGCAACCGCCGCGCCGCCCGCGAGGACCGTACGGCGCGACACCGTCGACAATCTGCTCTTGTCCTTTTTCCGCTCGATGGTTTTCTTCATATCCCTACTCCTTGGTTGTAGTTGCTACGCGCAGCCGACTGGGCTGAATGCATTGGTGGCCGGCTATGGCAATATTGCCCCAATTCCCCGATATGGCTGCCATTCAGGCAGCCGGGCCATCAAGGCGTCTGAGCGATTTTATCCCATCCGCGGCTGAATTCCACAACCGCCGATAGGCAGCCGGTCGACGCCTAGGCGGCCCTCATTTGCTCCCTCAATTTCTCGGTTGCCGACGAATCGACGGCCCACCCGTAACCATCGTCGACCTGCGTGAGCACCACTCCGTATTCCTTCGGCGCGTCGTCCGGCGCGATGATCTCGTCCAGGATGTCGTCCAGCACCTTTTGAGGATCCCGCTTGAGCGGATCGCCATAACCGCCGCCGCATGGCGAATAGTAGGAAACAACATCGCCGCTCGCGGTGCGCAGGCCGGAAAACTTTGACGGCTGTTCGGTGCTCTGTCCGGTATGAATGTTGTGCACGACAACACGGCCGCCGGCGCCTGGCTTGCCGCCGAATATGCCCCATGGCACGTCGTCATGGCGGTCAGACTCATGGGTCATGTAACCGGAGCCGAGGTACCGCTGCGATTTCACGACCCCCGCCCCGCCCCTGAACTTGCCGGCGCCGGGCCGCGCGTCGTCACGAATCTCGTAGCGGTCGCAGATCAACGGCAGGTGCATTCCGAGGTCTTCGAGCGGATTGTTGCGCGTGTTGCGCATCAGTTCCTCAATCGTGTCCGGTCCGTCTGACAGCGGGCGGCCGCCCATCGCGGCCTCGTTGACCTCCAGGAACACCCAGTACTCGCCATTGTCGCGGACACCGGAATAGGCGGCAAACGACAGCGTCGCCGCATTTCCGGCCGTCGCCTTTTCCGGGATGACGGGCGCCAACGCCTTGATGATGAGGTCGACCACTCTTTGGATCTGGGAGAAGCGCGCCTCGGCGGCCACCGGTGCGATCGGATTGAATATGCTGCCCTCCGGCGCGGTCACCTTGATTGGCCTGAAGGAGCCTTCGTTTTGCGGAATATATTCCTGGTGCGTGTATGTATCGAGAAGCAGGGCGCGAAATGCGAAGAAGCAGGCAACCTTTGTTGAACCCTCGAACGGCACGTTGAAGGCTGTGGGAACCTGCGGCGAGGAACCGGTCAGGTCCACCTCCGCGTCGTCGCCGCTTATCCTCACAGTTACCTTGATCGGCAAATGAACGTCACGAGTGCGGCCGTCATCGTCGAGGAAACCTTCCGCCGTATATTCGCCATCCGGGATTTTGTATATTTCGCGCCGGATCATGGTTTCGGTATAGTCCATGAGCTGTTTCGTCGCCTGGATGACCGTATCGTGGCCATAGGTGCCGAAGAGCTCCTGAAAGCGCTGCACACCCAGTTCGGCGGATGCGATTTGGGCTTCCAGGTCGCCCATTACCAGGCTGGGAACCCGCGTGTTGTCGCGTATGTACTTCCACAACCACTCGTTTCGCACACCCCCTTCGTAGAGCTTCAGCCCGTTGAGGAGCATGCCTTCCGCGTACATGTCCGGAATATCGATGACGAGACCGGGCGTGGCCGCTCCGATATCGACATGGTGGGCCGTGTTGGCAGAGAAACCGACGAGTTCGCCGTCATGGAACACCGGCATCACAATCGCGATGTCCGGCGAATGGCTGGCACCAAAATAGGGATGGTTGTGGATGACGCAATCGCCGGGATTCCATGCATCCGGCGGCACGGTTTTCTCGATGCCGCGCAGATAGCCGGGAAGCGAACCAATATGCATCGGCGTTGAATCGGATTCGCAAAGCGTATTGTAGTCCCGGTCAAACAGGCCGGCACCGAGATCCTGGCTTTCGCGGATAATCGACGAATAGCTCATCCGGTAGAGCACATTGCCCATCTGCTCGGCGATCGAATGCAACGCTCCGCCGATAACCTGCAGGGTGATTGGATCGATTTCCTTTGCCATGACGTCCTCCTCAATCCGCGCCGATTACCAGATCGCCAAACGTCTGCACCGTCGCCGTGTAGTCCGGCGGGACAATCGTGGTGGAGTTGTGCTGGATTATGATCGCCGGGCCGGTCACCCGGTCTTCGGCCTTCAGTTCGGAGCGCCGGTAACGCGGCGTCTGTATCTCGCTGCCATCATCGAAGACGGTCTTGCGGGTATAGAGGACCGCATTTTCGGGATTGGTCGCCCCGCCCTTCTCCAGTTTCGGTGTCTCCAGCGTCTCCACCGCGGCGGTGGCGATCAGCCGGAGCGTGATGACTTCGCAGAGCTGATCCTTGAACGCATGGCCGTAGACCTTCTTGTGGGCGTCATAGAAACTGTCGATGATCGCCGACACGCTGTCGGGTCCGACGGGGCCATCGGGGATCTTCGCCCTCAGCTCGAACCCCTGCCCGACATACCGGCATTCGGCAAAGCGTTGAAAACGCCGCGCGGCCGGCGAAATCCCGTCAGCGTCGAATTGTTCCTCCGCCCTGGCCACGAGGCCGTCCAGCGCCGCGTTGATCTGCCGGAAATCCTCCTTGCCGGCGTCGTTGATGACCACCAGCGTGGAGCTCGTATACTCATACTGGAGGTCGGTAACCAGAAGGCCGGTGGCGGCGGTAATGCCGGGCTGGATCGGCGATACCACGTTTTTGGCGTGGATCGACTCGGCGAGCGAGACGGCATGCAGCGGACCGGCGCCGCCAAAGCCCATCAACGTGAAGTTCCTGGGATCGACACCCTTGGCAACCGAATTGGCGTTGATCGCCAAGGCCATATTGTTGTTGATGATTTTCAAAATCCCTAGCGCCGCCTCCTTGACCGACATGCCAAGCGGATCGGCGATATGCGCCTTGATCGCCTTCTCCGACAACTTCGGATCGATTTTGATATCGCCACCGAGGAACTGCTCCGGGTCCAGACGGCCAAGCACGACCTGCGCATCGGTTACCGTCGGCTCCTCGCCGCCCTTGTCGTAGCATGCAGGTCCCGGCTCGGCGCCGGCGGAGCGCGGTCCGACACGGAATGCGCCGCCGGGATCGATATAGGCGATGGATCCGCCACCGGCGCCGATCGCATCGATATCGACCATCGGGACAAGAACCGGCAGCAAATCGACCGTCGTATCACGGGGATTCTTGATCCGGAGTTCGCCGTCCTGAATCACGCTGATATCTGCGGACGTGCCGCCAATATCGATGGTGATAATGTTGTCGACGCCACAATTGCGGCCGGTCCATCCGCCGCCGATCACACCGCCGGCCGGGCCGGAAAGGAGCAGCCCGATCGGCAGCCGGCTGGACTGTTCGACCGTGGCAATACCGCCGTTGGACTGCATGACCCGGATATTGGCCTCCACGCCGGCATCCCTGAGCCGCGATGTCAGGCTACCCAGATACGCCGATGTCATCGGGCCGATATAGGCGTTCATTGCCGTGGACGAGAAGCGCTCGTATTCGCGGATCGTGTTCACCACTTCCGAAGAACAGTTCACAAAGGCATCGGGAAGGATCGACCGGACGATCTCCTTGGCCCGCCGTTCGTGTTCGTCGTTCAGGAACGAGAACAAGAAACCGATAATGACGGCATCCATGCCACGCTTGGCGAACAATTCAGCAGCCCGCCTGACCTCATCCTCATCGAGCGGCACCTCGATCTCGCCGGTCGGCGGCATGATCCGCTCGGTAACACAGAGCCGGTCGCGACGCCGGACCAGCGGTTTGGATTGCCAGGGCACATCAAACTGAAGCGAGAAATTGTGCGGCCGCTTGTGGCGGGCCATATGCAATATGTCGCGGAATCCGCGGGTCGTGATCATGCCGATGCGCGCGCCCGACCGCTCGATAACCATGTTCGTCGCCACGGTGGTGCCGTGGTAGAGAATGTCGATTTCGCCGGGCTTCACTCCGGCTTTTTGGCAAGCCTGCAGGACACCGTTCACGACCCCGTCCGACTGGTTTTCCGGTGTGCTGGGCGTCTTTGTAACGACAATCTGGCGGCTGCCTTGTCCGGTCACCCGCTCCAGGATGACGTCCGTGAATGTTCCGCCGACATCAACACCAACCCGGATCATCGCACCCCCCAAATTTCCGTCCGATCGTAACGGGCAATCCCCGTTCGACCGCATGCAGGCGGAAATTAATTCGTCATGTCAATCCGATTCCTGCCGGAAAAATCGTCACATTTTCCAATATTTTACGGATTGGCCCCGATACTAGACACACAAAGGCAGGGTGTTAAATAATAATATTTGAGATATTAATTCGGCCAGCGCATCAATATGCACTTCGACGTCAAACACCTTTCGACCTTCGTCGCCGTTGCCGAGGAGCTCAATTTCCACAGGGCCGCGGAGCGCCTGGCGACGACCCAGCCGGCGGTGAGCCGCCTGGTGCAGGAGCTTGAGACGCGATTGTCGGTCAGATTGCTGGAGCGGACCACCCGGAGCGTACGCCTGACGGAAGCCGGGCGAAACCTGCTTGGCGAGGCCCGCGACATTCTGCATCGCATGGAGGTCGCCGAATACCACACGAAAATGCTGGATTCCGGCGCAAAAGGAACGCTGCGGGTGGGCTACACGACGATCACGGGACATTCGCTGGTCCCGGATATCAGCCGCGAGTTCTGGAACGAAAATCCCGAAGTCAGGCTCGACCTGTATTATCATAGCTCGCCGGCCCAGCGCGACCTGATCATCCGCGATCAGATCGATGTCGGATTTCTGGTCGGGTCATTCAAAAGCTCCGAAATCGAAACGCGGCTTGTTGCCACTCACTCTGTCGTCGCGCTGCTGACCCCGGATCATCCGCTTTGCGAAAAAGATGAACTGACCGTCGCAGATCTTGCCCGGGAGCCCATCGTTCTCGGCACCGACGCGGAATGGCCGACATTCCGGCGGATCGTCCTAAACATGTTCCAGAAGGAGGGTCACGTGCTGCAAGTTGCGCGGGAAGCGACAAGCCTGCTCGGAATTCTCGGGCTGGTTACGGCGGACATGGGTGTGACGATCTTTTGCGGCCTACCCCGTTTCTGCGGCAGCGGCGCCATCGAGTCGCGGCCCATCCGGACAAAATCACCAACGATCGTCGAAACCCATGTCGCCTGGAAACGGTCGAAAACGAGCAAGGCGATCCAGCAATTTGTCGAGACAAGCCAGGCCGTCGGCGGACGACAGCTCTGGAGTTAGCGCCGGTTCGATTGGCGATGACTGTTCCGGACGCGGAGGCGGGTCGTCGAACAATATCAAACGAAGGGATTGGTCCCACCACGACATCGGTGCGGACGGGATTCTGACCGGCTTGCCGAGCGGACCGGGGAACGTGCACGGGACAAGGCACATGTCGGAACAAGGACAACAATGCCGCGGATCGGATGGCGCCATGAACGGTAATCTCTTTTGCAGCGTGGCGCGGTCCGTCGGCGAGCCGGCATCGCCATTCCTGATCCTGCCCGAGGGCGGGATCGTGACCTACGGCGACATGCTGGCGGCAAGCGGACGATACGCCAATGCGCTGTGCAAACTGGGTATCGGCAAGGGCGATCGCGTGGCCGTGCAAACCCGGAAATGTACCGAATGCCTCTGGCTCTACCTCGCCTGCCTGAGGATCGGCGCGGTCTACCTGCCGCTCAATCCGGCCTATACCGCGGCGGAGGTGTCCTATTTTGTCGGTGATGCCGAGCCGGCGCTTTTTGTTTGCGAGCCGGAGCGGCACGACGCCACGCGGTCACGTTTGCAGGCAACAGCGGACATGAAGATCGCGACCCTTGATTCAACAGGGACGGGAACGCTGCAACAGTCTGCGGCATCTTCGCCGTCCGCCTTCAGGACCGCTCAGCTCTCCGGCGACGATATTGCGGCAATTCTCTATACGTCAGGGACGACCGGCCGCTCAAAAGGCGCGATGATCAGCCATGAGAATCTGCGTTCGAACGCAGCCGCACTGGTTGAATGCTGGAGATTTACGGCCGATGATGTGTTGCTCCACGCCTTGCCGATCTACCATACGCACGGGCTTTTCGTTGCGACCAACACGGCGCTTTTGTCGGGCGCATCGATGCTGTTTCTGCCAAAATTCGATCTCGATCGGCTGATGGACGCGCTGCCGGCCGCTACGGCGATGATGGGCGTTCCGACATTTTATATCCGGCTTCTGTCACGCGCCGATTTCACCGCCGATCTGGTCCGGCATATTCGTGTTTTCATTTCCGGATCGGCGCCGCTTTCGCCGGATGTCCACAAGGCATTCGCCGATCGCACGGGCCAGGCGATACTGGAACGTTACGGGATGACAGAAACCAACATGATCGCATCAAACCCCTACAATGGCCCGCGAAAACCGGGTTCGGTGGGACTGCCGCTGCCCGGGATTTCCGTTCGCATTGCCGATCCGAATTCCGGCAAACGCCTCGACGATGGCGAGATCGGAATGATCGAGCTGGCCGGTCCGAATGTGTTCAGGGGCTATTGGCGTAGGCGAGACAAAACGGCCCGGGAGTTCCGGCCGGACGGCTTTTTCATCACCGGCGACCTCGGCTTCATCGACCCGGACGGCTATCTCAATATTTCAGGTCGCGACAAGGATCTGATCATCAGCGGCGGACTGAATGTCTATCCGGCCGAAGTGGAATCGATGCTGGATGCGCAACCGGAAATTTCGGAATCGGCCGTCATCGGCGTGCCGCATCCGGATTGGGGCGAAGGTGTTACGGCCATCGTCGTTGCGTCAGGCGACAATGACATCGACTCCGCCGAGCTCCGGAACAGGCTTTGCGGCGATCTGGCGCGATACAAGGTTCCGCAACGGATCATCACCGTCCGGTCGCTGCCGCGCAATGCCATGGGCAAGATCCAGAAAAACATGCTGCGGGAAACCTACCGCGACCTTTACGGGGTCGCCGGGTAAGCGTCTGTCTCATCAGTCACCGCCTCGATGGATCCCAACGGGATCGGTGCGCGTTGCATGCGCTTTGCGGAAAATCTAAGCTTCCCATTCCGGGACGGACACCAATGGGCCGCACCCCGGGCGTTCAAGCTCCCCGTTCCATCAGGATGCGCCGGAATTGACACACATAAGGGTGATCGACACGGCCGATACCGCAGGCAAACTGGATTGGCCCGGCGTGGCGGCGGCGCTGCGGGCCGGCCATCAACGGCCGCGTGCAACCATAGGCGACCGGTTTCTTGAACGGGAACACGGCAAGCTGCTGTGTCGGTCCGCCTGGATTGCCGAACTCGGGATCGGGGTCAAATCGGTGACGATCGTGCCCGGCAATGCGGCACTGGATCTGCCGACCATTCATGGGGGAATGCTGGTATTCGACGACCGGACCGGGCATGTGGAGGCTCTCATCGACAGCGATGTTGTCACACGCTGGAAAACGGCAGGCGATTCCGTGCTCGGCGCCCGGTTTCTGGCGCCAGAGACCCCGCGTTCGCTCCTGGTTGTCGGTGCGGGACATGTGGCGGCGAGCCTGATTGAGGCGTATCCGGCGATCTTTCCCAGCCTCGAACGGATCAGCCTGTGGAACCGGAATCCGGACAAGGCCGCAACCCTGGCTTCCAAATCAACAGGTGCCCCTTGCGAAATCTCGGTGGCCGGGGATCTGAGCAGCGCGGTCGGAGATGCGGATATCGTGGCGACGGCCACAATGGCCCGCGATCCCGTGATCTCCGGCGAATGGGTCCGGCCGGGCACCCATGTCGATCTGATCGGCGCGTTCACACCGGAAATGCGCGAAGCGGACGATTCGCTGATCAGGAAAGCGCGGATCTTCGTCGATTGCCGGGACACAACGATCGATGAAATCGGCGAACTGATGATCCCCATCCGTGCCGGCCTGATCACGCCGGCGGATGTGATCGGTGACCTCTATGACCTTGCAGGCGGTGCGCCGGGTCGCCTTGCGGACGATGATATCACCGTCTTCAAGAACGGCGGCGGCGCCCATCTCGATTTGATGACGGCACGCTACATTCTCGACAAATTGGCGGGCGGATCATGACAACCCGAAGCGGAAAACCATGACGGACAAACAGGCACACCGCTCCGCGCACGATGCGGCCGACGACCCGCGCAACGCAGACATCCGGATTTACGTGAATGGCGAACTCGTGCCGCGAAAAGCCGCCACGGTATCCGTCTATGACAGCGGATTTCTCCTTGGGGACGGGGTATGGGAGGGCTTGCGTCTCTACAATGGCCGCTGGGCGTTCCTGTCCGACCATCTGGACCGGCTGTTTTGCGCGGCAAAGGCGATCGATCTCGACATCGGCATGGACCGGCAGGCTGTCGCCGCTGCGCTTGACCGGACGGCCCGGGCCAATGACATGCGGCAGGATGCCCACGCCCGGCTGATGGTGACCCGCGGGGTGAAAGCGCGGCCGTTTCAGGACCCGCGATTGTCGCAGTCCGGACCGACAATGGTGATCATTTGCGAACACTCCAAAGTGGCGGCGGGATCAGAGCAGAACGGCATCCGTCTTCACACCACGCCCTTCCACCGGGGGCTGCCGCTCACCCAGGACCCGAAGCTCAACACCCATTCCAAGCTCAATTGCATTCTCGCCGGCATCCATGCCCAGAAGGCCGGCGCCGACGAGGCGCTGATGCTCGACCCGTACGGATTCGTCAACACGACCAACTCGTGCAACTTCTTCATGGTTCGCAACGGTGCGGTCTGGACCTCGACCGGCGCCTACTGCATGGCCGGCATCACACGGCAAAAGGTCATCGACCTGTGTCAGGAAAACGATATCCCGGTTTTCGAGCGGGATTTTTCGCTCTCCGACGTCTATAGCGCCGAGGAAGCTTTCTTGACCGGGACGTTCGGCGCGCAGACACCGGTGGCGGAAATCGATGGCCGGGCGATCGGCAGCAGCGGCGGCCCGGGCCCCGTCACGCTAAACATCCGTGCGCTCTACAAGGCCCTGGTGCAGGCGGACACCGCCGGTTGAGCCCATCGCCGCGCCACCGGGCCGTCTGTGGGGACGCGGCCCGGTCACACGCACCGGCCAGGCATGCCTTGGCCAGCGCACCGGGCTTGCCGCGTCGAACCCGCCATGTCAGAGATCGATTTCGACCACCCCGTCGGGCTCGGCGGCCCGCGACCGGCACAATATCATCATCGATCTGCGCTGCCGGGCCGACAACACGAAATCGCGGTGTTCGACCGCTCCGGCAACAACATCACAACGGCAGACACCGCACAAACCGTCGGAACATTTCACATCGACCGGGATGCCGGCGTCCAACAGCGAATCCGTTGCCGCCTCCTCCGCCGCCACGCGAACATCGCGACCGGATCGGGCAAGACGCAGGGTGAAGGGATGATTTTCATGATCGGGAAGTTCGGGGACGGAAAAATACTCCATGTGCCGGGCTTCATCGGGATAGCCGTGGCGCCCGGCGGCCGCCATTGCCGCTTCCATGTAACGGTCCGGTCCACACACATAGACATGATATCCGGTCCGATAGCCGGACAGGATGGCATCGAGATCGGCGCGGCTTGCCTCGTCTGAAACGTGGAGGACGACGCGACCTTTCCATGGCACCCGCGCCAGATCATCCAGGAACCCCGCGTTGCGCCGGGAGGGGACCGAATAATGGAGCGCAAAATCCGCGCCCAGGGCGTGAAGGCGGTGGCCCATGGCGATCATCGGGGTCACACCGATACCGCCGCCCATGAGAATGGTCTTCACCGCCGTCTCATCAAGCGGAAAGTGATTGATCGGTCGGGATATGAAAACCCGCCGCCCCTCGGTGAAGATCCGTTGCAGGAGCTGCGAACCGCCGCGACCGCCCTGTTCGCGCAGGACCCCGATGACGTAGCGGGACCGGTCAGCCGGATCACCGGCCAAAGAATACTGACGCAGGAATTCCGGTGCGACAACGATGTCAATATGGGCGCCGGCTTCGAATTCGGGCAGGTGCCGACCATCGGGACGCCGCAACTCATACCTGACGAGATCCGGGGCCATCCCGGCCGCTGCGGAGACCTCAACGCGCAGGACCGGCGGCGTTCCCTCGTCTGCCCGGTATCGGTGGACAAGCCCTTCGTGCCGACCAGCCGCGAGGCGGCGCCGGTATTCCCGGGCCGTGACCAGCGCCTGATAGGCTTCGATGCCCTTCTCCCGCTCCATGGGGAACGGATAGGGCCAGGGATGAGGCGCCAGGTTCGCCGGATAGACGGCAAGCGTCTGGTCCTCATGGTCAAGAGCCAGGTCGCGCTGAAGGCCGCGGGCGTTGACCGGATGGACGGGCGACCGGTAAGCACCGGCTTCATCGACTTCCAGATCCCACCACCATTTCTTGATCGGATTGAGGCCGCCTCGGCCGGCACGGTCGTCGAGCCGCGCCAGAAGGGGGGCCGCCGCCGGCACATGCATGGCCGCCCAGCGGAAGGGCTTTTCCGCAAACAGCCCCTCCAGGTTCCACGGGCAGGTCTTCATGCAGCGACCGCACATGGCCCCGCCGTCGGTCGATACCCGGTAGGTGGCGCATTTCTGACTGTCCGATTTCCAGATTTCGTAGCCGTTGAACATCAATTTCGGCCCGGCGGTAATGGCGCCTGACGGGCATTCGCGCGCGCACTTGTTGCATTGCCGGCAAAAGTCCTGGAGGCCGAAGTCGATGGGCTTGTCATGACGCATCGGCATGTCGGTGGTCACCACTCCGGATTTCAGACGGGGACCGAGAAAGGGGTTGAGGATAACCTCGCCGATGCGGCTCACCTCGCCCAGGCCGGACAGCAGAAGAAGCGGCGGCTGAAGCACCTCGCCATCCATGACCGAATGCACGCGCGCCGAATATCCCAGCGAACGGATCTGGTTGGCGATCACCCCGCCAAGGAGCGAAAACCGCAAATAGGCGCGCATCGATTGCGCAACCGATATCCAGTCGTCGCCGGACGCGCCCTCCATGGTCTCATATCCCTGATCGACGATCATGGATATGGCGTTGCCGTGATAGGGATCGATCGGCTCGCCCAGCGTGTCATGGGAATAATATGCCCAGTCGGGGCAGCGAGAGATGCCGACAGCGTCGATACCCAGGAAATAGCTTGCCGCCTTTATGGCATCGGCATTGCGGTGCGGATCGTCCGTACCGGCAGCCAAGCGCGGCGCGGCCGGCGCGTCCTGCAGGAGAACAAACGCGCCAAGCACCCGGCGCTGGGCCATGCTGGGGGCGGCTTTGCGCACATAATATCCGTTGGTGGCGCATTTCTGCACCCCCGGACCCATGTCGCCAAACAGGGCACGGGCAAACATGTCGGTGCGTTTGGGTACGCGCGCAACGTTTGCTTCGTCGATATAGGTTGTCGGCGTCTCCACGCGTTTCAGCCGTTCGAACGGGTGTGCGCCGTCGACGAAGCGGCGCGAGCGATAGGGCTCGGCATTGGTGGCATTGCGCGCATACCCCTTGCCAATCCACCAGGCCGGTCCCTTCGTCCGGAACCAGCTCTGTTCGGCGAGGGGCGCGAGCGGTGCATCGCACAGCAGATCGAAATCCGTGGTCACGGCCGCCAGTCCGAAACGGTCGCCGAGAAAGGGATTGACCAGGGTGCCGTTTTCGACAACGGCAAGCCCCGCGGCGACCGCCAGGCGGTTGAGGTCGACATCGCTCGCCGAACCTGTATGCGCCTTGGCCCGGTAGCCAAGGAGCCGGATGTAATTGGCAAGCACGACTGCGGTTTCCGATCCGCGCAGGCAGGCGCGCTCGGCTTGGGCGTCGGCGATCCACTCATGACCCGGTTCGGCGCCGTCGGGATCTCGCGGATAGTCGTAGAGAAAAACGATCGTCCGATCGTGGTTGCCGATGCCGCCTGCCGGCATATCCATGGAATCCCTCAGATCCGCCATGGTCATGTCGATGCCGGCCGCAATTGTCTGTGTCTGCATTTTGCGGAGTTTGTCGGCGAGCTGCGCAACGTCCGGATTGACAAGCGGGGCCTTGAGAACCGATTGCATCGTCACCGGACCGATACCAACCATCGCCGCATCGCAGAAATAGCCGAAAGCCTTGAGATGCCGTGCACGCTCAGCCGGATCGGCAGGGCATTGCGCGCGGTGTCTGTTGGCCGGGCCGTCGCGAATTGCGTCCAGCATTGCCTGATACTCGGCCATGGCGTTGACGATACTTCGCGGACGATCCGGGCGGTGAAATGCCCGGGGGCTTGTGCGCGGAACGTCGTCCAGATCCGGCTTCGAGGCGCGGCGGGCAAGGTGCTCAAGCGGGAACGGCCCGAGGTGAACCGGCCGGCTCTTGTCGGAAAACAGGCGCATGGACGGCTTTGGCGCTCCGGCTTTGCGGCCAACGGGGCCTTCGGTTTGTCCGGACTATCGCGCGATATGCCGCACCTGCGCAATCGACGATCGCGGAAGGCGCGCCGTCATCGGGCCGGGCTTTGCGACGGTGTCAGCCGCTATAAATGGGAAACCTGCCGGTCAGTTCCAATGCCTTTTGTCGCACCGCCGCCTCGACAGCGCCGTTCCTGTCCTCGCCATTGCCGGCGAGGCCGTTCAACACCTCCAGGATCAGTTCGCCGATCAGCCGGAATTCGGACGGGCCAAAACCACGGGTCGTGCCGGCTGGCGTTCCGAGCCTGATGCCGGACGTTACAAACGGTTTTTGAGGGTCAAACGGGATACTGTTCTTGTTGCAGGTGATCGCCGCCCGGCCGAGCGCCGCCTCCGCCGCTTTTCCGGTCAAGCCCAGGGCCTGCAGGTCGACTAGCATGACATGGTTGTCCGTGCCGCCGGATACGATATCCAGTCCGCCCTCTGTCATGGTCATGGCAAGGGTACGGGCGTTTTCGACAATCCGGTGCGCATAGCCGGTGAATTCCGGACGAAGCGCTTCGGCGAAGGCGACAGCCTTGGCGGCGATGATATGCATCAGCGGACCGCCCTGCAGGCCGGGAAAGACGGCGGAGTTTATCTTCTTGGCGATTGCCTCGTCGTTGGCAAGGATCAGTCCGCCGCGCGGACCGCGGAGGGACTTGTGTGTAGTCGTGGTGGTCACATGGGCGTGGGGCACGGGCGAAGGATGTGCGCCGCCGGCGACGAGGCCGGCGATGTGGGCCATGTCGACCATCAGATAGGCGCCGATGGAATCGGCGATTTCACGAAACCGCTGCCAGTCCCAGATGCGTGAATAGGCCGTGCCGCCGGCGATGATCAGCTTGGGTCGGTGGGCTTCGGCCTTTGCCGCCACATCCTCCATATCCAGAATATTGTCGTCAGCGCGTACGCCATACGAGACGACATCGAACCATTTGCCCGACAGGTTGACCGGCGAACCGTGTGTCAGATGGCCGCCGGAATTGAGGTCGAGGCCCATGAATGTATCGCCGGGCTGCAACAGGGCCAGAAACACCGCCTGGTTCATCTGACTGCCGGAATGCGCCTGGACATTCGCGAAATCGCAGCCGAACAGCGCCTTGGCCCGTTCAATCGCCAGGTTTTCCGCGACATCGACATGCTGACAACCGCCATAATAGCGGCGCCCCGGATAACCCTCGGCATATTTGTTGGTCAGCACCGAACCCTGGGCCTGAAGCACCGCCCGGGACACGATGTTTTCGGATGCGATCAGCTCGATGTCGTCGCGCTGACGGCGCAATTCGGCGTCGATGGCCGCCTTGATCTGCGGATCCACGGTTGCAAGGTCATCGCGGAAAAACCCGCTATCGCCGGATTCCTGGCTGGCTGCGGCTGTTGTCGTCATTCCATACCCTTTTCCTGATCTGTCCCGCATCACCGCAATCGGTGCACCCGGCTGCTGCCGTGCGCCCCGTTTCGCGGTTTCCGCACCGTTCGTCAACCTGACAAAATGAACGCAGGCGTATCGGCGCCCGGTTGTTCGCCGGCAGGACGAACAGCTTGCAAGCCGGGTTGCAGGCAGGCCAACATGGCGCCGACAAAACGGACCCCGGACCGATGCCCGATCTTACGCCGCTCGTGATCATGGCCGCCATCAACGGCGCGCGGAGAGGCAAAGCCGACCATCCGCAACTACCTGTTACCATTGAGGAAATTGCTCAAGAGGCGAGTGCCGTCCATGCCGCCGGCGCGCAAGCCATACATCTTCACGTGCGGGATCGGGCCGGCCGCCACGTGCTCGACGCCGGGCTTTACAGCGAGGCGATCGCGGCAATCGGCGAAGTCGCCGGGGCGGCGGGCCGGGAATTGGTTATCCAGATCACCACCGAGGCGATCGGCCGCTATCGGCCCGCAGAGCAAATGGCGGTGGTGCGCGCGGTCCGGCCGGAGGCCGTAAGCATCGCCGTCGGCGAGCTTTTTCCCGAGGGCGATGAGGAAACAGGGCGTGCCGCCACGAACTTTCTGCAGACACTCATGGCGGCCGGTACGGCCGTGCAGTTCATCGTCTATTCCGCCGCCGAAGTGAGCCGGTTTCACGCACTTGTGGCCGACGGCGCGATCCCCGGACCCGCCTTTGCGCTGCTTTATGTGCTGGGGCGGTACGCCACAAACCAGGAGAGCGATCCGGCCGAGCTTGCGCCGTTCCTGGAGGCGCGGGCGAAAACCGACCCGAAAAGCCGGTCGCCGTTCATGGTCTGCGCCTTCGGGCACTCGGAAACGGCGGCGCTGGCGGCGGCCGCGGAACAGGGTGGCCATTGCCGGATCGGATTTGAGAACAATCTCCACATGGCCGACGGGCGGTTGGCGGAAAGCAATGCCGAACGGATCGGCGAACTGCGCGCGGCGCTCGGCGGCCTCGGAAGGCCGACGGCGGACCGGGCGGAGACGTTGCGGGTGCTCGGCAAGCCGGCCTGACGCCAGGTTCGGCGCCGTGGAGCGGACACAGGATCCAGGGGACGAGAGGACCGCTCAGGCGATGGCGGCGACTGCGCGCCGCGCCATCACCGCCACAAGGTTGGCGCGGTAGGCGGCGGAGCCGTGGATGTCGGACAACATACCGTTCTCCTCGACGCTCAGGTCGGCAAGCGCGCCGGCGGAAAAATCGGCGGCGAGCGCCGCCTCCGCCTGCGACCAGCGGAAAACGCCGTCCTGTCCGGCGCCGGTGACGGCGACACGGACCGATCCGTCGGCGAATCGGGCAACAAAGACACCGGCCATCGGGTAGCGCGAGGCGGGATTGGGGAACCGGCCATAGGCGGCCTTTTCCGGCACGGCAAGCCGGATGGCGGTGACGATCTCGCTGTCGCCTAGCACGGTCTCGAACATGCCGGCGAAGAAGTCCCCGGCCGGAATCTCGCGCTCGTTGGTGACGACGATCCCGTCCAGCGCCAGCACCGCGGCGGGATGGTCGGCGGCCGGATCGTTGTTGGCCACCGAGCCACCGATCGTGCCGCGGTTGCGGACGTGCGGATCGCCGATCTCGCCGGCAAGTTCGGCGAGCGCCGGTATGGCGTCGCGCACGTCGGCGGAGCCGGCGATGTCGGCGTGGCAGGTGGCCGCGCCGATGGTGAGCACATCGCCCTGGCGCGTGATGCCCTTCAACTCCTCCAGGTCGCCGATGTCGATCAGGTCGCTGGGTGCCGCCAGACGCTGCTTCATTGTGGGAATGAGCGTGTGCCCGCCGGCGAGATACTTGCCGTCCTCGGCCGCCGCCTGGCGGGCCGCCGCATCGGCGAGACTGGTTGCCCTGTGATATCGTGTCTCGTACATACCGTTCCCCTCAGCCGGCCCGGCCGGCCATGGCGGACGCGGCGGCCTTAATCGACTTGACGATATTGTGGTAACCGGTGCAGCGGCACAAATTGCCCTCTAGCTCGGCGCGAATGGTCTTTTCGTCAAGGTCGCCGCCATGGCGCTCGATCATGTCGAGCGCCGCCATGACCATGCCCGGCGTGCAATAACCGCACTGGAGGCCGTGGTTGTCGCGAAATGCCTCCTGGACCGGATGCAGCCTGTCCCCGTCGGCCACACCCTCGATGGTCTTAACCCGGGCGCCTTCGGCCTGGACGGCGAGCATGGTGCAGGATTTGACCGGCCGGCCGTTCACATGGACCAGGCAGGCGCCGCACTGGGAGGTGTCGCATCCGACGTGGGTACCGGTAAGGCGCAATTCCTCGCGCAGAAACTGCACAAGCAGCATCCGGTCTTCCACCTCACCTGCCACAGGAGTGCCGTTCACGGTCATCGAGACCTTCGTCATTCGCGTCTCCGCCATTTGCCATTTGCCGTTCGCGCCGGACCGGTCGCGACCAGCCGGGCGAGGCTTTCGGTGCCTGCCTCAGGATACGCCGCCTGTCGCCGGGCCGGACCGGCACGAACGGCCAATTGAATGTCCACAATGATGCGATCGGCGTTTGCGTGCAAGCCCTGGAAACGGCTGGCGGTGACCACATCCGGAAAAAGCCGGGACGCAGCCGGTGCCGCGCCGTTTGTCACACGGAATTGCCCAGACCGGACCGAAGGCCGGCACCGAAGCCGGAGGCGACGCTACCCGTCCCGGACTGCCGGACCGGACAGGGTCCGGCCGACGGCATCGGACCAGACGGCGAGCTTGGCGCCGCGGGTTGCCGCATCCATCTGCGGTTCAAAGCGCCGGTCGAGCCGCCAGGCATCGGCAAAACCGCCGATGCCCGGCCACACGCCGGCATCGTGACCGGCAAGCCATGCCGCACCCAGAGCCGTCGTTTCCATCACGACCGGCCGGTCGACCGATGCGTCCAGAATGTCGGCCAGGCATTGCATGGTCCAGTCGGAGCGCACCATGCCACCGTCGACCCGCAGGATCGTGGAGCCGCCGGCCGCCGGCCCGCTCCAGTCGTCGGTCATGGCGGTGATCAGGTCGCGGGTCTGGAAACAGACCGATTCCAGGGTGGCGCGGGCGATTTCCGCCGGTCCGGTGCCCCGGGTCAGCCCGAAGATGGCACCGCGGGCGCGGGGATCCCAGTGGGGGGCGCCAAGACCGGTGAAGGCGGGGACGAGGACAACCGCCGCATCCGGATCGGCCTGCGCGGCCAGTTCGCCTGAACGGGCGGCATGGTCGATGATCCCCAGCCCGTCGCGCAGCCACTGCACCGCCGCGCCGGCGATGAAGATGGAGCCCTCCAGCGCATAGGTCGTCTCGCCGCCGAGACGGTAGGCGATGGTGGTGAGAAGACGGTTCCTCGAGGCAACGGCGTCACCGCCGGTGTTGATCAGCGCAAAACAGCCGGTGCCGTATGTCGACTTCACCATGCCCGGCGCAAAGCAGGCATTGCCCAGGGTCGCCGCCTGCTGGTCGCCGGCAACACCGCGAATGGCGATCGCGCCGCCGAAATGCTCCGCATCGGTATCGCCGAAGTGGCCGGCGCAGTCGCGAACTTCCGGCAAGAGCGCGCGGGGAATGTTCAACAGACGCAGAAGGCCGTCGTCCCAGTCGTTGTCGTGGATGTTGAACAGCATGGTGCGCGCCGCATTGGTGGCGTCGGTGACGTGGGCCCTGCCGCCGGTCAGCCGCCAGATCAGGAACGTGTCGATGGTGCCGAAGGCCAGCATGCCCGCCTCGGCGCGCGCGCGGGCGCCGTCCACATTGTCCAGGATCCAGGCAAGCTTGGTGGCGGAAAAATAGGGATCGAGGAGCAGGCCGGTCTTGGCGGTGACCGACGGCTCGTGGCCACCGGCCTTCAACTCGGTGCAGAAATCGGCGGTGCGCCGATCCTGCCAGACGATTGCCCGATGGACGGGCTTGCCGGTGTCGCGGTCCCAGACCACGACGGTCTCGCGCTGGTTGGTGATGCCGATAGCGGCAATGGCGGCGGCGGTCAGCCCTGCGGTCTCGATGGCGCCGCGGGCCGTGCGCAGGGTCGTGTCCCAGATGTCTTCGGGATCGTGCTCCACCCAGCCGGACGCCGGGAAATGCTGGGTGAATTCCTCCTGTGCGACACCGGCGATGGCGAAGGTTTCGTCAAAGACGATGCCGCGCGATGAGGTCGTGCCCTGGTCCAGGGCGAGGATATGTCCACTCATGGGGTGGCGCTCCCTGCGAAATCCTGTGGTGTCGATTCCAGATCCGTTCTCCCTCTTAGAGGCAAAGCGCGGCGAGGCACAAGCGCGGCCGGGCCAAGTGCGGCCGGGCCAAGTGCGGCATGGCACAAACGGGCAGAACCCGATGCGCGTGGCCGCCGGAATGCCACTTGCCTTTGGCCGGCGGACAGGAGAAGACAGACCTTTGGCCGGCGGACAGGAGAAGACAGACGGGAGCGGCCCGCGCGCCAGCGCCGCGACGCCGGGGCGACCGCATGGCGATCCGGGTGCGCCCCGGCCCGCCGCCGCCGGTCGCAGGCAACGGAGAAAACGGGGGAACGATGACCGGATCACGCCCACCCTATCCCCGCGACATGGCCGGCTATGGCGGCAATCCACCCGACCCGAAATGGCCTGGCGGCGCAAAAATCGCGGTGCAGTTCGTGGTCAACTATGAGGAAGGCGGCGAAAACAACATCCTGCACGGGGATGCCGCATCGGAGGCCTTCCTGTCGGAGATCGTCGGCGCGGCGGCGTGGCCCGGCCAGCGGCACATGAACATGGAATCGATCTACGAATACGGCTCGCGGGCCGGCTTCTGGCGGCTGTGGCGGCTGTTTGGCGAGCGCGGCGTGCCGGTGACCGTTTTCGCGGTGGCGACAGCGCTTGAGAGGAACCGCGAAGCGGCGGCGGCGATGCAGGAGGCAGGCTGGGAAATCGCCTCCCACGGGCTGAAATGGATCGACTACAAGGATTTCGAGGCGGCGGACGAACGCGCCCACATGGCGGAGGCGATCCGCATCCACACCGACGTGACCGGCGAGCGGCCGCTGGGCTGGTACACCGGCCGCTCCTCGATGCACACGCTGGATCTGGTAATGGCAGATGGCGGCTTTGTGTATTCGGCCGATTCCTATGCCGACGACCTGCCCTACTGGGTGGCGGGTCCCGGCGGACCGCACCTGATCGTACCCTACACGCTCGACGCCAACGACATGCGGTTCGCCACTGCGCAAGGGTTCAATTCCGGCGACCAGTTCTTCTGCTATTTGCGCGATACCTTCGACACGCTCTACGCGGAAGGCGCGGCGGGGCAGCCGAAGATGATGTCGGTGGGATTGCACTGCCGGCTGGCCGGACGGCCCGGACGGACCGCGGCGGTCAAGCGTTTCATCGACCATGTCGGCCGGCACGATCATGTCTGGATTTGCCGGCGGATTGACATTGCGCGCCATTGGCATCGCCATCACGGGCGGTAAACTGGCGAAAAGGAGGGCGGCGCCTGTGACCTATCTGGGTATCGATATCGGCACATCGTCGGTGAAAGTCATGCTGATCGACACCGATCAGGCGGCGATCGGCTCGGCGACGGCGCCGCTTGAGGTATCGCGGCCGCGGCCGGGCTGGTCGGAACAGGACCCGGAAGACTGGTGGACGGCCACACAGGCGGCGATGGCGGACCTGAAGCGGGATCACGGGCCGGCGCTGGCGGCGGTGCGCGGCATCGGGCTTTCCGGGCACATGCACGGGGCGACACTTCTCGATGCCTCCGACACGCCGCTGCGCCCGTGCATCCTGTGGAACGACGTGCGGTCGGCCGATCAGTGCGCGCGGCTGGAGGCGGCCGAGCCCGGCTTCCGGACCCTGGGCGGCAATATCGTGATGCCCGGCTTTACCGCGCCGAAACTGCAGTGGGTGCGCGAGCAGGAGCCGCAGGTGTTCGACAAGACCGCGATGGTGCTTCTGCCCAAGGATTATGTGCGGCTGAGGATGGTCGGCGAAGCGGTCTCCGACATGTCGGATTCCGCCGGCACGTTGTGGATGGATGTCGGCGCGCGCGGCTGGGCGGCGGCGCTGCTTGCCGCCACCGGCCTGACGGAAATGCAGATGCCGCGGCTGGTGGAAGGCACCGACGCCTCCGGCGCTCTGCGACGCGAAATCGCCGCAAATTGGGGGATCGCCGGCACCCCGGTGGTGGCCGGCGGCGGCGGCGACAATGCCGCCAGCGCCTGCGGCGCGGGGATCGTGTCGCCGGGCAGCGCCTTCGCCTCGCTTGGCACCTCCGGGGTGCTGTTTGCCAGCAATGCCGCCTTCAGCCCCAACACCGACAATGCCGTTCACGCCTTTTGTCATGCCGTGCCCGACACCTGGCACCAGATGGGGGTGGTCCTGTCGGCGACCGATTCGCTGAACTGGCTGTCCGGCATCGTCAACACGCCGCCGGCGATGTTGACGGCGTCGCTTGCGGGCGCGGGTTCGACACCTTCCGACATCCTCTTTGCGCCCTATCTGGGCGGTGAGCGGACGCCGCACAACGACGCGGCGATCCGCGGCGCGTTCATCGGTATCGCCCATGAAAGCGATGCCGCGGCGCTGACCCAGGCGGTGCTGGAGGGCGTGTCGTATGCGTTCGGCGACTGCCTGGACGCGCTGAGCGAAGCGGGAACCCGGATCGGATCGGCAATCGCGCTGGGCGGCGGCTCCAACGCACCGGCCTGGCTCCGGATCCTCGCCAACGTGCTGGCGATCCCGCTCCACCTGCCGGCGGATGGCGACTTCGGCGCGGCCTTCGGCGCCGCCCGGCTTGGCCTGATCGCGGCGGAAAAGGCCGATCCGGCCGCCATCTGCACCCCACCGGCGATCCACGCCACCATCGAACCGGAAGCGGCCGCGGTTTCCGCCTATGCCGAAGCGCGGGCACGCTACAAATCGCTATATCCGGCGCTGAAGGAGATCCAGAACCGATGAGCACGCAATTTTTCGACCGCGCCCAGCCGATCGCCTATGAAGGGCCGGACAGCACCAATCCGCTGGCCTTCCGGTACTACGACGCCGACCGGCAGGTGCTGGGCAAGCGCATGGAAGACCATCTGCGCTTCGCGGTCGCCTACTGGCACTCCTTCGCCTGGCCAGGCGGTGACCCGTTCGGCGGTCAGACCTTCCAGCGGCCCTGGTTCGGCGAGACCATGGACCACGCCAGGCTCAAGGCCGACGTCGCCTTCGACATGTTCCGCATTCTCGGCGTGCCGTTCTTCTGCTTTCACGACCGGGACATCGCGCCGGAGGGCGCGACGCTGGCGGAATCCAACCGGAATGTGCGCGCCATCTGCGACGTCTTTGCCGAAAAGATGACGCGCGAGCGGGTCCGGCTCCTGTGGGGAACGGCAAACCTTTTCTCCAACCGGCGCTTCATGGCCGGCGCGGCGACAAATCCCGATCCGGACGTGTTCGCCTATGCGGCGGCACAGGTGAAACATGTTCTGGAATGCACCCACGACCTGGGCGGCGCCAACTATGTGCTGTGGGGCGGGCGGGAAGGCTATGAGACCCTGCTCAACACCAATGTCGGCCAGGAACTGGACCAGCTGGGACGTTTCCTCGCCCTCGTCGTGGAACACAAGAAGAAGATCGGCTTTGCCGGTACGATCCTGATCGAACCCAAGCCCCAGGAACCGACCAAGCACCAGTACGACTTCGATGTCGGCACCATCTACGGCATGCTGAAGGCCTACGGCCTGGAAGGCGAGGTCAAGATCAATATCGAGCAGAACCACGCCATCCTCGCCGGCCACACTTTCGAGCACGAAATCCGGCTGGCGGCGGCGCTCGGCATCTTCGGCTCGCTGGACCTCAATCGCGGCGACTACCAGTCGGGCTGGGACACCGACCAGTTCGCGATGAACGTCACGGAACTGACCCTGATGATGTACGAGGTGCTGAAAGCGGGCGGCTTGACCACGGGCGGGATGAACTTTGACGCGAAGATTCGTCGGCAAAGCATTGACCCAGATGATCTTCTTCACGCCCATGTCGCCTCCATGGATGCCACGGCGCGGGCCCTTCTGGCGGCGGCGGCGCTGATTGAGGACGGCACCTATGACCAGCATCTGGAAGAACGCTATGCCGGTTGGGCCGGCGAACTGGGCCAGTCGATCCTCAAAGGCGAAAAGAGCCTTGATGATCTGGCCGATTACATTCACGCTGGCGACCTGGAACCGCAGCCGCGCTCCGGCCAGCAGGAATATCTGGAAAACCTGATCAACCGTTTCGTCTGACGGTTGCGACACAATCCGGGAGGACAAAATGAAAACAATGAAGGGGCCGGCGATCTTCCTCGCCCAGTTCGGCGGCGACGAACCACCGTTCAACTCGCTCAAAACCATCGCCGAATGGGCGGCCGGCCACGGCTATGAAGGCATTCAGCTGCCAAGCTGGGATGGCAATCTGATCGACCTGGATAAGGCGGCGGAGAGCAAGGATTATTGCGATGAACTGGCGGGGATCTGCCGCGAGGCCGGCGTCGAGATCACCGATCTGTCCACCCATCTTCAGGGACAGCTCGTGGCTGTCCATCCGGCCTATGACGAATCCTTCGACGGATTCGCCGCACCGCACGTGCGGGGCAATCCGGCAGCGCGCCAGGAATGGGCTGTCGACCAGATGATGAAAGCGGCCAGGGCATCGAACCATTTCGGCCACGCCACCCAGGTCGGATTCACAGGCGCGCTGGCATGGCCCTATGTTTATCCGTGGCCGCAGCGGCCCGCCGGCTTGATTGAAACCGCCTTCGGCGAACTGGCCAGGCGCTGGCGGCCGATCCTCGACGCCATGGACGAAAACGGCGTCGATCTTTGTTACGAGATCCATCCCGGCGAGGATGTCTTCGACGGCACGACATTCGAAATGTTCCTCGATGCGCTCGACGGCCATCCGCGCTGCAACATCAACTACGATCCCTCCCATTTCGTGCTGATGCAACTCGACTACATCGATTTTATCGATATCTACCACGAGCGCATCAAGGCATTTCACGTCAAGGATGCGGAATTCAGTCCGACCGGGCGCCAGGGCGTCTATTCCGGCTATGCGCCCTGGGGCGGGCGGGCCGGCCGCTTCCGTTCGCTCGGTGACGGGCAAGTCGATTTCGGCGCCATCTTCTCCAAACTTGCCTATTACGACTACGATTCCTGGCCGGTCCTGGAATGGGAATGCGCATTGAAGCATCCCGAAGACGGGGC
Organism: Afifellaceae bacterium; assembly: GCA_965216515.1. GTDB lineage: Bacteria > Pseudomonadota > Alphaproteobacteria > Rhizobiales > Afifellaceae > CAXMRP01. The sequence continues at coordinate 185,145 of OZ244173.1, read as the reverse complement.
GGCGGAAGGTGCGCCCTTCATCAAACATCACATCATCCGGGTGACGGAGAAGGCATTCGACGACTTCGCCGCCGGCGGCGCCGACGAGGCCGCCAACAAGCGGATGATGGGCATTTCATAGGAGGACGCCATGGCAATCGAGGGACGCAGCGACGCGGGCGGCGAACGCATTCGCCTGGGTATGGTCGGCGGCGGCCAGGGGGCGTTCATCGGCGCCGTTCACCGGCTTGCCGCGCGCATGGATGACCACTACACGCTGATCGCCGGCGCGCTGTCATCGGATCCGGAACGGGCCGTGGCGTCGGGGCGCGAACTGGGGCTGCCCGATGACCGCAACTACGGCAGCTATCTGGACATGGCCAAACGCGAGGCGCGGCTGAAAACCGGCATCGAGGCGGTCGCCATCGTGACACCCAACAATTCGCATTTCCCGATCGCGCGGGAGTTTCTGAAGCGCGGCATTCACGTGATCTGCGACAAACCGCTGACAACCAACCTGCGTGACGCCCGCAAGCTGGCCAGTCTCGTCGAAAAAAGCGGCAGGGTGTTTGTCCTGACCCACAACTATACCGGCTATCCGATGGTCCGGCATGCCCGGCAGATGGTTGCCAACGGCGATCTCGGCCAGATCCGGTTGGTGCAGGCGGAATATGTGCAGGACTGGCTGTCGGGTGATCTGGAATCGACCGGACAGAAACAGGCGGCCTGGCGGACCGACCCGGAACAGGCGGGCGCCGGCGGTGCGATCGGCGACATCGGCACCCACGCCTACAACCTCGCCTGCTTCGTCTCCGGCCTGGACGCGGAGGCGCTGTCGGCAGACCTGACCAGCTTCGTGCCGGGCCGCGTGCTCGACGACAATGCCCACATGATGCTGCGCTATGCCGGCGGGGCGCGCGGCACGGTGTGGGCAAGCCAGGTGGCGCCCGGCAACGAGAACAACCTGAAATTGCGGATCTACGGCACCAAGGGCGGGCTGGAATGGCGGCAGGAAAACCCGAACATCCTCTGGTTCACGCCGCTCGGCGAAGAGGCCCGGATGCTCACCCGTGCCGGCGCCGGCGTCGGCGAGGCGGCAGCCCGTGTCACCCGCGTGCCGCCGGGGCATCCGGAGGGCTATCTGGAGGGCTTCGCCAATATCTACACGGAAGCGGCGCGGGCGATCCGGGCGGCCCGCACCGGTTCAATGCCGGAGGAAGGCACGCTGTTTCCGACGGTGGCCGACGGGGTCAAGGGCATGGCGTTTGTGGACGCCTGCGTGCGCTCAAACAAGCGGAACGGTGCATGGGTGAAAGTGTTGGCCTGAGCGCGCCGCCGGCCGCGACGGCCGGAGCGAATGACGGACCGGCCGGCAGCGGCAGCGGTCCTGGTTGCTCGCCGCGACGGGCCGGCTGGTGTTTCGGTGCCGGACTTGCCGCGCTGTGCGGTGTGGTGTTGGCGTTCGCTATTGTTTTGCCTGCGGCAACAGGGGCTGTGGCCCAGATGCGCCCGGCGAGCCTGTGCACGCCCGCGGGCCGGATCGGCGAGGCGGCGGCGGCGCTGATCGCCGAATATACCGACGAGACCGGCCGCAGCCTGCGCCTGCGGCCGCGGAGCCCGGCGATCCACGCCGTGCAGACGCGCATGCTGCTTGAAAACCGCAGCGCGCTTTGCGACCTGGTCGTCTTCCCGCCGCACTGGCTCGGCGGACTGGCGGCGGCGGGCGACCTGCAAGACCTCAACGCGCATGCGGAAGCCGGCGCACTTGACACAACCGGTTTCCTGCCCGCCGCTCTCTACGGTTATTCATCCTATCCCAAGGGCGAACAGGCGCTGTGGGCGATACCGTTTTCCGGCGACGGGCTGGCCTTTGTCTACCGGCGTGACTGGTTTGCGCGGCCGGACCTGAACGCGGCGTTTCGCGACCGCCACCAAAGGGACCTGAGGGCGCCGGGCCGGCAGGCGGAGCTGGCACGGATCGGGGCGTTCTTTCAGGGCCGGACGATCGATGGCGCGCCGGCCGGGGGTATCGCGCTTCCCACGAACGAAGCGGGCGGTGGTCTGGTCACCGCGGTCACCAGCCTGCTGTTTGCCCGCGGTGTCCGGTTCGCCGATCCGCCGGGTTCGGATGCGGTGGACGGAGTGGCGAACTCCGAGCAGGCGGCACAGGCCCTCGGCGATGTCCGCAAGCTGTACGAATGCTGCGCCACGACAGACGCATCCAGCGTTCGCGCTGTCCTCGACGGCCGGGCGGCGATGGCCATGGGATGGCTGTCGGACCTCGCCGTGATCGACCGGGCACAGTCGGCCGACGGGTCGCCGGCACGTTTCGGCTTCTTCGCCAATCCGTCCGGCAGCGAAAACGCCACCGTGCTGGCCGGCTATGCCATCGGGGTCGCGGCCGGATCGGACCAAACACGGCAGGCGATCGATTTCCTGTCGTGGTTTACGCGGGACGCCACGCAACGGTTGTGGTGGGAGCTGGGCGGGTTGCCGCTCCACCGGGCCATCGCCACAGCGCCGGCACTGGCGGCCGAAAGCGCGTTTTCACGGACCTATCTGGAGACGCTTGCCGGTGCCCGCGGCCTGCCGCAAAGGCCGGGGGCGGAGGCGATGATCATGGCCATGGACGCGCCGCTGCGCCGTTATGTGATCGAGGGCTCGGGCACCGCCCAGGAGGCGCTTGACAGCATCGTGGCGGACTGGACGGCGCCGCTGAACTGAAAGCGGGCCGCGCGGCGCGGCGGATTGCCTTTTCCGGGCGGCCGTCTAGTCCGCGATCGGTGCGCCGGCGGCAACCCAACCGGCGATCAGTGCGCGCTCCGCATCGGTCATGCCGGTTTCGTTGCCGAGCGGCATGATGTCGGACAGCACCACCTGCTGGTGGATCATCGGCGCGTGGCGGCGGATGTCGGCCGGCGCCTCCAGCATCACGCCCTTGGGCGCTTCGGGAAAATCGGCGTTGGTCGGCCGGGCCGCATGGCAGGCAACGCAGTGGCGGCGGATCACAGGTTCGACATCGGAAAAGGCAACGCTGCCGCTTGCCGCAAGATCCGGCCGGTAGCCGGTGAGCAGAGCCAGGCCGACGAGCAGCATCAAGGCCAGCGGTATGGCGGCCTGGGCGGTGGAATCCAGCTTGCCGCGATGATGGGCATTGAAGACGTGGCGGATGAGGCCGCCGACGACAACGATACCGAGCGCGATCAGCCAGGACAGGGGATGGCCGAATACGATGGGATAGTGGCTCGACACCATCATGAAAACGACCGGCAGTGTCAGGTAATTGTTGTGGAGGGAGCGCTGGAAAGCCTGTCGGCCGAAGGCCGGATCGGGCGTGCGGCCGGCGACAAGATCGGCAACGACGATCTTCTGGTTGGGGATAATGACGAAGAACACGCTGCCGACCATGATCGTGCCGATGAAGGCGCCGATGTGGAGGAAGGCGGCGCGGTCGCTGAACACGGCCGTGTAAAAAAGCGTGGCGGCAACGATGAGCACGAACACCGCCGAGGCCAGCGGCCCGGTCCGGTCACGCAGGGGCGACTTGCACAGGCGATCATAGATGAGCCAGCCTGCCGCCAGCGAGGCGACCGAAAGGCCGGTCGCCTGCCAGGGCGTCAGGTCCCACTTGTTGCGGTCGATCAGAAAGGCGTCGGCACCGGCATAGTAAATCAGCGCCAGCAGCGCGAAGCCGGTGAGCCATGTGAAATAGGCCTCGTATTTGAACCAGAGCAATTCGTCGGGAAGGCTTTCCGGCGCGACGGCGTATTTTTCCGCCCGGTAGAAACCGCCGCCGTGAACCAGCCAGATGTCGCCCTCCACGCCGTCAGGCTGGCCGGCGCGACGGCGCAGGCCCGATTCCAGCGCGATAAACAGGAACGAGGAACCGATCCAGGCGATGCCGGCCATGATATGAAACCAGCGCAAGCCGAGATTGAGCCACTCCAGGATGGCGGTGGTCATGGCTTCACACCCCGGCTCAATACATCACCTTGTCGGGCTTCTCGCGCCATTCGGCGAACACAGCCTCGGCCTCGGGCAGATGAAGGCGGGCAGTGGGAATGGCGCGGTCGTCGACGGGCTTGGCCACTTCGCCATAGATGTGATCGTCATCAAAGCCGATGGCCGCCGCGTCGGCGCGGGTGTTGGCGAACCAGATGCGGTCGATGCGCGCCCAGTAGATGGCGGCCAGGCACATGGGACAGGGCTCACAGCTTGTGAAAATCTCGCAGCCTTCCAGCGAGAAGGTGCCCAGACGTGCGCACGCGGTGCGTATGGCGGAGACCTCGGCATGGGCCGTCGGGTCATTGGCTGTGGTGACATTGTTCCAGCCCTCCGCGACGATCTCGCCGTGGCGGACAATCACGGCGCCGAAGGGACCACCCTGCCCGGCCCGCATGCGCTCCGCCGACAGTTCGATGGCGCGACGCATGAAACCCTCCCGATCGCGGTCGTTCATGGCATGTATTTCCTCTTTTCTCTGCCGCCCCGCCGCGTCAACGGTCGTGCCGGAACGGATCAGCAGGTCAGCGGCGACGGAGGCGGCGATCGCCGCCGGACGCTTGTCATGAATACCGGGCAAACCGATCGGGCAATGGATGCGGGCGATCGCGTCCGGTGTCAGGCCGCGCGCCGCAAGCCGGCGCTCAAACAGCGTCCGCTTGGTCGCCGAACCGATCAGTCCGAGATAGGCGAAACGTCCGTCGGCGAGCACGGCGGCGCAGATCTCCTCGTCGAGGGGATGGCTGTGCGTCATGACCAGAAAACTGGTTCCGTCGGGCGCCTCGTCGACGATCAGCTCCGGCATCGCCAGTTCCTGACAGCGGATTCCAGCCGGCGGAGGATCAGGAAACTGGCCGGCGCGGCCATCAATCCAGGTGATGGCGAAATCAAGCAGCGCCAGCGCATCGACCACGGCTCGGCCGACATGGCCGGCGCCGAACAGCCATAGCGGCGGGCGGGCGTCGCCGACGGCCAGGGTCAGGTCCAGAACTTCGCCCCTGCGGCGGGCGGACGCGGCGGGCGCCCCGGTTGCCGCCATCGCCGGTGACCGATCAAATGCGACCCCGGATCCAATATTAAGCTTCCGAATCAAATTCGCACCGGAACGTTCTGATTCAACAAGTTTTTTAACGAATTCCGCGTCGGCCGGCGCAAAGGGCTCGAATGCCAGCACCACCCGGCCGCCGCAGCATTGGCCGAGCTCCGGCCCGAGGCTCCAGTCGACCCAGCCGGCAGCCCCTTCGGCGAGCAGCCGGCGGGCATGGTCAATCGCACGGTATTCCAGCTCGCCGCCGCCAATCGTGGCGAAGATGTCACTTTTGCCGACCCGCATCCGGGCCCCGGCCTCGCGCGGTGCGGAACCCTGGATCTGCGCGACATGGACCAGCATCGCCGTCTCGCCACGGGCCAGGCGGGTGTGCAGTTCGGCCATCAACCCGGCCTTCACGGCGCCGTCCCCTCGCCTGCGGCGCGCACGGCCTCCACGGCGCGCAGCACCGCCTCCGGCGTCGCCGGCGCATCCAGATCGGGAAAGGCCCGCCTGTCGCCAGCGGCGATGACGGCGTCGGTCAGAGCGCTGAACACCGAGATCGCCAGCATCAACGGCGGCTCGCCGACGGCCTTGGAGCGGTAGATCGTCTCGGCGCGGTTTTCGCCCGGCTCCCAGATCGCCACGTTCAGGATCGGCGGCCGGTCGCCGGCGGTCGGGATCTTGTAAGTGGACGGGGCGTGGGTCTTCAGGATCCCCTCGTCATCCCACCACAATTCCTCCGTCGTCAACCAGCCCATCCCCTGGACGAAGCCGCCCTCGATCTGCCCCAGATCGATGGCCGGATTCAGCGAGCGACCGCAATCGTGGAGGATGTCGGCGCGCAGGACCCTGTATTCCCCCGTCATCGTGTCGATGAGCACCTCGCTGACCGCCGCACCATAAGCGAAGTAGAAGAAGGGATGGCCGCGGGCGGTCTCGCGGTCGTAGTGGATGACCGGCGTGGAATAAAACCCGGTCGAGGACAGGGAGATACGGGCGTGGTAGGCTTCGCTGATCAGCTGGGCGAAGGCGACCTCCTCGTTGCCGATGCGCACCCTGTTGGGCAGGAACACGATGTGGTCCGGCGGCACACGGTAGCGTTCCGCGGCAAACGCAATCACCCGGTCCTTGATGGCGCGGGCGGCGGCGCGGGCGGCCATGCCGTTGAGGTCGGAACCGGAGGATGCGGCGGTGGCCGAGGTGTTGGGCACCTTGGCTGTCGTCGTGGCGGTGATCTTTACCCTGTCCACATCGATCTGGAATTCTTCCGCCACAACCTGGGCGACCTTGATGAAGAGCCCCTGCCCCATCTCCGTGCCGCCATGGTTCAAATGGACCGAACCGTCCTTGTAGATGTGGACCAGGGCGCCGGCCTGGTTGAGGTGGGTGAGCGTGAAGGAGATGCCGAATTTTACCGGTGTCAGCGCCAGACCCTTTTTCTGAACGGTGTTGTCGCGGTTGAAAGCCGCTATCCCGGCGCGGCGGGCACGATAGTCGGCCCGGTCCGCCAGCGCATCGATGATTTCGCCGGCAACGCTGTCGGTGACTTCCATGTGGTAGGGCGTAAGATTGGCTTTGCCGGGGCCGTAGACGTTGGCGCGGCGCACGTCCAGCGGATCGCGGCCGGTGCGAAACGCGATCTCGTCCATCACCCGCTCGATGCCGACCATGCCCTGGGGCCCGCCGAAACCGCGAAACGCGGTGTTGGAGACGGTATTGGTCTTCAGGCGGCGGGAGTGGATGGCGGCGGCGTTCAGATCATAGGCATTATCGGCATGGAACATGGCGCGGTCGGCGATGCCCTGCGAGACGTCGGCGGAATAGCCGCAGCGCGCCGCCTGCCGGAACGCGACGCCGGCGAGCCGGCCCTCCGCGTCAAACCCGGCCTCGTAGTCGATGCGGAATTCGTGGCGCTTGCCGGTGATGACCATGTCGTCGTCGCGATCGAAGCGGACCTTGGCCGGACGGCCGGTCTTGCGGGCGGCGAGCGCGGCGATGCTGGCGAGCAGCGAGGGCTGGCTTTCCTTTCCGCCGAAGCCGCCGCCCATGCGGCGCACCTCCACGGTGACACAATGGTCGGGCACGGCCAGCGCCCGGGCGATGTTGTGCTGGACTTCGCTGGGGTGCTGGGTGGAGGAGTGGACAATCATGTCGTCGCCCTCGCCGGGGATGGCGTAGGCGACCTGGCCTTCCAGATAGAAATGGTCCTGGCCGCCAACGGATACCGAACCGGATATCCGGTCCGGCGCGCCGGCGATCGCCGCATCGGCATCGCCGAGCCGCATCGTGTGGGGAGGCATCAGGTCATTGTCGGCGGCGAGCGCGTCGTCAATTGTCAGGACCGGCGGCTTTTCGGTGTAGGACACCTGCGCCCGCGCAGCCGCGGCGCGGGCTTGCGCCAGGCTTGTCGCGGCGACGGCGAACAGCGGCTGGCCGGCATATTCGACATGGCCTTCGGCGAAGATCGGATCATCGCCAGCCGCCGGGCTGTAGTCGTTGACGCCGGGAATATCGGCGGCGGTGAGCACGGCGACGACGCCGGGGGCGGCGCGGACCGCGGCAAGATCGATGCCGGCAATATCGGCGCGGGCGCGGGCGCTGGTGGCGAGACAAACCTGCACCGTGCCCGGCAGTTCGGGGATGTCGTCGACATAGATCGCCTCGCCGGCGACATGGAGCGGCCCGCTGTCGTGTTTTCGGGGCTGGTGGACGCCGCCCTCGATGCGATCCGGGGCGTCGCGCTCGGCGGGCGTCTCAGACATGGCCGGCACGCGCTGTATCGGCGTCGGCAAAAACAGGCAATCGGGCGGGTGCATCACCGCCGATCTCCAGCCAGAAGCGGCGCAGCAGGTTTTGCGCCACCTTCAGCCGATAGCCGGCGGAGGCCCGCATGTCGGTCAGCGGGGCGAAGTCCGCGTCCAGCGCGGCGGCGGCGGCCGCGATGCCGGCTTCGGTCCAGCCGCCGGCAGCGAGCGCGGTTTCCGCAGCGGTGGCGCGTTTGGGTGTGGCGGCCATGCCGCCGAAGGCCAGCCGGGCCTCGGCGATGTCGGAGCCCTCGGTGACCACGTGGAAGGCAGCCAGGACGGCGGAAATGTCCTGGTCGAAGCGCTTGGAGATCTTGTGGCAGAAGAATTTCGCGCCGGCGGCGGGCACCGGCACCCGGATTTCCACAACGAATTCGCCGGGTGCCCGGTCCTGCCGGCCATAGGCGATGAAGAAATCCTCCAGGGCGATGCGCCGCGTCTCACCGCCCCGGCGGAGCACAAGCTCGGCGCCAAGCGCGATCAGCACCGGCGGCAGATCGCCGATCGGCGAGCCGTTGGCGATGTTGCCGCCGACGGTTCCGGATTGGCGGATCTGGACGGCGGCGAAGCGGCGCATGAGGGCGCCGATGTCGGCGTGCAGGCCGGCAAGCGCGCCGTGGGCCTCGTCCAGCGTCGTGGCGGCGCCGATGACCAGCGCCGCCTCCTCCTCGCGAATTCCCCCAAGGCCGTCGACCCGGGTGACGTCGATCAGCGTCTCCAGATGACGGTGAGCCTTGGTCACCCACAGGCCGACATCGGTCGCCCCGGCGACCAGCACGGCATCGGGATGGGCAGTGCAGGTCTCGGCCAGTTCGCCAAGGGTGCGCGGGGCAAACCAGCGCTGACCATCGTGGTGGAGCAGCGGGCCGCCATGATCGAGGGCGGCAAGCCGGGCGGCAAGGGTGGCCTCGTCCGGTTCTTCGCCGGCGCGAGCGGCGCTGTCGGTGCCGTCCAGCACGTCGGCGGCGGCGGATAGGATCGGCCCGTAGCCGGTGCAGCGGCAAAGATTTCCGGCAAGCCAGTCGTTGAGTGCCATGGCGTCAAATTCGCGCCCTGCCAGCCAGGCGGCATGGATCTGCATGACGAAGCCCGGCGTGCAAAAACCGCATTGGGAGGCGTGACGGTCGACCAGCGCCTGCTGGACGGGATGGAGCGTGCCGTCGGACCGTCTCAGATGCTCCACGGTCAGCACCTGACAGCCGTGAACCATGGGCAGGAACCGGATACAGGCATTGGCCGGCCATGTGCGCAAGCCGCCTTTGCCGTCGGGTTGGCGCAGCACCACGGTGCAGGCGCCGCAGTCGCCCTCCGCGCAGCCTTCCTTGGTGCCGGTCATCCGCTCGTGGCGGCGCAGATAGTCGAGCACCGTGGTGGTCGGCGGCAGGCCGGCGACCGTGCGCTCTTCCCCGCCCAGAAGGAACCGGACGGCCCCCTGTTCCCGCGCCGCCATCAACTGCCCCGATAGGTCGAATAGGCGTAGGGCGAGACGAGCAGCGGCACGTGATAGTGGGCCTGCGGGTCGGCGATGGCGAAGCGCAGGATCACGACGCCGAGGAACGGCGGATCGGCAAGCGCCACGCCGCGGCCGGTGAAATAGCCGGCGGCGTCGAACTCCAGTTCATAGGCGCCGGCCGTCATCGCGGCGCCTTCCAGGAGCGGCGCATCGCAGCGGCCGTCGGCGTTGGTGGCACCGCCGGCAATCCGTTCGCGGGCCGTTGCCAGCCGGTAAAGCGCATAGGCCATCCCGGCCGCCGGGCAGCCGTGTGCGGTGTCGAGCACATGGGTCGTCAACCGGCCCATCAGCGGTGCCGCCTGCCGATACCGCGATCGGGCCGGAACGGCTTTTGAATCATCGTCATTGCGGTACTATTGCGCGGAACCATGCGCCTTCCAAGGGTCTTCGCGGCGAATTCGCGAGGGCCGCAAAACCGAAAGCGAGGCCGACCTTGCCCCTGCCGCACGCGCCGGACATCACCCGCGCCGACTTCACCGCCCTCTATGGCGACATCTATGAACATTCGCCGTGGGTGGCCGAAGCCGTTCACGATGCGGGACTGAGCGCTGCCGACGGGAACCCGGACCACCTGGCGGGGCGGATGGCGGCGGTCGTGGCGGCGACACCGCGGGACACCAGGCTGGCGCTGATTCGCGCCCATCCGGATCTCGCCGGCAAGGCGGCTGTCGCCGGCGAACTGACGGCGGCCTCAACGGCGGAGCAGGCCGGCGCCGGGCTCGACCAGTGCACGGGCGCGGAATTCGAACGGTTCAACACGCTGAACCGGGCTTATCGGGACAAGTTCGGCTTTCCGATGGTGATCGCAGTCGCCGGGCTCAACCGCCACGACATCCTGACAGCATTCGAGCGGCGCATCGGCAACAGTCTGGAGACGGAATTCGGCGAGGCGCTGGCGCAGATCGACCTGATCGCCAGACTGCGCCTGACGGCGATGGCCTGAACGGGCACCGGGCCCGGACCAAAGCACGGCGCCCGGGCGGGACGGAGACCGAAGCGAGGCGCCGGGCGCGGAGGCGGCCGCTCACACCCAGGGCGAATTCGTGGTCCCGGCGCCGTAGGCGGTGCCCTTGGCATAGCGGTCGAACCGAAACGGCTTCAGCTCCGCCGGCAGGCCGTCGCCGACCAGCTCGCGGGCGACCAGTTTGCCGACACCGATCATCTTGAAGCCGTGATTGGAATCGGCATTCATCCAGACATTGTCGGCGATCCAGTCGAAGACCGGCACATTGTCGGGTGTGAACGCGCCGATGCCGCCGTTGCGCCGGGTCTTGAAGTAGGGCCGGATCCCGTCGAACCGCGCCATCAACACACCCAGGGAGGCACAGAAATAATCGGCGAACCAATCGTCGGCCTGATAGCGATCGTTGAGGTGGCCGTAAGGCTCGACTTCGGCTTCCGGACCCAGCTTGATCGGGATCGTGCCGCCCTGAATACCGGGTGCGCCAACCCGCTCGGCGGCATAACGCAGATAGGTGTACAGATGGTCGGTGATCGGTTTGCCGTCCTGGCCGATCACCGGCACGTCCATATATTCGACATGAAGGACCGGGCTGTCGCGGCGGTCGGCGGTGCGGAAGTCGATGCCCTCGGGCAGATAGACTTCGCCCTCCAGAAGCCGCCAGAAGGTCCACATGTCGACGCCGGTCCTGGTGCTGCCGTCGGCGCCGGAAACATCGAGGGTCGGCGGCAGGCCGAGCATCGTCCAGTGCTCGGGCATCCACGCACCGGTCGCCAGCACCACCGCCTCATCGACGGCAATATCGCCGGTATCGGTGCGCACGGAGGTGACGGTGCCCCCGGTCTTGTCATAGCCGGTGACCGCCGGGCCGTAACAGCGCCGCACGCCCCACTGCCGGCATTTCTGGTCCAGCCCCCAGCACGCCGTGTGCGTGCCGGCATAGCCGGACGGCTTTTCGTGAAGCACAACCTCGGCCGGGCCAGTCCTGAAATCGGGCCAGATCGCTTTCAGGAATGCCTTGGCCTCCGCCCCGACATAGAGATCGGACGGGTAGCCGGAGTCGTTCTGGCTCTTGTGGATGCGAACATAGTCGGCTTCCTGATTGGCCTCGCCGACGGAAACATAGCTGACCTGCTGAAAGCCGAAATTGACCGGATCGGATTCCCACACGGCGATGCTTTCGCGCAGGATCGCGTGAAGCGGCTCGGTCATGTAAAAATTGCGCACGCACCCGCAGGCCAGTCCTGTCGCGCCGGCGCCCGGCCCCTGCTTGTCGATCAGCACGACGTCGGATCCCCTGCCGCGCCCGGTCTGTTCCAGCGCCATCGCCAGATGCCACGCTGTCGACAGGCCGTGAATACCGGCGCCGACAACGATGAAACGGGCCTTTTGCGGCAACGGATCGACATCGTGGACGGGCACGACGGCGGTGTTGGCAGCCTGGCCATTACCGGCCGGGACCGGCCGGTCGAGAAACGGATACCACTGATTATGCGGGGACGGATTGGGCGCGCGCCGGTCGGGCATGGTGACAACTCCCTGACAATCGGGATCGGATAAACAAAAAAGCCGCCGGCGGTCCCTAATCCGACGAACTGGGAACATCGCCGGCGTCGACGCGTTCGGCGAAGGCGGTGGTGTCGCCGGCGGCAAGCGTCCGTGCCTGGCCGACCCAATCCTCGCGCTCGATGCGGTCGGGAAAATCGAGATAGGCGCCGACCCAGGCGGTTTCCGCATCGGTCCAGGCGGCGATCTGGTCGAAGTGCCAGATCCCGAGATCATTCAGCTTCTTCTCGTTGACCTTGCCGATGCCCTTTATTCGCTTCAGGTCGTCGGCCGTGCCGCCGCGCGGCGAGTCCAGCCCAGCGGGCCGGGCCCGGACGGGATCGGAAGGAAGATCGCGGCCGGAATCATCATCATCGACGATCAGCGGCGGTGCGTCCGGACCCAGGGCGACCGCCATCACCGGCGCGCCCGCGGGCGCGGGGTCTTCGTCGGAATCGCCAAGCCGGATCACCGGCTCCATGGCGGCGAGCCGGGTCTCCGGCAGATGGCAGAGGATGCGGTGTCCGGGCGCCATCTCCTTCACCGGCGGCGGCGTGACATTGCAGGTGCCGTCGATCATGTAGGCGCAACGGGTGGAGAACGGGCAGCCGGGGGGCGGATTGGAGGCAGAGGGAATTTCGCCGCTCAGCACAACGTGGCGTTTCTTGACGCTGGTGTCGGCGATCGGCACCGCCGACAGCAAAGCCTCCGTATAGGGGTGATAGGGCGGCGAGAAGATCTCGTCGGTGGTCCCCTGCTCCATGATCTGGCCGAGATACATGACGACGATGCGGTCGGCGAGATAGCGCACGACCGACAGGTCGTGGCTAATGAACAGCAGGGTCGTGCGGTTCTCGCGCTGGATATCCATGAGAAGCTCGGTGACCGCGGCCTGGACGGAGACATCGAGCGCGGAGACCGGTTCGTCGGCAATGACCACGGCCGGATTGCCGGCGAAGGCGCGGGCGATGCCGACGCGCTGCTTCTGGCCGCCGGAAAGCTGCCGCGGCCGGCGCTTGGCGAAATCACGCGGCAGTTTGACGATGTCGAGAAGCTCCAACACCCGGTCCTGAACCTTTTCCTCCTCGGTCTCGACGCCGAACTTGCGGATCACCCGGGCGATCTGGCCGCCCACGGTGTGACTGGGATTCAGGGTGTCGAACGGATTCTGGAACACCATCTGCAAGCGGGCGATGGTGTCGGGGCTGCGTTTTTCGACCGGCAGGTCGGCGAGTTCCAGATTGCCGAGCACGACATTGCCGGAGGTGGCATTCTCCAACCCCATCAGCACCTTGGCGAAGGTTGACTTGCCACAGCCGGATTCGCCGACAATGGCGACCGTTTCCGCCTCGTGGGCTTCAAACGATATCTTCTCGTTGGCCTTGACCGTCTTTTTCTCGCCCGGCAGGAACAGCGCGCCTTCCTCGATCTCGTAACGCTTGGTCATCTCGTCGACCTTGAGCACGACGTCGCCGGATGGGGCCGACTCGCCGCCCGTTCCGCCGCTGATGGCGGCGTCCCAGTCGATCCCGCTGATCCGCGCGCAGCGCGAATAGTGCTCGTCATCGCCAGCGATCGGCACCATGGGCAGCCGTCCGGTATCGCAAGTGCCAGCCAGGAAATGATCGCAACGCGGCCCGAAATAGCATCCGGTGGGGCGCTCGTGGGGCAGCGGAAGCTGTCCGGGAATGGCAACCAGCGGATGGGCGTTCTTGTCGGCGCCGGGCAGCGGAATGGAGCCGAACAACCCCTTGGTATAGGGGTGGCGCATGGAATCGAACACGTCCTTGATCGTGCCGACTTCCACCGCCTCGCCGGAATACATGACCGTGATGCGGTCACAGGTCTCCAGGATCAGTCCGAGATTGTGGGAGATGTAGATCATCGAGGTGCCGAATTCACGGGCGATCTCGCCGATCAGTTCGACGATTCCCGCCTCCACGGTGACATCAAGCGCCGTGGTCGGCTCGTCGAGGAGCAGGAGCCGGGGATTGGACAGGAGCGCCATGGCGATGACAACGCGCTGCTGCTGGCCGCCGGAAATCTGGTGCGGATAGGAATTCATGATCCGGTCGGGCTCAGGCAGGCGCACCGATTCCAGCATCTTTCGGGCGCGCTCGCCGGCCTCTTCGGGGCTGACACCCTCGTGGTAGATCGGCACCTCGGCAAGCTGCTCGCCGATGCGCATGGCCGGATTGAGGGACGCCATGGGCTCCTGGTAGACCATGGCGATCCGGGATCCGCGCAATTCGCGCAGTTCGGCCTCGCTCATGGTGCGCATGTCGCGGCCCTCGAAGAAGATCTCGCCGCCGACGATGCGCCCGTTGCGGCCCATATACTGCATGATGGCCAGCGCCACCGTGGATTTGCCGCAACCGGATTCGCCGACGATGCCCTGGGCCTCGCCGGGCATCAGCTTCATGTTGAAATCGACGACAGCAGGGATCTCGCCGGCGCGGGTGAAATAGGAAATGCACAGATTGCGGCATTCCAGGACCGGTACGTCGCCGCCGTTCGACGCAGTGCCGTTGGCCTGTGCGCTCATGATCGCCTACCCCTCAGTCCCGCAGGCTCATTTCCCGCAACCCGTCGGCCATCAGGTTGAAGCCGAGGATCAGGGTCGACACCGAAAGGGCCGGAATGAGCAACATGTATGAAAACTTGAACAGCACCGCCGTCTTGGCGCTTTCCTTGATCATCAGCCCCCAATCGGGGTCCGGCGGCTGCAGGCCGAGGCCAAGGAAGGTCAACGTGGTGATGGCGACCGTGGTGTAGCCGAGCCGGAGGCAGGCGTCGACGATGATCGGGCCGCGAACGTTGGGCAGCAGTTCGACAACCATGATCCACAGCGGGCTTTCGCCGCGGGTCTGGGCGGCGAACACATAGTCGCGGGTCTTTATGTCGAGTGCCAGGCCGCGAACGATGCGCATGATGGCCGGCGCGGAGGCAAAGGTGACGGCAATGACGATGTTGAAGCCGGACGGTCCCAGATAGTTGAGGATGACGATGAACAGGACCATGACGGGAAACGACAGGAAGACATTGGCGGCGAAGGAAATGAACTCGTCCCACCATCCCGACAGGTAGCCGGCGACCAGCCCGAATATGGTCCCGAACACGTAGGCGGTGAAGGTCGCCGTCACGCCCCAGACAATAACCCGCTGACAGCCCCATATGGTTCGCGACAGCATGTCCCGACCCTTGTGATCGGATCCAAGCCAGAAGAAGACGTCCTTCTTCTCCGAGAAGGGCGCCGCATACGGCGCGATCGGCTGGTTGGGATCGGCGAGCGGCAGATAGGGCGCGGCGGCGGCCATGAACAGCCAGAAAAAGACCAGGCTGGCGCCGAGCACGGCGATCCAGCTTTCCTTCCAGCTGGTCACGGCGATGACATAAAGAACAATCGTCGCCGGAATGGCCGGCAGCAGCACCAGATCCCTGGAATCGCCCAACAGGTCGCCGCCCATCACGTTGAGCATCAGCGGGAACCACATCAGCGCAACCAGCACGATCAGGATCTTCGGGGTTTTCAAGCGCTCCAGAATGGAGGGCGCCGGCATCTCGGGGGTCATGACTGCCATGGTCTTGCCTATTCGAACCGGATGCGGGGATTGAGGAAAATATAGCCGATATCGGAGACGATCTGGGACAGGACGGCGACGATCACCGCCACCAGGGTACAGGCCTGCACAACATAGATGTCACCGAACAGCGCCGCTTCCAGAAGCAGCTTGCCGAAGCCCTTGTAGTCGAAGAACACCTCGACCACGACCACACCGGACAGGAGCCAGTTGAGCTGGAGCACGATCACGGTAAAGGGGGCGATCAGGGCGTTGCGCAAGGCGTGCTTCATGATCACGCGCTTGTAGGGAATGCCCTTGAGGACGGCGGTGCGGATATACTGCGACGTCATCACCTCGGCCATGGACGCGCGGGTCATGCGCGCCACATAGCCGAAATCGTAAATCACCAGCGTCAGCACCGGCAGCACGATCTGGCTAAACTCGAACCCGTCGATCATGGCCGACTTGGTTGGCAGCCAGCCAAGGCCCAACGCGAAGATGACGGTCAGAATGATCGCGGTGGCGATCTCCGGGATGGAGGTCGTAAACACCGATATGAAGGTCAAACTTCGGTCCAGCGGCGCGCCCTCGCGCATACCGCCGAGCACACCCAGCGTCAGCGAGATGGGTATCATCAGGGCGAAAACGAAAAAGGCCAGGATGCCGGTGTTTTTCAGCCGGTCCAGCAACAGCGGGCCGACCGCGGTGTCCTTTTCGAAGGAATGACCGAAGTCGCCGGTCAACACGTTGCCGCCCCACCCCAGGAAACGCTGGTAGACCGGGATATCCAGCCCCTTCTTGGCCAGCCAGTCCTGATAATCTTCGTCCGACAGGGCGGCAACGCCGAAATTGCCCAGTTCGGCCAGTGCGATACGTTTCTTGAAGCTGTCGGTGTCGAAGATCAGGAACAGAATGATCGAGGAGGTGAGAATAATCAGCACCATCTGGACCAGGCGGCGGACGATCAGCTTCAGCATCGCTCATTTGCCCCGTGTTTCAGCAGATACCCGCATCGAAGGAATCGGTCCGAACCGGCAAATCCCGACGGCCGGAAACAAGCGGCCCGGAGTCACGGACCCCGGGCCCCGATTGCCTAGCCGACCCACACCTTGTTGAACTGGTGATACTGGGTGGGATGGGGCGGATAACCGTGGACGTCGTTGGTCACGATCGTGAACACCGGACGCCAGATCGGCATGATCATGATGGCATCGTCCTGCATGATCTTCGCCGCCTTGCCGAGCGCAACCTTGCGGGCTTCGACGTCGAACAGGGATTCGGCCTCGTCCAGCGCCGCGTCAAACGCCGGATTGGCATAGGCGGACTCGTTCCACGGCACGCCGGACCGGTAACCCAGCGACATGGCCATGGTGCCAAGCGGCCGATGGGTCCAGGCGGTAGCGCCGAAGGGGGTCTTGTCCCAGATCTCCCAATATTTCGACGCCGGCATGACGTTGATCTTGAGCGTGATCCCGGCATCCTTCAATTGGTCGCGCATGGCCTCCACGGCGGTCTGGTGCCAGGGGCCGTCGGTGTTGCCGACATCGATCGTCAATTCCAGCCCTTCCATGCCGGCCTCGGCGAGCAGTGCCTTGGCGCCGTCAACGTCGCGCTCCAGCGCCGGCAGCGCCATATAGTCGGGATGAACCGGTGCGACATGGTGGTTTTCGCCGATGTCGCCGCCTTCGGGATAGATCAGGTTCTTGATCACGGTATTGTCGACCGATTTCACGACCGCCTGGCGAATCCGCTTGTCGGTGAACGGCTCATCGACCACACGCATGCGGCAGCACAGGTTCTGGGCAGTGCGCGCGGCGATGACCTCGCCGTCGAGCGCCTGGGCGAACTCGAACTGCTCGATGCCGAAATCGTAAACGGAGTTCACATCGCCACCGGCGAAGGCGGTCAACTGGTTGTCGGATTCGAAATGGTAGTAGTGAATTTCATCCAGATAGACGGTGCCGCCCCAGTAGTTGAAATCCTTGCCGTCGGCGGTCTTGGTGACCCGCTTGAGGATGGCCCGGTCGCCAACGGCATGTTCGGCGAGCGTAAAGGGGCCGGTACCGACAGGGTTGTCGGAAAGCGGCGACTGGAAAGAGGGATGCACGATGGCTGTGGGGTAATTGTACATGTCCTCCGGGAAGGACAGGACCGGCTTGGTCAGGTTGAAGCGGATGGTGTGACTATCGACGACCTCCACGGCACCGGCAATCTGGCGCTTGACCATCTTCGGCGTGCCATCGTCGTTCTTCTCGCCGGTATCGATCTCCTCCACCAGGCCGGAGATGGATGACAGGCCGATGTTGGAGGAACCCAACGCCGGATCCGTCCAGCGGTCGATGTTGAACTTGATATGTTCGGCGACAAGCTCGTCGCCATTGTGCCACATCACGCCGCGGCGGATGTGAAAGGTCCAGACCTTGAGATCGTCGGACACGTCCCAGCTTTCCGCCAGCATCGGCCGGGTCACGTTGTCGGGGCCGGTCATGGCCAGATATTCCAGGATGTGACGGGCGACGTTCGACATCTGCGTCCAGGAGAAATTGGCGGGATCGTCGACTTTCTGCACCTGCATGGCGATCTTGAAGATGCCGCCTTCCTTGGCGTTGGGATCGTCTTCCGGGAACGGCAGCATGGCCTGGGCCCAGGCCGGGCTCGGCAGGCCGGCCATGGTGTAGGCGGCACCGGCGGACACGCCGAGCAGCGCGGCGGCGCGGACGAAGGCGCGGCGGCTCATGCGCCCGCGATCCATCAGGTCGCGCGCTTCGGCGACCTTGGGATGCAGCCGCTGTGCGTTCTTGCGTTCAGACATGATCATGTTCTCCTTTGTGAATCGCTTGACACCGCGGGCATGCCGGTGACGGCCCGACCCGGCGCCGGGTGGCGGCGCCGATGCGGCGAAATCTCAAGGCGGGTGTATTCTCCCTGCCGTGGCCCGTTGAAATCGGGTTGTGCGGGCTTGTCCCCGCAGCCCTTCCGGTTCTCATGGGGCGACAGCCTAACATGGCATAGGGTAATGTCGGCAACCCCACCGGCTCCAGACGATGGTTTGAGCCCGCCCGATGTCGCCGGCAGACAAGCATATGTCGCGACCGGCAGCCACGAATGTCGAAAATGGTCGTCATCTGATATCCAGACCCGCAAACCGGCGTACAGCCGCGGGCGGCGGGCCGCCCGCGCATGGCGCCGCAGCCAGGAGTTCGGCCAGATGGCAGGCGGCTTTCGCAAAGCCGGGAAGATGACGGCGATGGCGACGCCGGTGGCGGTGCCGGCATGAATCGCCCCGACAGGGCTGCGGCGCGGCGGCGGACCGCGGGCCGCGGCGGCGGGCGCTCGGGCAATATCCGGCGCCGGTCCGCCGGCACGATCGAACAACTCCCCTGGCGACCGCCGGTCAACCGGGACCGTCCGACCGAGCCCATCGATGGCGAGGCGGTCGCCCGGATCCATGGCGGCGCGATGCGGATCCTGGAGGAGATCGGCATCCAGTTCATGAACGACGAAGCCGTCGGCATCCTCAGGGCCGCTGGTTGTCCCGTCGACGGCCAGTGCGTGCGCATGGATCGCGAATTTGTGATGGAGATGGTCGCCAAGGCGCCGGCGCAATTCACGATCACGCCACGCAACCGCGACCGGACCATCACCCTGGGCGGCGACCACATCGTGTTCGGCAATGTGTCGAGCCCGCCGAACTTCGCCACACTGGAAAGCGGCAAGCAACCCGGTACCCAGGCGGCCTTCCGCGACCTGATGAAGCTCACCCAGTATTTCAACTGCATCCATTTCGCCGGCGGCTATCCCGTGGAGCCGATCGATATTCACGCCTCGGTCCGGCATCTGGACTGCCTGTTCGACAAGATCACCCTGTCGGACAAGGTGATCCATGCCTATTCGCTCGGCCCAGAGCGGATCGAGGACGGGATGGAAATGATCCGCATCGGCTCCGGGCTTTCGGAAGAGGCGTTTCAGGCGCAGCCGCACATGTACACCAACATCAATTCCGTCTCGCCGCTCAAACATGACTGGCCAATGCTCGACGGCGCCATGCGGGCGGCGCGGCGGGGACAGCCGGTCGTGATCTCGCCGTTCACGCTCGCCGGGGCGATGGCGCCGGTCACGCTGGCCGGGGCGGTGGCGCTGTCGGTCGCCGAATGCCTGTGCGTGGTGGCACTCCTGCAACTCATCCGACCGGGAGTGCCGGTGGTGATGGGCACATTCACCTCCAATGTCGACATGAAGAGCGGCGCGCCGGCGTTCGGCACGCCGGAATATCTTCGGGCCACCCAGATGCACGGCCAGATGGCCCGGTTCTACGACCTGCCGATGCGGGCATCGAGCGCCTGCGCCGCTGTCGTGCCCGACGCCCAGGCGACCTGGGAGAGCGCCTTTTCGCTGTGGGCGTGCCTGTCGTCGGGAACGCACATGGTCTATCACGGTGCCGGCTGGCTGGAGGGCGGGCTGATCGCCTCTTTCGAAAAATTCGTCATCGACTGCGAGATGATCCAGCACCTGGCCCACTACATGGAACCGGTGCCGGTCGATGACGAGACCATCGCGCTGGACGCGATCGCCGATGTCGGCCCGTTCGGCCACTTCTTCGGTGGGGCGCACACCCAGGCCCATTACGAGACCGCCTTCTACAGTCCGTTCCTGTCGGACTGGCGCAACTACGAGGCGTATGAGCTTTCCGGCTCCGTCGACGCCACGGCGCGGGCCAACGGCATCTGGAAACGCATCGTCGCCGAATTCGAGGCGCCGCCGCTCGACGTGGCGATCGTGGAGGAACTGTCCGATTTCGTCGCCCGGCGGAAGGCGGAAGGCGGCGCGCCGACGGATTTCTGAGCGGGCGGCCACACGGGCCGGCGCAGCCGGTCGTCGCGCCGGAACGAAACGACCAGGGAGTTGATCTAATGAAATCCCATGTCCAGGCCGCCATCATCGGGGGCGGCGTCGTCGGCTGCTCGGTGCTCTATCACCTGACCAAGGCGGGATGGAAAGACGTGGTGCTTTTGGAGCGCGATGAACTGACCTGCGGCTCAAGCTGGCATGCGGCCGGCGGCTTTCACACGCTGAACGGCGACCCCAACGTCGCCAAGCTGCAAGACTACACGGTCAATCTCTACAAGGAGATCGAGGAGATTTCCGGCCAGTCCTGCGGCCTGCATCTGACCGGCGGGGTGATGCTGGCGGAAAACGAGGCGCGCATGGAATGGCTGAAGATGGCCCATGCGCGCAACCGCTATCTGGGCATGGAGACGGAACTGATCTCGGTCGCGGAGGCCAAGACCATGTTTCCGCTGATCGAGGAATCGAAGTTCGTCGGTGCCCTGTTCGACCCCGTCGAGGGCCATCTGGATCCCGCCGGCACGACCCAGGCCTATGCCAAGGCGGCGCGGGCTGGCGGAGCGCAGATCCACCGCCAGACCCGTGTGAGCGAACTGAAGATGCGGCGCGGCGGCGGCTGGGACGTGATCACCGACAAGGGCACAATCGTCGCCGAGCATGTGGTCAATGCCGGCGGCCTGTGGGCGCGCGAGGTCGGCCGCATGGTCGGGCTGGAACTGCCGGTGCTGGCCATGGAGCACATGTACATCCTGACCGACGAGATCCCGGAGATCGTCGCCTACAACGAAGCAAGCGGCAAGGAGCTGATCCATGTGATCGACTTCGCCGGCGAAATCTACACCCGCCAGGAAGGCAAGGGACTGCTGCTCGGCACCTACGAGCAGGACTGCCGGCCGTGGTCGCCGAAGGATACGCCGTGGGATTTCGGCCACGAGCTGCTGGAGCCGGACCTGGACCGCATCGCGCCATCGCTGGAAATCGGCTTCGCCCACTTTCCGCCGCTGGAACAGGCCGGCATCAAGCAGGTGATCAACGGCCCCTTCACATTCGCACCCGATGGCAACCCGCTGGTCGGGCCGGTCGGCGGGCTGCCCGGCTACTGGTGCGCCTGCGGCGTTATGGCCGGCTTTTCGCAGGGTGGCGGCGTCGGCCTGGCGCTTTCCAACTGGATGGATACCGGCGACCCCGGCTTCGACGTTTGGGGCATGGATGTCGCCCGCTACGGGGACTGGGCGCGTCCGGCCTATACCCATGCCAAAGTGCAGGAAAACTACAAGCGGCGGTTCAGGATCCGTTTTCCCAACGAGGAACTGCCGGCCGGCCGGCCGCTGCGGCGGCTACCGATCCACGACACGCTGGTGAACAACGGCGCGGTGATGGGCGACAGCTGGGGCCTGGAATCGCCGCTATGGTTCGCGCCGCCCGGTGTCCGCGACGAACTGTCGTTTCACAGGTCGACCGACTTCGCTCATGTCGGGGCGGAGTGCGCGGCGGTGCGCGGGGCGGTCGGTCTCACCGATATCTCCAACTTCGCCAAATACGAGGTCAAGGGAGCCGGGGCCGGACCGTGGCTGTCGCGGATCATGGCCAACCGGCTGCCCGCGCCGGGCCGGATCGTGCTCTCGCCCATGCTCAATGACATCGGAAAGCTGATCGGCGATTTCACTATCGCACGGCCGGCTTATGGCGGCGGGGGCGACGCGGAGACCTTCTACCTGTTCGGGTCGGGCGCCGGCGAGACCTATCACATGCGGTGGTTCGGCGCCCATCTGCCCGATGACGGCTCGGTATCGGTGCGGCCGCTCGACCTGTCGCTGGTCGGCCTGTCGATTGCCGGGCCGAAGGCGCGCGATGTGCTGGCGGCGGTGACCGACAGCGATGTCAGCGCCAGCGCCCTGCCCTTCATGGGATTTGTGGACATCGATCTGGGGACGATCCCGGCGCGCATCGGCCGGATCAGCTATACCGGCGACCTGGGCTATGAGATCTGGGTCGCGCCGGACTACCAGCAGGGCCTGTACGACCTGCTGATGGCGGCGGGGGCGCCATTCGGCATCCGGCTTTTCGGCGGGCGAGCGCTGATGTCGCTGCGCCTTGAGAAGAATTTCGGCACCTGGGCCCGCGAGTTCCGGCCGATTTACGGGCCGTTCGAGGCCGGGCTGGGGCGGTTTGTCGATTTCGCCAAGAACGATTTCATCGGCCGCGATGCGGCGCTGCGCGAAAATGAGGCGGGCCCGGAGCGGCGGCTGGTGTCGTTCGTCGTCGATGCCGGCGACGCCGACGTGCTGGGCGACGAGCCGATCTGGCACGGGCACGAGGCGGCGGCAACCGTCGTCGGCTGGGTCACCTCGGGCGGCTTCGCCCACGGCCAGGGGGTGTCGATGGCCCAGGGCTATGTGCCGGCGGACATGGCCGCCGACAAAAGCGGGCCGTTCGCCATCGAGATCCTCGGTGAGCGACGGGCCGCACGGATCCAGAGCGAACCGCTGTTCGATCCGGCCGGCGCGCGCATGCGTGACGGCTGATGGCCCGGGTACCCGTGCCGATGGCCGAATTCGGCACGGAGCGCACACAACCGGTGCGTTTTTTCTTGGACTGTTGCAATTGATGGGTGACAGGTGGTGTCCGAATCACACACATCGTGGCGTGGAGGCAACAAATATCCACAGGGAGCTAGAGGATATGGCCGACTCGAAAGTCAAGACGCAGTACTATCAGGATAAGCGCGGCGAATGGCGCTGGCGCAAGATTGCGTCCAACGGGCAGATCGTTGGTGCCTCCTCGGAAGGCTACAACGAGAAAAAGGACTGCCAGAAAAACGCCAATCGCAAGGGCGACAAGGACAAGTGGGAGTTCTACAAGGACAAGGCCGGTGAATTCCGCTGGCGGTCGATCGCCAAGAACGGCAAACAGGTCGGCCGGTCATCGGAAGGCTTCAAGAGCCGCAAATCCTGCCAGAACAACGCCACGGCGAACGGCTGGCCCGGCAAGTAGCCGGCCGGCGCGCCCGGCGCCCGATTCCGACATATTCGTGACGTTCACCGGATCGCGCCACGCGGTCTAAATCGTTGATCGCGCCGAACCGGGAACCGGTCTTGCGCCGGGTGCCGGCGTCGGTTGCCTAAGTCTGCGCCGGGCGCCATTGGCGCGTTGGGCAATTGACCGATGCGGGTATCGGTTCGGCGGCAGGCGCAGACAACGGGTTGCGCGCAAACCAAATTCCCGCCGGAAATATCGGGCCGCCAGCCGGAAATATCGGGCCGCCAACTGCAGCGCGGCCGGGGGCGCAGCTTGTGCCCGGCCGGCGCCTGCACTGCATGCCGATCGCCCCCGGACCTTGGGTCGCCGCGGGATCTTGATCTTGAGTCGTTTTCCCGGCGGCGCTTTGTCCGCCGCCGGACCCGGTAGCTAGGCCGGGGCCGGTCCAACGGCCTTGCGGTAAAGGTGCCAGGTGGCGTGACCCAACACCGGCAGGACGATGAACAGCCCCAGGAAGGCGGGAATCACCGACACGATCACCGCCAGGGTGACGACGACGCCCCAGCCGAGCATGGGCACGGGGCTGGTGAATACCGACTTCACGCTGGAAATCATGGCGGTGACGAAGTCGACGTTCCGGTCCAGAAGCAAGGGGCAGGAAATGACGGTGATCGAAAACAGGATCAACGCCAGAACCGCGCCGACGACATGGCCGACAACGAGGAAGATCAGGCCGTCGGTCGTCGTGAACAGGACGTTCATGAAGGCCTCAAGGGATGAAAACGCGCGGAATCCGAGGAACAGGGCCAACAGCAGGCGGATCTGGTACAGCCAGACCCAGAACACGAACAGGATGACGAAAGCCATCCACGACAACTCCCGTTTGCGCTGCTGCCAGATGACGCCGAGAATCGATGACCAATCCAGGGGCTCGCCGGACTCCAGCCGGCGACTGGTTTCATAAAGGCCGACAGCGACAAACGGGCCTATCAGGGGAAATCCGATCGCCAGCGGATAGGCGAGATAGGCGGATTTCATGACCACGACGGCGATGATCAGAACGATCCCGCCGATGGCGTAAACCCCGCCGAAAAACAGGCCGAGCCGGGGCGCCGCCTTGAAATCGGCCCAACCGGCGGCGAGTACCGCCTTCAGGTCGTCAATGGTGATCGACCGGATCTCCGGCATGGTGGATCGCGCCGGCGAAACCGGCGGCGAAGCCGTGGCCTGCGGGCCCGGATCGCGTGGTACGGCACCGGATTGTCCGGTGCCGGATTTTCCGGCGTTTGCATCTGGTGCCCGGCCGCCGTCACCACCGGGCGTCTTGCTGTTCACGGAACCTGCCTCCGGCGTTCCCATATCCCCTTGCGGCCGGATCTGCGCCGGCCTGCCGCCCGTCATCGTTGCGGGCGGCTTCCGGCAATATTGGCACAGGTCACGACGCAGGTATACGGGCCAAAGGCGCCCGGCCCGGTTTTGCCCCGTTCAGCCGGATCGGGAACGGCTGCGCCGGGCGACGACGACCACAAGGCACGCGGCAAGCGCGATCTTTAAAAGATCACCGGGAAGGAACGGATACAGCCCCAATTCCAGGATCGGCTTGTCCCAGCCCAGGAGCGTGCCGAGCCAGAGGAGGCCGAGGGCGAAGATGATCGCGTCAGCGGCCACCATGGTGACGAGCAATTTCGGCAGCGAGCGGTCGAAACCGCGTTCGGCAAACCAGCCAACGAGGAAAGCGGCGATCGGGAACCCGAGAAGATAGCCGCCGGTGGTGCCAGCCATGTAGGCAAGGCCCAGGCCGCGTTCCGGCGCGCCGGTGAAGACCGGCAGGCCGGCCGCCCCTTCCGCCAGGTAGAGAAGCACGGTGGCCAGAGCGAGCCGCGAACCGTATGTGGCACCGATGACCAGAATGACGAACGTCTGCATGGTCATCTCAACCGGATAGAAGGGGATCTTGACCTTCGCCGACGCCCACAAAAGCAGGCTGCCGATAACGACCAGCATGACCTGGACGGCGATCCGTTGCTGGCCTTCGGCCGGCAGATAGCGTCCGACGATCGGATGGGCTGCGCTTCCAACACTCATGTTTGATTTCCCGTTGCTTGCGTTCCTGGCAGTGCGACCGGTTGGTTCCGGACTTCCGGATTTCCTATAACATGACGTCCGGCAGCGACAAGGCAACAAATGGCCATGGCCCTTACCTTCAACCGGAATTTCGATGCCGCCTACGGGCAGGCTGTCGCCGTGGCGCCGCTGACAAAACGGATCGTCTGCGCCAATCCCGGCCCTTTCACATTTGCCGGCACCAACAGCTATCTGGTCGGCGAAGACCGCGTGGCGATCATCGATCCGGGACCGGCCGATCCCGGCCACATGGCGGCAATCGAGGCTGCCGTCGGCGCGCGGACAGTGGTGGCGATCCTCGTCACCCACACCCATGCCGATCACTCGCCGGGCGCCCGGATCCTGCGCGAGCGGACCGGGGCGCCGATCGCCGGCGCCGGTATCCACCGCCCGGCCCGGAAGGGCGGTGCCACAGCGGCCGGCGCCGACGGTTCAGTCGACCGCGATCACCGTCCCGACACGGCATTGGCCGATGGGGAGCGGATCACCGGAGACGGCTGGGCGCTGGCGGCGGTCGCAACGCCCGGCCACACTGCCAATCACCTGGCATTCGCGCTTGAGGCCGGCAGCACGGAGGCGGGCGACGGGGTTCTGTTCTCCGGCGATCACGTGATGGGCTGGTCGACCAGCGTCGTGGCGCCGCCCGATGGCCGCATGGCCGATTACATGGCCTCGCTCGACAAGCTGGCCGGGCGCGCCGACCATCTCCACCTGCCCGGCCACGGTCCGGCGATCCGCGATCCCCGGACCCATGTCAGCGCGCTGATAGGCCACCGGCGGGCGCGCGAACAGGCGATCGTCGAATGTGTGCGGGCAGGGATCGCCGATATCGATGCCATCGTCAGCACGCTCTACGCGGGTCTGGATCACCGGCTTGAGCCGGCGGCGGCGCTTAGCGTGCTCGCCCATCTGCAAGATCTGGCGGCGCGCGGCATCGTCGTCACGGCCGGTCCGCCGGGCCTCGCCAGCCGCTACGAACCGGCGTCCTGGGCACCGGACTGATCGGCGGTCTGCAATTCGTCGCGGTAGCCGTGGAGCGCATCGTCGAGGTCGGCCAGAAAAGCGCGAATGCGGGAGGCGTTGCGGCCGGAATCATGGCGACCGAGATGCGAGCGGGAGCGCATGTCGACGCGGGCGCCCTCCCCGGTTTGGCGGACATGGACGGCGACATGGTTGCGCAAGGCGAACAGCGGCGTTCGGGTAGTCGCCTCGATGCGGCCATAGCTGCCCGGTCCGAACGGCGGCTGGCGCAGTTCGACCGTCCAGCCGCGCTGGGCGATCAGATTCTCGATTTCGCCGAACACACGCGCCATGTCGAGCGGATAAACGCGGCCGGCGATGTCGGGATAGGCGGCCGCCTGGACCGTGGCCGGGGTCGGCGACGCATTGGCCCCTTCGGGCATCGCCGAAGACCAGAACAACAATGGCTGCTCCGGTTCCGTGGCGATATCGCGGGCCTGGGGAAAGACATACAGCGAATAGACAAACAGCCCCAGAATAGCCATCGCCGGCACGGCATAGACCAACGCAACCAGCGCGTTGGCCGCCCCGCGATCGCCGGAAAACCAGATCCAGACCAGGGACAGAACCGCGGTTGTGGCGGCCAGTACGGCGCTCAGATACCCGATCGCCAGCAACGGCACCAGCGCTTCGGCGCCAACGATGCCGAAGCGGTTGCCGAGGCCGGTCAGCACAAGGATGGGCAGCGAGAGCGTCGCCAGGATGCGGGCCAGGCGGGCTGTGCGGGAATCGGGGATCCGGGCGCGGAAACTCATGAGCGGGCCGGCCCAACGGCAGGTGCGGGCGTGCCGGCCACCGGCCAAATCCGGGCCAGCCTCCGGACCAGGATCGCGGCCCGAATCCCGACCCCGTGTTCACAACAGTTGAGTTCACAACGGTTGAGTTCACAACGGTTGACCGGCCGGCCCGTCGGCGGCCGCGCACGATCACCCCACTGCCGGACCGGTTGTCCGTCCAGCCCATGTTCACATCGACGCAACACCATGGCTAACCGGTTGCCCTTCACGCCACACATTTCGGGCCGCCCCTCAACCGACGGTCCGGACCATTGTTTTGCCAGCCGTTACCTTCGCGCCATGGGCCCGGCGCTGCAACCCCTGATCGCACCGAGGCTGGCATTCCGGGGAAAATCGGTACCGTGCAAACCGCGCGCCGGCCGGACCTTGTTAACCATGCTGCCAACCTTGAAGCGGAATCCCAGAAATCGACGGGAAATTGCCGCTTTTCTAACCAAGTGTTGCCGTTTGCAGCCTATAGACAGGGCCCATGGAACATGTGGCGTACACGGCCGAAGCGGCCGAAATGGCAGCGGCCGACCCGGCAGTCGGGTTCGCCGCGCCCTGGTTCGATCTGGCAATGGCATTCGACGTCGCCGACAATGGCGAGCGGACCTGGGCGGAGAGTCTCCGCGAGGCGGCGGCGACGGTGAACGGGGAACTGCTTTTCATCCTGCCGGGTGAATCCGGCGGCAACAATGATGGCGAGCATGCGGTGGTCAGGATCGACGCGGCGCAGGAGACGGCGCTGATCTTCGTCTCGCGCGAAGGTGTGGAGACGACATTCGGTGACGCGACGGAGGCCGATGATGCGCTTGTCGCATTCGCCCGGGCATCGCTGGCCGTCTTTGAGCAATTGCGCGGCGAGCCCGACATTCTTTCGCCGCTTTGCGAACCGGCCTTAACCGACCGGCAACACTGACCGGCAATAAGTGCGCCGGATCCGCCGATACGGGCACCGCGTTAACGCGTCATTCAGTCGTATTTGAGACAATTTGTCCGTTCAGCCGGCATGTGTACCGGCTATCAGCAGAGCGGATGTTGAAGATGCCATACGATCGACGCGAAGCGGAGTTGCTCAAACGCCTTGCCTCCTTCCGGGCCGCCGGCGAGTTGGAACAGCGTTATCACAACCTGGGCATCGGCGCGGTCGCCGCCGCGGCCGCGCACATGAGCGGACGGCAGGTCCGCGGTGCCGGCACGCGGGAAGCCGACCCGTCCTGGGACCGGTCGGCGGCGCTGCCGATTACCTGATCGACCGCACCAGGCCCCAGGCCAGCACAAACATCACGGCACCGATCGCCAAGTCGAGCAGGCGCCAGGCCGACGGGCGCGCAAACAACGGCGCCAGCGCCCGCGCACCGTAACCAAGCGCGAAAAACCAAGCGAACGAGGCGGCCATCGCACCGCCGGCGAAGGCAATCCTGTCCCGGTCCGCATAGGTTCCCGACACCCCGCCGATGAGGACGAGGGTGTCGAGATAGACATGCGGGTTAAAAAACGTGAAGGCGAGGCATGTGGCCAGGGCGCCGACCCTGTCGGCCGGCCGCTTCGATCCGGCGACCTGAAGGGCGCCTGCGGACCAGGCGCGGCGGACGGCGGCCACGCCATAGACAGCCAGGAACAGCGCGCCGCCGATCGTCGCCGCTGCCAACAGGGCCGGCGAACCGGCAACCGGGGTGCCGATCCCGGCGGCACCAAGGGCGATCAGCGTGGCATCGGACAGCGCACAGACCAGGCAGATCATCAAGACAAACCGCCGGGCCAGCCCCTGCCGCAGGACAAAGGCGTTTTGGGCGCCAATGGCGACGATCAGCCCGCCACCGAGAAAAAAGCCCTCAATCGCTGCGATCATCGATCATCGGCCGAAATTGCGCCGGCGCGCCAGTCACCGCGGCCGGTCAGCCAGCCAGCCGCCGAGGCGCTCCAGACCTTCGGCGATGCGCGCTTCCGTTCCGGCGAAGGAAAAGCGGACATAGCGGTTGCCGCGGCCGGTGTCGAAATCCAGCCCCGGCGTGGCGGCGACACCGGCCTCGCGCAGGAGGCGGGCCGTGAAATCGCGGGAGTCGTTGGAAAAGCGGGCAATCGACACATAGGCATAAAACGCGCCGTCAGCCGGCACCACCTCGTCAAAGCCGATGGCCGGCAGGCGATCCAGCAGCAGCGCCCGGTTGCGGGCATAAACGGCCTTGATCGCCTCCAGTTCAGGCGCGGCATCAAAGGCGTGGACGGCGGCGCGCTGGGAGAGGTCGGGGGCGGAGATGTAAAGCGACTGGGCGAGCCGCTCGATCGGCCGCACCAGGGTTTCGGGCGCCACCATCCAACCGATCCGCCAGCCGGTCATGCAGTAGTATTTGGAAAACGAATTGATGATGACAGCGGTGTCGGTGAACCGCAGGGCCGTCTCCGCCCGGCCTTCATGGACAAGACCGTGATAGATCTCATCGGACAGAAAGCGGATGCCGGCGTCATCGCAATAGCGGACAAGCGCGCCCAGCTCTTCCGGCGCGGTGACTGTGCCGGTGGGGTTGGCCGGGCTGGCGATCAGCAGGCCGTCGACCGGCCCTTCGGCGCGGGCGCGGGCGACCATGTCGGCTGTGATCACCCAGCGGCTTTCCGGCCCGACAGGGATTTCGACGGGAACCAGACCGAGCGCCCGGATGATGTTGCGATAGGCCGGATAGCCCGGCGCCGCCATGGCGATGCGGTCGCCGGCATCAAAGGCGGCCAGAAAGGCCAGGTTGAAGCCGGCCGACGAGCCGGTGGTGACGACGATACGTTCCCTGGGCACATCGACGCCATAGGTCTCCGCATAGTGCCGGGCGATGCGGTCGCGCAGCGGCCGCACACCGCGGGATTCGGTATAACCGAGCCGGCCATCTTCCAGTGCCTGGCGGGCGGCGGCGAGTACCGGCGCCGGGGCCGGCGCGCCGGGTTGCCCAACCTCCATGTGGACGATGTCGCGACCGTCCGCCTCCAGGTCGGCCGCCGCCGCCATGACATCCATGGCGATAAAGGGCGCCACATCGCTGCGCGCCGAGGGGCGATCCCAGCTTGCCGGCCGGCAGGCCGCGCCCGCAACATTGTCTTTGGAAGCCATGGGTCTCCCGATCCCCGATCCGTCCCATCACCGATCCGTCACAATTGTGAACAAACCTGCGGGTCCTTGTGTCCCGGCCGGGCCAAGCAGGCAAGGTCTTTCGGTTGGCCGGGCGGCATATCGCGCCGCCTGCGGCAAGCGTTTGACCCTGCCCGGTGCCGACCCTACCTTGACGCACAGAACCGGCAGGCAGAACCAGGCAAATCAAAGGACCGCACCTTGCCAACCCGCTGGAAGACCGATCCGCGCGCCGGAAACCCGGCTCGACCCGCCGCATCCTCCGCACGCCGGCGGCAGCGGCTTTCCCGGCGCCTGATGGCCGCCGGTCTGGCGCTGCTCGTATCCGGCCTGGTGCCGGCGCTGGCGCAAAACCGGCCGGTGCGGATCATCCGCGACGCGGAGATCGAGGCATTGTTGCGCGACTATGCCGCACCGCTCTTCAAGGCCGCGGGTATCGGTTCGCGCGGGGCCGATATCATTATTGTCCAGGACCGGTCGTTCAACGCCTTCGTGGCCAGCGGATCGCGGATGTTTTTTCATACCGGCGCGCTGTTGCAGTCCGACACGCCCAACGAGGTGATCGGCGTGATGGCGCATGAGACCGGCCATCTGGCCGGCGGCCATCTGCAGGGCTTGCGCAACGAGATGGCCCGGGCCCAGGCGATCGGCCTTCTGGCGACGCTGCTGGGCGCCGGCGCGGCGATCGCCGGTTCGTCGAGCGGTTCGCGAACAGGCGCACAGGCGGGCGCGGCGGCGACAACCCTCGGTCCGACCATCGCGCTGCGGACGCTGTTGTCGTATCGGCGGGCACAGGAGACCGCGGCCGACCGGGCGGCGCTGAAGTACCTTGAGGCCACCAAACAGTCGGCGAGCGGCATGATCCGCACATTCCAGCGGTTCGCCGACCAGTCGCTGTTTTCGGCCCAGTATGTCGATCCCTATGTGGTCTCCCATCCAATGCCGCGCGAACGGATCGCGCAGCTTGAGCGCGCGGCGGCGGCCGGCCGCTACTGGGACAAACCCGATTCGCAGGCACTGGTGCTGCGCCACGCCATGATGCGGGCCAAGTTGTCGGCCTTCCTGGAAAGCCCGGCGCGGGTGGAGCGGCGGTATCCGAAACGGGACACGTCGATGCCGGCCCGTTATGCGCGGGCCATTGTCGCCTACCGCTCCGGCAGCATGCGCCGGGCGCTCCGCCAGATCGACGCGTTGATCAAGGCGGCGCCGAACTACCCCTACTTCCACGAGATCAAGGGCCAGGCGCTGTTGGAATCGGGCAAAGCGAAGGCGTCGGTCGGACCGCTGCGAACGGCGGTGTCGCTGTCTCCGGATTCGGGGCTTTTGCGCATTCTGCTCGGCCATGCGCTGCTGGAAACGGGCGACCAGGCGCTGCTCGGCGATGCCGTGGCCAATCTGCGCAAGGGGCTCAATGCGGAACCGCTGGCCGCCGATGGCTACCGGCACCTGGCGACAGCGCTGGCCAAGCAGGGGCGCATCGCCGACGCCGAACTGGCGACGGCCCGCGGCCATCTGATCAAGGGCGAGGTGAAAACGGCAAAAAACTACGCCAAGCGTGCTCAAGCAAAATTGAAACGCGGTTCGCCCGGATGGCTGCAAGCCGATGACATCTTGGCGTATAAGGTGCCGAAATCCGCGCAGAATCGCCGGTAGTTCCCGCCGGCGGCACAAGGAGATTGCAATGTATCGCCTGCCCCTCACCCTATTCGGCCGTCTGTTGCGTATGGCAATCGGAATTGCCGCGATCCTGATGCTTATGGCCGCCCCCGTGGCGGCGGAGATGAGCGACGATGAAAAGCGCGAGATCGAACGGATCGTGCGCAACTATCTCCTCACCAATCCCGACATCATCGAAAAGGCGCTGATCGCGCTCGACCAGCAGAGGAAGCAGGACGAACGGGACGAGCAGTCGCGGGTCATTTCGCAGATGCAGGAACAGATCTTCGACAGCGAGCACCAGATTGTTCTCGGCAATCCGCAAGGCAAGGTCTCGGTGGTGGAGTTCTTCGACTACAATTGCGGCTACTGCCGGCGCGCACTGGGCGACATGATGGCGCTGATCGAGAGCAATCCCGATCTGAGATTCGTCCTGAAGGAATTTCCGATCCTGTCGGAAGGCTCCGTGGAGGCGGCCCGGATCTCCATCGCCATCTCGCGAAAGGCGCCTGAGGCCTATGCGGATTTCCACCGTGAAATGTTCACCCGCGGCGGGCCGGCCGACCGGGAAAAGGCGATGTCCATCGCCGGCGATCTCGGGCTCGACAGAGCCGCGCTCGACGAACTGGCGGGAAGCGACATGGTCGACGATGCGCTGAACGAGGTGCGGTCGATCGCCGTGGCACTGGGTGTCAACGGAACGCCATCTTATGTGGTGGGCGGCGAGGCGGTGTTCGGCGCCGTTGGCTACGACAAGTTACAGGAGCGGATCATTGCTGCGCGCAAATGCCAAACCGTAACGTGCTGACCGGCAGACGGCCTTTTCTTCCGGGCCGATCCCGCCTATGACGGCGGCAACGGGCGCGGCGCCGGCAGATGCAGGCAACAGGACGCGCAGGCAACAGGTTGCGCAGGTAACAGGAAAGGTGCCGGTACGGTGAAAAACTTCCTTCTCAAGATTTTCACATGGTGGAACGGCCAGACGATGGGCACGCAGTTCCACACCTGGCGCAAGGGCGAGCGCATCGGCGAGGACGCCGCCGGCAATGTCTACTACCAGGAACGCAACGGCACCCGGCGCTGGGTCATCTATAACGGTCTGGCGGATGCCTCGGCGGTGCCGCCGGGATGGCACGGCTGGCTTCATTATCGCGCCGATGTGCCGCCGGACGATGAAAGCCATGTCGATCATGACTGGCAGAAACCGCACCGCGCCAATCCGACCGGCACGGCGGCGGCCTATCATCCGAAGGGATCGATGCAGCGACCGGAGGCCCGGCCACAGGTGACCGGCGACTACGACGCCTGGTCACCCTGAACGGGTAGCCGCGGGGACCGGGCACAGACCGGCCGTCGCTGCGTTCGTCGCCGACCGCCCGATCCGGCGATGCCGGCCGGCCGGATAACCGGACGCTGGCGGGCGGACACAGGTAGCCGGATACTGGCAGCCGGACACTGGCAGGCACGCAACAGCAGGCGAGAACAGGCGGGCATGGGCGCAACACAACTCCCCTCCTCGACCACCGGTTCCGGCCAGACCTGGTCGGCCGACAGCTATGAAGCCCATGCCCGGTTCGTGTCGGACCTGGGGGCCGGGGTGCTGGCCTGGCTCGATCCGAAACCCGGCGAACGCATCCTTGATCTGGGCTGCGGCGACGGGGCGCTGACGGCGAAAATCGCGGCCACCGGGGCCGACATTGTCGGCGTCGACCAGAGCGCCGACTTTGTTGCGCGGGCCTGCGAACGCGGCCTGGATGCGCGCGCCGGCGACGCGGCAGCGCTCGATTTCGACAGTGCGTTTCATGCGGTGTTCTCCAACGCCGCCCTGCACTGGATGACCGAGCCCGACAAGGTGATTGCCGGGGTGGCGCGGGCGCTGAAACCCGGCGGCCGGTTCGTCGGCGAGTTCGGCGGCCACGGCAATGTGGCGGCGGTGGCCACCGCCATGCGGGCCGTCGGCGCGGCGATGGGCGGAGACATTGCGCTTGCCGCGCCCTGGTATTTCCCAACCGCGGAAGAATATGAAGGCCGCCTCCGGGCCGGCGGGTTGGCAGTGGAAAAGATCGTACTCTTCGCCCGGCCGACGCCGCTGGCCTCCGGCATGCGGCCGTGGCTGGAGATCATGCGGGCGCCGTTCTTCAACCAGTTCGGCGCGCGCAGCGAGGAAGCCCATGAGCGGGTGATCGCGGCCCTGCGGCCCGCCCTGTGCGACGAGGCCGGCAACTGGCATGCCGACTATGTGCGGCTGCGGTTCGCCGCCGTGCTGGCGGACTGAGGCAGCGGCGCCAGCCTGTCCAGACGCAGCCGGTGACGCTTGTCGGTCAGCCTCAGAAGGCTTGCCAACAAGCCGAACAGCACACCCAGCCCGGTGGCGCCGGCAATCGCGAACATGATCAGAAGCTGGTACTTGACCGCCTCCTGCGGATCGATGCCGGACAGGATCTGGCCCGTCATCATCCCCGGCAGGGAAACGACCCCGGTTGCCGCCATGGCGTTGATTATCGGGGTTATGCCGGCGCGCAGGGCCCGGCGCAGAACAGGACCGGCCGCCTGCCAACGCGTACGGCCCAGTAACAATTGCGCCTCAACGGCGTTTCGTTCGCGATAGAGCGTGCCGTGCAGACTGTCGAGGCCGAGACTGATGCCGGTCATGGTGTTGCCGAGAATCATGCCGAACAGGGGCAACGCGATCCGCGGCTGCCACCAGGGCGCCGGC
The DNA here is from genome assembly GCA_965216515.1 of Afifellaceae bacterium. Classification (GTDB taxonomy): domain Bacteria; phylum Pseudomonadota; class Alphaproteobacteria; order Rhizobiales; family Afifellaceae; genus CAXMRP01. Next base: position 150,514 of record OZ244173.1, on the reverse strand, counting down.
TGGATCTGGGTGGTGAGCACAAGAAGGGCGACCAGCGTGCCGGCGGCAATCATGGCGGCAGCGCCCAGACCATAGCCCCACAGACCGGCAAGCCGGCGCTCCTGACGGGCCCGGATCTCGCGGCCGGCAAAAACAATCATGATCAGCGCGACCGCCAGGGTGATGCCGGGCGATGCCGCGGTGAAGACGAGCTTCAGGACCAGGCCGACGAGCATCAACTGCACGACCATGCGAATGGCCGCGATAAGGAGCTGCCGCTCCATACCCAGCCGCAGCAGAAGGGACAGGCCGGCATTGACGAGCAAAAACAGCGAGGCAAACGCCAGATCCGCATAGGTAAGCGGGATATAGCCTGTCATGGGTGTGCCGGCCGGTGGCCCGCCGCCTCGCCTGCCCCAGCACCCGCCTCCTCGGTCGGGGACGGCGTCAACCGACCCGCATCCATTGCCAGATGCCGATCGGCCAACCGGGCGACCTGGCCGGCGTCATGGGTCACCAGCAGGATCGCCGCACCGCGAGCGCGCTGGTCGGCGATCAGCGCTTCCACGCATTCGGCAGATTCGGCGTCGAGCGCCGCCGTCGGCTCGTCGAAAAGCATTGCATCAGGCTGCAGGCAAACGGCGCGGGCGATGGCAAGGCGATGGCGTTCGCCAGTCGACAGGCGCGCCACGTCCCAATCCAGCGCCGCGGGCAGGCCGACCTGCCGAAGGGCCGGCGCCGGATCGCATTCGGCATCGAAATGGTCGGCGACCCGGTCCGCCCACCATCCGCTTTCAGCCGGCACGAGCATGACTTTCCGGCGCCACTGCCAGGCCGGGATATCCTCGCGTGCGGTGCCGCCGAGGCCGACATCGCCGCTTGCCGGATCGAGATCGACTATGGCCCGCAGCAACAGGGACTTTCCCGATCCGGAGCGGCCGGTGATCGCCACACAGGCGCCGGATGCGACGTCGAGACTGACCGGTCCGACCAGCCGGGATTTGAGATTTCTGATTGTCAGCACCGGAGCCACCGCCTGGAAAAATGCCATCGCGCAATCTTCGCCGATTGCGAGCGGCGAGGCCAGCAGCGCGGGCCAGCTTCAATTGCGGGCGCCGATGGCGTGGATCGCCGACAACGCATCGGGATGTCCCTCCCGGCGGAACCGGGTACAGCCGGCGCCGGCGCAACACAAGACAGCGACCAATCCGGCACTGGTGTTGACATTTCCCAATATAACTATATTTCTGGTTCTATGGTTTCTTCAAACGGCACCGAATACGACAGCCTGGCCGCCGCCGATGCGGCGCTGGGCTTTTCGGCGCTCGGATCGGAAGCGCGGCTGGCCGTTGTGCTGGCGCTGGTCAAGGCGGGGCCGGGGGGCCTGTCGGTGGGCGATATCCAGGCCCGCACCGGCATGGCCGCCTCAACGCTGGCCCACCATCTGCGGTTCCTGACGTCGGCCGGGCTGGTGGACCAGGAAAAATCCGGCCGCACGGTGGTCAACCGGGCGGAATTCGACCATCTGGAGGCGCTCGCCGCCTACCTTCTGAAAGAATGCTGCGCCGATGTGCCGGCGGTCGGGGCGGCCCATGCCCATCACCGGCGCGGCCGGGCGGGCGCCAAACCGTGAGGCGATGATGAGCGAAGGCGTATCGACAACGACCCTGCCCGCGGGCCACGACCACCGGTCCCGGTCGGCGATCCGGCGGGCGGTCGCGACGCCGTGGACGATCGTCATCGGCGCGCCGCTGGCGGTTCTGGCGCTCGACAGCGGCAATGCGTTGCCGGTCACCACATTCGCGCTCAAGGCCTTTGCCGGCACCCTGCCCTATATCGCTGTCGCGGTGTTGTTGATCGCCTATCTGAAGGCGGCGGGGGCGGAATCGGTCATCGCCCGGGCCTTTGAGGGCCGCGAAACACGGATGATCGTGGCCGCGGCCCTGTTCGGCGGCCTGGCGCCGTTCTGCTCGTGCGAGGTGATTCCCTTCATCGCCGGCCTGCTGGCGCTCGGCGCGCCGATTTCCGCGGTTATGGCGTTCTGGCTGTCGTCGCCGCTGATCGATCCGCCGACGCTGTTCATCACGGCGGCCGCGCTGGGCTGGCCGTTCGCCATCGGCAAGGCGGTGTCGGCGGTCGGCCTGGGGCTGCTCGGCGGGTTCGGCATGCGGGCGCTGGCCGGGGCCGGCCTGTTCGCCGAACCGCTGAAGGCGCCCGCCGCCGGCGGCTGCGGGTGCGGGCCATCGCCGTTTTCCGGCCGGCCGGCCTGGGCGATGTGGCGCGACGAGGCGCGGCGGGCGGTGTTCACGCGCGAATTCGCCGCCAACGCCCTGTTCCTGGCCAAGTGGCTGGCGCTGGCCTATGTGCTGGAGGCGCTGCTGGTCACATATGTTCCGGCGACGCTGATCGCCGGGCTCGTCGGCGGCGACGGCATCGTGCCGATTGCCACGGCAGCCCTGGTTGGCGTACCGGCCTATCTGAACGGTTATGTGGCGCCGGCGCTGCTCGCCGGGCTCATGGACCAGGGCATGAGCGCAGGCGCGGCGATGGCGTTCATGGTCGCCGGCGCGTTCAGCTGTATCCCGGCCATGGCGGCGGTCTGGTCACTGGTGCGGCGCGACGTGTTTGCCGCCTATCTCGGCCTTGGCTTCACAGGGGCGGTGCTCGCCGGCCTGGTGTTCCGGCTGGTCGCCTGATCCGCCGATCGCGCGGCGGCCGGCGGCGCGGATGCCTTTACCTCGCCACGCCGGAGCGCTATGGGGGCCGCGCGGATAGCGGAACGGCAAGCGAATCATGCGGGCACTTGTTTTCATCCTGACCCTGTGGCTGGCGCCGACAATGGCGCTGGCGGCACCGATCTCCAATCCGGTGGCGGTGTTTTCCGGGCTCGACAAGATCACCGGCCGGATCATCACGTTCGATGTCCTGATCGATGAAACCGTGCAATTCGGCGCCCTGCAGGTCACGCCGCGGGTCTGCAACACGCGGCCGCCGACAGAGCCGGCGCAAACGACCACGTTCGTGGAAGTGGACGAGATCACCCTTTCCAACCAGATCCGCCGCCTGTTCACCGGATGGATGTTTGCGGCAAGCCCCGGCCTGCACGCGGTCGAACATCCCGTCTACGATATCTGGCTGATCGACTGCAAAAGCGAACTGCCGTCCACGGGCAGCGGATCCTGATCGAAACAGGTAAAGCGGCCGTGGCCGGATAGCGCCGCCTCCAAAAGCTGCTGATAGCGGTCGCGCGGCACGGCGACGATGCCAAACCGGGCCAGGTGATCGGTCACGAACTGGGTGTCGAGAAGCCGGTAGCCGCCGCGCCTCAGCCGGCCGACCAAATGCACCAGCGCCACCTTGGAAGCGTCGCGCCGGAGGGAAAACATGCTCTCGCCGAAAAAGGCGGCGCCGATCGAGACACCGTAAAGCCCGCCAACCAGCAGCCCCTCGTGCCGGGCCTCAACCGTGTGGACGTGGCCGCGGTCAAACAGGGCGCCGTAGAGCCGGCGGATGTCGGCATTTATCCAGGTCGATTCGCGGCCCGGCATCTGATGGGCGCACCCATCGATGACGGCGTCAAAATCCCGGTCGACCGTGACCTCGAAGCGATTCGAACGGACCGTGCGGGCCAGTCGCCGCGGAATGTGAAATGCATCGAGCGGCAAGATGCCGCGTTCTTCCGGCTCGACCCAGAAGAGGCCGGGATCGTCGGCGGAATTGGCCATGGGGAAGATGCCGCAGGCATAGGCCTTGAGCACAATTTCGGGCGTGATTTTCAAGTCGGGGTGCGGGCCGCCGCTCACCGGGTCGCTGCCTTGTCCGCCGCCTCCCCTTTCCCGGCCAGCCAGTTTTCCAGCCAGCGGATGTCGTAGAGGCCGTTGGCGATATCGGGCTCGTCGAGGAGTTCGCGGAACAGGGGAATTGTCGATTCGATGCCGTCGATGACGAATTCGTCAAGCGCCCGCCGCAGGCGCATCAGGCATTCCACCCGGGTGCGGCCGGTGACGATCAGCTTGCCGATCAGGCTGTCGTAGTGGGGCGGGATGGCGTAGCCCTGATAGACGCCGGAATCGACACGCACCCCCAGCCCGCCGGGTGGATGATAGTGGTTGATGCGACCGGGCGACGGCGCAAAGGTATGCGGATTTTCGGCATTGATCCGGCATTCGATCGCATGACCGGAGACGGCAACGTCGGATTGCGACAGCGATAGCGGCGAACCGGACGCGACCCGCAACTGCTCGACGACCAGATCGATGTCGGTGACCGCCTCCGTGACCGGATGCTCAACCTGCAGGCGGGTGTTCATCTCGATGAAATAGAACGCGCCGTCTTCATACAGGAATTCCACGGTGCCGGCGCCGGAATAGCCGAGATCGCCGATGGCCTTGGCAACCGTGGCGCCGATCGATTCGCGTTCGCCGGCATTCAGCGCCGGCGACGGCGCCTCTTCCCAGATCTTCTGGTGGCGACGCTGGAGCGAGCAGTCGCGCTCGCCGAGATGGATGGCGTTGCCCTGACCGTCGCCGATGACCTGGATTTCGATGTGGCGCGGTCGGGCAAGGTATTTCTCCAGATACATGGCATCGTTGCCGAAGGCGGCCTTGGCTTCGGCGCGCGCGGTCTGGAAGGCAGTGGCGAGCGTCGCCGGGCTTTCGGCAACCTTCATGCCGCGACCGCCACCGCCGGCGGCGGCCTTGATCAGAACCGGATAACCGAAGTCGTCGGCGAGCCGTTGCGCCTCGGCGACATCCGTCAACACACCCTTCGATCCGGGCACGACGGGTATGCCGAGCCGTTCGGCGGTTTCCTTGGCCTTGATCTTGTCTCCCATGAGGCGGATGTGCTCCGCCGACGGGCCGATGAAGGTGATGTCGTGGGCATCAAGGATTTCCGCGAAGCGGGCGTTTTCCGACAGGAAGCCGTAGCCGGGATGGACGGCATCGGCGCCGGTGATCACGCAGGCGGAGACAATGCTCGGTATGTTGAGGTAGCTCTGGGCGGCGGCGGGCGGACCGATGCAGACGCTTTCATCCGCCAGCCGCACGTGCATGGCGTCGGCATCGGCTGTGGAATGAACCGCGACCGTCTCGATGCCGAGTTCCTTGCAGGCGCGCAGGACCCTGAGGGCAATCTCTCCGCGATTGGCGATCAGGACCTTGGAGAACATGGGCTGGCGGCCTTTCCCGGCGCCTATTCGACAACCAGAAGCGGTTCGCCGAACTCGATAAGCTGGCCGTCCTCAACGAGGATGCTGGTGACTTTGCCAGCCCGCGGCGAAGGCACTTCGTTCATGTGCTTCATCGCCTCGACGATCATCAGCGTCTGACCCTCGTGGACCGTGTCGCCGACATCGACAAAGGGGCGGGCGCCAGGTTCCGGAGCCAGATAGATGGTGCCGACCATCGGCGACGGGACGGCGCCGGGATGACGGGCGGGATCGGCGGGCGGTCCGCCCGTGGCCGCCGGTTCCGCCGGCTTGGCGGCGGCCGGGGCTGCCGCGGCGGCGGGCGCGGCAACGCTGACCGCGGCCGATCCGCGCGCAACCCGAATGCGGAAATCATCCTGCTCGATCTCGATTTCCGACAGGTCGCTTTCGTTGAGCAGCGCGGCCAGTTCGCGAATCATGTCGCCGTCGATAAGGTTTTTCGGTTTTGACGCCATCAAGCCATCCCGTTCACACAAGTCGTTCCGAACACAATTGTCGGCTCCTGTCCATACAGTCCCTGGTGCGCAATATCGTGTCCGGGCCCCCTCAGCCCGACTGAAACCCGACAAGCGCGGTCATGGCAAGCAGATAAGAGTCCCGGCCAAATCCGCAAATCACGCCCTTGGCGGCGGCGGCCAGGATAGAGCGGTGGCGAAACGATTCGCGGGCGTGGACATTGCTGAGGTGGATTTCGACCACCGGCGCGTGGATCGCCTGTATGGCATCGTAAAGCGCAACCGACGTGTGGGTATAACCGGCGGCATTGAGAACGACACCGGCGGATTGGTCGGCCTCATGCAGCCAGCCGATCAACTCGCCCTCCGAATTGGTTTGCCGGAAAACAATCTCGCAGCCGAGCGCGGCGGCCTGCTTGCGGCAGGCGACTTCGATATCGGCAAGCGTGGCGGTGCCGTATATGCCCGGCTCGCGCGAGCCAAGGCGGTTGAGATTCGGGCCGTTCAAAATATGGATTGTCATCGCCATGCCGCCTGCCACCCCTTGCCTGCCATGTCCGGCCTGCCGTGCCTGGCCAGCCGCGCCTGGCCAGCCGCGCTTGGCCTGTCGCGCTTGGCCTATCCGGGCCGGCGCCCGGCTTCGCTCCGGACCGGGGTCGCTTTTACGGAAGAATCGGGTCCGTGCCTAGCGGCCGGCCCGGCATTTCGGCGATCATCAATCGCCATGGTTGAATTTCCACCCGGTTGGCCGAGTTTTCCACAATCGCGAACCGGAATTGCCGGGCTACGAACGCCGATCCCGGCGGTCGAACCACAGGATGTGGGTGCTGGGATATTTTTTTGCCACAAGCCCTAGAAGCGGGTTGACGCTTTCCGGCCTGTTTGGATAGCGTGCGAATCCTGTGTTGCGGAAGCTTGTAGCGGAAAACATCCGGAACACATCTTTCCGGTATGCGTATTTGTCTGACGCGAAATGGATACATTTTGCGGACAGGTGTTTGTGTGCGAACGCCAGCGGGTCGCACGACGGATGAGGTATTGTTCACCGGCTGGCTGCCGGCGTGCGGATGTGGCTCAGAGACACAATATGTAGTGGATAATGGTCTGTTTAATACTATATTCAGGGTTTTGGGTTGGAGTGAAGTGGTGCATGTAACGCGCCGGCCGGGGCAACAGCCGCTGTTGCGGTAACGGTCGGATTGCCGCCCGGACCATCGTCATGGCGGACGAATTGTCCGCCGGCACCGACAGGGCGGCGGCACGACAGGGCAGCGGCACGACAGGGCAGCGGCACGACGGAAGCGGCGGCGCGGCGGGATCGAGACGGGACACGAAGACGGGAGTTTGGGGCATGCGCATTGAGCGCCATTTCACCAAAGAGGGGCAGTCGCCCTATGCGGACATCGAATTCCGCACGACGACCAGCGAAATTCGCAATCCGGACGGCTCGGTTGTCTTCCGGCTCGACGACATCAAGGTGCCCAAGGCCTGGAGCCAGGTGGCGAGCGATATCATCGCGCAGAAATATTTCCGCAAGGCCGGCGTCCCGGTGCGTCTGAAACGGGTGGAGGAAAACACCGTTCCGTCGTGGCTGTGGCGCTCGCAAGCCGACACCGACGCGCTGAAGGAACTGCCGAAATCCGACCGCGCGGGGCCGGAAGTTTCGGCCACCCAGGTGTTCGACCGGCTGGCCGGCACGTGGACCTACTGGGGCTGGAAGGGCGGCTATTTCGACAGTGAGCAGGACGCCCGCGCCTTCTTCGACGAATTGCGCCACATGCTCGCCACCCAGAAGGTGGCCCCCAATTCGCCGCAGTGGTTCAACACCGGCCTGCACTGGGCCTACGGCATCGATGGCCCCGGCCAGGGCCATTATTATGTCGATTTCCAGACCGGCAAGCTCACCAAGTCCAAGACGGCCTACGAACATCCCCAGCCCCATGCCTGTTTCATCCAGTCGGTGGCCGACGACCTGGTCAACGAGGGCGGCATCATGGACCTGTGGGTGCGCGAGGCGCGGCTGTTCAAATACGGCTCTGGCACCGGGTCCAACTTCTCGCGCCTGCGTGGCGAGGGCGAGCGGCTATCGGGAGGCGGCAAGTCGTCGGGGCTGATGAGTTTCCTGAAGATCGGCGACCGGGCGGCCGGCGCCATCAAGTCCGGCGGCACGACCCGGCGGGCGGCCAAGATGGTGGTCGTGGATATCGATCACCCGGATATCGAGGACTATATCAACTGGAAGGTGACGGAGGAGCAGAAGGTCGCCGCGCTGGTCACCGGCTCCAAGATCGTCGCCAAACACCTGTCGGCGATCATGAAGGCCTGCGTGAACTGCGAAGGGCCGGACGGCGACTGCTTCGATCCCAACAAGAACCCGGCGCTGAAGCGCGAGGTGCGGGCGGCGAAGAAATCCCAGGTGCCCGAAAACTATGTCCAGCGCGTGATCCAGTTCGCGCGCCAGGGCTATCGCGACCTGGAATTCAAAACCTACGATACCGACTGGGATTCCGACGCCTATCTCACGGTTTCCGGCCAGAATTCCAACAATTCGGTGCGGGTGACCGACGAATTCCTCGCCGCGGTGGAAGCGGACAAGGACTGGGACCTGATCGGGCGCATTACCAGAAAGCCGGTGAAGACGGTCCGGGCCCGGGCGCTGTGGGAGCAGATCGGCTATGCGGCCTGGGCGAGCGCGGATCCGGGCATCCAGTACCATACCACCGTCAATGACTGGCATACCTGTCCGGCTGCCGGCCCGATCAACGCCTCCAATCCGTGCTCGGAATATATGTTCCTCGACGACACGGCCTGCAATCTGGCGTCGCTGAACCTGTTGCAGTTCCGCGATGCGCAGAAGAACTTCGACACCGCCGCTTTCGAGCACGCCACCCGGCTGTGGACCATCGTGCTGGAAATCTCCGTGCTGATGGCGCAGTTCCCCTCCAAGGCGATCGCCAAACTGTCCTACGAATACCGCACGCTGGGCCTGGGCTATGCCAATATCGGCGGCCTGCTGATGACCGCGGGCATCCCCTATGATTCGGCGCAAGGGCGCGCGATGTGCGGCGCGATCACCGCGATCATGACCGGTGTGGCCTATGCAACGTCGGCGGAGATGGCGCGCGAACTGGGGCCGTTTCCCGACTATGCGCGCAATGCGGAGCAAATGTTGCGGGTCATCCGCAACCACAAGCGCGCCGCCGATGGCCTGGACGACGGCTATGAGGCGCTGTCGACGCCACCGGTGCCGCTCGACCACGCCGCCTGCCGGACGCTGGGCGGGAACGGCGAGAACCTGGTGGCGCGCGCCACCGCCGCCTGGGAGGCGGCGCTGGCGCTGGGCGAAGCCCATGGCTACCGCAACGCGCAGGCGACCGTGATCGCACCGACCGGGACGATCGGCCTGGTCATGGACTGCGACACGACGGGGATCGAACCGGACTTCGCGCTGGTGAAATTCAAGAAGCTGGCCGGCGGCGGCTATTTCAAGATTATCAACCGGGCAGTGCCGGAGGCACTGGCGACGCTCGGCTATGACGAGGAACAGATCAAGGCCATCATCGATTACGCGGTCGGCCACGGCACGCTGGCCGAAGCGCCGGGGGTCAACCACCACGCCTTGGCCGAAAAGGGCTTCACGGTGGAAAAACTCACCCAGCTCGAGGCCGGGCTCGCCGCCACCTTCGACATCAAGTTCGCCTTCAACCGGTTCACGCTGGGCGAGGATTTCTGCACCGAGGTGCTGGGCTTCACCGACGAACAGCTCGCCGACCCGGCGTTCGACATGCTGGCGGCGCTGGGCTTTTCGGCCGCCGACGTGGAGGCCGCCAACATCCACTGCTGCGGGGCGATGACGCTGGAAGGCGCGCCGGGCCTGAAAGAGGAACACCTGCCGGTCTTCGACTGCGCCAATCCGTGCGGACGGCTGGGCGCGCGCTACCTGTCGGTCAATTCCCACATCGACATGATGGCGGCGGCGCAGCCGTTCATCTCCGGCGCCATCTCCAAGACCATCAACATGCCCAACAGCGCCGTCGTCGCCGACTGCACGGCGGCCTATGAGCGGTCGTGGAAGAAGGGGCTGAAGGCCAATGCGCTCTACCGCGACGGCTCCAAGCTGTCCCAGCCGCTGAACGCCTCGCTGATCGCCGACGACGATGACGAGGTCGACGAGACGGTGGAAGCGATCGCCACCCTGCCGGCGGCCGCCGCCGCACCGGTGATCGCGGAAAAGATGACGGAGAAGATTGTCGAGCGGATCGTGGAGCGGGCGGTGCGCGAGCGCGAGAAGCTGCCGGGCCGGCGCAAGGGCTATACCCAGAAGGCGATTGTCGGCGGCCACAAGGTGTATCTGCGCACCGGCGAATATGACGACGGGCGGCTGGGCGAGATCTTCATCGACATGCACAAGGAGGGCGCCGCCTTCCGCGCCATGATGAACAATTTCGCCATCGCCATTTCGCTCGGCCTGCAATATGGCGTGCCACTGGAGGAATATGTGGAGGCGTTCACTTTCACCCGGTTCGAGCCGGCGGGCATGGTGATGGGCAACGAGGCGATCAAGAACGCCACCTCCATCCTCGACTATGTGTTCCGGGAACTGGCGGTCTCCTATCTGGACCGGCACGACCTGGCCCATGTCTCGCCCGACGATATCGGCTCCACGACGCTGGGCGGCGGGGTGGACGCCGACCGGCCGGTGCCGGTGTCGCGCGGGCTGATGCGCGCCGAACCGCAACTGCCGCTTTTCGGGCGCAGCGGGCGCGGGCCGTCCGGCGAGGGCCCGACGGCGCAGGCCGGCTCCAATGTCACGGCGATCTCCCAGGCCAAGGCCGGGGACGTGGCGGCGATTGCCGCCGCACTGAACGCGGAAACGGCGCCGGAGACGGCGGCCGACGCCGAACCGGCCGGCTATGCCGCCAATGCGCCCAAACCCGAGCCGAGGCGTGAGCCGGGGCGCGAGGCGAAACCGCAGCCATCCGCCGAGGCGGCGGGCGCGGTCGCCACCGGGGATGCCGGCGACCGGTCGGTGCGCGAGGAGCGCATCGCGCAGGCGCGCATGAAGGGCTATGAGGGGGAAAGCTGCGGCGAATGCGGCAATTTCACGATGGTCCGCAACGGCACATGCCTGAAATGCGACACGTGCGGGAGCACGAGCGGGTGTAGTTAGGGGGAAGATGAACACATGAAAGCTGCTTTGACGACCTTTGGGCTGGAGTGCCGAAAGCACCGGATTCGGGCAGGTATGACACTATCCTACCAGGCATCCGAGCTGGGCATGTCGGCGACGGAAATAGCTGGACTCGAAACTACCGAATCAGCTATAAGTCTCAAGTATGTTCATCAGTTTTCCTCTTTGTTAAACCTTGATTTAATTGATCATCAAACACTAATAAAGCTGAGTAACAAGCCGAAATTTCCAACTACATTACCGGGACTTAATGAAAAACAAAGCCGGTTTCTAAGTAGACAGTTGACTAATATTCGGAATTTCTCTCCAGCCCAAATTCGAAGCTTGGATGCATTTTTGAAGCGAGGATTAGATGGCTCAAAGACATGACTATCTTGACTATTCTAAGAATTCTTCGGATTTAGAATCTATTGCCAAGGCATGGCGAAAACGTGCTTGCCCAGAAACCGATATAATTGTTCCCATCCTTCCTTTCTTAGAGAACGAACTTCCAAAATTACTTCCCCATTTTGCGCTAATACCAAAGAAGTTGTCCGAACTCCCAGATAATAAAGCTATTACAAAATATAAACCTACTCGCATTGAAGTTCGAGAAGATTATTATGAAGCAAGCGCCGGCGCCAAGCCCCATCCCTCGGCGAGAGAGATTCTAGCGCATGAACTTGGACATGTAGCCTTACATAGCGAGCTTCCGAAATCTCTCCTCGCAGGAGAACAAGAAATATTGAAATTGGTGAATTATAAAAATATGAGTGTTGAACGCCAAGCTGAAGAGTTTGCTCTTTATTTTCTTGTTCCTCGCAATATAGCCGAGAGTCTAATTTCGATCGATAATATCTGCCAACATTGCAATGTTTCTTATGGTTTTGCTCGCCGAATAACAACAAGATATGGCATCCGCCAGAAGGGAAAGCCACTGCCTTACCAAGTTCTACACCTTCAATCTCAGGAAGATGAGCCCATTTGATAGTAAAAAATATATAATTGGGAACAAATTGGAATTTGTGACCACTTCGGCAACAGGTCAGCTTTGACGACCAGGTGATGTGGGTCGATCTGACCGACGGCCGCACCATCGGTGTGCCGCTCGCCTGGTTTCCCAAACTGCTGAACGCCAGCCCGGCCCAACACGCCGCCGTCGAGATCAACCCCATGGGCCTGCGTTGAGAGGCGTTGGACGAGGATATCTCCATCGCCGGCCTGCTTGCCGGGCACGGCGACCAGACCGTGAAACCGAAGGACGTCGCTTGAGTCGACAATCGATCGGCTCTTTCGTCATTCCCGGGCTTGTCCCGGGAATCCGCCTGCACACAGGGATCCCTGGATCCTCGGGACAAGCCCGAGGATGACGAGGGTGTGCGGCCCGAGGATGACGAGGGGGTGCGGCCCGGGGAGAAAGGGGGCGGCCCGAAGACGACGAGGATGTGCGGCCCGAGGATGACGCGGAAGCAGGGCGGGGCTTACTCCCCTTCCCCACCCCCGTACAGCCACACGGCCGTGCCGACAAAGCCGGTGGCGAAGGTGACCGCGAAAGAGCCGAAATAGAGGATGAACAGCGGGATGCGGGCTGCCGGGTCGCTGTCGGAGCGGGCGAACAGGCCGCCCAGCCCGCCGGCGTCGATATAGAGAAGGGCACCGGCCGCCAGGCAGCCGAGCAGCGCACCGGCCAGCGTGTTCACGGCGATGAACCGGACCAATAGCGGCAGGGCGAAAAAACGTTGCATCGCATTGCCCTACCGGAAATGCCTTGCCCGCGCATTCTTTTCCTCCCCGCCGGCGCCTTGTTCCCTCCCCGCCCCTGCTCCAATCCGTCCCCACCCGTGTTGCCCTGCCGCTCCGCCCGGACCAACATCCCCTGTCCGGACGGGCGGGCGCGGCGTGGCGTGTCATTGCCAAAGCGGGGAGCGCCCGGCATCGCCGACACACCGGCACAGACGACGCCGGCACGCCGCCGGCGCCCTGTCAGCCGCGGGCGAAATGTCGCGCGCGGCTTGCGGTCCCCACCCCGCTGGCACCATATGGGCAATCAGCAGACACAGGAGGACGATATGGACGAATGGGACAAGCTGGTGGAAGACATGCGGCGCATGCGCGACGAACTGCGCCTGCAACTGCACCTGGGCACCAAGGAAGCAGAGGATGAGTGGGACCGCATCGAAAAGGAGTGGACCGGCTTCATCTCCAAGACCCAGCTCGACCAGAGCGCGGAAGAAATCGGCGAGGCGGCCAAGGAACTGGCGCTGAAGTTCAAGGCCGCCTACGACCGGGCCCGCAAGGCGGCCGACTGACGCCCGGCACGACACAAGACCGCGCCGCCACCCGCGCCGGCCGGACCCTTTCGCCGGCGGCGGCGGACCGGCCGACGGGGGGCTATTGCCCGGTGCTGCCGGCGGGCTTGCGGTCGCGGACGACGAAGGTGCCGAAACCGACGGTTCGGGACTTCTCCTCCTTGGGCGGCGTGACGAGACGCGGGGTCACGAAGACCACCAGTTCCGTCTGCGCGGCCTGCGCCGGCGCCAGCAGCGTCACAATGACTACGGCGGCAAGGATCACTGGTGTTTTCATGGCGCGGGCTCCTGTGGCATCGGGCGCGCCGTCGCGGCCGCCTTCCATATACCGATCATGCACCGATCATGCACCGATCATCGCCGGCCGGCGCTGAACCGGCCCTGAACCGCGCCTTCAGCCTCGCCGGTTCCCCGGCCCTGCGGTCCGGATCACCGGGCGGCGCCGCCTAGAGGATTGCCTGGGCGAGAAACATGACAACCGCCGCGGCCACCAGATAGCCGACCTCGGTGCGCACGGCATAGGCCGACTTCCTGGCAAACATGCCGCCCGACGCCATCAGGCAGGCAATCGCCAGAACGATCAGGATGAAGGTGAGAAGCGCGTTCGACGCCGCTGTGACGCCGACCACCCAGGACAACAGAAACAGGCCGACAATCTGGCTAACCAAGGCTCCCACCGGCATGTCGCCGGCGGCGCCCAGATCAACGCCGACGCCTTCGGCCCACTTGGTGCCGAAGAGCCTGGGTGAATACCAAAGCCAACCCAGAAGGAAGGCCAACACCGCGCCGACGATCACCGCCAGCCAATTCACATTCGTCGTTATCTCGCCCATTGTCGTCCCCTTGTCACTGCCCGGTGCCGGCGACCGACCCCATGATCGCCGCCGCAAACCGCCGGCACCGCCGGCACCGCCGGCACCCTAGTGGACCGGTGGCCGGTCGCCACTTCAAAGTTTCGTTATTTAAACGATTGTTGAAACAATAGCGAGCGGGAATCGGACCCGGCCTGTTGCGCCGCCTGCGCCTTCAGCGAACACACCCTGTCGCGGCCGCCTTCGCCGTCCTGCGGCTTGACCGGCGCCGGCGACAATGAAATGTCAGCCCATGGACTGGATATCTTCCCTGCTGCCGGAGACGGTGAGCCCCGGCATGGCACTCCTGCTCCTTGCGGCCAGCTACTTCGCCAGCGCCACGTCCGCCGTGTTCGGGATCGGCGGCGGAATCGCCATGCTCGCGGTGATGGCGCCGATCGTGCCGATCGGCGCGCTTATTCCGGTGCATGGCCTGGTCCAGCTCGGCTCCAACATCGGGCGGGCAGCCGTCCACTGGCGGCGCATCAACCGCGGCCTGTTTGCCATATTCCTGGCCGGCGGCCTTGTCGGCGCGGCGATCGGGTCCTTCGCCCTGATCGCCATTCCGCGTTCCGTCCATCTTGTCGGCCTCGGGCTTTTCGTGCTGGCGATGGTCTGGCTGCCGCTGCCCAAACGAGGCCGTATCGGGCGACCGATGGTCGCATTCGGCGGCCTGACTTCAACATTTCTGACATTGTTTGTCGGGGCAACCGGGCCGATCGTGATGGCCATCATGTCGCGGGTTATCAGTGAACGTCGCGTGCTCGTCGGAACAAATGCCGCCTGCGTCGGCGCCCAGAACATCCTCAAGGCGGCCGTATTCGGCGCCGCCGGCTTCGCTTTTGCACCATGGTTACCGCTGGTGGCGGCGATAATCGGTTGCGGTTTCTTAGGAACCCTTACCGGAACCCGAATCCTACACAATCTGCCCGAGCGCGGGTTCCGAATCGCGCTCAAACTGCTGATAACGCTGCTTTCCCTGGACATGTTGCGACGCGGATTTACGGCAAGTTAAGCAAAAACAATACCTGTTTGTTTACTACCTGTTTTTTCAATTTTAATACCCATTTCCGGGATGTTAATTTGCTTTTTACTTAAAAAGAACCGTTTCTTTCCACAATCGATAAAGTATTCGCTGCGATCATTCACCGGTCTTGAAGATATCTTCAGGTCGGGGGGCCAGCGAAAATGTTTGCTGCACGGTTTGGTTCACGATTGCCGCCACACAAGGCGACAGCGGTGGCGAAGGCGGTTGTGATCGCCGCATGTTTGTTGCCCGGCGCCGCCTGGGCGGCGGGCGGGGCGGCAAACCCGGGCTCCGCCATCCGGCCGGGGCCCGCCGACATGCGCCTCACCGATGCCGGCCGGGTTGTCACCGCGGCAACACCGGTTGCAAGGGGCGGCGGCATCGGGGCGGTGATGCGACCGCGATCGGCGACACCGCCGCCGGGACCGACCGATATCCGGATTACCGATCCCGCCTATCTGTCCCGCCCGCTGCCGCATCAGGCAAAGGCGTTCAACGGTGCGGGTCACGCCCAGGGCAACACGGCCGACGCCGCTCCGGTCAAAGCGCAGGCCAACGCGCCGGATTTCCTGCCGACCGATGATCGGCCGACCGATGATCTGCCGACCGGTGATCATCCAATCGAAGCCTTGGCGGTCGTGCGGCCGGGTCCGGCCGACAACCGGTTCACCGCCCTTGCCCAAAGCGGCTGGCGAGCGCCGGCGATCGGCGCAATTGCGGTACCGGCCGCACCACGCCATCGGATCATCGTCGCGTGGGCGGAAGAACTGGGCGACCTGCTTGCTCGGGCATCGGTGTTTTCGGCGACGATATCGGCGCGCCTGCACACAGCCGCATTCCCTGCAACCGGCCGGATCGGACCGACCGAGGCGATCATCGTCAGTGCCACCGACCATCCCCAGGCCCGCACCGTCAGGCCGGGTCCGAGCGATTTGCGCGTTACCGATCACGGTCTGGTCATGGCAATCCGATCCAAGCCGCTGTTTACCGTCGCCGAAATCGATGCCACCGAACGGGCGCCGAATTTCGCCCAAAACAGCCTGCGCTGTCTGGCGACGGCGATCTATTTTGAATCCCGCGGCGAACCGATTGCCGGGCAGTATGCGGTCGCCCATGTGATCGCGAACCGCGTGCGCAACCGGTACTATCCCGATACGGTTTGCGAGGTGGTCTTCCAAAACTGGCACAGGCCCAATCGCTGCCAGTTCTCCTTCGCCTGCGACGGCAAGCCGGAAATCGCCCGCAACACCGCGGCCTGGGCGCGGTCGCTGACCGTGGCACGCAGGGTGCTGACGGAAGGCTCCGGTCCGGTGGCGACACCGATCCGGCGCTCGACCCATTTCCACGCCACCTATGTGCGGCCGTTCTGGTCGCAAAAACTTCGCCAGACCGGTGCGCTGGGCCGCCACATCTTTTACGTCACCTATCGGAAGTAGCGGAAAAAGCCGCTTGCCGGGCGGGCGCATGGGCGTGGCCCGCGACCGCGATGCCTAGTCCTCGCGCGTCCAGGTGCAATTGTCGAAAGCGGAGAAGGCGCGCAACACAAGGCCGCTCTCTTCCCCCACCAGCCGGCTGCATCCTTCCAGGGCGTCGGCATCGGCAAATGTCCAGATCACGCGCAGGCCGGCACGCGGCAGACACCAGTCGTCTCCGGATGCAGCAAGCCGCCTGCGACGCTCGCCGCCTTCATATTCGGCAACAAACAGCAGCCGCTCCTCGTGGCGGTTGCGGGCGCAATAAAATCGCCGTGTCGGGGGCACCACGGCGTGGAGCGCGCCGCCGCGCAGACCGACAATGAACGCAGCGCCCGCCTCGTTTCCGATCGCCCCGACAGGCCACGCAATCGCCGCCGGCAGCGCCACGGCCGCCCTGTCGTGCAGCATTTGGCCCGCCAGATTGACGATCCGCAGCGCGCGTCGGTCGGCGGCCGGGACCGCGATGTCGGTTGCGCCGTCGCTATCGACATCCAGTGCGGCGGCCAGGCCGAGCTGGCGCGAACCGATGGCGTGGTTGGAAAAGCCGGCAGCGTGCGCTCGTTCAGTCAGACGGCCGGGGCCGCCATAGGTCCAGATCCGCAGCGTGCCGCCGATATGGGGCGTGACCACCTCGGCGATTTCCGGCCGGCCATCGCCATCAAGATCGGCGATGAGGGCGGGATTGCGCCACCGGTTGGTCCGGCCGATTGGCGGTGTGGCAGCGAGCCTCGTCAGTTGTCCCCGGACCAGACCGTAGATGCCGAGCGCCGCACCGGCGCCGGCGCCGCTTTCGATGACCACCACCTCATTGCGCCCGTCACCGTCCAGGTCCGCGATCCGCGGCGTGAGATCCTCAAAGACGCCGCCATCGGGCGCATCCGCCCGATAGGTCGCGCCGCCGGCAACCGCCACCAGTTCGCCGGCTTCGATCCTGTCGCCGAGAATGCCGTGGGCATAACGTCGGGTCGGTGCGCCATACCAGGCGCGGGCAATGCCGCCGCCCGGTGCGCGGGCGAGCCCGCCATCGGGTAACGCGCCGGCCGGAGCCTTGTGGCGCGGCGGCGGCCGCCGGGGCGTAAAACAGAAGCGGTGACCGGCGCAGGGCGTCACTTCCATCCACTGCCGGCCGGCAAGGACAAAGGTTTGCCGGCCGCTGACACGAATCTCGGTCACCGGGCCGCCCGGCACATTGAGCCGGACCGACTGCCACGGGTCGGCGGCGGCGGGCACAGCGAACAATCCGGCCCACAAGAATGCCGCGCCAAGCACCGCTTTGGCGCATGGCGATGCGGCAGATCCGGATCTCAAGAGGCAGCGAACCATGGTCCAGACTAGAACCACGCGCCGACGCCAGCGACTAAATTGACTGTGAACAGATCGTGACATTGACCGTGGACAGGCTGTGACCGCAGTTGCGCACCGACCCCTCCTCCGGTCACGGGTACAGCCGCGAGACCAGCCAGTCGCCGGGCGCATTGCGGCGATACACGACCCGATCGTGAAGCCGGTAGGCGCGGTTTGCCCAGAATTCGATGGCGACCGGATCGATCCTGAAGCCCGACCAGTGCGGCGGCCGCGGGATCGCCCCGACCGGATAGCGGGCCGTGACGGCGGCGACCGCTTTTTCCAGGGCAAAACGGCTTTCCAGCGGCCGTGATTGCCGGCTTGCCCAGGCGCCGATCTGGCTGAGGCGGGCACGGCTGGCGAAATAGGCGTCCGCCTCGGCGGCGTCGACGGGGGTCACCGTGCCGCGGATGCGAACCTGACGGCGCAGCGATTTCCAGTGAAAGCAAAGCGCGGCTTTCGGCGTTGTCGCCAACTCTTCGCCTTTATTGCTCTCCAGATTGGTGAAAAAGACAAACCCGGAACGATCAAAACCCTTTAGCAAAACCATGCGAACATTGGGCATACCACCCGGTTCGACGGTTGCCAGGGCGACCGCATTATGGTCCTCTGGCTCAGCCTGCCTCGCGTCCGCCAGCCAGCGGGCAAACAGTTCAAATGGATCGGTTTCACCGGCAAAGTCACTGGTTGTTAACTCTGATGCCGCATTTTGGCCTGGTTCGTTCATCGTCAGGGAAACCCGATTGGTGTTAGCGCGTTTGCCATACCATGGGATCTTGCGCCCCCGCCATAGGTCAGGCGGCCGGGACGTCGTGATCCTGTGCGCCACGCTTTTCGGCCTTTCCGGGCTCGGCGGCTGCGCCGGAATCACGATCCCGATGGGCAGCCTGACTGGCGGCGACGAACCGGTCGTCACCGGATCGGTGCGGCCGGCAGCCACAGTCCCGGGCGATCTTCCCGATTCGCTGGCCTATTCCGATGCCCGCGTGATCAGCGAGGTGACGTCCCGCTCAATCCTCGATGCCGTGTCGGCAGAACCGCTGCAATGGACAAACGGCCAGACCGGTTCGTCGGGGACATGGGTGGCGCTGGAGGAACCGGCAGAATCGGAAAGCGGCTTTTGCCGGCTGTTCGGGGCGACGGTGACCAGCCTGAAAGGTGTCCACCGCTATTTCGGCAAGGCCTGCCGCCAGGGCGATGGTCCGGTCGTCGTGGAATCGCTCGGCAGCGCAGAAAACAAACCGATCTGACGTCCGTTCACCGGTCCGCCGGTTCCGGCGAAATCGCCGACAAAATGCCGGCAAACACTGGCAAATGCCGGCTTCAGTCGCCATATTCGCGGTAACGAAGTCATCACCGGGCGAACATCCATGCGCGATCCCTACAAGGTGCTTGGGCTCGGCAAATCCGCCGACAAGGCGGAAATCAAGCGGGCCTACAGAAAGCTTGCGAAAGAAAACCATCCCGACCGGCATTCCGACGATGCCGGCGCCCAGGCGCGTTTTGCGGAAATCAACCAGGCCTACGAGATCCTCAGCGACAAGGAAAAACGCGCCCAGTACGATTCCGGCATGATCGACGCCGAAGGCAATCCGAAATTCAGCGGGTTTGAAGGTTTCGGGCGACAGGCCGGCGGGATCGATCCGCGGGCATTCGCCCAGGCGTTCGGCGGCGGCACGCGGGGCTTCCGCTTCTCCCAAGGGCCCGGCGGCGATACCCAGTTCGAGGCAAGCGGATTTGAGGGCGCCGAAGACCTGCTGCATTCGATTTTCGGCGGCATGGGACGTCCCGGCGAGCGGGGCGCAGCACAGGCGCGCGCCGCGTCGGCCCGCGGCAAGGATGTCAGGGCCAGCGTGGCGGTGACGCTTGAGGACATCGCCGCGGCGAAGAAGATGAATGTGTCGTTGCCCGGCGGGCGGTCGGTGGCGATGTCGTTGCCCAAGGGTGTGCGGGACGGCCAGGTTATCCGCCTGAAGGGTCAGGGCGCGGCCGGTTCGCCCGGTGCGCGCGGCGACGCGCTGATAACGGTGAAATTCGTGCCGCATCCGCTCTTCCGCGCCGACGGGTCCAATCTGCGCTGCGACCTGCCGGTCGATCTTGCCGATGCGGTGCTCGGCGCGCGGCTTGCCGTACCGACCCTGGACGGCAAGGTCCATGTCCGTGTGCCGGCACAATCTTCCTCCGGCAAGGTGCTGCGGTTGAAAGGCAAGGGCCTGCCAAGCGCCAAGGGTCGCGGCGATTTGCTGGTCCGGCTTTTGATCGCGCTCCCGGATACGGCCGATCCGGAACTGTCCGCGCTGATGGAGAAGCGGCGCAAGGACGCCTCCGACTAGACGACCGGCCGGCTGACCGGCGGTACGGCTCTGCGGTACGGCACGGCGTCGCGCGATCTGGCGTCGTACGTCGTGCGGTTGGGCCAGCCGGCCAGCGGCCTATCCCAGATTGAGTTCGCCGAACAGCATGGCGTGGTCGGAAAACTTCCCGATCCAGGCTTTCTTCTGCGCTTTCGTCGCCTTTTCCGGCCAGCCGAAGGCGGCGATCTCGGCGCCGTTCTGGTCGGCGAAATCCAGATGGCCGGCGGCGTAGACGTGGTCCAGGGCGGAGGGCTGCCAATTGTCCTTGCCGTTCCACCAGGTTTCATGGCTGGTCTTGGTGAGGCGGCGCATGCCGGCGGCGGCCATGCGGCGGTCGAGGAATTCCAGTTCCTGGTCCGCCGTCAGGTCGGAAATGGGATTGTAGGCGGCGCTCATGCCCATCGTGTTTAGGTCGCCGAGGACGATCAGGTGGGCATTGTCGTCGCCGAAGCTGCGGCTGATGGCCCGCTTCAGGGAGGCGGCACTCTTGAACATGTCGTCGCGCAGGCCCCAGTCGCGCGGTTCATCGAACGACTTGGTGTGCACATATAAAAAGCCGATATGGCCGATCGGCGTGTCGCGACACGTGGCCAGGGTGCCGGGGCGCAGGGTCGGCACCTTGGAGCGAAACTCCTCGCGAAAGGTGATGAAGGGATTGAGGTCCCTGCGCACCCCGATCAGGGTCTCCATGTTGGCCTGGTCGGTCCATTCGGTGATGGCGACCATGTGGTCGGGCATGCCCGCCGTCAGGCCGGCAAAGACGTCGCGGCCGCGCACCTCGAAAAGCGCGAAGACATCGGGATCCTTTTGCTCCAACAGATCCAGGACCCGGGCGATCCGGGCCGAATTATCGGAGAATTGCCGCACATTCCACGATGCAAACTTGATCGATGCCATGGAACAATCCACCCGCCTTCATTGAAATGCAGAAGTATTCTATCACAAATGGAACGGTTCCGGCGGCGGCACGGCGCCGGTCCCGGTCAGTCCCTGCCCTCCACTGGCCCCAGCGGCGCCGGGGGGACGGAATCGGCGGGCACGAAGAAGTCCGGGGTCAGTGCGACGGTGGGGTCGACGCGGTACTGATCGAAATCGGTCACGCCCTCGGCAGCGAGCAGCGAGTCGTCGATGCAGAAATTTCCGGTGAACGCATCGGACGGCTTGTTGAAGATCGCGTAGGCGGCATCGGCAACGATGGCCGGCGTACGTGATGCGCGCATCATTGCATCACCGCCGACGATGTTGGCGATCGCCGCCGTGGCGATGGTGGTGCGCGGCCAGAGCGCGTTGACGGCAATCCGGCGGGTCTGGAATTCGGCGGCAAAACCCAGGACGCACAGGCTCATGCCGTATTTGGCGATGGAATAAGCGACGTGGGGGGCAAACCAGTATTTACGCAGGTCCAGGGGCGGTGACAGCATCAGGACATGGGCATTGGCGGCCTTTTCCAGGTGAGGCAGCGCGAACTTGGTGACCATGAAGGTGCCGCGGGTGTTGACCTGGTGCATGAGATCGAACCGCTTCATGGCGGTTTCCGGTGTGCGGGTGAGCTGGATGGCGGAGGCGTTGTTGACGACGATGTCGATGCCGCCGAAGGTTTCCGCGGTCTGCGCGATTGCCGTCTCCACGGACGCTTCGTCGCGAACGTCGACAATCAGTGGCAGGGCCCGGCCGCCCGCCTTTTCCAGTTCCTGGGCGGCGGTGTGGATCGTGCCTTCCAGCTTCGGATGCGGCTCGGCCGTCTTGGCGGCAATGGCGATATTGGCACCGTCACGGGCGGCACGCAGGCCGATCGCCAGGCCGATACCACGCGACGCCCCGGTGATGAACAAGGTCTTTCCGGCAAGGCTCATGGTCGGTCCTTCGTTGTGTTCCTGGTCATGAAGGCGGCAAAGGCCGCCTGGGCCTCCGGCGAGGCAAGACGGTTGGCGAACTGCTCGGCTTCCTCGTCGATGCAGCGCAGGAGGGCGTCGCGGTCGCCCTTGAGCAGACGGCGGGCGGCAAGCATGGCCTGGCGGGGCTTGGCGGCAAGGGCGGCGGCGGTGGCAAGGGTTGTTTCCTCCACCTGTGCCGGTTCGGCGACGACATTTGCCAGACCGGCCCGGCGGGCACCGGCGGCATCGAGATCGCGGCCAAGCACGAGCAGCTCGAAGGCCGCCGCGTGGCCCATCAGCCGCGGGCCGATCAGGCTGGAGGCGGCTTCGGGCACCAGCCCGAGATCGACGAAGGGTGTGCGCAATACGGTGCGGTCGCTCATCACCACATGATCGCAATGAAAAAGCATGGTGGTTCCGATACCGACCGCCAGACCGTCGACGCCGGCGATCAGCGGCTTGTCAGCCCGGACCAGTGCGCGCAGAAAACGCAGGATCGGCGCGCCGATGGCCGCGCCCTCGCCGGCCATGCGCAGGAAATCGCCGATATCGTTGCCCGCGGTGAAGGCGCCCGGAAGCCCGAAAAACACGATCACCGCCACTCCGTCATCGCCATTGGCATCTTCCAGAAGACCGGCCGCACCGTCGTACATGGCGCCCGTGAGCGCGTTCTTCTTGTCCGGCCGGTTCCAGCGGACGATCAGGACATCGCCCTTGCGTGCCACGGCAAGATCGGCGCCGGTGTCTGTGGCCAATCCGCTCATGACAGGTCTCCCAACAATTCCAGACCGGCGGCAAGAACGGCTTCGGCATCATCGCGGATTTCGGCGCAAAGGCCCGACGAGGCCGGCGCCTGCTGGGCGGCGAAGGCACGAGCGACGGCGATACGCATGTCGCCGGCCGCCGACTGGCCGCCCGGCGTGGCGAGTGCGCCGCGCGCCAGCAACCCCGCCCCGGTGGCGATGCCGAAAAGCCGCAGATAGGGCGTCGCCACGGCGAGCGCCGCCGCCACATCGCCGTCGGTCAGCCTGGCGCGCTGTATGTCACCGGCTTTCTCCAGATCGTCGATCGCCGCGCCGATGCGGATACCCATATTGCCGAAATCGGCGCGGTTGGATGCCGCCACGCGTTCGGCGACGCCGCGCAGGTCGGCAATCAGGCCGGCGACCGCGCCGCCGTCCGCCAATGCAAGCTTGCGGGTGACCAGATCAACCGCCTGAACGCCGTTGGTGCCCTCATAGATCGGGGCGATGCGGGCATCGCGAAGATACTGGGCAGCGCCGGCCTCCTCGATATAGCCCATGCCGCCGTGGACCTGGACACCGAGCGAGGCGGCCTCAAAAGCGCAATCGGTCGCGTACGCCTTGGCGACCGGGGTCAGCAATTCGCCGCGGGCGCGCCAATGCGCCGCGGCGTCACCGGCTGCCGCTGCCCGGTCGTGGGCGTAGGCGCAGGCATAACACAGCGCCCGGCCCGCCGCCGTCCGCGCCCGCATGGCAAGCAGCATGCGGCGAACATCGGGATGGGCGGCGATGCGATCCCCACTGGCGTCGTCGCCGCCGCTTTCGCCGCCGACCGGCGCCCGCCCCTGGCGGCGTTCCAGCGCATAGGCGGTGGCGCGCTGGGTGGCGGCCTCGGCGATACCGACGCCCTGCACACCGACCATCAGCCGGGCATTGTTCATCATCGTGAACATGCAATGCAGCCCGCGATGCGGTTCGCCGATCAGCCAACCGACGGCGCCGGGTCCATCGAGCCCGGAACCGGGATGATCCTGGCCATAAACCATGCGGGCCGTCGGCGAGGCATGGATGCCGAGCTTGTCTTCCAGACGGGCACAGAAAAGATCGTTGCGAAGCCCGGGCGCACCGTCGGGGCCGGGCAGGAATTTCGGCACGAGAAAAAGCGAAATCCCCCGCGTTCCGGGCGGCGCATCGGGCAGCCGGGCGAGCACCAGATGGACGATGTTCTCCGCTAGGTCATGCTCGCCATAGGTGATGAAGATCTTTTCACCAAAGATCCGGTACGTCGCGCCGCCGTGTGTCCGGTCGCCGGCGGGCTCCGCGCGGGCGCGCAGCGCCCCAAGGTCGGTGCCGGCCTGTGGTTCGGTGAGGTTCATGGTCGCCGGCCAGACACCCGACACCATTTTTTCCAGATAGGCGGCCTTCAGGGAATCGGCGCCATGATGGCCCAGCGCCTCGACCGCGCCGGTGGTCAGCATCGGCGCCAGCGCGAAGGCCATGTTGGCGCCGTTCCACATTTCCTGGACGCCGGCGGACAGCAGAAGCGGCAGGTCCTGACCGCCATAATCCTCCGGCCCGGTGAGCGCGTTCCAGCCGCCGGCGCACCAGGCCTGGTAGGCTTCGCGCCAGCCCGGCGGCGTAATCACCCGGTCGCCTTCCAGCCGCGAAGGTGTGGCGTCGCCCACCGTGTTGAGCGGGGCGAGCACGTCGGCGGCTACGCGGCCGGCCTCCGACAGGATGGCCTGGAGCAGATCGTCGTCGAGGTCCGGCACGCCGCCCTGCGATGCCGGTTGCGAATCATCGCCGAGACCTGCGACGTGGCGCATGGTGAAGGCAATCTCGTCAAGCGGTGCGCGATACATGGCCTCATTCCTCTGTTGGGCCCGGTTGAGACCCTGTCCGCCGCCGCTTGGCATCACGGGCCGGCCGACCGGACGGCGGTGCCGGTCTTGACGCGCCGTCAGCCAGACGCCAAAGGCCAGTGTCCGCAACCACCGGTGCCTTTTGCCTTGATCATCAACGCTTCTGATCCCCTGTCAATCGAACGCGCGGTCGCTGCGCTCGGCCGCGGCGAAACGGTGGTGCTCCCGACGGAGACCGTGTATGGGCTCGCCGCCGATGCCACCAACGGCGAAGCGGTGGCGCGGATTTTCGAGCGCAAGGGGCGGCCCCGCTTCAATCCGCTGATCTGCCATGTGGACGGACAGGCCATGGCGCGCAAACTGGCCGCCTGCGACGATCGTGCCGGCGTGCTGATGACGCGATTCTGGCCCGGACCGCTGACCCTGGTGTTGCCGCGGGCACCCGCCTGCCCCGTCCACCCGCTGGCAACGGCCGGCCTGGCCTCCATCGCCATCCGCCAGCCGGACGGCGTGGCGGCGCGAGTGATCAGCGCGTTCGGCAATCCGCTCGCCGCACCGAGCGCCAATTTGTCGGGACGGCTTTCGACCACCCGGGCCGGCGATGCCGCGGCGCAGTTTGACGATGAGGATCTGCTGATCCTCGATGACGGCCCCTGCCCGGTCGGCGTGGAATCAACGATTGTCGGCCTCACCGGCGACACACCGCAGTTGCTGCGTGCCGGCGGTATCCCGGCCGACACGCTTGCCCAAGCGCTCGCCACCGCGCTGGAGGCGCCGCCTGAAATGCCAGCGGAAGCGGCGGCGGCCGGCGAGGCGGTCCCCGCACCGGGCATGCTGGCGAGCCACTATGCGCCACGGGCCCCGTTGCGGCGGGGCGCCGAGCGCGTGCGGCCCGGCGAGGCGCTGCTCGCTTTCGGCCCGGTTTCCCCTGCCGGCGCCGAGCAGGCCGTGGCACGCCGCAATCTCAGTCCGGCGGGGGATCTGCGCGAAGCCGCCGCAGCGCTTTACTCGGCACTAGCCGATCTTGACGCCGCCGATCCAGTTGCGATCGCCGTAGCGCCGGTGCCCGATTACGGGCTCGGGGCGGCGATCAACGACCGGCTGGCGCGCGCGGCGGCGCCGCGTCCGGGCTCCGCAGACGCCGATTGAGCCGTGGCCGGGATTGCGGCGCGGGCGGATCGTTTCCGGGCCCGGATGCCGGCGGCGGCGGCGGCCAAGCATCAACTGCGCTTTGTTCCGGCCGCCAAGTGCGCTAACACTGGCTTCGATCTTCAGGGCTCCGTGCGTGACTACGCTTCTTCTTCATCATCCGGCATTTCTGGACCACCTTGTGCCACCCGGCCATCCGGAGCGGCCGGACCGGCTGCGGGCCTTGCACACAGCCCTCGACCGGGCGGCGTTTCAGGCGCTGTCGCGCGAGGAAGCGCCGCTGGCCGGGCTTGAGGTCGCGGAACTGGTGCACCCGGCGCGATACATCGCCGACATCGCCAGGGATATTCCCGACAGCGGGATTGCCCGCATCGATCCCGACACGGTCGCCTCGCCGGGATCGCTCATTGCCGCGCAGCGGGCGATCGGGGCGGCGTTGCGCGCGGTGGATGCGGTCATCGGCAAGGAGGCGTCAAACGCCTTCGCGGCGGTGCGGCCACCCGGCCATCACGCCGAAATGGCAACGGCCATGGGCTTTTGCCTCTTCAACACTATCGCGATCGCCGCCCGCCATGCCCAGGCCGCGCATGGCGCAGACCGTGTGGCCATTGTCGATTTCGACGTCCATCACGGCAATGGCACCCAGGCAATCTTCTGGTCGGACCCGTCGGTGCTCTACGCCTCGATCCACCAGATGCCGTTGTTCCCCGGAACCGGGGCGGCCGGGGAGACCGGCGCCGGCAATATCTTCAACGCGCCGCTTTCGCCGGGCGACGGCGGACCGGTGTTTCAGGACGCGCTCGACGCGAAAATCCTGCCGGCACTGGCAGCCTTCGATCCGGACCTGATCCTGATATCGGCCGGCTTCGATGCCCATCGGCGCGATCCGCTGGCGCAGATCGCACTCGACGAGGCCGATTTCGCCCTCGCCACACGAAAACTGATGGACGTTGCCGACAGGGTGTGCGGCGGCCGCATCGTGTCGCTGCTGGAAGGCGGCTATGATCTGACCGGTCTGGGGCTGTCGGCGGCGGCTCATGTCGGCGAACTGATGAACGTGAACTGAGAACTGCGGGTAAACCGCATCGGGCGGCGACGGATCGCGACGGCCCGGCAATCAAGCGAGGTATCGGTTTTGGCAGAGGACAAACCGGCGGCAAACATCACCGACTTGCCGTTTGAGAGGGCGCTGGAGGAACTGGAGGAGATCGTCGCCAGGCTGGAGGCCGGCGATGTGCCACTGGAGCAGTCCATCGCCATCTACGAGCGCGGCGCGGCGCTCAAGGCGCGCTGCGACGCCCTTTTGAAGCGGGCGGAGGCGCGGGTGGAGAAGATCCGGACCGACGCGGAGGGCGCGGCGGTCGGCACCGAGCCCCTCGATCCGGACAGCTAGAGCCCGGCGACCGGGCCGGCGAAGCGGCGGAGAAATTCCGGCGGCGGCGCTAGGAACGACAGCACAGGACGATTTCGTCGACCAGAAGCCTGGCGGCCGGACCGGCATTCTCGCTCATCTTGACGACAACCTTGAATTTGCCGATCGCCGGCATGCCGTCGCGTTTGGCGAGGTGCACGAGCGGCGCCCGCACCAGCCGCCTGGGGAAGGGCGCCACGGCGAGATCGGCCAGCATGGCGGCGCGCTGGCCGGAGGTGGTGCCGCTCATGAAGGCGATGCGATGCTCGCGCCCTAGGGGTTTGAGTGAGCGCACCGCCAATTTGTGCCAAATGCAGCCCTCGCTCCACATGGCAACAGGAAGCGGATCGCGGGTATGCGCCGTGCCGCCGGCCAGACCGGCCCAGACAAGCTCCTCTTCGTGGACGACGCGAACATCATCGCCGAAATCGCGCAAACCCAGGGAATTGACAAAAACCATGTCGAGCCGGCTCGCGGCGAGTTCCTCAAGCATGGCGTCGCTGTCGTCGATGACGACGTCGATTGTGACATGGGGAAAAATTTCGGCGAAACGGCGCAGAATGTCCGGCAAGGTGTATTCGGCGAAATCATCGGTCGCCCCCAGGCGCACCACGCCTTCGACTTCCGGCGTCAGAAACCGGGCCATGGTCTCGCGATTGAGATCGATCATGCGACGGGCGTAACCGAGCAGCAGTTCACCGTCGCGGGTCAACGTCACCGTCCGGTTGTCGCGGTCGAACACCGAGCGGCCGATCGTCTCCTCCAGCTTCTTGATCTGCATGGATACCGCCGAAGGGGTCCGGAACACCGCTTTTGCCGCCTTGGTGAAGCTGCCGGTTTCGGCAATGGCCACAAACGCCTTCAAGAGGTCGATGTCGAGATGCGGCAACGCCAGACGCGGCGCATGGGGAGAGGTGGTCTTGTCCATGGTTCCGTCCGCCTCCAATGCGTCGCCGCGCCCGTGTCCCGGGATTCAGTCCCGGGTTGCGCCCCCCGGGGTAGCGCCATTGGCCCGGGTTTGCGCCATTGGCCCCGGGCCGCGCCAAGGAAATCCGACGACAACCCATCAGTTGTCGTTCAGATTTTTTGAATATAGCGGTTAATTTAATTCGTTTTTCTGAATAATCAAGCCGCCTTATGTTGGCATCGTGACATTGGGAAAACATGCTGGAGGCTGCCATGAGCGACATGATGCGAACATATCCGATGCCCTTTCCGTCCCGTGGCGGTGCGCGCTTGCGCGATCCCGGCGCCGGCGTGCGGCGTCGATTCCGCCAACTGGTGGACGGATACCGGACATACCGGGCGATCCGCCGCAAGGTGCGCCGCCTCGATCAACTGAGCGATGAGCAACTTCGCGATATCGGCGTGAACCGTCGGGATCTGTGCGGCACCGGCGACAGGCCGCTCGGCGGCGATCCGGTTCGCATGTATCCGCGTTTGTCCGGGCTCGGCTGGCCTCCGGGACGCTGATCAGGCATTGCGGATCGGGCGCCCGGACGGCAGCATTAATGCCTTGTCAACACTTGAAACTTTTTGATCTCACGGGCGTGAAATCCGGACATTGTCGCATTCAGGATGGCGCGGATTCGCAAACTAGACTTCCGCTCCGCCGCGCCGATCCTATATGCGGTCTGTCCAACGAACCGCTGCGGCGGTTCCGTGTGATCACCCCAACACCAGCGCATGGAGACGGCCATGAAACGCCTGAAGAACCTGCTCTCCCGACGGAACCGCCGGACCAACGAAATCACCTACTGGGAACGCCGGCGATTTGCCAAATCGATGGCTGGCGAAACGGCGGCGACATCGGCCGCCCGGCTCGGCTGTATCGCCGGCTGACGGCGCCACACGCCAATGCCTGAATTGCAAACCCCGTCGCGGCCCGTCCACGGCTGGGTTTTCGCGTTCCCCCGTGCCGTTCAGGGCGCCAGGGACTGGGCTGTTGCCGACAGCAGTTTCTCGCCGTGTACCGGAACGACGGCCGGCATGCCCCACTGGCGGCCGGCATCGGCGAGCAGGCACCAGACATAATCGGCATAGGACCAGCGGACAAACAGACGGAATTCCGGACCCGCCTTGCGGGTGTCGCGGACAAGCCACAGCCAGCAGTTGGCCTGGCCGAACAGGGATCCGCCGACCATGCCGGCGCGCCAAACGCGCGGGTGCAGATCCAGGGTCGTCAGCTTGGAAAGCGCGAATCGGGCATTGGGGCCCTCCACCGCGATCGCCGTGTAGTAATCGCCCACCGCGGTCAACTGGGTATGATCGCCGGCCAAATTGTCGCCGAGTGCGCCGGCGGATGTCGCGGGCGCCAGCAGCAGCCATTCGTCGGGGCCCAGCCAGAGGGCGGTATTGTCACCCTTCCGGGTCGAGGTGAGCGGCTTGACCGGAAGGCGGACCCCCAGCGCCTCGGCGACCTTCGGCGAAGCAAGATGGTGGTCGGCACGCAGGATGTATTTGTCGGAATGCGGCAGTTCGTGGATGCGCAGGCTGTCATCGCCGGACACGAGCGGCGCGCGATGGGCTAGCGGCGTGGCGCGGACCGGATCAGCCATTGCCGGCGCCCTCCCCGCCAATCTCCCCGGATTGGGCCAGAAAATCGGCGCCGGTCACGCGGACCGGGATTGCCGGCGCCTTGTCGCGGCTGGCAAAGAGCCGTTCGCCCATGCGCCCGCCGCCGCCCTTGACCAGCGCCAGGGCGATGGACCGGCCGAGATTGGGGCTGAAGTAGCTCGATGTGACATGGCCAAGCATCGGCGTCGGACGCTGCGCGGTATCGGCGGCGATGATCTGGCTTCCTTCCTTGAGCACGGATTTGGCATCCTCGGTCAGCAATCCGACCAGTTGCGGGCGATCCTCGCGCCGGGTGTCTGATCTAAAAAGTGACCTCTTTCCAGTGAAATCGCCGGATTTCTTCACAATCCAGTCCATCTGCAGATCGCCGGGTGTCACCGTGCCGTCGGTGTCCTGGCCGACGATGATGAAGCCCTTTTCGGCCCGCAACAGATGCATGGCCTCGGTGCCGTAGGGCGTGATGCCGTGTTTTTCTCCCTTTTCCATGATTTCGGCCCACATCCAGGCCCCGTATGTCGCCGGGCAATTGATTTCGTAGGCCGTTTCGCCGGTGAACGAGATCCGGAACACACGCACCGGCACACCGGCCATTGTGGCATCGCGCCAGGCCATGAACGGGAACCGGTCCGGATCGGCGTCGAAATCATCCAGAAGCTCGGCCACCAGGTCTGGCGATTTCGGCCCGCACAGGGAGGCGACGGCGCTCTGTTCGGTGACGGTGGTCAGGTAGACGTCGAGATCCGGCCACTCGGTCTGGAGATAATCCTCAAGCGTTGACAGCACCGAGGCCGCACCGCCGGTGGTCGTTGTCATGTGGAAATGGTCATCGGCAAGACAGGCCGTCACCCCGTCGTCACGGACCATGCCGTCCTCGCCCAGCATCAGGCCGTAGCGGCAGCGGCCTGGCGCCAGCTTCATCCAGGCGTTGGTGTAGACGCGGTTGAGGAACTCCCGGGCATCGGGGCCGCGAATGTCGATTTTGCCAAGCGTGGAGGCATCGAGCACGCCGATGCCGGTCCGCGCCGCCCTGGCCTCGCGCTGGACGGCCTGGTGAAAGCTCTCGCCGCCGCGGGGATAGGCGCGCGGACGCAGCCATTCGCCGACGGTTTCGAACACCGCCTCATGCTGGCGGTGCCATTCGTGCATCGGCGTGGTGCGGCGCGGCGCGAACAGGGCGCCGACATGCTGGCCGGCAATGGCGCCGAAAGGAACCGGTTTGTACGGCTGGCGGAATGTGGTCGATCCGATCGCCGGCACCGGCTCGCCACGTTCGGCGGCGATGAAGGAAAAGGCGTTGAGGTTGGCGATCTTGCCCTGGTCGGTGCCCATGCCGGTGGTGGTGTAACGCTTGGCGTGCTCGACGGAGCGATAGCCCTCCTTGACGGCCAGCCGGAGATCCTTGGTGGTGACGTCGTCCTGAAGGTCGACGAAGGCGCGCAGTTTGTGAGCGGGCCGGTTTGACGGCAACTCGGCGACGACATGGACGGCGCCCTGCGCGGCTTCGCCGCCCTCGACGACCGGCGGCGGCGGCTCGGAATCTGGTTTGAAACCGGCGGCCTCCGCCGCCTGCAGGCCGGCGCGATGCCCCTCCGCCAGGGCATCCGGCAGGCCGAACGCGCCATTGGCGGCACCGGCGGAACGCTCCGCCTGCCAGGATTGCCCCGGCCGGTAGGCGGCGATCGATTCGTCGTAGGCCAGTTTGCCCCGCGACTGGGAGAACAGCGCGATGTTGGGTGCCCAGCCGCCGGACACCGCCAGAAGATCGCAGGCGATCCGCCGGGTTCCACGGCCGACGGCGCCATCCTCCGTCAGGGCGCGGACGTCCAGCGACCGGATGCGATCGGCGCCGTGGGTGGCGGTGATGGTGGAGCCGGCACAAATGGTGATGCCGTGGCGCGCGGCTTCGGCCAGAAGATCGGCGTCAATGTGATTGCGGGTGTCCACGATGGCGGCGATTTCGGCGCCGCGGCCGGTCATGTCGAATGCGGTCCGCCAGCCGGTGTCGTTGTTGGTGAAAACGGCCGGATTGCGGCCGGGCAGAACGCCGTATCTGTGCATGTATGTCCGTACCGCGCCGGCAAGCATGGTTCCGGGACGGTCGTTTTCGTGAAACACCAGCGGCCGTTCCAATGCGCCGGTCGCCAGCACCACCTGGCGGGCACGCACCCGCCAGACCCGGTGTCGTGGCCGTTGGTCGCCACGCTTTTCGACCGGCATGTGATCGCTCAGCCGCTGCCACAGGCAGAGGAAGTTCTGGCCGTAATATCCGAAGCAGGTGGTCCGGATCAGGCATTCGGCGTCGGCCAGTTCCTGCAACGCCGCCGTTGCCTCCCACACCCAGTCGCGTGCCGGTTTGCCCTCGATGGCTGCCTGATCGGCGGCGCGTGAAAGAATTGTGCCACCCAGTTCGGCCGTCTCTTCCGCCAGCATGACCCGGGCCCCTGCACGGGCGGCGGCAAGGGCCGCGGCCAGGCCGGCCGGGCCGCCGCCGACGACCAGCACATCACAATGGCGATTGACCACCTCGTACCGGTCCGGATCGGGCCCGCTCGGGACCCGGCCCATGCCGGCGGACCGGCGGATGAACGGCTCAAATGTCATCCAGGACGGCCAGGGCAGACGACCCGGGCCCATGAATGTCTTGTAGTAGAACCCGGCGGGAAGGAAAGGTGCGATCCAATCGTTGGCGGCGCCGATGTCATATTGCAGCGACGGCCAGCAGTTCTGGGCGCGGGCCACCAGGCCGTCATAGATTTCCTGTTCGGTCACGCGGGTGTTGGGATCGGTGCGGATATCGTCGCTGCCGATCTGGACCAAGGCCGCCGGATCGTCGGCGCCGGCGGCAACGATGCCGCGCGGCCGGTGATACTTGAATGAACGGGCGACCATGTGAACGCCGTTGGCAAGCAATGCGGAGGCCAGGGTGTCGCCGGGGTGGCCGGTATAGCCGCGTCCGTTGAACGTGAAGCGGATCGTCCGCGAGCGGTCGATCCCGCCACCCTCGGCCAGCCGGCAGGTTTGGCCGGTCATCGGTCGCCCTCCCCGCCCCGATCGGCGTGTGTGCCGGGCTTTCCGGAAGGAGAGCCGACAATGCGCGCGGCCTCGTTGCCGGAGCCGATCGACGCCTCGCCGCTGGGCGTTTCGGGAAGGTTGGCGGACACTTCGGGCGGGTCCTCGCCCATGGTGTAGACGGCCAGGATATCGTCGGTGGCGGTGTTGCGCAGCATGTTGAACCAGCGGCGGCAGCCGGCGGCATGATTCCAGCGCTCCGCCAGCAGGCCCTTGGGATTGGTGCGCATGAAGACAAAGTCGGCCCAGTCCTCGTCGGTCATGTCGTCGCGCCATTGCGGACGGGCGATATGGGCTTCGCCGCCATAGGCGAATTCCGACTGGTCGCGTTCGCCGCAATAGGGGCATGCAATCAGGAACATATCCGCCTCTCAGTGCGCCACGGCGGCGGCGCCATGTTCGGCGACCAGCGCCCCGGAAACAAACCGGTCCAGCGCGAAGGGCGCGGCGATCTCGTTGGGCTCGTCGTTGGCGATCAGGTCGGCGAACACGTGGCCGGAACCCGGCGTCGCCTTCCAGCCACCGGTGCCCCAGCCGCCATTGATGTAGAAACCCTTGACCGGCGTTCGGGAAATGATCGGGCTGGCATCGGGGCAGACATCGACGATGCCGCCCCACTGGCGCATCATCCGCAACCGGGAAAGGAACGGGAACAGCTCCATCAGCGAAGCCATCTGGTGTTCGATGATATTCTGGGCCCCGCGCTGGGTATAACTCAGATGCGGATCGATGCCGGCGCCGATGACCATCTCGCCCTTGTCGGACTGGCTGATATAGACGTGGACGGCGCTCGACATGACGACACAGGGGATCGCCGGCTTGACGGGTTCCGATACCAGCGCCTGAAGCGGATGGCTTTCGATGGGCAGCCGCAGACCCACCATCTTCGCCATGACCGACGTATGGCCGGCGGTGACAGTGGCAACCCGCGGCGTGCGGATGGTGCCGCGGGTCGTCTCCACGCCGGTGACCGCGCCGCTGTCGGTCAGGATATTGGTCACTTCGCACTGCTGGATGATGTCGACGCCGAGGCTGTCGGCGGCACGGGCATATCCCCAGACGACGCCATCGTGACGATTGGTGCCGCCGGAGCGCTGCAGCGTCGCGCCGATCACCGGATAGCGTATGTCCGCCGACAGGTTGATCGGCGGGCAAAAGGCCTTCACAGCCGCCGGTTCCAGCCATTCCGCGTCGACACCATTCAGGCGGTTGGCCTCGACACGGCGCTGGAGCTGGCGCGCTTCACCGTCATCGTGGGCGATGTTCAGGACACCACGATGGCTCATCATGATGTTGAAGTTCAGCTCGCGACCGAGACCCTTCCACAGCTCCAGGGCGTGATTGTAGATCGCCGCGCTTTCGTCATAGAGATAGTTGGAGCGGATGATCGTGGTGTTGCGGCCGGAATTGCCGCCGCCGATCCAGCCTTTCTCAATCACGGCAATATCGCGCATGCCGTGTTCTTTCGCCAGATAATAGGCGGTCGCCAAGCCGTGTCCGCCGCCGCCGACGACAATGGCGTCATAACGGTCCTTCGGCTCCGGAAACCGCCAGGCCGGTCGCCAGTCGCGATGGCCTTTCAGGCCCTGCCGGATCAGGTTGCCGATGTGATAGCGGGTCATGCGAGGATTTAGCCCTGCGGCGGCGGCGAAGGCAATCGCGCTTACGTCCCATCTTGTCGCATTGAGACACGGGCGGACCGTTCGAGGGGCCGTTTGCCGGCTCGCCGCCCGGTCGACCCGATATTGTGCAATCGCCGAATTGCGTCTAGCGTCCGGGATCAGGGCCTGCGATCAGTAGGCAAGACGGAACGGCAGATGTGAAAGCGGACGCGGATTTTGAGCGGCACTTCACCTTCGTCCTTGTGCCGGACTTCTCCATGCTTTCGTTCAGCAATGCGATCGAGCCGCTGCGCATGGCCAATCGCATGCTCGGTCGCAAAGTCTATCACTGGCGCCTGGTGACACTCGACGGCCAACTGGCGCGGGCATCAAACGGTATCGAACTGTCTGTCGACGCCAGCATGGCGGAGGAGCGCGAACGCATCCGCAGGGGCCAGCGACCCGACCACCTGTTCGTGTGCGCCAGCACGAAAGTGGAGCGGTTTCAGGACAAGAAGCTGAATGCCTGGCTGGTGAGCCTCGACCGGCAGGGCATCGCCGTGGGCGGCCTGTGTACGGGGGCATGGGTGCTGGCGGATGCCGGACTTCTGGACGGGCGCCGGTGCGCCATTCACTGGGAACAATTGCCGGCGATGGCGGAAAAGTTCCCCGAGGCGGAGGTCTATGCGGACCTGTTTGAACGCGATGGACGGATCCACACCTGCGCGGGCGGAACGGCCTCGCTCGACATGATGCTGTCGCTGATCGGCGAGGACTTCGACGACAGTCTGGTGAACAAGGTGTGCGAACAGGCGCTGACCGACCGGATGCGTGGCCCGCAGGACCGGCAGAGATTGCCGCTGCGGGCGCGCCTCGGGGTACAGAACTCCAAGCTGCTCTTTATCATCGAGCTCATGGAAGCGAACATCGCCGAACCGCTGACGCTGGTGGAAGTGGCCGGTTATGCCGGCCTTTCGCGACGCCAGATCGAGCGCCTTTTCCGGCGCAATCTCGGCCGCTCGCCGGCCCGGTATTATCTGGAAATCCGGCTCGACCGGGCCAGGCATCTGCTCATCCAGTCGGAAATGCCGATCGTGGAAGTGGCGGTGGCCTGCGGCTTCGTCTCCGCATCACACTTCTCCAAATGCTATCGGGAAATGTACGGCCGCTCGCCGCAGCAGGAGCGACACCAGCGCGAAGACCTTCTGACGTGATGCCGGCGGCTACCACTCGTTGTCGCGCATTCGGCGCCAGCGGCGCCAGTTCTTCTCGCCGATCAGGCAATCGATCCGCGGCTCCCCGGCGACCAGTTGCGCCGGGATGATCCGTGCCGGAGATGTATCGGGCGCCGGCACCGGGCCGGCAATCTCCAGAATCAGCTTCTGGCGGATGGCGGTGGCGAACCGGTGCGGATCGGTAACGGTCAGTGCAAAGGCGCCGGGCCCGCCGATCACGCAATCCTCATAGTAGATATCGAGGTCGGGAACGTTGAAATAGCCGCTCGGATTCGACGTCTTGATCATCACCGGCAGCCCGTTGATGACGATGCCTTCGGCGACCAGCCGGTCGCGCAGGACCGTCACCGGCGGGCCCTGATTGTTGGCGCCGTCGCCGGAGATGTCGATCACCCGGCGCAGGCCGCCAAATGCGTTGATGTCGAACAGATGCGCGCCGTGTTGCAGGGCTCCGGATATGGAAGTGCGCCGAAGGCGGCCGATCGGGGCGGCTTCCAGTGAATCGGCAAATTCGCGCGCGGCCGTTTCGCTGTCGACGAGCCGCCATGGCACCACGGTGTGCTGAAGCGATGTGCCGGCCCATTCCACATAGGTCAGGGCGATCCGCCCCCAGCCGCCGCCGGTGATCGCATCGATCACCAGCGGATCGCGAAGTGCGGCCACGTAGCCGGAGCGCTGAAGCGCCTGCTCGTCATAGTCCATCGACCATGAAACATCCACGGCAAGCACCAGTTCCAGGTCGACAGGCAGCGGCTCGGCCGCTGCACGGCCGTGCAACACCAGACCCAGCGAAGCGGCCGTGATCGCCGCCTTCAACAGGCATGCGGTAGGCATGGCCAACCGTGCTTCACAACCGGCCGGCCTGTCCAGTCACAATGGCGTTCCCGTACCGGCGGCGGCGTTTACGGTCCAACAGCGAGGCTGGCCGCGTAACTGACCGTCAGCAGCGATCCAAGGGTGGAGATAACCAGAGCCCTGGCGACAGCCGCCGGCGGCACATCGTACTGAAGGGCGAGCACGAACGGCATGGCGCCGACCGGACCGGCGGCCACCATGAGCATCGGCGCCCGCCAGTCCGCGGAGACGTCATGCACCAGGCTGATCGCCGCAATCATCAGCGCCGGCAGGACCACAAGCTTCGTCGCGGCGATGGCCACCGCCGGACCGTAGCCTTCCGGGCCTTTCAGCCCGCTCAGAACCACGCCCAACGCGAACAGCGATACCGGCGCGGCCGTGTCGGCGACGAAGCGGGTGAAAAGTTCGATTCCCGGTGCGAAGGCGTAACCGGAAAGGCCGACCGCGATCCCGCCGGCCATTGCCAGGATTTGCGGATTGCGGACGATATTGCGCGCCACGCGGGCGAACGCCATGGCGACGCCGCCCTCCCCGATCGCCTCCAGCAGAAGCATGGTGCCGGTATAAAACACAACGGCGTCGACCGTAACGACACCGATAATCGGCACGGTCGCCGCCTCGCCAATCAGTTCAACGGCAATGGGCAGAACGAAGAAGACATGGTTGGCGAACATGCAGGCCATCGCGATCAGAACGGATTCGCGCACGCCGCGGCGAAACAGCCGGCGGGCAACCAGATAGGCGAATACATAGATGACGCATTCGACACCGGCATAGGCGGCAAGCACGGACCAGTCGAAGGCGCCGAAATCGGCCCTGCCGAGCAGGCGAAAGCCAAGGACCGGCATTGCGATGAAGAACACATAGCGGTTGAGCGCGGCGGCTTCGGCGGCCGCGAACAGGCCGGCCCATCCAACCCCATATCCAATGGCGACAACGGCAAAAACCGGCAGAACCGAGGACAGCAGGATGTCGATCATCAATGGCCGATCAATCGGCCCGTGCGCCGGCGACATGGGGCGCCAGAGCCGCCACGACAGCGTCGTTGGCCGGGGTCGCCATGCCCCACTGCCTGCCCAGTTCGACCACCCGCCCGGACAGCCATGGCAGTTCCAGGGGCTTGCCGGCCTCCAGGTCCATCAGCATGGAGGATTTCTGATCGTAGGGCTGGCCGCCGAACAATGCGATGACCCGGTCGGCGTGGTCGGCCGGAAATTCCTGGCCGCTGGCGCGGGCGACGGCGAGATTCTCCTCAATCAGGCTGCGCATGAAGGCGAGCGTCTGGGGATGTTCGTAGACGGCGCCGATGGGGCGGCGGGCCAGCGCGGTGACGCCGGAAAAGGCGGCAAGCGCCACGAATTTGTCCCAGACGATGTGCGCGGCGTCGTCGGCGGGATCCACATCGAGCGCCGGCGACCGGGCACCGGCGGCAAAGAACGCCGCCATGACCGGATCGTCGCCCATGCGGTCGACGACCAGCCGGTGCATCCCGCCGGGATTGGCGATGACGCCCGGCGCGCCGATCTCCGCGCCCAGATAGGCGATACCGGGCGCGATCTGCCCGGCCGGCACGTGGCGGGCGATCATGGCTTTGGAATCGATGCCGTTTTGCAGGGTGACGATGCGGGTGCCGGGCCCGACCATGGGGGCGAGCGCGGCGGCGGCGGCATCGGTGTCGCCGAGCTTGACGGCGAAGACGATGATGTCCGCCGGACCGATGTCGGCGGGATCGTCGGTGGCGTGGATGTCCGGCAGGTGGGTGTCGCCGTGGGGGCTTTCGATGCGCAGGCCATGTTCGCGCAGCGCCGCCAGATGGGCGCCGCGGGCCACCAGGTGGACCTCCTCGCCGCCCTGGGCCAACCGGCCGCCGACATAGCCGCCAATGGCGCCGGCGCCCATGATCGCAATCCTCATCGCCCGCCCCCCGTTCATCGCATATCCGTGCAATCTGGTAGCAGACGTGCCGCTCAGATCAAGGACGGTTCCCGCCGCCGGGCGGCGCAACGACCCACGAGGCTGCCGGCGCGTTGACAGATCGATTCACCGACCGGTCGCAACCCGTTGAACCCAAATCTGTTCCCGGCCCTAGGCCCGCAGCCGTTCGTTGGCCGGGTCGAACGGGCTTTCGGGGATCACCGTCGCCTTGTGGCGGTCGCCCAGGATGGCGATCTCCAGTTCGCTGCCCTCGGCGGCGTGATCGGGCCGGACCATGGCGAGCGCCAGGGACTTGCCGCAACGCCAGCCATAGCCGCCATGGGTGGCGCGGCCGACCAGCGCGCCGCCGGCATAGATCGGCTCGTTGCCGCGGGCATCGCAATCGGTGACGCCGTGGACCTCCAGGGTGACGAAATTCCAGTTCAGCCCGGCCTGGCGCTGGGCCACCAGTGCGTCGCGGCCGATGAACGCGCCCTTGTCGGGATGGACGAAGCGATCCAGGCCCGATTCCCAGGCCGTGTACTCGATCGACAGTTCGCGCGGGATCAGCCGGTAGGATTTCTCGATCGCCATCGCCGTCATGGCGCGGATGCCGTAGGGGCGGATGCCGAAATCCGCACCGGCCTCCATGACCCGGTCGAAGATAACGTTCTGGTGCTCGATGGGGTGGTGCAGCTCGTAACCCAGTTCGCCGACGAAATTGAGCCGCAGGGCGTGGGTCATCGCCGGACCGATGGAGATCTGCCGGCCGGATAACCACTTGAAGGCCCCGTTGGACAGGTCGGTGTCCGTCACCTTCGACAGCACGTCGCGCGATTTCGGGCCGGCGACCACCAGCACGCCCCACTGGGCGGTGGCCGGTGCCATGCGTACGCTGCCGTCGCCGGGCAGAAGTTTCGCCAGCACGTCGTGGTCATGGCGCTCATAGGCGCCGGCGGACACCAGGTAATAGGCATTCTCGCCGGTCTTGTAGACGGTGAATTCCGACCGCACACCGCCGGTGGGCGTCAGCAAATGGCACAGATTGACCCGGCCGATCGTTTTGGGAATGCGGTTGGCGAGAATGGAATCCAGCCAGGCTTCGGCGCCGGGGCCGCTGACGATGCATTTGGCGAACGGCGTCATGTCCTGGATGCCGACACCGCCGGATACGGCCTTAATTTCCTCGCCGACGATATCGAAATAGTTCGACCGGCGGAACGACCAGCGCTCGCGAATATTGCCGGAATGATCGGCAGGCGGATGGTTGTGGCCGGTCAGCGTCTCGTCGACGTCCAGTTCGTCGGCGGGCACGGCATAATCCAGCGGCGCGAACCAGTTGGGCCGCTCCCAGCCATAGACGGAGCCGAAGACGGCGCCGAGCCGCGCCATGCGGCCGTAACAGGGCGCGGTCTTGAGCGGCCGGGCGGCGACGCGCTCCTCGTCGGGATAGTGGAGGGTGAAGACGTTGGCGTAGGCCTCCTCGTTCTTCGCCTTCAGATAACCGCTGGAGGCATAGGGGCCGAAGCGGCGCGGATCGACACCCATCATGTCGATGGTCGGCTCGCCGTCGACGATCCACTCGGCAAGCTGCCAGCCGGCGCCGCCGGCCGCCGTGACGCCGAAGGAATGGCCCTCGTTGAGCCAGAAATTCTTCAGGTCCCAGGCCGGGCCGACGATCGGCGAACCGTCGGGCGTATAGGCGATGGCGCCGTTGTAGACCTTCTTGATGCCGACCTCGCCGAAGGCCGGCACGCGGGCGATGGCGGTCTCGATGTGCGGCATCAGCCGGTCGATATCCTCCTGGAACAGTTCGTATTCGGATTCGGCATCGGGCCCGTCGGCATAGCAGGCCGGCGCCCCCTTTTCGTAGGGGCCGAGCAACAGCCCGCCGGCTTCTTCGCGCATGTACCAGGAGGAATCGCTTTCCCGCAGCACACCCATTTCCGGCAGGCCCTCATCTTGGCGGGCCTTGATGGCGGGATGAGCCTCGGTGACGATATATTGATGCTCGACGGGGATGACCGGAATGTCGAGGCCGACCATTTCTCCGGTCTTGCGGGCAAAGTTGCCGGTGGCGGAAATAACGTGCTCGCAGGCGATGGCGCCTTTGTCCGTCTCCACCACCCAACTGTCGTCGGCCTGCTGCTTCAGCCCGGTGACGGTTGTGTTGCGGACGATTTCGGCGCCGCGGCTGCGCGCGCCGGTGGCCAGCGCCTGGGTCAGGTCGGCGGGCTGGATGTAGCCGTCCTCGGGATGCTGGATGGCGCCGAGCAACCCGTCGGTCTCGCACAGCGGCCAGATCTCCTTCACCTGCTCCGGGGTCAGGGTCTCAACCTTCACCCCGATCGTCTCGGCAACGCCGGCATAGTACATATACTCGTCCCAGCGATCCCTGGTACGGGCGAGCCGAATGTTGGAACACTGGACAAAACCGGTGTCCATACCGGTTTCCTCGGCCAGTTCCTGGTAAAAACGGACGGCGTATTTGTGAATCTGGCCGACCGAATAGCTCATGTTGAAGAGCGGCAGAAGGCCGGCGGCGTGCCAGGTGGAGCCGGACGTCAGCTCCTTGCGTTCGATCAGGACGACATCGGACCAGCCCTTCCTGGCCAGGTGGTATAGCGTGGCCACGCCGACAACCCCGCCCCCGACAACAACCGCGCGTGCCCTGTCCCTCATTTGATCCTCCTGCGTTGCCCTGCCACTGCGGCGCCGCCTACAGCACCGCCAGTGTCGAAATTGTTCGGCCGCGGTCAACCGCCGGTCCGGTTTGCGGCACGCGACCGGTCCGTGTTATCGCCGCCGGCGGCGGCAGAACGTTCCATTTGCGACGCACCACCGGCCGGGACGGACCGATTGCGGCGATCGGTCCGGTCCAGTTTCGCTTCCGGCTATTTTAGACCGGCGCGCAATATGGCACGTTCGGGGCCGCCGACAACGGGTCCGCACCG
Source organism: Afifellaceae bacterium (assembly GCA_965216515.1). Classification (GTDB taxonomy): domain Bacteria; phylum Pseudomonadota; class Alphaproteobacteria; order Rhizobiales; family Afifellaceae; genus CAXMRP01. The sequence continues at coordinate 109,097 of OZ244173.1, read as the reverse complement.
CGCGGCGGTGACAGCAGGATGGATTGATGAACGCCAAAAGCGCCGGGACGAAACGTAGGTTCGCCGCCCCGAAGGGCCGCCAGGTCGACGAGGCCGCACTTGCCGATGTTCAGGCGATACTCGGTTCCGGCGAGGTACGCCGGGATCTCCTGATCGAGTATCTGCACCGGATACAGGATGCCCACGGACATCTTGGCGCCGGCCACATGCGGGCGCTGGCCCACCTGATGCAGATATCCCAGGCGGAGGTCTATGAGGTCGCCACCTTCTACCATCATTTCGACGTCGTGAAGGAGGGCGAGACGCCGCCGGCGCCGGTGACGGTGCGGGTGTGCGATTCATTGTCCTGCATGCTGGCCGGCGCGGAAGACCTGATCGCCGCCCTTCAGGCCGGGACGGACCGGCAAGCCGTGCGGGTGGTGCGCGCGCCATGCATGGGCCGATGCGCCCAGGCGCCGGCGGCCCAGGCGGGCCGCAAGGCGGTCGGCCAGGCGAATGCAAAGGCGATTTCGGAGATCGTGGCCGGCGGCGATCTGGCGCCGGACCTGCCTGCCCATACCGACCTTGAGGGCTACCGGACCGGCGGCGGCTATCAGTTGCTGTCGGAATGCCGCAACGGGGCGCACACGGCGGAGGAAATCGCCGGCATCCTGTCGGCGGCGGACCTGCGCGGAATGGGAGGCGCCGGCTTTCCAGCCGGGCGCAAATGGTCAATCGTGCGTTCCTATCCCGGCCCGCGTCTGATGACGATCAACGGCGACGAGGGCGAGCCAGGGACGTTCAAAGACCGGCATTATCTGGAAACCGATCCACACCGGATGCTGGAAGGCGCGCTGATCGGCGCTTGGGCGGTGGAGGCGGAGCGGCTGTACATCTACATGCGCGACGAATATCCGGCGGTGCTGGCGCTGCTGGCCGGCGAGATCACGGCGCTGGAGAAGGCCGGGCTGGTCGCGCCCGGCTTCATCGAACTGCGGCGGGGGGCCGGCGCCTATATCTGCGGCGAAGAGTCGGCAATGCTGGAATCGATTGAGGGCAAACGCGGCCTGCCCCGTCACCGGCCGCCCTACATTGCCGAAGCGGGGTTGTTCGGCCGGCCGACGCTGAACCACAATGTGGAGACCCTTTGGTGGGTGCGCGACGTGGTGGAGAAGGGCGCCGACTGGTTCGCCGGCCAGGGGGTCAACGGCGCCAAGGGCCTGCGCTCCTATTCGGTCTCCGGGCGGGTGGCGAAACCCGGTGTCAAGGTGGCGGCCGCCGGGATCAGCCTGGCCGACCTGATCGAAAACCATTGCGGCGGCATGGCGCCGGGCCACGAACTGAAGGCGTTTCTGCCCGGCGGCGCCTCGGGCGGCATTTTCCCCGCCGCCATGGCCGACCGGCCGCTGGATTTCGGCACCTTCGAGCCGGACCGCGGCTTTATCGGCTCACATGCGGTGATCGTGCTGTCGGACAAGGACAATGTGAAGGCCGCCACTCTCAACCTGATGCGTTTCTTTGCCCACGAGAGCTGCGGCCAGTGCACGCCGTGCCGGGCGGGAACGGAAAAGATGGTGCAGCTGCTGGAGCGCGACACGCTGGACGAGGCGGCGATCCGCGACCTGGAAGGGGTGATGCGCAACGCCTCCATCTGCGGGCTGGGATTTGCCGCCCCCAATCCGGTCAACCACCTGCTGACCTGGTTCCGGGAGGATCTGTAGATGGCCTCGGTTCCGGAATACGCGCCCTATCTGGCCGCCGCCTACCTCGCCTTTGTGCTTGGCCTGCTCAGCCCCGGGCCGAACGTGATCGCGATCATCGGCACGTCGATGGGCACGTCGCGCCTCGCCGGCGTCTCCATGGCCTGCGGGATCGCCACCGGCTCCGTCATCTGGGCGACGATGGGCGTGTTCGGACTGACGGCGCTGCTGGCCGGTTTCGCCTGGTTCGGCACCGTGCTGCGGATCGTCGGCGGCTGCTACCTGCTGTGGCTGGGGTGGGGATATCTGAAGGCGGCCCGGCAGGGCGGCCGGATCGCGGTGGAGGAGCGGGCGGTGCGGGCGCGGGCCGGGCGCCTGTTCGCCCAGGGACTGGGCATCCAGATGACCAATCCCAAGGCGGTGCTCTTCTGGCTGTCGGTCATGTCGCTGGTCGTGCGGCCGGACATGCCGCTGTGGGTGGCGGTGGCGACGGTGGCGGGCATCGGCATCCTGTCCTTCATTGGCCACCTGTCGTGGGCGGTCCTGTTTTCGACCCGCGGAATCGTGACCGTCTACCAGCGCATCAAACGGCTGGCGGACGGCCTGCTCGGCTCGTTGTTCGCAGCACTGGGCATCGGCCTGCTGGCCAGTGTCGTCCGCCATGGGAGCAAGGCATGAGCAAGACCATTCGTTTCACCCTCGACGGCGCGGACGTGGAGGCCCGCGACGGCGAGACCATCTGGCAGGTCGCCAACCGCCAGGGCAACCGCATCCCCCATCTGTGTCATCTCGACGAGCCGGGCTATCGCTCCGACGGCAATTGCCGGGCGTGCGTCGTCGATGTGGAAGGCGAAAATGCGCTGGCCGCCGCGTGCGTGCGCAAGCCGGCCGACGGCATGGTTGTGCGCACCGATACCGAGCGGGCAGTCAAATCCCGGCAGATGGTATTTGAACTGCTGGCCGCCGACCAGCCGCCGCGCGAGGCCCATCCGGATCCCGATTCGGCTTTCTGGGCCTGGGCGGAAAAAATGGGCGTGGCGGCCGACGGCCGGCTGCCGAAACGGGAGGCGATCGCATCTGACCGGTCCCATGCGGCCATCGCGGTCAATCTGGATGCCTGCATCCAGTGCAATCTGTGTGTGCGGGCCTGCCGGGAAGTGCAGGTCAACGACGTGATCGGCATGGCCGCGCGCGGCATGGGTACCAAGCCGGTGTTCGACCTTGCCGATCCGATGGGCGATTCCACCTGCGTGGCCTGCGGCGAATGTGTGCAGGCGTGCCCGACCGGCGCGCTCTACGAGAAATCGCTGATGGATGCCGGCGCGGCCGCGCGCGCCGTCTGGCCGGACCGCACGGTCGACACGGTCTGTCCCTATTGCGGTGTCGGCTGCCTGACCCGGGTGGCGGTCAGGGACGATGAAATCGTCCAGGTCGACGGACGGGCGGGGCCGGCCAACGAGAAACGGCTGTGCGTGAAGGGCCGGTTCGGCTACGATTATGTGCGCCACCCGCACCGGCTGACCAGGCCGCTGATCCGCCGCGACGACGCGCCAAAACGCGGCGATATCGTCATCGACGCCGGCGATCCGCTCACCCACTTCCGCGAGGCGACCTGGGAGGAGGCGCTGTCGCGCGCCGCCGGCGGGCTGAAGACCATTCTCGACCGGGACGGCGGACCGGCGATCGCCGGCTTCGGCTCCGCCAAGGGCACCAACGAGGAAGCCTATCTGTTCCAGAAATTCATCCGTCAGGGCTTCGGCACCAACAATGTCGATCATTGCACGCGGCTGTGCCACGCCTCCTCGGTGGCGGCGCTGATGGAGGGGGTCGGATCGGGCGCGGTCACGGCGCCGTTCACGGCTGCCGGGGACGCCGACTGCATCATCGTCATCGGCGCGCGTCCGGCGCAGAACCACCCGGTCGCCGCCACCTATCTCAAGCAGGCGGCCAAGCGCGGCGCGGCCCTCATCGTCATGGATCCGCGCGGCCAGGGCCTGTCGCGGCACGCCACCCACAATCTGAAATTCAAGCCGGGCACCGACGTGGCGCTGCTGAACGCCATGCTCCACGTCATCGTCACCGAAAACCTGCACGACGAGCAATATATCCAGGCCCATGCCGACGGCTTTGCGGCGCTGAAGGAAAAGGTCGCCGACTTCCCGCCCGAGGCGATGGCGGAGGTCTGCGGCATCGACGCGGCCACCATCCGCACCGTGGCGCGGACCTATGCCAAGGCGGAGCGGTCGATCATCTTCTGGGGCATGGGCATTTCCCAGCATGTGCACGGCACCGACAATGCCCGCTGCCTGATCGCGCTGGCGCTGACGACCGGCCATGTGGGGCGGCCGGGCACCGGCCTGCATCCGCTGCGCGGCCAGAACAATGTGCAAGGGGCGTCGGATGCCGGGCTGATCCCGATGGTCTATCCCGACTACCAGGCCGTCGACGACCCGGACGTGCGCAAGCGCTTCGAGGACGCCTGGGGCCGGCCGCTGGACCCGGCACGCGGCCTCACGGTCGTGGAGATCATCAACGCCATCCACGACGGCGGTATCAAGGGCATGTACATCATGGGCGAAAATCCGGCGATGTCGGACCCCGACCAGCACCATGCCCGCGCCGCGCTCGCCAAACTGGAGCATCTGGTGGTCCAGGACATCTTTCTGACGGAGACGGCCTGGCATGCCGACGTGGTCCTGCCGGCCTCCGCGCATGCGGAAAAATGCGGCACCACCACCAACACCAACCGGCAGGTGCAGATGGGACGGCCGGTGCTGCCGCTGCCCGGCGAAGCGCGGCAGGACTGGGAGCTGATCGTCGCCATGGCGCAAGGCATCGGGCTGGACTGGAACTATGCCAGCGTCGCCGATGTCTATGGCGAGATGGCCGACCTGATGCCGTCGCTGACCAACATTTCCTGGGACCGGGTGGAGCGGGAGGATTCGGTGACCTATCCCGCCGACGCGCCGGACCGGCCCGGCAATGCGGTGCTGTTCGGCGAGCGGTTTCCCACCGCCGACGGCCGGGCCCGGATCGTGCCCGCCGACCTGCTGCCGCCCGACGAACTGCCCGACGACGACTATCCGATGGTGCTGACCACCGGCCGGATGCTGGAGCACTGGCACACCGGCGCCATGACCCGCCGGGCAGCCACCCTCAACGCCATCGAACCGGAGCCGGTGGCCTCGCTCCATCCGCACGAGATTGCGCGGCTGGGTTATGCGGCGGGCGAGATGGCGACGGTGGAGACCCGGCGCGGGGCGATCACCCTGGCGTTGCGGGCCGACCGCGACGTGCCGCCGGGCATGGTGTTCATCCCCTTCTGCTTCGTGGAGGCGCCGGCCAACGTGCTGACCAATCCGCAACTCGATCCGTTCGGCAAGATCCCGGAGTTCAAGTTCTGCGCCGCGCGGATTCGCGATTTTGTGCCGGCAGCATCGGACTAGGACACGCCGGCCCGGTCGCCGGCGTTTCGCCGGGCCAGCGACACGGTGAAAATGCCCCATTCGTCCACCCGCTGATCGATTTTCGTGAAGCCGGCGGCGGCGACAAGCTGGTCCAGTTCGGCCTGGGTACGCCGGCGCATCACCCAGGACGCGCCATCGCGATGGCTGGTCAGGCAGCGGGCGATAAGTTCGATCTGCGGGTGCCAGGGCTGACCGGTGTAGACGAGATAGCCGCCCGGCGGGATCGCCGCGGCCAGCCCGCGCAGCGAATCGCCAACCGGCCCGTTGTCGGGAAACAGTTCATACAGGCCGGAGACGACACCGATGGTCGGCTGCGGCGAGATCGCCGCCAGCGCGGCGGTGTCGAATGCGTCACCGCGCGAAAAATCGGCGATGCCGGAAAGGCCGCGCTCGGCGATCAGGCGGTTGCCGGCGGCGACATTCCACTCATCCCAGTCGCGCAGGATCAGGGCATCCGGCGCCGGGCCGTCCCCGGCAACGGCATCGAGCACATAGCGGCCGTGGCCGGCGGCAATGTCGAGGATGCGGGCCGGCCGGCCCCGGGTCTTCACGGCCCGCATGGCGGTGCCGATCATCTCCTCGACATGGACCTTGCGCCGGCGGATGCCCTTCCAGCCGACGGCATCCAGGTAGGCACGGTCGATGGCCCGGCCGAGCAACCCCCTGCCCTGGGGCCTGTTGCGATAGACATAGTCCAGGGTGGCGCCGGAATCGAAGCCGCGCGCATGACCGAGCGCAATGCCGCGGGACAACAATCCCGCGAACGCCAGCGCGGCCCGCCGGGCGCGCCAGTACAAGCCGCGCAGGGAAAATATCGGCAGCGGGCGGGCCAGTTCCGCGGCCTCGTCAAAGGTAAATCCGCGCTTGTCGGCGTCGAGAAGCTGCGGCCGATGCGGGGCCTCGCCGAAGCGCGCCAGGATGAAGGCGCGCACGGCTTCCATGACCGGTTCACGGTCGCGTTCCGACAGGGCGTCATGGCGAAAGCCGGGCAAGATGTGGCGCTCCTTGACGGTGGCGCCAAGCGAATCGAAAAACCGGTGCTGGGGCGCGGCGCGGACCACGGGATCGCTGCCGGAGACCAGGAGCTGGGTCGGGACGGTGATTGCCGCCGCGTCGGCGACGATACGCGCCCCCAATTCATGCACCCCGATCAGCAGCCGGGACGAAATCGGCCGGACAACGAGCGGATCGTTGTCGTAGGCGGCGGCGCGGTGAGGATCGCGGGTCAGATGCCTTCCGCGCACGAAACTCGTCACCGGAAATTCGCCGCGCAGTTTCTGCCACGCTTTCAGCGCCGGCAGCGCAAACGGCACTTTCAGATCGATCCGAAAGGCCGGTGCGGCCAGGACCAGACCGCGAAGACCGGGCGCATAGTCGTGCACCCAGGCGGCGGCGAGCAGTGCACCCATGCTCTGGCCGACGATGACAATCGCGTCGGCCTGGTGCCCATGGCTGCGGCCGATATGTTCGATGAAACATTGCAGATCCCGCACCATGGCTCCGGCGCCGGCGGGCGCCCTGCCCCGGCCCGCCGAGCGACCATGGCCGCGGGCATCCCAGGCAAAGACATCGAACTCCGGAAGTCCCAGCTCATGGGCGACATGGGCGAGCCGGCCGGAATGTTCGTGGCCGCGATGAAGCAGCACGATGCCGCCGCGGGCCCGCCGGCCCAGGGCCGGCCAGTGGCGGTAGAAGAGCGGGCTGCCGTCATGGGAGGCGAAAGTCTCGGTTCCGGCGGTCCTGGATTTCATGGCTGTCTTTCCCGTTTTCCGATCGCCGCACCGGCCTGATCTGAGTGAAAACCGGACCGATGTGCGATCTATTTTGAACAACGTTCAATATATAGATTGATTTTGAACATGGTTCAATATATTTCTGTGCATCACCGGAACATGCTTAAGAAAGGCCCGATCCATGGCGCGACGCGCCGACCACAGCCGCGAGGAACTGCGGGAACTGACCCTCCAGGCGGCTGAAAAGATTGTCGCAAAGGAAGGCATCGGCGCGCTGACCGCCCGGGGTCTGGCGACCGTGATCGGTTATTCGCCGGGCACGCTCTACAATCTGTTCGACGACATCAGCGCGCTGGTGCTGCATCTCAACAGCCGCACGCTTGACGGCCTGAGCGCCGGCTTTGCGGCCGCCGACCTGACCGGCGACCCCGACGCCGACCTGAAGGCGCTGCTGGCCATCTATCTCGACTATGTGGAGACCAATCAGCGCCTTTGGGCCGCGCTGTTTGAGCACAGGATGGCCGACGACCGGCCGCTGCCGGAATGGTACCGGGCGTCGATTGCCGGTGTCCTGGCGCATATCGAACGGGGACTTGCGCCGCTTGTCGGGCCGGAGCGGACGCACGATGCCGCCATTGCGGCACGGATCCTGTGGGCCAGCCTCCACGGCATTTGCGAATTGTCGGCGTCCGGCAAGCTGCGCGCCGTCGGCGACCTCGACCTGCACGCCATGGCGGAACGTCTTGTCGCCACCTTCATCGCCGGGCTGCGGCAGGGATCGCGACGGGAGACATGACCGGCGCCCGGGGCGGCGATTGGCGCCGGCTGGCTTTCCCACCCGGAGGCAATCGCGCCGGGCGCGCGAATCGGGCATCGTGCCGCTGACGCGGCCGGGGCGACAGGTCATGCAGCCTGCCCCTGCCCCGACCGCCGCTACCGCTGCCATGGATGGATATGCCCGCGCACGCCAATCCCGTCACGTCGATCCGCCGTCTTCACCGGTTCTTCCGGTCGCATCCGCTGACGGGCGGTGCGCCGTCGGCGGCCTGGCGACGGTTCCTCGCCTGGCAGGTGAAAAGCCGGCTTGCCGAAGAGGTGATCGTGCCGTGGATCGCCGGCCAGCGGCTGGCCGCGCGCCGGGGCATGACCGGCGCCACGGGCAACATCTATACGGGCCTGCATGAGTTCGCGGACATGATGTTTGTGCTGCACGCGCTGCGCGAAGGCGACCTGTTCTTCGATGTCGGCGCCAATATCGGCTCCTACACGGTTCTGGCGTCGGGCGTTTGCCGGGCACGTACCGCGGCGTTCGAGCCGGATCCGGGCACGGCCCGCCATCTGGCCCGCAATGTCGAACTCAACGGTCTCGGCGAACGGGTGACGATTCATGAAATCGCGCTCGGGGCGCAGGCCGGCACCGTCGCCTTTACCGTCGGCCTGGACACCGCCAACCGGGTGGCCACGGCGCGGCAGACCAATGTCCGGCATGTGCGCCAGGAGCCGCTGGACGCGGTGGCCACGGGGCTTTCGCCGATGATGATGAAAGTGGATGTGGAAGGCTATGAGGCGCAATTTTTCGCCGGCGCGACGGCCACGCTGAAAACCCCTTCGCTGCGGGCGATCGCCGTGGAGACGGTGACGCCGGAGATCGAAAACCGGCTTGCGGCCAGCGGCTTTGCGCGGGCCTATTACGACCCGTTTTCCCGGACACTCGCCGATGCCCCGGGCGCGATCGCGGCATCGAATGCGCTTTACGTGCGCGACCGGAGTTTCATCGCGGCGCGAATTCGCGCCGCGACGCCGTTGGCCATTCACGGCCATTGCCTGTAGGCGCCCGGGACCTGTAGACACCGGCAGGCGGCGCAACCCGCGCCAACCCCGATGTGGACATCGGGCGCAGTTTCGGCCAACGGTGGGAACATGAGCGAAATTCTCAATCGCATGGCATCCGGGTGCCAGTCGTTCACCAGCGCCGATGCGGCCGTGGCGCAGATCGCGTCCATCTACGAGACAGGAATCGCCGTGCTGCGCGACCGGTTCGACGCGTTTCTGGCCGGTGAACTGGACCGCTTCGCCGACCCGCCCTGCTACCCCTATGTCGGATTCGCCATTGGACCGCAGCAGGTGCAGCGGGGCGGCGCCATGTCGTACGGCAAGGTGCCATCGGCCGGCGCATTCGGCACGACGCTGACCCGGCCGGACATCTTCGCCGATTACTATCGCGAGCAACTGGAGCTGCTGATCAGCAGCTACGACCAGCCGGTTGTCGTCGGCACCAGCCACCAGCCGATTCCGCTGTCGTTCGCGGTGGAGGAGGCGACCGCGGACCTGACGCCGGACAAGGTCCACGCGCTGCGCGGCATCTTTCCCATGCCGGAACTGTCGCGGATCGACGACAAGGTGGCCAACGGCACCCATGTGTCGGGCATGGGCGTGCCGGACCCGCTGTCGCTGTTCTCCGCCACCCGTGTGGATTATTCGCTGGTGCGGCTGAAACACTATACGGCCACGTCGCCGCAGCATTTCCAGCGCTTCGTGCTGTTCACCAACTATCAGCGCTACGTGGACGGTTTTGTCGCCTATGCCCGCGATGAGGTGGCCAACGGCACGACCTATTCCGCTTTCGTGGAGCCGGGCGACGTGATGACACCCAATCCGGCGCTGTCCGGCGAGCCGCCGTCGGGCACCATGCCGGCGCATCTGCCGCAGATGCCGGCCTACCATCTGGTCGGCGACAACCACGAGGGGATCACACTGGTCAATATCGGCATCGGCCCCTCCAATGCCAAGACGATCACCGACCATCTCGCCGTGCTGCGTCCCCACTGCTGGCTGATGGTCGGCCATTGCGGCGGCCTGCGGCTAACCCAGCAACTGGGCGACTATGTGCTCGCCCACGCCTATGTGCGGGCCGACCATGTGCTCGACGAGGACCTGCCTGCCTTCGTGCCGATACCGCCGATCGCCGAGATCCAGATCGCGATGACGGCGGCGGTTTCCAAGATCACCGGGCTGACCGGGCGCGAGTTGAAGGTGCGGCTCAGAACCGGCACGGTGTTCACCACCGACGACCGGGACTGGGAGTTGCGCCACGACGATCTGACCAAGCAGTTCAACCAGTCCCGCGCCATCGCGGTCGACATGGAATCGGCGACGATCGCCGCCAACGGTTTCCGGCTGCGCGTGCCCTATGGCACGCTGCTGTGCGTTTCCGACAAGCCGCTGCACGGCGAGATCAAGCTGCCCGGCATGGCCGACGCCTTCTACCGGGAGCGGATCAACCAGCATCTGCAGATCGGGATCACCACGCTCAACAGCCTGCGCGAGGCGGGCGTGCAATCGTTGCATTCGCGCAAATTGCGCTCCTTCAACGAGCCGGCGTTCCGGTAGGGGCGCGGGCGGCGGCCCGCGGTTCAGCCCCCTGCCCGCCCGGCCGCCTCCAGCATCAGGTGCTGGGCGAGGATCAGTGTCTTGCCGTCCATGGCCTGCGCGGTGCCGGCGAGCGCGAAAAAGCCCTCAAACGGCATCTCCACGACCTCGATCGTCTCGCCTTCGTGATCGAGGCCGCCGCCGTCGCCGTGCCGGTCCTCCGGGCCGAAGGGGGCGAGATACAGGTGCATGATCTCGGCCAGCGTGCCGGGCGATGCCTGAATGGAGCCCACCGGCTCCAGCTTCGTCACCCGCACCCCCAGTTCCTCCCAGGCCTCGCGGATGGCGGTCGCCTCCGGCGTCTCGCCGGGATCGATGATGCCGGCACAGGCCTCCAGCACGTACGGATCGCCGCCGCGGGCGAGCGCCGGGGCTCGCCACTGGCGGGCCAGCAGCACGGTGCGCCGCGCCCGGTCGACGGGCAGGACAACGGCCACGTCGCCATGGTCGATCACCTCGCGCCGGTGGCTGCCGGCCCGATCGACGATGGTCAGCACATCGAGCCGGTTCCAGCCGGAAAATTCGGTCTGCCGGGCAGCAATCTTCGGTCGGTCGGCCATGGCGTCTCCGATTGCGGGCCGAAACCGAAATCGGATCTGACCCCTAGGAAAGGCTCTTCACACCATGATTCGAAGCCAGGCGGAAGGTGCCGGCGCGCAATGTGTGGCGCGAATGCCGCTTCCCTTCGCCGGTGACCGTGATACATCCCGGATGCGGATTTTCCGCTTTTCGCAAGAGGACCCTGCATGACCGATGCCGCCGCGCCAGTCGTCCGGCTTACCGACTATCGCCCGACAGACTATGCCATCGAAACCGTCGAACTCGACTTCGATCTCCATCGCAGCAAGACGAATGTGCGGGCGGTTACGAGACTGACGCCGCGGGCGGCGACTGGGCCCGGCACACCGCTCGTGCTCGATGGCGACGGCCTGGAGCTGAGGCACATCGCGCTCAACGGGGACCCGCTTGCCGATGATGCCTATGATGTGACGCCGGACCGGCTGGTCCTCCACGCACCGCCGGCGGGCACGTTCGAACTGGCCATCGAAACCCTGGTCAATCCCGACGCCAACAGCACGCTGATGGGGCTCTACCGATCCAACGGCGTTTTTACCACCCAATGCGAGGCGGAAGGCTTTCGCCGGATCACCTATTTCCTCGACCGGCCCGATGTGCTGGCCGTCTACACGGTGCGCATCGCCGCCGACCGGGCCCAGGCGCCGGTGTTGCTGGCCAACGGCAATCCGGTCAGGGCCGGCACGCTGGATGACGGCCGGCATTTCGCCGTCTGGCACGATCCCCACCCCAAGCCGTCCTATCTGTTCGCCATGGTCGCCGGCGATCTCGGCAAGGTGGCCGACAGGCATACCACCGTGTCGGGGCGGACGGTCGATCTGGCGATCTACTGCGAACACGGCAAGGAGGCGCGCTGCGCCTATGCGATGGACGCGCTGAAACGCTCGATGCGCTGGGACGAAACGCGCTTCGGCCGCGAATACGATCTGGACGTTTTCAACATTGTCGCCGTCTCCGACTTCAACATCGGCGCGATGGAGAACAAGGGGCTCAACATCTTCAACGACAAATATGTGCTGGTCGACGCGCAGACCGGCACCGATGGCGACCACGCCGCGGTGGAATCGATCATCGCACACGAATATTTCCACAACTGGACCGGCAACCGGATCACCTGCCGCGACTGGTTCCAGCTTTGCCTCAAGGAGGGGCTGACCGTCTTCCGCGACCAGGAATTTTCCGCCGACAACCGGTCCCGGCCGGTGAAACGGATCGCCGATGTCAGCGGACTGCGCCGGGCGCAGTTTCCCGAGGATGCCGGCCCGCTCGCCCACCCGGTGCGGCCGACCGTCTATCGCGAGATCAACAACTTCTACACCGCCACGGTCTACCAGAAAGGCGCAGAGGTGTGCCGGATGCTCCAGGCGATCCTGGGCGCAGACGGATTTGCGGCCGGCATGGAACTGTATTTCGCGCGCCATGACGGCGAGGCAACGACAATCGAACATTTTCTGGCCTGCTTCGCCGAGGCCACGGGCCGCGATCTCGACCAGTTCGGGCGCTGGTACGAACAGGCCGGCACGCCGGCGATCACGGCCCGATATGCCTATGACGCACAGGCCGAGATCCTGACGCTGGACCTGACGCAGACGATCCCCGACACGCCCGGCCAGTCGGACAAGAAACCGATGCACATCCCGGTGCGGTTCGGGCTGGTGGGGCCGGATGGGCAGGATCTCAGCTATGCCGACGTTGCCGGCGCGCCTGTCGACGGCGATATCATCCACTTTGCCGACGCGCATGCGCAACTGCGCTTCACAGGCGTGCGCGCGGTACCGGTGCCGTCGCTGTTCAGGGGTTTCAGCGCGCCGGTGCGGCTGGACAGCGGTCTGACGCCCGATGACCTGGTGTTCCTGGTCGGGCATGACAGCGATCCGTTCAATCGTTTCGAGGCGGCGCAGCGGCTGGCGCTTGACAATCTTGTCGCGGCGACGGCGGCGGTGCGTGCGGGAGAACAGGTGCAGCCGGACACCGGACTGGCGGAGGCGCTGGGGCTGCTGGTGGAGGACGAGCGGCTTGAGCCGGCTTTCCGGGCCCGCGCACTGCGCCTGCCCGGCGAAACGGAAATCGCCCAGGAGATCGGTACCGACATCGATCCGGACGCCATCCACCGGGCGCGCCGGACGATCAAGGCGGCGTTCGGCAAGGCGATCGGTGCCCGGGCCCTGGCGGCGGCGGACGGCCACATGCCGGATCCGGCCTACAGCCCCGACGCCGACAATGCCGGACGCCGGGCCTTCGGCCATGCGGCGTCCGACCTGGCGTTCGCCGGCGGGGTGCTCGACGCGGCGCAATTGTCCGACGCTTTCTCCGGGGCAACCAATCTGAATGACCGGCTGGCACCGCTCCAGTGTCTGGTCATGGCCGGTTCGCCGGCGGCAGGACCGCTGCTCGACGCCTTTTACGCGCGCTACGACAATACGCCGCTCGTGCTCGACAAGTGGTTTTCGCTGCAAGCCATGGCGCCCGGCGCGGCCAGCCTTGACGGCGTTGTCGCACTCACCAGCCACGCCGCCTTCTCGCTGAAGGTGCCGAACCGGGTCTATGCGCTGATCCGGACCTTCGGCGCCGGCAATCCGACCGGCTTCAACCGGGCCGATGGCGCCGGTTACCGGTTCATGGCAACGACCGTCGCCGAACTCGACCGTATCAATCCCAGTGTCGCCGCCCGTCTCGCCACCTGCTTCAGCTCCCACGCGATGATGGAGGAGGGCCGCCGGCGCGCCGCGCATTCAGCGCTGCAAACGCTGGCCGATACCGGCGGCCTGTCTCGCGACGTGGCCGATATCGTCGGCCGGATTCTGGCCGTTTGACGGCGGAAATGCGCAAAAAAGGCACAGTGTGACCAAATTTTCGACCGACCTGAGGATAAGTCTGGACAAGCTGATTCGAGGCGATTCAAATGAAACTGATTCGGTAGACGGCGTTCCATTCGTCACCCTGGGAGACTGCATGACACGGACGCCGGAAGCGACTGTGTCCGCCTGGCGGCGGAACCTGCGACGTTCATGGTTTATGCCAGCGGCGTCCGGACGATGGCGGTTTGACCGAACGGCCCTTTTGGGCCATGCGCGCATTTTCGCACACCCGGCCTATGCGCGCCTGGTGACCACCGAACCGGTGGTTCGCTTTCTCATTCCCGTGCTGATCGTGCTGTTCGTGCTGGCGCTGGGATATACCCGCACCGCCGCGCTGATCGAGCAGCGGACAGCGATCGAGGCCGATACCCGCGCCAAGATCACCCTCATCGCAAAAGCCGTGGTCACCGACATCCGGGACATGGATGTTGCGCTGCCTTCCACCGGCGCCACGGCCGCCGTCCACGGGATCCTGGCGAACGCCCTGCCGCCGGGTGCGCTGCGTGGCGGCCGCCGGGTGGTGCTGACCGGCCGCGACGGGCGGATCGCCGCCGCCCTGCCGGAAAACAAGGCGATGCTGGGCCGGTATCTGGATGACATATTCGGCGCCCGCCAGCCGATGACGACACTCGGCGCACCGGCCGGCGTGCTGCGCCTCGACCTTGCCGACGGAGAAAGCCACTTCGCCACCATCCATCACGGTGCCGGCGCCTTTGGCTCGGTCGCTGTGGTTCAGCCGGCGCGGGCCGCCTTTTCCGGCTGGCGGACGACGGTGTCCCGCGAAGCGACGGTGTTTGTCGCCACGGCCCTGGTGCTGGTGATCCTGGGTTTCGCCTATCACGCCCAGGTGGCGCGGGCGGCGGAGGCGGATTTCATCTACTCCAAGACCCAGGAGCGCTTCCATATGGCGCTGCGCCACGGCGGATCGGGGCTGTGGGACTGGGATCTCGCCCGCGGCGCCATGTTCTGGTCGCCGTCCATGTACGAACTTCTCGGCCACCGGCCCGACAACGCGCTGCTGTCGGTCGGCGATGTCGCCGGGCTGATCCACGAGGGCGACACGGATCTTGTCGGGCTCGCCGATACACTGCTCCATTCCCGCGAAGGCCAGGTGGACCGCGAGTTCCGCATGCGCCATGCCGATGGCCGGTGGGTATGGGTGCGGGCGCGCGGCGAAGTCGTGCGCAACGCCGACGGCAATCTGCATCTGGTCGGCATCGCCGTCGACATCACCGAGCAAAAACGGCTGGCGGAAGCCTCGCGGACCGCCGACCTGCGGCTGCGCGATGCGGTGGAGGCGATTTCGGAGGCGTTTGTGCTGTGGGACGCGGAAAACCGCCTCGTGCTGTGCAACAGCAAATATCAGGAGCTGTACGGGCTTACCGACAATCTGGTGCGCCAGGGTACGCCATATGAGCGGATCGCCGATGCCAGCCGGCGGCCGGCCATCGTCAACAGGCTTCCGGAAGAGGGCGGGATCGGCGCGCGCGCCGTGGAGGCGCGAATCGCCGACGGGCGCTGGTTGCAGATCAGCGAACGGCGGACCAAGGATGGCGGGTTCGTATCCGTCGGCACCGACATCAGCGCCCTGAAACAGCATGAAAACCGGCTGATGGAAAACGAACGGGCGCTGACAGCCACCGTCGATGATCTGCGCCGCTCGCGCCAGCAGCTGGAAACCCAGGCGCAGCAGCTGGTGGAACTTGCCGAGAAATATGCCCTGCAGAAGGAAAAGGCGGAGGACGCCAACCGGGTGAAATCGGAGTTCCTGGCCAATGTCAGCCACGAACTGCGCACGCCGCTCAACGCCATCATCGGCTTTTCCGACCTGATGCTGTCGGGCACGCTCGGTGAGCTCGCCAACTCGCGATACAACGAATATTGCCGCGATATCCGCGACAGCGGCACCTATCTGTTCGACATCATCTCCGACATCCTGGAGATGGCCCGGCTCGACGCCGGCCGGATGCGGCTGGCGCCGGAGCAGTTCGCCCTGGCGCCGCTTGTGGAACGGACAATGGATTCCTTTGCCGAAAAGGTGGATGAGGCCGATATCCTGATCGAAACGGAAGTTCCGGACGATCTCGACCTGATTGCCGACCAGGCGGCCATCCGCCAGATCCTCGACAATCTGGTCGCCAACGCCATCAAGTTTTCCACACCGGGCTCGGCAATCCGCGTCTCCGCCCTGGTTCGCGACAGCCAGGTCCAGGTCGATGTGGCCGACACAGGCATCGGAATTCCGCAAGAGGCGCTGGAGAAACTCGGGCGCCCGTTTGAACAGGTGCAAAGCCAGCACACACGCGACCACAAGGGATCGGGACTGGGGCTTGCCATCAGCCGCGCGCTCGTGGAACTGCATGGCGGCAGGATGACCATCGTATCCACCTATGGCAGCGGGACGGTGATCGGCCTGACATTTCCGAAGGACGGCCCCCCGACCCAAACCGATGTCCCGGACATACAGGAACAAACATAAGAAAACCCGGATGTTCTCCGGGTTTTCTCGTTTTATACATTAACTGATCCCGATCCCGGATACGGCCTCGGGATCCTTGCCTGCCGGTACGATCAGTTGTCGTCGAACTGGAACCGGCCACGCTTTGCCGCGCGCAATTCATCGGCGACCAGCTTGCCGTCATCATTTTTGTCGAGCTGCGCAAAACGGGTGGCGCCGCGGGCTTCCGCCTCCTCTTTGGAAATGCGGTCGTCGCCATCGATGTCCAGCTCGCCCATCATGCGAGCCGTCATGCGGCCAGCCATGCGTTCGCGAAACCGTTCCGCATGGCCTTCCTTCCACTCGCCCGATCCGCGCTGCATGCGATGACCGCGCATATGGTCGCGGTCGCCGCGACGGCCGTAGCGGCGGCCTTCGCCGCGTTCATGGCCGTCGCCGCCACCCCAGCGGCGGGAAAAGCGCTTCATGCGCCGGTCGCCGCGTTCCTGGGCAAAGTCGCGCGCTTCCTCGCCGGTGATGAAACCATCGCCATCGGCGTCAGCGGCATCGAACCGGTTACCGGCCGCTTCGGACGCGCGGGCCTGCGCTTCCTGGCGCGACACCTTGCCGTCGCCGTCGGTGTCCAGCCGGCCCATGATCCGATCGACGCCGCGGCCGACCGGATCGGCGGCGCGGGCGTGGATTTCCTCCTCGCTCAGATAGCCGTCGCCATCGGTGTCAGCGCCGGTGAACCGCGCTTCGTGACCGGCGAGAAACTCCTCAAGGGTAATCTCCGCATCACCATCGGCGTCGAAGCGTTCCAGCATGCGCTCGCCCGCCATCACGCCGCCGCGCATGCCCGGCCCGCCGCGCTCCCCCCTGTCGTGAGCAAGTGCCAGCCCGGTCATGGTGCCGGCGGCCAGTACGGTTGCTGCCAGCAAAATCGTGGTTTTCCTTGTCATGTCGTTCTCCATCTTCGCGCATTGCGGCGCCCGGTTTGGGGAAGAACGGCGGTATTCGGCTCACTCCGGCAGCACGGCATCGAATATGGTGCGCGTCCGGGCCTGAAGTTCGGCCAGCCTGTCGTCCAACCCTTCCGACGATATAGGTGGGTCGGACTTACCCGCGCCTGACGGCAGCATTAAACTTTGGTCATCTGGCGAAGCGGTGTCTTCATCAAGGACGCGGCTGGCGGCCCGGCACAGAAAGGCGCGAAAGGCCGATGAGGTGTCGGCGGGATCGGAACCACCGCCCGTCGCGGCCCGCAATATCTGGAAAAGCGCGGACTGGAGGATGGCGGACCGGTGGAGTGTCTCGCCGGTATCGGGGTCGAGTGCACCGGTCTCGGCCGCCCGCGCGATCAGATCCGGCAACGGTTCGCCGGGCCTGTGGGCAAGGCCGACCAGGACCAGGTGCTGGGCCAGGAATTCCAGATCCATCAGCCCGCCGTCGGCGCGCTTCAGATCCCAGCCCGAGCGGGGCTTCTTCTCCGCCGCCACCTTCTTGCGCATGTCACGGATTTCGGCACCAATGGCCGGCCGGTCGCGGTCGATGGCAAGAACATCGGCGATGATGGTGGAGACGGCGGCGCACAGGTCGCGGTCGCCGGCGATCGGACGGGCGCGCACGAGCGCCATATGTTCCCACGTCCAGGCGTCGTTGTGCTGATAGCGATCGAAGGCGGCGATGTGGGTGGCGACCGGACCGGACCGGCCGGAGGGTCGAAGGCGCAGGTCGGTTTCGTAGGCAACCCCTTCGGACGTCGGAGACGACAGGGCGGCGATGAAGCGCTGGGTCAGGCGGGCGAAGTACTGCACCGGCGCCAGCGGTTTGCTGCCGTCGCTCTGTTTGACGCCGGCTTCGTGGTCATAGATCACGATCAGGTCGAGATCGGAGGATGCGGTCATTTCGCGGCTGCCCAACCGTCCGAAAGCGACAACGGCGAGGCGACCGCCGGGCACGCGGCCATGACGGCCGGCAAATTCCTCCTCAACGGCGGCAAGGAGCGCCCGGACGATCAACTCGGCCAGATCGGAGAACGCCGCTCCGGCCGTCGCCGGGGCCATGGCGCCGGTGACCAGACGGATGGCGATCAGAAAACGCTGTTCGGCGGCAAAACGCCGGGCGCGGTCGAGCAGGTCTTCATAGCCGGCGGCCTCGGCCAGAAAGGTGTCGAGGCGTTCGGCCGTCTGATCTCGATCGACGGCCTCGCTCAGGATCGCCGGATCGATCAATGCGTCGACGATATGCGGCCGGCGGGCGAAATCCTCCGCCAGCCGCGGCGCGGCACCCAACACATAAACCAGCATGTCGAGAAGCTGGCGATTGGTGTGGATCAGCGAAATGAACTGGACACCTGCCGGCAGGCCGTGAAGCAGGGTATCGAAAGCGCGAAAGGCGGCATCGGGATCGCCGGCCCCGGCCAGCGCCTGTAATAGTGCCGGCGTGAGTTCGGTCAGCGTCTCGCGGGCGCGGGTGGAGCGGGTGGCCGCGTAACGGCCGAAGTGCCACGCCCGAACAGCGCGGGTAACCGCCTGCGGATCGCCGAAGCCCATGGCGGCGATCGCATCGAGTGTGCCGGGATCGTCGTCAACGCCGGTGAAGACGAGGTTGCCGGTCTCCGTGGAGAGCGGCTCGGTGTCGCCAAAAAGCGTGGAATAGCGGGCGGCAACCGCCGACAATGTCGCCTCCAGTTCGGCGTCAAACCCGGCCAGATCGGAAAATCCCGACAGGCGGGCGACGCGGGCACGTTCCTCGTCGTCGGCGGGCAGGATGTGGGTTTGCTCGTCGTGGAGCATCTGAATTCGATGCTCGACATTGCGGAACCGGACATAGGCGGCGTCGAGTTCGTCGCGCTCGCCGGCATCGATCCAGTTGCGATCGGCGAGTTCGCCGAGCACGACCCGGGTGCGCCGGCCGCGCAGTCCGGGATCGCGCCCCCCGGCGATCAGCTGTTGGGTCTGGACGAACAGTTCGATCTCGCGGATGCCGCCGCGCCCGCGCTTGATGTCGTGTCCGGGTACGCGGACCTGTCCGTGTCCCTTGTGGGTGTGAATCTGGCGCTTGATGGAATGAATGTCGTGGATGGCAGCGAAATCGAGATGCCGGCGCCATATGAAGGGCCGGATCTCGTTCAGAAAGCGGCCGCCACATTCCCGATCGCCGGCGGCCGGCCGCGCCTTGATGAGGGCCGCCCGTTCCCAGTTCTGGCCCATGCTTTCGTAATAGACCAGGGCGGCGGGCACGGAGATCGCCACAGCCGTGGCGCCGGGATCGGGGCGCAACCGCAAATCGACCCGAAAGACGTAGCCGTCGGCGGTGCGATCCTGGAGAAGGGTCATCAGAAACCGCACCGTGCGGACCCAGAACACCGACGGTTCGACGCCTTCGGCCAGCAGGCCCGGCCGGGTCTCGTAAAATGCGATGATGTCGATGTCGCTGGAATAGTTGAGCTCGCGTGCGCCGTACTTTCCCATCGCCAGAAGCGCCAGACCCGACAAATCCGGCGGCGCGCCCTGCCACTGGCCGCGCCGTGTCGCGTCGGCGAGCGCGTATCCCAGGGCCGCCGATAGCGCGGCATCGGCAAACCCGGTGAGCGCGCCGGTCACCGCTTCCAGATCGAGGGCGCCAGCGAGATCGGCCAGCCCAAGGGTAAGCGCCACCTTGCGCTTGGCGATCCGCAGCGCCTGCATGGCCTCGTCGCGGTTTTGCCATTGGGTCGCGTCAAGGGCGGCAATCACGGCGGCGACGGTGGTTTCCGGCGGCGCTGTTACGATGGCGCGAAGGTCGGCGATCGATTTCGCCGCGCATTCGCGCAGGAACGGGCTGTCGCCCAGCGCATTGGCGAGAAAGGCCTCAAGGGCGGTGTCGGACTGCAGTTCGCCAAGCGCGTCCTCGGCCGACTGGCGCCGGGCGGCGTCGGCCAGGGCGGCGCGCGCCGCCTCCGCATGGGGTGAGGCCGGCAGCGGCATCAACCTTTGGCAGAGGGGATCAGCCGTCATCGGCCTCCGGCCGGCGACGTGGAAGGACGAGGATCGCACGCAATCCCGGCTGGTTGTCTTCCATGAGCAAGTGGCCTCCGTGCAGCTTCGCCACAGCAAATACCAGAGACAGGCCAAGGCCGACACCCGGTTTCGTGCGGCTTTCCTCAAGGCGCACAAATCGTTCGGTGACCCGGGCACGATCGGCAACGGCAATGCCGGCGCCGCGATCGGCGACAATGAGCCGGATTTCGTCAGCGCCGGCGAAAACCGACAGTTCGATCGTCTGCCGGTCGGCGGAGGCTTCGCCTTCGGCCGGCGCGGCGTGCTTGATGGCATTGTCGACGAGATTGGCCAGCGCCTGACTCAAAAGCTCGCGATTGGCGGAAAGGATGGCAGGTCCGGACACCGAGAGGTTGAGTGTCACACCG
This sequence comes from Afifellaceae bacterium, assembly GCA_965216515.1. Classification (GTDB taxonomy): domain Bacteria; phylum Pseudomonadota; class Alphaproteobacteria; order Rhizobiales; family Afifellaceae; genus CAXMRP01. Next base: position 88,507 of record OZ244173.1, on the reverse strand, counting down.
GCCTCGTCAGCCGCCGGCTCATACAGTTCGGCGATGTCGGCGGCGATCTCCGCGGCATCGATGTCGGCAAACGGCGCATCGGAGGAACCGGCCTCCACCCGGGCGATCGACAAGAGCGCATCGAAGGTGCGGATCAATTGGTCGGCATCGTCGATGGTGTCCTGCAAGGTAGCGCGATACTGCTCGCGGCCCGGATCGCCGGCCAGCACCGATTCGACCCGGTTGCGCATGCGGGTGAGCGGTGTCTTGAGGTCGTGGGCGATGTTGTCGGAGACCTGTTTCAGGCCGTTCATCAGTCGCTCGATACGATCGAGCATGTCGTTGAGGCTGTCGGCCAGACGGTCAAATTCGTCGCCGGTGCCGGTCACCTCCAGACGGCCGGAAAGATCGCCGGCGATGATCTGCTGGCTGGTTTCGGCAACGGAATCGATGCGTTTCAGCACCCGCCGGGAAACGAACAGCCACGAGGCCAGCCCCAGAACCACCATCAGTGCCACCGTCAGGAACAGGGCCCGGCGGATGATTTCGGCGAAACGTTCGCGCTCGCCGATATCGCGGCCGACGAGGAGCCGGTAACCGCCCGGCAATTCGAAAACGCGGACCATCGCCATGTGCCGGTCATCGTCCTCACGGTCATCGAAGCGCTGATAGGGAACCGGGCGCAGGCGCGAATCCGGCCGCTCCAGCACGCCGCCCGGGATCGCCTCGACATTTCCGGCGATCATCATGCCATCCCTGTTGGCGACCAGATAGAGACCGGCGCCGGGCCGCCGCGAAAGCCGGTCGATGACACGCGACAATCGGCGCACGCCGCCGACCCGGTATTGTTCGGCCAGGCCCTTGAGCTCGGCATCGACGGCTTCACGCATCTGGTAGTTCAGGAGCTGACCGGTGTTGCGGGCGATGTAGCCGATCAAAAACGCGGCAAAGACGGTGAAGACCACAAGATAGATCACCGACAGCTTGAAGGCCGTGGTCCGGAAAAGGCGCAGGCGTTTCGGCGCGCCCGCCCTGCCCCCGGTCACCGGACTGCCGGCCGCAACATGGCGGATTCCGGTGCGCACCTAGCCATCGGCGCGCATCACATAGCCGGCACCGCGAACGGTATGGAGGAGCGGCTGGTCGTATCCCTTGTCGATCTTGCCGCGCAGGCGTGAAATATGGACATCGATGACATTTGTCTGCGGGTCGAAATGATAGTCCCAGACATTTTCCAGAAGCATGGTCCGGGTGACCACCATGCCGGCATGCTTCATCAAATATTCCAGTAGCCGAAACTCACGCGGCTGCAGGGTGACGGGATCGCCGGCGCGGGAGACGGTGCGGGCCAGCCTGTCCATTTCCAGATCGCCGACCCGGTAGTGGGTTTCGCCTTCCTGGGGCTGGCTGCGGCGGGCCAGCACCTCGATGCGGGCGAGAAGCTCGGAAAAGGCGTAGGGCTTGGGCAGATAGTCGTCGCCGCCGGAGCGCAGGCCCTTGACGCGGTCGTCGACCTGGCCGAGGGCGGAGAGAATGAGGACCGGGGTGGCATTGCCTTCCGCGCGCAGGCTGGCGATCACCGACAGCCCGTCGCGCTTGGGCAGCATGCGATCGACGACGAGGACATCGTAGTCGGCGCCCGACGCCATGGCATAGCCGCTGTCGCCGTCGCCGGCGAGATCGGCGACGTGGCCGGCCTCGGCGAGGGCCTTCTTCAGAAAGCTTGCCGCCTCGCGGTCGTCCTCGATAATCAGTATTCGCATCGCGTCCCCCCGCCCCCTGTCCGCAATAAGCAAACCCTAGCAGCTATGACAACGGCGGGTCATCACCGACAACCCGCCGTTGCACATGGAGCCGGCCGGCGGTGGGGCGAGGCGCGGTTACCGGACAGGGCGAACCGTGTGATCCGACAACCGCATGCCTGGCCGGCCCCGATTCAGGGTCCCGGACTTCCGCTGCCCGGAAGCGCGTCAGCCCCTCTCCTTGACGGGCACAGCGACAAACCGGTTGCCGCGCCGGGTTTCCACCTGCAACAGCACCGAATCGCGCCCCTTTTCGCGCGCCGCTTCGATACCCTTGGCGATCACATCCAGGTCGCCGGCCGGTGCGCCGCCGATGGAGACGATCACATCGCCGGTCCGGATACCGCGTTCGGCGGCTTCGGAGTCGCGGTCCACGTCAGCCACCACAAGACCTTCGCCTTCGGGGTTGGGGCGCAGCGTCAGGCCAAGCAGCGTATCGCTCGTTGGCGTTGCCGACGCGTCGGCAGCAGCCTGGCGACCAAGCTTGCCGAGTGTGACGGTCATCGTCTGCTGGCTGCCGTCGCGGATCAGGGTCAGGGTGACGGTCGCCTGCGGATCGTAGTCGGCGATCATGCGCGCAAGTGCGCGGGGATCGGCGACCGGCTCGCCGTCGACTTCGGTAATCACATCGCCGGCGCGGATCCCGGCTTTGGCAGCCGGTCCGCCGTCCTGGGGATCGACGACGAGAGCACCGGCTGCCTCGTCCAGGCCGAGGCTGCCGGCGATCTCGGTGCTGACTTTCTGAATCTGGACGCCGAGCCAGCCGCGGGTCACCGATCCGTCATCGCGCAGTTCTTCGACAATCGCCGCGACAGCGGATGCGGGAATTGCAAAGGCGATGCCGACATTGCCGCCGGAGGGCGAAAATATCGCGGTGTTGACGCCGACAACCTCGCCGCGCGTGTTGAAGGTGGGTCCGCCGGAATTGCCGCGATTCACCGGCGCGTCGATCTGGATGAAGTCGTCATAGGGTCCGCTGCCGATGTTGCGTCCGTGCGCGGAGACGATCCCGGCCGTCACCGTACCGCCGAGGCCGAACGGATTGCCGACAGCGACCACCCACTCGCCGACAGAGGGCTTTTCGTCGGCCAGAGCGACATAGGTGTATCCGTCGCCCTCGACCTTGAGGAGCGCCAGGTCGGAGCGCGCATCGGAGCCGACGGTCTCGGCGACGATTTCGCGGCCGTCGGTGGTGACGACGACGATTTCCTCGGCGCCGTCGACAACATGGTGGTTGGTCACCACATAGCCGTCTTCGCTGATGAAGAATCCGGAACCCTGGCTACGGCCGAAGCGGCGGGGCGGATCGCGGTCTTCATCCCCGAAAGGCTGACCGAAGCGGCGGAAGAAATCGTTGAACGGATGGTCGGGGGGCAGATTGCGAAAGTCCCGGCCGCCGCGCGACCCGCGGTCGAATACCGGGCTGATCTTCGACTTGACCTGAACGGCCACGACGGCCGGCAGGACTTCCTTGACGATGGCGGAAAAATCCGCCGGCGCCGGCGCCTCGACGCGCACCGGATCGGCAAATGCAAACGGGGCATTGCCAAAAACAACGGCAGCCGCGCCGGCGCCGGCCAGGCCAAGGGAAAGGGCCGAGGCCAGCAGCGCATTCTTGCGGATGCGCCGGGCTTTGACCCGGGTTGAGGGAAGTGTGACCATGGATTCGTCTCCGTCTTCGTGGCCGGCGCCCTGCCAGACACCGACGATCGATTTCCAGTTGGACAGCGGGCCGGCGGATCTTGCCCGCCGGCGCCACCTCCTTGGGCGCAGAGATAGGGATTGCCGCCTTAATTCCAAATGACGGGCGAATTACTTATCCGTAATTTCAGTCACGAGGATGTGAGTTCGGTCACGACCACGGCGCCCGATTCCAGTGTCCGGTGGACCGGGCATTTGTCGGCGATTCTCAACAAGCCGGCCCGAATTTCAGGTGAAATGTCGCCGGCGATCGAAATGGTGCGGGCAAACCGGTCGATCTTGCCGCCGCTTTCGCGCTGTTCATCGCTGCATTCGGCGCAATCGGCGGCGTGAACCTTGCCGTGGGCGACAGCGACGGAGATCTGGCCGACCTCGTACTTCTTGTGGTCCGCATACATCCGCAGGGTCATGGATGTGCACGCGCCGAGCGCCACCGCCAGGAAATCATACGGCGACGGGCCGGAATCGAGACCACCGACGGCTGGCGGCTCGTCGGCGAACAGGCGATGGCGACCGGCGATGACATAATTCTGGAAACGGTTCTCGCCGGTTTCGGTGACGGTGACGGCCTGCGCTTCCCGGTCCCCGGCCGGAGCCTCCGGCGCAATGAAACGGGCCGCCCAGGCGGCAATGATGCCGGCAACATAGGTGGAGTCGGCCGGTTCGGTCAGCAGATGGTCGGCCCTGTCCAACGACACAAAGCTCTTGGGATGCCGGGCGGCGGTGAAGATGGCGGCGGCGTTTTCGATACCGACCACGTCGTCAAGGGGTGAATGAAGGACCATCAGCGCCTTGTTCATGGCCGCCACACGTTCGGCCAGGTTCTGGCCGCGTATATCGTCGAGAAACTGCTTGCGGATCCGGAACGGGCGGCCGGCGAGCCGGACATCGGCCTCGCCGTCGCGTTCGATACGGTCCAGATCGGCGGCAAAGTTCTTGATGACGTGGTCGGCATCGGCCGGCGCGCCAATGGTCGCGACAGCGCGAACTTCGGGAATGTCGGCGGCAACGGCCAGCACGGCGGCACCACCGAGCGAATGGCCGATCAGGATCGCCGGTGCCTCCAGATTTGCGCGCAGCCAGCCGGCGGCATGCTTCAGATCCTCGATATTGGAGGAAAAGTCGGTATTGGCAAATTCCCCGCCGGACATGCCCAGGCCGGTGAAGTCGAAGCGCAGAACGGCAAAGCCCTGCCGGGCAAGTTCACCGGCGATTCGCTTGGCGGCGGCGATATCCTTTGAACAGGTGAAGCAGTGGGCGAAAACCGCCGTCGCCCGGATGGGCCCGGCCGGCCTGTCAAGACGGGCGGCGAGTTCGTCGCCGGAACTGCCCTGAAAGGAAATCCGCTGAACTGTCGGTTGCATCCTGTTCCCCTTTGTTGTGTGTCCGGCGCCGGCCGGCGCGTCAGCCATCGGTGTCGCGACGGGAACGTGCCGGGGGCTGATCGGTTTCGTTCAGGAGTTCGGCGAGCTCGGCCTCCTCGGCGGCGCTCAATGGCGCTGCCGGCGCCGACGATGCGGCCCGGCCACGGCTTTGCCACAACAACACGGCGCCGCCGGCCAGGACAATCAGCGGCGTCAACCACAGCGCCAGATTGGCGGCGGAGAAGCGCGGCTTCAGCAGCACGAATTCGCCATAGCGGTCGACCAGAAAGGCGCGCACCTGATCATCGCTGTCGCCCGCGGCCAGCCGTTCGCGCACCAAAACCCGCAGATCCCTGGCAAGCGGTGCGTTGGAATCGTCGATCGACTGGTTCTGGCAGACAAGGCAACGCAGTTGCGCCGACAAATCGCGGGCGCGGGCCTCCAGGGCCGGATCGGACAACACCTCGTCCGGTTCGACCGCCAGGGACGGCGTGGAAAGCCAGACCGCGATACCGATGATCGCGGCAGGGACGGCCGCCAGCAGGCGCGCGCCGCTCATGACGCCGGCGCGGCGGCCGGTTTGCCGGCCCGGTTGGGCACGCCGATCCGAAGCCGCCTGTCGGTGAGCGAAACCAGGCCGCCCAGGGCCATGACCAGGCATCCGAGCCAGATCAACGTGACCAGCGGCTTGTGGTAGGCGCGCACGACGATGCCGCCGTCAGGACTGCGATCGCCGATCGCCAGATAGGCCTGGGAGAACAGAAAGGTCTCGATTGCCGCCTCGGTCGTCTCCGACTGGCGGGCCTGATAGAAGCGCCGCGTCGGCGCCATGGGGTATTCGCGGCCCGACGGGGCGACAAGAACGAACTGCGAGACCTCTTCGCGGTAGTTGGGGCCGGTGCGCGGCACCGTCCCGTCATATCGCAGGGCATGGCCAGCCATCGCGATCGTCTCGCCGGGGCGTATCGTTGTGATCACTTCCGTTTCGTAGGCGGTGACGGCGACGATGCCCAGGACCGTGACCCCGACCCCGGCGTGGCCGAGCGCGACACCGAAGGCGGCGCGCGGCAGGCCGACGAAGCGCGACCAGCTCGTGGCGACAGGCGCGCGAAAGAGGCGTATCCGCTCCGCCAATTCCACAACCGCGCCGGCAACAAGCCAAATGCCGAGCCCAAGGCCCAGTGGCGCCAGAATCGAGGTCGTGCCGGCCAGCACCAGAGTCACGGCCACGGCGAGAACGGCGGCCACAGCGGCGGCGGCAAGCCTTTGGGCGACCCCGGTCAGGTCGCCACGCTTCCAGGCCAGCAGCGGCCCGAACGGCATGGCGAGCAAAACCGGGATCATCAGCGGTCCGAACGTCAGTTCGAAAAACGGTGCGCCGACTGAGATCTTGTCGCCGGTCAGCGCTTCCAGGGCGAGCGGGTAGAGGGTGCCGACGAAGACCGTGGCGGTGGCGGCAACGAGGAAAAGATTGTTGAAGACCAATGCACCCTCGCGGCTGACCGGCGCAAACAGCCCGCCCTTGCGCAATCCCGGCGCGCGCCAGGCGAACAGCGCAAGGGCGCCGCCGACAAAGGCCGTCAGAATGGCAAGGATGAAGACACCGCGGGTCGGATCGGAGGCGAAGGCGTGGACGGATGTGAGCACGCCGGAGCGAACCAGGAATGTGCCGAGCAGCGACAGGGAGAAAGTGAGGATGGCGAGCAGGATGGTCCAGATCTTCAGGGCGCTGCGCTTTTCCATGACGATGGCGGAGTGAAGCAGCGCGGTACCGGCGAGCCAAGGCATGAAGGAGGCGTTCTCCACCGGGTCCCAGAACCACCAGCCACCCCAGCCCAATTCGTAATAGGCCCAGTAGGAGCCCATGGCGATGCCGGCAGTCAGGAACATCCAGGCGGCGAGCGTCCACGGGCGCACCCAGCGGGCCCACGCGGCATCGATCCGGCCGTCGATCAGGGCGGCGACGGCGAAGGAAAAGGCGATGGAGAATCCGACATAGCCCAGATACAGAAGCGGCGGATGGATGGCGAGACCGATATCCTGGAGGATCGGATTGAGGTCGCGGCCCTCGACCGGCGCCGGCGTGAGCCGGGCGAAGGGATTTGAGGTCGCCAGCACGAAGAGGAGGAAGGCGCTGGCGATCCAGCCCTGGACAGCGAGCACGGTCGCACGCAGCGTGTCGGGCAGGTTGCGGCCGAACACCGCCACCAGGGCGCCGAACAGGGCCAGAATGAGGACCCACAACAGCATGGAGCCTTCATGATTGCCCCAGACGCCGGTGATCTTGAACAGCATCGGCTTGGCGGAATGGGAGTTTTCCCAGACGTTGCGGACCGAAAAATCCGATCGGACATAGGCGACCGTCAATGCGGCGAAGGCGATGGCGACATAGGCAAATGCAGCCAGCGCCGTAGCCTTGCCGACAGCCATCAGCCGCGTCTCGCGGCGCCGGGCGCCGATCAGCGGCAGGCTCGATTGGACAAGCGCCAGCGCGAGTGCCAGGATCAGGGCGTAGTGGCCGAGTTCAGCGGCGGACAATGTGGCCATCACGGGTCGGACGCCTCCGCCTCTTCACCGTGCTGCCACAGACCACGCTCTTTCAGGCTGTCGGCCACCTCGCGGGGCATGTAGGTCTCATCGTGCTTGGCCAGCACGGTATCGGCGACGAACGTGCCGGCCCCGTCGAACGCGCCCTCGGCGATCACGCCCTGTCCCTCGCGGAAGAGATCGGGAAGGATGCCGGAAAAGGCGACGGGCACCGTTTCCACGGTGTCGGTGATGACAAAACGGATGTCGGGTGTTCCCTCGGCGCGCTCGACGCTGCCTTCGGCGACCAGGCCACCGAGCCGGAATCGGGTGCCGGGGGGGACGGTTGTTTCGGTGAGATCGCCGGGCGAATAGAAAAAGACAATCTGGTCCCTGAGCGCCACCAGCACGAGGGCCGCCGTCAGTGCCAGCAGCAGACCGCCGGCGGCAATCATGGCCAGGCGCTTTTTCTTGCGCGTCACAATACCCCTCCCCGCCGCACCCTTCCCCGCGAAGGACGCTGAGGGACATTCGGCGCCGGTCGGCGAATTCGTCGGGCCAAGTGGGTCATCGGGCTACCGGCACTCCCAGTTCGATCCCCAGTTCCTGCGCGAGGGCGGCAATCCGCTGCCGGCCCTCATCGCCGGTGATCGCTTCCCAGGCGTTCCGTGCGGCGGCGGTGGCGGCCTTGTTCTCACCCATAACCATATAGGCGCGGATGAGACGCAACCAACCGTCGAGATCGTCCGGCTCCGCCGCAAGCCGGTCGGCGAGCCGCGCCACCATGCCGGCAATCATCGCCCGGCGGTCGGCGGCATCCAACTGGGCGGCGGCCGCCACGTCGTCGGCGCCCGGGCCCGGCCCGCCGCCGGTTTCGGTATCGGCGGCCTGTGGCGGCCGGGCGCCGGCGCGGACCAGCGCATCGGCAACGATGCCCCGCCAGGGCGCGTCCGGTGGCGCATCGTCCAATAGCGCGCGCCATCGGGCTATCGCGCCTTGCGTGTCACCGTCCTGCTGGTGGGCCAGGGCCAGATAATACCGCGGCAACGGCGCGCCCGGCGCGGCGCGAAGCGCTGCTTCGAAGGCCCGCTGCGCCTCGGCGGTGACGATGCCGTTTTCGGCGGCGACGATGGCCTCGCCAAGTCGCGACTGGCTTTCCGCATCGGGACCGGAAATGCGGATGACATTGCGCCAGGCGCTGGCGGCGTCCAGCGGCCGCCCAAGCCGCATATAGACAGGCGCGATCAGCGACCAGCCCCGGGCATCACCCGGATTGGCGGCCAGATGGCGTTCGATACGGGCGACCAGGGCGACAATGTCGACCTCGGAGGCGGCAGGAGTGCGGGTGGCGAGCGGTTGGCCGGGCAGGCCGGGCGCGCCGGAATAGAGATACAGACCGACGGCCAGGATCGGCATTGCGAGGGCAGCCACCAGGATGGCCGCGGCGCCTGCACGGCGGGTCGGGCCCGGCATCCCGCCGGTTCCCGGCAAGCCATCGGGCCGGCGCTCGGCGGCGATCAGCCGGCGCGCGATCTCGGCGCGGGCGGCGACCGCCTCTTCGCCGGCAATCCGGCCGTCCGCGGCATCACGATCCAGTTCGGCAAGCTGATCGCGATAAACCGCGCGGTCGGCGCCAATCCCGTCGGCGCGCGGCGCGCGGATGCGCAGCGGCAGCAAGACGGTCAGCATCGCCGCCGCCGTCATGATCGCGAATAGGACCCAAAGCGCCATGGAACAAACCGGCCCGCCGCTGCCAAGACATCAGATAATGCCGTGGTGATAGTGCGCCGGCGGCAGCCGGGCAACACCCGCTACGCAGCCTTGATCGAAATTGATATCGTGCGCAGGCCGGCGGCCGCGGCGCCACAAGCGCCGCGGCCGCCGATCGGGCGGGTCGGCCGATGCTAGCTTACAATCTGCCAGCTGCCGTCGGGCTGACGGCAGGCGGTGCCCTTGGCGACCTGCGGGCGGCCGTCGATGTAGATCGTGTGGGTATAGTCGCGGCAGTCGAGCGAGTTGACCTCGTAGCCGGGGCCGGCAACCACTTCACCATAGTGACCGGTGTTGTCATTGCGCCAGACAACCGGCCGGCCGGCGCGGCCATACTCAAGCGCGCGATATTCCGCTTCCAGCGCCCGCTGACGGTCCAGCTCATCAAGATCGCGGCCGATCTGCGCGCCGATCAGCGAGCCGAGGACGCCGCCGACCACGGCCGCGGCAACCCGCTCTTCCGTACCGCCGCCGATCTGGCTGCCGATTGCGGCGCCGGCCAAACCGCCGATCAGTCCGCCGGAGCTTTCGCGGGGACCTGCTGTCGGGCTGCACCCGGCGGCCACAAGGGCCGTGAATGTCACCGCTGCAATGGTTTTTTTCATGTCCGTTCCCTTAGTTCGTTTCGACGCGGCACGCCGAAGTGGCTGTGCGCGGCCAAACCGCATCATCGTCCCCTGCTTTGATCTGTCGGGCCACCTGCGGTCGGCCCATAACAGGCGGCGCGACGGGTTTCAAATCCAGATGGCGAAATTGGGGCAGCGAGACCACGCAATCCGCCTGTCCAATCATGATTCTGTGGAGATCGGCAAGGTCAAACGCACCCGCAGGCCACCGACCTCCGACGATTCCAGGACAAGATTTCCGTCGTAAATCCGCACCAGTTCGCGAACGATGGACAGGCCGAGGCCGGATCCGGGTTTGGATTCGTCGAGCCGTTCGCCGCGCGAGAGGGCGGAGGTTTCGGTATCTTCGGGCAGGCCGGGGCCGTCGTCAACGACGGTGAGGATCATGGAATCCCGCGATTTGCCACGCAATTTGCTGGCGCGGATCACAACATGGGAATTCGCCCACTTGCAGGCATTGTCGATCAGGTTGCCGACCATTTCCTCAAAATCGTGACGCTCGCCGCGAAACTTCATGTCCTCGGGAATGGTGACGTGGATCATCAGCCCCTTGTCCTGATGAACCTTGCGCATGACCCGGGCAAGGCCCTCGATAACCTCACTGACCGGCGTGATGGCGCCGATGACATTGGTGTGGGCGGCCATGCGGGCCCGGTTCAGATTGTGGGTGATCTGCTCGTTCATCGCCCGGGTCTGCTCGCGGACCTTGGCGGCCATGGCGGCGGCATCGACATTGGCCGGGTCGGCGGCCTCGTTCTGGAGCACGGCCAACGGTGTCTTCAGTGCATGCGCAAGATTGCCGACATGGGTTCGCGCCCGGTCGACGATTTCGCGGTTGGATCGCAGGAGCGCGTTGAGGTCATCGATCACCGGGGCGATTTCGCTGGGATACTCGCCCTCCAGCCGCTCCGCCTCGCCGCGGCGCACGCGGCTTAGGGCAGCCCGCATGTTGCGCAGCGGTTGCAGGCCGAAGCGGATCAGCAATGCCGCGCCCAGCGCCAGGATGATGGCGAACAGTCCGAGCGTGACAATGGTGGTGTTGCGAAACCGCGATACGTCCTCGGCAAGTGCCTCCGCATCACCGGCTATCAGGATGGCAAAGGCCTGGTCATCGGAGATCCGGACGCGGCGCTCAAGGCTGCGGAGCTGGCGGCCGCCGGGGCCGCGAAACGTGTGGACGCGTATGGTGTCGCGTTCGTCGGGGAGGTCGATTTCGGGAAGGGTATTGCCGAACAGGGAGGCGGAGGTGGCGAGAATGCCACCGGTTTCGGCGTCGCGGATCTGCCAGTACCAGCCGGACTGGGGTAACGCGAACCTGGGCTCGCCGATACCGGCGGTATGGTCCAGGGCAAGGCCTTCGCCGGAGACGCTGGCGCCAACCAGGGCCCGGGAAAGGACGTCCAGGCGGTCGTCGAAATTGCGCTCAACAGACTGGCGAAACAGGGCAATGAAGATGACACCGGCGGCGATCAGCGCAATAGCACTTCCGGCGGCGGCATACAGCGCCAGACGAAACGACAGCGATCTGCCGGGCCTCAGCATTGTCCCGACCGGCGCGGATTTGCGGCGGCGGCCCGGAGCCGATCCGCGGTGGTGTCAACGTTCATTTCTTCGCCGGATCGGATTCCTCCGAAGTGCCGGACGGGATCCGGTACCCCAGACCGCGAACGGTCTCGATCAGGTCGCTGTCGAGCTTCCTGCGCAGACGGCCGATGAAGACCTCGATCGTGTTGGAATCCCGATCGAAATCCTGATCGTACAGATGCTCGGTAAGTTCGGTGCGGGTGATGATCTTGTCGGTGTGGTGCATGAGGTATTCTAGCACCTTGAACTCGTGGGAGGTGAGCTTGACGGGATTGCCGTCGACGGTAACGCGGGCGGCGCGCAGATCAAGGCGGATGGGCCCGCAGACCAGTTCGTTTGACGCATGGCCGGCGGCGCGGCGAACCAGCGCCCGGACACGGGCGAGAACTTCCTCGATGTGGAAGGGCTTGGCGACATAATCATCGGCGCCGGCGTCGATGCCCTGCACCTTGTCGGACCAGCGATCGCGGGCCGTGAGAATGAGCACCGGCATGTCGCGCCCGTTGCGGCGCCATTGCTCCAGCACCGAAAGACCATCGAGCTGCGGCAGCCCGATGTCGAGCACGACGGCATCGTAAGGTTCCGTGTCGCCCAGAAAATGCCCCTCCTCGCCGTCGTAAGCGGTGTCGACCGCATAACCGGCATCCTTCAGGGCCTCGACAAGCTGACTGTTCAGGTCCTTGTCATCTTCGACGACCAAGACACGCATGGATCCCCCTATCGCACTTTCCTGCCCGGCAGCCGCGCCGCCACCGGTGCTATCGACCAGCTAGTTGGCCGGCACAGCAATCCGCCGGCCGTTGTTGAGCGTCAACCGGTATTCCAGCCCGCCTCCGCCGCGGCAAAGGCGCGCGCGGGCGACCATCGACGCATCGACGCCGGCTGAGGCGAGCGCGGCCGAAAGCGGTCTTGCCTGGCCGTCGGCGATCGCCGCACGCGCCTGGGCCGGACCCAGGCACGCGCCCTGAGCCGCCGCGCCATGCGTAAACACCAGCATGACGAGCGCGCCTGCAAAAAGCGTTTTCAATACCCTGTTCATTTCGCGGTTTCTAGCACGCACGGCTGAACCGCACCTGAACGGACCATGGTATCCCCCCTCCCTGATCCAGATCGGCACATATGGTTAACGGGATGATATCACTGATTTTCCGCCAATGTCAGCCCATCTGAAATGCGATGTGACGCTGCGTCTCGCGGCTTTGGCCCGGTTGCCGGCTGTTCCCGCCAACCATCGCCGGCGGCAACGATACAGGCCAGCCGGTCGGGGCGGACCAGGAGGATGGTAAACGTGCCGGTTCGGGGATTGGCGAAAAGCTCAATCAACATCGGCGTAATGACGCCGCGCGCCCGCAGGGTTTCGCCGTAACGCCCGGAAAGGCGGGCGGCTATCGCCGTGTGCGGCTGACAGGCGGTGGATGCCGCCGGACGCGGAGCGGCCGGCGCGGAGCCGGCGATTGCAACGGCGGCGGCAATCGCGGCGGCAATCGCGGCAGCGGGGCCGACGGGAAACATCCGGCGGCGCGCGGCGTGGCAAAATCCAAACATTGTCAACTCCTTGACGTGACGAGCGAACGGGTGACCATCTGGGCGCCGTCGACCAGGAACAACGAGCCGACGATGGCGAACCCCCAATCGGCATAGGGATCCGGCAAAGCGGCGACGTCCCATTCGAAATGGCAGAGGCTGTCGGCGACGATGGCGGCGTAATAGAGGCCGGTCGGATAGATGAAGATGGAGCGGTGAAGCGCGGTGAACCAGCGCCCGCCTTCGGCGATCACAAGGTCGCGCTGGTTTGAACGGCGGACGATCTCGGCGCGGATCTGTTCGGCGGCCAGTTCGGCGGCGATCTTCTGTCGCGCGGTCAGATTGTCGGTTCGGCGGGCAAGGTGGTCGAGATAGCGGTCAAGAAACCCGGCCGGGACCAGGGCGACAAGCCGGGCGGCGAGCGCCAGCATCAGCGTCCGTCCGGCTTTGCCGGACCGCCGGTTTCCGGCCCGCCGGTCCGGCCGGGGTGTGTGAAAACAGGCGTGGTGGTCACCACGCGCAGCCATGCGGTGACCAGGGCAACGACGAGCAGCACCAGCCCGGCATGATGCCGGGGGACCAGGGTAAGCCAGTCAAATGTCTCGGCGACTCCGGCGGTTGCGAGCAGGAGCGACCAGGCGAGCGTGCGGTATCCGTTCATTTCGTGGTCCTTTTGTTTGACCGGAGCCGGCGCCGCAGCCGGGCAGCGAGGCGCCGCAGGATGCGGGAAAGGGCGGCGCCGAACCCGTCGGCGAGGCCCTGGAGACTGGAAAGCGCCGACTCAAGCGCCCGCGTGTCGGTGTCGATGGCGACATGAAGGGTCTGGTTGACATCAGCCATGAATGGTCGGCTCCTTGTCGGGATATCGGGTCATCAGCGCCGCGAAGGCGCCACGGGAAATCGGATCGCCGCCGGGCGCGGCGGTGCGCACGAGTTGTGACAGCTCAGGCAGGGTCAGGGTCCAGAAGGCGGCAGGCGCCAACCGCAAACCGGCAAGCCCGAAGGCGATCACCGCGTCCCAGGGAAAGGCCGGCGGCCGGTCTGCGGTTGGCGAGGGTTTGCCGGCGGGTTCTCCGGGCCAGGCGGCATGTCGCCGGTCATGCCGGCAGCCGGTTTGCCGGCCCCCGTTTCATTTGCGGATTTCTCATTGGCGGATTTTTCATTGGCGGGCGGTTCGACGGCGCCGAACGTGATGCCGAGCAGGTCGGCGGCGATGCGGGCAAATCCGGCCGCGCCGCCGTCGATGCGCATGGCGGCAACCTCGGCGTCGCTCACCGACTCGCCGGCACCGCGCAGGCCGCAGGCGATGATGCGGATGATGTCGGCGGCCGACAGCCGGCCGGTTTCGAAGCGTTCGGCGAGCTCGATCAGGTTGTCGGCGGCGAAGGCCGCTTCCAGTTCGGCCAGCGCGCCGAGGGTCAGGCACAGGGTGCGGTCGCGGCCGTCGATACGGGCGGCGACCTCGCCGCGGCGGCGGTTGGCGAACGGCGCGGTCATTGGGCGGCGAACGTCAGAGCGCCGGCGGATTCCAGCGCGATATCATAGGCAACCTCGCCATCATGCTCGCCGGCATATTCCAGTGCGATCACCTGGAATGGCCCTTCCACCGTGCCGAAATCGGGGATGACGATCTGCCAGTCACGGATAAACCCGTTGAACATGACGTCGCGAACATCGGCGTCGGAGGCGGCATCCTTGAAAATGCCGGACCCGGAAATGCTGGCGCTGCGCACGCCGGCGCCCTCCAGAAGCTCCCGCCAGCGGCCGGCGGAATCGGCGTTTGTGATGTCGACGGTGCGGGCATTGAAGGCGAGCCGGCGCGAACGCAGGCCGGCCACGGTGTCGAATGTCGCGGTCTGGGTATAGTCCAGCTTCAAAAGCAGGTCCTTGCCTTTCTGGGCGGCCATGGGCGGATCCTTTGTTCAGGGGGTTGTCGGTCGTCAGGCAGCAGTTCACACCGGCTCCAGCACGGCGCGAAAACGGGCCCGGGCCCGGCGGCCGCCGCGGATCAGGGTCGATGCGGTTTCGGTGGCGAGATGGCGCAAATTGACGAGATTGTGGGCAGCAAGCGTGAGCGGGCTATCGTGGAGCGCCGCCTGAACGCGGTCGGCGATGGCCAGTGCTTCGCGGCGCCCGGCCTCGCGCGACCAGGCGGTCACGGTGAAGGCCACCTCCGTGCCCGCCTCCGTCGCCGTCGACCAGTCGCGGGCCGTCACGTCGGAGAGATGGACGTAGGGCGCATCGGTGTTCGGCGGAACGGCGTCGTACACAAAGGTTCCGCCGAGCAAAGTGACAAGATCGGGATCGGCGACCAGCGCGTCGAAGACGGCCTGCTGCAGGTCCCAGGCGGCGTGGGTGGTCATGTTCGGTGCCTCGGTTTCGGGGGTTGGATGGCGGCGGCTGAACCGGCAAAAACCGCAGGTTCAGGGGCAATTCAGCTTTTGCGTTCCAGTATCGGCCGATCGAAACGAAACCAAATTCGCGGCGGAATGCCGTGGATCGATCGGAAAGGAGCCGGACATGTCTCAACGCCGCATAGGAAATTCGTTGCCGGCCGTGTTTGTCTTCGGCCTATTCCTGATGGCTGCATTGCCGGATGCCGCGGTTGCGGCGCCATCGTGCAAATCCTGGGGCTTCGTCGGCCAGGGCATCGCCAACACCAAACCCAAGGCGCAATCGCGGGCGGTCGCCGACTGGCGCAAAAAGGTGACGGACCACTGGGGCATCCAGTGGGCCAACTGGAATATCGCCACGCATACGTGGATCCTGTGCGAACCCTTTCGCGGCCGCCGCACCCGCTGCATCGCCAATGGCGTGCCGTGCATGCCGGGCCTGAAACTGGCGCCCTAGCCGGCAGCAATTCCGCTCAGGGAATTGCCGAGAGGTCGCAGGCCGTGAACCGGTCCGGCGTCAGTGCCACGCCGTCGTCGGCAACGCAGCAATGGGGGATGTCGCCATAAAAGGCGGCCCATTGGGAATAGGTGCTCGCTGGGCCGATCACCCGGTCACAGGCGGCAAGCGCGAACAGGTCGCCGGCCGCATCGCCGGGGCCATATTCGACCGCCATGTGAGCAAACGGCTCCGGCGGGACGTCGCCATCGCTGCAGATCAGGAAGCCGACCCGTGCCGGCGCGAAGGCGCCGACAAGCTCGCTCATCCAGGCTGCGTACCGCTCCGGGGCAAAGAAATAGCGGCCGCCCTGAAACCTTGCATAGTCGCCATGACGAATATGCACGCCAATGACGATATCGGCGCGCGCCCGCAGGCGGCGGACCGGCGCCTCGGCACGCGATGCAACGGCGGCGACCGGACGAAAGAATTCGCGGATTGCCGGCGCGTGCCTGATGACCAGGTCCGGCGCGCGGATGTACCAATCGCGGACAAAGACGACGCGGACCGGTTGGGCGGCGAGGTGCGCCAGTAACGCATTGGGCCGATGACTGGAAATCCCGCCGCGCCCCTGCTCGATGTGAGCGACTGCGGCAATTGGAAACGGTCGAATGAGACGTCGCGACAATGTCGTCAGGCGTTGGCTGGCCCGCCCGCTCCGCAACGCATTGGCGAGAGGTGGCACGCGGTCGATCAGGCCCGGTCGTGGCGGACGCGGAAATGTACAGTAGAAATTGTCATTCAGGTTTTCGAACGCGGCGGCGTAGGGCTGAAGCGTCGAATTGACGACCCGGCAACCGACTTCGCAGCCAATCGCCACGAGGTTTGAAGCCAGGGACAAGCGATTGGCAAGCCGTCCGAAACGGCGGGCAACAATGATCGTCTTCATCAGATCCGGCGAGGCCGGGCACCTCCTGGCGAGCAGTCGGTCCTGTCCGGGGTGCCCCACGGCGGCCCGTCAACGCCCCTCTTCCACTGCAAGACCGACCAGATAGTGCTCGTCCACCATCGGGTCAAACGCAGCCGCGGCGAAGCCCGGCGGGACGCGGCGGGAGATGCGGTCCGTCCCTGGCCGCATCGCGAGGCGGACGGCATGCCGATGGCGCGGCGGGATATCTTCCGATACAGTCGCGCGGCCAGTCGGCAGCAGGTGTCCGAAAACGGCGCATCGCCAGAACCACACATCATGACAATACGCATCAGCGGTGGAGGGTGAGCTGAAAATTGCCCAGATGCAGAGCCATTCCGGCATCAACGGCGTTGTAACAAGCCTGGAGGAACTGATCCGGCTGCAGCTTGCGCGCGGCCACGAAATCCTTTTGGTGCACCCGCCGGGCTCATGGCTTGCCGAACGCCTGTCCGACGTTCCGGTCGACAAGCTGGAAACGCGGTTCGGCAATCGCCTGGGCGAATTCTTCAGGGTCGGCCACGCGGTGCGCGACTGGGGTGCGCAGATCGTGCACACCCATGGCAGCAATGCCCACAAATACGGTGCGGTGTTTCGGGTCGGCGGCCCGGTGCCGATCGTCGCCACAGCCCATTCGACCAATTTCCAGCTTCACTGGATTTTCAACAATCGCGTCATTGCACCCAGCCGGCGCACGGCGCGGTACCACAATCGCATCAACCGGGTGCCGAAACGGCATCTCCGGGTGATCCCCTACCCGTTTGAACTTTCGCACCGGCCGGAACCGGGTCCGGCGGAACGCAAGGCGGCGCGGACGCGGCTGGGGCTCCCCGATCGCTGCTTTGCGCTGGGTATGGTCGGCACCATTTGCGAACGCAAACAGCAGATCGAGGCGGTGCGTGTCCTTGTGTCCCTGCGCGACCGGAATATCGATGCCCGGCTCGCGCTGGTCGGGAATATCGGAGACGACGCACATCGCGGGCCACTGATGGAATTGATCGAGACGGCGAAGCTGGGCGATCGGGTCCTCCTGCCGGGCGCGATCCGGGATGCCGACCGGCTGATGCCGGGGTTTGATGCCTATATCAATACGTCCACCGAAGAACAGGGGCCGCTTTCGGTCGTCGAGGCGATGGCCGCGGCCCTGCCGGTGATCACGACCGATGTCGGCAATATGGATTTTCTGCTCGGCGACGGCCAGGGCGGCCGGGTGTTCGAAATCGGTGCCGTGGCGGCGATGGCGGACTATGCCGCGGAACTGGCGGGCGACGCGGCGCTGCGCAGGCAGACCGGGGAACAGGCACGCGCGGTCGTGGCCGACCGTCTGCGCCCCGACGTCGTCCTGCCGCAGATCGAATCCGTCTACAGGGAGCTGGCGCGGCGGCGCAGCTAACGCCCCTCCTCCACGGCCAGACAAACCAGATAACGGCCGTCCTCGCGGGGATCGAAGGCCGCCTCGACGGCGAAGATCCTTGTGTCGAGGCGAAAGCGGTCGCCGTTTGCCACATCGCCGCGATGGCGGATGACGATGCGGTGGGTGACCTCGCCGACCACGCCTTCGCCGCGCTCGGCTGCCGCACCGGCCTGCGGGCGAATGTCGGCGGCCACGGTGGCCACCGGCAGCCAGGCCGTCGTCGCGCCGCCACCGCCGTCCGGGGACGGCTGCGGCTTTTCCAGGACCAGACGGGTACGCATGCGGCCCGGCCGGGTCGCGCCGGGGCCGGTCAGCACAGGACCAACCGCCGGTAGGGGGCGATCAAGTGGCGGTAGCTCTCCGGGGTCGGCCGAACCGTGTCGCCAAACCCCGTCGCGCCGCGATTTTCATACCAGTGGGCAACCAGCATGGCGACGGCCTGGCGAAAGGCCGCCGGCACGTCGGTTCCGGTGGCGCCGTAGCCGGCGGTGTAGTCGATCTCGTAGCCGCCTGCGCCGGCCCCGCTCCCGAGCACGCTCGCCCCGCTGCGGGCGGCGAGCACGGCGTTTTCGGTCTCCACGTCGTAGTCCGAAGACGGCACCGTCGTGGCGGCGCCGGTGCTGTCGACGGCGCGAACCTCGACAACGGCAAGCAGGGGCACGACCGGAAGCATCAGCCGTCCGTGGGCGGGCCAGCTGTCGATGATCAGCCGCCAGTTCTGGGCGATCAGCACCCGCCGGATGTCGGTTTCCACCGAAGCCCGGGCGGCAACGATCAAACTGTCGATGGCGGCATCGTCGGCGCCATGATCGACATGGATGTGGGCCTTGGCCTCGGCGAGCGTCAATGGTTCGACAGCCGGCGGTGTCAACTGGATGGTGCGCATGGACGACCTCTGATGGCGACAGCATTTTCGGAATCGGAAGGCGGCCCCGTTGTCGGGGGAACAACGGGGCCGCAAACCGGCACGGCCCGTCTGGGAGGAGGTGGGCGGAACGGCCGTGCCGGCATTCGGGTCAGCCCGGGGAGGATCAGGCGACGCCGAATTTCATGAGCTTGATGGCGTCGAAATCGTGGACACCGCCACCGACGCGCTTGGTTGTGTAGAAGAGCACATAGGGTTTCTGGCTGAACGGATCACGCAGCACGCGAATGCCCTGGCGATCGACGATGAGGTAGCCGCGCGAGAAATCGCCGAAGGCGATGGACAGGCTGTCGGACCCGATGTCAGGCATGTCCTCGGCCTCGGTGACGGCGAAGTTCATGATCGATGCCTGGCTTTGCGCTGTCGCTGGCGGCTGCCAGAGGTAGTTGCCGTCGGCGTCCTTGAGCTTGCGGATCTCCGCCTGCGTGCGGCGGTTCATCACCCAGCCGGCATTCTGGCGGTAACCCGCCTTCAGGGCATAGATCAGCTCGATCAGGTCGTCGGAGGCGTCGGCGGCTGCAAAGGCACCGTCGACCCCGGTCGGCACATAACCCAGCGACCCCCAGGCCCAGGCCGTCTCGTCGACGGTGGGATAGTCGAGGAATCCGCGTGGCTTGTTGTTGCCGTCGCCGGCGACGAAGGCGGCACCCTCCTGCTCGGCAAAGGCCGTGTCGACCTCGCCGGCCAGCCAGGCATCGACGTCCACGGCGGCATCCTCAAGCAAGGTCGGGGTCGCCGCCGGCATGGCGTACAGTTCCATCACCGGGAAGGTCAGCTCGGCCAGCGTCGGCGAGGTGGTTTCCGGACGGGCATCGGTTTCGCCCGACCAGCCGACGGCCGGCCCGGTGATGGCAAACGGCTTCTTGTAGGTCGTGGTGGAAACCTGCCGGATGCCGGAAATCGACCGGATCGGCGATACGGCGGTCAGCCGGCGGCCGATCTCCGCTTCGGTTTCTTCCGGCACCAGATAGCCGCCGTCGGGATTGGAACCGGCGGTCAGCGCCTTTTCCTCAAGCCGTTTCAGGCCGGTCATTTCGCCGGTGCGGACATAGGCATGAAATGCCGCCTTGTGTTCCGACGCGCGGGCCGGCGCGGCATGGCCGCCGCCACCGATGTCGGGGCGGCGTGTCTTGACCAGGAGCTGGTCGAGGGTGCGCTTCTGGTCGCTCAGCGCCCGGTTGATGCGGGCGACCTTTTCCTCCGTCACCACATCGGCGGTAATGCGCTCCTCGATTTCCTCCAGCCGGGCATCGTTGGCTTCCTTGAAGGCTTCAAACGCCATCATGAAGTCGTCGAAGGCGTTGACAACCTCAAGCGGTGTCGGCTCGCCGGCCTTGTTTTCCGGCGCGGGTCGGATATCGGGTGTCATCGTTTGGTTCTCCGTGTTTCGGGTTCGAGGGTTCGGGTCGCCTGCCGCAAGGCGGCGATGAGGGCGAGCTGGGCATCGGCGAGCGCCGATATGCTTTTCACCGCCGTGACGCGGGCGGCGGGCAGCAGCGGAAAGGTGACAAGCGAAATTTCCCACAGATCGATGCGGGTGAGCCGGCGAATGCCGGTCGCCGGGTCGGTGCGGGCGCCCTGGCTGCGAAAGCCGATGGACAGGCCGTCGAGCGCGCCGGCGCGCATGAGCGCCAAAACTTCGCGGCCGCGTTTCACATCGGTCAGGATACGGCCGCGCACGAACAGGCCGCGGGCGTCTTCGACTATCTCCGTCCAGGTGCCGATCACCTGGTCGGGATCATGCTGGTAGAGCATGCGGACGCCCGCCGCGCCCCGCTTTTGCAGGGAGCGGGCGAAGGCACCGGGCATCACCATGTCGCCGCCGAGATCGGTCTTGCCGAAGAGGCTGGCATAACCGCAAAAGGCGCCATCGGCCTCGATGCCGGAAAAGCGTGTCGGCGCGTATTTGACCTCGCGGACAGCGGCGGCCGGCGCGCTACGGCCGGCGCCAAATCCGGCAGCAGGTCCGGAGCCGCGGCGTGTCGGGCGGCGCATGCAGCGTCGCAGCCTGTGCGCGGGTGTCATCGCACCACCCGAAAGCGCGGCGGGCGGGTCCGGTTCCCGGGCCCGGCGCGGCCGGTGGCAGCGCGGCGGGCCAGCAAAAGGCCCATCAGGTGCATGGAGAATTCGGCAAAGATCCGGGTATGGTCGCCGCCGGCGGCGGGTGACCTTGAAAAGCAATTCATGTTGTTTTTCCGTGGGTTAGACGTGATCGCGAAACAACTGATTCAAGCGTGCGATTTCGCTCACAAAGGCGGAGAAGCGGCGGTTGGAGGCGGCCAGCTCACGCAAGGTCCACACCAGCAGCGCGGAGGAGACCGACGCCCAAAGGAAGAGCGCCAGATGGGCGAGATCGCCGCGATCGGCGAATTCGGCGGCCAGGCTTTCCATCACGCACCACCCGGGGCGGCGGATTGCGGACCATCTTGCGGTTCGGCATCCGGCGCCGGACCGGCGACAGGCGGCGGCGCGCCGGTATCCGGGTCCAGCGGTCCGTAGCCTGCGGCGGCGCGTTTTTCGTCGCGGGTGAGGAAGCGCGCCGTGTCGAGCCGCTTCCACAGGGATTCGCGCTCAAGGGACAGGGCGGAGATCGCATCCTCGTCGTACCAGAGCCGGAGCGGCGCGGCGGCGTCCCCGCCGCCCGCATAGGCCGGAGCGAGCCAGGGGCCCAGCGCGCGGGCCAGGCGGGCAACGAGCGGCAGCACGGTCTGGCGCCACAGGGCGCGGTTTGCCTCCGCATAGTTGGCGTAGGTGTTGTCGCCGGGGATGCCAAGCAGCATCGGCGGCACGCCGAAGGCGAGCGCGATTTCGCGGGCGGCGGCGTTGCGGGCCTCGTGGAAATCCATGTCGCGGGGCGACAGGCTCATCGCCTGCCAGACAAGCCCGCCTTCCAGAAGCAGCGGCCGGCCGGCATTGGCCGCCCCCTGGAAACCGGCTTCCAGCTCGTCCTTCAGGCGGTGGAACTGATCCTCCGACAGATTGGCGCCGTCGCGGCCTTCATAGACCAGCGCGCCGGACGGCCGGGCCGCATTGTCGAGCAGCGCCTTGTTCCAGGCCGCGGCCGTGTTGTGGACATCGAGACTGGTCTGGGCGGCGGCAAGCGGGGGAAAGCCGTAATGATCGTCGAGCGGATGAAAGAGCGTCAGGTGCAGGATCGGCGGCACGGGATGCTCGCCATCGGTCGTCTGGTCGAAACGGACCGTGCGGCCGTTGGCAGCATATTCAAAGGCCGCCGGCCAGCCGCTTGCATCCGGCACCACCTTCATGCGGTCGGGCCGGAGAGCATAGAGTTCGCGGGGCGCGTCGTCGAAACTCACCGCTTCGACATAGGCATTGCCGGCGACCAGCAGATGGCCGACGAGCGATTCCAGAAAGTCGTCGCCGGTGGCCAGCGGATTGGGACGGGCGAGAAGGGCCAGAACCGGGTGATCCGGCACCTCGCGCGTGCCTTCGAAGAGTTGCCATTTCACGCTCGCCGCCGCACTCGCCACCATGCGCACGCAGCGATAGACAATCGGGTTTTCCATATAGCCGGCCCGCGCCAGTGCACCATAGTCGCGGCTCGTCCAGACCGGACGGCCGGCGGTGTGGAGCGCGACCACCGGGCCGGTCGCGGATGCCTTGCGGTCCGGCGGCGCGGCGATGTGCACGCCGGTGGCCGATGCGGGGCGCCTGGCCGGAATGGCTGCCCTGCCCTTGCCCGCCGTGCCCCGGTCCGGCCTCTCCTGCCCCGCCCTGGCGGAAGCGGCACGCGAAGGTCCGGGCGCGCGTGTGCGGCCCGGTTGAGATTTCAACCAGTTGAGCATGGATTTCTGTCCGTTCAGCTAGTGTGCGCCACGGCCCGACGAAGGCAGGGCGGGAATCTGAATGAGGCCTGAACGCCGGTTTCACAACTCGTTCAACAGGTCAGGGCGATGATATGGTACGCTTCAGCTTTCCCCGAATTCCCAACCTTGGACACCAAGGAGATCAAGATGCCCCGTTCATCCGCCAGCCGCGCCGGCACGGTGTATATCCGGCTCGTTCCATTTCTGTTTGCCCTTGCCGCTGCGCCGCTCACGACAGCCGGCGCACTGGCCGATCCGGACCTCAACTGCGACGCTTATGCCCAGGCCGCCGTCAGCCAGCAGGCGGAAAACCTGCAACGAAACTGCGGCTTTACCGGCAAGGGCTGGTCAAGCGATTTCATCGGCCACCGGAACTGGTGCCTGACGCCCGGGGTCGGCATCATGGCGGTGTCCCAGGAGGACCATCGCCGGGCCGAGCAGCTCAAGACCTGCCAGGCGACGAAGCTGATCAAGCCGATCATCCTGAAGGATTGCAACACCTATGCGCAGAAGGCGGTCGACCAGCAGGCCGCCAACCTGCAGAACAAGTGCGGCTTTGCCGGCGGCGGCTGGTCGACGGAATTCGTCAAGCACCGGGACTGGTGCGCCAGCGCCCATGTGACGCCGGAGATGCTCAATAAGGAGACCGGCGCACGGACCGTGGCGCTGCTCGGCTGCGTGGTCAAGAACTGACGGGCGGCAATGGCGGCAAAGAAGAAAGCGTTTCCCACCGATCCGGCCGTTCTGGCGGTCTACCAGACCATGGTCGACGCGGTGCCGGGCGTGCCGTTGAAGGGCGCGACCACACCCTACACCGCCATCAATGGCAATATGTATTCGTCGGTCTCCAAAGCCGATGTGATCGGCCTGCGATTGTCGAAGGACGACCGCGACACCTTCCTGGCCCGATACGACACGACGCTGTTTGAGGGCGTGCCGGGCCACTTCATGAAGGAATATGTGGCGGTGCCGCCGGCGCTTCATGGCGACACGCGCACCCTGCGGCGCTGGTTTCGCAAGAGCCATGCCTATGCAAGCAGCCTGAAACCGAAAAAGACGACGCGGTAGCGCTCCGGCCGCCAGCGCTCACAACCCCCTCACCCGCGCTTCGCCCTTTCGTCCCAGCATCAGGTCGGTCAGCGCCCAGACCAGCGCGTCCAGCCGGTCCGGCGAGCGGCCCGACGTCAGGCCGCCCGGAGCAAAATCACACATTTCGTCTTCCAGCGCCGGAAAGGCGCCGACATGGCGGACGCGCCCCTGTTCGTAAAGGGCGGCCACCGGCTCGGCGCGCAGATATTTGCCACGCGAGGCGCGCACCATGGCCACCGGCACGTCGCAGTCGGCCTGGCGGATGATCTCGGCCACCATCTCGCCGCCCTGGTTGACTTCGGCGACGATGCGATCGGCGTCGAGCCGGTGATAGAGCGCCACGGCCCGGGCCGCCCATGCGGCCGGCGACAGGCGCCCGGCGGTCTCGTCGGCGATGACATGGGCATGTCCTGCGGCCAGCCCGGCGGCAACAATGCCGCAGGCGTCGGCGCCCCTGCCGGACGTCGCCGGCGGATCGACGGCGACAACGATGCGCGAAAGCGCCGGCGCGGCGGCGACGCGGCAGGCCTCCAGGCCGGCGCGGGTCCACAAGGCGCCGGGCCGGTCATCGATGATCTCCGCCTCCAGCTCCTGGCGTCCGAGCCGGGTGCCGGCATAGCGCGCAATCACCGCATCGAAGAAGGCGGGCGCCAGATTGTCCCGGTTCAATTGCGTTGCGGCGCGCACGGTCACCGTGTCGTTGCGGGCCATGACCGCCTTGAGCAGGGGCAATGGCCGCGGTGTCGTGGTGACCACCTGGCGCGGCCGGGCACCAAGCCTGAGGCCGAACTGCAGCATGTCCCAGGTCGCCGCCGGATGCCGCCATTTGCAAAGCTCGTCGCACCAGGCAGCGGCGAATTGCGGACCGCGCAGGCTTTCGGGGTCTTCGGACGAAAATGCCAGCGCGTAGGTTCCGTTGGGCCATTCCAGGCGGCGGCGGGTGGCAGTCCAGGTCGGCCGCTCGCCGGGCGGATGGATGGCCAGCAGGCCGGATTCACCGCCGACCATGATGTCGCGGACGTCGGCAAGCGTTTCGCCGACCAGCGCAATCGGGCCGTTGCCGGCGAGCGCGGCGGCACGCACCCACTCCGCACCGGCACGGGTTTTTCCGGCGCCCCGGCCGCCGAGCATGAGCCAGGTGGTCCAGTCGCCGGCCGGCGGAAGCTGGTCGGGCCGGGCATAGGCGGGCCAGTTCTCCAGGCATTCAATCTCCTGCCGGCTCGCCCTGTCCACCCGCGCCAGCGGATCGGCCGCGGCCAACAAGGCGTGCCACGCGCGTGCGTAATCGCTGCCGGCGCCATTCAAGGTCGGCGGCTTCGATGTCGGCATCGCCTTGCGGGCCGGTGCCGGTCCGTGATGCAGATCCGGATCGGGCGGCTTGGCGGGCATCGGCATTCCCCGGCTTGTTGTCGTCGGTCAGTCTGGCAAGCCGGTCGAGGCTGCGGGTGAGTTCGCCCACCAGCCGCGCATCCTCCGGGCTCGGGGTGGCGGTGTCGTCGGACATTTTCGCCTCCAGGGCGGAAAGCTGGGTCTCGATTGTCTTCAAAAGCCGCCGTGCGACGGCGCGCGCCGGGCGGCTGCGGCGCACCGCTTTCGGCGCGGGCGGCGCATCCGGACCAGTTTCATTCACAGCAATCGGGCGGCGGGCCTTCCAGCCGCCGGCGATACGCAGCCTGGTCAGTTCGCGCTTCGTGATGCGGAAGCGCGCCGTGATCTCGGAGATGGTGGCATCCGATCCCTCATAGGCAAGGCGCACCGCCGCGGCATCGACCGGCCGCCGGGTGAGATTGGCGGAGGCCAGACCGCGCCCCCGCCTAGCAGGCCGGCCGCCTCCCGGTCCGGCGTCGCGGCGCCACGAGCGGGCGGGCCAGCCTTCCGCGGCACGGCGGTCGAACAGAGTAGCAACGCCGATGCCGTGGCGGGCGCAGATCTCAGCCACGGTCAGCAAGTCGCCTTCATAGGCCTCACGGATCGCCGCCCAGTCGATGTTGGTGTCGATGTTGGTGTCGATGCCGGAGCCGTCGTCTTCCGAAAGGGCGGACCGGGCGCCGGCTTGTGCCGGACCTGTGGGGGGATCGCTGCCGGGCATGGGCTGAACCGGCGCGCGCGGCCGGTACCGGTGAAATGGGGCAAAACATGGCGTCGCAGAACGTGGCAACGCAAACGAAACGATGATCAAGGGATGCGGCGGCGCCGTGGCGGAACGCAACTGTGTGACGATGGCATAGTCCTATCAAACCAGCGTACGGTCGTCAAGGATTATTTTCCTATCTTAGCGGATTTTTTTCCTAGAACGCCGTTCCGGTGCTGCGACCTGGGCAATGCCCGCTTCGCCGGCGCGTTTCCCGTGCCGCGGCCAGCGGGGCAACGGTAGGTCAGTGATCCGGCCCGCCCGGTTCATGGCGCGCGGTCCAACGGGCGGCTAGACGACGTGGACTTCAATTCCGTGCGCCAGGAATGTGTCGACCGCGCCGCCACCGGTCACTGAAACCTTGTGTGCGATTCGATCGACCGTGCCGGCCACTATGCTTCCTGTCGCGCGCTCGTGCACTTCAACCTGCTCGCCTTTCGCAGGCCGGGGCATTGCGCCGACCGACTGAACGGAGATGGATTCGACGGGATTTCCATTAACAATCTGAAGGTAGATCACAGTCGTCGCGACGTCCTTTTCCTTGATCACACTTGCTGTCCCGATCGTATCGGTCATGGCCGTTCCTTTCTTTTGTTGCGGAACCTTGCCATCATTCCTGACAAAATCAAAATTCCACCAACCCGGAAACGAAGCCGGTGCCGGTCGCCTGGCTCCGGCAATATTACCGTCAAACAGCGAATTCGGAGCGGTTTGTATCCGGACTTGCGCGCCGGCGGGCGCGGCCCGGGCGCGCGGCGTCCGGCGAGCAGGATGGCAGTTCCGACACCCGCCCCGGCACGAACACCCCTCCCCCGCAACCGGCCGGATCAACCGCGGCGGCGGCCGATCACCAGCACATACCGGCGGCGCACGCACAGGCCGGCCGGCACCTGGTAGCGGTCGTGATAGGCGTCGACATCGCGCTTCAGCGCCGCCCGCCCGGCATCGTCCAGCGTGTCGTGGAGCACCCGCATGGGTCCGAAGCCCTTCAGATACCATTGCCAGATTGCGTCGGCGCTTTCGTGGCGGGCGCGGTTTTCGCCGTCCTCCAGGGTGAGGTCGAAGGCATCGCCCAGCAGGGCGCCGACATGCGCCGGATCGCCCCAGGCCAGCGGCGAGGCCTGCGGCGGATCGGGCGGCGGCGGATCGGGCGGCGGCGGGTTGTCGGCGTGGTTGGCGATGATGCCAAAGAACTGCGCCACCGCCCCGCCGGACACCCAATTGGCGAGCACCAACCGGCCACCCGGCTTGCAGACGCGGGCCAGCTCCGCGGCCGCCCGCGCCTGATCGGCGGCGAACATGACCCCGAAGGTGGAGATGACGCCGTCGAAGGCGGCATCGGCAAACGGCAAGGCCTCCGCGTCGGCCACATGATAGTCAATCGCCGGGTCGAACCCCTGCGAGAGGTCTCGGGCGGCGGCGATCAATTCCGGCGCGATGTCCGTCCCGGTCACCCGCGCGCCCATGCGCGCCACATTGCGGGCCGTCCAGCCGGTGCCGGTGGCGCAGTCCAGCACGCGCTCGCCGGGCCGCGGGGCGAGCCGCTGGGCGGCGTGGGCAAGGGCATCGGAAATGGCGAAGCTCACCTGGTCATAGTCGCGGCCGCCGCTGCCCCACATGCGTGCGGCGGTCCGGTTGTGGTCCCGCACGGCGCCCTCGATATCCCTGTTCATCACGATCCTCCATACTGTGCCGGCAGGGAAGCGGATGCGGCATGCGCGGACAACTTCAGAATCTGTAGTTCCGCGCCGCGGCCGGCCTGCTAGAGTCCGTTCGACGAAATCGTGATCATTCCGACGGGCGCCAGGACCGGCGGGTTGACGGGAGGTGCGATCGTGAGGAGCTACAACCAGTTCTGCCCTGTCGCCAAGGCGGCGGAGGTGTTCTGCGAACGCTGGACGGCGCTGATCATCCGCGAACTGGCGGCAGGCGGGGCGCGGTTCTCCGATATCCAGCGCGGGGTGCCGCTGGCCTCGCCGTCGCTCTTGTCGGGTCGCCTCAGGCAGCTTGTCAGCGAGGGAATCATCGAGCGGCAAAAGGACGGCGACACCGGCCGCCAGACCTACGCGCTGACGGCGGCCGGCGCGGAATTCGTGCCGGTGGTCATGGCGCTCGGCGTTTGGGGGCAACGCTGGAGCCGGCGGGATCTTGCCGAAAACGAGATGGATCTCGGCCTGCTGCTCTGGGCGCTGGAAAAGGGCGCCCGGCCGGAGGCCTTCAGCCGCCGGCGGACCATCGTCGAACTGGATATATACGACCAGCCCGAGCAGAAACGCCACTGGTGGTATCTCAACGAGGACAGCCGTTGCGAACTGTGCCTGACGGCGCCGGACCGGGAATCGGACGTCTATGTCCGGGCCGGCCTGGCCGATCTGATCCGTCTCTGGCGCGGTGACATCGCATTGTCGCGGGCGCTCGCCGACGACCGTCTGGAAGTTCACGGCACAACCACGATGATCCGGGCATTTCGCCGCTGGTTCGGCACCGCCGCGGTCGCCCATGTGCAGCCGGCGACGGCGGATGTGCCGGCCTAGCCGGCGGCGGCCGGCCGGGCCGCCGCGCCGGGACGCAGGGCGGCGATGATGGAGGTCTCAAGTCCGGCCTTGCGGCGGGCGGCGCGGGCGAGAACGAACGCCCGGGCGGTCTGCGAAAGCGCGGTGCCGACCGCCGCGCCGAGAATACCGAGCACCGGCACCAGCGCCAGTGTCAGCGCTATGTTGAGGCACAGGCTGGCGGCGGCGGCGATCAGATTTTCGCGCTGGTGGCCAAGCACAACCAGCAGATCGCCGGCCTGGCCGACGGCAGCGCGGGCCAGCATGCCCAGTCCCAGCACCGCCATGGCCGGCCAGGCGGCGGCGAAATCCGGCCCGAACAGGAAGAGCAGCGGATAGCCGGCGACCAGCATGACGCCGACGGCCGGCGCGGTCAGCAGAAACGTCCATTTGGTGGCGTAGAGCACGCGCGCCTGCAACGCGGCATTGTCGCGCTCGGCGCGGGCCAGCGAAAATTCGCGCGAGGAGATCAGCATGAAGGCGTAATAGACATAGCCGGCGAGCGTTATCACCCGCGCGGCGGCAAAATAGACACCCACCTCCGACGGTTCGGCCAGCAGGCCAAGCAGCAGGATGTCGGAAGCGATGTAGAGTTCCTCGATGCCATAAATCAGGATCAGCGGCAGCGTTGCCCGCAACCACAATCGTGCGCGCGGCGGCAACCGGCGGTGCGGGGCGGCAACCGGCGGTGCGGGACGCCGCGCGCGCGCGGCACCCAAAACAGGCCGCAGGCGGCGATGGAGAAGGACCGCCTGGCCGAGGGCCAAAACGGCCGTAGCGGCGATGGCGATGGCCAGCACGGCGGGCGCGCCCAGCCCCGTGCCGGCCAAGGCGGCGGTCGCCACAAGCGCGGCGATGGCGATCGGACGCAGGATGTAGGCGGGTATGATGGCGAGTGCAAACCAGCCGGCGGCACGGGCGATGCCCTCCAGGTAAAGCTCCATGGCCAGCACCGGGATACCGGCGAAAAGCAGCGCCAGCAGGACCAGCCGGTCGCCCGCGACCTCGCGCAAGGCCGGAAATGATGCCAGCACCGCAGCGCCCGCCAGGCCGAGAGCTGCGACCGCGAGCGATCCGGCAACCACGGTCAGATATCCGGTGCGCAGGAAACCGGCGGCGTCGGCATGGCGGCGGCGGCCGGCATAGCGCGGCAGAAAACGCAGCACGGAATCATTGAATCCGAACGTTGAGACCTGCCCGGCGACGAAAAGCCAGGTCCAGAAGGTCACATAGAGGCCATAGTCGGTAAGCGTGAGCGTGCGGGCGAGCATCACCTGGAGACCGAAGCCCAGGCCGGCACCGGCCATGCGCACGAGGAACGCCAGGCCGGCATTACCGAGATAGGTCGCCCGACGCGCCCTTTCGCCGGACGTACCGGCGCCGCCACCTGCCTGCGAACCGGCCGATGGATGGCGGTCGCGGGCGAGGCGGTCGCGTATCTTGGCGGGCAACGGCAAGGCCGCCAGGGCAGCAGCGGGACCTGTCATCGTCCCGGCGGGTCGGCGACGGTGCGCGCGCAGGCCAGCACCTGCCTGTCGTCGCGGTGGTAATCCGCGGCTCCATTTCGCGCCCCACGCCCCGCGCAAGCCCCGGCCATGCCTTCCGGCACCGACCGCCGCTCGGCGATTGGAATCAACCTCGCTTTCAGGGCGCAGGGCATCGCCTCGAACGCCTTCTTGGCGGCCGGCCGCAACCGGTCGTGCCAGAGATTGACATAGGCCCATCCCCGCAGCGTCGGCGCCGCCCGCCAGGACAGGATCGGCGCAGCGCCATTTGACCAATCGGATTTGTAGGTGGTCGGGTCGCCCAGCAGATCGTAGTGGGTGACGCCGTTTTCGATGCACCAGCCGATTGCTTCCTCAAGCTGGACCTTGCCCGGCGAATAGTCGCGCAGCGCCCAGTCGAACGAACCCAGCCACGAGTAAAACCGGCGGTGCCACAAAAACCCGATTTCCACGGCGATCGCTTCCCCATCGAGCATCAGTGCCGCGACCACAGCGCCCGCGGTTCCATCCGGTTCATTGGTCAGGGCGGAGAGAAAGGCCTCGATATTGGGAAGATTGAGCGCCCTGGTGGCGCGCCCGGTCTCCGTGAGCCAGCGCCGCTTCATCGCAATGCCCTTGCGAACAAGGTCGGCATAGCCGCTGTCATCGGGCCCGCGCACGACATAATCCAGTTCGCCAAGGGCGGCGAGTTTGTTGCGGCGTTTGTTTCGGGCCCGCCGGGTGGAGGATTTCAGGGACGCGCGATAGTCGGCAAAACGCTCAAATGCCGTGAGATCGAACGCCGCGCTGAGGCCAGCCGGAACAGGTGCAAGCCCCGGCGGCCCGCTCGCCGGCGCATTGTGCAAACCGCCGCCTTCGCCGGAAAATGCCGCATCCGGTACGTTGTCGACAATGAGGAGATGAGCGCCGTCGCGGGCCCGCAACGATTGCCAGCACGCCTCGATCGCCCGGCCAAACTGCCCGGAAGAGCGGAATTGCGGATCGACGATCAGGTTGCCGTACTGGCTGTGAGGCTCCCCCATACTCAGGATCCGGCGGACCGCGAAGCGATTGCCAATCGCCATCAGCGGCCACACCATAACAAGCCGGTCGTCCTGCCATACCGTGCAGATGCGAATGGCCGGGCCGGCCGATGCGCCGGCGGCCACCGTTTCCGGGATGTGGAAGGCGCACCAAGCGCGACACCAGGCAAATGACTGGAAGTAGGTCAGCGGATCGGCGGCGCGGATCTCGAGCGCCCGCCACGCCGGCGCGATGGCGTCCATGGCGGCTGCATCGGCGACAATGTCGATCCGATATGCCCTGCCCGGTCCTGTCTCGCGAACGGACGCATCGGTTGCTGCGGGAATGCCGTTGTTCAACAAAGTGCCTTCCGCCGAGCCCGGCGCCTCAATGATGCTCCGGGTCGGCCGTTGTGTTGCATTCGGGCCGCTCCGGAATTTCCGCCCGGCGCGGACCGGCCGGTGTTCTACTTCACCAGTTCATAAGCCCCGATATCGCGCATGCCGCCCGGTGCGTCCGGATCGACACGGAAGTCGACCTTGAAGCTCATCTTGTTCTTCTTCTGGATGCCGGAGAAACGATGTGCGGCGGCCAGCGCCATCTTGCTCCAGAGCACGGGACCCGACGCATTGAGCTTCGGATTGCGCAGGCGGAGCGATCGCCGGAGTATGCCGTTGGCGTACATGCAGGCGTGACGGTTGCGCAGCTCGGGCGTCCAATGCTCTGTGGTGAACGACACATTCAGGCAGTCATAGTTGACGACCCGGTGCGGTCCGTTGATCGGCCAGTGCAGCATTTCGCCCGGTTCCAGATCGACAATCTCGGCATAGTCGTCGAACCAGGGCTCGTAGTGGGTGTCCTGTTCATCGGCCTCGTTCAAAATGATCTTTTCCATCGCTTCGCGGTGGAGGAACGGTTCGGTGTTCGGATAGACGTAAACGCGCTTGCGGCCGCGAATTTGCCACAGCGACTGGCCGGGGATATCGCAGTGATAATAAACTTGGATGTTCGGCGATGAGATGAGGATGCTCATCTTCTGCTTGAAGGTGTGCAGGCCGGGCACCTTGTCTTCGAATTCGGCGAAAATGCTGTCGAGGGCCTCGCGATAGCCGGGATGGATATCGGCCACCCGCTGAACCAGGACCCAGATCGACCCGTTGCGGACCGCGCGAAGGACTTCCCGGCCGCTGGCGCCGCCGATTTCGCCGTCGCGCCAGCTCGCCGGATCATGGAATTCCTGGTTCATCGTGTTGATGTGATAGTGCTGGCGGGGCACGGTCTCGATGAGACTTGCCAATGCATCGTCGGTAAAGAGCGGCGACAGATGAAGCCGGTGCTTCAGCCGAACGAGATGATTGCCGTACAGACCGGCATGCTTGTCTTCCCAATCAATCAGGATCGGTTCATGGGTCATGGTGATCTCCTCCGACTTACCCCTGCCCTGCGGCAACGCCCGGTAAATGCCCCAGACCGACGTGATGAACCGGTCGTCCGACGCGGCGGTCGGGCATTCCGACACCGAACGATAGGCGAGAGGGATAGGAAAATCTCAAGTCAAATTGGACGTTATTCTTAATATTCTCGACGAGAAACGGCGGAATTGGCCCTGTAAAGGTTAATGCAGCACAGCATTCATCCGATTGCCCTGTTTTGATTTAAAACAGAACAGACAACGGGACAGAGGTTCGGGACGGGCCAATGAGGACAAGCCCTTCGCAGGCGATCATGATAGGGCACGGCGTCAACGGACGGGCGGAAACCTTTGCGACCGTCAGGGCGATCGCATCGTCGACCGTGCTGCTTTCGCACGCGTTCGTGGCGACGATTCCGGGGATCGACACACCCGACTATGTCCACATCCTGTCGTTTTCTCCGGGCCATCACGCAGTCCACATATTCTTCCTGCTTTCCGGATTTTTCCTGACAATCAGCCTGACAGGGCGGCGCGACGCGGCCGGGTTCCTGATCGGCCGATGCCTGCGTCTCTATCCGGCGGTTATCGCGGGTGCGGCCGCCGCCGCGCTTCTGGTCGGCCCGATCGTCACGACACTTTCACCGGCGGCCTATTTCGGCCACCCCGATGTGTGGCTGTTTGTCGTCAAGGTCGGCTCGCTGTACGACATATCCGCGACTTTGCCCGGCGCATTTGGGAACAATCCCTATCCGGGGATTCTTTTCGTCATCCTGTGGACCCTGCGATACGAACTGGTTTTCTGTGTCGGGCTCGCGCTGGCGTTGAAAATCGGCCTGCTCGACCGGCCGCGCCTCGTCGCCGTGTTGCTCGGGGTGGCGCTTCTGGTTCATGCGTGGTGGTTCGCCAATGGCGAAGACGGCGTCATTTACGGCTCCCTCCACCACTTCATCCGGTTTGCCGTGGCGTTCGGTATCGGCGTCACGCTGGCGCTGTGGCGCGACCGGATCCCGCGTTCGCTGGCGATCCTGGCGCTGCTCGGCGGGATCGCGGCCCTGGCGGGCACCGGTCCGCTGGCGGCGACCGCCGGCCTGGTGCTGCTGAGTTACGGTGCCATCTATCTGGGCACCAGCAAGGCGATGGTCTTCAATCCCATCAACCGGCTCGGCCAGGCCTCCTACGGTGTGTTCGTCTACGGATTCATGATCGAACAGCTCCTGGCATGGCAGTTCCCGGGCCTCGGTCCGTGGACACTGGGAATTGCCGCGCTGGCGACGGTCCTGCCGATCGCCTATCTGTCCTGGCATCGGTTCGAGAGGCCGCTTCTGAAACTGCGCCAACCGATCCACAATGCCATCTTTTTCCGGTCGAGGTCCGCCACCGGCAAATCCGGCGGCGCCGGCGAGCTTGCCTCATCCTCCGCCTGAAATGCTGACGGCGGGCCGTTGACCGCGGCAGGCCGAAAGGGGGCGGCCGGTCAGCCGGCCGGCCGGTCGCCGCACTTGCCGGCGGTCTTCCTGTCGGAGCCGGACGCCGGCACCGGTGGTACGTCCGGTATCCGGCCGGGCCATTTCACCGCATGGTCTTCCAGACGCTCGACCGGCACACATTCCTCGCTCACGACCCGTCCGCGGACTGAAATCCCCGCCTGATGGACGGTTTGCGGATCCCCGGAAACCAGCGGATGCCACCAATACAGATCCCGGCCTTCGCTGATCAGCCGATAGGCACAGGTCGGGGGCAGCCAGGTCATGGATGCGACGGCCGGCGGCGTCAGGCGCAGGCAATCGGGCACTTGCGCTGTTCTGTTCTCGTAGCTGCGGCACCGGCAGGTGGCCTCATCGAACAGACGGCAGGCAACATTGGTCCAGGTGATCTCGCCGCTATCCCAATCCTCCAGCTTGTTCAGACAACAGCGGCCGCATCCGTCGCACAGGGATTCCCACTGCGCATCGGACAATGCGTGGAGCGTTGTCCCCTTCCAGAACGGCTGGTCGGTCATGTCGGTCGGTTGCCCTCCGCGCGGCCGGCGCCATGTTGTGTTGTGATCGGAATTGCATTTGACGCTGTGCCCGGATCGAACCTATAGACTAGATGGTTCAAGGTCACTGTTCCGGCCATGCGCAAACAGAGGATCAAGCGTAATGCGCGATCCGTTTGGATCAAGCACCCAAACCGGCAAGAAACGCTTTTTCAGTCGACTGATCGGCCGCCAATGGTGGCGGAACAGGGCACTGGACGTCGATTCCTTTGTTGACAATGCACTGCACAATTCCGGCCATGACCTCAGCCATTTCTATGAATCGGTCATCGTGTTTTTCCGGCGATTCCAGGTCGGCGGATTCACGCGATGGTTGAACGAGGCCGCTTCGGAAGGCATGACGCTGGCTGTGGCCGGCGGTCTCGTCATGACCGCTTTCGCGGTGCCGGCCTTCGATGAAATCTCCAGCGACTGGCGGGCGCAGCATGAGTTCGCCGTAACGTTTCTCGACCGGCACGGCAACGAGATCGGAAAGCGCGGCATCCTGCATTCCAATCAGGTGGCGCTTGAAGACCTGCCCGATCACCTGATCAAGGCCGTGCTGGCGACAGAGGACCGGCGGTTTTTCAGCCATTTCGGCATCGATGTCGTCGGACTTACCCGGGCCATGGTCGAAAATGCGCGCGCCGGGGGTGTCGTGCAGGGCGGTTCCTCGATCACACAGCAGCTTGCCAAGAACCTGTTTCTGTCCAACGAGCGCACGCTGGAGCGCAAGATCAAGGAGGCCTATCTGGCGCTATGGCTTGAAGCCAACCTGACAAAGCGCGAAATCCTGAAGCTGTATTTCGACCGCGCCTATATGGGCGGCGGCGCATTCGGCGTTGCGGCGGCGTCGGAATTTTATTTCGGCAAGTCGGCCCGTGACCTGACGCTCAGCGAATCGGCGATGCTGGCCGGCTTGTTCAAGGCGCCAGCGCGCTATGCGCCGCACATCAACCTGCCGGCGGCCCGGGCGCGCGCCAACGAGGTCCTGACAAACATGGTGCAGGCCGGCTTTGTCTCCGAGGGCCAGGTCGTCGGCGCCCGGCGCAACCCCGCCAAGGTCGTGGAGCGGGATATCGCCGCCGCGCCCAATTATTTCCTCGACTGGGTGTTTGGCGAGGTCAAGGATCTGGTGCGCGGCGACCACCGGATCCTGGTCGTGCGCACATCCATCGACATGCACCTTCAGCGTGCCGCCGATGCGGCGGTGGAATCCTCGCTGCGCGAATCGGGCGAGGCATTCGGGGTGACCCAGGCGGCGATGGTGTCGATGGAGCCCGACGGCACGGTGCGCGCCATGGTCGGCGGGCGTGACTACGGCGCTTCGACGTTCAATCGGGCCGTTCATGCCCTGCGCCAGCCGGGATCGTCGTTCAAACCTTTCGTTTACGCCACGGCGCTCGCCAACGGCTATACGCCGGAAAGCACAATCGTCGACGCACCGATCCGCATCGGCAGATGGTCGCCGCAAAACTACAACCGTTCCTATCGGGGGATGGTGACGCTGAAGACAGCGCTTACCCGATCGATCAACACGATACCGGTTCGCCTTTCGCTCACCCTGGGCCGGCAGCCGATCGCCGATACCGCCGAACGGCTGGGGCTGCTGACGCCGCTCAGGGTGACCCGCTCCCTGCCGCTTGGAACGTCGGAGGTTACCGTCATGGGAATGGCAAACGCCTATTCGGCTTTCGCCAGCGGCGGATTTCGGGCCCAGCCTTCCGGTGTTCTCCAGATCTCATCGGCCTCCGGCGAAGTCCTCTACCGCCGGTCCGACGACGCGCCGCCGCGCGAACGTGTCCTGGCGCCGGACGTGGCGGCAGGCATGGTCGATATGCTTCACAATGTGACAATCCGCGGAACCGGCCGGCGGGCGCAGCTTCCCAACATTCCGGCGGCCGGGAAAACCGGAACCACCCAGGCCTATCGCGATGCGTGGTTTGTCGGATTCACCGGGAACTTCACCACCGCCGTCTGGTTCGGAAACGACAATTTCAGCGGCACCAAGCGGCTTACCGGCGGCCGGCTGCCGGCGGAGACCTGGCAGAAGTATATGCGTGCCGCGCACGTCAACACGGTGATCAAGCAAATTCCCTATCTCGTGGTTGACGAAGACGCCTTCGCCGGCGGCAAAAAGGCCAAGCCGGACGAAGCCGACGACCTGTTTTCGCGGCCGCGGACAAATCAGCTGCCGCTGGCCAGCTCCCAGACACTCGACGCGCTCGGCAAACGGCTCCGCCGGGCGGCGGAAACCATCAAGCCGGTGCGCTCGGCCGCTAACAGTGCGACCAGTGCGGCCGGCGCGGCCGGCGCCGATCGCGGGCAACCGCAGCCGAACTGATGCCGGCTCTGGCGATGACTGATCCTTTGCGGCTCGTTTTCGGAATCCTGCTCACGGCGCTGATCGGCCTGGGATCGGCCTGGTATTTCGTCCGGTCCGCGACAAGCCTGGATACAATCCAGGTCGGCCAGTGGCGCGCATGGCCGAACGCGGGAACGGACGCATGGGATCCCTATTCGCGCGCCAACATGGCGCGGGCCGGGGAACTGCCGCTGGGTGCCGGGGAAGGCCTCACATTCTCCACACGGCATTCCGATGATGGCGCGGAACTCAGAAGCAATTGCGCCTACGAGATCGTCGGCCAAACGCCGCCGGCGCGGCTGTGGACGCTGGAACTGGCCGGCATGCCGGCACCCGGCGCCGAAGCCGGTGACATTCGACGGGCGATCGGCAGCGACGCCATCGTCCGCCGCCCCGATGACCGGTTTACGATCGCCGTCGGACCGCGGCCGTCAACCGGCAGCTGGCTCAATTCCGGCGGGCTTTCCGGTCTTCGGATCATCCTCCGGCTGTATGATACGGCGGCCCGCTCCGCGCCGTTCATTTCCAATCTGGAACTGCCGGCGGTCGTCGCGAAAGGGTGCCAATGATCGACAACTCCCTTTCGATCGGCTGGACGGAGCGGCTGCAAATCCGAATTCGCAGCGGGCTCTATCGTGCGGCGCTTGTTCTGATCGGTGCCGGGATCGTCCATATCGTGACGGTGTTGCTGGTGCCCTTTTTCGCCGAAAAGGACGCCTGGTCGCGCCTGCAGCAAAGCGCCCGTCCGTTCGTGTTCTCGATCCTGGAGACCGACCATGGCAGCGAGGCGCATGTGACCGGGCTCGATCCGCTTTTCGTGCAGGCGGCCTGCCGGGTGCAGACAACCACAGCGCCGGTCGAAATCACATTCGACGATCCGGACCGGTTCTGGTCGCTTGCGATCATCGATCGGTTGAACAGCGTGATCTTCAGTCTCAACGACCGAACAGTCGAGCAAGGCGGCGCCCGGTTCCTGTTGGTCACAGCAACGCAGAAATCGCGAATCCGGGAACGCGATCCGCTGGCTCACGAGGACAATATCTTCGTGGATACCGACCAGGATGAACTGGTGGCCATATTGCGCATCTATGCGCCGACGGCGATTGACCGGAAACAGGTTGCCGGCGTTGTCGGTAACGCGATCTGCCGGCCGCTGACATCAATCGGCAATTGATGACGGCATGGTGGATTCAGGCGCTCCGGGTGCGCGCGGGGCGCTTCTGCCGTTCGGCCCGGTAGCGCCTGGCAAGGTCCACGGTCGACTGATCCTCATGGTATTCCACACGGACACCCGGAAACAGGACAACCTCGCAAGGGCCCGTGTGACAGACCGCAGCCTTCCGCGACGCGGCTTTCGGAAATTCCAGTATCTGTGCCATGTTCGGCTCCGGCGTTTGCGTTCGCGGCTGCCACCGCGGTGCTTTCCGGACCCACGTTCACCCAATTATGGTTAATGGGTTATGAACGGCGCGATAGGAACCGTTCATCGGTGTCGCCGCCGTTTCCCTCATCCATCACGCTGACAAAAGCCCTTCCGGCCCGGTCTTCCACCTCCACCAGCCACAGATCGCTGTCAAATCGGGTTTCCTGATCAATCCGCCCGTTGACCTCGGCTTCCGGCACCCCGGACAGCAGGCCACAGAACAGCCGGTCGGCCGGGTTCCTGTCATCGAACGCCGCCTGGGGCGCGGGACCAAGCAGATCGAAGCTGCCGTCCTGCCGGTTGACGATGACGAAGACGGCGCCGGCTTCTTCTGCGCCTTTCCTGGCGATTGTCGCGAACGCACCGGCGGCGCGGACCCTGCGGCACCAGGCGTAGACCCAGATATCGGTTTTGAGGCGGGCCATTGGCGCGGCTTGCGGTCTAGTTCGCTGTATTTGAAGCCATTGCATCCGCCGCCGGTTCCCCATCCAGAACGCCGGTGGCAATCAGGCGTCGAATCAGGGTTTCATCGACCCGGCCCGTCAGAGCCATTCCGTGGTCCAGTTGAAACCGGCGAATCGCGTCACCGGTCTCCCGACCCATATTGCCGTCGGCGGTCAGCGGTCCGTAAGCTGCCCGCGCCAGGGCGTTCTGGACGGCCAAAACCGCCGGATCGGCGCGCTCGTCGGTGCGCAGGGCCGAAGTCGTCTGCGGACGCGGGTCCGGCCGCGCAATCGCGGAGGCGCCGTTGTCAACGGATCGGGCAGACTCAATCCGGCCATTGTCAATCGGCAGACGCTCCAACGCTTCCAGCAAAGCGGCACTGGGTCGATCGCTGCCGCCGATCCCGGCCTGCCTCCGATAGGCCTTGATCGCGGCGCGGGTCTCAGGGCCGGCCAGGCCATCAATGGCCCCGGAATAGAAGTTCAGTTCGCCAAGTTTCTCCTGGACGGCGGCCGTCAATGCGCGTTCGGCGATAGTCGGGCCGGCGGAGGTTGCGGCTGCCGGCACCGGCGCCTCCCGTGTCTGAAACATCGGCGCGGGGTGCTGGCCGGCTTGCACCAGCAGGGCGTTGACTACGATACCGGTCGCGACGATCGCGAAGCCGAAATAGGACAGTCCGCCAACCGACACCGCCTTTCGCAATCTTATCATCGAATCCCTTCCAATCTCACGTTTCAACGCCAGCCAACCGTCAACGGCGCGGGTTCGCCCGGTGGATCGAACTGCGAATAACTCCGCGTGAACGCAACGGACCTGTCGGGCGGGCTCCAATCGATCTCGTCCTCGTCGAGAACCGGCGGCGGCGGCTCCCGACTGTCGCCGATGCCGTTTTCGCGATCGTGTTCGCCATTGCCAGGCCCGAGCGCCTCCAGCGGACACGCCGCCATGGCAGAAACATGCGGAGGATCGTTCTCCTGGAGTGCCGGGGCACCGGCCGGCGACGGCTCGGTGCGCACCGCGCCGGATTCCCCGCCGGTCGCCGGCGCCGGCGATGATGGTGCGTCGGCCGCGGCCGGCCGGCACGCGCGCCGGCCGATTGCCGGTTCGGTTTCCTCACAGTCGATGGTGATCAGGAACCGTCCGGCGCCAAACCGATCGACACTGGCGGATATTGGCGCGCCGCCCTTGAGCGGATGGTCGGGGTCGGCCAGGTGGAACGTCACGCCGACAGGCCGGCTGCCGCGTTCCACGCGCAATATGGCGTCCAGGATCAGCGGCCGGTCGAACAGCGCGATCCGGCGGAGAAAGTCACGTCCCCGATCGCCGCTGCCGAGTTCGAGCCGGTGTCCTGCGCCCGTGTTGAACTGGTGGCAGTTC
The DNA here is from genome assembly GCA_965216515.1 of Afifellaceae bacterium. Lineage (GTDB taxonomy): Bacteria > Pseudomonadota > Alphaproteobacteria > Rhizobiales > Afifellaceae > CAXMRP01. Next base: position 48,350 of record OZ244173.1, on the reverse strand, counting down.
AATTGGGTATCGAGAATAACCACGGCCCGGTCGGGCGTCAGCTTGTCCAGGCAGGACCGGTCGCCGTCCGGCTCCGGTGACATCTCCGACACAGCCGTCGCGCCCGCGGCGATCCCGGCTGCCAGCATTATGAAAAATGGCGCGACGGCCAGCGCCGCGCCGATACCGGAATTGACCAATATCGCGGCGAGCGATTCGTAAAGGAATGGGGCGACGATCGTGTGGGCGGCCAGCGCCCCGCCCAGAAGTGTGGCCAACATGTAGTGGCCGGCCATCCGTCCCCCTTTGGCGAGCCAGCCCGCCGGCAGGGCCAGGAGACCGAGGACCGCAGGGACGGCGAAAACCGAGTCGCAGGCTACCGACACCGCAAGCGTCAGCGGCAATATCGCAAGGGCGGCGAGACCGGCCAGCATATAGGCGTTTGCGCGGGCGCCGGTATCCCGCCCGCCGGCATTCGGCGTTGTCCTGTTGGCCGCCCGATGGCCCGCGCGCCCGATCCGGGCCGGCCATGCAGGCGCCAAGGATCCGCCTCGTCGTGCAACCGGAATGCCGGTCGGGCGAACACAGACCGTTTCAGAACGCCCTGCCGCCACCGTCATCCCTGCTTAACCTTGCTGAACGCCTTACTCATGACGACAAAATTGCAGGACGATTTTAACGAAGCATGAAGTGCACGCCCGGCGAACGCAAAGACCGCCTCACAAACGGCCAATCGGCGCGTCAGATGCCGTTACGGTTAACAAACGGTTCCAAAATGACCGGCCATCGGGGTGGTGTTTTCACAGGTTAACGGGGGGTAAAGCCGGTCGTAAGAATTTCAATCAACTTGCGCCCGGGCCTGAAACGGCGATTTCAAGTCCTTGTGGTTTTGTGGCATCGGGACGAAGGCGAAAAGCGGGACGGCTTCATGTTTTTTCTTCGCAGTGCCATGGCAATCGGCGCGATCATTCTGATCCTGCCCTCTTCAGGCCGTGACTCCGGTACGCCGCAATTTCAGGCCGCCAGGACAATATCCGCCTCGCGAACGCTGGCCGGCGACCTCGGCGCGATCTGCGACCGAAATCCGGCGGCTTGCCAGACAGCCCGGACAACCACGTCGATCGTTGCCGGAAAAATCGAAACAGCGGCCCTGATCCTGGGCGCCGGCGTGCGCCACTGGTCGGCCGCGCGGGAGGCCGGCGCGCATAGACCGCCGGATGCAAGCCGCCGCTCCGGACCGGCAAAAGCGAACGCCGAACCGGTCACGACCGGAACCGTTGGCGGACCGGTGGCAGCACCCATGCCGGCATCCCGGAACGATCCGAGACCGACCGCCCGCCTGCCCAAACCGCGACCGCCGCTTTCCAATTAGTCCGTATGCCGCGTGGCGGTGAAGCGCGGATCCGGTTTCCAGGATCCGCATTGCGCCGGATCGCCAGGCAGAACGTGCGGGACGCCCGGTTGGCCTGCCTTGCATCTGGACCCGGCCCATCGGCAGGGCTATTGCCATCAGACGGGCGCACCGCGTCCGAATCCACGTGGCCGGGAAACGACACAAAGCATGGACCTGAACGAGATACTTGATGATTTTGCCTTCCTGGAGGATTGGGAGGATCGCTATCGCTATGTTCTGGACTTGGCGAAACGCCTTCCGCCGCTTGAAGATTCGGAACGGACACCTGCCAACAAGGTGCGCGGGTGCGCCAGCCAGGTCTGGTTCGTCAGCACGGCTGAGGACGGCGACGACCCGGTCATGACCTTTCGCGGCGACAGCGATGCACAGATCGTGCGCGGCCTCATCGCCCTGCTGCTTGCAATCTACTCGGGCAAACGGGCGAGTGAAATCGGCGAGATCGACGCCGACAGCATATTCACCGGTATCGGCCTGCGCGATCACCTGACCGCGCAGCGCTCCAACGGCCTGTCGTCAATGATCGCGCGGATCCGGCGCGACGCGCTGCAACGGGCACCGGGCCGCAGCGCCGGTCAGTCGCCGTCCACCGTTGGACGGTAACCGGGCGAACCCCATCGCCGGACCTCGCCCCAGGCCTTGCCGGACGCGGTCTGGGAGAGGCCGTAATGACGGGCCAGGGCGGTAAGGGCGAGTTTCAAAACCAGCTTGGCGGAGCGGGCCGGCCAGCGGCGCTCGCGTTCCACGGTTTCAAGCCCCTTGAGGTAGCAGCAGATATCGAGGAGGAGACCGCCGAACTCCGGTCCGACGGCTGCGATCGCATTTGCCAGCCGGTCGCGGGCGGCCATTGCCGAATTCGTCAATTCCACGCGATCGCCGGACCTGCCGGCGCGCATGTCCACGCCCGACGCCAACGACCAATCCGTCGTTATCCGGGGTTGCAGATGGCCGCGCTCGAAATCGGAACGCAACCGTTCCGCGGCCGTTACGGATGACGGCTCCAGAAAGGGCCGTCGCGTTTCGCCTCTGGGGCGGGCCAGCCTCGCGATCGGGCTTTCGGCCTGATTGAACGGCACCCGGTCAACGGAAGTCCCGGCGCTTCTTGCCCTGCCACCCGGCGACGGGGCGCAACTGTCCGGCGGCGAACATGCGGCTTCCGCCATCCCCGTCTCGACACGTGCGGCTTCGACCGTCCCGATATCAAGATGCTGGAAGAGATAGGCGCTTTCGCCGCCGCGCGTGCGGGCCAGCCTGCTGAAAGCGGCCGCGCTCGCCCGCCACAATCCATCGGTGTCCTTTTCGATGAGTCCCGATGCGGCCAGTTCGCCGTGCAACCGGGCCGGCAGTGACCGGATCGGCTTGCCGGCGGCGGACAGAAGCACGGTCGGCAGGGCGCCGGCACCGGGCTGGCCGGATGCCGCACTTTGCGGATCGGTTTCCTCCGCCCTGCCGGCGCGGCGCAGCCTCGCGCCCTTGTGCTTGCACAGATAGGCCAGGGTTTTTCGAACCAATTTGTCCGGGACCGTCTGGCCCGGGCGACGCTGTGGCGGCCTATCGTCCATGTTCAATACGCGCCCGGACAGTCGGCGATCCGGGCGGCGGCTTGCCCCCTGCCGGCCGGCCGACCTGTTCCGGCAACCGATTGATCCGGCAAGGACAACGCAACACAATGGAACTGGCGATCAGGGTGGATCTTCATGGTGCCGCCATCATAGGATTATTTTCCTATTTTGGCAATATCCTATCTGACCCCGATGCCCGACAGCGACCACCGAATTCAACGGATACCGGCAAATCGGGCAATCCCGCGATCGCAACCCGGCCAAACACGTCCGGCCCCGACGCCGCGGACCGGCCTGCATTCTTGACCCGGTGATGGCGCGAATCGGCGTTCGCCACCGGGGCCGGAACCGTGGCCGCAGGAGGAACGAACCACGGCGCGGACGGCATCAAGGGCCGGACGCCTCAGCGACCGGCCCTTGACAATTTGCAACCTGGAAAGATCAGGAGGCCACGGCCGGCTTACTTGCGGCGCTTCTGGCCCAATCCCATTTTCTTGGCCAGCCGCGAACGCGCCTTTGCGTAATTCGGCGCCACCATCGGATAATCGTGCGGCAAGCCCCACTTTTCGCGATATTCCTCCGGCGTCAAATCGTAGTGGGTGCGGATGTGCCGCTTTAACGACTTGAACTGTTTGCCGTCTTCCAAGCAAATCAGGTAGTCCGGCGTGATCGACTTCTTGATTGAAACCGCCGGTTTCAGTGGTTCGGGTTCCGGCTCTGCGGCGCCCGACGACGATTCCTGCAACGCCGCATATGTATCCTTGATCAACGACGGCAATTCTGCGGAATTGATCGCATTGTTGCTCACATAGGCCGAAACGATATCCGCGGCCAAGTCGATGAGATTGTCCTGTTCCAATGTATCTGACATGTCACTCCTCGTAGTCTTTCAATTCGGGCTTCTTTTTCGTTAGTTGTCGCCCAAACACTGACAGATAGTTCCGAGGTGCCGGTAATACAAGACAAATTGCAGGAAAAACAAAGATATTCACTGGATAAGTAAAAAAATTCCGCTTCGAAGCGATTTCCGCCCGTTTCGGGCAACCGGCGGCGCATTTGCATAGGTGAAACGCGATGCCGCGGCGGCGAGATTTGGAACTGCCGGCAGAAGAACTGCCGATTCGATTTCGGGGTTATTTCCCCAGATCATCGAGCAACAGCTCTTCGGTATCGTCATAGACCGTGGTCGGGTGGGGCCTGACGCCGACCATATAGGCTGCCCGGGCCAGCAGATGGGCGGCCAGCGGTGCGGTCAAAAGGAAGAATATGATCCCGGCGATCGCCCGCGTGGCCACCGCGACTTCCTGCGAATCGACGACAATCGCCAGCAACAGGATCCCGGACCCGAGGGTGCCCGCCTTGCTGGCCGCATGCATGCGCGTATACAGATCCGGAAGCCGCAACAGGCCCAGCGCGGCCACAAGCGAAAACGCGGATCCGACAAGGATCAACAAACCCACCACAATGTCCAGGATCGCGGCGGTCATGTCGGATCCAACTCGTTGTCGATCGTTTCCTCTTCGCCGCGATTGAGCACGAAGCGGGCAAACGCGACGGTCGCCAGAAAGCCGACGAGGCCAAGCGCGATGGCGATGTCGACATAGAGATAAAAGCCGGTCTTGATCCCGATCAGGGCGATAAACCCGATACCGACGGAGACCAGCATGTCCAGCGCGAGGATCCGGTCCGACAAGGTCGGCCCGCGCATGATCCGCACGACAATCACGGCAAAGGCCACCGACATGGTGAACAGCCCCGCGGCGATGGAGAATGACAGAAAATCGGCCGCTGTCATCGAAACGCCTCCATGATCTTGCGCTCGAATCCTTCGGCAATATCCCGCTTCAGATCGTCGATGTCGGCCACGTTGATGGCGTGAATGTAAAGATACTTCCGATCGGCGGAGACATCGACGGAAAGCGTGCCCGGCGTGAGCGTGATGAGATTTGCAAGCAGTGTGATTTCGATATCCCGGTCAACGCTGAGCGGAAAAGCAATGATGGCCGGCGCGCAATTCAGCCGCGGATGAATGACCAGCCAGGCGACACGCAGCGCCGACATCACCAATTCGTAGAGAAAAAGGGCCGTCAGGGAGAAGATCCGGCTGGCCCTTGTCAGATAGCCGACCGTGCCGACCTGCTCGCGGATCAACCACAGACCGAAGGCGCCCAGAACGAATCCGAGGATCAGATTGGGCAGGTTGTAGATGCCCGACATGGCCGCCCAGGCGATCGCAAACAGTACATTGACGGAAAACAGCATTACGGCATCGCTCCCAAAACCGTCCGAACATATACGGAAGCGTCCAGCAGGATAAACGTCGCCGTATCGGCAATCGCCACGACCGGCATCGGCAACAGGCCGAACGCCAACGTCGCCGCGGCAAGAAAGCCGACGGCCGTGATGCCGCCGGCGTGCAGGGTCCCGGCCGAATTTCCGTTCCTCCCGCCATCGTTTCCGGGTTCCGGTTCAACGTCATCGGTTGTCCCGCGCGCGGCGGCTGCTTCGCCGGCAACCGGCTGACCGGTATCGACCGCCACCGCCGATCCGGCTGCGTCTCCGGTTCCGGTCGCCGCCGGCTCGTTTCGCCAGAAAATCTGCGCAAAGGCGCGTCCCAGCGCGATTGTTGTCATCAGACCGGTGGCCAGGACGATCCCTGCCAGCCACCAGTGGCCGTCGATCAGTGCCGCCCGGGTCAACAGAAGCTTAGGCCAGAACCCGGAAAAGGGCGGCAACCCGGACACAGAAAACACCAAAACGAGCGCCAGCCCGGCAAGAAGCGGCCGGCGGGCATAGAGACCGCCAAGGCGGGCGATTTCAAATGTGCCGCCGGCCCGGCCGACGAGGCCGGCCAGCAGGTAGAGCCCGGTCATGACGACCATGGAATGCAGCGCGTAGATGATAGCGCCGGCGAGCGCCGGTTCGGCGCCGCGCAATGTGGCGGCCGCGCCGGGCACGACCGGGCCGGAGGCGGCGGCAAGGCCGACACCGGCGATGATGACGCCAATGCCGGAGATCACCAGATAGCCGAGAAGCCGGCGGATGTCGGATTGGGCAAGCGCGCCGAGCGATCCGGTGATCATCGTAAGCATGGCGACGACAAGCACGGCGTCGGCAAATGCCGTCTGCTGGACCGGCAAGAGCATGATCAGGACCCGCATCAGCGCATAGGCGCCGACCTTGGTCAAAAGGCCGGCAAACACGGCCGATGTCGCGACCGCCGGCGTGTGATAGGAGGCCGGCAGCCAGAAATTCAGCGGGAATGCGGCCGCCTTCATCGCAAATGCCAGGATGAACAGCGCGGTGATCGTGTAGATTGGCCCGGAGCCCTGCAACTCGCGCACCCGGACGGCGATATCGGCCATGTTGAGGGTGCCGACAAGCCCGTAGAGATAGCCGGTGGCGATCAGAAAAAACGTCGTCGCCAGCAGGTTGAGCAGGGCATAGCGGACACCGCCGTCGAGCTGCCGCCGGCTGTTGCCAAGCACGATCAAACCGAACGATCCGATGAGCAGGACCTCAAACCAGACATAGAGGTTGAACAGGTCACCGGTCAGGAAGGCGCCGCAAACACCGGCCATCATCAGGATCAGGAAGGGGAAAAAGCCGTAACGCCGTTCGCCGACGGTCAGTGATGAGGCGGCATATACGGCAACGCAAAGCGCGACGAGCGAGGCGACAAAGGCCATTGCCGCGCCGAGCGCGTCGGCGGCGAAGGAAATGCCATATGGCGGCAGCCATCGGCCCATGGTCATGACGACCGGCGCGCCTGTCGCCATGGTCCGGGCAAGCAACGCGCCGGTGACGATTGTGAGGGCGACCAGGAAGGCGATGGCGATCGGTGCCTGATAACGCGGACGGTGGCGCAGCATCAGGAGCAGCGCACCGGTTATGATCGCGCCGGCAACCGGCGCCACCACCAGCCAGTCGCCCGGCGGCGTCGGCGCCACCACAAGCGCTCTTGCCAGATCGATATCCTGCCCGGTGTTTCCCGCCATCGCTCAATAACCGGTCGGAGGGGGCGGGATTTCCCGCGGTTCGGCTTCGCCGACGCGGTCGGTGCTGTCGGATCCAAGCGCCTGGTAGCTGCGAAACACCAGAACCAGCATGAACGCGAATATGGAAAACGAGATCACGATGGCCGTCAGGATCAGCGCCTGGGGCAAGGGATTGGCGGTGATTTCGGGCGGGATGTCGGCGCCGCGCGGGATGATCGGCGGGACTTCGCGCACCAGCCTGCCGGCGGTGAAGATCAGCAGATTGACGGCGTTTCCGAGAATAGCGATCCCGATCAGGATGCGAATCAACGAATTCGACAAAAGCATGTAGATCGCCGCCGCAAAGAAGATACCGACGAGTATGGCCAGGGCGTGCTCCATCAGCGCTCCTTCTCCTCCAGCGACAGCGCGATGGAAGCCAATGCCCCGACGACGACGAAATAGACCCCGATGTCGAACAGCAGCGGCGTCGACAAGTCGATTTCCAGGCCGAGGAATTTCGCCTTGGTCCACAGGCCGGTCAGATAGGGCACGCGGGCGAACCAGGATGGCAGGCCGGCAAGGCCGGCGAGCAGAAGTCCGAAGGCGGACAAGGTCATGGGATGAAATTTCAATGCCCGGCGAACCGGCGCAACGCCGCAGGCGATGCCGTAGATGGCAAGCGCCGAAGCCGCGATCAAACCGCCGATGAAGCCGCCGCCGGGATCGTTGTGGCCCCGCAACAGAACGAACAGCGAAAACACGATCATCAGTGCTGTCACGAAGGGCGCGACCGTGCGGAAAATGACCGTTCTCATTCGCTTGCGCCCTCCGTCGCGGTCTCCGTGGCCGCGGCGGCCTCGTCATCGATGCTGTGCGACCAGGACGTGCGCACGCGCAGCAGCGCCAGGATGGCCAGACCGGCAACCATGACGACGGTGATTTCACCCAGTGTATCCAGGCCGCGGAAATCGACGATGATCACATTCACGATGTTGCGGCCGTGGGCAATCGTGCGGGAATACTGGGCGAAGAACGTCGACAGATCGGTGTTGAACGGCATCGATGTGGCGCCGATCAGCACGGCCGCGAAGCCGGTGCCGCAGGCAATGGCGACAATCGCATCGCGGGTTCTGCGCAGCGCCGACCGCTTGTCGGATGGCGACAGCGACAGACGGGTCATGACCAGCGCCAGGATGACGACGGAGAGCGTCTCGACCATGAACTGGGTGAAGGAGAGGTCGGGGGCGCCAAAAAGCATGAACAGGATGGCGACACAAAAGCCCTGGATACCCAGCGAGACGATGGCGATCAGCCGGTTGCGGGCCGTGACCACGGCGGCAAGGCCGATTGCGGCCAATCCCATGATCGCCCATTCATATTCGGTGAGTCGGACGGGCCCGGAAAAGACCGGCCATTCCCGGAACACCGTCTGCGGCAGGAGGAGCGTCGCCGCAACGACGAGGAAAGTCACGAACACATAGTGCTCCAGATTGCCGGTCTGCAGGCGGCGATTGATGGCCGCCGCGGCCGCAGTCAATCCGGTGATAACCTGATCGAAACCGCGATCGGGGCCCCAGCCGATCGCGCCGAACACGGATTGGATGGCGGTGCGCAACCGGCCGTACTGCGCATAGGCCAGCGCGCCGAGACCCCAGGTCGCGACCGAAAGCAGGAATGCGGTGTTGAAATGCAACGCCGGCGAGATGTGGAGGTGCGCATCGAACAGCGACACGGCGATCCCGGCCGGACCGACGATGGCCTTGCCCGTCCACCCCCCGACAAGCAGGGAGACAATACCGCATACGGCAAGAACAAGCGCGCCAATCCATAGGCCGAGCGGACCCTGGTGGGCCGGCTTCGGCGTCACAACCGCCGGACCCGTGAAGGGTTTCAGGGCGACCGCAAATCCGGCGGCCATCATCAGGGCATTTCCGACGATCGCGGCGACCAGAACAGGTATCGCAAAGCCGGAGCCGTGCAGAAGGCCGTCATACATGGTCTCCTTGGCAAAGAAACCGAGCGCCAGCGGCAATCCGGCCATCGACCATGCCGCCAGGACGGCGGATGCAAACGAAATCGGCATTGCGGCGCGCAACCCGCCCAGGGCCGTGATGTCGCGGGTTCCGCTTTCGTGATCGACAGCGCCGGCGATCATGAACAGCCCGCCCTTGAACAGGGCGTGAGCCAGCAGATAAATCACCGCGGCATGAAGGACGACCGGCAGGCTCGTCCCCGTCAGCATGACGAGCAGACCCAGCGATGCAACGGTGGTGTAGGCGAGAATGAGCTTGAGATCGGTCTGGCGGATCGCCAGCAGGGCCCCGCCAACCAGGGTGATGCCGCCAAAGACCGGCAGGATCGTCGACCACAGGATGGTGTCGCCGAGAAACGGATGCACGCGCATCAGCAGATAGACACCGGCCTTCACCATCGTTGCGGAATGGAGGTAGGCGGAAACCGGCGTCGGCGCCTCCATGGCGTTGGGCAACCATGAGTGAAACGGCACCTGCGCGGATTTGGTGAAGGCGCCGCCCAGGATCAGGATCAGCACCGGCAGGTAGTAGGGATTGTCGGCAAAGGCCCGGCCCAGACCGATGGCATCGCTCATGGAGTTGGCAATCTGGCCATCCATCTGCAGCCCGGACACCAGCATCATGAGGAGAAGGCCGGCCAACAGTGAAAGCCCCCCTCCCCCGGTAATCACCAGCGCCTGGATGGCAGCGCGCCGTGCCGCCGGCCTGGCATGATCGAATCCGATCAGCAGGAACGACGTCAGCGAGGTGAGTTCCCAGTAAATGAACAGCGTAATGAAGTCGTCGGCCAGAACCAGGCCGAGCATCGACCCCATGAACAAGAACATGAACGACAGAAACCGGCCCTGGTGGGGATGCCCGCTCAGATAGGCACCGGAATAAAGGATGATGAAAGTGCCGATCCCGGTGATCAGGAGGGCGAACATCAGGCTCAGGCCGTCGATCAGATAGGAGAACTGCACATCGATCTGCCAGATCCACGGCACGCCGTTGACGAACGCCTTGTTGTCGGCCACGCCGGGAATGTAGGTGCAGAAATGAACGAACATCAGTGCCGGCACGACGGCCAGAAGCCATGCGGCGGCGCTCCCCAGGACGCGCTTGAGCAAAGGTGCGGCCATGGCCGCCAGAAACGGCGCCGCCATGGCGGCAAATGTCGGATCGAAATTGATCAAATCCATAATCCGGCCGGTTGAACCCTGCTGCTCGTCCGACATAGCGATGCCACGGGAGCGGAGCAAGGCGCTTCGGGCCGGCTGCCGGCATGCCGGCGAGCGGCCTGGCGGCCTTGCCGGGCTCCGATCAAGGGGTTACCGGGCGACTTGCCGCCCGGTTCGCGGTTGCATACCTTGTGGACGAAAGGTGTTTCGACATGGACGACAAGATCAGGAAGAGCGACGAGGAATGGCGGGCTGAACTGTCGCCGGCGGCGTATCGCGTCACCCGCGAGGAGGGAACGGAACGGCCTTTCAGTCACCCCTACAACAATGAAAAATCGGCGGGGATGTATCATTGCATCTGTTGCGGCGCGCCGCTTTTCTCCTCGGACGCGAAATTCGATTCCGGAACCGGATGGCCGAGTTTCTTCCAACCGGCAGACGCCGCTTCGATCAGCGAACATGAAGACCGAAGGCTGTTCCGCACACGGACCGAAACCCGCTGTGCCCGGTGCGATGCACATCTGGGCCATGTCTTTCCCGACGGCCCCGAGCCGACGGGCCTGCGATATTGCATGAACGGCACGGCACTTGATTTCCGAAAGACGGATGACGGCGGGGAATGACACCACCCGGCCCGGGCAGAACGCCCGCGCCATCCTGCACGCCGCAGCCTGAGCCTGTCCGCTGCCACCCCTGCCCCCGTACCCGATCCAATCCCTGTCCCGAACCTGCCCGAAAGGCCGGCCATGCCCGAACCGATCACTGCGAAACGACCTGTAACCATCTCCCATCACGGGCACGAGCGGGTTGACGACTATGGCTGGCTCAGGGCCGACAACTGGCAGGATGTCATGCGCGATCCGGATGTTCTCGATCCGGATATCGGCGCCTGCCTGCGCGCGGAGAACGCCTGGTTCCGCGAACAGATGGCCGATACGGAAGCGTTGCAGGACACCCTGTTCCGGGAGATGCGCGGCCGCATCAAGGAAGACGATTCCACCGTTCCGCTGGCGGACGGGCCTTGGGCCTATTCGATCCGCTATGTGGAGGGCGGCCAGCACCCGATGATGATGCGGCAAGCCCGCGATGGCGGCGATGAGACCGTTCTGATCGACGGCAACAGGCTGGCGCAGGGCAAGGCGTATTACAAGATCGGCAATTTTTCGCATGCGCCCGATCACGGAACCGCCGTCTGGGCCGCCGACGACAAGGGATCGGAATATTTCACGCTTCGATTTCGCGACACCGCGACAGGTGACGACCTCGCCGACGTCATCGAGGATACCGCCGGCGGCGCCGTCTGGTCCGCCGACAGCCGCCATGTGTTTTACGTGCGGCTCGATGACAATCACCGTCCCTCGAAAGTCTTCCGACACGAGATCGGCGCGGCGGCGGACACCGACCGGCTGGTCTACGAGGAAACCGACCCGGGGTTTTTCGTTGGTATCGGCAAGACCCAGTCATCGCGGTATATCGTTATCGACTGCCACGATCACGAGACGTCGGAAGTCCATGTCATCGATGCCGGCGACCCGACGGCCGCGCCGCGCATGATCGCGCCGCGCGCGCGCGGACAGGAATATTCGATCGACGAGGCGGGCGGAACATTCCACATCCTCACCAATTGCGGGGACGCCAAGGACTTCAAGATCGTGACCGCGCCGGTCGATGCGCCGGGGCGGGAAAACTGGACGGATCTTGTCGCCCACAATCCGGGGTGCCTGATCCTCAGCCATGCCAGTTTCGCCGGTCACCTGGTGCGCCTGGAACGGGTCGACGGACTGCCGCGGATCATTATCCGCAAACACGCCGACGGGATCGAGCACGCCATCGCATTCGAGGAGGAGGCCTATTCGCTCGGGCTGATGGGGAGCTACGAATTCGATACCGAAATCATGCGGTTTTCCTATTCGTCGATGACCACGCCGGCACGCGTCTACGATTATGACATGGCGAGCGGCGGGCGGACGCTGCGCAAGGAGCAGGAGGTGCCATGCGGCCACGATCCGCAGGCCTATGTCACCCGGCGCGTGCAGGCGCCGGCCGCCGATGGCGAAATGGTGCCGGTGTCCCTGCTTTACCGGCGCGATACACCCCTGGACGGCTCCGCGCCGTGCCTGCTCTACGGTTACGGCTCCTACGGGATCGCCATTCCGGCGGGTTTTTCAACCAATCGGCTGTCGCTGGTGGATCGCGGATTCGTCTATGCCATCGCGCATGTGCGTGGCGGCAAGGACAAGGGCTTCGCCTGGTACGAGGATGGTAAAAGATCAAACAAAGTCAACACGTTCACCGACTTTATTAGTGCGGCGAATCACTTGGTCGCCGAACGTATCACCGGCCATGACCGGATCGTGGCCGAAGGCGGTTCGGCCGGCGGCATGCTGATGGGCGCCATCGCAAACATGGCGCCACAGGCGTTCGCCGGCATCATCGCCGCGGTGCCGTTCGTCGATGTCCTGAACACGATGCTCGATGACACGCTTCCGCTGACACCGCCGGAATGGCCGGAATGGGGCAATCCGAAAGAAAGCCGGGCGGACTATGACACCATTCTTGCCTATTCGCCCTACGACAATGTCACCGCGCAGGCCTATCCGCCGATCCTGGCGCTTGCCGGGCTGACCGATCCGCGGGTCACCTACTGGGAGCCGGCGAAATGGGTCGCGCGACTGCGGGCGACGAAAACCGACGACAACCTGTTGCTCCTGCGCACCAATATGGATGCCGGACACGCCGGCGCGGCGGGACGGTTCGATGCGCTCAAGGAGGTGGCGATCGAACAGGCATTTGCGCTCAAGGTGACCGGTCTGGCCTGATCGGCGCAAGGCTGGCGCAACGCCTTGCCCGACTTTGCCCTTTTGTGGGATAGGAGCGGTATCATCGAACAAACCGGCGCTTTGCCAGCGGCGGAGACCCACTGCCACCCACGCTGCCAATCCAAGGAGTTTGCCCATGGCTTTCACCCTGCCAGACCTGCCCTACGCCTACGATGCGCTCGCACCGCACATGTCGGCGGAGACGCTGGAATTCCACCACGACAAGCACCACAATGCCTATCTGGTGGCCATGACCGGCATGATCGAGGGCACCGATTATGAATCGATGTCGCTGGAAGACATCTGCCGCAAAAGCTTCTCCGACAATCCCAAGCTCTTCAACCAGGCCGGCCAGTTCTACAACCATGTACACTTCTGGAAATGGATGGCGCCCGACAGCGGCGGGCCGTCCGGCGCGCTGGCGGCCAAGATCGACGCGGACCTGGGGTCGATGGATGAATTCCGGGCCGCCTTCATTCAGGCCGGTGTCACCCAGTTCGGATCGGGCTGGGCATGGCTGGCGCTGAAGGACGGGAAATTGGAAGTGATGCAGACCCCGAATGGCGAAAATCCGCTGGTCAGGGGCGCGGTACCGCTGCTGGGATGCGACGTGTGGGAGCATTCCTACTATATCGACTACCGCAATGCGCGGCCGAAATATCTGGAAGCCTGGTTCGACAATCTGGTGAACTGGGACTATGTCAGCGAACTGCTGGAGGCGGCGGGCTGAACGCCGGCTAGCGCGGATATCACAGACAGGCCAGCACCGGCCGCCGGACCTGATCCGGCGGCCGATTTGCATTTGCCCCTGCCCTGTCAGGCCTGCCGGCAAGTCCATGGCACGGCTGCCGCATAACGGGAAGTTGATCGCAGGAGGGCAAAAATGGCCGGTTGAACGGTCCGTTTACCCAATTGCCGCCCGTTTATTTGAGCTAGGCTGGTGCTTCCCTTGCCAACCCAGACTGGAGGACCCCATGATCCGATCCCTAACCGCCGGCCTCGCCTTTGTCCTTGCCCTGACAGGTTTTTCGCTGGCTGCCGATGATCCTATAGCAACGCGCAAGGCGCTGATGCGGGCCAGCGGGGCCGCCGCCAAGGTCAGCGGCGGAATGATGAAGGGTGAACTGCCTTTTGATGCAGATGTCGCGGCATTGGCTCTTGCGGCGTTGAATTCGACCGCAGTTTCGGTGGGCAGCTTTTTCCCTGAAGGATCCGAGAAGGGCGATACGAAGGCCAGCCCGAATATCTGGACCGACATGGGTGGCTTCGAAGCCGCCGCGGCCAAGTTCAAGCAGGATACCGCCGCTGCCGTAGCGGCCAAGCCAGCGGATCTGGATGCCTTCAAGGCGGCGATGGGGCCGGTGTTCGGCAATTGCAAGGGTTGCCACGAAAAGTACCAGATATCCAAATAATCCGCGCCCGCGCCGAGAGCGGTCGCAGACATGCTCCGACGACTTGCCGCGCTGGCGCTGGCGGTGGGCGTCGCGGCGGCGGCGGGATTGTGGATATGGAGTGCGCCGCGCCCCCTTGCGGCCGCGGCGCTTCCGGCCTACCAGCCCGATCCGGCGGCCGGCGAACGGATGTTCTTCGCGGCCGGCTGCGCCTCCTGCCATGCGGCACCGGGCGCCAAGGGCGACGACAAGCTGAAACTCGCCGGCGGCCTGGAGATCAAGTCACCCTTCGGCCTCTTCCGGGTCCCCAACATCTCGCCGGACCCGGATTCGGGAATCGGCGGCTGGTCTGACCTGGAATTCGTCAATGCGGTGCGCAACGGCATCGCGCCGGACGGCGCCCACTATTATCCTTCGTTTCCCTATGCCTCCTACGGGCGCATGCGGATCGAAGACATCCTGAACCTCAAGGCGTTCATGGACACCCTGCCGCCCGTGACGAGCCCTCGCGCCGGCCATGACCTGCCCTTTCCGTTCAACATCCGCCGCACCGTCGGCCTGTGGAAGCGGCTCTTCGCCTCCGCCGCGCCGATCGTCGATCCGGCCGGGCTTTCATCGCCGGTGCGCCAAGGCCAGTATCTGGTGGAAGGGCCGGGCCATTGCGGGGAATGCCACACCCCGCGCAACTTCCTGGGTGGGTTGAAGCGGGACGCCTGGCTTTCCGGCGCCGCCAATCCCGACGGTCCGGGCCGCATTCCCAACATCACCCCCCACGGCGACGGCCTGGGGGGCTGGAGCGTCGCCGACCTGACCGCCTATTTCGAGACCGGATTCACACCCGACTTCGACACCGTCGGCGGATCGATGGTGGCGGTCCAGGACAATCTGGCCCGCCTGACACCGGAAGATCGGGCCGCGATCGCCGCCTATCTCAAGGCGGTGCCGGCGCTGGAAGACAGCGCCCGGCCGCAAGCATCCCGCTAGGCGGAATCAGCGCCGGCGGCAATCGGCGGCCAGAAACGGCCCACCGTCCAGTGCGTCGATCTGAAGAAGGGTCCAGGCCCTGCAATCGGCTTCCGATGCAAAGCAGGCGCGCCGGCTGTATGCGCTGTATTCATCGATCAGCCGGTCCCATTTGTTGCCGCTGAACCAGCCCTGCCAGGGCGCATTGGCGTCGCATTGACGGGTCAGCGCGGCCGCCCGGCTTTCCGTAACGCCGCGGGCGGAAAACAGGCCGGCATCGGCTGTGGGAATTGTCGCCGCCAGAACCGCGAGCGACCCGCAAACGGCAATCAGGTTTTTCATCATGATACGGGTTCCTGTCTTGTCTGACCGATAAATAGGGCGCCCGGCGGCGTTCGCGAGGTGCCAACGGCAGAAATTTCCGGAGGACCATCCCGGTCAATTGTCATCACATTTGCGCCGGCCCTAGCCGGTCGCATGGGCCCAGTCCCAATAGAGTTTGCGGGCCCGTCCGTGCACCGGCCCAGGCTGGAATTCACGGTCCTCGATGCGGGTGATCGGCACAATCTTGGAATAATTGCCGGTGGAAAACACCTCGTCGGCCGACAGGAAATCGTCGAACGTCAGGTTGGTTTCCAGCACCTCGGTGCCGCTTTCGCGCAGCAGCGCGATGATCCTTTGCCGGGTGATGCCGTTCAGGAAGGTCCGATTCGGCTGCGGCGTCAGGACAGTGCCGTCCCTGACCAGGAATATATTGGATGTCGCGGTTTCGGAGACGTTGCCCAGCATATCGCACAGGATGGCATTCTGGAATCCGCGTGTCTGGGCCTCCAGCACCGCGCGGCCGTTGTTGGGATAAAGGCAACCGGCCTTGGCGTCGGTGGGCATGGTTTCCACGGTGGGGCGCCGATAGGGTGAAAGACCGAGGGACATTCCGGTCGGTTCGGGCATGGGCGTTTCGAACAGGCAGAGGCTGAAGCGGGTGCTGTCGGGATCCGGCGGCACAGACATGAAGCCGCCCTGCTCGGCCCAGTACATGGGACGGATGTAAAGCGCTGTTCCGGTGGCGAATTTCGCCAATCCCTCCCGGGTCAACTCCATCATCTGGGCGACCGACATGACCGGCTTGAGGTTCATGGTCCGCGCCGAATCGTTGATCCGCTGACAATGCCTGTCGAGGTCGGGCATGACACCCTCGAACGCCCGCGCACCATCGAAGACCGATGAGCCCAGCCACGTGGCATGGGTTCGCGAACCCAGCATCGGCACATTGCCGGCGTGCCATTCGCCGTTCATCCAGGTCCAGGTCTGTGACCATTCCGCCATTTTCGATATCTCCGTACGTTCCCGCGGCCGGGGACAATCCGACCCCGCCATTCCGGCATATCATCGCCGGGCCATGAAATGACAGCCGGAGAATGGCCGCAGGCACCAATTGACACATTGGTCTTCGCCGTGTGTTTCCCTATTGTGGCGCTGCAACATTTCCGATGCCGGACCGGACCAGACCGACGATGCCCCATTCCGTGTATGTTTTCGATGCCTATGGCACGCTTTTCGATGTCCATGCGGCGGTGCGCCGCCATGTCGGGTCGTTTGGCCCCGACGCGGCAGCGTTCTCGGCACACTGGCGGGCCAAGCAGCTGGAATATTCCTGGGTGCGAAGCCTGATGAACCGCTACCAGGATTTCTGGGTTCTGACCGAGCAGGCGCTGGACCATTCCTTCGCCACCTTTCCGGCGGTCCCCCGTGATCTGAAGCCCGACCTGCTCGACGCCTATGGCAAGCTGGACTGCTATCGCGAAGTGCCGGAAACGATCAAGGCGCTGAAGGCCAGGTCGCGGCAGTTGGCGATCCTGTCCAACGGTTCGCCGGAGATGCTGGCCGGCGCGGTGCGGGCGGCCGGCCTGGACGGGGCGTTCGACGGCATCTTTTCCGTCGACGAAATCGCCGCCTACAAAACCGACGAACGGGTTTACGAACTGATCACGACCCATTTTCGGGTTTATCCGGAAGCGGTGTCCTTCCAGTCCTCCAATCGCTGGGACATCGCCGGCGCCACCGCCTTCGGATTCCGGACCGTGTGGATCAACCGCGACAACCAGCCCGACGAATATCTGGACCTGCCGCCTTCGGCCGTCCTGACATCGCTTGACGGGTTGCTTTCGCTCTAGGCGCCGGGCCTGCGGGCTAACGCTCCGCGTCGTCGAGCCATTTGGAAACCATCGGTGCCCGATAACCGGCAAACCGGTCGAGCAAGGCGGCGGGATCATCCTCGACGATCAGCATGTCCCGGTGGGCGCGGGCCATGAACAGCTCGCCGGCCTGGTGATCGAGAAAAGACAGAAGGCCGTCGAAATAGTCGGCAATGTTCAAGAGCCCGATCGGCTTCCGATGGTCGCCGAGCTGACCCCAGGTCCAGACCTCGAAAAACTCCTCCAGCGTCCCGACGCCGCCGGGAAGCGCGGCAAATCCGTCGGACAGGTCGGCCATCAGGGCCTTTCGCTCGTGCATGGACCGGACGACGCGCAGTTCGCTCAGGCCGTTGTGTGCGATTTCCTTGGCAACCAGCGACCGGGGCATCACGCCGACAACAGTTCCGCCGGCGGCCAGGGCGGCATCGGCGACCGCGCCCATCAGGCCCACGGATGCACCGCCATAGACCAACCGCAAGCCCCGACGGGCGATTGTCCGGCCGAGATCCTCGGCGGCCGAACGATAGGCATCGCGGCTGCCATTGTTGGAACCGCAAAACACACAGACAGATTCCATCGTCGCAACCATTCCGCTCTAGCTGCCAAACGCGTCAAGTATGCGTGCCCAGGATCGGGCGCCCTTGCGGTAGCTTGTCAGTTCGTATTTCTCGTTGGGCGAATGGATGCAGTCATCGGACAGGGCAAATCCGACCAGCACGGAATCCATTTCCAGAAGCCGCTTGAACTGGGTGACCACCGGAATGGAGCCGCCCATTCCGATCAGCGCCGCCGGCGTTCCCCATTCCTCCGTCAGCGCCTCGCGGCTCTTGCGGATCCAGGGACTGTCAACCGGCGGACGGATCGCCTTCTCGCCGCCGTGGTCGGAAAAACGCGCTTCGCAATCGGGTGGAAGACGGTCCCGGACAAAGGCCCGGAATGCGGCCCGGACCGTTTCCGGGTCCTGGTCGCCGACAAGGCGAAACGAGACCTTGGCCGATGCCGTGGACGGAATGACGGTCTTGGCGCCCTCGGCGGTGTACCCGCCGGTGATGCCGTTGACTTCGGCGGACGGGCGCGCCCAAATCTGTTCAAGGACCGAATAGGTCGCCTCGCCCGCCGGATAGAAAAGTCCGATGTCGCCCAGAAATGCCTTTTCATCGAACTCCAGTTGCGACCACTGCGCCTTTTGTTCGGCCGTGACCGGGTGGACGCCTTCGTAGAAATCCGGCAGCGTGACGCGGCCGTTTTCGTCGTGCAGGCCGCCCAGAATTCGGCAAAGCACATGAATGGGATTGCGGGCGGCATTGCCATAGTACCCGGAATGAAGATCCCGATCGGCAGCGCTGACCCACACTTCTTCGTAGCAGAGTCCGCGAAGGCTTGAAGCAATGGCCGGCGTGGTGGGATTCCACATGTTTGTGTCGCAGATCAACGCCACGTCGGCTTTCAGTTCCGCGGCATTGTCCTTCAGGAACGGCTCCATACTGGGCGAAGCCGACTCCTCCTCGCCTTCCAGAAAGACCGTCACATTGACCGGCAAATCACCGGTTTCCTCAATCCAGGCGCGAGCCGCCTCGATGAAGGTCATCAATTGGCCCTTGTCGTCGGAGGCACCGCGTGCCCGGATCCGGGCACGGCCGTCGGATTCCACGACATCGGGCTGAAACGGATCGATCGTCCATTCCTCAATCGGGTCCACCGGCTGGACGTCGTAGTGGCCGTAGAAGAGCACATGGGGCCGATCGCCGTTGCGGTAGTGCCCGACAACGAAGGGGTGGCCCGGCGCGGTTCGCACGGCGGCCTGAAAGCCGATGCCTTTCAAATTTTCCGCACACCACTGCGCGGCATTGTTGCAGGCATTGGCATAGGCCGGATCGGTGGAAATTGAGGGGATGCGCAACAGGGCGAACAACCGCTCCAGGCTCTCCTGCTGACTGTCGTCGATCCGGGCCAGGACCCGTTCCAATTCGCTCATCGTGCGTTTCATCCCATGGCTATGCCGGTGCGGCCTGCGGGTTCTATCGGGACAGCGAGCCCAGGATGCCGCGGACGATCGCCCGCCCGAGCTGGGTGCTGACGGAACGGACGACGGATTTTACAGCCGCTTCCGTCACCGACTGCCGGTTCGATGACCGCCGCCGCGTCTTCCGGCGCGTGCCGGAGCTCGACCGCCGCCTGCCGTCGCCATAGTCATATTCCTGTTTTCTGGCGCGGGCGCGCCGGGCGCGTTCCTTTTCCTCTTTCGCCGCCCGATCCGCCGCCGCCTTCGCAGCGGCGGCCTTTTCCGCCCGTTTTCTCAGAATCTCAAAAGCCGATTCGCGGTCGACCGTCTCGTCATACTGACCGAACACCGGGCTTTGCTGAATGACCATCCTGCGCTCGCTGTCGGTCGCCGGCCCGAGACGGGATGATGGCGGGCGCACCAGGGTGCGTTCGACGATCGACGGCACACCCTTCTTTTCCAGGGTGGAAACCAGGGCTTCACCGACGCCGAGGCGGGTGATGATCTCGAACGCATCGAATTTCGGATTGGGGCGGAAGGTTTCCGCAGCCGTTTTCACCGCCCGCTGTTCGCGCGGCGTATAGGCCCGCAGCGCGTGCTGAATCCGGTTGCCGAGCTGGGCAAGCACGGGATCCGGCACGTCGAGAGGATTTTGCGTCACGAAATAAACCCCGACACCCTTTGAGCGAATCAGCTTGACGACCTGCTCGACCTTCTCAATCAAAGCTTTCGGCGCCTCGTCGAAGAGAAGATGGGCCTCATCGAAAAAAAACACCATACGCGGTTTGTCGGGATTGCCGACTTCCGGCAGATCCTCAAACAGTTCCGACAACAGCCACAGGAGAAATGTCGCATAGAGCCGCGGCGCCATCATCAACTGGTCCGCGGCCAGTATGTTGACGATGCCGCGCCCGTCGCGGGTTGTGCGCATCAAATCGCGGATATCGAGCGCCGGTTCGCCGAAGAACGCCTCGCCGCCCTGCTGCTCAAGAACCAGAAGCTGCCGCTGGATCGCGCCGACGGATTGCTTCGACACATTGCCGTAAATACCCGACACTTCCTTTGAACGTTCCGCAAGATCGGCGAGCAGCGCCTGCAGATCCTTCAGGTCAAGGAGCAGCAGGCCCTCCTCGTCGGCGATCTTGAAGGCGATGTTCATGACGCCTTCCTGTGTCGGATTGAGATCCATCAGCCGCGACAGAAGCAGCGGTCCCATTTCGGTGATCGTCGTGCGGATCGGGTGGCCCTGGTCGCCGAACAGGTCCCAAAACACGGTCGGCGCCGGGCCGAAAGCGTACTCCTCGGCAAAGCCGATCGTTTTGGCGCGCTCAAGGAGAAAATCCTCCTTGTTGCTCTGGGTGGCGATGCCGGAGAGATCGCCTTTCACGTCCGCGGCAAAGACGGGAACGCCGGCGTCGGAAAATCCTTCCGCCAG
Source organism: Afifellaceae bacterium (assembly GCA_965216515.1). Taxonomy (GTDB): domain Bacteria; phylum Pseudomonadota; class Alphaproteobacteria; order Rhizobiales; family Afifellaceae; genus CAXMRP01. Next base: position 27,420 of record OZ244173.1, on the reverse strand, counting down.
GATTTGAAGCGAAACGGTTTTGCCGGTGCCGGTGGCGCCGGTGATCAAGCCGTGCCGGTTGGCCAGTTTCAGATGCAGATATTCGGGTTTGTTGATCGTATCGTCGTTGTTCCGGCTTGTGCCGATATAGACAAGTCCCTCTTGCAGCACGTCCGTCTCCCGGTTCCGCTCCCACAGATTTCGACATCTTATAGGCAGCCGGATCAGGTGCGACAATGACGGAAAAGAATTGGTCACCCTTGTCTTTTGGCGCCGCGTGTATTCTAAAAACCGGGAGGGTGTGGCAAACCGGAGGCAATCCATGGACGAGTTGATCCAGCGTATTGTGACCAACGTTGGCGTGGATGAGGCAACGGCAAAGCAAGCCGTCGGAATCGTCATGTCATTTCTCCATTCGGAGGGACCCACCGACAAGGTCGAGGAATTGGCTGACAAGATCGACGGGGCCGCAGGGTACTTCAACGAGGAAAACGCGCAGGGCGGCGGCTTGGGTTCGCTGCTCGGCGGCGGCGCCATGGGGGCAATGGCCAAGCTTCAGGAAATTGGCCTCGGCATGGGCGAGATCCAGGGTGTGACCCAGGAGACAGTCGCCTTTGCCAAGGAGAAAGGCGGCGATGACCTGGTCGACGAAATCATCGGTTCCATTCCCGGTCTCAGCCAGTTTGTCTGACCGGACCGGAATGTGCCGGAATTCGATCGAACCGTTCCCGAGCAGCGATCCCTATACAATTTGCTTCCAGGCGAGAGGCGCGCGTCAAACGCGCCGGGAGGAAAAGAGTGACATCATATCCAGTTGCGGACATCGAAGGCATCGGCCCTGCTTATGCCGGCAAACTCAAGGCGGCCGGAATCCGGACCACAAGATCATTGCTGGAACGGGCAAAAACGCCGAGGGGCCGCCGGCAGCTTGCTGAAGAATCCGGAATCGACATCGGGTTGATTCTGAAGTGGGCGAACATGGCAGACCTCATGCGGGTCCGCGGCGTCGCGGAAGAATATTCGGAACTGCTGGAAGCCTCCGGCGTCGATACCGTCAAGGAACTCAAACGGCGGAATGCGGCCAATCTCGCCACCCGTATGGCGGAAGTGAACTCCAGCCGGAACCTGGTGCGGGTCGTCCCCAGCGAAAAGCGCGTGCTGAGCTGGATCGCCAATGCCAAGTCACTCAAAGCCAAGATGACCTATTGATCGCGGTGCCGGTTCAGGGGACCGGCGCGACACCTACACATTTGGTCGTACACGCCGGTCTTCGCCTTGCCGGGAGCGATGCCGTGGCGATAGATTGCACCTGCAATCGATCACGGCACGCCCATGGCTGATATATCCGCGACCACATTGGCCGAACTCACCGGACAGTTTCCACCGGCCAGCACGCAGGACTGGTCGGCGGTCGCCCAAAAGGCCTTGCGGGGCGTCTCGCCCGACAGCCTGTCGGGCAAAACCCGTGACGGAATCCTGTGCCCGCCCGTTCACCTGCCGTCGGCCTTTGCGCCGCTTCCGGAAAGCCGGCGGACGGGATCGCCCTGGGCGATCGTCCAGCGCATCGATGATCCCGATATCGACCGTTCGGCAGGCCAGGCGAAGACCGATGTCGCGGGCGGTGCCGACATGCTCGGACTGTGTTTCGCCGGCGGTCCGGCCGCCGGCGGATTCGGGATCGCCGGCGACGGGCCAGTCCTGGCCACCCTCATGGAACTGGCGGCACAAACCCGAACCGGGCTTCGCCTGGAGCCTCATCCGGGGTCGCTGGAGACGGCCCGGATCGTGGCCCGGGCCGCCGAGGAAGCCCAAAAGAGCCACATCCGTTTTGGTGTCGATCCGCTCGGCATCCTGGCGGCCCGGGGCCAGGGGGCGTCCGGTGACGCGGATCCGGGTGCCCAACTGGCGCCGTTTGTCGCCAGCATGCGCGAACAGGGGTTTGCCGGCCCGCTGCTGGAAGCCGACGGCCGGGCCTATCACGATGCCGGGGCCACCGACGGGCAGGAGCTGGGCATCGTTCTGGCTACAGCGATCGCCTATGTCCGGGCACTGACCCTTGCCGGCACGCCGACCGGGCTTGCCGCAGGCGCGATCGGTTTCACCCTGGCGGCCGGATGCGATCAGTTCGAGACGATGGCGAAGTTCCGGGCACTTCGGCTTTTGTGGGCGCGGGCCGGGGATCTGCTGGAGGTCGACCGCCAACCCGTGGCCATCCATGCGGAGACGTCGCGGCGCATGGTCAGCCGGGCGGATGCCCACAACAATCTGGTGCGGGCCACGGTCGCCGCCTTTGCGGCAGGATGCGGCGGGGCGGATTCCATCGCCATTCTTCCCCACACGTCGGCACACGGCCTGGCCGACGGGGATGCGCGGCGAATGGCCTGCAACATTCATCACCTCCTGATCGAGGAATCCCACAGCGCGCGGGTTGCCGATCCGGGACAGGGCAGCGGCCTGGTGGCGGCGCTGACCGAGGGTCTTGCCGAAACGGGCTGGACCACCATGCAGGCGATCGAGCGCGAGGGCGGCCTTCACAAAAGCCTGACGGCCGGCACGCTACAGGCGCGGATTGCCGAAACAGGCGAAGCGTACATGCAAAACATCGTGGCCGGGAACGGCACCGTGGTCGGCGTGACGGATTTCGTTCCATCCGATCCGCAATCCTATCCGGTCGTCGCGCCGGCCGGCAGCGGCGAAGACCGGGCCGCGCCGGGCGGAGCGACCGCCCCGCTGCCGCGGCTGTACGCGGATTTGGCCGCCGGATCCGGAGGACCGTCGTGACGTTTCCGGATTTTCGCAACACCGCCTGGTCGAGACCGGCCGCCGATGACGCCCCGGACAAGGCGCCGGCGGCATGGCATTCGCCGGAAGGGTTGGCCATCGCGCCGACCCATGATGCATCGGCGCGTGAAGGGATCGATCTGTCCGGCGCACAGCCGGGTATCGCGCCCTATCTGCGGGGGCCCTACCCGACGATGTACGTTCAACGCCCCTGGACAATCCGCCAGTATGCCGGTTTTTCGACCGCCCGGGAATCGAACGCCTTCTACCGCCGCAACCTTGCCGGCGGCCAGAAAGGCCTCTCGGTCGCGTTCGATCTGCCAACCCATCGCGGCTACGATTCCGATCATCCGCGGGTCGCTGGAGATGTCGGCATGGCCGGGGTGGCAATCGATTCCATTTGCGATATGGAGGAACTGTTTGCCGGTATCCCGCTCGACCAGATCTCGGTCTCCATGACCATGAACGGCGCCGTGCTGCCGGTGCTGGCGCTTTTCATCGCCGCCGGCGAGAAACAGGGGGTCGCGGCCGCCAAGCTTTCGGGAACGATTCAAAACGACATCCTGAAAGAGTTCATGGTCCGGAACACCTATATTTACCCGCCCGGACCGTCGATGCGGATCGTCTCCGACATCTTCGCCTTTTCCGCGGCGAACATGCCGAAGTTCAATTCCATCTCGGTGTCCGGCTATCACATGCAGGAAGCCGGGGCGACGGCAGATCTGGAGCTGGCCTATACGCTGGCCGACGGTATCGCCTATCTGCGCGCCGGCAGGGCGGCGGGCCTGAACATCGACGCGTTCGCGCCGCGGCTTTCGTTCTTCTTCTGCATCGGCATGCACTTCTTCATGGAGGTGGCGAAACTGCGGGCGGCGCGGCTTTTGTGGGCGGGTCTTGTGCAACGGGAATTCCAGCCCGAAGATCCGCGTTCGCTGGCGCTTCGCACCCATTGCCAGACCTCCGGCTGGTCGCTGACGGCCCAGGACGTGTTCAACAATGTCGCCCGCACGGCGATTGAGGCAATGGCAGCCACCCAGGGCGGCACCCAGTCGCTTCACACCAATTCCCTGGACGAGGCGCTGGCGCTGCCGAGTGATTTTTCGGCCCGGATCGCACGCCATACCCAGCTCATCCTGCAACACGAGACCGGCACGGCGCGAAGCGTCGACCCCTGGGGCGGTTCGCTGTTCGTGGAGCGGTTGACATACGACCTGGCGGAGCGGGCGCTCGGTCATATTCGCGAGGTGGAGGCGCTGGGCGGCATGGCGGACGCCATCGATGCCGGTGTCCCGAAACTGCGGATCGAGGAAGCGGCCGCGCGGACCCAGGCCCGCATCGACAACGGCCGGCAGACCGTGGTCGGCGTCAACCGGTATCCGGCTCCTGACGAGCCGCCGATCGATCTTCTTCGGGTCGACAATCAGGCGGTTCGCGCCGAGCAGATCGGCAAGCTGGACAGCCTGAAGGCCAGCCGGGACGCCGACGCGGTGGAGGCGGCGCTTGGCGCGCTCACCCGCGCCGCGGAGAGCGGAACGGGCAATCTGCTCGCCCTGTCCGTGGACGCGGCGCGCGCCGGGGCCACGGTCGGCGAAATGAGCCTGTCGCTTGAGAAGGCGTTCGGCCGCCATGTCGCGGAAACACGGGTTCTGCGCGACGCCTACAAGGGTGAAATCGGGGCGGAGGATGAAACGTTCTACAAAGCCGCGGCGATGGTGCGGGACTTCGCCGAGAACGATGGCGGGCCGCCGCGGATCCTGGTCGCCAAGGTCGGCCAGGACGGGCACGACCGCGGGCAAAAGGTTATCGCCAGCGCGTTTTCGGATCTCGGATTCGACGCCACGGTCGGCAAACTGTTCGCAACGCCGACAGAGGCCGCCGCACAGGCCGTCGCGCAAAATGTCCATATCGTCGGCGTATCGTCGTTGACCGCCGGCCATTTGCAGCTTGTGCCGGAATTGCGGCAGGCGCTTGATGCGGCGGGCCGTGAGGATGTGCTGATCGTGGTCGGCGGTGTTGTCCCCCCGCAAGACTATGACGCCTTGCGTGCAGCCGGAGCGAGTGCCATCTTCCCGCCCGGCACGGTCATCGCGGACGCCGCGATGCGGCTCCTGGAAGATCTCAATTCCCGCCTCGGTTACGCCCAGCGGTCGCGCCGACCGCTTGCGGCAGCGGCCGGCGGCGATGACAGATAGGCGCTGTCAGCGGTCCGGCCGGGCCGTTCATCACGAATACCGCAACGAGACAAGCACAATCGGAGGAGCAAGCCATCCATGCTGATCACCACAACACCGAATGTCGAAGGCAAGGAAATCCGCGAATACAAGGGCCTCGTCATGGGCGAGGCCATCCTGGGCACCAACATATTCCGGGATCTGTTCGCCGGCATCCGCGACATTGTCGGCGGCCGGTCCGGGGCCTATGAAAAGGCGCTTGCCGAAGCGCGGGGCATCGCCATCGACGAAATGTCCCGCAACGCCGCCGACATGGGCGCCAACGGGGTGATCGGCGTCGATCTGGACTATGAAAACATCTCCGTTGGCGCCAACGGATCGATGTTGATGGTTTCCGCATCGGGAACGGCGGTCGTCACCCGTTGACCCTTCGCATGCGGGTGCATGCCCGGCTCTTATTGCGGCCGGATTGCCGAAAGGCCGACAGCCCGGATTTCCCCGACGATCGCGCCCCGGACCGTGTGAACGGGGCCGGCCGCGCGGGCGCAAAGCGTCGCTGCGGCCTCCGGAAACAGCCGAGCGAGCACGCAGGCCATCATCGCTTCGCCGCCGCGCCGGCCGCCATCGTCGCATTTGACGGCGACACCGAGGCGGGCCGCGGGAACAGCGGCAACATAAACGCCTTCCGCACCGGATTTCACCAGGGCGCGGCCCGGCAGGGCCGCCATGGCGAAAGGCGCGAACTGGCCGGTCGCGGCGGTATATTCGGGCTTCGCCAGCGCCGCCGACATGATCCGGCGGGCGGCTGCGTTCCGTCCGGGCCCAAAACCGTCGGCGGCCGAAAACCGGGCAAATCCGACGGCGAGTTGCCGCAAGGCGATCGGGTAAGTGGGTATGGAACAACCATCGACGCCGCCCTCCGCGGCGCCTAGCGCCGCGCCCGTCACGCCGGCCAACGCCTCCCGGACCAGAACCTGCACGGGATGACCGGGTTCCACATAGCCGGCGGGATCATGGCCGAGGTGGCGCGCCACGGCCAGGAATCCGGCATGCTTGCCGGAGCAATTGTTGTGGATCGGACCCGGCTTCTCGCCGCGCGCCCGCATTTTCGCGGCGGTCGGCCGGTGGTGCGGATCGTGGATACCGCATTCCAGCACGGCCTCGTCCACGCCGATGGCCGCCAGCATCGCCCGGGCGCCCTCGACATGGTGGGGTTCGCCGCCATGGGAGGATTGGGCCAGCGCCAATTCGCGGTCGCCAAATCCGAAAGCCTCCGCCGCGCCGCATTCGACGAGCGGCAGGGCCTGGATCGCCTTGACGGCGGAACGCGGATAGACGGGGGCCGCGATATCGCCGGCTGAAAACACAATGTCAGCCGCCGCATCGGCAATCGCAACGGCGCCACGGTGCCAGCTCTCCGCACGTTCGCCGCGCGTCACTTCAATGAGGACGGGATTGGTCATTCTTTCCCGCCACGCGACTTGACCGCCGCGCCGCCGGACCACCGGAGCGGCAACATTGTGCCGCCCTGCGCATCCGACGTCCGGCACAGATCGAGAATCTTCTGCAAGTCCGCGGCATGGCGAAAATCCGGTGTCCCGTTCCGGCCGGAGCAAACGGCGTCGGCAAAACGCCGATAGTTCGTTGGTACGTCGGGACAGTCGACCGTCTCCCAGGCGAGCGTGTCCCGATTGTCGCCAAGGCAGACCTTCAGGCCGGCATCGCGCATTCCAAAGCTCAGTTCCAGGCTGCCCCTGTCGCCAAAGAGCGACACGGTCTGGCGGTTTGCGTAGCCGGTCGCCGTGCGGCTCGCCTGGACAATACCGACCGCACCACCGGACAGCTTCGCGGAAATCGTGAAGGCATCGTTGGCATCCAGAACATAGTCGTCGATCCGCCCGGTCTCGTGCTTGTCAAACGTGTGCAGCCGGCCGGCCAGCGCCTCAAGCTCCAGGCCGGATACGAAGAGCGCGGTGTCGACGATGTGAATTCCGATATCGCCCAGGGCGCCGGAACTGCCATGGGCCGTGGATAGCCGCCACAGCCATTTTTCCTGCGTGCGCCAGTCGCCCCAATAGTCGCCGACCAGCCAGCTTTGCCAATAGGCGGCATTGACGTGCCGTATCCGGCCAAGCCGGCCATCGGCGACGATTTGCCGGGCTTTTTGGACTTCCCGGACGCCGCGGTATGTCAGGTTGACCATATGAATCAGACCGGCGGCTTCGGCGGCGGCGGCCATCTCATCGGCAAGGCTGTGGTTCTCCGCCAGGGGCTTTTCGCAGAAAACGTGCTTGCCGGCGGCGATCAGCGCCATGGTCGTCGGGTGGTGCACGGCATCCGGCGTGACGTTGGCGACCGCATCGAAGCCGTCCCATGCAATCGCCGAATCGAGATCGGCAAAGCTCGTCCCGATATTGTGGGACCGGGCAAATGCGGCAAGACGCGCCTGGTCGATATCGACGGCGGCGGCAAGATCGACCCGTGGGTCGCCGGCAAATTCCTCGGCGTGCTTTGCCGCCATGCCGCCGGTTCCCAGAATCAGAAGCCGGACTTGTGCGCCCGCACCCGGCAATGTTGCGTTCACTTGAAGCCCTCTTCGCCTTCGGCGTGCAAACGCGGCCCGGTGACGGTCAGCGGCTCTGGCGCCGCGGCGGCCGGCACGTTGGCCGCATCGGCGATCCCGGTCCAGGCGGGCGCCGGATTGTCCGCCCAGCGAACGGCATTGCGCAGCACGGTCTGAACGTTGCGATCATGGTAGATGGGGTAGGTTTCGTGCCCGGGTGAAAAATAGAACACGCTGCCGGCGCCGCGCCGCCAGGTCATGCCGGAGCGGAACACCTCGCCGCCCTCGTACCAGGAGATGAACACGGTTTCCATCGGTTCGGGAACCGTGAACGGCTCGCCGTACATTTCCGTCTGTGGCAATTCAAAGCCGCCGCCGATACCGGCGGCAATCGGATGGGCCGGATTGATGGCCCACACCCGCTCCCGTTCGCCCGCCTCACGCCATTTCAGAGAACAGGGTGTTCCCATGAGACGCTTGAACACTTTCGAAAAATGCCCCGAATGCAGAACGATCAGCCCCATTCCTTCGTGGACACGACCAGCGACACGTTCAACGACCTCGTCGTCGACATCGCCGTGGGCACGGTGCCCCCACCACACCAGCACATCGGTGGCGGCCAGACGTTTCGCAGCCAATCCGTGTTCGGGCTCCTGGAGCGTTGCCGTTTCGGCGACGATATCACGGTCGGCGGCCAGGGCGCGGGCGATCGTTTCGTGCATGCCGTCGGGATATAGGCGCCCGACATCGGGATTTGAGTGTTCGTGAATATTTTCGCCCCAGACCAGCGCCTTGATTGTCACGTGGCCACCTCCCCATTCATGACGTCCGCCGCGCCAACCAGTCGCCCATGCGCGAGACGGCCTCATCCAGAACCTGATCGCGCTTGCAAAAGCAAAAGCGCAGATACTGCCGCGGCGGGTTGTCCCCATAAAATGCCGAAACCGGGACCGACGCGACGCCGGCCTGCGTTGTCATCTGGCGCGCGAGTGCGGTGTCGTCGCCGTTGAGCCCGAGTGGCCGGACATCGACCGTCAGGAAGTAGGTGCCGGCACAGGGGATGACACCGAAGCCCAGATCGGCACAGCCGGCGGCCAGACGATCCCGCTTCGCCTGCAAACGGCCGGACAGGCCGGTGAAATAGTCGTCGGACATGGCCAGTCCCGCGGCAACGGCCTGCTGCAAATTCGGCGGCGTGGTGAATGTCGTGAACTGATGCGCCTTGATGACCGGTTCCAGCAAAACCGGGTTGCCGATGACGTATCCGACCTTCCAGCCGGTCACCGAAAATGTCTTGCCGGCGGAGCCGATGGCAAGCGCCCGGTCGCGCAGGCCGTCAACAGCGAGCACGGAGGTGTGGCGCGCACCATCGAACACGATGTGCTCGTAGACTTCATCGGCAATCACGTAGGTATCGTGGCGGTTGGCAAGCGCCGCGATCATCGCCAGCTCATCGCGGGAATAAACGCGCGCGGCAGGATTGTGCGGATTGTTGAGCAGGATCGCCTTGGTCTGCGGGGAAAATGCAGCGGCCAATTGCTGCCGGTCGAGAGTCCAGTCGGGGGGTGTGACGCGGACGATTTTCGGCGTCGCGCCCGCCCGCCGCACCAGAGGAAGATAGCAGTCGTACAGCGGTTCGATCAGAATGACTTCGTCGCCGGGCTCAACCAGGGCATTTATGCAGTCCGAAAGCGCTTCCGTGGCCCCGGATGTGACGAGAACCTCGCTCTGCCAGTCGAGATCCAGGGCCTGAAATCGTTTCCAGGATCGGGCGACAGCCTGACGCAGGGCCGGCAATCCGAGCATCGGCGGATATTGGTTCGGGCCGCGGACAAGTGCTTCGGCGGCGAATTTCAGCAGTTCCTCGGGGCCATCGGTGTCGGGAAAACCCTGGCCGAGATTGACCGCGTCGTTGGCCACAGCCAGCCGGCTCATTTCCTCGAAGATCGTCGTCGGCAGGCCGGTATAGATATGATTGGTCGGCTTCATGGCGCGATGTCGGCTGTTGTTCCGCCCGGTGGCGGGATGTTTGCGGAACCGTCGAAGGACGTTGGCCGACGGCCGTGGTGGCGTCAAGGCGGTTTGATCCATCTCAATCCCACACGGCGTGGTATATGGCAGACATTATTCCAATTGGACTGACGGCCCGCAGCGGCAGAAAGGGGTGAAGCACGATGTTTGCCAAAATACTCGTTCCAATCGACGCCTCCCAGACGCAAGCCGGAGCCGCCGCGCTGGCGCTGGCGGCTGATATTTCAAAGATTCGCGGCGGGAAAATCACCGTTCTCAATGTTTCGGAATCCATCCCGAGCTTCGTCGATGCCCACATTCCGGCCGATGTCCGGGCCCAGGGCCGTCAGCAATCCAGGGATATGGTCGATGGTGTCGTGGCGGCATGCGGCATGGCCGATGACATCGATACGGTGTTCCTTGAAGGCCATGCAGCGAGAGAAATTCTTGACCATGCTCGGGAAAACAATGTTGACCTTATCGTCGTCGCGTCCCACGATCCGGGTATTGCCGACTATTTTTTGGGATCCGTTGCCGCGCATGTCGTGCGCCATGCCCATTGTTCGGTGCTCGTGGCGCGAAATCTGAGCGATTGATGCGCCCCCGGCTGACCGGCAAACCGTGATCCCGGCGTTCGGCGAAAACCACGGGGAGAGTTCATGAGTAAGACCAATGGGCCGGCCGCCACGGGAACACGCCGGACCGCAGCAAAGGAGCCCTCCAAGCGGGTCCGAAAAAGCCTGGACGGATCAAATGGCGTGACCAAGATCGCCAAAGCGCCGGACAGCGCCGGCCGCGTCGTGCAGGGCTACGACCGCGAGGATATCCGCCGTGCGTTCGAAACCGGCGATTACCCCTACAAGCAGAAATTGCGCCGGAAGACCTATGAGCGGCGCAAGCGGGACCTGCAGGTCGAGCTGCTGAAAGTCCAGGAGTGGGCAGCCGGAACGGGGCAGAAAATCGTGCTCCTGTTTGAAGGACGGGACGCGGCCGGCAAGGGCGGCACGATCAAGCGATTTACCGAGCATCTCAATCCGCGCGGCGCACGGGTTGTCGCGCTCGCAAAACCGACCGAACGCGAACGGACCCAGTGGTATTTCCAGCGCTATATCCAGCATCTGCCGGCGGCCGGCGAGATCGTGTTCTTCGACCGGTCCTGGTACAACCGGGCCGGTGTCGAACGCGTGATGGGCTTTTGCAGCCCCAATGACTATCTGGAATTTATGCGCCAATGCCCCGACCTTGAGCGGATGATGGTCCGCAGCGGCATCCGTCTGTACAAGTACTGGTTTTCCGTTACCCGCGAGGAACAGCGCCGCCGTTTCAAGTCGCGTGAACACGAACCGCTGAAGCAGTGGAAGCTGTCGCCGGTCGACATGGCCTCCCTCAACAAATGGGATGACTATACCGAGGCCAAGGAGGCGATGTTCTTCTATACCGACACCGCTGATGCACCGTGGACGGTCATCAAGTCCAACGACAAGAAAAGGGCAAGGCTGGGATGCCTGCAGCATTTCCTCAGCACCCTGCCCTATACCGGCAAGGACATGAAGGTGGTGAGCGGCCCGGATCCGTTGATCGTCGGCTCCAGCAACGATGTCATCGGCCGCTCAGAGCATATTCTGGGCAGCAAGCTTCATCCGGAATCCAGCGCCGGTTAACGGCCGGCACGGATCTTGCCGGTGCGCCGGCCGGGCCGGCGCCCGTTGCCGGGCATGTCGGGCTAGAGCCAGGACAAACGCGCCTCGACACGATCAAGGAATTTCCGGCGGCTTTCCGGCGTCGATGAATCGATCCGGTAGTGGGCAAGCCACAGTGTCCGGCAATTTCTGGCGCAGATCGCCCGCATACCGCGAAGCAATGTCCGGCGACCCGGATCACCGGTGAACTTCAGCATCCACCAGGGGGCGCCGCAGGTGGATACGGCCACGATCAGCCGGATATTGTCCAAAACCGGCTGAACGACCCTGCCGGGTTCGGGCAGAAGGAAGGTGGCGTAGGGAACCCAGACGCGATCCAGCCACCCCTTGAGCATGGCCGGCAGGCCGAACCACCAGGTGGGATAGACAAAAATCAGGGCTTCGGCCCATTTCAGGTTTTCCAGATGGGCGGCCACCGGCTTTTCGTTCTCGCCCGGTGTGTGGTAGCCGCGCCGCTCCCGGTCGTCCATCACGGGATCGAAGCCCTCGTCATAAAGATCGATCATCCGGACATCGTGGTCACCGGCAGCCAACGCCTTGAGGACACGATCGCGGACGGCCGCGGTGAGGCTGTCAGCACAGGGGTGGCAGTAAACGACCAGGATTTTCATCGTTGGGCGGGGTCCCTAATCCGGCGATCGCGCGGTGTCCGACACGGCCTGCCAATTATGACAGATTGAGTTAAACATTCGCTTCAAGACCCGGAAACAGATAGGTTTTTTGTCCGGACAGGTCAAAGTCGGGATTTTCCCAGCCGATCATCTTTCCGGGATTGAGGAGACCCAGCGGATCGGCTTGGCGCTTGAAGTCCAACTGCACCGCATCGGTGGCTTTCATGCCGCCTTCCTCCAGCGTGTACCGGTGCGGATTGAAGATGGGACATCCATTGTCCTCGTGGAACCGGATGATCTCTTCCAGCCGATCGTCGGTTGTGTAGCGCAAAAGCGGCAGGCCGAAGCAGGTGATGTTGCCATCGAAACGGACGAATTCCAGATGCGGGACCAGCTCGTCGCCAAACGGGGCGTGGACGCGCGCCACCCGCTCCAGATGGTCGGGGAAGGGATAAAGCACCTGTAGATAGGTAATCGCCGGGTCGACACGCAGCGCCCGCAGGGTCGTGTGGTTCCAGGCCAGTTCGTAGGCAACCGGCAGGCCGGAGGAATCCATCGTGTCGGATCTGTAAACCGGCTGCCCGCCCTCGCGGGCGGTGAATACGGTGAACGCGTCGATGGACTGGGGGGCCACCATGACGACGACAACGCTCTGGTCCGGCGCCAGGAACTTCCTGTGACGTTTGAAATAGGCGTGCGGCGCCGGCGCGCCGATCGGCGCGATTTCCTTCACCAGCAGACCGTCCTGAAGGGCAAGCGCGTTGGCGTAGCGGGCGGCTTCGGCGAATTCGTCGAATGCGACCAGGACATCGATCCAGTCGTGGGCCGCCGTCAGCGGCATCTCGATCTCGGTGATCACCCCGTTGGTTCCATAGGCATGGGAGACCTTGTGCAGATCGAGGCCGGTCAGGTCGAGAATGCGCGGCTCTTCCTCCATGGTCACGACGCGAATGCGCAGGATGTTCCCCAGGTCGCGCAGGCCGCCCCAGCGGATCGAGCCGACGCCGCCCGATCCGCCGGCAATGAAGCCGCCGAGCGACGCGGTGGAGGTCGTTGAGGGATGCATGCGCAATTCCCGGCGGCATTTTTCGCGGGCCGCCAGATCGATGTCGCGAATGATGGCACCGGGACCGGCGATGACGCGGTCAGGCGCGATATCGACTATGGTATCCATCGCCGCCATGCTGAGCACAACGCCGCCGGCAAGCGGCATGGCCTGGCCATAGTTGCCGGTGCCGCCGCCGCGAACCGTCACCGGGACGCGGTTGCGGTAGCAGGATTTCAGGATGCGGATGACTTCCGCCTCGTTGCGCGGGCTGACGACCAGATCGCCGCTCACAGCGTCCAGCTGGCGTTTCAGAACCGGGCTGTACCAGTAGAAATCGCGGCTCTTCTGCTGAACGATGCGGGGATTGTCCTCCATCTCAATTCCCGCCAGGTCGGTCCTGACACTGTCCAATGCGCTCATCGTTCCACTCCCATCCGCTCATCCAGCTCACGATAATCCGGCAACCGCCGGTCGATTGGCCGTCCATCGCGCAGCACAACACGATCCGTTTCCGGGCGCGACAGGATTTCGGAGAAATTCCGACCCTGACAGAGCACCAGATCGGCGGGCAATCCGCGCCTGATGCGGCCGTGATCGGGAAGGCCAATAATATCGGCGGGCCATCGCGCAACCGCTGCCGGCCAGTCGTCGATCGGGTGATCGAAATGAAGAATGCGAACCGCTTCGCGAAACACTTCCAGCGGATCGAGGTCGCCGAATGCATAAAACGGATCGCGCGTGTTGTCGGAGGCGACAGCGACCGGGATGCCGCGTCGGCGCATTTCATGGATCAGGGTCACGCCGCGCCAGCGCGGGGTGTTGGCCGCGATCCGGTCCTGAAGATAGAGGTTGCACATGGGCAGGCTGACGACGGCGATCCCGGCCTCGGCCACCTTGTCGAGGGTTGCCGCGGCGTCCGCCTCGTTCTGCCGGGCCAGACTGCAACAATGCCCGGCGACGATCCGGCCCGCGAATTTCCGGCCGATCGCTTCCTCGGCGACCATTCGCAGGGCCACGGCGCCGGGATCGCCGGTTTCATCGACATGCAGGTCGAGATCCAGCCCATGCTCGATCGCCAGGTCGAACAGCCGGGCAATCGTCGCATCCATATTGTCGATCATGTAGGCGGCGACACCCAGGACGCCGCCATACCGGGCCACGGTCGCGGCCAGTTGCGGACCGAATGCGCCAATGCTGTCGATCCCGACGATCGACGATGCCTGCAACGCGATCCGGCCCTGCCAGGCAGCCCGCATGTCGGCGAATACCGGCCAGGTGATTTCGTGGTGGGGTGAAGCGGAATCCAGATGCGTCCGTATCGCCGTCGTCCCGTGGGCGTAGGCACATCGCAGTGCGAAGTCCATGCGCGCGCGGATGTCCTCGCCGTCCCATGCCGCACGGCGGTCGCTCTCGACAGCCTGCAGGGCCTGCTGAAACGTCCCGTCGGGATTGGCTGCGCGCGGCCAGATATGCCCCTTGTCGAGATGGGTGTGCATATCGACAAAACCGGGCCAGACCATGCCGCCGTCCAGGTCAAACGCCGCCGGATCTTCACTCGCCGGCCGATCGCGGCCGGCGGCTCCGATTTCGGCAATCCTGCCATCGCGGATCCGAAGGTCGGCAGCGACCAGGCCGTCGCGTTGCCGATCCGCGCCGGCAAATCCGTCAATGAGGATGGCCGGGACCGTTGCGTTCAGCAGCCGGTAGTCGGCACTGCCGGCCATGGCGGCAATTCCGGGGCCGGGCGTCATGTCCAACGGCACCGGCCTAGTGTTCCCGTTTGGTCGCGCTCTCGTGCCATTTGCGCAGCATGAGGTGGGACAGCAGGCTCAGCGACATGAAAATGAGTATTCCGGTCGTCGAGATCAGAATAAGCGCGGCAAACATCCGCGGGATGTTCAGGCGGTAGCCGGATTCCAGAATGCGGAACGCCAATCCCGATCCGCTGCCGGCGGTTCCGGCGGTGAATTCCGCAACAATGGCGCCGATAAGCGCCAAACCGCCGGCGATCTTCAGGCCGCCGAGAAAGTAAGGCATGGCGGCGGGAAGCCGCAGATACCACAACACCTGCCAGCGGTTCGCGCCATAGAGACGGAAGAGATCGTGGAGGTTGTGGTCGGCAGAGTTCAGGCCGAGCGTGGTGTTGGACAAGATCGGGAAAAAGGCAACAATCCATGCGCAGATGAGCAACGCGGCGGTGGTGGAATCGACATAGATGAAGATCAGCGGCGCGATGGCGATGATCGGTGTGACCTGAAGGATCACGGCGAAGGGGAAAAAGGATATCTCGACCCACTTCGACTGGGTGAACAGGATCGCGAGCCCGGCACCGCCCACCGTGGCCACCGCCAGGGCACTGAAGGTGATCTTGAGTGTGTTGACGAGGGACGCGGAGAGGATGGACCAGTCGGTCACAAGCGTTTTTGCCACAAGACCGGGGCCGGGAAGTATGTAGTGGGGAATCTCATTCCAGACGACAAGGCGGTCCCACAGGAATATCGCCGCCGCCAGGATAACCACCGGCACGATATAACGGCCGATCCGCTCCCGCCGCGCCGCCTGGGCGCGCGCGCGTTCGACGGGATCGGCGATGGCATCGGGTGGCGCGGGCGCGCGGTCCGCCTGTCCCCCGCCCTCCCCGGATCGACGCGCCGCCGGCGCTTCCAGATCGGCGACGTTGCTCATGATGCCGCCCCGGCGGCGGCCGATCCGTCCGCCGAACCGATTTCCATGGCATCGCGCAGAGCGTGGCTGACTTCCCGGCAAAGCTCCGCATAACGCGCCGAGGTGCGGAATTCCTCGTCGCGCGGATACGGTGCGTCGATCTCGATTTCCCGAAACACGCGCCCGGGCCGGGCGGCCATGACGACGATCCTGCTCGAAAGATACACCGATTCAAAGACGCTGTGCGTGACGAAGATGACCGTCCAGCCCAAACCCTGCCACAGGGACAGGATGTCGTTGTTGAGCTTGAAGCGGTTGATTTCGTCAAGCGCGGCGAACGGTTCGTCCATCAGCAGCAACGAAGGCCGGGTCACCAGCGCCCGGGCAATCGAGACCCGCATTTTCATACCGCCCGACAGTTCCCGCGGATAGGCGTCGGCAAATCCCGAAAGGCCGACCCGCGACAGGGCGTCCTCGATGTCGGACCGGGCCGCGGATTTCGAAATCCCCTTCAGGCGCAAAGGCAGATACACGTTGCCGTAGACGGTCGACCACGGCATCAGGGTCGGCTCCTGGAACACGAACCCGATCTCGTGCGCCTGCCCGGACGCCTTCTCCTCGGCCGGCCAATCGATCCGGCCGGTGGTCGGATTGGCCAGGCCTGCAATGAGTTTCAACGCGGTGGATTTGCCGCATCCCGACGGCCCCAGCAGACTGACGAACTCGCCGTGCCCGACGTCGAGATCGAGATCCTGAAGCGCAACCGTGCCATTGGAGAAGGTCTTGCCGACATGGCGCAGCGAGACGACGGCGGCAGCCCCCCCATCCACGCCCGCCGGCATATCCGCAAGGCCGGATACGGCCGCACGGCTCGTCTCGACTGCCATCTGGTCTTTCCCGGCCGGCAAACCCCAGGCGGTCTGCTATTTCGCCATCATCTGCTTCTTGCGCGCTTCGACACCAACGCCCTTGTTGACGAAGTCGAGCATATAGGCCGATTTGTAGTCGACGGACCCGTCGACCACGCCGGCCTTCACCATCTTGTCAAAGAAACTCTTGTGGCGCTCGTCGGTCATGGCGCCGATGCCCAGCGTCTCTGCATCGCCGGAATCGACGATGCCGTATTTCTTCATTTGGGCAATGGAGAACGCAAGCTGGCCGTCGGTCATGTCAGGATTGGCCGCCTTGATCATTTCGTTGGCGGCTGCGTTGTCGCCATAAAGATAGTTGACCCAGCCCAGCGCCGAACCGTCGACAAAACACTGTACCCAGTCGGAATGATCGGCGATCGTCGATTCCATGACCTCGACGGTCGTCGAATAGGTGTCAAAGCCATAGTCGGCGAGAAGGAACACGTTGGGCTCAAACCCACCCTCGTTCATGATTGCGTAGGGCTCGGACGTCACATAGCCCTGCTGGCCCGATTTCTTGTCGGCCAGAAACGGCGCCGGGTTGAAGGTATAGGGCTTGCGCTGTTCGGCGGTGAATCCGAAGTCCGACATCATCCACTGATAAAAGCTCAGAAATCCGTTGTCGCCGATCAGAAGCGCCTCGGCCTTTTTCAGGTCCTCCCACGTATCAAGGCCCTGATCGGGATGGGTCATGATGACCTGGGGCTCTTTTTGGAAATGGGCCGCGACGACCTTGATGGGAATGCCCTCCTTACGCGCGGAGAACGGCTGCAACATGTTGCCGCCCATCAGAAACTGTATCTTGCCGGCCACCAGCTGGGCGCGATTGTTGACCTGCGGGCCACCGGAAACGATTTCCACGTCGAGGCCGCAGGCCGCGTATGTACCGTCGGCCACGGCCTGATAGTAGCCGCCATGTTCGGCCTGGGCGAGCCAGTTCGTTCCGAATGCCACCTTGTCCTGGGCGCTGGCACCACTGGCACCCGCCGCCATCGCGCAAATTGCCGCCGCCAATATCCTGCTGTTCATTGCCTTCTCCCGTTTTGTCCGCATGGCCTGGTTCCGTTGTGCTGTATTCGTCCCGGCCGGTGTTCTAAAACCACAGTCAGCAAAACCGCAATGCCCAAGAATCGCAAGGTGCGGCGGGCATCGTGTCGCCGACACCGTCGGCGGCCAGTTGTTCCGGGCGAGAACCTATCACACGGCGGCAGATTGGAAAGGGATTGAAATCGTGCATATCGCGCAAATTTCGGACAGCCACCTGATGAAGCGCGGCGCTCGGCTGTTCGGAAAAATCGATACCTGCGCCTTTCTGGAGAAAACGGTCGACAGGATCGTGCGGCTGGACCCGCGCCCCGATGTGGTCATCCATACCGGCGACCTGACCAACGACGGCGATGCGGCCGATTATGCGACCGTCGCCGACATTCTGGGCCGGCTGCCGATGCCGGTCTTTCCCATCCTCGGCAATCACGACCTTCGCGGGCTGGCCCGCGATGCCTTTTCGCCGCTTCCCTTCCGGTCTCCTTCCGGGCCCTTTTCATATGTCGTGGAGGATTTCGCGGTCCGCATCGTCGCGCTCGACAGTCTCGTGGAAGGCCAGGCGGGCGGGCGGCTCGGTTCGGAGCAGATTTCCTGGCTCGATTCGGTGCTGGCGCAACGGCGGACGGCGCCGACGCTGGTCATGCTGCACCATCCACCGTTTGACACCGGTCTCGAATTCATGGATCGAATCGGGCTTTCCGACCGGGCCGATCTGGCAGCGGTGATTGCGGGACACGATCAGGTGTTGCTGGTCGCGGCCGGTCATATCCACCGGCTGATCACCACCGGATTCGCCGGCACGGTCGCGATGACGGGGCCAGGCACGGCGCACCAGGTATCGCTGGACCTGAGACCGGGTGCCGATGCGACCTGGACAGACGAGCCGCCGGGATTTCTTCTCCACCGTTTCAACGCGAACCGGCTTGTCAGCCATGTTGTTCCACTGGATCCGCCCTGTCGCGGCGCCTTCCACGACAACCACACGTTTGTCGGCCAATGACGGGCACCGGCGTCCGGTGCGCTCAGCGGTCCTTCAGGGCTGACAGGGGATAGGCGGAGACCTCGGCAAGCAGGCCGGCAAGGCCGCGGGCCGCCTTGTCGACGATGGCGGCGCCGGTTTGCGCATCGGCAAGGCTTGCGTTGCCGGCGGCGCCGGAGGGGTGGAGATCCTGGGCCTGCCAACCGATCCCGACTCCCCCCAGATAGGTCAGATGGTCATGCCCGGCCTCGATATCGGCCATCACGGGCCGAAAATCGGCCGCCTTCCCCCGGTCGACAAGGTCCGGAGCGAGGGCCAGCATCATTGCCGTCTCCACCGCGCCGGCATGGATGCCATGCCGGTCTTCGGCTTCCCCGTAATGGCCCGCGGGACTGCCGAGATGCCACCAGCCGCAGGTGACGGCCATCATCTTCTCCCGTACCCGCAATTCGCGGGCGACAATTTCCATGACCTGCGGTTGCCCGCCATGGCTGTTGAGAAAGACGATCTTGCGAACGCCCGCCCGGGCAACGCTCTGGCCGATCTCCAACCAGACCCGTGACAGCGTGTCAGCGGAAAGCGTCAGCGTGCCGGGGAAATCGATATGCTCGTTGGACTTGCCAATCTCACAAACCGGCAAAAGCAACACCGGCACATCGGCGCCAAGGTGGGAAAACGACCGTTCGGCAATTGACCGGGCGATCAGGGCATCGACGCAGACCGGCAAATGCGGTCCGTGCTGCTCGGTGGCGCCGACCGGGAACAGGGCAACGGTGCGCTCCCCGTCCAGGGTATCGAACTGCGGGCTCCTGAGGTCGCTCCAGCGGCGAATTTCGGCCATCGATCTCCCTCGTCAACACCTGTTCTTATCCGAACCGCAACAGGACGGGAACGACTATCTCCTCCTCATCGACCAGATGACGGTCAAGAAGGCGTTCCAGCACGCCCAGGTTTTCGCCGAAACGCCCGACAGCGTCCCTGGCATCCTCTTTGCGGCTGCCGGTGCGGGGGGATGGCGCATCGGGTTGCAGCACGCGGTTCGCGGCCTCGGCGAAATCATGGATGCGTCGGTCCAGTTCCACGTGATCGGCATCCAGAATCTCAAAGGCGGCCGCCACGCGCGGTTCGATGCGAGCCATCTGCGGGAAGTCGTGCTGGTCCTCGATCTGGTGGTGACCGTGCAACTGGTTGATCAGGAGATTTCCAAGGCGGCGCAGGCGCGGCTGGTAGACGGCATGGTCCAGGGCGTTGTCGATGCGGGCTTCGGTGCCGGTCCTGAGCCGGTCGACGATATCGCGAAACATGAGATGCCGTTCCAGCCAGAATTGCGTCATGCCCGCGAAGTTCGCGTGACCGGGCCACGATTTACGGGGATAATCGGCAAGCAGGATGCGCAGATGCTCCGGCAGGCCGGCCCGCTCGGCCAGACGGTGTTCGGGCGCCGGCGCCATTAGCAATCCATCCGGGTGGTTGTCGGGGCCGCCGCCGCCGGGTCTGCTTCGGGCGTCCTGCCGCGTGCCGGCAAAAACCGGTCGCGCCGGCGCGCAATTCCGATATTCTTGGGGGCCTGACGGCCCTTCACACAGGTCATGACCGACATGTTCGTACATCACACACCTTCATCAATCCATCCGCCGTTCGCCGCCTATTCCCATGGCGTGTGCGTGCCTGCCGGTGCGCGAACGCTGTTTTGCTCCGGACAATTGGGGATCGGCGCCGATGGCAGGATCCCCGAGGGGGCCGGCGAACAGACACGGCTGTGCTTTGCCAACATCGAGGCGGTGTTGCGCGATGCCGGGATGGCATTTGAACATCTGGTCCGCCTCAACGCCTATGTCAGCGACCGGGCCTATCTGAAATCCTACATGACGGTCCGCGATGACATCGTCACCACGCCGCCGCCCGCGTCGACGCTGATGGTTGTGGCCGGGTTCGCACGGCCGGAATTCAAGGTGGAGGTGGAGGCGATTGCCGCGCGCGCAGGGAACCGATGAGATGTCCGTTTGCCGCATCGGCGGCGTGACCTTCGGCCTGGTCGCACTGGCCGTGGCGCGGCTTGCGACGCCGGCGGCGGGCCTGGAAACCTGTTCGCCGGGGCAAGGCGAACCGGTGCGCACGGCGGCAATCGAAGATTACCGGACGCTGCGCCTGGAAGACGGCCGCAAACTCGTGCTGGCCGGGATCGACAGCTTTTCGATCCTGACCGGCCGGCGCACCGAATTCGATTCCGGCCTGAGGCGCAAACTGGACGAACTGGTCGGCGCCAAGGACATTCAATTCGTTCCGGCGGCAAAGAAACCCGACCGATACGGCCGCACAATGGCCTTTGTCTTCGCTGAACGCGGCCTGATCCAGAGCCTTCTGACGGCGTCCGGGCGCGCTGTTCATGTTCCGCAGCCCGGTGTCGGCGGTCCGTGCATGGCGGCGATCGGCCGGTCGGAATCGCAGGCACGCCGGACAAACGCCGGTTTCTGGCGTACCGGCGCGGTCGCCGTAAGGCCGGCCAATCCGGCGGTGCTTTCGCGTCATATCGGCCGGTATGCGATTGTCGAGGGCAAGGTCGTCTCTGTCGGCACGCGGCGCAACCGCACCTATCTCAACTTCGGCCACCGCTGGGTGCAGGACTTCACGGTGGAAATCGCCCGAAGCGACCGGGAATTGTTCGGCGGCGCGGAGGCGCTGGAGGAACTGGCCGGGCACGTTGTGCGGGTACGCGGCTATCTCGATTCCAGGGGCGGTCCGATGATCCGGATTGCGATGCCGGGGCAGCTGGAAGCAGCCGACAACCGATAAAATCGCACGGTTCGGCGCAACCTGCCCGCGACGGCGGTCTTGCGTTTCATTCTCCGACCTTGATTTTGACAGGTAATGGGCGCACATCTTCGCCTATGTGGCGTTCCCTACTCCCGCTTGCGATCATTGCGGTCCTTGCCGGCTGCACGGAACATTTGGGCGTGCCCGGACGTGTGGAGCCCGTGGCGGTTGCCGGCGCTCGCCTGCCGAGCGGACTGGAAGAAGCGATCGGGCGCCGCGAAAGCCCGCGGGTTATTGCCGAGTATGGCGGTGTCTATTCGGACCCGGGTGTGGAATCGGCGCTTGCCAGGGTGGTGTCCCGGCTGGTCGCCGCATCCAACGATCCCTCGCGCAGATATCGGATCACGATCCTCAATTCGCCGGTGGCCAACGCCTTTGCCCTGCCGGGCGGCTATCTGTACGTGACACGGGGTCTTCTGGTTCTGGCCGATGACAATTCCGAGCTGGCGGCGGTGCTTTCGCACGAAATCGCCCACGTGCTGGCCAACCATGCGCTGGAGCGGGCGCGGGCGGTGGAACGCAAGGACATTGTCGAACAGGTGGCCACCAGCATCCTCAGCGATCCCAATGCCGGCCGTTCCGCGGTCGCCAACTCCCGGCTGACGCTGGCGAAGTTTTCGCGCGATCAGGAGATCGAGGCGGACCGGCTGGGTATCGCGATCGCCGCCCGGGCGGGATACGACCCCTTCGCCGCATCGCGGTTTATCGACAAACTCGAACGCTATGCCTCGTTCCGCTCCGCGCTCGGCCATGAAAACGAGATGGCGAACTTTCTGTCGACGCACCCGGCGGCGCTGGAACGGCGCGACCTGGCGGTGCAGGCCGCACGGCAGGTGGGTGCGCCGGGCATCGGCGAGCAGGACCGGGCCGGCTACCTGAACAGCCTCGACGGCGTGATCTTCGGCGACGACCCGTCGGAGGGCTATATTCGCGGACGCAAGTTCCTGCATCCGCGACTGGCAATCGGCTTTGAGGTGCCACCGGGCTATCGCCTGGAAAACACGCGCGACGCGGTTCTGGCAGCGGCGGGCCGGGATACGGCGATGCGCTTCGACGGCGTCTCCGCCGCGGCGACGCAATCGCCGGAGGCCTATCTGGCTTCGGGGTGGGTGAACGGCCTGATCCCCGGTTCGATCCGCACCAGCCAGGTCAATCGCTACTCGGTGGCCACCGCGGCGGCGACGGCCGACGACTGGCGATTCCGGATCGCGGCGGTCAAGATGGGACCGCGTATGTACCGTATCATATTCGCATCCCGGGACCGCTCGGCCGATATCGATACGGGCCTTCAGTCGATGCTCGCCTCCTTCCACAAGCTGAAGCCGGCGGAAGTCGCGCGTTTGCGGCCGTTGCGTATCGATGTCGTCAGGGCCAGACGCGGCGACACGATCCGCACCATGGCCCGCCGCATGGACGGGGTGAGCGACGGCGAGCGACTGTTCCTGATCCTGAACGGTCTCGCGCCTGGCGAACGGCTGGTCGACGGCCAGCTCTACAAGGTCGTTTCCGACTGATCGGCTCCCACCTGCCGGCTTGTCGCCATCGGATCCGCCACGACGGCGGATGGCGGCAGGGCAGACAAACTAATGGCCGGTTCGGCTCCGGTTGTCCTGCTGGCGCTGATTGCGAACAGACCGCGTTGTGGCAAGGCAAAGGTTTGTCTCGCTGGACTCCACACCCTCAAACAGCCGGATCTTGCGCAACACGACATCCAGTTCGGGAAGCGATTCGGCGCCGAGTTCGGCGATAATGTCCCAGCGACCGTTGGTCGTGTGGATCGCCTGAATCGCCGGCGTGTCGGAGAGCTGACGGATAACCCGCTCCGTTCCCTTGCCGTTGATCTGGATCAGCATGATGCCGCGCACCGGCAGATCCTCCACATCGCTTCGCAACACGACGCTGAAACCGACAATCTCACCTTCCCGCCGCAGGCGGTCCATCCGGTTGCGCACGGTGGTCCGCGTCACCCCCAGCTCAACGGCAATATCGGAGACCGAGGCGCGGCCATTGCGGCGAAGCACGGAGATCAGCCTGGAATCAAATTTGTCCATATCGAGCACTCTCTTTATCCAATATGACTATGTATATAGAAATTTCGATCAATTCTAGCAGATGATTATGCCGATTTCGACCACTACCTTGTACGGCAACCCAGTTCCCGCGGGATGTCCTGCGACCAAGGTGTGGCATTATGGATCGATTGCTCCCGTCCGATGCGTCGGAAATCGTCCTGCTCGGTGTACCTGTCGACAGTGGCAGCGGCCGGCGCGGTTGCCTCATGGGTCCGGATGCACTGCGCGTCGCCGGCCTCGCCGAAGCGCTCAGGGACCTCGGCCACAGCGTCACCGATCATGGCAACACGCCGGCCCGGGCCGGGGCCGAGGTGGCCCATCCCAACGGCGCCATCCACGATCTTGGCGAATGCGCCTCCTGGATCGCGGCGATCACCGATTCGGCCTTGACGCTGGCGGATACGGCTGTCCCGGTATTCATGGGTGGTGACCATCTGATGTCGGCGGGGACCGTCGCTGCCACGGCGGGGCGCGCGGCCCGCCTCGATCGGCCGCTTTTCGTGCTCTGGCTGGACGCGCACAGCGATTTTCACACGCTTGCGACGACGCAGAGCGGCAACCTGCACGGAACGCCGGTTGCCTATTTCACCGGGCAACCGGGATTTGAGGCGCATTTTCCGCCACTGCCAACGCCGGTGGCGCCGGAGCGTACATGCCTGTTCGGCATCCGCTCAATCGATACGCCCGAGCGCGCCCGCGTCGCCGCCAGCGGCTTCGACATCGTCGACATGCGTCGCATCGACGAGGACGGCATCGCCGCAACACTTGGCGGCTTCGTCGACAGCGTGCGCGACGTCGACGGCCTGCTGCATGTCAGTCTCGATGTCGATTTTCTCGATCCCGCCATTGCGCCCGCCGTCGGCACGACCGTTCCCGGCGGCGCCTCCTACCGCGAGGCGCATCTGGTGATGGAGATGCTTTTCGACAGCGGTCTGGTGACATCTGTCGACATCGCCGAACTCAACCCGTTTCTCGATGAACGCGGCCGGACATCGGCACTGCTGGTCGATCTCGTGGCGAGCCTATTCGGCAGGCAGGTCGTCGGCCGTCCAACCCAGAGTTATTGACCATGAACAAACCCATCCTGACCCGCCGGCCGGATATCAATGTCGTTCCCTTCGTGAACGTCGAAAACATGATGCACATTGTGAACGCCGTCGGCATCGAAACGTTTCTGCGTGAGCTTGCCGGCTATCTGGAAACCGATTTCCGGCGCTGGCCGCAATTCGACAAGACACCCCGCATCGCCTCACATTCGAAAATCGGCGTCATCGAGCTTATGCCGGCCTCCGATGGCGAGGCCTATGGGTTCAAATATGTGAACGGCCACCCGGTCAACACCAGGCACGGACTTCAGACGGTGACCGCCTTTGGCGCGCTGTCGGATGTCGCCAGCGGGTATCCGGTGCTGCTGAGCGAAATGACGATCCTGACCGCCCTGCGCACCGCCGCGACATCCGCCCTGGCGGCGACCTATCTCGCCCCGGAACATCCGGCCACGATGGCGATGATCGGCAATGGCGCGCAATGCGAGTTCCAGGCGCTCGCCTTCAAGGCGCTTGCGGGCGTGCGGGAAGTCCGGCTCTACGACATTGACACGGCGGCGACGCGCAAAACGGCCGGCAATCTCGATCGCTCGGGCCTGACGGTGGTGGCCTGCGCGTCGGCAGCCGATGCGGTGGAGGGCGCGCAGATCATCACCACATGCACCGCCGACAAACAGTATGCCACCATTCTCAACGACAACATGGTGGGCGCCGGCGTGCACATCAACGCGATCGGCGGCGACTGTCCGGGCAAGACCGAACTGCATCGCGACATTCTCCGGCGATCCGACGTGTTCGTGGAGTACACGCCGCAAAGCCGTGTGGAGGGCGAAATACAACAGATGCCCGCCGACTTTCCGGTGACCGAGCTCTGGCGGGTGATCGCCGGAGAGGCGCCCGGCCGCCGCGATGGCGCGCAGATCACGGTGTTTGACAGCGTTGGATTTGCGATCGAGGATTTCTCCGCCCTGCGCTACCTGCGCGACCTTGCCGGCCGTACCGGCCATTTCGAGGACCTGGACCTGCTGGCCGATCCCGATGATCCGCGCGACCTTTTTGGCATGGTTGTGCGGGCCGCCGATCGCGCGCCGATTTCAGATCCGGTTTCATGAACGCCCGTCGCAGCCGGCGCGATCGGCCCGGTTCTTCCGCCGGGTCCGGTCCGGCCGTTGCCGCCCCTAGCGGCGGCGGCGCTCGCGGTCCCGCGCCAGGCCGGCGAAACCGGCGACAACCTGCTCGTAGACCGGTCGCTTGAAGGGGACCACGAGCGACGGCGTTTCGGCGAGGCGAACCCATTTCCAGTCAAGAAATTCCGGTTTGTGGCCGCCGCCGCCGGGATTCATCACGTCGATCTCGTCTTCCTGACCACGGAACCGAAAGGCGAACCACTTCTGGGCCTGACCGCAATACCGGCGGCGCCAACCGGTCTTTGGCGTTCCCGGCGGCAAATCGTATGTCAGCCATTCGGCCAGTTCACCGACGAGGTCGACGGAGGTGACGTTTGTTTCCTCGTAGAGTTCGCGCCGGGCGGCACTTTCGGGATCTTCGCCGTCGTCGATGCCGCCTTGCGGCATCTGCCAGACCTGCGTGCTGCCATCGGTGTCCCGCAAGCGCTTGCGCGCGCCGACGAAGACAAGCCCTTTTGCATTGAACAGGCAAATCCCGGCGCAGGGCCGGTACTTGGATTCTTCGGGGTCCGGCATGGTCTATCCGTGTCGCCTGTCGTCTATCGCCGTTTGCACGCCGCGCCGCTAGCGGACCAGGGCGGCGCTTGCCGGCACGACAACAATACCACGCGCGGCGGCCGCATCGACCCAGTCGGAGACGGCGGCGACAGAGGTCGGAAAGGCCGAAGCCACGCCGACAGCCAGCCCGCGCGAGCGGGCGATCTGCTCCAGTTCGTCGAGCGCCTTGCCGATCTGGGCGGCGGAGCGCACCTTGTCGATCACCAGATCGGCGCGAACAACCGGCGCGCCAAGGGCGGCGCCGACATTCGCCGTCGCCGACCTGGCGACGGTGCCGTCGTCGAGATACATCAGGCCCCGTTCGGCCAGCGCCGAGATCAACCAGTGCATGGCGCTGTCGTCGGTGGCATAGCGCGCGCCCATATGGTTCATCACGCCGGTATAGCTGGTGGCGCGGCCGAGCACCCATTCGAGATTTTCGATGTTCGACAACTCGTCATTGTCGACCAGCAAAGTGCGCGGACCGGGATCGACATTGGGATAACCGAACGGCTCCAGCGGCAATTGCAGCAGCACCTCGTGGCCGTTGCGGCGGGCTTCTCCGACCCAGCGGCCAAGGCTGCCGCCATGCGGGGCAAAGGCCAGGGTCACATCCGGCGACAGCGATTCGACCGCCCGCTTGGTCCCGGTCTGACTGATGCCGAGTCCGCCAACGACAATGACGACACGCGGAAATCCGTCGCCGGGGCCGGACCCGGCCGGCCGGGCATAGGCATCGAGCGGACGCAGGCCATCCGGGCCGATGACCGGCAACTGACCGAATTCCGAGGATTCCACCAGCGTCTCGATCGGCGCGGCCGTGGCGCGAACCGACTTCGGCGCGCGGGCGGTGGGCAGCGCCGCGACATCGGTCGAGGCGGCCGGTGACGGCATCCGCTCGCGACCTGCGGTTGCCGCGGCGGCGCGTTCGCCGCCCAATGTCCCCGTGGTCTGCGGGGCATTGTCCTGAATTGCGGCATATTCAACGGGACGGCCGCCATCAGGATCGTCGACGATGGCGATCCATACGATGGCGGTCAACGCCAGCGCCACGGCGGCCACGGACAGGATCTCGGCCAAGGGCAAGCGCCGGGATCTGCGCGCCCTGGCGCGCCGGTCCTGCAATGGCGTGTTGAGGTCGTTTGCCGCCATTACCCCGTTCTGGCCATCCGTCCCCGATGCATTCGCGTCCGCGCGGCGCACCGGCGGACCGAATCATTTCATCAGTTCGGTATACCCTGCGACGGGTCCGGCGGAAACCTGGAGTTGACCTGAATGCCGCGCAAAAGGTCCAGCGCAAAGT